>NZ_JAHWFK010000059.1 GCF_019710575.1 Paractinoplanes polyasparticus | reverse complement strand
ACGTATCCAACGCGAGCTCGGCTACCTCAGCCCGGACGAATACGAGATCGCCTGGCACGCCCAGAGCGAGCCAGATAGCCTCACCCCTGCCCCGACCGGCGGCAGGTAACCACCGCTCCATCAAAGCGGGGGCAACTCACGGCGAGCATCCGGCCCGCTGGCACCCGCACCCGCCGGTACGCAGAGAGGGGCTTGACTGTGTTCCGACAACACACTGTTGGATGTCCGTCGGCCTTCCGCCGGCCCTTCAACAGTTTCGCGATTGGGCGACTCCTGATGATCCTGAACGTCCTTGACGACCTCGCGCGGGTGGCCGACGCCACCACCCCCGACCAGTACGAGCTCCCCACCCCCTCGGCGGGGCTCGACGTGCTGGCCTTGCGGCGGCACCTCACCGGCGGACTGATCTATTTCGAGGACGCCTTCCGCAACCCCGGCGCCGAGAACAACGGAGCCGACCCGCACGCCTATTCGGGGCCCGACGACCTCGACGCCGTCCTCGCGCGGCTCTCCGCCACCCTGCGGATCGCCCTGGACTCCGGAGTCGAGACGACGGTCGTGAACGTGCCCCACCTGGGCGGTTCCTTTCCCGGCAGCATCGTCATCAACATGCTTCTGATCGAAGTGATGACCCACGGGTGGGAGCTGGCCCGCGCTGTCGGCCGTCCCTGGCAGCCGGACGAAGCGACCGCCGCCCAGGCACTCGCCTTCTACCAGGCGACCATCAAGCCGGAGTGGCGCGGTCCGGGCATGGCGTTCGGCCACGAGGTCCCGATCGCGGACGACGCACCCACGATCGACCGCGTCATCGCCTTCTCGGGCCGGGATCCGGGGTGGACGCCTACCCAGAAGGCATGACCGGCGACCGACGCAGCACCACCTTGACCCTTCCGCTGCCGCCTCCACTTGTCGTCGGGACGGCAGCAAGTGTCCGTGCGCGATTTCAGGAAATCTTCGAACCCGACCGGCAGCCGGGCAGCGGCGGACGGCGGGCGACCCGCAGCGCCTCGATGTACTTGGGGATCTCCTCGTTCGCCCGCTCCAGCAGGCCGGGCGCGATCTGGTCCGCGAAGACGGCGTCGACGATGTCGCGCGAGGCGTCGTCGGGCGGCTCGACAACCCGCCCGGCCGGACCCGCCTGACGTTGCCGGAGGATCGTCAGCCTGGTCCGTACGGACGAGTGAGTGCGCTCCAGCCCGGCGATCAGCTCGTCGGCCCGTCCCGCGTCCAGCACCAGACGCCCCTCGGCGGCGAGGGTGATGAACAGCGAACCCGCGAAGGGAGTCGAGAGGGATTCGCCTTCCATCCGTTGAGTCCACCAGTCAGGTGGATTCCGACAGATATTCCCCGCACCGGAGTGCCCCGCTGTCCGCGATCTTTGCCCGGCACGGCACATCTGTCGTGCCGGCACGGGACACCACCGTCCCGCGCGCGGGTCCCCTTCGGGGACGAGCTGCCAGTACTTCCGTCGGCCCGTCAGCGCAGGTGGCGGAACGTCAGGCGGATCTCTTCGGCGAGCAGCTCCGGCTGTTCCCACGCGGCGAAGTGCCCGCCTCGGGCCAGTTCGTTGTAGTGCACCAGCCTGGGGTATTTCGCCTCCGCCCAGCGCCGGCTGCCGAGATAGATGTCGCGGGGGAAGATGCTGACACCGACCGGTACGTCGACTCTCGGATCCCGATAGCTGCGGAAGCTCTCCCAATAGATGCGCGCGGACGAGGCGGCGCTTCCGGTCAGCCAGTACAGCGTGATGTTGTCCAGCATCTCGTCGCGGCTCAACAGGGTTTCCGGGTCGCCACCGTGGTCGGTCCACTGCTGGTATTTTTCGTAGATCCACGCCGCCTGCCCCACCGGTGAGTCGGTGAGCGCGTACCCGATGGTCTGTGGGCTCTGCATCTGCTCGTGCTTGTAACCCGACTCGTTGTTCTCGAAGTCACGCTGACGTTGCAGCGCACGCTGCTCCTGCAGGTTCGTGGCTTCCTCGGTGCCGTACGTGGGGAACATGTTGGAGTGGATTGCCCGGACCGCGGGCTCACCGATGCCGCCCAGCGCAGTGGCGACGGCATGCCCCCAATCGCCGCCCTGCGCGACGAAGCGGTCGTAACCCAGCCGTCGCATCAGCTCGACCCAGGCCCGCGCGATCCGTTCGGGCCCCCAACCGGTCTCCGCCGGCTTGCCGGACAGCCCGAAGCCGGGCAGCGAGGGCAGGACGACGTGGAAGGCGTCCTCGGCGGCGCCACCGTGTGCTCGCGGATCGGCCAGCAGGGGCGCCACCTTCAGGAACTCGATGACCGATCCGGGCCAGCCGTGAGTCATCACGAGCGGGGTGGCGTCCGGTTCGGGCGAGCGCAGGTGCAGGAAGTGGATGTCGAGGCCGTCGATGTGGGTGGTCGACGGGTCCAGCGCGTTCAGCCGCGCCTCGCACAGCCGCCAGTCGTAGGAATCGCGCCAGTAGTCGCACAGCGCCCGCAACTTCCGCGACGGTACGCCCTGACTCCAGTCCTGCACCGGCTCGAGTTCAGGCCAGCGCGTACGCCCGAGCCGCTCGCGCAGATCGTCGAGCGCGGCCTCGGAGACAGCGAAGGGCCGTGGCCGGACCACGTTACTCATGAGGGAAATCCGTTCCGGAGTCGTGTCGTTCCGCGTCGGCGAGGAACGCGGCAATGTCGTCGTAGCTGTAGCGAAGCGCCAGTTGCCGGGGTGTGTGACCGGTGTGCGACCGCAGATCCAGCCGTGCGCCGGCGTCGACCAGGACACGAGCCGCTTCCCCGTGCCCGTGCCAGACCGCATCGTGCAGGGCTGTGAAGCCGTTGTAAGCGCCCTGCGCGTCGAGGTCGAGCGCCGGCGCACCGGTCCCACCGGATGCCGTCAGCACCCGCAGGACTTCGGCATGCCCGGCGAATGCGGCTTCGTGGCCCGGCGTTGCTCCCATCAATCCGTTGAGCTGTCGCGGGTCCGCACCCGCGCCGCGCAGCACGCGGACGATTTCGGTACGGCCGTCGCGAGCAGCCAATCCGAGCGCGGTGTAGTCGTCGTCGTGCCCGCCCACCGCCGGCGTTCGCTCGTCGAGCAGCGCCCCCGCGGCGATGAGCCGTTCCACCTCGGCAAGGTCGCCGGCCTTGACCGCCGCCGGCAGCGGCAGCGCACGGAGCCGGCCCGCGTCCGCAACGTCTCTGGCTCGGAGAAGGCCGGCGATGCTGTGTGCCCCGTCCTGAAGTGCCAGGTCGAGTGCCGTCTCCTGCCAGTGGTTCCGGATCGTCGTCCGAGCGCCGCGCGCCAGCAGCAGTTCGACCGCAGCCTCATGCTTGTGCTGGACCGCGTCCATCAAGGGCGTGTGCCCGAGCCGGGGCGACTGCTGATCGACGAAGGCGCCGTGGTCGAGCAGCAGACCGATGACGCCGGCATCCCCGGACTGCGCCGCCTTGTGCAAGGCGGTGGCGCCCATGTGCGGCTCGACCGTGAAAACGTCGGCTCCAGCCGCCAGCAACAGGGCGACCGGTCTCAGCCGACCGAGGCCCGACGCAATCATCAGAGGCGTACGACCGTCGCGGTCCCGATGATCGGGGCTGGCCCCCGCCGAGAGCAGTTCGCTCATCGCCACCGAGTCGCCGGACCGGATCGCGGCTTGCAGGGTCACGTCCATCCCCTTCCTGTACGCGTGTCCGCAGTTTCGGCCTTCAGCGATCTCTTCCCAGGCGACACCCTGTTCCAGGCACATGGTCAAGCACCGGACGCGGCGGGATTCGCCGACTGCGGACAGCCCTGACCAAGTTGACCCTGTTGCAGCAACACGGTGTGACATGAGTTGACACCGATTCAGCAGGGCCGCCCCGCCGCTGCTGAATCACCGACGCCGAGCTCGGAGGACCTGATGCGTGCCTTGATCGTCGACCATGCGCAGCCGTCGGGGCTCAGGCTGGGGACCGCGGCGCAACCCGCGCCCCGCCCGGACGAGGTGCTGGTCAAGGTTGCGGCGTTCGCGCTGAACGCCGGCGACCTGGCCACGGCCCGCGGGCTGAAGGACGGCAGCGTCGCCGGTTGGGAGGCCGCCGGTCATGTCGTCGAGGAGGCGAGTGACGGCTCCGGGCCCGCCGTCGGCACTGCGGTCACCACCTTCGGACACGGCGGAGGATGGGCGGAATACCGCACCGTCAACACCGCCATGCTGGGCGCTGCGCCCAAGGACGCCGACCTGGGCGCCATCAGCACAGTTCCCGTCTCAGCCAACAGCGCGCTCCGCGCCCTTCGCCGCAGCGGTCCGGCCCTGGGCCGGCGCATCATGATCACCGGCGCCACCGGTGGCGTCGGCCGATACGCGATCCAGCTCGCGCACCTGGCCGGCGCCCGGCCGATCGCCGTGACCCGCTCCCCGGAACGATTCGGCGCGGAGCTGCGCGATCTAGGGGCCCAGGTCGTCGTCGCCGACCCGGCCGACTACCAGGACACCGTCCACACCGTCATCGACACCGTCGGTGGCCCTCTCCTCGTCCGCGCCTTCGACCGGTTGAACACGTGCGGCGTCCTGATCGCCCTGGGCCACCTGGCCACCGAGGAGGAGAGCTTTCCGCCCGGCGCGCTCATGGCCACCCCCGACCGCAACAACCGGGCCGTCGTCAGCTTCCACCAGTTCGACGGCACTGCCCTGCCACCCGACTTCACCTGGCTCAGCGAGCAACTGGCCGGCGGCGTGCTCCAGCCCTCCATCGCCTGGCGCAAGTCGTGGCAACACGTGGAAGAAGCCATCACCGCTCTGCGCGACGGCACCCTGCACGGCAAGGCCGTCGCCGAACTCGACTGAAACCCCCTGGGTGTCCGCCGCTGCGCCACGGCGGCTCAGCGGCCGCACCTGAACTTGCAGCGTCGCCTGCACCTAGCGGTTGAGCGCCATGAGGTTGATCACCGGGTTAACCCGGTGATCACTCCGCGCTCCCGCAAGGCTCGCACCGCTGAGCCCGTTCGGCCGAGGCGACCTGCCGAACTAGCCGGAGCCCCGCTGTCCGAGATCGGCTACTCGAGCCGGCTCGTCAGCGCCTCGGCGAGCCGGTTGAGCACCGCTGACCGGTGCCGCTCCGGCTCGGCGTCGTCCCCCGGTCGTTCGCCCGCCGGCGCCGCCTGAGCCGCTCTCTGGCGCAGCCTGCGGATGAGCCATTGCGGCCGGTCGCTCCCCGGAGGCAGGGCACGCGCCAGCAGATCCACCACCGCCACGTCTTGATTGCTCATGGCTGCCGCCACCGCCGACGCGTCGACCGACGCGCCGCGGCGGAGCAGCTCCTCGGCCAACCCGAGGTCGACGGCATGCGCCCCGACCCGCAAGGTGTTGCCGACGGGCACCTGCCGCTCCAGCAGCCACGCCGCCACGGTGAATCCCCGCCTGCCCAGAGCGATGTCGATCGGTGTCAGACCGCCGCGAACGGACTCCGCCGGATCGCATCCGTGGGCCACAAGCTCCTGCACCAGGGCGAGGTCGTCGCCGGCGGCAGCCCGCTCCAAGGCGAGGCGTCGCAGCCGGCGCTGCCCGGCGATGGTGCCGGCCCGCAACGCACCCCGCCAATCGAGCACCGCCTCTCGCACGAGCCTGCGGAGCTTGTCCGCGGCCGTCCGCGCCCGCGGGTCACTGATCCGGCTCAGCCCCTCGACTGCCTCGCGCAGTTCCGTACCGGCCTTGTCGGTCTCCCACGGGTCATCTTCCAGGACCAGCTGGGCGAACAGCGCGTACAGGTCGGCGGCGATCGGCGCGGCCCGGTCGCCCTCGCTCAGTTCCCACCCGGTCGGCAGCCCCTGCTGCCAGCACGCCACCAATCCGTAGCCGGGCCCGTCAGCGGTGCCCACGTAGACGCGGTCAAGATACTCGAAGCCGCCGATCGGAAGATGGGACAGCCGAGCACCGTCGATCAGCTCACGCTCGTGCTCGATCCAGCCCCACAGGTCCTGGTAGCCATCGCTGTCAGGGTGGAACAACTCTCGCAACGACACCGCGACCTCGTTGCCGCCGATGCCAGCCCGCAAGTCGTAGTGGAGACTGCCCCCGAAGGACGTACGCCACAGGTCGATCAGCGGCGGGGGCAGCGGTCCGGCGCAGTGTTCGGCAACCGCAGCCAGAACCGCGTCGGTGACGGGCGGTTGCGCGTCCAGGATGAGCCGGCCCGCGAAGACCGCCACACCTGCCTCAGCGGCGGCCCGCCTCTCATCGCCGGACAGCGTCCGGGCTGGATCATCAGTCACCCGCGCATCGTAGGGGACCCAGTTACGGGAACCGGACGCTTATCCGGCTTGTTCAGGTGCCTGGCCGTCCGTCATCGGTCAATGGGACGACACGTCAATACCGGACGGCTCACGCAGTGGCCGGAACGCGGCCCGGAGTTCCTCGGCCAGCAGCTGTGGCTGCTCCCACGCGGCGAAGTGGCCACCCTTGGCGACGCGGTTGTAGTGGAGGAGGTTCGGATAGGCGCGCTCGGTCCAGCTGCGCGGCGCCTCGTACTGCTCACCGGGGAAAACGGTCACGGCGACCGGGATGGTGACGCCCTTGGCGTTGAAGAAACCGCCCCGGTACTCCCAGTAGAGCCGGGACGCGGAAACCCCGGTGTTCGTCAGCCAGTAGAGGGTGATGTTGTCGAGAATCTCGTCGCGCGTCAGTTCACCGTCGGCGCTGGTGGCGCGGTTCAGGGCGGCGACGACCGCGGCTGCGGGCTGGTCGTCGGCGTCGTTGTGGTCGAGAAGCCACGCGGCCAGGCCGACCGGTGAGTCCGCGATTCCGTACAACGTCTGCGGACGAGCAGCCATGTAACGCGCATATTCGACCTGCCCGAACGTCCGGATGAGCTGATCGTAAGCGCGACGTTCGTCCGCGGTGAGATCGGGTGGCGGCGTTTGACCGGCCTGGGCCGCGTCGTTGACGTCGGCCGGAACGACGGCCGGCATGTTCGTGTGGATGGCGAGCAGTCCCTTCGGCGCCTGCAAGCCCATCTGATCGACGACGAACGCACCCCAGTCGCCGCCCTGGGCGACGTAGCGGTTGTAGCCCAGCCGGCTCATCAGCTCGGCCCAAGCGCTCGCCATCCGCTCCGGGCCCCAGCCCGTGGCAGTCGGCTTGCCGGAGAATCCGTATCCCGGCATCGACGGAACCACCACGTGGAACGCGTCGGCGGCGTCCCCACCGTAGGCAGTCGGATCGGTCAGCCGGTCGATGAGCTTCAATTGTTCGACGATCGAGCCCGGCCAGCCGTGGTTGACCAGGAGCGGCAGTGCGCCCTCATGACTCGACCGCGCATGGATGAAGTGGATGTCCAGGCCGTCGATCTCGGTGAGGAATTGCGGTAAGGCGTTCAAGGCCGCCTCACATCGGCGCCAGTCGTACTCGTCGGCCCAGTAGCGCGCCAGTTCCCGCATCAAAGCGAGCGGCACGCCTTGCGAGTGATCTGTGACCGTTTCCCTCTCGGGCCACTGGGTGCTCTTGACCCGTCGGCGAAGATCGGCCAGCTTGGAATCGGGAACCTCGACGGTGAAGGGCCGGAGAAGGGTCTTGGTGCCGCTGTCGACGGATGTCATGACTTCCTCTCTGCGTAGCGAAGGCGTCTTCGCCCCAGGCTCACGTGACCCGCGCGGGTTCGCACCCGGGCAAATCCCTGGTGTGAATGCCGGGTTTCAACGGAAGCAAGAAAGGACTGCGACCACCAGATCGGAAATGTCCCCAGATAACTGTGATCCACTACTGCTCGAGGAGACACCTGATGAGACCTGTGCCGCCGAGGCCCGCCCGCGGCGCCGAAAGCCTCGGTGTGCGACCGCGTCTCGTCAGGACGGCTCTGGGCACGCCGGTCTCGGCCTCAGATCCAGTTCTGCTTTCTGAACACGACGTACAGGCAGATCCCGACCAGCGCCATCAGAGCGAGGGCGAACGGATAACCCAGTTCCCACGTCAGTTCCGGCATGGTACGGAAGTTCATGCCGTAGATCGTGCCGATGAAAGTCGGAGCGAACAGGATGGCCGCCCACGCAGAGATCTTCTTCACGACCTCGTTCTGATCGTTCGACATCTCGGTAAGAGCGTTGGACATCTCGGCCAGACTTTTCGTCTCCAGCGTGAGATTGACACTGAGGATGTTCTGCAGGAGCTGCCGGAAAGCGTCCGCCTGTTCGACCAGGTGGGAAGACTGGTCTTGCACGTCCCTCAGATATTGCCGTTCGTCCTCATCGAACCAGGACTCGTCGATCAGGCGGGCGATCATCAGTGGCAGCGGTTTGGTCGCGCGGTGGAATGCGATCACGGCCCGGGAGAGCCGGTACACCCGCCGGGGCGCACCGGCGCTGCCGTTGAAGACCTCGTCCTCGATCTCGTCGATGTCGGCCTCCACCCCGGCGACGACCGGCGCGTAGTCGTCCATGACCTGATCCAGGACGGCGCGCAGGACCGCCACTGGCCCACGCCGCAACCTTTCCGGCCTGGATTCGAGGGCCTGGCGCACCGCAGCCATGTCGGGCGTCACGCCGTGGCGGACGGTCACGACGAAGCCGGAGCTCATGAACACGTGCACCTCGCCGAACTCCACCGTTTCGGACTCGTCGACGTAGTGGGCCGTGCGCAGGACGCAGAACAGGGTGGTGCCATAACGTTCCAGCCGGGGCCGCTGGTGCAATTGAAGAGTGTGCTCCACCGCGGCCCGGTACAGGCCGAACTGGTCGGCCACGGTGGCGAACTCCTGCTCGGTCGGCCGGTCGAGCGCGACCCAGGCCCAAGCGGCGCCGGTCTCGCGTGCTTCACCCAGGCCCGCCGGCCCGAGTTCCTCGGCCGTACGCAGCCCGTTCCGGTAGATCGCACGATCGACAATCATCGGGAAGCACCGTGACTCTTCGGGCACCGGGGAGTCGCAAGTCGTACCGCCGATGAGGAGGCAGGCAATGACAGGCGCATATCCCGAGATCCTCAGCCGTTATTTCAGTTCGGTCGAACGATGCGACCTCGACGACCTGGCCACGTGCTTCGGCGACGACGCAACCCTCACCGACGACGGCCGAACGTACCACGGCCGCGAACAGATCGTCGCCTGGCGGCGAAAGGCGGGGAAGGCGTACGAGTTCATCGTCGAGGTTCTCGATTGGCAGCAGGCCGAGGACGGCTCGTATGTCGTGGCCACCAACGTCGCCAGCACGGTGTCGGGCGAACCCGTCGGCCTCATGTTCCGCTTCACTGTGCGGGACCAGCTCATCAGCAGTCTGCAGATCGCGCCTTGACGCACCGGCCGGGGACAAGGAGTGAGGATATGACTGACGACGGTGGTACGGCGGCGAGCGGCGAACCGCGGTGGCTGACCGCTATGACCGCGGTTGTCGACGCGGGTACGCCGGCGCTGGCGCTGGTCCGCGGGGCTTGCGCGCCGGCCGTGGTCAACCACAGCATCCGGGTGCTGCGTTATGCGACCGTCCTGCGTGATGCCGAGGGGATCGACGTCGATGACGCGCCGCTGCTGCACAGCTGTCTCATGCACGACCTCGGCGCGTCCGGGCTGGTCCGGGGCTGGGAGCGCTTCGAGGTGCAGGGCGCCGATCTGGCCGTGGAGTTGCTCACCCGCCACGGCTGGGCGCCGGAAGCCTGCGCGCCGATCTGGGCAGCCATCGCCCTGCACACCACACCACACATCGCGGAGCGGATCAGCCCGCTGGCCCGCCTGGTGCGGCTGGGCGTGCTGACCGACTTCGGTGCTCCGCTGGTCGAGCCGCAGTTGCGGAGTTCCACCGAAGCGGCGCTGCCGAGGGCCGACATCGAACGTGTGCTCAGCGGTGTGGTCGTCCAGCAGGCCCTGCGCGACGAACGGCGTGCTCCCGCGGCGACCTGGCCGGCGGCGTTGCTGGCCGCACACCGCGCCGATCCCGATGCGGACGCGCGTCTGGCCGCGTTCTGACCGGTTCCCGGCAGTTTCGGCCGGCCTATGTCATCGAACTACCGAGGGTTGTGCTGTCTGCGCTCGGCCAGTCCTCACGTTCGACGTCCAGCCACCCTCGGATGGTTGTCTTCTCGTCGTCGGAGAGAACGAACTCGGCCTCGGCCCGGCTGATGACGTTGTCGATGAATGCCTCGCCGATCTCGATTGCGGTCGGCGCCGGCTTGCGATGCAGCGGAGCGCCGCCGTACGAACAGCCGCGAACGACGAAGGCAACAGCGCTCCGACTGACCCCGAAGCCTTGCTCGCGCAGCTGGTCGCGGGCCCAACTGGTGCAGTGCGTCAGGTTGAAGGCGTGAGTGTGAGCGTAGTCGGACAGCACCCGATAGACGGCCGGCCACGATGGTTGCGGCAATGTCGGCAGGTTGAGCTGGTCGGTGACCCGCTCGACGGCGGGGGGAAGCCCCGTACGCCGAGGCATGCCTCCCTCCGACTCCGGCTGCGAATGCCGGTCGGCGTCCCACAGCAAGTGCTGCGAGATGTTCAGGTTCGCCAGGTGCAGGCTCGCCACCGCGCGTGCGAAGCTGCCGAAGCCGAACCAGTTGCTTTCGCTCACCACTGAGCCGAGCTGGGCCCGTATCCGATGAGCCAGCGAGGCCATGTTGACCGGTTCTGCTGCCTGTTGATACTCGTCCGTAACCATCGATTGGAAGGCCTCGTAGGCCGCGCTACGACGGGAATCAGCATCCTGCCGAGCGTCCAGATCACGGTCGAGCGCGACACCGAAGTCTCCTTCGAGCTCGGCGGCGCTCACGTCATCGGGCTCATCGTCGATATCGACAGACTCACCCTGGACCAGCGCGAGCACGCGCTGGCTGTCCAGAACCTGATCGGCGATCGTGGTGAACGCCTCGGCGGCGTCGGCCGGTGAAACGATCATCGTCCGGCGGTCGGACCGTCGTAGTCGTTGCAGGAGTGGCGTCATGTCGGAGTCGCCGGAAGCGATCACGAATTCGTCATAACGGGTATCGGCGGACAGCGCGTCGACGGCGTCGACGACGATCCGAATGTCAGCGGCGTTCTTGGTTCCGCTGTAGCGAGGGCAGTCGATCACCTCGAAGCCGGCGCGGACGAACCCCGGCCGAAACTTGGAGAAGTACAGACGCGTCTGGTCGCTGGCCGGATCGGTGTGGGCGACGGAACCGGCCGGGTTGAGGTAGCACCTCAGGACGAGCCAGCGGCGCGGCGCTTCGGGCGAAAATGTCGCTGCCAGGCGGTCCAGCCAAATCTTGGGCTGGTTCGCGAACTGGATCGCCACATCAGGATCGATCTTGTAGAGGCCGCTGAACACGTTGTCGAAGTCGAGATACAACGCGGCCCGGACATGTTCCATGAAGGCACGCTACCGGCTCGTCGGCCGCGCCGTGGTGGACCGGAGACGCCACGGGCGTCGTCGAGCATGCGAGCCCACCAAACCGACATCCCGCAGCAAGGCGCCTTCAGCGGCAACGTTCGGCGAGAGACCACCGCGTGCGATGTGATTCGCATCCCCCTCTGCGCCGGAAGAGTTCCGCTGAGTTGAGAGTTCAACTCAGCAACGAGGTTGTGATCGACGAATGAAGGGCACGTCATGACCAGACAGCTAACGGGCCGCAGCTACCGCTTCCACCTCGGTGATTTGAAGGTGCGGTTCACCTTCGACTCGCCGACCCAGGGCAGTTTCGTCGTCATACAGGGCGCGGGGCTCGCCCCCGACGGTCACGCCGAGACGGTGGCTCTGGACCTACGGGAGATCCGTGCGGGCGTCTTCCTCAACTCCTGGACCGAGGCGAGCGGGGCCACCGTCACGCACGTCGAGGACTTCGAGAACGGAACCGTCTATTCCAACGTGACCGTCGACGGCAAGCTCTACAACCTTGTCGGAACCATTGAGGAGGCATGACCATGACCCGCGATTCAGCACAGGACGACCAGGCCGGACGCAACACCGAGATTGTGCTCACCGCGATGCGGGAGTTGTTCGCGGAAAAGGACCTGACCGCGATCGACCGGTACTGGGCCGAGCCGTACGTCCAGCACAGCCCGCAGATGCCCAACGGCCTCGACACCCTGCGCAACGTCGTCCCGACGCTGGAGGGCTTCTCCTGGGAGCCGCAGCGCGTCGCCGCGCAGGGCGACCTGGTCTTCACCCACAGCATCGTGCACGGCTGGGCCCCGGGCCCGGTGGCCATCGTCGACATCTTCCGACTGGAGAACGGACGCATCGTCGAGCACTGGGACGTGGTCCAGGACATCGTCGCCGCCGAGACGTCCGCCAACGGCAACGCGATGGTGTAACGCCGACCGATCGACATGCGCGAGCACGGACGCGAGGATGACCATCGTGACCATGCGACGTGATGACAACGCGCGGCGTGCCGCCGTGTGGGAAGACCTCGTGTTGGCGGCCCACCTCCTCGAGGCCGCGCTGGAACGGCAATCCCAGCGCGACGGTGCCATCTCGCACAGTCACTTCAAGTTACTGATCCTCCTCAGCGGCGCGGACAACCACACGCTGGGCCTGAAAGCGCTCGCCGACACCCTGCGCTTCTCCCCCAGCCGCGTCAGCCACACCATCGCGGTGCTGGAACGCCAAGGTCTGGTCACCCGCGACCGTGCACCGGCGGGACGACGCGCCTACGAGGCCACCCTGACGCCTCAGGGCCGGTTGCTCGTGGCGCGCGTCCTCCGGGCGCAGCGCAAAGAGATACGCGACGTCCTCTTCGACAACCTGGCAGAGTCCGAAACTGCCGCCCTCGGCACCATCAGCGCGAATCTCATCGCCGTGCTCGACCGGCTACACGTCTAGTCACATGTCGTCGGGCAGGTGCAGCCGCTGCACCTGCCCGACCGGCGCTGTGACAGCGACCTGGTTCGCCCGGTTGCGTCTCCCGATGCCAACCGGGCAACCGTGGTCACGGCCGGCGTCCTGGCGGCGCCGCCGGATGCCGCGAAGCGTTACCGCGACCGGCTGCCACCGCGAGGTAGCCGTCCTCCAGGCCTGGTTCCAGCAGACGCGCCCCGGGCCTCGGAGCGGACGGCGCCACGATCCGATAGCGCATGCCGTCGTCGTGCGGCAGGGCGGACACAACGGTCCCCTCGGTCGGGGCCGGCCCGTCCGTGACCACCGACCAGACCTGCCCCTCGGCGCGGCGGGTCAGCTCCTCCACCGTGCCACGGAAGATGAGCCGGCCCTTGGCGAGCACCGCCACTTCCTGGCACGTCTGCCCGATGTCATCGACGATGTGTGTGCTCAGCAGGACCGTGCGCCGGCCGGCGAACTGGGACAGCAGCGTGCGGAAACGAATCCGCTCCTCCGGGTCGAGGCCCGCGGTCGGCTCGTCCACGATCAGCAGCTGCGGGTCGGCGAGCAGGGCCTGGGCGATGCCGACCCGCTGCCGCATGCCGCCGGAGAAGCCGCGCAGCCGCCGGTCCGCGTGTTCGGTCAGCGCCACCACCTCCAGCAGCTCGCCGACCCGCCGGCGCCGGACAGTCCGATCGTCCATGCCTTTGAGCAGCGCCACGTAGTCGAGGAACTGCCGCGCGGTCAGGTCGGGGTAGACGCCGAGGTCCTGCGGCAGGTAGCCGAGGTCACGCTGCACGGCGGTCCGCCCCGCGCCGGTGCCGAGGTCGTGCTCGCCCACAGTGACCCGGCCGGACGTAGGACGCACGATGCCGGCCAGGATGCGCATCAGCGTTGTCTTGCCGGCGCCGTTCGCGCCGAGCAGGCCGAACATCCCGGTGGGCACGGCCAGATCGAGGTCGTCGATGGCGGCCACCCCACCGCGGTACGTCTTCGTCAGGCCGGAGATCTCGATTCGCATGGAGTTCCTTCTCGTTGTCGGACGCGGGCTCGTTATCGGATGCGGCGCGTGCGCAGGGCGTGGCCGCCCGCGAGCACGGCGGCGGCGATGATCAACAGCAGGACGATGGACAGCCAGGCCAGCGCCGGCGTCGGGTCGGGCCGCAGGGCGTTGAGCGTCGCACCGGGTATCGGGCCGGCCCAGGTGTCCTGGCCGTCGATGCCGTGGAAGTCGAAGAACGCGGCGAGCGGATAACCGCCCAACGGGTGGACCAGGGTTCGCGCGAGCGTCGGCATCATGTCGGGCGAGACCACGTTGCCCCACAACCAGTAGCCGACGAACAGGACTCGGAACAGCGGCGCCGGCATGACCAGCGGCGCCGCCAGCGCGAAGGCGGCCACGAACAGCAGCCCGGGGATGAACAGGGCCCCGAAGGCGGCCAGCGCCCAGCCCAGCGCCCGGGGCTCTCCGGTGTCCACTGCGTACGCTGCAGCGAAGCCGAAGTACGCCACCGAAACCGGGATGGCCGTCGCGGCGGCGACGCCCACGTACTTGCCGAGCAGGCGCGCCCTCGGCGAGGCGGGCGTCGCGTCGAGGATCGACGCCACCCGCAGCCGGTCGTCGCGGATGAGCCGGTCGGCGAGCAGGCAGCCGAACCCGATCGAGAGCAGCGCGTTGAGCTGGACCGCCAGCCCGACCACAGCGGTCCGCGGATCGACCGGCCGTTCGGCCGGATCGAACAGGTCCCGCAGCAGGCTGCCTCCGATCAGCACGAACAGCACCAGGGTCAGCGCCGGCACGATCCACACCGTCCGCTTGCGGACCTGCATCCGGAACTCGTACCGGAGGCTGGCAACAAAGGCGGTCATTCGTCCTCCTCGCCGATGAGGCGTTCCGAGCGGCCCAGCAGGACCAGGGCGACCACGATGAGCGCGGCGCCCGCGCCGAGCAACGTCAGGCGGTTCGCGGTCCAGTCGCCGGGCGTCGTGCCCCGGGTCGTCGCGAACAGATAGAGCAGCCGGCCCGGCCGGTTTGCCTGCGCCGAACCGGCGAAGAACTGCTGGATCGCCCACACCGAGGTGACCAGCGCGCCGGCCGCTCCGGGGCTGCGGAAGACGGCACCCGCGGCGAAGGCCAGGCTGCTCAGCCCCACCGTGGGCGCCAGCCACGTGAGCTGGCCGGCGAACGCGCCGTGATTCTCCGGCCAGCGGGCCCACCAGCCGGTCGCGATCAGCACGACTGCCGCCGGCACGGCGACCGCCGCGGTCCAGCCGAGCGTCACGATCATCCGGCGCAGCAGCGTGACGCGGTAGGGCGTCGGCGAGGCAAGCTGGAGCTCGCGGGCCGGATCCCGGCCGACGAGGGAGGAACAGGCGACCGCGGCAGCGAGCGGTATCGCCATCTCCAGGGCGCCGAGCAGGATGCGGGCGGTGGTCAGGTCGGTCGGTTGCGGATTCGCGAGCGCGGCCGTGATGCCGAGGGCGAGGGCGAGGGGCGGGCCGAGAAAGGCCGCCCAGCCTGCCCGGCGCATCTCGTACCGCCAGAGGGTCAGTGGTCTCACATCGGATGGGTAGCGCGTCCGCCGCCGTGAGGTTCACCGCGGGCGGACATCGTCACCGCGACGATCGCGAGGGCGATGCTGGCCACGAGCACCGGCGCGCTCGTCGACCAGACCTCCATGACGTACCGGGCCGGCCAGTCGTCGGGGAGCAGCACGCCGCCCGCCAGCACCCGCACCGCCCACAACCCGATGGCCGTGCCCAGCGCCGCGTCCGGCCCGAGGAAGACGGCGATCATCAGGCTGACCGAGGACAGCAACGCCATCGGCCCGAGCCACGCGCCGACGAGCTCGTTCAGGCCGTCCGCGCCCGCCGCGCCGGTGGCGGTCAGCACCGCCGAGGCGCCCAGGGCGAGCACCAGGTCGTAGCCGAACACCAGGGCGATGCGGATGAGCAGCAGCAGCCGGCCGGAGGTGGGTGTGGCGGCGAGCAGCTCGGCGGCCGGGTCGCGGCGGGAACGATAGGTGCCCGCGACCCCCGCGGCGGCGACGATCGGCGCGATCAGGGAGAGCATCAGGTCCGCGCCGGCCGTGGTCCGCAGCAGCACGAGTCCCGCGCCGAGGGCCATCACCAGCGCCGAGGCGATCGGTGCGGCCGGTCGTATCAGGCGCGCCTCGGCAGCGACCAGCGCGACGAGGTGCCGCACCGGCCGCGGGGACCGGCGGACGGTGGGCTCGATGGCGCTGCGGCTCAGCACCGCCCGGACCAGCGACGCCGGGTCCGGCGGCGTCGCGACCGGCGCGGCGGCCACCGCGACGGCCTGCCAGGAGGCGAGGTCGGCGCGGCAGCGCGGGCAGTCCGCGAGATGCGCGCGGACCCGGTCGCGGTCTGGTCCGGAGAGCGAGCCGGCGGCGTACGCGGGCAACAGGTCCTTCATTCGGGCACCTCCTGAGCGGTGAGCGCCGCGGCGACGGCGGCCCGAGCGTGATACAGCCGGCTCTTGACCGTGCCGACCGGGATCGCGAGCACCTCGGCGACGTCCGCGAGCGGCAGGCCGGCCACGAACACCAGCGCGATCACGTCCCGGTGATGCACGGGGAGCAGGTTGATGGCGGCGGCCACCGGGGTTCCTCCGGCCGCCGCGATCGCGAGGTCCTCCGGGCCGGCGCCCTGATCGGGCCGGTCGGGCAGGTCGGCGTCGAGGGGCTCGGGCGCGAACCGGCCGCGTAGCCGGTTGTGCGCCTGGCGGCGGGCGACGCCGAACAGCCACGTCGTCACCTTCGCGCGCCCCTCGAAGGCGCCGGCCGACCGCCAGACCGCGAGCATCGTGTCCTGCAGGATCTCCTCGGCGGTCATCCGGTCGCCGGCCAGCCGGTGCAGATAGCCGAAGAGCGCGCCGGAGTACCGCTCGTAGAGCCGGGACAGCGCGGCGGCGTCACCGGCCGCGATCGATCGCAGCAACGCGTCGTCACTGCTCGGACCCATCCGCTCACCCCCTCCTCCAGGTGGGTAGCAGCCGCCGGGGCGGAAGGTTCAGACGGGTCCGCAAAGATTCCGCGGCGCGGTTCCTCTCGCGTCGTGCGGTCGGTAGCCGAAGTGACGGGCGTGACGAGTTCTCGTTGACCGAAAAAGTTTTGTGGTCGCTGACAACGTCTTCCTCGGCAGGAGGGTCTTACCGGGTGTGACAACCGTTATGAGCCACCGAGCGTCCGGGACGCACGGCGTGGAGCAGGAGTTCCGCGTCTTCGTCCAGGGCATCGCCGATTCGCTGCACCGCACCGCTTATCTGCTGTGCGGTGACTGGTATCTGGCTGACGACCTTGTCCAGGAGACCTTGGCCAAGGCCTACAGCAATTGGCGCAAGGTCCAGCGGGCCGACAGCCCGTCCGCTTACGTCCGCCGCATCCTGATCAACGAGTCGCGGCGCGGCTGGCGCCGGAACCGGAAGCACACCGTGGAGTCCGGCACGCGAGTGCCGGATCCGGCGGTCGCCGACATGGCCGACAGCGTGGTGAACCGGGCCGAGCTGCTGCACGCGTTGCAGGCGCTCCCGGCGCGGCAACGAGCCACCGTCGTCCTGCGCTTCCTCGAGGGCCTGAGCGAACGGGAGACCGCCGCGATCCTCGGGTGCAGCGAGGGCACCGTCAAGAGCCAGACGAGCCGCGCGTTGATCAAGCTGAAGACCGTCCTGAAGGAAGAGTACTGATATGTCTCACGACACCGAGGATCGCCTCACCGCTGCGCTGCAGGGCTTCCGCGCCGACCCGTCGTACTCGCCGGAGATCGACGAGATCCTGGCCCGCGGCAAGAAGATGAGCCGCCGCCGGATCGCCTGGCGCGCCACGGCCGGCGGCACCTTCGCCGCTGCCGCGGTCACGGCGGTGGCTCTCGCCGCCGGTGGCGCCGGCGTCCCGGCCCGGTCGCCGGCGCCCAACCTCGCCGCTCCGGGCTCGTCCGCGGCCGCCGAGCAGCCTCCGGTCGTACGCCTGGTCGGCCACCTCACCACCCTCAAGCAGACCGAGGGCGACGCCACGCTGATCTCGCGCAGCCAGGCGTACACCGACGGCAAGAAGATCGACGTCTGGGACCTGCACGCCGACAACGGCGACTACTTCTTCGCCAAGACCCGTGCCGGACTGCCGGCCCGGGTCGAGAAGGGCCGCTCGCAGATGGACAAGGCGGACGAAGCCGGCCGCAAGCGGGCAGTCGCCGCGGCCAAGCTGGCGGCCAAGGGTGACCTGAACGAGGCCCGCAAGCGGATGGCGCGTGCCTTCTACACCGGCGAGAACCCCGTGCCGATCGAGGCTCCGGGCGCCGTCAAGCCCCTCTCGGAGGGGGCCAAGATCAAGGCGAAGGCCACGGGCACCAAGGCGGTGGCGGGCAACTACACCGACAACTGGGTGTGGAACACCTCGATCGATGCGCTGCGCGACGGCGCCGGCGATCCCGCGGTCCGCGCCGGCGTGCTGCGACTGCTCGACCAGATGCCGGAGATCGCGATCGAGGAGGGCTCCCTCGACGGCCGGAAGGTCCTCACCCTGACTGCCGGCGCCCCGGCCGTCGACAGCCCGGAGAGCGTGGTCGTCGACGCCGAGAGCGGCATGCCCGTCAAGTACACCAACACCTTCGTCACCGTCACCTACACGGTGACCCGGGTGACGCTCGCGGACGTCGCCGCCGGCAAGTTCTGATCACCGTCAGATCAAAGGCCGTATCCGGGAGAGCACCCCGGGTGCGGCCTTGCCGGGTTTGCAGTGATTCTCAGTTTCTTTTTCGGGGAACCGATGTCTTTGTCGTGGCGACTTCCGGGGCCCGTACGTTGTGGATCGGCTACTGCGGGGTCGGTGTCGTTCTGACGGCTGTTCGTACCATCGCGCCCGAGGGGTCGCCCGCTGCGACGTTTGCTACTTTCTGCTACCCACTGATGACGGTGGCCGCGATCGTCCTCGGAGTCCGGTTGAACCGCCCGGCACGCAAACTGCCGTGGGTGCTGCTGCTGATCATGACCGTCTGTGGCGGAGCGGGCAATGTCGTCATGTCGGTCTACCTGTTCCAGGGCAGGGTGCCGTTCCCGTCGCCGGCGGACATCCTCTGGCTGGCCTGCTATCCGATGCTGCTGGCCGGACTGATGCTGCTGGTCGACGGAATGTCCTGGCGCCGCGACCGGGCGGGCATCCTGGACACGCTGATGCTCACCGGCGGACTCGGACTCGGAATGTGGCTGGTCTTCCTGCACGACCTGATCGAGCCGGCCATGCCGCTGGAGGCCCGGCTCGTCACCGTGGCCTATCCCCTGGCCGATCTGTTGCTGCTCGCCGGAGTCATCCGGATGTTCACCTCGTCGGCGCGGCGCGGCCCGGCCTTCTGGCAGCTCGTCGCCTCCCTGGGCATTCAGGGTCTGGCCCATGTCGGGTGGGTCTGGCAGTCGTCCCAAGGGACCAACCACAACGAGCTGGCGCCCGCCTTCGTGCTGAGCGCGCTCCTGCTCGGCGGCGCCGCGCTGCATCCGTCGATGGCGAAGGTCGGCGGTGAAGGCGCCCAGCCTTCCGCCGGCGTTTCGCCGCGGCGGGTGCTGCTGATCAGCTCGGCCTGTCTACTCAGCCCGGCACTGCTGATCGTCGACGGGATCAGCGCCGATGGCCCCGTCGAATGGCTGGCCGCGTCGCTCTGCTCCATCCTGGTGTTTCTGCTGCTCATCGTCCGCGTGCTCGGCCTGATCGGCATCGTGCAGGAACAAGCCGACAAACTCGAGTCGATCGCGTACCTGGACGGGCTGACCGGCATCCCCAACCGCCGCGCCTGGGACGCCGAACTCGAACGCCGGCTCGCCGTCGCGCACCGTTCCGGGGGCACGCTGGTGGTCGGCCTGATGGACCTCGACCACTTCAAGCGATACAACGACCTGCTCGGCCATCAGGCCGGCGACGAACTGCTGCGGGCCGCGAGCTCCGCCTGGCACCATCAGCTGAGAGCCGGCGACCTCATCGCTCGCTACGGCGGCGAGGAGTTCGGCCTCATCCTGCACTGCCGCCTGAAAGACGCGATGATCGTCATGGACCGGCTGCAAGAGGCGACACCGCACAGTCAGACGTTCTCCGCAGGGCTCGCCCAGTGGGCGGGCGGAGAGTCGGCCGAACAACTGACCGCCCGCGCGGACGAGGCGCTCTACGCGGCCAAGCGGGACGGACGCGATCGCTTCTCCGTCTGCGGCCACCCCGCACACACCGACCTGCACACCGACTTCGTGAACGACCGGAGCGCCCTTCCTCGCTGATGCGACCTTTCGGAGCGTCGTCAGGGCTCGAGCAGGTGAGCGGCGGGCGGTGTGATCAGCTCGAGGTCCGAGTGCGGCGGGGCCGGGCTGCGCCAGTCGGCGAGCAGGATGGTGGCGTCGTCCTGCAGCCGGTCGTCCTGATAGCGCAGGATCGCGTGGACCAGCCGCCGGGCGGATTCCGGGGCCGGCAGCTGGTCGGCGGCGGCTTTGAGGGCGAAGTCGATGAGCCGGTCGGTGCCGAACTGCTCGCCCTGCGCCGAGCGGGCCTCGATGATGCCGTCGGTGTAGAGCAGGAGCCGGTCCCCCGGCTCGAGGGCCTCTTCCACCACGACCGGTGGCCGCTTGTCACCGAGGGTTACCGGCAGGGCGGTAGGGGTGGGCAGCACCTTGGCCACCCGTCCTTGACGGATGACCATCCCGCTGGGGTGACCCGCGGAGATGACCCGCAGGACCCCGGTCTGCTGGTCGATCTCGGCCAGCACCGCCGTGATCAGGCCGTACCGGTCGTGGGTGCGGACCGCCGAGTCGATGTAGTGGTAGGTGTCGATGAGACCCATCCGGGCGCGGCGGGCGTTGCGGTAGGACGCCAGCGCCAGTGAGGCCAGCATGACCGCACGCATCCCGCCCGCCGAGCCGTGCCCGGCGGCGTCGAACAACGCGAGGTGGGCGGTTTCGCCGTTGACGGCGTAGTCGAAGGCGTCGCCGCCCACGTCGTAGCAGGGCTCCAGGATGCCGCTGATCATCAGGTGGCCGGTGGAGAACGACAACGGCGGCAGCTGCGCCCGCAGCATCTCGGCCGCCAACCGCATGGGTTCGAGGCGGCGCACCTGCTCGATGGTGTCGCTGTAGAGGTTGCGGGTGACCAGCAGCTCAGCCAGCAGCGACGCCACCGAGACACATTCGTCGACAGCCTCGTCCTGCAGCGAAGCCGGCGCGACGACCTCGAGCACGCCCATCCGTTCGCTGCCGTTGACCATCGGCAACCACAGCCGCTCGCCCTGGCTGTCGCCCTGAGTCGCGAAGGGGGTCACCAGGGCGTAGGCGCGACCGCCGAGAGTGCCGTCGACGGCGATCGGGTCGCGGTGTGGCGCCGACCCCCCGAGCAGCGGCAGCAGCTCGCGCTGCTGATGGTCGACCACGTACATGATCATGGCCTCGGCGCCGATCACGTCCGCAGCGCGCATAGCCATCTCCGGGAGGTCCTCCGGCCGGGCATGATGGGACTGACGCAGCAGTTGCCGCAACGCTTGCAGAGTGTTCACCCAGTTACCTTTCAGATCGCCCGGTCAAGAGTGCCCTGTGGGCGCTCGCGCGCAAGGTCACCGGCGCAAAATCACGCTGCTGGCCCGGGTCCCGCATGCTTCGGCGGAGTGTCGCCGCGTCCGCACGATCCTCCTGGGCCCTGTGAAGACGCTCGCGCCGCCCACGGCAATACGAGCAGGCCGGATGCCGACCGGCAGGAATGACCACGGCATGCCGTGGGTAGCGTGGCCTCGTGACAGACGACCTTTTCGCCGACGGTGGGGCAGCGGGACGGTTGATGGGCGGGCTCGACTGGTCCGCAACCGACGTCGGCCCGGTGGAGAACTGGTCGCAGAGCCTGCGGGCGGTAGTTCGAACTGTGCTGTCCTCCCGCTACCCGATGTTGCTGTTGTGGGGGCCGAACTACACCCAGCTCTACAACGACGCCTACTCCGCGTTGATCGGCGACCGGCACCCGGACGCGCTCGGTGGTGACGTCCGGGTCACCCTCGCCGAGGGCTGGGACGTGCTGGAGCCATTGATCGTCGAGGCCAGGACGACCGGCGTTGCCAGCTGGGTGCCGGCGCTGCAGCTGGCGCTGAACCGATCCGGTTACCGCGAGGAGGCCTACTTCAGCGTCTCGCACGCGCCGGCCCGCGACGACGACGGCACCACCAAGGGCATTCTCACCGTGTGCAGCGAGGTCACCGAGCAAGTGGTCGGTGAGCGACGGCTCCGCCTGCTGCGTGAGCTCACAGTGCCGGCCGGCGGGCGTGCGGCTGACGTCGACCAGGTCTGTGCCCAGCTCTCCGCGGTGATCGGCGAGCATCGTACAGACGTGCCGTTCGCGGCGATCTACCTGCGCGACGGCGTGTTCCTGCGGCGCGCCGCAGCCGTCGGGGTCGACGGCGTCGACGCGGTGCTGCCGCCGCTGGTGCACCCGTCCGACGACGGCTGGCGCCTGCACGCCGCCGCGGGCGGAGCCCTGGACATCGAGGACGTCGAGGACCGGCTCACCGTGACCGGCGGCGCCTGGGATGACCCCGTGCGCATTGCGGTCGCCCTCCCGCTCCCGTCCGCGGAGCGGTTCCAGCCGCTCGGTGTGCTGCTGGTCGGGGTCAGTCCCAGCCGCGGCCTGGACGAGACGTACCGCTCCTTCTTCCAGCTGCTCGCCCAGCAGGTCGCGGTCGCCGTGCGCAACGCACAGGCCTACCAGGAGGAACGCGACCGGGCGGCGGCGCTGGCCGAGCTGGACCGGGTCAAGACCGACTTCTTCACCAATGTCAGCCACGAGTTCCGTACGCCGCTGACTCTGATGATGGGCCCGCTGGCCGACGCCCTCGCCGACACCGGCGAACCGCTCGGGCCGGCCCAGCGGGACCGGGTCGAGCTTGCCCAGCGCAGCGCCGACCGGCTGCACTCGCTGGTCAACAATCTGCTGACCTTCTCGAGCCTGGAGTCCGGGCGGTCCGGCCACCGGCCGCGACCGGTCGACCTGGCCCGCTACACCACCGAGCTGGCCGGTGTCTTCCGCGCGGCGATCGAGCGCGCGGGCCTCCGCCTGGTGGTGGACTGCCCGCCGCTGCCGGTGACCGCGGCTGTGGACCCGCTGAACTGGGAGAAGATCGTCAGCAACCTGCTGTCGAACGCGCTCAAGTTCACCTTCGTCGGCGAAATTCAGGTGCGGCTGGACGCCGACGCCGGGACGGTGCGGCTGCGGGTCTCGGACACCGGGATCGGCATCGCCGCGGAGGACCTGCCCCAGTTGTTCGACCGTTTTCACCGCGTACGCGGTGTGCGGTCCCGCAGTCACGAAGGCAGCGGGATCGGGCTGGCCCTGGTCCGCGAGCTGGTCCGAGTGCAGGGCGGAGACGTGACGGTGGACAGCGCCCCCGGCGCCGGCACCACGTTCACGGTCACCGTGCCGCTGATCGAGGCCGCTGCGGCCGAACCGCTGCCGGACATGTTCACCGCGCAGACGGCCGCCCGCGAGGCGGTCGGCTGGCTCGACGATGCCGTCGACCCGGCCGAGCCGGCCCCGGCGCCGGCGGCGGACGGCGCCCGGATCCTCGTCGCGGACGACAACAGCGACATGCGCGCATATCTGATGCGGCTGCTGACCCGTGAGGGCTGGCACGTCGAGCCGGCGCCGGACGGGCAGGCGGCGCTGGAGGCGATCCACCGAAACCCGCCCGACCTGCTGCTGACCGACGTGATGATGCCCCGCCTGAACGGATTCGCCCTGGTCCGAGCGTTGCGCGGCGACGAGGCGACCCGGGCGCTGCCAGTGATCATGTTGTCCGCCCGGGCCGGCGACGGGTCCGGCGTGGAAGGCATGGAGGCCGGAGCCGACGACTACGTGGTCAAGCCCTTCACCGCGGCGGAGCTGATCGCACGGGTCCGCAACACGCTGCGGCTGGCCCGGGTCCGCGCCATGCACACCCGGCAGCTGTCCGCGTTGGCCGACACGGCCGCGGTGATCACCTCCGGCCGCGCCCTGGAGGAGGCCTTCCAGACCGTCACCGAACAGGCCCGGGCCCTGCTCGACGGCATCGCGGCCGAGGTCGTGGTCGCCGACAGCGACAGCCGGCCCGAGCTGCGGTTCACCTCGGGCCTCGACGGCACGTCGGCCGACACCGCCGGGAGCGTACGGGCGGCGATCCTCGGCCGCGGCGGCGAGCCGATCGGCACCCTCACCGTCCTGGTCGACGCGACGCGCCGGCTCAGCGACCAGGAACGGGGCCTGCTCGGTCCGATGACGAACATGCTCGCCTCGCTGGCGCAGGCCGGGTGGCAACTGGACCAGGACAGGCAGTTGGTGCTGACCCTGCAGCAGAGCACCCTGCCGGACAACCTGCCCACGCTGGACGGCTGGGAGCTGCAGGCCGTCCACCGGCCGGCCGCCGGGCGGGTCGGCGGCGACTGGTACGACGTCGTGGTGCTGCCCGACGGCGACGCCGTGATCAGCATCGGTGACGTGGCCGGGCACGGGCTGGGCGCGGCGGTGATGACCGGCCAGGTGCGCAACGCGGTCCGCGCGTACGCGGTCGAGGACTCATCCCCCGCAGCGATCATCACCCGGGTGGCCGCGCTGCTCAACCGCCTCGGCACGCCGCTGCTGGCAACACTGTTCGTTCTGCGGGTGCACCCCGGCACGGGCGACTTCGCGTGGTGCAGCGCCGGCCATCCCACCCCGGTGTTCTCCGCCCCGTCGTCCGACACCGACCTGCTGCGCGGAACCGTCGGGCCGCCGCTTGGCCTGCGAAGGGCGTCGTACCGGCAGAACGAGGGTTTTCTGCCTCCCGGCAGCCAACTGCTGCTGTACACCGACGGCCTGGTCGAGAACGCGCCGAGCTCGATCGACATCGGACTCGACCGGTTGCAGCGGATCAGTCACGAGGCTTACGCGGCCGACGCGTCCACCACCGCGGTCCTCGACTCAGTGCTGGCCGGCGTCCCGCAGCCACAGCACGACGACATCGCGGCGGTCGTGCTACGCCGGACCCGGGAGCCCGAGCCCGGGGTGGAGAACGACGTGCCGGACCTGGATGTCACGTGGGTCTACCCGCTGGAGCCGTCGGCGGCGGGCGCGATGCGCCGCGACCTGCGCACCACGCTCGGCGACTTCGACATCGACACAGATCTGCTGTACGACCTGCAGACGGCAGCGAGCGAGGCGGTCAACAACGCGGTCGAGCACGCCCAGCGGCCGACCCGGCCCGAGGTGGAGGTCCAGATGCGGATCCTCGATGGCGCCGTACGGATCGTGGTCCGCGACTTCGGCGGGTGGCGGGCCCGGCCGGCGGCCCGCGACCGCGGACGCGGCGCCACGCTGATGAGCGCGTACGGCGACGTCCGCGTAGTCCCGACGTCCACGGGCACGACCGTCACCATCGAACGCCAGTGGCGGCCCCTTGGTCTCCACGTCCCCCGCTGAACAGCGAACACGAACGCATCTCGGTTCTCGGAAAGTGGGAAGAGGCGGCTGAAGCGAACCGGACAGGACGGAACGCCGTACTCCACTTCGGATCTCGGCTGGCCCCCCGTCCGGCCCTGAGGACCCGCCACGCCATCTGCCCGATTGAGGTCGCATGCGAAGAACACCGAGATCCATTCGCACGAAGATCGTCTTCGCTCTGCTGCTGCCGGTGGTCGCGCTGACCGGTCTCTGGGTGGTCGACGTGAAGGCTTCGTTCGCCGACGCGACCGCGTTGCGCGACACGTACAACACGCGGGACAACGTGAGCCTGCCGTGCGACCGGATGGTGGCCGCCCTGCAGCGTGAGCGCACCCAGTCGGTGGAGTTCCTGGCCACGTCCGGCGGCGACGCCGACGCTCTGCGTACCCGAAGAGTGACGACCGATGCGGCAATAGCGCAATTCCAGGAGCTTTCCCGTCGTTACGGCGGGAGCGGATTCTCCGGCGAGATCACCCGGGCGCGGTTCGCGGACATGGCCACCAGCCTCAAATCCTTGACCCTGATGCGGGCCCGGGTCGACGCCCGGGATGCCACCCCGATCTCGGTCCTCAGCGGCTACACCAGCATCATCGGCTACGCGTTCAGTGTTTCCAACGCGGCCGCGGCCTCGAGCGACCCGCTGGTGGAACGGGTCATGCGCACCATGGTCGCCATGCGCCGGGCCGGGGAGCTGCTCTATCAGGAGGACGCGCTGCTGAGCGGCGCCACCGCGGCGGGTCGCTTCGGCAGCGGGGAATATCTGCAGTTCCTCCAGATCGTCGGTGCGTTGCGTTTCCAGATCCCTACCGCCGGTTCGACCCTGCCGGCGCCGGATCAGGCGCGGTTCAAAAGCATATTGAGCGGCCCGGCCTTCGCGGCGCTGCGAACGACCGAGGACCAGATCATCGGGACGGGACGTTCCGGCGGACCGGT
Source organism: Paractinoplanes polyasparticus (assembly GCF_019710575.1). Classification (GTDB taxonomy): domain Bacteria; phylum Actinomycetota; class Actinomycetes; order Mycobacteriales; family Micromonosporaceae; genus Actinoplanes; species Actinoplanes polyasparticus. Next base: position 87,864 of record NZ_JAHWFK010000059.1, on the reverse strand, counting down.
GGCGATCACCAGGGAGGTCTGGAAGGCGACTTCGACCCCGGCCACAGACCAGCTGTTCACCTTCATGGCGGACGGCTACGACCACGCCGTCGAGTTCGCCAGGGACGCCCGTGATCGGATCCTGATTCGTTTCGGCGTCTCCGGCCTGCTCGGCCTGATCGCCATCGTGGTGTCGCTGGTGATCGCCGCGCGCATCAGCGGCTCGGTCGTACGGCGGCTGTTCCTGCTCCGGACGGCGGCCACCGAGCTCGCCCGCCGGCGGCTGCCGGAGCTGGTCCGCCGGTTGCGGGCCGGCGAGCGCATCGACGTCGACAGTGAAGCCCTACGCCTGCGCCTGGGTGACGACGAGATAGCGGAGGTCGGCGCGGCATTGACCGACGTGCACCTCAGCGCGGTCGAGTCGGCGGCCGGGGAAGCGGCCGTGCGGTACGACATGAACAAGGTTCTGGTCAACGTCGCCCGGCGCAATCAGGCGCTGCTGGATCGGCAGATCGAGGCCCTCGGCCCGGTGAATCAGGGCGACGCCCGCGCGTACCAGTTGGCCATCCGGATGCGCCGTCACGCCGAGCATCTGGTGATCCTGTCCGGCTCCGCGCGGAGCCGGCGCGGGCTCGGCGCCGAGTCGCTCGCCGGACTCGTCGCTCGGGTGGCCGGCGAGATGGAGCACTCCGAGCGGATCGCGACCGGCCCGATCGTGGACGCCGAAGTACCCGGGCACGCTGTCAACGACCTCGGCCATCTGATCGGTGAGCTGCTGGAGAACGCGACCGCCTTCTCCGCACCGGATACGTCGGTGAGCTTGTCGGCTCGGCGGGGCCCGGACGGGACAGTGATAGAGATCGAGGACCACGGGATCGGGATGTCGCCCGCCGCGATCGAGGAGACGAACCGGAGACTGGCGCAGCCGCGGGAGTTCGACCCCGCCGACAGCGCCCGGCTCGGCCTGTTCGTGGTGGCGACCCTGGCCGCCCAGCAGGGGATCCGGGTGACCCTCGCTCCCACCGTCGATGGCGGCATCCGCGCGATGATGACCCTTCCCGCGGCGCTGGCCGTCCCGGCCGACGAGACGGCGCCCGAGGTCGCCTCGGTGAGACGGTCGGACGCCTCCCGGCTCGTCGGGATGGCAGTACGGAACGGCCGCCGGCCACAGCACGCCGCCGCACAGACCGACACGGCGCCATGATCGAGTCACCCCGAACAGCCAGTCCTCTCGGGAGTGCTCCGGGATGCTCAGCGGTAGCCGGCCGCGGTGATGTTGGCGCCTGTAGGGCGTTCTCGGTGGCGTCCGACGGGTAGCTGACCTCGTCGATCACGGCTTGGATCCGCTGTTTGGTCTCCGTGCTCACCGACCGGCGTCCGCTCGACGCGTGTCCTCCGGTCCGCGAACCGACTGTCGAACCGGTTCGCGGCGCGGCCACGCTTCTCGTGGTCCACCCGCAGGCCGCGCCGCAACAACTACTCCACGAGCTGGTTCTTCACATCCCGGGGCACCCGCACACCGCGGGTACGCAGATCGGCGATGAAGCGGGCAGCGAGCGGATCGGGCTCCCCCGGCGTCACCGCGACCAACTGGCGGGTCCACCGGGGCGAGAAGGAGCGGACCACACCCGGGAAGCCCGCGCTGACAGCACTGACCGGACTGATCGCGATGCCGAGGCCGGCCGCCGCGAGCTGCGGCGCCGCGGAGGTGACCGACGTTCTCAGCACCGGCTTGAGGCGAAGACCGGCGACGCTGAGCGACCGGTCGAGCCACCTGCTCAAGCCGTTCTCCGGCGCGAAGTGCACCAGATCCTCACCGTCGAGCCCGGGCAGTTCCACCGAGCTCCGCCCGGCCAGCCGATGATCCTTCGAGGCCGTCAGCACGATCTCCTCCTCAGCGATGACCGTGGCGGTGAAACGGCCGTCGGCCGGACCGGGCAGCACCCATACGTCGACATCCTCGCCATCGACGGAGTCGAACAGGCCGTCCGGCGTGACCGCCTCTCGAATGCCGATCGCCACCTGCGGATGGTGCCGATGCCAGGCGCGGATCACCGGGGCGAGCAACGGCACGGTCAGGCTCTGGGCGCAGACCAGGCGCAGCGATCCCCCCTTTGCCTCGCCCGCGGCCCGGGCCGAGCGCACCGCGGACGCTGCCGCGTCGATCGCACGCCGAGCGTCCGCGACGGCGGAGCGCCCGGCCGGGGTGAGCGAGACGCCTCGGGATTCCCGGCGCAGCAAGGGTGTACGGGTCTCGCGCTCCAGGGCGGCGATCTGCTGGGACACCGCGGGCTGCGAAGAGTGCAGCAGCCGCGCCGCCTCGGTGATCGATCCGGTGTCCGCGACCGCGACCAGACACTCCAGCGCACGCAACGAAGCCATTCAGAAATCTTATCGGAACCCTCCAGAACATAAAGGTTGCTGAGGGAAGCATTGCCGGTCACTCGTTGCTGGAACCAGGCAGAGATCATCACGACCGAGGAGAGCGACATGGCACAGACGTTCATCACCGGCGGTTCCGGCTTCATCGGCCGGAGCCTGATCCGACGCCTGGTGGCCGACGGGCACGCGGTCAAGGTTCTGGTCCGCAGCGAGGCGTCCGCCGGCGTCGTGGCCGCGCTGGGCGCCCAGCCGGTGCGCGGCGAGCTGACCGACCCCGATACCTGGCGCGCCGGCGTCGAGGGCAGCGAGGTGCTGTTCCACCTGGCCGCGGAGACCGACATCACGGCTGAGCGGGAGCGGCAGCAACTGGTCACGGTGGGCGGCACCCGGGCCGCCCTGCAAGCGGCCCGGCAGGCCGGCGTAGCTCGTTTCGTGCACTGCGGCAGCGAATCCGCGCTCCTGGCCGGTGAGCCGCTCATCGACGTCGACGAGAGCGCGCCACTGCGGCCGGACTCAGAAGCCGCGTACTGCGCGACGAAGGCCGAGGCCGAGGCCTTGGTGCTGGCCGCGGACGCGCCGGGATTCGCCACCGTGTCGATCCGGCCGCGGTTCGTGTGGGGACCCGAGAGCTCGCTGGTCGAGGGCCTCGTGCAGGCGGCCCGCAACGGCGAGTTCGCCTGGATCGAGGGCGGCCGGCACACCACCGACGTCACCTTCGTCGACAACGCGGTCGAGGGTCTCGTCCGGGGATGGCTGCGGGGCCGGCCGGGTCAGGCGTATTTCATCACCGACCAGCACCGCGTGGTCCTCCGCGAGTTCCTCGAGGCGAACTTCGCGATTTACGGCGTCGACGCCGAGATTCCCGACCTCGACGCCGGCACCGCGGCCCGCGTGATTCCTGTTCCCGCGCGCTGGTTCCTGGAGCAGACCTGCACGCTGCGCACCGGCAAGGCCGTCGCCGAACTCGGATATCGGGCGATCGTCGCGCAGGTCGACGGCCTGGACGCCGTACGGAATGCGGTCACCCGCAACGCCGCCTGAGTTCCCCACCGGCCCACCGGGCGATGCGGGCGGTAGACGCCCGCCGCCTGGTCAGTTTCCCTCGGGTGCGCCGTCGCCGACGCTCGCACCGCCTTCGGATGAGTCCGTGAGGTAGACGTGCTGGTGCCCGTGTCCGGCGTCGATGTTGATCTGGTCGAGCTGCGTGGCCGCCACCGACCAGTCGTTGACCGCGAGCAACCGCTGCCGCGACGCCACCACCAGCAGCGGCGCCTGATGGGCGGCCGGCAGCGCACGGGCCGCGACGAAGGTATCGAGTGCGAGCGACAGCTGACTGACCGCGTTGCGCAGCCCATTGCGTGCGACGTTGGTGGCGGTGCTGCCCGACGGCGTGTCCTTGTGCCGCTCCACCTGCTGCACCATGATCTGCTTCCACTGCGACAGTTGCTGGTCGGTGACCGACTGGGTGTCCACAGCACCGGCATCCGCGGCCGGCAGCGCGGACCGCAGACCGGCCACCACCGGCTTGACCTGCTCCGCGGTGCTGCGAGCCAACGCGGTCAGCTCGACGATCTGGGCAGCGTCCCGCTTGGCCTCTTCTTTCTGCAGCGTGGCGATGGCCGCGTCGGTGTCGGTGTCGGTGTCGGTGTCGGTGTCGGTCGGGCTGGCCACCAGCACACCGATGAACAAACCCACCGCCGCGGCTACCAGCAGTGCGATCCCGGCACGCAGCATCCCACCCGGCATTGACCCCGCCTTGGAGGCCATGGGCATCGGCTTGCTCGACCCCGGCCTGCCGGTCCTGCGCGACATCGCCCACCCCTGGTCACCGACTACAACGGAAGCATCACGTTACGTGCCCAATTCGATCAAGGTCAATGTCCCATCGGTACGGGCAACCCCTCAGCCACACGCCGGTGCTCAGTCGTTGTCCCGGGCGAGCAGCTCGTAAGTCAATTCGGTGATGCTCTCGGCACCCGGCGGGGCCTGCGGCGCCTCGACGTCGCCGTACCGGGTGACGGTGATGGCAAGTGGCGGCTCCGGCTGACTGTCCGCGGCCTGCGACGCGAGCGTGGCCGGGAGATGGAGCGTGAAGCTGGTCAGCCGGCCTTGCCCGTCAAGCGTGGCCTGGTACCTCATCGATGTGGCCGGTGGGCCGTAGTAGCTGGCCGGGTCGTCGATGACCAGGCGCAGCTCACTGTTGACCTTGGTGGCGTCCAGGGTGCCGGTGATGGTGTCACCGCTTCGTTCTGCGGTCATCACCGCGCTGACCAGCGCGCCGGCACCGGTGATATCCGGCTTGTCCGCGGTGGGGGTGGGCGCGGTGTAGTCCAGGGAGCTCTGTTCGTCGACCTCGGCTGCCTGGGCGAGGCGCTGCTGGTCGACGCGTAGCCAGCGCGTGCCGTCCAGTTGGGCGATGCTGGCCGCGTACCGATCGACCTCAGCCTGAGGGAGCCCGGCGTTCTTGATCTGGTCCAGGGCACGAGGACCCGCGTATGTGCCCTCGCCGGGCGGCTTCAGGTACGTCGTGTCCCCGACCTGCAGAAGGGACATCTTGTTCCCGTACTCGACCGCGTAGCCGTCGGCTACGTCGACCTGAGCACGGACGATGTCGGTGATCAGGTACGCCCCGGTACGGCTGAAGGCGTAGTTCCCCGAATTCAGACCGTGCAGCGAGTCGTCGAGGTCTTGGATCGCCCTGCTGTCACCGGCGACGATCGGGCCGTTACCACTGGGCCGCAGCGCGGTGATGCCACCGGCCACCGCGACCAGAGCGGCTGCGGCGGCCGTGACGGCGAGACGCCGTCGGGCGCGGCGGCGTTTGGCGGACCGCAGGACGAGACCCGGCTCGAGCGGGTCGGTGCTGCGGGCCAGGTCATTCATGGCGTTGCGCAGGTCATCCGGGGCGAAGGTCACGACTGCTCCTTGGTGCCGTGGAAGGACTGAGGACGGGGAACCTCGTCGTCGAGTGCGATCCGCATCTTGCGCAGAGCCGTGTGGCAGGTCGACTTGACCGTTCCGACACTGATGCCGAGGATCGCGGCAACGTCCCGCTCGGCCTGGTCGTCGAAGTAGCGCAGCACGACGATGGCGCGTTCGCGGTTGGTGAGAAGGTCAAGCGCGGCCAGCAGCGCTCCGCGATCTTCGAGCGCGGTGTCCTGGCTTCCGGGCACATCGGGAACGACATCGACCGGTCGTTCGTGGCGCTGGTGCGCAGTACGCCACCAGTCGGTGACCGCGTTCGTGACGGAACGCTGCACGTACCCGTACGGATCGTCGTGCTCGATGCGCGACCACCGCTGATACGCCCGGACGAGAACGGATTGCACGATGTCCCGAGCCTGCTCGCGGTGCCCGCAGAGCAATTCGGCATGCGCGATCAGCCGATGGGAGCGAGCCGCCACAAACGCGGTGAAGGACTCGTCGGTATCCCGGCCTCGTCTGAACTTCATGATCTCCCAGACGTAACGAGCATCAGAAAGGTTGGGGCCTCAGCCCAGAACATTTCCTCAGTCCGCAGCTCTCGGCCCGCTGCGCTTGTCTCCGATGTGATTGCTCCAGCGGGCTGCAGGCAACCCCGACGGCTCTGCCGAACTCCATAGTACGGTTGACGTTATATAACGTCACCCTTACTTTGGTGGCATACAGGAGCCAACATTTCTTCTCGCGGCGTTCCCCGCCCGGCTTCGGCGGCGGCACGGGTCCGAGTTGATCGCAACGATGGCTGACGCCGCCGGACCGGGCGGTCCGACCAGAGCCGATCGCTGGCAGTTGGTGTTCGACGGGCTGCGCGAGCGCTTCCGGCTGCCGCCTGGGCGGCCGCTGGCGGTGGTCACTGCCGTGCTGGCCCTGCTGATCGGTGGCGCCATCGGGGCAGCCGCCGGGTCCTGGGCCGGGATGTGGGCTTTTCCGAAGATGCCGGCCGTGGGCCCGGTCGCCGGCCAAGCGGTCGGCTCCGACGCCACCCTGGAGCCGCACCCGATTCAGAGGCGATTGCGGATGGACGGCGCGGCTCAGCTCAGACCCGGCGTGGACGCCACTGAGGCAGTCGGCCGCGCCCGCGATCGGATGGCCGCCGCCGGGTGGGAGCCCACTCCGGTCGTGGTCTCGGGCGGCAACGACGGCATCCACTACCGGCGGGCGGCCTTCACCGCCGACAAATCCGGCATCCGGCTGGAGGTGACCGCCTACTACAGCGAAACCCGCCTGGTCGAGATTCACGGCCGGTCCCCGCCGTCTCGATCTACCTGTATCTGATCCGCTATCTCCCGAACCACGAGAGCCAGGGCTGGAACGAGTTCGTGCACCGCGCACTGGCATCCAGCCCGATGGAAGCGTTCGCGGACAGCCTGAACCCCGGCCTGGGTTGGACGGACTCCCCCGCGCTGAACAAGAATCTGGTGATCGCGGGCCTCCTCGCGCTGGCGTCCGCCGCGCTGATCGCCCGCCCATCCCGAGCCGACCAGGAGCCGGGCTTGCCAACCGACCCGCAGATCGCCTGAGCCCGCCGGCCCACGGCCACGCTCTCATTCGGTTGTTGCGGTGCGAGGAACGGGCCGCTGTGAGTGCGGCCCGTTCCCCGCCGATGTCCTAACGCAGTCCGGGCACGTCGACGACGATCAGCTCGGTGTCGTCGGCACGGCCCGGGATGCGGCCGTCGTTGCCCGGGAAATTGTTGTCGTTGGCGACCAGCACCTTGTTGCCGGACAGCGGCAGGACCGATTCGACCGACTGCAACGGGAACGAGAACAGCGGACCGACGCCGTACTCGCCCGGGCGGGCCGGGGTGGACACGCCGGACGGGTCGGCGACGCGCATCAGGTCGACCGCGGTGCGCCGGGGAAGGACACCGGAGGCATCAGCGGCGTCGAGGTCCGTGACGACCAGACGCTTGACCACCGACTGCGGGCCCATCGCGTTGTCCCGCTCGATCAGCAGCAGCCGCCGGCCGTCCAGCACCGCGGCATCCCCCACCACCAAGGACGGGTCGTCGACGCGGAACGTCCAGGTGCGGCTCGTGTAACGGTTGGCTCGCACATCGAACTCGTACACGATCCGGCGGCGCTGGTCGGCGTCGTCGGTGCGGGCGCCCTCGAGGATCGGGTAGAGCGTCTTGCCGTCCCGGCTGACCGCGAGCGCCTCGAAGCCGCGGCTGGCCGGCACGGTCGCGGTCTCCCCCGGCGCCAGGTCCGGCGACTGCGGCGACTTGCCGCCGTCCGGCAGCGGGATGGGCGCCTGCAGCACCCTTCCGGTGCGGTCGGTGCGGAGCAGGTACGGCCCGAACTCCTCACCCAGCCACAGGTCACCGCGGTAGTCGCGGGCCAGCGACTCGATGTCGAAGTCGGCGCCGGTCAGCAGCCGATCCCCGGTGTCCGCGTTGACGATCGGGAACGGCACCTTGCGGTCCGGGTCGCGGAAGCTGATGAAGCCGCGGACGTTCACCTCGTGCGTGCGGTAGTCCGGGTCGATGCGATATGCACGAAGCAGGAAGTCGGCGGAGTTGTTCTTCGCGCCGAACCCGTTGTCCGGCATGGCGAGCAGGTGGCGGCCGGACCGGTCACCGGCGCCGGCCGGGATCACAGCGGAGAAACCGGGGATCGGCTGGCCCGGAAACGGCGGGGTGATCCCGTTGACCGGGGTGGGCGCCAGCTCAGTGCCGGAGACCGGACCCGGCTGGTAGGCCGTCGCGGACAGGATCGCGCGGCCCCGCAGCGTCGCCTCCGGGCGGATCGTGACGGCCAGCGTGTACAGCCGGGTGACCTGGGTGCCGCTGCCGTTGTCGTCGGAGATCAGGTGCAGGACGCGACGACCACCGGGCAGCCGCTCGCCGAGCGCCGCACCCTCGATGTTGTCGAGCAGCGGGTTGGGCTGCGGCTGCTTCGCGGTCGCGCCGGACGGCGGGCAGTTCACGAGGTCGACCAGCAGCTGTTTGCCGAGCCAGGCGCGTGGATCGGTCAGCGTGGTCAGCGACTCGACGGCGGTCACGTCGGGCGCTCCGGTCGCCGAGACCCGATAGATCCGTACGGTGTTGCCGACACCAGCAGTGAAGCCGCGCTCCACGGCGAGCAGCTGGTCGTCGCCGAGCGCCACCAGCTCGACCAGGCCCAGGGCCGGATCGGTGCGGTAGGCGTACTGGGCGATCGGCCTGTCCTTCTCGTACCGGATGATCCGGTGCCCGTCACCGTCGCCGGCCAGCGGACCTTCCATGCCGGCATAGAGCACCCGGTGATCCGGGGTGGCGGCCAGCGCCTCGAAGGTCTGGTTGACCGCCGCCTGACCGCCCGGCGTCACCTGGAACCGCACCGGCACCGGCAGCGAGGCGATCTCCCGGCCATCGGCGAGCCGGAACCGCCGGATCGACGGCTCCCGCTCGGAGCTGGCCAGCACGGTCCGCCCGAACCGCTCGACCACCAGCCCTTCACCGTCAAAATCAGTTCCCGTGTACGCCGTACCGTCCGGCCGGGTCAGGAAGGTGACACCGCGGACGGCCTTCCTCGCCAGGTCCACGTCGTAGATCCGGGCCGGAGTGGCACCGATGTTGTCGACCAGCGCGAGCGCCCGCGAGCCCCGGGTCAGCGCCAGCGCCGACAGCCCGGCGACCTGGGTGCCCTGGAACGTCGTCTTGTCGAGCGCGTCGGAGAAGCCGAGCAGCGACGCGTCCGGCCCGCAGGACTTCTGGGCGCCCGCCGCGGCGGGCGAGGCCGGCGCCACCACCAGCGCTGAGATCACGACGGTCGCTGCAGCGACCGCCCATATCTGTCGTGCGATTGTCGTCACGTGGATACCGTGCAACAACGGCGGGAACGCAGCGTGCCATCGTTCCCGCTCGATGGTCACCACGCGGTGAACAACTGGCCGTCTGTTTCCGGACATCCTCTGGATGGCGTTTGCATGTTGGCCGGCCTCAATGTGGAATCGCGGCCGACCGGGGCGGAGATCGTGCGGCCGGCCGGCTACGCCACCGCCGCCGGCATCATGGTCGCCCGGACTGACATCAGCCCGAAAGCATCAGAGGGCAGCCGCGAGGTTCTTGTCAGCTGGTCGTTTCCTTGATGTGATGCAAACGACCGTTAAGTTGATCGATGTCTCGGCGAGAGGACATCTCATGAGAGCCGACATCCGCACGCCCCGGAAAGGGGTCGCGCTCGCCGGCCTGCTGACGTTGGCGGCGACAGCGGCACTGGCCGGTTGCGGCGGCGACGACGGGGGCACGGCCGATGCCACCCTCACCGTGTGGAGCCTGGAGAACCAGACCGACCGGGTGGCCGCCACACAGGCGATCGCGGACAGGTTCACCACGGCGACCGGGATCAAGGTCAAGATCGTGGCGACCGACGAGAACCAGTTCAGCAGCCTGATCACCTCCGCCGCCGCGGGCGGCACCCTGCCCGATGTGGTGGGTGCGCTGCCGCTGGCCGCGGTCGCGCAGATGTCCACCAACGGCTTGCTGGACACCGAAGCCGCCAAGACGATCGTCGATCAGCTCGGCACCGCCACTTTCTCACCGCGAGCGCTGGAACTGACCAGGCAGGACGGCACCCAGCTCGCGGTGCCCTCCGACGGCTGGGCGCAGCTGCTGTTCTATCGCAAGGACCTGTTCGACGCGGCGGGCCTGCCCGCGCCGGACACCCACGACAAGATCCGCCAGGCGGCGCAGAAACTCAACAGCAAGGCCATCGCCGGCATCACCACGGCCACCGTGCCGAACGACGCGTTCACCGCGCAGAGCTTCGAGAACTTCGCGCTCGGCGCCAACTGTCAGCTCGTCGACGAGGCCAAGAACATCACCCTCGACTCGCCGCAGTGCGTGCAGACCTTCCAGTTGTACGACGACCTGGTGAAGAACTACTCGGTGCCGGGGGCTCAGGACGTCGACACCACCCGGGCCACGTACTTCTCCGGCAAGGCCGCCATGGTGGTCTGGTCGTCGTTCCTGCTGGACGAGATGGCCGGGCTGCGCAACGACGCGGTGCCGACCTGCCCGCAGTGCAAGACCGACAAGGCGTTCCTGGCCAAGAACAGCGGCATCGTCACGGCCATCGCGGGCCCGGGCGGCCGGCCCTCGCAGTTCGGCGAGATCACCAGCTGGGCGGTCACCAACGGCGGCGAACAGACCGACGCCGCCAAACGTTTCGTGGCGTACATGATGAACGAGGGCTACACCGACTGGCTGGGCATCGCCCCCGAGGGCAAGTTCCCGGTCCGCAAGGGCACTGAGCAGGAGGCCACCAAGTTCACCACCGCGTGGAACGACCTGCCGGCCGGCGTGGACACCAAGAAGCCGCTGGGCGAGATCTACCCGCCCGAGGTGATCGACGCCCTCGCTCAGAGCCCCGACACCTTCCAGCGCTGGGGCTTCCCGCAGAAGCAGGGCGCGCTGGTCGGCGCCACGCTCGGCGAACTGCCGGTGCCCAAGGCGATCAACGCCATGACCGGCGGTGAGCTCGACCCGGCCGGCGCGGCGAAACGGGCCGCCGAGGACGTCGAGACGATCCAGAAGTCACTCGAGTAATGGCCGTCGTCCACGAGCCGGCCACCGAGCCGACCGCGGGTCCGTCGTCCGGCCGTAAACCGCTGACCCGGCGCCAGTTGGAGAACCGGGCCGGGCTGGCGTACCTGTCACCCACGCTGGTCGTGGTGCTGGTGGTCGTCGTCCTGCCGATCATCTGGACGGTCGTGCTCGCCTTCCAGCGGATCCGCCTGGTCAACCTGCGCCGCGCCGGGCTGTTCGACAATTTCACCCTGGCCAACCTGGAACTGGTGCTCACCTCGCCGGGCTTCTGGTCATCGCTGTGGACCACCCTGATCTACACCGTCGGCGCCACGTTCCTCTCGATCTTCTTCGGGCTCATCGCCGCGCTGGCGCTGCGCGGCCGGTTCCGCGGGCGCACCCTGGTCCGCGCGTCGGTGTTGCTGCCCTACGTGGCGCCCGTGGTCGCCATGACATTCGTGTGGAACATCCTGCTCAGCCCCCAGTTCGGCCTCGTCAACGACTGGGGCGCCCGATTCTTCGGATGGGACCGGCCGCTGGCCTTCCTGAGCCAGCGCGAGTACACGATGTCGCTGTTCGGCTGGCAGGTCGACGTCCCCCTGGCGTTGCTCACCGTCATCGCCTTCGAGGGGTGGCGCTATTTTCCGTTCGCGTTCCTGTTCCTGCTGGCCCGGCTGCAGGCTGTGCCCGCCGACCTCGAGGAAGCCGCCCGGGTCGACGGGGCCGCGCCCACCCAGATCTTCCGGCACATCCTGCTGCCGCAGCTCGGCGCGGTCATCGCGCTGCTCACCGTGCTGCGCTTCATCATGACGTTCAACAAGTTCGACGATGTCTACCTGCTCACCGGGGGCGGTGCCGGCACCGAGGTGGTAAGCGTGCGGGTGTACGAGTTCCTCACCGCCCGCTTCGACATCGGCGCCGCCTCCGCCCAGGCCCTGGTTCTCGCGGCCGGCCTGGTCGTACTGCTGATCATCTACCTGCGATTCATGGCCCCCCGGGTCGAGGGGAACGAGGACTGATGGACCGCGCCGCCGTCGAGACCCGGGTGCTCCGGGTCCTGCGCTGGATCGTCATCGCCGGACTCGTCGTGGTGACCCTGTTCCCGTTCTATTACATGCTGCTGCTGTCGGTGCGGCCCATCGACGAGGTGCTGCAGAACCCCGGCCGCATCTGGGTCGGCATCAGCGAGTGGACCATCGACACCTACCGCGAGGTGCTCACCCCCAGCGGTAGCGGCGGGCAGGGTTTCCTCAAGTTCCTGTCCAACTCCGCGCTGGTGTCGGTCGCCGCCACGGTCATGACCCTGCTGGTGTCCATCCCCGGGGCGTACGCGGTCAGCCGGCTGCGGTTCACCGGCCGCCGTCAGGTGCACTTCCTGTTCCTGTCGGTCTACCTGTTCCCGTCGATCCTGCTCGCCATCCCGCTGTTCGTGCTGTTCACCCGGCTCGGACTGCGCGGCTCGCTGATCGGTCTGACCATCGTCTACATCGCGCAGACCCTCCCGGTGTCGATCTACATGCTGCGCAACTACCTGACGACGATCCCGGTCAGCCTGGAGGAGGCGGCCGCCGTCGACGGTTACAGCCGCCTGCAGACCATCCGCAAGGTGATTCTCCCGCTGGCGGCGCCCGCCGTCATGGCGAACGCTCTCTACGTGTTCATGATCGCGTGGAACGAATTCCTGTTCGCCCTGCTGTTTCTCGTCGAGGAACGGGCGGACTGGACGGTGTCGCTCGGGCTGGCGCAACTCTCCGGCGGCATCGAGGTGAGCAAGACAGTGCTGATGGCGGGCTCGGTGGTGCTCACCCTGCCGATCGTCATCATCTTCTTCGCAGCCGAGCGTTTGCTGACGGAGGGTCTGACCGCGGGCGCGGACAAGGGTTGAGCGTCGCCGGCGAGCCGGTCCTGCCCTGGCGTTGCGCTGCTGTGTCTTCGAGATCGCCGGGTCGCGAGCAGCCGGTACTCCCAGTATGGTCAGTTCGTGGTCTCGCTCGGCGACAACTGTCCTGCACGGATCGAACTAAGCGACTCTCAGATCCACTGGCTCAGGCGACGGCCGTACGCCATGCGTCAGGTCCGGCGGATCTACGAGTGTCAGATCGAATTCGGCCATGACGGCGCGCACGGCGACCTGGGCCAGCAGAGCGACATGATCGAGTGGTGGATTCGCTGGACACTGAGCGCCTCGGAGATCGAGCAGGTCGTTGCGTGTTCCACCGCGCCCGGCGAAAGTGAGCAGGATGTCGTCTGCCTGCTCTTCGAGGGCCATCTCGGCCGGCACTCGTTCCAGCTCATGCAGCGATAGCAGTCCAGTGACCGGGCGCCGTCCCTCGCGCCCAGTCCCTGTCCGGCTCAGAGCCCGGCTTTCTCCGTTCTGGACCGTACGCCGTCGGAGATCAACGGCCCGCCCCGCCAGGCCTCCATGCCGGCGGACGTCGCGGCCCGGGCCCTGTTCCACCGTTGCCGTGCCAGCTCGCTCGGGGGAGTTTCCATTCTGGCTACGCGTTGCCGGGTCAACGCGGTGACCGCGACCGTGCACAGCACAAGTCCGGCGCATGCCAGCACCCCCGCCGTCGCCTCGAGCACCGCGGCCGCGACAAGCAACCGGCGAACTGGTTTCCGACTCTCCACTGCTTGCGTGTTATTCATCGTCGTGCCTCCGATCCGGACCGGTACGGTCCCGCTCCGCCTACCGTGGCAGCTACGGCACCGCGGCGAGTCACCCCGCCGGAACGATTTCCGACCGGTCCCGACTGGTTCGCAGAGGATCGCCCCTGCGGGATGTGCGCACGTCATCTCTGCGGGATGAGCCCGACGCGATGACGGGCATTCGCCTCGTCACGGGCCACCGCACGGCGCACCGCCCGGGTCGGACCTCATCCATGACAGGTGAGGCATGGCGTCCCGTCGACCGATGAGACTCGCCGGGACAACGAGGGCCGTGCGAAGCGCTCCTAGGAGAAAGCAAATGACTGACATGCAACGATCCCGTCCGGCGGCGCACCGGGTAGACACACATCCGGCCCGCTCGAGCTTGTCGAAGGAGATCGTCTGGCTCAGCTGGGTCCTGTTTGTCGGCATCCTTCTTTCCTTCTCCGGGTTCCTCACTGTGATGCAAGGTGTCGTTGCCCTGGTGAACGACGACTTCTACGCGACCACCGCGAGCGGTCCGGCGATCGATGTGAACTACACGATCTGGGGCTGGGCGCTTCTGATCGTCGGAGTGGCGCTGCTGGCGTCGGGTCTCGGCGTCGTCGTCGGCTACCCGTGGGCCCGTGTCGTGGCCGTCGTCGTGGCCGCGACCAATGCCCTGGTGAACCTCGGGTTCGCCGCCGCGTACCCGTTCTGGACACTGATCGTCGTCGGGTTGGACGTCCTGGCCATCTACGCGCTGGTGGTCCATGGCGGCGCGGCCAAGGCGCTTCGCACCGGACCGCGATCGTGACCCACCGACCGAGGGACGCCGGTGGCGGCGCCGCTACCGCATGACCACCCGCAGTGGATGAACTCGAAACGTCCGGAGCAGGCGAGAGTGGTGGGGACATCATCGCCACGCTTACAGCTCCGGGAGGTCCGGTCACCATGGGCGTCACGTTCGAGATCCGCGTACGGGGCTATCTCGGGCCCTTACTGCGCACCGTCTTAGCCGACCTTCACTGCGAGTCCGTGGCGCGGCAGTCGACCATCAGTGGGCGCCTGTCCACCGGAGAGCTGCGTGCCCTGCTGACACGGCTCGACGGCTACGGCGTCGAGATGGTGCGGGTGCGGTGTTCGAGCGACGAGGTGACCCGGCAGCCGGTGGGCCGCAGTTGAGTCCCGCCCTACCGTGGGTCAGCCGCGCCGGCGCCGGACCTGGGGTCGCGGTCGGTACCGGCCGGTGATGAGCTCGAGATCTGACGCGCGCCACCTTGTGGGTCAGGATGACTTCCTGTCGGCCGGCGGTCTCGCCGAATCCTGTACCCGCCACGACAGACGTGCGGTGTGTGCCGGCTCGCGCAGAGGCGGCCGGTCAGGTGGTGTGCCGGCGCCGTAGCGCGCGGCGAGCGGGCCGGCGGTCACCCCGTGGGCCAGAACGCTCATCAGGATGGTGCTGACGATGACCACCACCACGGGAGTGGCCGCGGCGCCGAGTTCCTCGACGGCGAGCAGGGAGAAGACCACCGATGCCAGCCCACGCGGCCCGAACCAGGCGACGAACAGCACGGTGCGCCGGCCCAGACCGGCGCCGGCGAGGCTCAGCGCCACGGGAATGATCCGGACGACCGTCAGGCTCAGGACCACGTAGCCGGCAACGGGCCAGTCCAACCGGCCGTACAACAGCGGCACTGCGACCGCCCCCACCAGCGTCCACACCAGCAGTGAGGCCAGTCCCGCAGTCTGCTCCACGTAGAAGGCTCCGCGGGGACCACGGTCTCCGGCCATGTGACCGAACGCGATCCCACCAGCGAAAGCGGCCACGAAACCGTTGCCGTGGCAGGCCACGGCCGCCGCGTAGGTCGACAGGGCCAGGGCCAGCACAGCCGGACCGGCGAAGCTTTCCTGGACCCAGCCCCGAGCACCGGCAGTGCGCATGAGCCGGCCGCCGGCTGTGCCCACCGCGACTCCCACGGCCAGCTGGACAACCGCGTCGAGCACGCTCGAGCCACCGTGCCCGCCGGCGGTGGCGACACCGGCCAGCGCGACCAGCACGATCGGCGTCACGATGCCGTCATTGAGCCCGCTTTCCACGTTGAGCAACCGGCGAATCCGCGCCGGCACGGCCGGGTGGGTGATGACGATCGCACCGAGCGCCGCGTCGGTCGGCGCCAGCGCCGCGCCGATCAGCAGCGCCGGCCACACCGGGACGTCCAGCAACCACCACGCGCAGACAGCCCCCGCGGCGACCGTGAGCGGCAGTCCCACCCCGAGGAGCCGCCCGTACAGTCCGGCATCGGTCCGCAGCTCGCGGAGACCGACCCGGGAGGCGTCGGAGAACAGCACCCATACCAGCGTCGCCTCGGTGAGCACCATGACCGCCTCGGTCCTGGTGTGGGCGCCGAGTGGCGGCGTGGCGGCGATCAGCATCCCGACACCGACGAACACGATGGGGCCGGTGACGTCGGAGCGCGTCAACCGCGCCGAGAACGTCCCCCAGACGAACACGACGGCCGTCATGACGGCGAGCGCGCCAGCGGCCATACCTGATGTCATCGTGCCGCTCCGTCGAGCGGCTCATCCGGCGTGGATGACAGCGTCGCCCCCGCCCGTCGACTGCCCTCTCATTCCTGGCGGATGGCGTGCGCCGGCCCCGTGGCGGAGAACATACGACCACACTCGCGCGAAGGGAGCTCTCAGCGTCGTGCGACCTGTTCCGGATGATCGCGACTCCGGCCCCGGGCCCGCCGCGGTCGAGGCCACGCCGGACGAGTGGGCGGAACGCGTGACGCGCGTCCTGGCCCTCGTGCCCTCACGGCTGCAACCACCACTGACGTGGCTGACCCGGCGGGGGCCCGTCCGTCTGGTCGCCCGGGCCACATCCGGCGTGATACGGGTGCAGCTCTTCGACCGGGCCATGACGCTCGCCGCGCAAGCGTTCACGTCCATTTTTCCGGTTCTGATCCTGCTGGGCTCGGTGCTGGGTACCGGACCGGGCCACGAGCTGGCCGAGGCGGCCGGACTGCCCGAGACCTCACGCCGGGTGCTGAACGACGCATTCGGTCATGGCGGCTTCAGCGCCTTCGGTGTTCTGGGCGGTCTGATCGTGCTGGTGTCCTCGACCGGACTGGCACGGGCACTGGCTCGGGCCTACGCCGCTGTCTGGGACCTGGGTAGGGCCCCGTCCGGTCCCAGGGCGTCGTGGCGGTGGCTGGTCACCGTGCTGGCTCTGGCCGCGTTCATGGTGGGATCACGCCTGCTGGGCGGGGTGACCGGCAAGCTGCCGATGCCGCACCTGAGCGGGGCTGCCCTGTTGCTCCTGGCCGATATCGGCGTCGTCGTGCTCATCCCCCGCCTACTGCTGAGCAACGCCGTTGCGGTCCGCCTGCTCATGGCCGGCGGGTTCATCTTCGGCCTGGTGATGCTGGTGGTCCGGCCGGTCGGGTCGGTCTACCTGCCCCGCGCCCTGGCGACCAGCGCGGACCGCTACGGCACCATCGGGGCGGCCTTCACCTACATCGGCTGGCTCTACATCGTGGCGTTCTGCGTGCTGCTCAGCGCCATCCTCGGCCAGGTGCTCACGGTGGACGAGGGTCCGGCCGGCCGGTTGCTGCGCGGGCGCAATCATGCCTCCGGGATGAGTCCGCCGGAGGGCCGCGGACGCAGCATGGCGCCATGACTGCGACACCCGCACAAGGGCCCCGACCCGCCACCGCCGACGACGAACCGCGGGCGGCGCCGGGGGAATCGGCCGTCACCGCGAATCGGTACTGGCTGCGGCTGCTCGGTGGCATCGTCGCGATCCTGCTCGGCGGCGCGGCGTTCGCGTGGCCCGAAGCGACCGTCCAGGTGATCGCGGTCCTGTTCGGGCTCAACCTCATCGTGAGCGGCTTCGTCCGGGCCGCCTTCTCGCTTTTTCAGTCCACATATCCGGTCATGCACCGTGTGCTGGGCGTCGTCTTCGGTGTGCTGACCGGCCTGCTCGGCATCCTCTGCCTCCGGAATCTCACCGGATCGCTGGTCGTGCTGACCATCGTCGTGGCTGTCGGCTGGCTGCTGGACGGCCTGGCGCAGATCATGCTCGTCATCGGCGGCCCGGCCGAGGAGCGAGGCGGAGCGCGGTTCGCCATCGGACTGGTCGCGGTGATCGGCGCTGTCACCATCCTGGCGTGGCCGAAGATCGGCTTCGGTGTGTTCGTCTTCATCGGCGCCACTGTCCTGGTCTTCGTCGGCATCGGCGCGGTGATCATCGCGATCGCCGGCATGCGAGCGCACCGAACGTAGTCGGCTGCGAGTTCACGCGACTGGTAGGCGGCTGTCGCGGAACACCGGCGTCTCCGCCACCGTCACGACCCGAGAACTGAGGAACCGAGACATGACCAAGAAGAACGTGCGCCCTGCCGAAGCCGGCGGATCGTCCGAGCCATCGCGGATGAGAGCCAAGGTGTATCTGCGCGAGCTGCGCCGCCTGCACGGTGAGCTGGTGGCCATGCAGGAGTGGGTGAAGAGCTCCGGCGCGAAGATCTGCGTCGTCTTCGAGGGACGCGACACGGCCGGCAAGGGCGGCATGATCAAGGCCATCACCGAACGAGTGAGTCCACGTGTGTTTCGCGTGGTGGCGCTGCCCGCCCCGACCGAGCGCGAACGATCGCAGATGTACATCCAGCGCTACATCCCCCACCTGCCGGGCGCGGGCGACGTGGTGATCTTCGACCGTAGCTGGTACAACCGCGCAGGCGTGGAACGCGTCATGGGCTTCTGCACCGAGGAACAGACCCGCCAGTTCCTCCGGGCCGCCCCGGACGTCGAGCGGGCCATCGTGGACTCCGGCGTGATTCTGCTCAAGTACTGGTTGGAGGTCAGCCCGGAGGAACAGACCCGCCGACTGCGAAACAGGATCAACGATCCGCGCAAGGTCTGGAAGTTGTCCGATCTCGACCTGCGGTCCTACACCCATTGGTACGACTACTCCCGCGCGCGCGATGAGATGTTCCGGACCACCGACACGTCGTGGGCGCCGTGGCACGTCGCACAGACCAACGACAAGAAGCGCGGGCGGCTCAACGTCATCACACATCTGCTCGACAGTGTCCCGTACAAGCCCCTGCCGTCGCGGGACACCAAGCTCCCGAAGCGGCAACAGGCCGACGGCTATCGCGAACCCGCTCTGACGGTCGACCAGATACCCACGCCGTTCTGACGGTCGCCGCGGCGTCGAGACGCCGGAACAGCGGCGAACCCCTTCCGGAAACTGTCACAGGAGACCCAGCTGCCGAGCGACCACTACCGCCTCACGGCGGCGTCCGGCACCGAACTTGCGATAGATCGACCGCATGTGAGCCTTCACCGTGTTGACCGAGATGGTCAGGTTGTCGGCGATCTCACCCGCGGTGAGCATTGTCGGCAGGTACTGGAGCACTTCCATCTCCCGTTCGCTCAACGGCAGGGCCGCCGGCACGACCGTCGGCAACTCGCCGGTGATCTCGGCCAGCGCGTCGTCACCCGCCGCGTCCCGCAGCTCGGCCAGCCATTGCTGCGTCTCGGCCAGGGCGAATACTCGCTGTGAGTCGAGATGCTGGAACGGCCGGCGGATTCGTTCCGGCTCAGCGAGGGCCAGTGCTCGCTGCAGCGCCACGCCGGCCTGGCCGACGCGACCGTGCGCGTCCGCCATCAGCGCGATGAATACCCAGGCCGCCACGGCCGAGACCCGGTCCGCACTCGCCCGGATCACCGCCAGCAGGGCCTCGCCCTCGGACTCGCGCGCGCCGGCGAGGTACGCGCGAGCCAGGCACAGCTGTTCCGAGGGCGACAGCCGACGACCGCCGCCGTACCGGGCCACGACCGCCGCCGCCCCGCCGAACGCGAGGTCGATCTCGGACTCGGTCACTTCGCTCAGCCGGACCAGCAACGGCGACCTCAACGGTCGCGCGTGCGTCCAGACGTCGCGCAGCGCTGCGCGGGCGCCGCTCTCGTCACCGCTGTCGGTCAGTATTCGGGCCCGTACGAGCGCGGCGACCACGGTCAACGCGAACTCGCGGATCTCACCGCCGGCCTGCCGGGAACGGCGCAGCTCCTCGGCCGCTTGGACGTCGCGTCCGCGTTCCAACTCGATCAGGGCCCGGGCCAGGCGCGCCGCCGCGACCACGGGATGCGACGGGGCGTCGGCGCGGTCCGCCATCGTCATGGCAGCCGTCGCGTGCTCCTCCGCTTCGCCTACCGAGCCGCGGAAGAAGGCCAGCAGTGCCAGATGACCGAGGGAATTCGCCCCCACCAGGGGCAGGCCGGCAGCGCGGGCGTTGGAGGCGGCCGCCCACAGATAGCGGTCGGCGTGGTCGAAATGACCCAGCCACATCATGGCCACCGCCTTGTTGGACAACGCCAGCGTGCGGTATTGCGCGAGGGCCGGTCCCTGATCCGTGTACAAAGTGGCGGCGTCGGCAATCAGATCGGTGGATATTGCCAGGAGGCGGGACAGGTCGCCCTGCCATCGCACCAGCGTCGCGGACTCGATCAGGCCGAGCGCAACGTCGATCGGTTCGGGACGGTGGGGGCGGGCCGCCGCTCGCAGGGCTCGCGCCACGCCGAGTGGCTGGGACATGCCCGGCAGGTCGCCGTGCTGGTAGGCGACAAGGGCGCCGCAGAGCGCAAGCTCGGCGGAGTCCGAGAGGCGCTCCGGCGGGATCCGGTCGAGCACCTCCACAAAATCGGCGCGGTCGGGCGAGGCGAACATCGGCAGGCCTCGCCCGACGACCAGTTCGGCGACCAGCTGCCAGTTCGTGGCGACCGCGGCATGGGTCAGGGCAGGCAGGATGTCCCCCGAAACCGCGTGCCACCGTGCCGATCGCAGGTGCAACTGCGGCACGATCGCGGGCTCGGTCGATTGCAGGCGGCGCCGCAGGGCGGCGCGGAAGCTGGGGTGATAACGGAACCATCGGCCACTGCCGACCGACTCGATGAACGAGTTCTCCGACGCCAGCTGTTCCAGCGTCCGCTGCCCGTCCTGGTTTCCGGTCAGGGCATCGGCCAGCGGGCCACAGATCCGGTCCGGCACACTGGTGCGCAGCAGGAACCGCCGGCGGACCTCGAGCTGACCGGCCAGGACCTCATCGAACAGGTAGGTGTCGGCCGCTCGCTCGGGCCGCGGACTTCCGTCGGCCAGGAGGGCGAGCCGAAGACCGACCGGCCATCCCTCGACATGGCGGACCGTCGCTGCCAGCTGCGCGGCGGTCATCCGACCGCCCAGCAGGGTGAGCAGGGCGGTCGCCTCGTCGACCCGGAAGGCGAGGTCGGCGGCGCCGATTTCGGTGAGTTCGCCGGAAACCCGTAGCTGGTGCAACGAGATACCGGTCGCGTGCCGGCCGGACAGCACGAAGCGCACCTGCGCGGGCGCGCGGCGCACAAAGCTGCCGAGCCCTCCGAGCACCCGTCGGTCCACCAGCTTGTGCACGTCGTCCAGTACCACCACGACGGGCGTGCGAAGGCGCGCCGCGGCAACACCGATCCGTCGCTGACAATCCCGTTCGTCGACAGCCGGCGGGTTGCCGGGCAGCACCACGCCGACCGACGCCATAGCCCGGAGGAGGTCCGACCAGAACACGTCCGGGTCGTTGTGCTCGTCGTGCACCGTCAGCCAGGCGATCGGGCCGGGCACCGCGCGGGCCGAGCTCCAGGAGGCGGCCAACGTGGACTTGCCCCAGCCGGCGCCGGCGGAGATCACCGTCGCGGTGCCTCGCGTACCCACGTCGATCGCTTCGATGAGGCGGGCCCGCGGGATGATGTTGGTCGGTAGCCGGGGCCCGGCCGTACGGGCGCCCGATCCGCGGAGTGAGATGTCATGATCGGCCAATTCCCGCATCCGTTCCTCCAGCCCCCGTGCGGTCCTGCGGGCCGCTGTCGAAACGGACACGCCGATTCACTCGTCGGTCTTGGTCCGGCCGTGTGCCACAGGCCCGATCAACACTGTTGCGGGACGCCCAACCATCGGGATGATCGCTGTCCGGTTGGCAACCGTAGCAGAAAGTAATGTGCGTCCCATGGCGCACAGTGTTCGGCGTCGCCCCAGTTTCGATGTACGCCCCGGGCTTCCACGTCCCCCGTGCAGGATGATTCGGCAGCTGGCCGCGGAGACTCGCCGAGGTCGATGCGCCCGGCTCGGCCGGGCAGAGCAGCAGCCATGTGGTGCCGGTCGGTTTCATCCCGCACGGATGAGGAACACGCCGACGCAACGGCGCAGGCTCAGGACCATGGCGCTGGGCCCGATGGAAATGGTCGTGTTGTCCTTCCCCGTCGAACGATTCCGCGATGGGGCCTGGGCCGCGCTCCGTCGACTCCCCACCGAAGGCATCATGCGCGTGGTCGATGTCGTGGTGGTCCGTATCGATGCGACCGGTCAAGCGCTGGCAGTCGAGCTGGACGACGTGCCGGGCCTCAGCGATCTGGCCTGGTTGACCAGCGGTCTCATCACCGCGGTCGATGTCGCCGAGATCGCGGAACTCGTCGCCTACGGCACCGAGGCGCTGGCGGTGCTTCTGGAGCACCGCTGGGTCCTGGATCTCCACTCTCCCGTGGCGACCTCCGACGGCAGCATCGTCGCCCTCACCCACATCTCGGGCGCACCGGCCGCAGTCGGGCGCTGATCGACCAACCGGAGGAGAGCAATGAGCAGGAAACGGAGCACTGCTTGGCGGCGGGCCACCGCCGCCTACGACGTCCTGCGAGGTCGTCCGCCGAAGCCGGACTACAGTCTCCTGATCGTGCTGCCGATGGCCGCCTCGGCCGGCGGCGCCCTGATCGGCCTGGGTGTGGATATGGCCATGACCCGCCGCGCCGCGCGGCAACCTCCGAATCCGGTCGACCACCGAACCTGAGCCTCGTATCCTCGGCGCTCGAAGAGCCGGCCCCGGTCACCACGGCGCACTCTCACCGCCGCGGTGACCGGGGCCCTTCAACGCCGGGGCACAGCACTCCTGCGCAGCACGGCCGGGGCGGTCACGATGCTCTTCCCTCGCTCGGCGCACGTTCCGCCCGGTTGCGCAGCACGATCTTGCGGAGTTCGGTGGGAATCACGACGACCAGGCCGGCCAGCAGACACACCGCCCACTGTCCGAGGCTGAGGGTGGTGGTGTTCAGGATGCGCTGGAACAGCCCGAGCTCAGTCGCCAGGACGATGGCGACGACGGACATGCCGGTGGTCACCACGAACCGCCGGTCGCCGAAGGTCTCCAGGCTGAACACGGAGCGCAGGTCGCTGCGGACCGTCAGGGAGAACGCCAGGTTGGCGATGGAGAAAGCGGTCAGACCCATGGTCCGGGCCACGTCCACGCCGTACTGCCGGTCGGCCCACCAGATGACCACCAGGGTGACAAGACCCATGATCAGGCCGACGAGGCTGAGCCAGCCCAGCGCCCGGCCACTCAGCAACGGCTCGTCGGAGCGGCGGGGCCGGCGTTTCATGATGTCGGGGTCGGCCTTGCCGTAACCGAGGCCGACGGACTGGAAGACCTGGGTGGTGAAGTTGAGCCACAGGGTCTGCAGCGCGCCCGGCGTGTGCGGGCCCGGCGTGTGCGGGCCCGGCGACACCCAGCTTCACGGCTCGTCGTGCGGGCCGGAGCCAATACACGAATTGACGAGCTCGGCGTCTGCCATCGGCACCCGGCCGACAACGAACGAGCCGTCAATCCGTTACGGCCGTGTCATCGGAATGGTCAAGAAACAGACGCCGTCGCGAATCTCGGCCCGGACGATGTCACCGCGAGAACGCTCTGTGCAGACCCAATTCGCCGACCGAGGCGGCCCGAGGCAGATGACTGCCGCCGAGACCTTAGCCTGCTCCAGGTCTCATGTCACGGTCGATTCACCCATTCAGTTGATAAGGACCCACATCGAGGCCAGCCGATTCACCTCATCGATGCCGTACGCAATTCCGGCCTTGGTCGTGCCTGCGCCGCGATTTACAGTGAATGCCTTCTCCACCGACCGGACACTGCCGCATCGTCGAACACAAGGATGCTCATGGTCGCCCTCCCTTATCTGATCGCCGCGGTCGCCGTGCTCGGCGCGGCCCTTTCCGTCGTCTGGGCGGTCCGGTACTCCGGTTCCCGGGCCGGCGAGTTGCAGGCCTCGGCCGCCGAGTCCCGGGCCGCGCTGATGGCGGCCCGCGCCGAGGTCGACCAGCTCACCGAGCGGCTCCGGCAGGCACAGGCGCAGACGGCGGGCACAGCCCAGGGTCCGGCGGCACACGCCGGGGGCCGGCACGTCGAGGTCTTCGTCAACCTGTCCCGGCGGCTGCAGTCGCTGGTGCATCGGGAGATCAAGCTCCTCGACGGGCTGGAGAACGAAGTCGAGGACCCCGACCTGCTCAAGGGCCTCTTCCAGGTCGACCATCTGGCCACCCGGATCAGGCGGCACGCGGAAAACCTGGCGGTGCTCGGCGGGTCGGTGTCGCGCCGGCAGTGGAGCCGGCCGGTCGCGCTGACCGAGGTGCTGCGCTCGGCGATCGCCGAGGTCGAGCACTACTCGCGGGTCAAGCTGGTGCCGCCCATCGACGGCACGCTGCCCGGGCACGCCGTTGCCAGCGTCATCCACCTGATCGCCGAACTGATCGAGAACGCGACGATGTTCGCGCCGCCGCACACCCAGGTGCTGCTCCGTGCGCAGCAGGTCGCCTCCGGGATGGCGATCGAGGTCGAGGACCGCGGGCTCGGCATGCAGCGCGCCGATCTCGACCGGGTCAACCAGCTGCTGGTCAACCCCGACGACACCAACCTCGACGACCTGCTGCGGGACGGGCGGATCGGGCTCTACGTGGTCTCGATGATCGCCCGGCAGCACGGGATCGTCGTGCAGCTGCAGAGCAACATCTACGGCGGCATCCAAGCCGTGATCATTCTGCCGCCCGTGCTGATGGCTTCGGCGATCGAATCCGCGCCGCCGGCACCACAGCTGCAGGAACCGGCGGAGCGGCCCCCACTCGAGCGACGGGTTCCGCTCCAGCAGCGGATCCCGGTGCGGGAACCGCTTCCTGTTCAGCCCCGGCCGCTCGGTCAGTCCGACCGTCCGACCGTCACGACGGCTCAGGTCCCTCCGGACGCCGTGTCGCTGCCGCACACGGGCCGCAGCCACGTCGAGGCCCGGCCGACCGCCGTCGCGACCGTTGCGCAGCAGCCGGCGCCGGCCACACCGTCGCGGCCCCCGCTGCCGCGCCGCCGCCGGCAGACCCACATGGCCCCGCAACTGCAGCTCGGCCCGTCCCACGCGACGGCGGAACCGGCCGGTGAACACCAACCGGGCCTGATGGCGTCGTTCATGAGCGGCGTCTCGCAGGGCGAGGCGGATCCACCCCGCCCCGACAGTCATGGCTGACCAGTGGCTCCGATCCCAGAAAGGCCCGGCTCTCATGTCGCGCACCGATTCCGCACGTACGTCTCAGGACCTGGTCTGGTTGTTGTCGGGCCTGATCGACCGCGTTCCGGATACCAGGAGCGCGTTGCTTCTGTCGTCCGACGGGCTGCGCAAGGCCGCCCACGGGCTCGACGACGACGGTGCCGACCACTTGGCCGCGGTCGCCTCGGGGCTGTTCTCGCTGGCCCGTAGCGCCGGTACCCGGTTCGGGGGCAGCGACCGCGTCCGGCAGGTGGTGGCTGAGCTGGAGGACTCGCTGCTGTTCGTCTCGGCGGCCGGCTCCGGGGCGGTGCTCGCGGTGGTGGCGGGGAAGGCGGCCGACCCGGGCGTGCTGGGCTACGAGATGGCGCAAATGGTCAAGAGCGTGCGGCCGTACCTGTCCACACCGGCCCGGCATGAACCCGAGTTCCTGGACGTGCGCGGACGGTGAGCGTGCTGGACACCGATGAGCACTGGTTCGACGACGCCGCGGGACGCCTCATCCGGCCGTACACAGTGAGCAACGGCAGGACCGAACCGACCACCCGGATGGAACTGCTGTCGATGGTGATCGCCACCGGCCGCCGCCCCCAGGGTCAGCTCGGACCGGAGCACGCCCAGGCACTCGGGCTCTGCGACAGCTTCACCACGGTCGCCGAGGTCGCAGCGCGGCTGAGGCTGCCCGCCGTCGTCACCAAGATCCTGCTTTCCGACCTGGTGGATTGGGGAGTGGTGGACACCCGCGCCCCCGACCCGATGGCTGATTCCACCAACTTGACGGTATTGGAGGCCATCCTCGATGCCCTTGAACGACGGATCTGACGGGTTCCCGTCCGCGCTCAAGCTGCTGATCGCGGGCGGCTTCGGCGTGGGCAAGACGACGTTCGTCGGCGCGGTCAGCGAGATCGAGCCGCTGCACACCGAGGAACTGCTCACCACCGCGAGCGTGGGCACGGACCGGCTCACCGGTGTCGAGGGCAAGTCAACGACCACGGTCGCGATGGATTTCGGCCGCATCACGATCAGCCAGCAACACGTGCTCTACCTGTTCGGCACGCCCGGGCAGGAACGCTTCTGGTTCATGTGGGACGAGTTGTCCAGCGGCGCGATGGGCGCGGTCGTGCTGGCCGACACCCGCCGGTTGGAGGACTGCTTCCCGGCGGTCGATTTCTTCGAGTCGCGGGGCATCGGCTTTCTGGTCGCGGTCAACGAGTTCGACACGACGTGCCGGTACGAGCCGGACGACGTACGCAGTGCTCTCGACCTGAAACCGGACACGCCCATCGTGCTCTGCGACGCGCGCGATCAACGGTCCGCCACCGGCGTGCTCATCGGCTTGATGCAGCACCTCCTCGCCCAGCAAGCCTGTCGATGACCGAACGGAGCCCCGGCATGATCTACGACCCGTCCGGACGCCATCTGCTCACCCCGGCCGATCCGGAGGTGCCGGCCCGCCTGCGCCGGCTGCGGAAGCTCGGGCTCGGGGACGACGCGGATCCGCAACTCGACGAATTCGCGCGCCGCGTCGGTGACATCACCAGCGCGCCGCTCGCGATGGTGAATTTCATCCAGGAGGACCGCCAGTACCTGGGCGGTCTGTACACCGGCGCATCGGTGCCGGCCGCTCTCCGCGCCGGCTTGGCCGGTCGCACCTTCTCGCGCGAGCACGGATACTGCCCGCACGTCGTGGTCCGGCGTAAGGCACTGGTGCTCGACGACGTCTGCGACTATCCGCGGTTCGCCGGGAACCCGGTGGTGGACGAGATCGGCATCCGGTCCTACCTGGGCGCTCCCCTGATCGATCGCACCGGTGTCGCCCTGGGCACGGTCTGCGTGGTGGACGTCGAACCGCGACCCTGGGGACGGCCGGGGCTCGAGACGATCAAGGCGCTCGCCGCGGAGCTGGTCGCCCAGATCCACACCCGCGAGGGCAATTAGCCCCCGTTTCTCCCAGCTCCCTCCCGCGAGGCAGTTCTCTTCAGCCGCCCGCCGGTCAGCATGCATCGTGCAAAGGGGCGAATCCGCCCTATCCGGCTGGCCGCCCTGGAGGAGCGGCATGCGTCCAGGCTCGGCCACGGCGTTTCGCTCCCGCCGTGGACATCAACTGGCGACCATCACTGCGCGTGACGACGCGACCCCGTTGAGGAACCAGAAGGCCCGCTGTAGAGTTCGGTCGGGACAGGGACAAACGTAAACCCCCAGGACCCTGGACAGGTCTTCTGCCAGCACCGGATTACTGCGCGCCGCCACCATTCTCGGCGAACCCTCATTCCCGAGTCAGCGCCGGCGCCTGCACACGATATCCAGCCGAGCGTCGAACTCCGACGGGCGAATATCGAAATCCCCGGAGGAGCGAATGACGGACGCCAAGGCCATGAATCAGGATGCCGCCCTCAGCGCGGCGACGGAGGACCGGCCGAAATCATCATCGACAGCGGATATGCTGCGGTTCCTGCGCACGTACGCTCAGAATTTCCTGAACTCCCGGCTGATGGACGAGCGCCGCTCATTGCCACCCGCAATGATATCGGAATTCGCCGAAGCGGGCCTGCTCGGCCTGCAGGTCCCCCGCGAACTCGGCGGACAGGATCTGTCCCACTCCGACATGAACCAATTGTTCACTCAATTGGGAGCCATCGATGCCAATCTCGCCGTTTTCTGCGCGGTGCACAACACGCTCGGAATAGCGCCGATCCTGTTGTCCGCGACCGACGAGGTCAAGGGCCGCGTGTTGCCCCGCCTGGCCGCGGGACAAGCCCTGACCACCAGCGCGATCAGCGAACCGGGCATCGGCTCCCACGTCCGGGGCATGACCACCAGTGCGACCAGGCATCCGGACGGCTCGTACACGATCAAGGGCGCCAAGAAGTGGATCTCGCTGGGCGGCGACGCCCGGTACGTCAACATCTTCGCCGGGCTTCGCGACGAGCGCGGCCGCCCCCTGGGCATCACCGGCTTCCTGGTGGACAGCCGTACACCGGGTTTTGCCATCGGTCCGGAGATGCTCACCCTGGGCCTGCGGGCAGTGCCCCAGTACGATCTCACCTTCAACAACCTCAGAGTGCCCCCGTCCGCGCTGCTGGGGGCCGAGGGAAACGGCCTCGCCACCGCCAAAGCGGCATTCATGGGCGGTCGTGCGGTGCTGGCCGCGATGGCGATGGGGGCGGCCATGCGCTCTCTCGAGCTGGCTCAGAGATTCACGCAAGGCCGCGAGGTCGCCACCGGCTCCCTGGCCGAGAACGGCCGCATACGCGAGGTGCTGGCCGAGACCGCGGCCGCGATTCAAGCGGTGGAGACATTGATCTCCCGCATGGCGACGTGGCGGGACGCGGGGCAGGACGTGCCCGACGCGTGGTATTTCTGCGCGAAGATCCTGGGGTGTGAGCTCGGCTGGAAGGCCATCGACACGTCCCTGCAGGTGCTGGGCGCCCGGGGCTTCCTCGACACCAACACCGTCGGCCAGCACTTTCGCGACTACCGGTTGTTCCGCATCTTCGAGGGCTCCACCGAGGCGATCACGGTGTACCTGGGCGCCACGCTGGTCAGACATCCCGACCAGTTCACGAAACTCGTGCACCGGACCCGTCCGGCCGCGCCCGTGCTCAAGCTGATCGACCAGGTGGCGGAGATCGGCGCCGACCGTCCCGACGATGCCGCCGCCCAGCACATCCACGCGGCTGTCGTCGGCGAGCTGGTGTGCTGGACCCTGCTGACAATGGTGACGAGCGAAGCCGCCGCCCGCTCCGCGATGGACGGTTACACCGCCTCGTGGACCGAGCACCAGCTACGGCGGCGGCTTCGCAGCGCACAGGCCGGTTCCCGTGGAAGCCTGCCCACCAAGGCGGAGTTCGACCAGCACGTCGCCGGCTACGCCCAGGTCATCGGTGACGTGGACCAACGGCGCTGGCCCGCCGAGGAGTGGCGATCCGACCCGCTGCTCAGATGACACGGCCGGTGCTGCCACCGGGCACAGCCTGACGAGCATCGGCTACTCCCCACCGCTGGGGTTGTTGTCAGGCTGCCAGTTGTTTCTCGATGGCCCGGGCGTCGAGGAGGTACCACATGCGCTCGAAGCGGCCGTCGCGGAAGTGGTAGAACGCGAACTCGGTGAAGGTGACGTCGCGGCCGGTGGGCTGCAGGCCGAGCCACTCCGTCACCGGCGTGCCGGTGACAGTCAGCCGGGCCGCCACCCGGTCATCCTCGACGAGCAGGTCGTCGAGGTGCCAGACATAGTCCCGCACCGAGCCGACGGCCTCCCGCATCGCGGCGACGTAGTCATCACGGGACACGGCCTCGCCGTTGAAGACGACGATGTCGTGAGCGAACTCGGCCATACGATCGAACTCGCGGGCGTTGGCCGCCTCAAGGTAGGCGAGGTAGACCTTGCGCAGATCGGTGCCACTCATCGGCATTCCTTCCGGGTACGCGGGCCGGCGATGCAACGGACGTGAACGTCGGCGCCGATTGCGATGCCCGGCCTGAAGTGGTTCATGCCGGCCAATGAGCCTCCGGCGAGCGACGACCCTCGTTCGGCTCCCTCATTCCTGCTCGCCGCCGCAGCGCCGGCAAATCGCTGACGACGATCCGGCGGCCCTCGGCACGCAGCCAGCCGCGGGTGGCGAATGAACCGATGGCCTGGTTGACACTCTGCCGCGAGCCCTCAGCCATCTCGGCGAGCTGACTCTGGCTGAGCTCGATCGTGATCAATGGCGCCTGCGAGTCGCCGGCCAGCCGGACCAGAGTCTTGGCCACCCGGCCCGGCAGGTCGAGAAAGACGTGGTCGGTGTTCTGCTCGGTGAGCCGGCGGATCAGCCCGCCGACCGAGCGCATCACCGCGTCGAGGATGCGCGGATGGGCGCGAATGAGGTCGAAGAACGCCGACCGCGACAGGCTCAGCGTCTGCGAGTCCTCAATGGCTTCGGCCGACGCGCTGCGGGCGGAGGAATCCAGGAGTGACACCTCACCGATCACGTCGGGCGGACGAACCACGGTGAGGACTCGGCGCTCGCCGGTAGGCGCAGTGCGGAAGATGGCGACTGCGCCTCGGCGCAAGATGATCAGGGACTCGCCGGGGTCATGTTCGAAGAAAAGAGTCTCGCCCTTGCGGTAGGAACGTGGAGTCGCGACGGCGATGATCTGCTGGTGGGCGGCCGGTTCCAAGCCGGAGAAGATCTCAACCCCCGCAAGCCGATCAATCTCGTCCCCGGGAGGTTCAGCTGAGTGATCAACTCCGGCCGGCCCGGCGGTCGCCCCTTCTTCAATCCGCCGGTCGGTAAGATCGATGACGGCTTCGTCCACTTCATCGGCAGGGTCGTTCGGCCTCAAGGCGGCCTCGTTGGTGTGCAGCGCTCGTTGATACTCCTCGGCCGCCGCAGCCAGCCGGCCCACGCTCTCCAGCAGGTCACCGAGGTCGACGTGCCGACTGGCGGCCGCCGGGTGGTCAGGGCCGAGAACGGCTTCGGTGATCCGTAGGGCCTCGCGGCACTCGTCAAGCGCTCGGTCATTGTCGCCGAGGTCGTGAAGGACCACTGCCAGGTTGCCGTGCAGCTTGCCGAGATCCAAACCGTCCGGCTCGAGCACCCGGCCCGCCACAGCAATCGTATCCTCGAGCAGTTGTCGAGCCCGTTCGTAGCTGCCGAGCGACCACAGGGAGGCGGCGAGATTGGCGCCGGCGGTAACAGTGAACGGATTCTCGTCGCCGAACACCCGCCGACTGCGCTCAACGACATCCTCGAACACTCGCCGGGCGGCCCCGTAGTCACCGCGCAGGTGCAAAGTAGTGGCAAGGTTCGCCGCCACGATGAGTGTCTCGACGTGGTCCTCACCAAGAATCCGGCGCGCGGAGCCGAGGGCCCGCTGCAAGTCATCGGGCGCAGCAGTCTGCGGCGGCCCGACAGGGTCAGCCGTACCCATTACGGCGCGGACAAGCGCGGTAACAGCCTCTATCGAATCCAACCTCAGGCCACGCAGATCCACAGGCTCACGATCGGCGAGACCAACGGGAACTTCAATCGCTTGCGGCAGCAGCACCGGCACGAATCGGGGCACACCTTCGGTCGACGCCAACTGCTCGACTTCACGCCAATGCTCGTCCGACCGCGCCCCGATCAACTCCAGCACTGTTTTCGCTGCGGCCATCGCCCTGCTCACGGACGCGAGCCGGTCGCTGCCTGGCACCAGGTCCCACCGATCGAACCATGGCCTCAAGCCGACGCCGGTGAGCATCCGTGCGATGGACTCGGCCTCGCCCACATCGCCGGACGCGTAGCTGATGAGGACTCGACTCGCGCTGTCACGTTCTGTGCTCACGTGAACCTCCGCGACAGGATGCGGCGCTGCATCTCAATGATGACCGTCTCGTGCAGCAGGTCCTTCAGTTGGTCGAGGTCCCGCAACTCCCGTTTGATCGAGTCGAGCACGACGTCGCCGTCTACCGCCAAGGGCGGCATCTCCAGCGGAGGCCATGGACCCGGTGCGATTCCTGCGATACCACTACGCAGTAGGTGAAGCGCATAGGAATCACTGAGGCCGGCACGGAAGTCGACCCAAGTCCGCAGCTCGAGGAACCCTGGCAGCACGGCACTCGGGTGACCCGGCGGGGCATCCGGCAGCAGAACCGGAATGACGCGATAGTCGGGATGCGCGGCCTGGTTGTTCAGCGCGCGTTCGATCTCTTGTCTGAACCACCCCTGCGCGGTCTGCTTGCCGATGAACACCGCACATGTGGCGGCCTCGCCGAGCCCTTTCGTCATCTCCTGCTGCCAATTGCCGCCGGGCACCAGAACCCAGCGGTCGAGCCACACCCGATACCCGTAGTTCTGCCGGACCAGCCGCCCGATCTCCTCGACCATTTCGGCGTCCGCATGGTCGTGGCTGAGGAAGACGTCGAACGCCGGCACGGACGTCGACGCGCTACCCGCCGTCTTCTCCGTGTACGCCAAGCGCTCCGCCCTGGTCCGTCGCCGGCCTCCCGAGACCGACGATATAGCCGAAACTACCCGGCCTTGCCGCCCATGTCAGCATTGTCTCGCCGGACCGGATCGAGCCGGAAGATCCGCAGGGTACGGTCGGCGCGTGCGTCGTAGTCCCGGTAGGCCGGCCACACCCGCAGCAGTAGCGGCCACACCCTGTCCCGCTCCGGGCCCTCCAGCAGCGTGGCCCGCACGGTGGTGGTCTCGCCGTCGATCGTCATCGTGGCGGCCGGGTCGGCCAGCAGGTTGCCCGACCAGGCCGGGTGCCGGGCCTGACCCCAGTTCGAGCCCAACACCACGTACGCGTCACCGTCCCGCGCGTACAGCAGCGGCCGCTCGCGGAGCAGGCCGCTGGTCCGCCCGCGCGTCGTCAGCAGCAGCGTCGGCGGCGCCGTGCGCCACCCGATCACCGAGAGGCGCCCCCTCGTGAGCCGGATCAACCGCCGGTCGAGCGGCATCAGGAACCGCCCGGCGGCGGCGAACCATCGTCGATGACCCAGCCGGACAACAACCTCGCTCAACCGCACGGCACATCCAAACACATCCGGGGCGGCTCGGGCAGCTTCGGTGAAACGGCAGCACGCCGCGGAGCCACTTGCTGCAATCAGGGGTGTGGGTGACGACGAGCAGGTACGCGCGGCACTGCGGGTGTGGCGCGACTCGCTCGTGGACCTCGGAGCGACCAACCGGCTGGTCGACCTCCGGGCCGCCAAGGGTTCCCTCGTCGAGCTCACCGATCCGGCGCCCGCGGCACTCGTACGGACATTGCACGCGACCGGGGAATGCGCGTTCCGTGGTTCGATACCCGGCCAGTCCGGCCCGGGCGCCGACCGGCTGACCGCCGCTGTGCTGCGGCGCCTGCAGCGGACCGCGGACCGGGAGTATCTCGACCGCGGAATGTCGGTGCTGTACGTCGCCGCCGGCGAGCTGCGCTGGCGGGACGAGGAGGACGTCGAGTGCGCCAGCCCGGCCCTGCTGGTCCCCGTGACGCTGGCCCCTCGACGCGCGGGAGAGCTGGGCCGCCTCCGCTGGCGTGACGACGACCCGGTGGTGAATCCGGCGCTCGCCATCCGGTTGCGGGAGCTCGGCGTGCACCTGCCCATGGAGGACCCGCTCGCGGAGGGCGACCTGGCCGCGTTCTGGTCCCGGCTGGAGACGGCGATCGCGGGCCGCGACGGATGGCGCCTGGAACCGATCGCCCTGCTGTCCTGCTTCACCTTTCAGAAGGAGGCGCTGTACCGGGATCTGCTCGACAACGAGGCTCGCGTGGTGGCCCACCCGGTGGTGCGGGCGCTGGCCACCACCGGGAAGCCCGGCGGCGCCTTCGACTTCGTCCCCCTCAACCCGGCGACCGTCGACGAGCAGGCACCCCCCGAGGACGTGCCGCTCGTGCTGGACGCGGACGGGTCCCAGCGCGCTTGCGTGGCGGCCGCGGTGGCGGGTCACAGCTTCGTGATGGACGGCCCGCCCGGCACCGGCAAGTCGCAGACCATCGCCAACATGATTGCCTGCCTGCTGGCGGCGGGGAAGCGGATCCTGTTCGTCTCCACCAAGGCGGCCGCGTTGGACGTGGTCCGCCGCCGGCTGGCCGAGGCCGGACTCGAGCCGTACCTGCTGGACCTGCACAGTAGGCAGGCCGGCCGGAAGGAGGTCGCGGCAGCCCTCGCGGCCGCCGTGGACCGGGCTCCCGCTCCGCCGGCGGGAGCGCACGATCGCCTGCGGCCGGTGCGGGAGCGGCTCACCGCTTACGCCGCGGCCGTCAACGAGGTACGTGAGCCGCTCGGCGCGACGCTGCACGACGCCCTCGGGATCTGCGCCCAGTTCACCGGGCTCCCCGACGCCCCGGTGCCGGACCTGGCACGGGCCACGCTCACCGCCGAGGCGATGCGCCGGATCGAGGACGCGGCCGAACGGTTGGCACACACCTGGCGGGCCGCCGGCGAGAGCCGCTTCCCGTGGCGCCACGTCGTCGAACGCGGGCCGCTCGACGACGTGCTCGCCCGGGCCGGACTCGCCCTCGGCCGGCTCGCCGCCGCCACCCGCCGCAACGCCGAGGTGGCCGCCGCGTTCGACGTGGACCGGCCGAGCCGAGCCGGTCTGCTGGCGGACCTGCTCGCGCACGCTGCTCACCGGCCGCCGGACGCTCGCGACGCATGGCTCACCGCACCGAGCCTGGCGCCGGCCGAGGCGGCTCTGGCCGATCTGGAGCTGCGGCTCGCCGCAGTGCGGCGGGCCCGGGAGGCTGTGCGGACCCGCGCCGGTGTGCCCTGGTCGGCGCTGCCCACCGACACGGAGCTGCCCGACGTCGCGGTGGATCCGGCCGCGTTGACCGCCGACGCGGCCGACGACCTCGCGCGGCGGTACGCCGACGAGGGCGGCCGGTGGGAGAAGCACCGGGTGAACCTCGACCTGGCGACCGCCCGGCTCGGGCTGCCGCGTGTGGTGGTCTTCGCCGACGTGCGCAGGCTGGCTGCGCTCGCGGAGCTGAGTGGCCGGCCGTACCGGCCCGAGCCGTTCTGGTTCGGTCCCGGCGTCCTCGCCACCGTCTCGACCGGCGCGGTGACGTTGCGACAGTGCCTGGACACGCTGACCGCGGCCGAGGCACGGGCCCGGCCGATGTTCACCGAGGCCATCCTGGGCCAGCCGCTCGACCGGATCATCCCCAGCGTCGCCGACCACGCCCGTGGTCTTCGCCGGCTGGGGCCGGCGTACCGCCGGGACAGGCGGATGGTGGCCGCGTTCGTCCGCCCCGGGGCCGACGTGCGGGAGGCCATGTCGCGCCTCGACACCGCGCTGGCGTGGCAGCGCGCCCGGTGGGGACTGGCCGCGGCGGAGCAGTCGTACGCGATGGTGCTGGGCGGCTACTGGCGCGGTCCCGCGACCGACTTCCCGGCGCTCGACGCGGCCGTCCAGGTGGCTGCGGAGGCGGTCCGCTGGGCTCCGCCGGAGGCGCTGCCGGCGGTCGTCCGCCACGTCTGCGCGGCCGAGACCGACCTCGAGTCGATCGGCCTGGCCACCGCGGCCCGGGCCGACCTCGACCGCTGGCAGCCCGCCCATCCGCGGCTCGCTGACGGCACCGTCGAGGACGCAGTCGCCTGGCTGAGGGCCCAGGTCGCGCCGCTGCGGGCGGCCGCCCGCGCGATGCGTGCGTTCGGTGCCGCGACCGGACGCGACCTGGACTACGCGGAGGTCCGGCGGCTGGCCGAGCTGCGCCGGACGGCCGTCGAGGCGCAGGACGAGCTGAATGTCGACGCGCGCCGGTACGAGAGCCTGTTCGGCGCCGATCAGGTGCCCCCGGACGCCGACCATCGGGTGCTGGAGGCCGCCCTCGGGTGGGCCGCCGCTGCCCGCCGGCTCGTCACCGGCGCGGACCGGCCGCTCACCGAGGAACAGGTACGGGCCTTGGCCGCGGCCCGCCCCGACGACGCCCTCCCGGACCTGGTCGCGGGCTGGGAGCGGGACCGCCGCGCCCTCCTCGCGGCGTTCGGCCCGGCTCGGCACGACGAGCTGACCGTGGACCTGGACGACTACCAGCGCGCCCGGCGGCTGCTCGACGACCTTCGCGACGATGCCACCGGCCCCGAGGAGTGGTTCGACCATCTCGCCGCCCGTGACGAGCTCGCGGAGCTCGGCCTCGGTACCGCCGTGGAGTTCTGTGCGGAGCGCGACGTCGAGGCCCGCGACGTGGTTCCGGTGCTTCGCCGGGCTGTGTATCGGGCGTGGGCCGAGCGCATCCTGCTGACCGACGGCCGGCTCCGGCCGCAGCGCGGCGAGGACCGCGATCATCTGGTCGCCGGCTTTCGGCACGGCGACCGCCGCCTGGTCGCGGCGGCGCCCGCCGAGGTCCTCGCCCGGCTTTCCGCGCGGCCCCCGGCCGACGCGGAGCAGATCCGGGTGATCTTCCGGGAGGCGCTGAAGGCGAGCGGGCACCTGCCGGTCCGCGAGCTGATCGCCCGGGCCGGTGAGGCGGTCCACACACTCAAGCCGTGCCTGATGATGTCGCCGCTGTCGGTGAGCCAGTACCTGCCGCCGGACATCCGCTTCGACGTCGTCATCTTCGACGAGGCGTCCCAGGTGACGCCGGCCGACGCGATGCCGGCCATCTACCGTGCCGGGGCGCTGGTCGTGGCCGGCGACGAACGGCAGCTTCCGCCGCCCTGCTTCTTCGCGGCCGCGCCGGATCCTTCGGCGGGCGTGGACGGTGCGGCGACGGACGTCGACGACTTCGCTTCGATCCTGGAGCTGGCCAAGGGGTGCGGCGCCTTCCGGCAGCTCGGTCTCGCCTGGCACTACCGCAGCCGGCACGAGGCGCTGATCGCCTTCGCCAACCACCGGTTCTATCAAGGGCGCATGATTACCTTCCCGAGCGCGAACGCCGAGGGACCGGACACCGGTGTCGAGCTCTTCGGAGTTCCGGGGGTCTATCGGCGCGGCACCGGCCGGCACAACCCGATCGAGGCGCAGCGGGTCGCCGAGCGCGTGGTGCACCACTTCGCCACCCGGCCGGGCCAGAGCCTCGGCGTCGTGACCTTCTCGGTGGCCCAGGCCGACGAGATCCAGCGAGCCGTGGAGCGGGCGATGGGTGACGAACTGGTCCTCGACCCGGGAGCCCACGACGCTCGGCTGTCCGGGTTCTTCGTCAAGAGCCTCGAGTCGGTGCAGGGCGACGAACGGGACGTCATGATCTTTTCGATCGGTTACGGACACGACGAGGACGGCCGGATCAGCGCGAACTTCGGGTCGCTGAACCGCCCGTACGGGTGGCGCCGGCTCAACGTGGCGATCACCCGGGCCCGCCACCGGATCGAGATAGTCAGCTCGGTCCGGGCGCGGGACATCCCCGAGTCGGACAGCGAGGGTGTGCAGGCGCTCGTCGCGTATCTCGCCTACGCCGAGCGCGGTGTCCCCGTGCCGGCCCCGCACGACGATCGCGCCCCGCAGCCGGGACCCTTCGAGGAGTCCGTGTTCGCCACCATCACCTCCTGGGGCTACACCGTGCGCCGCAATGTGGGCGCGTCGCGCTGGCGGGTGGACCTAGCCGTGCGGCATCCGGCGTACCCGGGTGAGGTCTACGCGATCGCCGTCCAGTGCGACGGACCCGGCTATCCCGCCGCGGTAGCCGCACGGGATCGCGACCGGCTGCGCGGCGAACTGCTCGGCGACCTCGGCTGGCGGCTGCACCAGGTCTGGTCGACCGCCTGGCACCGGGACCGCGCGGCCGAGGAACGGCGGCTGCGGGCGGCGATCGAGGAAGCGATCGCGTCGCCGGCCGGCGGCCGCCCACCGCCGGCGCCGGCGGAGCGGGCGCTCGCGGTGCTCACCGCCGCTCCGCCCGAGGTGCCCGAGGTGCCCCAGGAGCCGGCTATGCCCCGCGCGGAAGCCCCTCCGGTGGCCTGAGTGCGCCCGGACGCGCCGTGGCCTCGAGGTGCCGGGGCAGGCCCGATACGCCGTGGCAGAGTGCGCCGAGCTGCGCGATCAGCACCTCGGGGTCCTCGTCCGCGTGCAGCTGCGCCACCTGGGCGGGTTCCAGTGGGGGCACCTCGACGTGCGCGATCAGCGGATGGATCGGGCGGCGGTCCACCTCACCCGCGCCGAACAACTCCTCGTGCCGCTTCTCACCGGGCCGCAGCCCGATGTAGCGGATCTCGACCGGTTCCGGCGCGAGCGCGGCCATCTGGCGCGCCACTTCGGCGATGGGCACCGGCTTGCCCATCTCCAGCACCAGCGCTTCGCCGTCGCGCCCGACGGCCGCGGCCTGGATGACGAGGTGGACGGCCTCCTGGACCGTCATGAAGTAACGCGTCACCTCGGGGTCGGTGACGGTGATCGGCCCGCCGTTGGCGATCTGTGCGCTGAATGTGGTGAACACCGATCCGCGGCTGCCCAGCACGTTGCCGAACCGGACGCTCAGGAAGGTGCCGGCGCGCCGCTGGGCGGTGTCCGCGGTGAGCCGCTCGGTGATCCGCTTGGTGAGGCCCAGCACGCTGATCGGGTCGGCGGCCTTGTCGGTGGAGATGTTCACGAAGCGTTCCACGGTCTCGGCCGCCTCCAGCACCGCCAAGGTGCCGAAGATGTTGGTTTTCACCGCCTCGCCGGGATAGCGCTGCAGGAGCGTGAGGTGCTTGAGCGCGGCAGCGTGGAAGACCACCTCGGGCCGGCGCCGGCGGAACACCTCCCGGATCCGGGCCTGATCCCGCAGATCGGCGAGAATCACGGACGGATCGTCGAGCGAGGCTTCCGGGTCGATGGAGAGCTGGACCCCCTGCAGCGCCGTCTCGTCCTTGTCGAGCATCAGCAGCTCGCTCGGCCCGAACCGGTGGATCTGCCGGCACAGCTCGGATCCGATCGAACCCCCGGCGCCGGTCACCAGCACCCGCTTGCCGGTCAGGTAGTGCCCGATGGAGTCCAGGTCGGTGTCGATCTGGTGCCGGCCGAGCAGGTCGGTCACCTCGACGTCGCGGATGTCGCGGACCCCGACCGGATGGTCCACCAACTCGGTGACCGACGGCACCACCTTGAACTGCGCCCCCGCCGCCAACACCCGTTCGCGGATGTCGCACACCAGTTCCCGGTCGGCGTTGGCCACCGCGAAGACCACCATGCCGGCGCCCGTCCGGTCCAGAGCCGAGGCGATGTCCGCGCGCCGGCCGACGACGGGGACACCGAGGATGTGCAGGTTGCGCTTGCGATGGTCGTCGTCGATGAGGCCGACCGGCAGATAGCGGCCGGCCGGGTCGTGCAGCATCGACCGCACCAGGAGCGACCCGGCGCGACCGGCCCCGAACAGCAGCACCGGAGCGGCCGCCCCGAGGTTCGGGCGGTCCCGGCGGACCAGCTGCAGCCGGCGCAGATACCGCACGCCCAGGATCAGGACCAGTGCCACCGCGCCACCGAGCGGAGGGGCGCTGACCGGCACCGGGCGAAACCACAGCACGAAGTCGAGAACCAGCAACAGTACGGCGGTGGCGGCCACCGTGCCGGCGACCGCACGGACCTCCTCGAAGCTGCCGATGGCATACCGGCCCCGGTACAGGTGCCGGGCGTGGCCGATTCCGCTCTGCAGCACGACCGCCAGCGTCACGGCGACGCCGAGTCCGCCGAGTCGCCTCCCGTCCATCGCGAATTCGTACCGGGTGAGCACGGCGGCGCTCAGGCCGGCCGCCCACGCGGCGCCGTCCACGGCCAAGGGAAGAAGGCGCCGGCGCCACCACGCATGCGCATCCATCGGGAACATTTTCAACTGCAGCCCCACTAATTGTTTCGGCAGCCCAGTGAATATGGGTTCAGGCTAACAGTTCGTGCCGTACAGCTCGGATTGCTCAAATATGGCATCACGATTCCGGAGGCGGCATATGGTGATACGACCGCGCTGTACCGGGAGGCTCCGTGGGGCTACGCGACTATCTCAGTATCGCCCGGCGGCACTGGTGGATTTTCTTGGTTTCGCTCGGGTTCGCGCTGGCCGTCGCGGTCGTCATCAATGTCCGTACCCCACCGGTCTATGCGTCGGCCGTCACGTTCTTCTTCACCAATCCGAGCACCCTGTCGGCGGACCTGTATCCGGCCAGCATGTTCTCCCAGGGCCGGCTCAACTCGTACGCGGCCGTGCTGACCAGCGACCGGATCACCGTGCCACTCGCCGGCACACCCGGCCTGAGGTTGACCGCCCAGGAGATCGCCGAGCGGATCACGGTGGAGACGGTGCCCAACACGGTGATGCTGCGGGTCGCCGTCGAGGACCGGTCGCCGGCTCGCGCACAGTTGCTGGCCACTGCCCTGGTACCCCGGTTCCAGGCAGTGATTTCCGCGCTGGAGAGCACCAACGAGAAGGGCCAGCCGGTGGTCCGCGTCGAGGTTGTCGCCGGTCCACGCCTGGAGGACGACCCGGTGGCCCCACGCCCGCTCAACAATCTGGCCATGGCGGCGATGGTCGGGCTGGTCGTGGGCGCCGCGCTGGTGGTCGCGCGCGAGGTCACCGACTCCGCCGTACGGACCGTCGACACGCTCCAGACCCTGGTCTCGGCCCCGGTGCTGGCCCGGGTGCCGGTCGACGCCCGGGCACCGACCGGAACCGGCCCGTTCATCTCGGACAACGACTCGCCCCGGGCGGAGGCGCTGCGTCAGCTGCGCGCGAACCTCCAGTACGCGGACGGCGACCGGCCCGTGCAGGTGATCGCGGTGACCAGCGCCGTCGAGAAGGAGGGTCGTTCGGCCACCGCGTGCAGTCTGGGACTGCTGTTCGCCGAGGCCGGGCGGCGGGTGCTCGTGGTCGACGCGGAACTGCGCCGGCCCCGGCTCGCGGCGTTCCTGGGGCGCGAGAACGCCGCGGGACTCAGCACCATCCTGTCCGGCGGAGCCTCGGTCGACCAGGCGCTGCAGCCGTGGGGAGCCGGCCTGTGGCTCCTCTCCGCCGGGCACAGCCCGCCGAACCCCAGCGAGTTGCTCAGTTCGCCACGAATGGCCGAAGTAATCGAGGAATTGCGCGGACGATTCGATATCATCATCGTTGACTGCCCGCCGCTGCTGGCCGTGACCGACGGCGCGATCATCGCCGCGCGGTCCGACGGCGCGCTTCTCGTGGTCCGTTCGCGTAAGACCAAAAATGCACAGGTGACGACGGCCGCCCGCGCTCTGCGCGCAGTTGACGCGCGCGTTCTCGGGTGTGTGCTCAATATGGTTCCGGCGAAGAGCGGCGATGTGTTCCCGCAGTTCGAACGGTACGCCGGCGGCAGTGCCGCGGTGAGCGGTGAGGCGCCCGGGAACGCGCCCGCCGCCACCCGGCGCGCCCGTTTCTGGCACCGGTCCTGGGCACCGTGTCCGCGGGCTGTGGGGTGATGTGACGTGCCGGTCGATGCCCATGCGTGAGTCCGGTGACCGCCTGAGGTCTTTGCTTCTCACGGTGCCGGCGGCGGTCCGGCGCGACTACGCCGCGACGGTGGCGGTGCACTGGTGCACGCTCGGGACCGGCCTGCTCCTCTTCCACCTGGTCGCCCGGCGCGACGGCGTGGGTGGCTTCGCCTTCTACCAGATCGCGCGCGGCTGGGTGGCCGCCGTGCAACCGCTGATCCTGGTCGGGCTCGGCACCGGGTTGCCTCGCTATCTTCCCCGCGCCGGCGCGGCGGCGCCGGGGCTGGTCCGGGGGGCGCTGGGGGTGCAGGTGATGATCCTGGCGGCGGTCGCGGCGGCGGTGCTCACGCCGTCCGAGGCGGTGGCCGTCCGGCTCGGCCTCGGCGGGGGCACAGCAGCGATTGCGGCGATCACTGTCCTGCTGGCCGGAAACTGCTTGTGCAACACCGTGGTCGCCGGGTTACGGGGCACGGGCCAGGTCACGTACGCGAACGTCGCCTCCCTGATCGGCTTCGCCGTTCTGCCGGTTGTCGCCTTCGCCGTCACGCACCGGATCGAGGCCTTCCTGGTCCTGTACGGGGCGGGAATGGCGATGGTGGCGGCGGCCGCCGCGGTGGTGACAAGGCCGCCGGCCACCGCGGCCGCCGATCCGCCCGCCCTGTCCGCCGTCCTGCGGTACGGGCTACGCCGCGTGCTCGGCGATCTGG
Source organism: Paractinoplanes polyasparticus (assembly GCF_019710575.1). GTDB lineage: Bacteria > Actinomycetota > Actinomycetes > Mycobacteriales > Micromonosporaceae > Actinoplanes > Actinoplanes polyasparticus. Next base: position 46,474 of record NZ_JAHWFK010000059.1, on the reverse strand, counting down.
CGCTGCCGGCGCTGTTCGCTTTTCCCGCACTGGCGGTGGCAGTGGCCCGCCCCGGCGCGCCCGAGGTCGGTTACGTCGGCTTCGTGACCTCGGCGATCACTCTGGCGTGCGCGTTCGTCGGCATGCTGACGCCGGTGCTGCTCCCCCGGCTCAGCGCGCACTTCCACCACGGCACCGGCGGACCGTCATTGGACCGCGCGCTCGTGCTCATGCCGCTCGCCGCGGCCGGCCTGGTCGCGGTGCCCGTGCTGATCATCGCGCTGCCGGCGCCCGTGCTGATCCGGCATTTCCTCGGCGCCGAGTTCTCCGCCACGGTGCCGCTCCTGCGCGTCGGCATGCTGGCCGCGGTACCGCTGGCCGTGTTCTATGCGGTGCGACCCACGCTCGATGCGCTGCACGAGTGGCCCGTGGCCGCCAATCCGGTCGTCGGCTGCCTCGCCCTGCAGATCCTTTCGACGTACACCCTCTCGCGTTTCCTCGACCTGCCGCTCGCGACGGTCATCGCCCTTGCGCTGGCCGCCGCCGCGCTCGGGCTCACCTGCTGGCTGAAGCTGCGTCGCGAGATGGCGAAGCGGGCGCTGTGACCGGCGAGATCCGTCGCCGTCCCGGGCTCGTCGTGATCATCGCTTTCGTCGTGACGCTGGCCGGCCACTTCACGCTCGCCCGCGTCGGGTTCACCGTGCCGGTGTTCAACGACGTCCGGATCCCGTTGTTCGCCGCGCTGCTGGCGAGCTTCGCGCTGGAAATCCGCTGGGCGCCCCCCGGCCGGCAGAGCGCGGCCCCGATCCTGCTGGCGATCTACGCGTTCCTCGGCTACCAGGCCGTCTCCTCGGCGTGGACGCCGCCGGGGGCGTTGGTCCCGGCCGCGCTGACCGACCTCGTCGCGATCGCTCTGCTCGTTTTCGTCTACGCCCAGCTCGCGGAGTGGGACCGGGATCGGGTCGTGGCTCTCACCATGGGCTGCTTCCAGGTGGCGGCCTGGGTCTACTTTCTGGCGGCGGCAGCGGGCCTGGGACGTGGTCCGGCCGGCCGGTGGGCCGCGCTGGGCGGCGGTCCCAACGTCTTCGTCCGGCTGATGGTGCTCGGCATCTTCAGCTCGATCTACCTGTACGCGACCCGCCGGCGTCTCGCCTGGCTCGTCGGTGTCCCGGCGTTCCTCTTCGGCGCGGTCGCGTCCGGGTCACGCGGTGGCCTGGCCGCTCTGGTGCTCACGCTGGTGCTTGCCGCCCCGGCGGTGCTCCCGGGCCTGCGACGCGGCGGCGCCAAACCCTTGTTGCTGGTCATAGCGCTGCTCGTGGGCGGCGTGGCGATCGCCCGCGATTCGATCCTCACGTTCGTCCAGGAACGCTTCATCAGCACGACGTTCGAGCAGGGCTACGCGTCCGGCCGGGATGTCATCTTCCAGATGGCGCTGAACCTCTGGCTGCAACACCCGCTGCTGGGAACGGGCATCGGCAGTTTCCCCGTGATCGCCGATCTCGGGTTCGGCGTGGCCTACATCCACAACCTCGTCCTGGCCGTGGCCGCCGAGGGCGGGGTCGTCGGCATCGTCCTGCTGCTCAACTCCTTCTACCGATTCGGGCGGGAGTTCGCCAAGGTCCCGCGGGCCGAGCGGTCCGTGGAGAGCCGGACGGCGGCCTACTCGGGCATATTCGTTGCCGCCGCGTGCATGTTCTCCGGCGACTACTACGACGCCCGTCTGATGTGGATCCTGCTGATCCTGGCGGTGGTCCGGCCCGCGGCGCCGGCCGCACCGCGTCCCTAGGTTCTGTTTCGTGCGTGCCTACGCCGAGGCTTCGAGCCGCCGGGCCGGCCCTTCGGGCGCGACCGCCTGTGTCAGGACCCGCTCGAAATCCTGGAACAGCAGATCGCGGTCGAAGCGATCGCGGGCGAGTGTGCCCGCCGCCGCCCCCGCCGCCCGCCGCGCCTCGGGGTCGCGCAGGAAGGCAGCCACCGCAGCGGCCGCGCCCGCCGGGTCGTCCGCGGGCAGAACCAGTCCGGCGCCGGTCGCGGCGATCAGGTCGCCGAGCCACCCGCCGTTGTTCACGGCCACCGGCCGCCCCGCCGCGAAGGCGTCGAAGGCCTTGTTCGGCGAGTTGTTACCCAGTTCCGGAAGGTTGACGAACACGGAGACCGCCAGGTCGCAGGCGCCGAAGAAGGCCACCACCTCGGCCTTGGCGACCGGTCCGAGCAGGAAGAGGTTCCGGTTCAGCACGCCCAGGCGGGCGGCCAGATCATGGATCTCGTCGCGCTTGGCGCCGTCGCCGAGAATGCCGATCCGCACGTCGGGGTCGGTATCGGCCAGGCGAGCGGCCATCCGTACGAGATAGTCCACGCCGTTGGCCAAGCCGAGAGCCCCGGCGTACAGGACGAGCGGCCGGTCCTGCAACCATGGCGTGGCCTCGCGTAACGCGGCTCCGGCACGGTCGGCGTCGGCGAACACCGCCCGGTCGGAACAGTTGGGCACGACGGTGACCCCGACCTCGGGGAACCGGCGCCGGATGCTGTCGGCCATGCCGGGAGAAAGCGCGATGACGTGGGCCGCCCGGCGATAGGCCCAGGCCTCGAGTCGCCCCGCGGCCCAGCGGGTAGCCGGCGAGCGGAGCGCGCCCACGGCGATCGGCACCTCCGGCCACACGTCGCGCACCTCCAGCACCATCGGCACGCCCCGGCGCCGCGCCGCATATGCGCCGGGGATCGCCACGGTCAGCGGCGTGCTCGTCGCGAAGACGAGATCATGCCGCAGCCGTCCGGCCACCGCCGCCGCTCGGCCGACGAAGCGGGCGAACGCCCAGAGCCGGCGACGATAGCTCATGGCGCTGTCGTAGGGCACCGGGAGCCAATGCACCACGATGCCGGACTCCGTGCTGATCCGGGTTCGGTCACCACCGGGGTCGCCGGTGATCATGTGCACCTCGTGGCCCCGCTCGACCAGGCGTCGCGCGAACTCGTACGAACGCGTTCCACCGGTCATCCCGGGGGTTTTGAAGTATTGGTGAATGTACGTGATTCTCATTGTTTCTCTCAGGGAGTGCGGTAGGCGGGGAAGAACGGCGGCCCCTGCTGGTCCGAAAGCGGTACCCGGCCGTGCGCGGCCACCAGGTCCGCATAACGCCGGCGATCGCCGATGATCTTGGCGACGTGAAAGGGCTGGACGCCACCCGGGTCGAAGGACCGCTTGTATCGGAAGATGCCGTCGCCGCTGCGGTATCCCCCGCCGAGCACGAAACCGCTGCGCCCCGAATCCTGACCGTACCGGACGATCTCATGCTTGAGCAGATCGTTCGGCGACATCGGAAAGGCCTCGGCCAGCGTGCCGCCGAGGTACGAATACAGGAACCGGTCACTCTCCAGGACGATCTCCGCGCTGAGTGTCCGGCCCCGGGAATCGAGCGTGACGAAGGTGGAGTGGGAGCCGGCCAGCTCATCGGCCAGCCGCATGATGAAGTCCCGGTCGAAGTGGTACCGGGCCGGAGCGTCCCGCCGGCGCATGGTGGCCGCGTAAACCTCGAGAAAGCGGTCGGCATCCGTACGGAGGTCATGTCGCTCGACGCGGCACCCGGCTCGCAGCGCCTTCTTGACGTTCTTGCGGACCTTGTGTTCGTAGTTTCGCCATACCTCGTCCGGCGGCCGTCGCAGGTCCACCACGACATTCGACGAAGCCTGCTCGACCTCCGGCCTCGCCGCCACATCCAGACCCAGGGACAGCCGCAGGAAGACCGAGCACAGATGCTCACGACGTGCCCATTGAGAGACGGCGTCCAGGACGACGCCCGCATCCATGCCGGCCGAAAGGAAGGGACCGCCGTAGCCGTACGGCGAGATGGCGTCATGAACACCGTCCTGCACGGTGCGAAGAATCAACGGGAGAAGGGCGGATCCGTCCGGGCCGTCCATCACCAGGGCGACGGTCCGGTCGTCCGGCTGCGCGAACAGCCGCCCGTAGCCGGGATGGGCGAAGGGCTCCCGTCCGCACTCCTCCCACAGTTCCAGCCAACGCTTCTCGTCCGTCCCGGCGTCCAGGACCTCCACGGTCAACATCGGGAGTTCGGCCATCGGGTCCCTCGCTTCGACATGCTCAGACCGTGGCGGTCATCCGGACGAAACTGATGAACGGCGACGCGGAGGCGCCGCCGACGACGTACGCCCGCCGACAGCCGGTCAGCTCGCAGAGACCGGCCACCGAGACAGTGGACTTCTGAAGCTCAGGATCGAGCCGGAGCGCGTCCCCCACCGCCCGGACGACCCGCACCGCGCCGTGCCGGTCACGCAGCGAGAGATCGGCGAACCCGTAGGCGGATCGCAGAGCGCAGAACACCGGCCAGTCGAGGAGCCGGCCGACGGCGTCCGCGGTCCCCGCTTCCCGGGCGGGAACGTGACACCACGAGGATTCAGTCGTCACGGTGAAGCCGCTGCGGAGGTAGAGGGCGACGGCAGCCACGTTGGCCGCCGCCACATCCAACGCCAGGCGAGGTAGTCCCAGGCTCCGGGCGAGCGCTGTTCCGTCCTCGAGCAGCCGGCTCCCCCACCCACGGCCACGCCATCGGTGGGCGACCGAGATGCCGTTGAGGAACAGGGTGTCCGCCAGGACACGCCAGTCCGCCACCGCGACCGGCATTCCGTCCCTGATCAGCGCACGAACCAGAACGGAGCGCATCGCGGGCGGCTGACCCAGCAGCACGGCCAGATAGCGGTGATAGCCGGCCAGGGTGTACGGCACCAACCCGGCGGCCTCATCCGGCACGCTGGCGGCGAGCAACTGCGCGGCGCGAGTCGTCGCACGTGGATCCGCGCCGTCGAGGTCGCACACGGGCATCATCCGCGCCCGGACCGTTCCTGGTCGAGGTCTGCCATCAACCGGGCGGGATCGGGCACGGCGCCACCGCCGGAGACCAGTCTGCCCACCGTGCGCGCCACGATGCGCAGATCCAGCCCGTACGTCCAGGCGTCCACGTAGCGAGCGTCGAGTTCCAGCCGATCGTCCCAGGACAGCATGTTGCGCCCGCTGACCTGGGCCAGCCCGGTGATACCCGGACGGACCGTGAAGCGCAGCCGTTCCCGCTCCGTGTACCACGGGTCGTAGCGGGGCAGCAGAGGACGCGGACCGACCAGGCTCAGGTCGCCCCGGATCACGTTGATCAAGCTGGGCAGCTCGTCCAGGCTCGACCGTCGCAGGAACCGCCCCACCCCGGTCAGCCGCTCGGAGTCCGGCAGCAACCTCCCGTGGGCGTCACGCCCGTCCGACATGGTACGAAGCTTGTACACGCGGAACGGCCGCATCCCGCGGCCCGTACGGACCTGGCTGTACCAGACCGGCCGGCCCATCGACACGGCGACCGCCGCGGCCGCCGCGAGCAGCACCGGCGCGGCCACCACCAGCGCCACCGACGCCACGCCGAGGTCGGTGAGCCGCTTGGCCACGGAACCGCCCGCACCGGAGGTCGTGCGGTCGACGCTCACCGGCGACCGTCCAGGAACTCCGTGATGTCGTGCAGGACGGTCCGGATCTCGTTCTCTTCGAGGGCAGAACCGCTGGGCAGGGTGAGGCCGTTGTGGAAGAGGCGCTCCGCCGCGCCGTTCAGGGCGGCACGGGCGCCCGCGAACACCGGTTGCAGATGCATGGGCTTGAAGACAGGCCGCGTCTCCACGCCTCGCACCGCCAGGTGCACGGCCAGGTCACGAGCCCGCCAGCCGCTGCGTTCCGGGTCCACGACGATGGTGGTGAGCCAGCAGTTCGCCGCCGGGTCCTCGCCCAGCAGGCGCACGCCGTCGACGCCGGCGAACGCTTTGGCGTACCTCTCGCGTACGGCCCGGCGGCGTTCGATCATCCCGTCCAGCCGGCACAGCTGGGCCCGCCCGAGCGCGGCCAGCACGTTGCTCAACCGGTAGTTGTAGCCGACGTCGGCGTGTTCGTAGTGCTCCACCGGCAGGCGGGCCTGGCTGGCCAGAGGCCGCGCCCGGTGCACCAGGTCGTCATCGGCGGTCAGCAGCATGCCACCACCCGACGTCGTCATGATCTTATTGCCGTTGAAGGACAACGCGGCTGCCTTACCGAAGGAACCGGCCGCCCGGCCGTGGTGCCTGGCGCCGAGCGCCTCCGCGGCGTCCTCGACGACCGGAACGCCCCACCGGTCGCAGCACGGGAGGATGCGGTCGTAATCGGCGCAGCTCCCGTAGACGTCGACGGCCATCACCGCCCGTACGGAAGCGCCCTCGCCGTCCAGTTCGGCGAGCAGGCCGGAGAGCAGGTCGACGTCGAGGTTGCCGGTGGCCGCGTCGCAGTCGACGAAGACCGGCGTCGCGCCGGTGTAGACCACCGCGTTCGCCGAGGCCACGAACGTCAGGGTCGGCACGACGACGACATCGCCGGGGCCGGCGCCGATGCCGAGCAGGGCAAGGTGCAACGCGGCCGTGCCCGAATTGACGGCGACCGCGTGCGGCACCCCCACCCGGTCGGCGACCTCCCGCTCGAACAGGTCGAGGTCAGGACCGGTCGGGGCGACCCAACCCGAGCGTAGGGCCGCCAGGACGTACTCCTGCTCCAGGCGTCCGACGTCCGGCGCGGACAGCGGAATCGTGCGACTTCTCGTGATCATTCCCCACCACCCATCGCGGGCAATACCACACCGTGACCGGACCAGCGGGGGGATGTTCGAGCTAACGAGGCACAGCCGAGCCCTTCATCTGCGATGCTAGCCCCGCCCGGGCTGACGCAAGCGCTGTACCAGGGAAATGCAATGACGACGAGGCGCGCCGGATTCGGTCGTCGACTCGGGCCATTAACCGGTTAAGAACGTGTCGGAGCGGGCACACTTGCATCCATGTCGATCGATAGCGAGGACCTGAGGAACTGCCCGGCCCGGATCACGCTCGACGCCGCCCAGTTGGCGTTCTTCGACGGGTTGCCGGCGGACGCACCGAGCGTGCAGACCGAGCTGGGATGCGAGCTCGAACTCGGCCACGAGGGCTCGCACGCCGCTCTGGGTCAGCAAGTGGAGGCCACCATGTGGTGGATCCAGTGGACCCTGAGCGCTTCCGAGATCAACCCCTACACGTGGTGCCCGACCAAGAGCGTGCCCCACGTCGAAGATCGCAACGACCGCGACTGCACGTTGTTCGACGGGCATCCGGGGCGGCATGTCGAGGGCGACCTCGCGCGTCGCAGCAGGGCCGCCTGAAGCGGTTAACCATCGTCCGGGAGCGATCGCGACTTTCGCTGTCGGCGCGCTGACGCACGACCCGGCCGCCACCCGGACCCCACGAAGCCGGGGTGGCAGCCGGGCTCACGATCAGCGGGACCGGGCGGCTCCCGGCTTGAAGGCGATGGCGAGTGGCGTCGCCAGGAACACCGACGAGTACGTGCCCACCAGGATCCCGATCAGCAGGGCGATCGCGAAGTCCACCAGTGACGGCCCGCCCAGCACGGCCAGGGCGGCCAGGATGAAAACCGCCCCGAGCCCGGTGTTGACCGTCCGCGGGATGGTCTGGAGGCACGCCGCGTTCGCCAGCCCGGGGAACGGTGTGCGCAGCCGGGGACTCGTGCTGCCCTGGCCGCGGACCAGTTCCCGGATCCGGTCGAAGACCACCACGGAGTCGTTGACCGAGTACCCGACGACGGTCAGCAGCGCCGCCAGGAACACCCCGTCGACGGGCTTGCCGAGCCAGGCGAACACCCCGACGAGAATGACCACGTCGTGGACCATCGCGAGCACGGCCGCGGCGCCCCAGCGCCACGGGAACCGCAGCGACAGGTACGCCAGCTGCGCCGTCAGCGCGATACCCAGCGCCAGCAGCGCCTTGTTGCGCAACTCAGCGCCGAGGCTGGGCCCGACCTTGTCGTCGCGGAGCCGTTGCACATCGCCGGCCCCGCGAGCGGTCAGGGCGTCGCGTACCCGTTGTTCCGTGGCGTCGTCGAACGAGCCGGCGCGTACCGAGAGGTTGCCCGCACCGGCCTCGCTGACGATCCCCCGGTCCAGGCCCGCAGCCGCCACTGCCTCCCGGGCCGCCTCGGTCGACAGGGGCCGGCTGGTCGTGTATTCGACCAGCCGGCCACCGACGAACTCCACCCCGAGGTCCACGCCGCGGGTGGCGACACCGGCGAAGGCGAGCAGCACCGCCGCCGCCGAGACGACCAGCCACCATCGGCGGCGGCCCATCAGGTCCGGGTCACGGGCGATGATGGTCCGCCGCACCCAGCCCTGGTGGGCAAGGCCGCTCCAGCGAGGCCTGACGGCCAGCCACCGTCGCCGCAGCAGCGCCTCGGCCGGGAGCCGGGTGAGGACCAGCGCGGTGAACATGGAGACCAGCACGCCGATGCCGAGGGTGATGCCGAAGCCGCGTACCGGACCGGACGCCAGCAGGAACAGCAGCGCCGCGGCCACCAGGGTGGTGACGTTGGAGTCCGCGATCGCCGACCAGGCCCGGCTGAAGCCGTCCCGGATGGCGGTACGCAGGGACGGCTTAGCCGTGTACTCCTCCCGGGCCCGCTCGAACACCAGGACGTTCGCATCGACCGCCATCCCGATCGCCAGCACGAACCCGGCCAGCCCGGGCAGCGTCAGGGTGGCGCCGATCGCCAGCAGGACCGCGTAGGAGACCAGCCCGTAGGCCACCAGCGCGACCGCCGCCAGCGCACCGACCAGGCGGTACACCGCGACGATGAACAGGATCATGGCGAACGCGCCGAGCAGCGCCGCCCGGGCCGAGTCGTCGATCGCCTGCTTCCCGAGGCTGGGACCGACCACCTGCTGCTGGATGACGTCGACCGGAACGGGCAGCGCCCCGGCCCGGATCAGCAGGGCCAGGTCGCGGGCGTCGTCCGCGGTGAAGGAGCCGGTGATCCGCATGGCCGGGCCGGCGAATCCGATCTCGCACGTCGCCTCCGGACTGACCTGCGGGGACGAGACCACCTCGCCGTCGAGCAGGATCGCCACCCGGCGTCCCGGGTCACCCGGTGGCGAGCAGGCGGCCCGGGCGGTCAGCCGTTGCCAGTCCCGGGCGCCGTCGCCGGTGAAGTCGACCGCGACCTGCCAGCCGGCCGGCGGCTCGATGGTGGCTTGAGCGCCGTCGATCTGCCGGCCGGACAGTGCGGCCGGTCCCAGCAGCACGGGACTGCCCGTCTCGTCGGGCACCGCGAGCCCGCCGGCCGGCGGCTTCGCGGACCCGGAGCCGGCCGCTGTGAGCACCGGCCGGAAAGACAGCTGAGCGGTGCGGCCGATGACCTCGGCGGCCTCCCGGGGGTCGGTGACACCAGGCAGTTCCACGATGATCCGACGCTCGCCGGAACGGACGAGCGTCGGCTCGCTGACGCCGAGCTGGTCGACCCGCCGGCGCAGCACCTCCATGGCCTGGTCGGTGGTGACGGCGTCGGCCCGGCTCTGGTCGCCGTCCCGGGTCTGCAACACGATTTGGGTTCCACCACGCAGATCGAGCCCGAGCCGCGCCGGCCGGGTGGCGACGAGCCACCCGGACACGACGAGCACGACAAGGGCAAGAAATGCGCGCACGGCAGTAGCGCGCGACACGATGAGTTCTCCTAGGGCAGGGTGGCGCGCGGCACGGCGGGGGCCGGCGGCGGCGCCGGGGTCAGGACAGGGCGTCTGCTGCACGCCGTCCTGGCGGTCCCCTGACCTGATGGGCCTCCCGGCCCGCCTGCGCGAGGCGCCCGTCGCCGTCGTGTCGCAGGTGCCACCACGTGGGGGCCCTGGCGCCGGTCTGCTCCGACAGCCAAGCGAGCGCGGTCAGATCCGGGGCGACACGATCCTGTCCACCGTGGTCGACGGCCCGGAGATCCGGCCGTTGCCCCATGGCGTGCGGGGCCGACGCGATGACGACCTGAAGCACCGACGGCGCCCGGACCGGACCGGATGCCTGCGCCGTCTGCGGGGTCGCGGCGACCACCGAGGTGGCGAAGAGCAGCGCGACGACGGCCGGCAGGCCCGCCCACCGACGCCACCATGCCGTGCGCGACGCGCGCTCCCCGGACATGAGGTGCACGCTACGGGGGCGGCGCCAGCGCTGCCAGCCGGCCGGAAAAGTGGACGACCCTTCTTTCATTGCCAGTCATCGATGTAATGTGGGAGCGCTCCCGGATCATCCCCGTCCGCCACTCTGCTCGAGGAGCCGAACATGTCGCAAGGGCGTAGTCGTACGGTCGCCGTGCTGGCCGGCCTGCTCGCATCGGTCCTGTCCGCGCCGCTGTCGCACCCGGTGTCGGCGGCCGGCGCGTCCCCCACCCGTGCGGCGCCACTGGCCGAACTCACCGTCGTGTCCGAACAGGTGGCTTCCGGTCTGCGGCGTCCGATCGCCATCACCGGACTGCCGGACGGCCGGATGCTGATCGCGGAGAAGGACGGAACCGTCCGCGCCTACCATCCCGACACCGGCTTGGCGGCCGACCCGGTGCTCGATCTGACCGCCCGGATCGACACGTCCGACAACGAGCGCGGCCTGCTCGGGATCACGCCGGCGCCGAACTTCGCGCGAACCGGCATGCTGTACGTGTCGTACACGAGCCTGCCGGCCGGCGCGCTGACCGTGGCCCGGCTGCCCATCAACGCCCCGGAACGGCTACAGGTGCTGCTCACCCAGGAACACGCCGAATACGGCAACCACAACGGCGGGCAGGTGGCGTTCGGCCGGGACGGCTACCTCTACTGGTCCACCGGCGACGGCGGCCACGCGAACGACCCGTTCAAGGCCGGCCAGGACCTCGGCACCCTGCTCGGCAAGATCGTGCGGATCGACGTCAACCGCGCCTGCGGGGCGAAGCCCTACTGCTCGCCCGCCGGCAACCCGTTCGTACGCACGCCGGGCGCCCGGCCGGAAATCTGGCTCTACGGACTGCGCAACCCGTGGAAGTTCTCCATCGACATCGACAACTCGCTGTGGATCGGCGACGTCGGCCAGGGCCTGGTCGAGGAGGTCAACCACATCCGTCCCTGGCAGGGCGGGTCGAATCTCGGCTGGTCGTGCCGAGAGGGCACCCCGGTGTTCGACCCGGCGCAGTGCCGGCCCGGCGTGCGGTACGTCGATCCGGTCTTCGAGTACGAGCACTACATGACCGAAGGCTGCTCGGTGACCGGCGGCGTGGTGTACCGGGGATCCCGGACCCCTGAGGCACGAGGCACGTACGTCGCGAGCGACTACTGCTCGACCCAGGCGTTCGCCGTGCGCCCCAAGCCCGGGGGCGGCTACGAGTCCGCCACGATCGGCACCTTCCCCACCCAGCCGACCGCGTTCGCCGCCGACGTGCACGGCGAGCTCTACGTGCTCAGCGACTACCCGGGATGGCTGAACCGGGTGCGGTTCGAACGGGTCACGCCGACCTCAGCCGACGCCACGGCGAGGCGCTGAACGCCTCGAACAGCGCTGAACCACTTGCCGCGTCCCCACCCCGCTCGGCGGTCCGCATGACGCCGGGGGGGTGGGCCGGTAGTGCTCGATCGCCCACGCGACCTGCGCATACCCGCCGGCCCGAATTGTGCACTCGACCGAACAATTTCACAATCATTGATGGATTCCCGGTTCCGCCCGAGCTGCCCCGTAGCCTCTACGCAGCCGGTCAGGAGGGGGTTCGCAGTGATGGAGGGTGCCACCGCCGTCGGCGAGGCGGAGGAGGCGAAAACAACGCCCGAGGTGTCCCTGCGCCGCGTCGGCGGTCTCCTCAAACCGCACTGGCCGCGGCTGGCCGTGGTCATCGGGATCATCGTCGCCTCGTCGCTGGTCGGCATGGCCACGCCTTTCCTGCTGCGCGCGATCATCGACCAGGCGTTGCCCGCGCAGAATGTGCGGCTCCTGAGCTGGCTGGTGGCCGGGCTGATCGTCGTGGCCGTTCTCACGGCAGTCTTCGGTATCACGCAGACGTGGATCGCCACCGCGGTCGGCCAACGGGTCATGCATCAGCTGCGGGTGGACGTCTTCACCCATCTGCACCGGCAGTCGGTGTCGTTCTTCACCCGCACCCGGGCCGGCGAGATCCAGTCGCGTATCACCAACGACATCGGCGGCATGCAGGCGGTCGTCACCTCGACCGCGACGTCGATCGCCTCGAACCTGACGACGGCCATCGCCACGGCCGTCGCGATGCTCGCGCTGTCGTGGCAGCTCTTCCTGGTCTCGACCCTCGTTCTGCCGCCGGCGCTGCTGCTGGCCCGCCGTGTCGCGAAGGTGCGTAAGGAGATCACCGGCAAGCGCCAGCGTGAGCTGGCCGATCTCAACGTCATCATCGAGGAGAGCCTGTCGATCAGCGGGGTGCAGCTGAGCAAGACCATGGGGACCGGCCCGGCGCTGATCGAACGCTTCGCCGGGTCGTCGTCCCGCCTCGTGGACCTGCAGCTGCGCTCGCAGTTGGCCGGCCGCTGGCGGGGCGCCACCATGAACATCATCTTCGCCGCGATCCCGGCGGTCATCTATCTCAGCGCGGGCCTTCCGCCGGCGGCCGGCCAGCTGACCATCGGCACCGTCGTGGCCTTCACCAGCCTGCAGTCCCGGCTGTTCCAGCCGATGATGGGCCTGCTCGATGTCGGCGTCTCGCTGAGCAGCTCGACGGCGCTGTTCGCGCGCATCTTCGAGTACCTCGACCTGACGGCCGAGGTCGATGACCCGGCCCTGCCGGTCCGGCTGCCCCAGCCCGTACGCGGTCACCTGCGCTTCGAGAACGTGAGCTTCACCTATCCCGGCAACGACGAGCCCGCGATCGACCGCGTCAGCCTGGACGTGCCGCCCGGTTCCTCGCTCGCTCTGGTCGGCGAGACCGGCTCGGGCAAGAGCACGGTCGCCGCGCTGATCGTGCGGCTCTACGACCCGTCCGAGGGCCGGATCACCGTCGACGGCTTCGACCTGCGCGCGCTGCGGCTCAACGAGCTGGTCGGCGCGATCGGCGTGGTGGGCCAGGAGACGTACCTGCTGCACGCCTCGGTCCGGGAGAACCTGCGCTACGCCCGGCCGGACGCCACCGACGAGCAGCTGGAGTGGGCCGCTCGGGCCGCACAGGTCCACGACGTGATCGTCGCGCTGCCCGACGGCTACGACACCCTCGTAGGCGCGCGCGGGCACCGGTTCTCGGGCGGGGAGAAGCAGCGGATCGCCATCGCGCGCACACTGCTGCGCGATCCACCGATCCTGGTGCTGGACGAGGCGACCAGCGCGCTGGACAACTCGACCGAGCGCGCGGTGCAACGCGCTCTCGAGAAGCTCGCCCAGGGCCGCACGACGGTGACCATCGCCCACCGGCTGTCCACTGTGCGCAACGCTGATCAGATCGTCGTCATGCGCGCCGGCCGCATCCTCGAGTCGGGCACCCACGACAGCCTGGTCTCGAGCGGTGGCTTCTACGCCGCCCTCACCGCGTAGAAGCCACCGGGCGAGCTGAGGCTCACCGCGCAGCAGCCACCGGGCGAGCTCAGACGGGAACGAGCGCCCGGGCCCACTTGCGCAGAACGTGGTAATGCGGCCGGTGGTGCCAGTAGCAGTCGTACAGGAAGCGGTTGTTGTCCACCGTGTACTCGTACGTGCGCTCGGAGTGGGTGAAGCGGGAGCTACGGGCCGCATCGCGGTGCCACTTCTCGGTCCGGCTCCATACCGGCTGATTCCCGGGATGCCAGGACAACGACGACTCCAGGAACGGTATGCGGGCGTGCCGGCAGTAGCGCTCGACTGCGTCCCGCGCGTCGGTCAGCAGGTCCTCGGCCTCGACCACGTACGGGCGTACGCCGGTCACCTCGCGGACCCGCCGCGCGATCTCCAGCTGGTGGCCGTACCCGATCTCGTCACAGACCATCCCCGGGTTCATGGCGAAGTGCGACGGGATGACCAGGCGCGGGTCGCGGATGATGAAGGTGTGCCGCCCGACGTGCGGAATGCGGTCCCCGCCGGTCGTCAGATAGTCGTACTCGGTGGTCTCCTTCACGAAGACCGGGCGGTCGGCGGCGCGCTCCTCGAGCAGCTCGATCAGCTGGTCGTGGTTGGTCGCGGTGTGTTCACCGACGACCGTGCGGCCCTGCACGACGATGCTCGAGAACGGTTCGTGGTAGACCTCGTGGTCGCCGCGTTCCAGCATCATCCGCAGGAACGCCGTCGACATCGACCGCGGGGTGCCCCAGAGGAACAGGAGGTTGGAGTCCATGACGGTGGCGGTCAGTCGTTCCGCGCCGAGGCCATCCGGGCGACCAGGCTCGCCGGCCGGATGTCCCACCACGACTTCTCGACGTAGGCCAGGCAGGCGTCGCGGTCGTCCGGCCCCAGGACGATACGCCAGCCCGACGGCACGTCGATCACCTCCGGCCACAGCGAATGCTGTCCTTCGTCGTTGACCAGGACGTAGTGGCGAATGTCCTCGCGTTCGAACGGGTTGGTCATGCCGTCGGCCCTTCCGTGGGAGTGGTGATGTGCTCGGCGACCCGCGCACCGATCATCTGGAGGACCTCGGCCCGGGCGAGTTGCCGGTGCTTGTAATCGAGGGCCATGACGTCGACGGCGCCGGTGACGTACGGGTGCCACATCGGTGCGAAGTAGTGCTCGGGCGGCCGGGCCGCGGTCGCCTCGACGAACAGCACATCGCCGTCGAAGACGGAGAACTGATGGCTGTCGGTCAGTTCGATCATGTTCTCGTAGAAGTCGACCGTGGCCCGGCCCTTCTGCCGCATCAGGAACGAGTAGGGCCCCTGACGATGCCGGAGCTGCTCGTACAGCACGTCCCCGGTGAGGTGGGGACGCTCCTCGGCGGGAATGTTCAGGTCGAAGTGGCGGGCGACCGCGTTCAGCCGCTCCACCTGGGTCGCCGGGCGTTGCGGCGTCGGACGGGCGTCGAGCATGGCGATCAGGGCGACCCGCTGGCCGGCGCGCTGGAGTTGCACGCCCATCTCGTGCGCGATCTCCCCGCCGGTGCTCAGGCCCAGCAGGTGATACGGCCCCTCCGGCTGGACGAGGCGGATCTGCCGGACGTAGTCCGCGGCCATCGCGGTCATGGTCGTCGGCAACATCTCTGCCGGTTGCAGGCCACGGGCCTGAACGCCGTACACCCCGACGGCCGGGGGAATCGCGTTGACCAGCGGGTAGTAGAGCCAGCTCAAGCCGCCCAGGGGGTGGATGCAGAACAGCGACACCGGGCCGGTGCCCGGCCGCAACGGCACCACGACGTCGAGGGTCGTCTCCTCCGACGATGCGGAGAGCCAGCCCGCGAGGTCCCTTGCGGTCGGCACGGCGGAGACCACGAGCGGGTTGACGGTCACCCCGAACTCGGCCTCGATGGCCCGCGCGACCGCCTCGACGGTCTCGCGGCCGCCGCCGAGGTCGAAGAGGTTGTCCTCGGCGGCCACGTCGTCGACGCCGAGCGCCCGGGCGATCAGGATGCGCATCCGGTCCTCGGCCGAGTCCCGCGGCCGCTCGTCCGGCAGCCGGGGCAGCTCGCCGATCCGGGCGGCCAGGTCGGCCATGGTCAGGGTCTCGAAGACGGTCCGGAACGGCAGTTCCACCCGAAGCAGCGTCCGCAGCTCGTTGACCATCTGCATGGCCAGCAACGAGTGGCCGCCGAGCGCGAAGAAGTTGTCGTCACGGCCCACGCGTGCCACGCCGAGCAGAGCCTGCCACAGCTGGGCCAGCGACTGCTCGATCGGGCCGGCGGGCGGCTCGTACGACCGTTCGACGTCGGCCACACCCGGATCGGGCAGCGCCCGGCGGTCGACCTTGCCGTTGACGGTGACCGGGAAGGCGTCCATCGCCACGAACGCCGACGGCACCAGGTGCGCCGGCACGACCGCCGGCATCTGCCGGCGCAGCCGGACCGGGTCGGGATCGAAACCGACGACGTACGCCACCAGGCGCTTGTCCATGCCGTCGCCGTACACCACCGCCACGGCCTGCTCCACACCGTGCATGCCGAGCAGAGCCGCCTCGACCTCGCCCAGTTCCACCCGCACTCCGCGGATCTTCACCTGCTCGTCGTCGCGGCCGAGGAACTCGATCGCCCCGTCCGCGCGCCGCCGGGCGCGGTCGCCGGTCCGGTACATCCGGCCACCCGGCACGAACGGATCGGCGACGAACCGCTGCGCGGTCAGTGCGGGCCGGTTGAGGTAGCCGCGGGCGAGCGGGCGCCCCGCGATGTAGATCTCGCCGGGGACGCCGGGCGGCACGTGCTCGAGGCCGGGATCGAGGACGTAGACGCGGGCGTTCGTGATGGGGACGCCGATCGGCATGCTGCGACCCTCGTCGTCGGCGCGGCACAGCCAGCTGGTCACGCCGATCGCGGCCTCGGTCGGTCCGTACAGGTTGTGGACGTCGGCGCCGGGCAGCGTCTGCGCGAAGCGCCGCAACAGGTTGGGGGTCAGCGTTTCTCCGCCGGCGATGACGTGGCGCAGGCTGGTGCACCTTCCGGCGTCCGGCTCGCGCAGGAACATCTCGAGCATCGACGGGACAAAATCGACGAGCGTGACCCGCTCCCGGCGGATGAGCTCGACCAGGTAGCGGCTGTCACGGTGCCCGCCGGGCCGGGCCATGATCAGGGTCGCGCCGTTGGTCAGCGCCCAGAACAGCTCCCACACCGAGGTGTCGAAGGTGAACGGCGACTTCTGCAGCACCCGGCCGTCGGGGCCGAGGCCGAACCGCTCGTTCATCCAGGCCAGCCGGTTGCCGATGGCGGCGCGGACGTTCACCACCCCCTTCGGTGTGCCGGTCGACCCGGAGGTGTGAATCGCGTAGACGGCGTCCTCCCCGTCGACCGGCACGCCGGGATCGTGGTCCGGGCCGCTGTGCGTTGTGTCGATGTCGAGCAGCAGGCTGTCGTGGCCGGCCAGCCGCTGCCGGGTGGCCTGGTGCGTGACGATGACGGGAACACCGGTGTCGGCGATCATCGACGTCAGGCGGGCGGGCGGCAACTCCGGGTCGAGCGGGACGAACGCGCCTCCGGTCTTCCACACCGCCAGGACGGCCACGACCAGGTCGAAGCCGCGTTCCAGGCTGACGCCCATCAGCACGTCGCGGCCCGCGCCCAGGCCGATGAGGCGGTGCGCCAACTGGTTCGCGCGGCGGTTGAGTTCTGCGTACGACAGGCTCTGCCCTTCGAACCGTACGGCGGTCGCGGCCGGAGTTCGGCGGGCGTGCTCCTCGATGAGCTGGTGCGGCCAGGTTCGCGCCGGACCGTCGCGTACGTCTCCCACGCTCGCGGCCTCGGCTGCGCGCTGCTGCGCGGGGCTGGTCATCGGCAGCCGGCTGATCGCCCGGCTGGGCTGCGCTACCGCCTCGGACAACAGCCGGCCGAAGATGGCGACCATCCGCTCGGCGGTGTCGTGATCGAAGAGATCGCACGCGTACATCACCTCGCCCCCGATGCCGGACGGGTGGCCGGACTCGTCGAGCAGCTCCACGAACTGGAAGCTGAGGTCGAACTTCGCCGAGCCGGATCCCACGCCCATCCGCTGCGAGCGCACACCGGTCAGCCCCAACCGCGCCGACCGGCCGACCTGTGAGGCCACCATGACCTGGAACAGCGGGTGCCGGCCCGGAACGCGGGGCGGATTCAGCTGCTCGACCACGCTTTCGAAAGGCACGTCCTGGTTGCCGAAGGCCGCCAGGTCCTGCTCGCGGACGCGGCTCAGCAACTGCTCGAAGGACGGGTCACCGGTGAGGCCGGCCCGCAGCACCAGGGTGTTGACGAAGAAGCCGACCAGATTCTCGAGCGCCTCGTCGACCCGGCCGGAGACCGGCCACCCGAGCGGGATGTCGGTCCCGGCGCCGAGCCGGAAGAGCAGCGCGGCCACGGCCGACTGCAGCACCATGAAGACGGTGGCGCCGTGCCGTCGCGCTGTCGCCGTCACCTGCTCGTGCACCTCGAGCGGAATGGTCACCGGCACCGACCGGCCGCGGTAAGTCGGCTCGGCCGGCCGGTTGCGGTCGGCCGGCAGGGCGAGCTCGTCCGGAACACCGTCGAGCAGGTCACGCCAGTAGTCCAGCCGGGGACGGGCGAGCCGCACCAGTTCCCGCTGCCACAGGGCGAAATCGGCGTACTGCACCGGCAGTTCGGTCCATCGTGGAGGGTGGCCCGACCGTCGCTGCTCGTACGCCTCGCCGAGGTCGCGCAGGAGCGCCTCCATGGACGCGCCGTCGGCCGTGATGTGGTGCAGCACCAGCACCAGGGCGAAATCGTCCGGGCCGAGCTCCAGCAGGTGGGCGCGCAGCGGAATCTGAGTCGTCAGGTCGAATCCGTCGCGGACGACGCGCTTGACCGTGTCCGGCAGCTCGTCCGGGGCGATGTGCTGGTGAACTAGCAACTCGCCGATCTCCCCCATCGGCACGACCTGCTGCCGCGGCTGCCCGTCGAGCAACGGGAAGCGTGTGCGCAGCGGCTCGTGCCGGCGGACGACATCGGTGACCGCCGCGCTCAGGGCCTCGGCGTCGAGGCCGTCGGACAGGCGGAGAACCACCGGGATGTGGTACGCCCCGTCGCCGCCGCGCAGCTGGGCGGTCAGCCACATCCGCTGCTGCGGGTACGAGAGAGGCACCACCGCCGGGCGCACCTGACGGCGCAGCACCGGCCGGGCGCCGGTCTTCAGCACCGACACCCGCTTGGCCAGCTCGGCCAGGGTCGAGGTCTCGAAGAGGTCGCGGACCGGTAGTTCGACGTTCATCGCCGTCCGGACGCGGTTGACGAGCTGGGTCGCCAGCAGCGAGTGCCCACCGAGGTGGTAGAACTCGTCGTCGCGGCCCACCCGGGCAACGCCGAGAACCTCCTCCCACAGGCCCGCGAGCCCCTGCTCCACCGCACCGGCCGGAGGCACGTACCGGCCGCGGCCGGAATCGGCGCCGGTATCCGGTAGCGCGCTGCGGTCGACCTTGCCGTTGATCGTCAGCGGCAGCGAGTCGAGCATCATGAACACCGGCGGCACGAGGTGATCGGGCACCACCCCGGCCAGGCTCCGGCGCAGGCTCGCCGCGTCCGGACCGTCCGCGTCGGCCACGACGTAGGCGATCAGCCGGCGATCAGCGCCGTCGCCGTGAGCCACGACCGCGGCCTGCTCCACACCGGCCAGGCCCATGAGCGCCGACTCGACCTCGCCCGGCTCCACCCGTACACCCCGGATCTTGACCTGGTCGTCGGCCCGGCCCCGGTACTCGAGCTGGCCGTCGGGCCGCCGCACCACCAGGTCACCCGTCCGGTACATCCGCTCACCGGGCGCGCCGAACGGGTCCGCCACGAAACGCTGCGCGGTCAGCGCGGTGCGTCCGGCGTATCCTCGGGCCAGCCCGGCGCCGGCCAGATACAGCTCACCGGCCGGTCGCTCCCGCAACATCTCATCCAGGACGTACGCCCGTACGCCGGACAGGGGCCACCCGATGGGCGGTGTGCCGTCGCCCGTCAGCGGGTCACTCACGGTCGCTGCGACGGTGGCCTCGGTCGGCCCGTACGCGTTGAGCATGCGCCGGCCGCGACTCCAGCGCGCCGCCACGGCCGGCGGACACGCCTCCCCGGCCACGACGAGCGTCACCGACTCCGGCAGTCCTCCGGCGTCCTCCACGGCCGGCAGCAGCGACGGGGGCAGCGTCACGTGCGTGACGCCGTGGCTACGGACCAGGTCGACGAGCGCAAGGCCGGGAACCAGCCGGGAGGCGTCCGCCACGACCAGGGCCGCACCGGAGAGCAGCGTCGTCCACACCTCGGACACCGACGCGTCGAAGCTGACCGACGCGAACTGCAACCGGCGCCGGCCCGGCCCCAGACCGAGCGCCCCGGCCTGCGCCCGCACGAGGTTCAGCACGTTGCGGTGGGTCACCACGACGCCCTTCGGCACTCCCGTCGAGCCCGAGGTGTAGATGACGTACGCGGCGTGGTCAGGCGCCAGCGTCTCGTGGCGATCGGCGTCCCGCACGGGCCCCGCGTCGAGCCCGGCCACCTCCTGCGCGATCTTCGGATCGTCGAGCACCACCTCGGCCCCGGCCGGCGCCGGCATCCGGGTGGCCGCCGTGGTCACCACGCATCGCGCTCGCGCGTCGGTCATCATGAACTCGGCCCGCGAAGCCGGATAGGCCACGTCGACGGGCACGTAAGCGCCGCCTGCCTTCGCCACCGCGAGCACCGCCACCACGAACTCGACCGACCGGCTCAGCCGCAGCGCCACCACGACCTCGGGGCCCACCCCCTGGTCGATCAGCAGCCGGGCCAGCCGGTTGGAACGCGCGTCCAGGTCGGCGAAGGACACCGGGCCGTCGTCCCCGACCACGGCCGTCGTCTGCGCGCCACGCTCCACCCGCGTGGCGAACACCTCCGGCAGGGTCTCTCCGACGCCTTGCACATCTGCCTCCTCGAAGTGACGCCCGACGGCCGGCCGCCGCTCGCACGGCGACGGTCATCAATGGCGCAACGTCAGGCCACTGTGGTGGCACGAGACAAAAACCGCAAGATGGAGAAAATCACCGCGAATGTGGTGCACAAGAAGGGCGACAGCTGCGTCGTACTCATCTGCAGAGCATTCAAAACCCTCAATGACCAGGCACGACATCAGTCCGACATGGAACCACAGGAACGCAAGCCCGGCGGCGGCCGAGCAAGGCCGGCGACGGCCCAGGGTTGGGCCAGGACCGCGGTCAACGCCACAGTCCGGCTCCCGCGACCTGATCGGGTCTCACGAACGAGCCATCGACGCGGTGAACCTGTGGCGTTCGTCATCGTCATCATGATCGAGGCCGGCACTTCGCCATCCGCCGGGAATTGATTCCACAAATATTGCACTTCAATTCCACATATCTGCAACACCGAAATTCATAACCTTTCTCCAGCTCCTGCGAGAAGGGTCTTGATATTCATGACGATAGCGATGGCGGCACCCCACGACGGGTCGACGGCCCGGCGCCGCCGCGACGCCGAATCGCTGATGGAATCGGTGCACGCGACCCATTGCCGGCCATTGCTGCGTTTCCTGCTCGGGTTGACGCGCAACGAACGCCCCGCGGCCGAGGACCTGCTGCAGGAAACGATGCTCCGGGTCTGGCGTCACCTCGATTCGCTGCCCGGCGAGGTGGAGAACGCTCGCAAATGGCTGTTCACCATCGCCCGGCACGTCGCCATCGACGCCGCTCGGTCTCGACGGGCCCGGCCGCCCGAGGTCAGCCTGGTGGAGGCCGACCGGATGAGCACGGTCGACAGCGTCTCCGGGGCACTGGCGTTGCACGACCTCACGGACGCGTTCCAGCGGTTGAGCAGCGAACACCGCGCTGTTCTCCAGGAACTCCATTTCCGCGGCGCTTCCATCGAGGAGGCCGCGCAACGGCTCGGCATTCCGGCCGGAACGGTCAAGTCGCGCGCGCATTACGCCATGCGATCCCTCCGGGCGGCGCTGAATCCCGTCGAATGAGGCCGGCCGGCCCGGGTTGCTTCGTAAGCTGAGCGACGGGCCACGACACGGCATCCCGGCGGTCCGGCGCGTACCGTTGCGCCGAGGATTTCGATCAGCCGTGACAGGCCGGAGCGCGGGACAATGCCAGACGTGCGATTCATCCTGCTCGGTCCCCTGCGGGCCTGGCGGGGCGACGTGGAGCTAGCCCTCGGCGCGAGGCAGCAGCGGCTCATCCTGACGCTCCTGCTCGCTCGCGCCGGTGAGCGGGTCAGCGTGTCGGACCTCGTCGAGCTGGTGTGGGGCGAACGGCCACCCAGCAGCGCCGTCAACGTGGTGCACCGCTACGTCGGATCACTGCGCCGGCTGCTGGAACCGGATCTGCCGCACCGGGCCGAGGGCCGCTGGCTGGCCGGCGGCGCGGGTAGCTACCAGATGCGGGTTGGCGCCGATTCCCTGGACCTGCTCGCCTTCCGTCAGGACGTGGAGAAGGCCCGGACAGCGCCGGCACCTGACCAGGCGCTGGCACTGTTGATCTCGGCGCTCGATCAGTGGCGGGACCGCTGCGCCGCCGGACTCGACATCGCGGTGGACAGCCATCCGACATTCGTCGCCCTCGAGAACGAGTGCACCTCCGTCGCGCGGGAGGCAGCACGGCTGGCGCTGAACCTGGGGCAGCCCTCGGCCGCCCTTCCGGCACTGCGCCGGTCCGCAGCGCGCAACCCCTTCGACGAGGCAGTCCAGGCCGACGTCATGCGTCTGCTGGCCGCGGACGGGAAGCAGGCCGAGGCCATCCTGCTCTACCAGCAGGTCAATCGGCAGCTGGACGACCAGTTGGGGCTGGTCGCCGGACCGGAGCTGCAAGCGGCGCTGCAGGCGGTTCTGCACGGTGCCGAAAGCTCCCCGGACGAGGAGCCCACGCCGAACCAGGGACATGCCGTTCGTCCGGCGCAACTTCCCTCCGACCATCCGTACTTCACCGGCCGCGACGAAGCCCTCGGCAAACTCCTGGGGTACACGCGCCGGCGTTCCGGATCGACGGTCGTGCTGGGAATCGACGGCATACCAGGGGTCGGCAAGACCACCCTGGGAATCCATCTGGCCCACCGGCTCGCCGCCGACTACCCCGACGGGCAGCTCTACGCCGACTTGCGAGGTTTCGACGGCCGTCGGCCACCGGTGGACCCGGGCGACGTCCTGCTCGCCTTCTTCTCGGCGCTGGGCGTCGTGGAACCGCCCGGCAAGGTCGGCGTCGAGTCCCGGGCGGCGCTCTACCGCAGTGCGCTCGCCGACCGTCGCATGCTTGTGATGCTGGACAACGCCTACGCCGCCGAGCAGGTCGAACCACTGCTTCCGGGCACGCCGGACTGCCTGGTGATCGTGACCAGCCGCACCCGGCTCGCTCCCCTGGCCGCCACGGTCGGCGCGGACCTGCTGACGCTGGACACGCCCGGCGCCGCGGAGGCGCGGGCGATCTTCGTCAACCGGATAGGACCCGACCGCGCCCGGACCGAGAAGGCGGCTCTCGACGAGATCATCGAGCGCTGCGGACGGCTCCCCCTGGCCATGGCGGTGGTCGCCGCCCGGGCCGCCGATCAGCCGTTGGGCGCCATCCTGTCGGAGCTGCGGGAAACCCGGCTGACTCTGGACGCCTTCGACGACGACAACCTGGACAACGACCTCCGCGCGGTCTTCTCCTGGTCCTACCGACGGCTCACGCCGGCCGCCGCCCGCCTGTTCCGGCTGCTGTCGCTTCATCCGGGGCCGGACATCACCGCGCCGTCGGCGTCCGCCCTGGCCGAGGTCGACGGTGGCGCGACCCGCGGACTGCTGGCCGAGTTGATGCGCACCCGGCTGGTCACGCAGCATCGGCCGCAGCGCTATCGCCTGCACATGCTGGTGCGCAAGTACGCGCTGGAGCTGGCCCTGGCGACGGATTCCCGGGACGCGCGGGAGGCCACCCTCCGCCGGCTTCACGACTTCTACCAGGACGGGGCCGACTCGGCCAACAGCCTCATCGAGGGCTCCGGTCAGCCGCCTCCGCTCATCCGTGACGACGCGGCGGGATCTGTCGACGGAACCCCGGCGATGGAATGGTTCCTCGCCGAGCACGACGTGCTCCGATCGATCATCGACGATGCCGCACACCGCGGGGACGCTTCCCGGGTGTGGCAGCTCGTGCTGTCGATGCAGCTCTTCTATCACCGCTACACCTGGTGGACCGAGTGGCGGGACGTCGCTCAGCTGGCGCTCGACGCGGCCGCCGCAGCCGGTGACGTGGAGGGCCGGGCACACATGGAGCGGTCGGTGGCCGGCGCCCTGTTCTTCCTGGGCCACTACGACGAGTCGCTGGGGCATCTCCGTGCGGCCCTGGAGCTCTTCGACCAGGCCGGGATGGACTCCGACCGGGCCCACGTGCTGATGAACCTCGCCCGCGTCCTGCTCGCCACCGGCGCCTACGCCGAGGCGATCCGCTCGCACCGCACGGCCATACTGCTGCTGCGAAAGCACGGTCTGCACGCTGCCGAGGCCAGCGCGCTCCAGGTCATGGCCAATTATCTCGTCACGGAGCGCCCGCAGGCGGCGGAGTCCCTCGCCCGTCGCGCCGCCGAGATCTGCACAGCTACCGGCGACGTCCAGGGGCTGGCGATCTGCGACGAGCTGCTGGCGCGGAGCGCCCTGACCCAGGGCCGGGTCGACGATGCGCTCAGCTTCTCGCAACGCGGAATCGAGCGTCTCGCCGGAACGCACTACCGCATCACCCAGGCCGAGGCGTTCACCACCAACGGCGACGTCCTGGCGGCGTCCGGCCGGTGGGACGCCGCCCGAGAGGCATGGGAGAAGGCGCTCGCCTACTTCGACGACACGCGCACCCGGTATGCGCTGGAGCTGATCGGCCGGCTGCGACGCGCCCGGGACCACGATTGACCGGTCACCTCACCGAGGCCCTCCGTGGGCGCGCACCAGTTGCATGCGTGAGGTGTAGCCGAGCTTGCGCAGGATCCGGGTGACGTGGGTCTGCACCGTCCGGGGCGACAGGAACAGCTCCTTGGCCACATCCGGGTTGGACCGGCCCTGGGCGACCAGCTCGGCCACCCGCCGCTCGGCCGCGGTCAGCGCCTCCCGGCCCTCGGCCGGCCGCTGGTCGAGCGTGCGGCTGCCCCGCCGGATGCCGTGGGGACGCAACCGGGAGTCGGCCCGGCGCAGATCTCCGGCGGCGCCGAGCGCGAAATATCCCCGTACGGCGTCGTTGAAGACCTCCCGCGCCTCGCCGCCGTCCCCGCCTGCGGCCAACCGGACCGCCAGCTCCTCGGCGGCGAACGCCGCCATGTACCGCCAGCCGTGGTGCTCGTAGACGGCGATCACCCGGCGCAGCCCGGCGGTGTCGTCCTCGAGTTGAGCGCGGGTCAGCTGTGCCGCCGCGCGTTGCATCGGAAGAGCGTCCGTCGCCGCGGCGTCCTCGGCCGCCGCGGCGACGGCCGTGGCCGCGAGTTGCCGGTCGCCGATGGCCGACGACACCCGGGTGAGGTCAGGCAGCCACATGTACCGCTCCCGTCCCTCGATGCCGATGGCCGGTTCCACCCACGTGGCGAGCAGCTCGGCGGCCTGCCGCAGGTCGCCGTCGGCCTCCGCGCGCATGGCCTTCGCCGCGACGAGATAGCCGGAATAGATGCGCGTGTCCGCGCCGGCGACCGTGATCGCCGACCCGGCCGCCAGGTCGCGCGCGGTCTCGCTCCACCGCTGCTGATGAGCCAGGATCAGCGCGGCCTGTCCGTGTCGTCCCATGCGCAGCGCGGCGGGCAGTTCGTCCGGCATCAGGCGCAGGTACGCCAGCGCGTCGTCCCAGTCCCCGAAGTCGTAGCTGCCCATGGCCACGCCGAGCACGAGCATCGCGGCACGGTTGCGGCCGATCCGCCGGATCAGCTCCGGCACGGTCCGGGCCGCCTCCCGGAACTCCGCCGGGCGCCCGAGGTTGTTCAATGCGGCCAGACGGTTGTTGAGCAACATGATGTGCAGTGCGGGCTGCTCGCCGGTCACTCCGGCCGCGTCGAGCGCGGCCAGCCCGGCATCCAGGTGGGCGAGAGCCGCACCCGGGTCGTGCCCGATGGTGGCCAGGGTCTGGCGGGCGTATCCGATGGCGACGGCGTCATCGGCGGCTTCCGCCTCGGCCAGAGCCCGGCGCCCTTCGGTCTCGCCTTCCGCGGCCGCACCGCTCTTGAGCAGGTACAGGGCACGGCGGGAGCGGATCCAGGCCCGGCTGCCGGTCGTCAGGAGCGGGTCGGCGAGGGCCTTCTCGCTCAGTGCGAGCGCCTCCGGGAAACGGCCGGTGCGGTTGGCCACGGCCAGCCGGGCCAGCCAGGCGTCGGCCCGGCGAACCGGATCGGCCGACACGCGCAGCAGGCCGGCGGCGACCTCCTCGCTCTGCGCGTCCCGGCCCAGGGCCTGCACGATCGGCATCAGCCGGGCCGCCAGCACCTCGCGCAGGGCGGTCGGCGTGGCCGCTGCGTCGAGGGCCGCGGACAGCAGCACGGCGGCGGGCTCGGGCGAGAAACGCAGGACCGCTTCGCGCAGCTCGGCCAGCCAGCCCGCCACCCAGGGCGCCGACTGACCGGGCACCGCGAGCAGATGCGCGGCGACCGCGGAGAAGAGCACGCCATGCCGAGCCAGGGCCTCGGCGAACTGCTGGTGCAGCGCCGTGCGGAGGGACGCCGACAGCTCGTCGGCCAGCGCCCGCTGGATCAGGCCGTGCCGGAACGCGAGCCGCCCGTCGCCGGTCTCGACGATCACGTCGCCGGCGTGTGCCTCCTGCAGGCTCTCGACCATGCCGGCAGCCGGGCGGCCGAGCACGATGGCGAGCTCCTGGACGTCGAACTCCCCGCCGAGCAGCGCGGCCATCCGTAGCAGGCTGTGTGTCTCGTCGCTGAGCAGCCGCAGACGCCGGTGCAACGCGGCCCCGAGCGAGGCGGGCGGATCGACCGCGCCCGTACGCAATTCGGCCTCGCCGCCCCCTCGGATGAGCAAGTCCTCGCGGACCAGGGACCGCGCGAGCTCGGACACATAGAAGGGATTGCCTCCCGCCTCGGCGAGCAACGAGCGCAGCCGCGGCCCCGGTCCGGCGCCCAACTCACGGGAGAAGAGGTCGAACGCCTCGCCCGGGACGAGGGGCGCGAGCTCCAGCACCGTCCCGCCCGCAGCGACGACGGCTGTCCGGGGACGCCACGTCCGACGGTCGATCTCCGGCGACGTGGCGGCCGTTCCGACCAGCAGGATGCGGTGATGCGACGCCTCGCGGATCAGCCGTAACCAGGCCGTCAGCGAATGGGGGTCGGCCCATTGCAGGTCTTCGAGGGCGATCAGGACCGGGCCGCGGGTGCTCCGGCGGAGCACGTCATCAACGATCTCCTCGATCGCCACCAGGATCGGATCGGGGCTGCCGGGCCCGCTCACCGCCGCCGACGCCTGATTGCCGAACAGGCCGCCGAACAGAAGGAGCGGAAAGGCCTGCAGCGCCTCCTCGGCCGTCGCCCGATAGATGTCCACGCCCTCGGTCCGGGCCACCTCTATCACCGTGTCGAGCAGAGCGGTCTTGCCGATGCCGGGCTCACCTTCCAGCCAGAACAGGCCACCACGGCCCCGGCGCAGATCGCGGATCGCCGAGGTCAGCGCGGCCAGTTCCGGCACACGCCCCAGCAATGGATCCATGCCGGCATTCTAGATTCGGCCGCCGAGGCACATCGCTCAGTGGCGGATCCCGGAGGTCTCACCAGGCCGGTGCGGCGATGGGTCGAACGGGTTTGTCGGGGTCGGTCCAGCTGACTGCGATATCCATGTAGCTACCGTCGCCGACCGGCTCGTACGCGGGCATCCGCCGACATGCGTACATCTCACCGAGCGACACGTGCGCACTTCATCACTCTCCGTGCTGGCAAGCGCTACGCCTCATGCGGTATCGGCCGGCCCGATCACCGGAGAAGGGACACGCTTGGGCCGAGCATCTCGATACCGTGCTGCGCGGCGACGGCCGCCAGCGTCGCGGCGTCCGTCGGCCCGTTCCCGGCTGAGGCGATGCTCAGATCGCGGACGAAGCGGTCGAAGCCGCCGGGCGTGTGCACGGTCAGATACCGAACCGACGGGCTGACCACGACGAAGCTGTGCGGGATGCCACGCGGCAGGATGGCGACGTGACCCGCCGCGGCCTCCCGGCGTTCGTCACCCACCTCGATGATCATCTCGCCCGAGAGCAGGATGAAGGTCTCGGTGGCGCGCAGGTGCCGGTGCCGGGGCGTCGAGTGCCCGCGGTTCCCCGTGCTTTCGACCACGGTGAGCTCGCCCTCGGTCTGCTGCTCGGTGGCCAGCATCCGGGCGTCCGAGTTGAGGAGCCGGTACACCGGCTGATCGTCCGGGGTGGTGAAGACTGACATGACGGTTCCTCCTGTCGTTCCTGGAAGAACGACGGTTCACCCGCCGGATTGTTCGAATCGCCGGCAACTCCGGTGCGACGCCTGCAGTGCGTAACGCCTCATCGGGCGAACTTCGACCGGTCCGGTGCGTCGTTCCGCTCATGAACTCACTGACATCCGTCGTCTCCTCCGTCCGAGACCTGGCCCCGCAGCTGGCCAACAACCGGGCCTACTGGCTCGGCTGGGGTAGCGCCGACGACACGGACGCCGACCTGCCGATCTACCGCAGCGGTCTCCGGCACGGGTTGCTCAATTGTGTGCTACGGGCCCGCGGCATCGACATCGACACCGCGGTGCGCCGGGCCCGCGAGGCGCTCGAGGGCACCAGCTGGCTGTGGTGGAACCATCCGGTCGACAGCGATCCCGACGTCGCGGATCTGCTCCTCGACCGGGGCGCTTCCCTCGCCGGCGTCGTCCCGGTGATGGCGGCGCGGCTGGACGGCGTGCCCGCCGTGCCGGCACCGGACGGCGTCCGCATCGAGCAGGCGCGCACCGAGGCCGAACTCGCGGCGTTCGCCGCGACCTATCCGGTGCCGAACGGCATGTCCGCGGCCGACGCGGACGCCACCACCGAGGTCGAGCTCGCCCGGGACGGCCGGCGCGAGGAACAGCTGCGCTACGTCGCGTGGTCCGGCGACCGGCCGGTCGCCTGCGGCGCACTGTCGATCAGCCATGGTGTGGCCGGCATCTACAACATGGCGACGATCGCCGAGTTCGAGGGCCGCGGCATCGCGACCGCACTGGCCGCGGAGCTGCTGCGCGAGGCGAGGGGCCGGGGACTGAAGGTGGCCGCCCTGACGGCCAGCCCGCGAGGGGCCATGGTCTATCGGCGGCTGGGCTTCGAGCAGGTCAGCGAATACCGGCTGTTCGGCTTCTGATCCGGCGCGGGACGAACGACCTCGTCGGCCCGCGGCTGGGACGTCGCTCCGGCCCGGGTTCCGGCACGGCCGGCGGATGCGTGCCCGGGGAGATGCTGTTGACCCGGATCCCGTCTCGGCCGAGCTCGGCCGGTCACCGGTGACGTTGGCCTCGCGCTTCCGTCGCCGGTGGCAGGGACATCGTCGTGACCGGAGCCGGACCGACCGGGTCCTTCCGCGATCTGGCTCCGGCCCGGCCCGGGACACGCAGCAACCGCGCTGCTGCGGGCGTTACTCGCCGAGCAGCATGAGCGCGTCGCCCTCGAACCAGGCGTTGGCGATGTCGAGGTGCCGGATGCGCCACTGCTCGCCGTCGCGGACCATGGTCGCGGTGTAACGGTTCATCATCAAGGCGTGGCGGGTCACCGCCGGGTCGGAACCGGAGCCCGGCTTGAAGTGCTGCGCCTGGGCGTAGGCGAGCACCGTGGCGCTGTCGCCGTCGATCGTGATGCGGACGTTGCTGATGGAGTGGCTGGAGTCCAGCGGCCCCACCGCACCGATCAGGCTCGTGACGACGGTCTCCCGCGGGGCGAGCGGAGGAAAGTCGTACCCGATGCGCCGCATGGCCGGGCCGAGATCGACGACGGCGTCCTCGGTGAGCGAGGAGGCGAGCAGGTCGGCGTCGTTGAGATCGAGGCCGGCGGCGTAGCGGTGGAGGGTGTCGGTGATGGCGGCCCGGTCGAGAAGGCCGGCGAGGGTCGCGTTGGTGTTGATCGTGTCGGTCATGAGTTCACTCCATCAAGCGGGCGCCGACGCAACGCCGACGAAACGTTGACGCCGGACGCTCGGGCTGGTGAGCCGGCAGAGTCGTGCATCCGGGCGGCGATCTCCGGGGCGGCCGGCGCGGAACCCGGGTCGACCAGGTGGAAGACCCCGATGAACGCCCGCGCGACACCGAGCTGAGGCCGAGCTCCACCGTCTCCCGCGGGACCTCGGGCAGGCCCAGATCGGCCAGCCACACCGGGCTGCGCGAACCCCGGCCGCCCGCGTCGACCACCAGGTCCGCGTCCACCGTCCGGTCCGGCCCGGCGAGTGATACGCCGATCACCCTGGACCCGTCCCCGGTGACACGCAGGCCGGTCACCTCGGTCGCATCGACGATCTTCACGTTGATCGTCGCGGCAACCCGCTGCCGCACCACGTGCTCGACCAGTGCGCGGCTGGCCATGACGGCCGGCAGGCCGGACACATGCGCCAGGATCGGCCGGCCGTCCAGATACCAGCGGATGTCGTTCGCGGCATCGCCGGTCGGCGCTCCGGCGCCGGATCGCGCCTCTCCGGGAGAGACGGTGGGACTTCTCATTCGTTCGAGCGGGGATGTCGTGATCGGCGTCTCACTCCTCACTCCGTGCGCGGCTCGGGCTGCAGCCACACGATGCCGGCCGTCAGGGCCTCAGGCCACCGCGACCAGCCTGCGGCTCAGGCCGGCCAGCGCCGCCCGGCAGCGGTCCGGGCCCTCGACCTGCTCGGCCCGGCGCCGAGCGAAGGCCTGGATCAATACCGCGTACCGGTAGGTGTCGGTGTCGAGCGCCTCCACCAGGTGGGCGTCCACGAGCTCCTCCAGGGCGGCACGCGCCTCGGCCCGGGACAGCCCGGTCATCGCGGTCACCTCGGCCACGGTGCGGATCGGTGAAGCAGCGAGGGCGGCGAGGCGGAAGACCTCGGCCGGCACCGCCCCGAGCCGCGCCTCCGCCCGCCGGATCGGCTCATCGACAATCTTGCAGTCGGCATGCATGACGACCGGCGCCTGCAGATCCTCCGCCAGCTGCGCCATGATCTGCCGCACCGTCCACATCGGCCGGTCGAGCAGCCGGGCGGCGGCCACCCGGACCGACAGGGCGTGCCCGGAGCAGGCGGCGATCAGCTCTCGAGCCGCGTCCGGTTCGGCGCTGATCCGCCGGTGCCCGGAGATCTGGCCGAGGAGGCGCAGCGATTCCTGGTCGCTGAGCGGGCCGAGCCGCTGCCATGCCACCGCCGACAGCTCCAGCAGGCGGCGACTCGCCGTCACCACCACCGCGCAGCCTGGCAACAGCGGTTCCACCTGCTCGCTGCTGTCCGCGTCATCGAGAACCACCAGCATCTTGTGCCCGGCGGTCATCGTGCGCCACAGCGCGGAGCGCTCGGCTGTCGTGCCGGGCAGCGAGATGCCCGGCCCGATCGAGCGGAGCAGCGATCCGAGGGCCTCGTGCGTACTCATGGCTCGGCCGGTGCGGGCTCGCAGATCGAGGAACAACCGCCCGTCCGGGAATCGATCGGCGAACAGATGGGCCACGTGCACGGCCAGGGTCGTCTTGCCCGACCCGCCGAGACCCGTGATGCCGGCGACCGGTATCCCGCCGTCCTCGGTGAGCACGCGGCACAGCCGGTCGACCTCGGTGCGGCGACCGGTGAAATCCCGTACGTCCGGGGGTATCTGAACGGGCCGGGTCGCCGGCGGCTCGGCCGTCACCGCCGGCCCGCCGACGGCCTCGTCGCCCTGGAGCAGACGCTGATGCAACCGCTGCAGCTCGGGACCGGGTTCGATGCCGAGCTGGTCACGCAGCCCGGCGCGCAGCCGGCGGAACGCCTCGAGCCCCTCCACCGTCCGCCCGGAGCGGTGCAGGGCAGTCATCCACAGCTCGGTCAGGCGCTCGTCCAACGGCCGATCGGCGACGGCCGCGCCGAGATCCGCACGGATGGCCTCGTGCCGGCCGAGCGCCAGTTCCGCGTCGAACAGCTGTTCACGAGCGGCACGCCGGGACTCCTCGAGCCGGGTGCGCTGGGCGGCTGCGAACTCCGCTCGGACGCCACCCAGCGCCGGACCGGACCAGACCTCGAGGGCGGCGCGCAGCGTGGCCGCCGCGCCGGCGATGTCCCCGGAGCGCCGTGCCTCGCGGGCGGCGCCGACGAGCCGGTCGAACTCGTCCGCGTCGACACCGGCCCCGTTTCGTGCGATGTGGTAGCCACTCGCCGACCGGCGCAGTTCGGCCTCACCGCCGGCCAGGACCTGCCGCAGCCGGGCGGCATACGTGCGAACGGTGCTGTGCGCCGACGCCGGTGGATTCTCGCCCCACAGCGCGTCCACCACGTCGTCGATCGGCACCGGCGTGTTCCGCAGGAGCAGCAGGGCCAGCAGCCCACGCTGCTGGGGCGGCCCCAGGGCCACGTCACCGGCATCCGTGATGACCCGCACCGGGCCCAGCAGAGTGAATCTCACCCGTTGAATCTTCACGGGGCAGCCAGGCTGGGCCAAGTCCGTCGCGCGTGACCTTTATGACCAGATACCCAGTGAACTCGGGTCCCGGAATTCCGTGCCGGTGGTCAGGCCGCCGGCTTGATGTTGTGGTTGAGGCGGAAGACGTTCGCCGGGTCGTACTTGGCTTTCGCCCGCGCCAACCGGTCGTAGGTGGCGGCTGGGTAGGCGGCGCGGACCGCTTCCTCGGCCAGATCTTCCCGACCGATGAAGTTGAGGTGCTTGCCCTCCAGCGCCCACGGCCGCAAACCGTCGAAGAGCTCGCCGGTCCATCGCAAAGCCGGTCCGGTCATGTCGGGGCCACCGACGGTGACGACCCACAGGACGAACTCCGACGTGCGCAGGCCGGCCGCACCGGCGCCGACCGGCGTCTCGCGCAGCGCACCGCCGAGGTGACGCAGTTCGATGATGTTGGCCGGCACGTCAGCCGCCGGCCCGATGCTCGCGATCAGCTGCGCCACGAGGTCGTCCGTCAGCGGTGGCAGGCTCAGCGTGCGCTCGGCGAACGGCGCCGGGCCCTCCGGGTCGGAGTAGATGGCGGCGAAGTCGGTGTAGGGCATGTCGCCGACGGTGTCGAGCACGATCGGCGCGGCCGCGCGGAGGGGCGCCAGCAGCGCGTCCGCCTCTGCGGCACCGCCGAGGAACGAGACCCGCACGTGCACCGTGAAGGTGCCCCGCAACGGCTCCGGGAACACCGGCACATCGGGCAGCCGCATGAACGCGATCGAGGTGGTCAGCTCGTCCGGCGCCTGGGCGGTCACGGTGGCGTACGCCCGCAGCACCGCTGCGGCCTGGTCGCCCGGGAAAATCAGCACCCCGCCGTACAACCGGGTGACCGGGAACACCTCGAACTCGAGGGCGGTGACGATGCCCAGGTTGCTCTTCGAGCCGCGGGTGGCCCAGAACAGCTCCGGTTCGGCGTCGGCATCGGCGTGCCGTACCTGCCCGTCCGCGGTGACGATGTCGAGCGCGGTGACGTGGTCGGACGCCCAGCCGTACTTGCGGCCCATCGTGGCGCTCAGCCCTCCGCCGAGGGTGTAACCCACCACGCCGACGAGCGGCGAGGAACCGTTGAGCGGCGCGAGCCCGTGCTGCGCCGCGGCGTCGGCGACCTGCTGCCAGCGCACGCCGGCGCCGACCCGGGCGCGGCGAGCGACCGGATCGATGGTGATCTCGTCCATTCGCCGGGTGGTGATCAGCAGCGCGCGGTCATCGGCGACGACGGTGGTGTGCCCGGTGTTCATCACCGCCACGACGAGGTCGTGGTCCTTCGCGAACGCCAGCGCGGCCTGCACGTCGGACGAGCCGGCGGCGCCCACCACCACAGCCGGGTTGTTGGGCACGGCCGGGTTGTACGTCGCGCATTCCTCGGCGTAGCCCTCGTCGCCCGGGAGCAGAACGGCGCCGGCGACGCGGCGGGCGAGCTCGGCGGCGGCGGTCCGGTAGTCGTTGATCGAATCAGCCATGGCCCCAGTCCACCAGCGCCGTGCCGACGGAACGCAGACGAAACGTTGACGGGCGGCCGGGCTTCGCCACGGACGAGGGACGACGCAGTTCAACCGCCGGCGTCTTCATCACATCCGCTCGGTACGCGCCGCGCGCCGACGTACGTTCGGTCGGGTGACTTCCGAACTGGCCCGCGCCGCTGCCGGGCCTGGAGGTCGACGACAACGTGCTCCGGTACAGCAAGGCGTCCGGCTTCCAGTCCGGGAACCTGCTGCCTGAGCCGGGCCGCATCATCGCGCCCACCCTCGTCGTCGTCGGCCACGACGACTTCACCTGCGACCGGGTGTCC
Source organism: Paractinoplanes polyasparticus (assembly GCF_019710575.1). Classification (GTDB taxonomy): domain Bacteria; phylum Actinomycetota; class Actinomycetes; order Mycobacteriales; family Micromonosporaceae; genus Actinoplanes; species Actinoplanes polyasparticus. Next base: position 12,749 of record NZ_JAHWFK010000059.1, on the reverse strand, counting down.
CAGGCCGAGCGCATCCACGCGGCCCTGCCGTCCCCGGCGCTGGAACTCATCGCGAAGTGCGGCCACTTCCCGTGGATCGAGCAGCCCGCGGCATTCGACGCGGTCTGCGAGACATGGTTCGCCGGCCCGTGACGGATCAGCACTGAACGCCTCGCGCCGGGCGCCGTCGAACGAAGCATGACGAACTTGCCGAGCCAGTCTTCGGTCCGCTCGCTGACCCTGGGTGGAGTGCGATTCACGTACGTCGTCGACGGCGCCATGGCCTTTCCTCCGAGCGGTTTCTTCCCGTCCGTACCGCCCGGCGAATGGACGGGCGATCTGCTGGACGAGCGGGGCATGGTGCCGATGTCGGCCGGTGGTCTGCTGGTCGAGATCGGCGGGCGGCGGCTGCTGATCGACGCCGGGCCAGCCCGGGTCACACGTCCTACCTCGTCACGGCGGGCGCCGAGCGGCTGCTGTGCTTCGGCGACGCCTTCCACCACCCGCTGCAGCTGAACCACATCGAGTGGGGCTCGGTCCCGGACCGGCACGGCGACAGCGTCCCGGCCGCCCGGCGGCGCCTGATCGACGAGATGCTGGTGCCGGGCACGGTCGCGTTCGCCTTCCACTTCGGAGACCAGCCCTTCGGCCGCGTCGCCCGCGCGACGGACGGGACGGTCACCTGGAATCCGGTGCCCAGCACCGTGATCACCGGCCCGCCGCGCCTGCTGAGCCGGCTGTGACGTCCGCGCGGCGACGGGTAGCGGGACGCACCGCTGGGACAAGAAGTCCGGACGGAACCCGTGGGGTTCCGTCCGGACCGGCGACCGGCGCGATGAAGCGGGAGCCCGGCGGGCTTCGTCCGAGCGGTGGTGACGTCTTCGGAGCTGCGGGCCGATCGGCGTGAGCAATTAGTCGTCGCCCTGGATCAATGCCCATGCACGCGTTCGTTTCTAGCGTTGGCACCATGAACGAAGAGACTGAGGTAATCATCGTGGGGGGCGGCCCGGTCGGGTTGATGCTGGCCGCCGAACTCCGGCTGGGCGGGGTGTCCACGGTCGTGCTGGAACGGGCGGACGCCCCGGCCGGACATCCCCGCGCGCTCGGCCTGCACGCCCGGACGCTGGAGCAGCTGGCCCTGCGCGGCCTGCAGGAACCGTTCCTGGCCACCGGAGTTCGCGTGCCGTCCTGGCATTTCGGCTTCCTGCGCGAGCGGCTCGACCTGACCCGCCTGGACAGCCCGTACCCGTTCATGCTGGCCTTCCCGCAGGACCGCACGGAGGCGATCCTCGAGCAGCGTGCCCTCGAGCTGGGCGCCCGGGTGCTGCGTGGCGTGGCGGTCACCGGCCTGACCCAGGACGCGGACGGCGTGCGGGTCAGCGTCGACGGCGGCCCCGACCGGCGCGCGGCCTGGGTGGTCGGGGCCGACGGCGCAGGCAGCACCGTACGGCGCAGCGCCGGCATCGGCTTCCCGGGCACCGACGCCGACACCTACGCGTACCTGGGTGATGTCCGGGCCGACGCGCCGCCCGTACCCGGGTACGGCGTGCAGAATGAGAAGGGCGCGCTGATTGTGGCGCCGGTGCCGGGCGGACTGTTGCGATTCACCGGTTACGACCCCGAGCATCAGGACGCCGGGCGGCGGGAGCTGACCCTGGACGAGCTGCGGGAGATCACCACACGCATCGGCGGCGCCGACTTCGGCCTGCGCGACCCGGCGTGGCTGAGCCGCTTCGGCAACGCCACCCGCGTCGCCGCGCGGTACCGCGAGGGACGCGTGCTGCTGGCCGGGGACGCCGCCCACATGCACTTCCCGGCGGGCGGGGTCGGCCTCAACCTCGGCCTGCAGGACGCGATGAACCTGGGCTGGAAGCTGGCCGACGTCGTCAGCGGCTGGGCTGGTGACGACCTGCTGGACACCTACCACGACGAGCGACACCCGTGGGCCGAGGACGTCGCCGAGCACACCCTTGCCCAAACCGCGTTGATCACCGCAACCAGCCCGACCGGCCAGGCCCTGCGACGCCTGCTCGGCAGGCTGATCGACCGGCTGCCCGATCTCTCCCTCGTCCTGGCCCGGCGCCTGGCCGGGCTCGACGTGCACTACGGCAAGGAGGGGGAGCTGGCCGGATCCCGGGTGGCCGAGGCCGGCGACGCGCTGCTCGACGGCCGGCCCGCGGAACTGGTCGTCGAGGGTCGCCCGGTCATGGTACGTCCCGACGGGTACGTCGGAAGCCTTATCGGCTGATGGCAATCTGCCGGTGCGTCGCGGCGGTGTGCCCCCACCAGCGTCGCGCGCATCGGCTCAACACGCCCGCCTCGGCGAGACCGAGGCGGGCGGCGATCTGTGCCAGCGGCTGGTCGGTGCCGGTCACCAGGGCGTCGGCCCGCTCCCGCCGTACACAATCGAGGATCTCGGCGAACGTCAGACCCTCGTCGAGGAGGCTGCGCTGGATCGTGCGCGGGTGTGCCGCGATCGCCCGCGCCACGTCGTCCAGCGCGGTCGGCCGCACACCGAGCCGATCACCCAGCGCCTGCCGTACCCGCCAGGCGAGGCCGGAGCGCTCGACCTGACCGGAGAGCACTCCGGCCGGCACCCGCAGCACGGCGGACGGGCGCCCGAAGCGCACCTTGGCCCCGAACGCCTCGCTGTAGCCGTGCGTCCCACCGGCCGGGGTGCCCGGCAGGTCGACCGACCGTGGGCCGTAGTCGCCCCGCAGCCGGCGCAGGTCGTGGTGCAGGGCGAGCAGCGCGGGCACGGGCCGGCCAGCATCCTCGAGCAGGCGCAGGCCGACGACGTGCCGTGCGCCGCAGGGATCGGGCACCACGGAGAACGCGGGGGCCGGACCGTGTGCCGGCATCCGCTACGCGCCGGGGGTGATCGGCTCGACGTGGCCGTCCGACTGCCCGGTGTCGCGGCACGCGTCCTGCGGTTGTCTCACAAAGGCGGACGTGGACTGGTCCGGCGGGATGACCCGGAAGCCGCGAACCTGGACCGGGCGGCAGGCGTTGGGCGCGTCGGTGACGACGATCGTCGCGTGGGCCTGTCCGCCCGCCTTCAGGGTGACCCGCGGGGTGGTTGCACTGTCGCGGATGAAGCCGCGGCCGACCTGTGTCCCGTTGTCACCAGCCACGAAGGAGACGCCGGGGTAGCCCTGCTCGAAACAGGAACGCCCGGAGACATTGGTGAAGATCAGCCGTTCGGCGTGCCGGAGCGCCGAGCCCCCGTAAATACCGGGGACGGCCGCGAGGGACACTTCCAGGTCGTTCGTGCGGCATTCGGCCACGGTAGTCGTCGTGGTGCTGTGGCCGCCGCCCCCCGTCTTCGTCCCGGCCCCGGCCCCCGTCCCGCCGCCGGGCGGTGCCGTCGAGGGAGCCGGAGCCGGCGCCGAGGGGCCACCCGCGGCCGTCGGGCCCGGACCTGCACAGGCCGCCGCCGACATCATCAGGCCGGCCAGTCCGGTCAGCACCACCATCGTTCGTTTGACGTTCCGCATGTCGCATCTCCTCGGGGTGACGTCCTCACTGCTGTCGACGGGAGCCCTCACCGTCAGTTCACCTACCGGTCCGCCTCGCGGCGAGGCGTACGTCACGAGGCGAACTCGCGGGCCATCGGGGCGGTCGGACGCTCGTACGGCGCTCCGACTATGTCCGCGTGGCGCGCACACTCAGCCCTCGAGGAGCCGGGCGACCACCAACGCCGCGTCGGCGGGCATACCCGACAGGAACGCGGAGGCGAACGTGCTCTGCAACGGCATGCCGACGAAACCCAGGCCGGGCGTAGAGGTGGACACGCCACGCCGGTGCACGGGCCACCCGTCCGGGCCGAGGGCGCCGGGAGCAAGCCAGTCGTAGCCCGGCCGGAACCCGGTGCACCAGACGACGTTGGCCACCGTCAGCACGCGGTCGTCGGCCAGCCGGGGCCCGCCGTCGCTCACACCGGCCACCCGCGGGACCCGCCGGATCCCCGCGGCGCGCAGGGAGGCGGGTGATTGCCACACCAGCGGCGCCGCGCGACGGCCTCGTTTCCGTACGAGCTCACCGAGCCGGCCCGCCGGAACCCGGCGACCGAACACCAGCCACCGGATGAACAGGCTGCGCGCCAGCGCGACCGGCACGGAGCCGGTGCCGCGGCCGGCCATCCACACCTGGCGGTCACCGGCGAGATCCATGGCGGTGCGCACCGGCAGCTCGAAGCGGGCCGCGTAGTCGGCGCCGCGAAGTTCGACGACGGTTCCGATCGTCACACCGTCCGGCACGGGTCCTCGTCGGTGGTCTTCCCAGCGGTGGCTTCTCACCCGGCCGAACCCGTGACATATCCTTCATCTGTGAGTGAGTGGCTGGACGCCGACCAGCAGCGGGCCTGGCTGGCCTTCATGCGTGTTCAGCACCGGATCAACTTCGAGGCGAACCGCCAGCTGCAGGCCGACAGCGGGCTGTCCCTCGCCGACTACGACGTCCTGAACGTGTTGGTCGCGGACCCTTTGTCGATCACGGACATGGCCCGGATCCTCGGCTGGGAGCGCAGTCGCGTCTCGCACCAAACCAAGCGGATGGCGACCCGCGGCCTGGTCCGCACCCGCCCGCACGGCGACGACCGCCGGATCACCGTGGTCGAGGCGACCGAGGCCGGGCGCCAGGCCAACCGGGACGCCGCGCCCGGTCATGTGGCTCTGGTGCGCCGGCTCTTCTTCGACGGCCTTTCACCGCAGGCGGTTCGCCAGTTGGCGGCGATCCTCGAGACGGTGCACGAGACCATCGGGCCGCCCTAGATCTGCTCGGCTCCGCCGTCCACGAAGACCTCGGCGCCGGTCATGAAGCTGGACTGCTCGGACACCAGGAAGAGCACCACGTTGGCGATCTCCTCGGGACGTCCGATGCGGCCCATCGGAACCGTCGTGGCGAGCTGCTGGAACAGCCCCTGCGGGTTGTCCGGCACGAGACCGCCAGGCCCGGCGTCTCGGTCGGGCCGGGAACGATCGTGTTGACCCGGACGCCGCGGCCGACCAGTTCGCCGGCCCAGGTGCGGCCCAGCGAGCGGATCGCGGCCTTGCTGGCGGCGTAGAGCCCGAACGCCGGCTGCCCGTTGCCCGCCGAGCTGGAGCCGGTCAGCACGATGGCCGCGCCCGGGTTGAGCAGCGGCAGCACCTTCTGCACGGTGAAGATCACGCCGCCCACGTTGGTGTTGAACGTCTGCTGGTAGTCCTGCCACCCGACCGAGTCGAGCGTCGCGAACTCACCGCCGCCCGCGTTGACGAAGACCGCGTCGAGTCCCTTCCCGTGGTCGCCGATCGCGGCGGCGAGCCGGTCGAGGTCCTCGAGGTTGCTGACGTCGCTCGTGATGCCCGTGGCGTTCCGCACCTCCTTGACCGCAGCGTCGAGGCGCCCCTGATCGCGCCCGGTGATGAAGACATGAGCGCCCTCGTCGGCGAACCGGTGGGCGGTGGCCAGCCCTATCCCGCTCGTGCCCCCGGTGACCAGCGCCGTCTTGCCGTCCAGCTGTCCCATGACGTTTCCCCTCTCGAATTTCAGTGACATGTCATGCATACCGCCTCACCGCATTAAATGACATGTCATGTACGTCACGGAACGGATTCTGAACTTCACGCACCGGCCAACGTGTCGCTCGCCGACGCGGCCCGGTCGTCAGCACGCCTCAGGCCGGAGCCTTCGTCGCCTGAGATCCCGCGCACCGACCGCGCTGCGGTCACGGTCGTTCGCGCGGAGACCGGGGATCGTGTGCTGGTGTTCTGCGGACTCTAATCCTGCGTAGCGCCGTTGATCGATACAGCCTTGACCGCGCCGCTGCTCAGATTCCAGCGCTGCAGCAGATCGGCGTAGGTGCCGGTGGCGACCACCTGGTCCAGCGCACCCTTCACCGCGTCACGGAGCTGACTGTTGTTCTTGGCGAACGGGATGCCGATCAGGCCCGGATCGTACTGGGCGGTCGACGCCAGCTCGTAGTAATCCTTGGTACGCGAGTCGGTGGCCAGGTGGGTTGCTGCCGGGAAGTCGTTGAGCACCGCGACCGCGCGGCCGGTCCGCAGCTGCAGCAGCGCGTCGGCATTCGTCTTGTATTCGTTGATCTTCATCGGCCGGCCGTCGCACTCGCTCTGGGTGCGGTGCAACAGATCGGCCTGGATGGTGCCCTTCTCGATGGCGACCACGTTGCCGCACAGGCCGGTCAGATCGGCGACGCGGTGCGGATTGCCGCGCTGCACGATGATCGACGACCCGGCGGAGAGGTAGTCGACGAAGTCGGCCTTCTTCTCGCGCTCGGCGGTGTCGGTCATAGCCGACAGCACACCCTCGTAGGTGCCGTCGGCCACCTTGTCCAGGGCGGTCTGGAAGGGACCGGTCACGATCTGGATTCTGATGCCCAGAACCTGACCGATGGCGTCGGCGAGATCCGGTTCGAACCCCACGATCGTACGGCCGTCCGCCGCGAACGACTCCATCGGCGCGTAACTGGCGTCGGTGACGAAGCGGATGTAGCCGCGGTCGCGCACCGCCTGCGGCAGTGAGTCGTGCAGCGCTTGGTCGAAGGGGACGGCGCTCTGCCCGGCCGGCTCGTCGGCCTTACCACCGCATCCCGTGAGGAGGCCGAGCGCGAGCATCGAGACCAACAGCTTCTTCATCGGATCGCTTCCTCCGGAATCGGTACGGAAATCTGCGCCCACGGCATCGGCCGCGAGTAGTGATAGCCCTGGGCCTCGTCGCAGCCGGCCGCAGCGAGCCAGTCGGCGATCTCGGCCGTCTCCACACCCTCGGCGGTGACGCGGCAGCCGAGCCCCCGGGACAGCGCGATGACCGCGTGGACGATCGCCTGGTTCTCCTTCTCCTCGAGCACCGTCGCCACGAAGGTCCGGTCGATCTTGAGTTCGACCAGTGGCACCCCGCGCAGCCGTTCCAGGCTGGTGTAGCCGGTGCCGAAGTCGTCCATCGAGAATCCGATCCCCCGGCCGGCGAGCCGATGGATCGCGGCCATCGAGGTCGCCCGGTCGTCGACCATCGCCGTCTCGGTGACCTCGAGGACCAGCCGGTCCGGCGCGGTGCCGAACTCGGCCAGCAACGCCTCCACCATCCCGGCGAAGTCGGCGGCCTCCAGGTTGCGGGCCGAGACGTTCACCGAGACCGTCCAGTCGCGGCCGGCTGCTGCCCAGGCCGCCTGATCGGTCAGCGCCCGACGCAGCACCCATGCGGTCAGCGGCTCGATCAGTCCGGACTGCTCGGCCGCCGGCAGGAACTCCGACGGCGGCAGCAGGCCGCGTTCCGGGTGCTGCCAGCGCACCAGCGCCTCCACCCCGCAGATCGTGCCGTCGCTCAGGCTCACCTTCGGCTGGTAGAACAGCACCAGCTCGTCCCGGTCCAGGGCGTGCCGCAGCTCCGCTTGCACCACCAGCCACTGGGTGGGATGGCGGGTTCGCTCGCCGGTCCAGACGACGATGTCAGCCGTCCCCCGCTTGCCCTGATACATGGCCGCGTCGGCGTGCCGGAGCAGCTCCTCGACCTCGGCGCCGTGCGCCGGGTAGAGCGCGATGCCGAAACTCGCCTCGATCGTGAGCGGCACGCCGTCCAGGACTACTTCGCTGGTGAGCACCGTCCGCAGCGACTCGAGCATCACCCGTACCTCGTCGGCGTCCGCCCCGGGCACGATGAGTGCGAACTCGTCGCCGCCGAGCCGGGCCACCGTGTCCTGCTGGCGCACGCCGCCCCGCAACCGCGCGGTGATCACCTTCAGCAGCTCGTCGCCGGCGTGGTGGCCGAGCGTGTCGTTGACCTCCTTGAAACGGTTGAGGTCCACGACGACCACCGCGCCGCCCTTGTCCTCGCGGAGAGCGGCTGTGGCCCGCTGCCGGAACGCCTCTCTGTTCGGCAGCCCGGTCAGCCCGTCGTGCAGCGCCTCGTGCTCCTGCCGGGCGGCGTAGCGCCGCAACGACCGGGTCGTCGACCACGAGATCAGGCCCAGCGCCAGGTAGAGCACGCCAAGACCACCGCCGAGCCGCCAGTAGGTGACGACCATCTGTTCGTGCAGCCGCTGGTCGATCTTGTCGTACGGGAGATAAAGCTCGAGTACCCCGATCGCCTCACCGGAAGCTCGCGCGAACACCGGTTGCAACACCCGGATGACCTTGCCACCGGCTTCGTTAGCGTCGGCGATCATGGTGGCCCCGGCCACCCCCACCGTCGCCGAGTGAAATGCCGGATCGGAGACCGGCACCCCGCCCGAGGTGGACCCGTCGTCGGAGTAGACGACCTGACCGGTGAAGGTGCGCAGCCGCATCCGCAGGACCGAACCGTGGAAGAGCGCCAGATCAGTCGCCTTGGCCAGCGAGTCGCGCTCGCTCTCGGTCAGTCCGCGGCTCAGATCCGCGGCGTCGAGCGCCGGCGCCACCGCCATCTCGGCGATGACGGCCGCCTGCGCGACCCCCTGATCCCGCCCCTGCTTGGCCGCGTCTTCCTGCACACCGTTGAGCAACACCGTGGCCAGCGCCCCGATCGGCAGCAGACTGGCCCCGAGGTACGTCGCGAACAACCGCGAACCGGATCGCGCCGCTCGTCGTCTTCCTCCGGGTAACCACACGGCCGCATCATCGGCTGAGTCGCCGTCCAGCTGAGGAAACTGCGGGAACAGCAGCGGCGTCAGATGGGGTTCACCACCACGGCCGCTCCAGGGCACGGTCGGTACCGCCGGTGCCGTCCAGGCCGTCCAGCGCGTCCATGTCGGCGGAGGTCAGCTCGAAGTCGAAGACTTGCGCGTTCTGCTCGATCCGCTCCCGGTGGGTGGACTTGGGCAGCACAATGAGACCGCGCTGCAGCGCCCAGCGGATCAACACCTGAGCCGGGGTACGGCCCAGCCGCTCGGCGATCTCGGCCACCTGCCGATCGCGCAGGTGCCGGCCTGTGCCCAACGGGCTGTAGGCCTCCAGGGCCAGGCCGCGCGCTTCGCAGGCCGCCAGCAGATCGCGGCGGAACTCGAACGGGCTGAACTGCACCTGGTTGACGACCGGGGCGACCTCGGCCACCTTGAGCAGGGCGTCAACCTCGGACGCGCTGAAGTTGGAGATGCCGATCGAGCGCGCGTAGCCCCGCTCGTGCGCGCCCTGCATACCCTCCCAGGCCCAGGTCGGCCCGCCCTGCGGCCAGTGCACGAGGTAAAGGTCGACCGACTCCACGCCGAGGCGCTCGAGGCTGCGCTGCGCCTCGACTTCCGGGTCACTCGAGCCCGGATAGAACTTAGTCGTGATGAACACGTCCTCCCGGGCGACGCCGCTGTCACGCAGCGCCCGCCCGACGCTGGCCTCGTTGCCGTACGCCTGCGCGGTGTCGATGTGGCGATAGCCGGCTTCCAGCGCCCAGCGCACCGCGTTCTCGCACTCGGGCCCGTCCGGCACCTGCCACACACCGAGCGCGAGCAGCGGAATCTCCCTGCCGTCGGCGAGCACACGCGCCCGTCCGTTCTCGGTCAGCTCTCCTGCGGCCATCGTTGTCTCTCCCGCTTCTGTGATGAGCACCGGCCGGCGCCCTCTCTGCACTGCCCCACCTGACGCTGAGAAAACTACTGATCGCCACGCCGGTTGCGGAGTGAATCCCTTGAACGGCGACTCGTCGTCAGAACCGGTAACCGTGGTCCCGGATCGGCGCCGCGAGCCTCTTGCCGAGTTCAGCCAGGGTTTCGGGGCAGTGGTAGTACCACCGCATCCTGCTCACCAGGCCGTCTGTCGTTTCGAGCCGCATGACCTCGACCAGCGCTTCGGGCAGCGAGCCGTCGACCGGCGCCTGCCACATCAGCATCAGCGGCTCACCGTCGAGTTCGCCGACTTCGGCCCGGTAACGCACGTCGGACTCGACGACGAACATGTGGTGCAGCGAGCCGTTACGCATCGCGTCGGCACCCTCTTCGTGGACGACCCCGATCAGCACCGATTCGGCGCCGTCGAGGAGCAGGGCGACGATGCGCTCCACGTCGTAGGCGCTGAAAGCTGCGGCGAGGGCCTCGAGGACCGCCCGGTCGGGCTGCGGGCGCGGCCGTCCAGGAATACGCCCGTCGAGCCGTTCCCGGCCGCGGTGCAGCGCAGCCTTCACTGCGCCAACGGTCGTACCGAGGGTTCTGGCGATGTCGGCGAGGGGGTAGTCGAAGACATCCTTGAGGACGATCGCAGCTCGCTCCTGGGGGGCGAGCCGGGTTGCCAGCTCGCTGAGGGCATCGCGCACCTCGAGCGGGTCCGCCGTTTCCGGCGCCGCCGGCTCCGGCATCTCCGCCGGAGTCGGCCGGGATCGCCGCCACGAGTCGATGTAGGCGTTGGTGGCGATCCGGACAAGCCATGGCAGTACCCTGTCGATCCGGTCGAAGCTGTCGGCCGCCCGGCTGAAGGCCCGGGTCAACGTCTCCTGGACCAGATCCTCGGCCTCCCAGATGTCACCGGTCAGCCGGCGGCAGTAGCGATGCAGTTCCGGCCGCACCGGGTCGACACGCTCGAAAAAGACGCTCCGAGCTGCGCGGACACCCTGCATCAGATCATCGTCAAGCACCGTCATACCGTATTCGACGGGCCAACCACCCTTGGAGATACGTGACTGCACGACGCGATTCCGTGAACGGGTGGAAGCGGGGATGGTGAGCACGCCCGGGCGGGCGTGCTCACCACACCGTCAGCGCTGCCGGGTCAGCAGGCCCGGGCGGTAGGGCCACTGACCGTAGTCGCCCTGGAAGTTGGGATTACGGCCCTGGTAGAGCAGTTGCAGGTTGCAGGGGTCGATGGTCATGGTCTGGTCGGCGCTGGTGCGCAGGAGTTCCCCGTGGCTGATGTCGTTGGTCCAGGTGGCGCCGCTGTTGGCCTTGCCGGCGAACGGGTTGCTCTGGGTGGCCGCGTTCGGAGTCCACGAGCCGTTGAGGCTGGTGGCGGTGAAGGAGCGGAAGAAGCGGCCGTTGGAGCCCTGGGCCTCGACGATCATCAGGTACTGGTTCTGGCCCTGGACCTTGTAGACCTGAGGCGCTTCGAACAGGTTCTCCTTGGTGTCGGTCATGATGGTCGTGTACGAGGAGCCGAAGTTGCCGGGGAAGTTCCCCATCGGCATGCTCGTCCGGTAGATCCGGCCGTTGTCACCGGCGAAGAACAGGTACATGTTCTGCCCGTCACCGATGACCGTCTGATCGATCGGTCCGGTGCCCGAGTCGGTGATCGACCCGGTGAACATGGGCTGCGCCGCCGACCAGCCGTTGGGGTTGGTCGGGTCGCTGGAGGTGCGGTAGAAGAACGCCGCCCCGGCGCCCCACTGGTAGGTGAGCACCCAGATGCTCTTCGGCGCGAAGTAGAACAACGACGGCGCGACGGTGCTCTGACTCATCGCGTTCTGCGACGCCGAAGCCATCTGCGACCAGTCCGTGAACAGCGAGAAGTTCATCGAGCCCCAGCCGCTGCCTGCGCCGACGCCGTGCGTGGTCGCGTACACCAGCTGCCTGCCGTTGTAGGGCGCGACAGTGAAGTCCTTGAGAGACGCCCAGCCCGCCTTCGGAGTGGCCAGCTGACCGGTCGAGGTCCAGCGGTAGGTCGACGGCAGGGTGCAGGATCCGCCCGGCGGCGGCGTCGTGGGGGTGGTGCCACCGACACGGACGAGCTGCCACTGCTGATTGGCGCCGTTCCAGTCGGCGTACTGCACGATGTTGCCGCCGTCGGCCGTGGAGGCGCCCTGCACCTCGATGGCCTTGCCGCTGTTGCGGTTGATCAGCTGGATGTAACCGTCGATGTCCTGGATGCTGAACTGCTGGTTGGCCGCGTTGTTGTCCGACCACTGCACGATCGCGCCACCGTCGGCGGTGGACCGGTTGGAGACGTCCAGCACCTTGCCCGACAACCGCGACTTGAGCCGGTAGAAGCCGCCGCCGGAGTCGACGAACTGCCACTGCTGCTGACTGCCGTCGTTGCGAGTCCATTGGGTGATCCGGGCGCCGTCGGTGGTGGCCAGGTTGTAGACGTCGATCGCCTTGCCGCTGTTGCGATTCACCAGCACGTACGACGCGCTGGTGTCGATGGTCGCGGCCGATGCGGCCGGAGCGTTCACGACCGTGAGCACTCCGGCGGCCAGCGTGGCCAGCGCCGCGGCTGTCGCCACCAGCCATCGGCGGCGCCGGTTGGGGGATGTCACAAGTGGCCTCCGGGGTTCGTGACTGGCAAGTTCGTGGTACGACGGCGCTATCCGACCTTGTTCAGCTGCCATTGCTGGTTGGCGCCGTTCCAGTCGGCGTACTGCACGACGTTGCCGCCGTCGGCGGTCGAGGCGCCCTGCACCTCGACGGCCTTGCCACTGTTGCGGTTGATCAACTGGATGTAACCGTCGATCGTCTGGATGCTGAACTGCTGGTTGGCCGCGTTGTTGTCCGACCACTGCACGATCGCGCCACCGTCCGCAGTGGACGCGCCCGAGACGTCCAGCACCTTGCCCGACAACCGCGACTTCAGCCGGTAGAAGCCACCACCGGAGTCGACGAACTGCCACTGCTGCTGGTTGCCGTTGTTGCGGCTCCACTGAGTGATCCGGGCGCCGTCGTTGGTGGCCAGGTTGTACACGTCGATGACCCGGCTGCTGTTGCGGTTGACCAGCACGTACCAGGCGCCGGGCTCCACCGTCGAGCCGCCGCCTCCCCCGTTGCCGGCGTTGAGGGCGTTGAGCACGGAGGTGTAGGCGGCTTTTTTGTTGCCGGAGCCGTCGAAGAGCAGGGGGTTGTCGTTGCGCCAGGAGTCGGTGTCGCGGATGCCCCAGACGGTGAT
>NZ_JAHWFK010000058.1 GCF_019710575.1 Paractinoplanes polyasparticus | reverse complement strand
CCACACCCCCTACCAGCACAAACCGGCAGAAAAGCTCGCCCTCGCTGCTTGACAAAAACCATAGGGACACCCCCCCCTCCGCGGCCCGCAGGTAGCACCGCAGGGCCTCGCCGTCGAGATCCTGCTCGCTGAGCCGGTCACCCAGCACGGAGTACGCCTCGGCGATCCCCGACTCGGCCGCCTGCCGCAGCCAGGGCGCGGCCTCGGGAATCTTGCCGAGCAGCAGTCCAACGTTGAAGGCGGCGATCCCGTCCCCGCCCTCGGCGGCGGCTCGATAGAGGACGGCCGCCCGGTCCAAGTCGCCGAGGCTGTACGCGGCGTCCGCGTTGCCCGGGGCGGCGGCCCGCTCGTACAGCGGAACGGCCGCTCCGGGATCGTGCTCAGCGTGAGCCGCCGAGCAGATACAGCGCCCGCGGGTCGTCCCCGGCCGCTTCGAGGTGCATCCGGGCCGCATCCGAGTCGCCCCGCTGAGCCGCAATGACGCCGAGGTCGCAAGCCGTCCATGCCACGGCGCACGGTGTAGATCTTCAAGATGGCGCCCCGGTCGGTCGCGCAGGCCGATCGACGCTCACCCCGGCCGGCGTGGCGTCACCGCGACCAGTGGCGGGGCCATGTTGAGCGGTTTGTGAGCGTGGCGACCAGTGGCGGGGCCATGTTGAGCGGTTTGTGAGCGTGGCGATCAGTGGTGGGGTCATGCTGGGTGGTTTGTGAGCGTGGCGATCAGTGGTGGGGTCATGTTGAGCGGTTCGTGAGCGCCGCGAACAGGGGTGGGCAAGCGGCAGGGCCGACGCTCAGGGCCACCCGGCCGGGATCGGAGCGTAGCCGCGACCACCCGGCCGGGGCGGTCAACCGAAGGCGCGGTCGATCTCGTCCTCGGTCAGGGAGCCGGTGCGGAACGTGGTGGTGCCGGTGTCGAGCAGTTCGCGGGCGGCGTCCCGCAGGGCTCCGTAGGCGGCCCAGGCCAGCGCGCCGCCGGTGGAGACGCGGCGGACGCCCAGGGCGGCCAGTTCGGGTACCGAGGGGGCGCCGGGGACGGCCAGGACGTTGACCGGGCAGGCCACCTCGGTGACCACGCGGCCGATGTCGCCGGGGGTGCTGAGGCCGGGGGCGTAGACGACGTCGGCGCCGGCGGCCCGGTAGGCGCGCAGGCGTTCGATCGTGTCGTCCAGGTTGTCGTAGCCGTAGAGGTGGTTCTCGGCGCGGGCGGTGAGCACGATGTTGTGGCGGGCGCAGGCCTCGGCCGCGGCGGCGACCCGTTCGATTCCGGACTCCAGGGTTTCGATGCGAGCGGTGGCGGGGTCGTAGTCCTCGATGGAGATGCCGGCCGCGCCCGCCTCGGCGAGCAGGTCGACGGTCTCGGCGATGCCCTCGGGCGCGTCGGCGAAGCAGCGTTCGGCGTCGACGTTGAGCGGGATGCCGACGGCGGCGGTGAGGGCGGCGACGTGTGCCACCAGTTCCGGCCGGGTTACCTGCTGGTCGCGTTTGCCCAGGCTTGCCGCCAGGCCCGATGACGTGGTGGCCAGGGCCGGGAAGCCGAGCGACTCGAGCAGCCGGGCCGAGCCGGCGTCCCACGGGTTCGACAGCAGGAAGGTTCCGCTCTCGTGCAGCGCGTGGAAGCGATCTCTCATGGCTGAAGCGTAACCGATGAGTTACGCTTTTCGGGTGGACGACGTCGTGGCGGCCATCGCCGATCCGGTTCGCCGGCAGATTCTCGAGGTGTTGCGGGCGGGCCCGTTGCCCGCTCGCCGCATCGCCGAGCGTTTTCCGATCAGCCGGCCCGCCGTCAGCCGGCACCTGCGGGTGTTGCGCGAAAGCGGCCTGGTCCGCGACACGGCCGAGGGGCGCGAGCGCGTCTACCGGCTCGACCCTTCACCCCTGACCGAGGTCAAGAGCTGGCTCGCCGGGTTCGCGGATTCCGCCGACGTGTGGAACCGGCGGCTCGACGCCCTTGAGACCGAGGTCTACCGCACCCGCCGCGACCGGCGGACGGCGGCGGCGCAAGACAGGGCAGCGCGAGACACGGCGACGAAAGGCACGGCAACGCAAGGCACGGCAGCGCACGACAGAGCGGCGCCCGGCAGAGCGGCGCCCGACCGACGGGAGAAGACGGCATGACCAACGCACCCACGGGCCGGCTCGAGGGCAACGACCTGATTCTGAGCCGTACGTTCCGGGCCGGCATCGAGGACGTCTGGGCCAGCGTCACCGAACCGGGCCGCACCGCGCGCTGGTTCGGCCAGTGGACCGGCGAGGCCGGGCCCGGCCGCACCGTCAAGGTCCAGCTGGCGTACGAGGAGAACAACCCCTGGATGGAGGCGCGGATCGACGCCTGCGAGCCCCCGAACCGGCTGGCCCTCTCCACGGTCGACGAGGCCGGCGCCTGGCACCTGGAGCTGCTGCTCACCGCCGTCGGCGGCGAGACCGAGCTGCGCTTCGTGCACCACCTGACGACCACCGAGGGCGTCGGCGAGGTCGGCCCGGGCTGGGAGTACTACCTCGACAACCTGGTCGCCGCCCGCGACGGCCGGCCCCTGCCCGATTTCAACGACTACTACCCGTCGATGAAGCCGTACTTCGAGGCCCTGCGGGAGTCCTGAGGCTGCGACCCTAGGATGGCGGTCATGACCAGTGACAAGACCGCTGACCAGCTGCGCCAGGAACTCAAGGACGTCGACGAGGAGCTGGCCGAGCTGCGCCGGCTGGCCGGCGACGTCACCGCCCGCCGCGGGCGGGACAGCGACACGTCGATCGAACTGCAGGAGCCGGAGGAGATCGCCACCGAGCTGACCGGCCTCGCCGAGACCGAAGCCGTCATCGACACCCTCGAGCAGCGCCGCGAGCGCATCGAAGCGCAGATCAAAGAACTGGGCTGAGGGAACGCCGGGCAGGGCGGGCAGGGCAGAGGGGCAATACGACCTTAAAGCGACCTTAAAGATCATCCTGGATGGGGTGGATCGGCGGGCTGCTTCCAAGGATGGGCTGGTCCGGCTCACTACGGAGGCAAGTCAGAGATGCGTCGCCAACGAAGTTTCATCCTGTCCGGTGTGGTCGCGGTCGTGGTCGGGATCACCACCTGGATCGCCCTCCCGGCGTCGGCCGCCGCGGCGACCGCCACGCTGCGTACGGTCTCCGACTGGGGTTCGGGCTGGCAGGCCGAGGTCACGATCAAGAACACCGGCGCCGACGCGATGTCGTCGTGGAAGGTCGAGGTCGACCTCCCGGACGGCGGCGCGATCGGCAGCTACTGGGACGCCGACCTGGTGACCGCGGGCAGCCATCGCACCTTCACCAACCGGGGCTGGAACGGCAGCGTCGCCGTCGGGTCGACCGTGACGTTCGGCTTCGTGGGCTCGGGCGGCAAGCCGGCCAACTGCAAGCTCAACGGCGCGCCGTGCTCGGGCGCAGGCGAAGCGACCCCCACGACGGCGCCGACCGTCGCGCCGACGACGAAGGCCCCGACCACCACCGCGCCCACCGTCGCGCCGACGACGAAGGCGCCGACCACGGCGCCCACGACCAAGCCGGCCGATGTTCCGCCGGCGGGCAGCACGCTTCCGGTGGCGGTCAGGAACGAGACCGGGCGGGGCGACAACGTCTTCCTGTACGTGCTGGGCACCAACCTGACGACCGGCAAGCTCGGCTACGTCAACGCGGCCGGCGCCTTCACCGCGTGGACCGGCGGCGGGCCCGTTCCGGCGCCGGCCCCCGACGTAGCCATCGCCGGCCCGGCCGACGGCGCGACGACCACACTGAAGCTGCCGAAGAACCTCTCCGGCCGCCTCTACATGTCGTTCGGGCAGAAGCTGGACTTCCGGCTCACCACCGACGGCCTCGTGCAGCCGGCGCCGTGGGCCGGCGGCGACCCCAACCGCGACATCCTGTTCGACTGGAGCGAGTTCACCCTCAACGACTCCGGTCTGTGGCTCAACAGCTCGCAGGTCGACATGTTCGCCGTGCCGCACGTGGTCAGCGTGACCGGCGGCGACGGGCGCACCGCGAAGACCGGGGAGGTCAAGGCGGGCGGCCGGCAACGGGTCATCGACGCGGTCAAGGCGTCGCCGGACTTCGCCCGGAGCGTTGTCACCCGGGGCGACGGCACGGTGCTGCGCGTGCTGGCGCCGGGCAAAGCGGCCGACGCGGGGCTGATGAGCCCCACGTACCTGGACTCGTACATCACGAGCGCCTGGAACGCGTACGCGGGAAAGAACTTGACTGTCGTGCCGTTCACCGACCGGCCGGACACCAGGTTCCTGGGCCGCACGACCGGCAACGTCATGAACTTCACCGACAGCGCGGGCCGGACGGTCGCGTCCTTCACGAAGCCGTCCACCGCCAACGTGTGGGGCTGCGACGGCGCTCTCGGGGCTCCGAACGACCTGGTCGTGGGGCCGATCGCCCGGACGCTGTGCGCGGCGCTGACCCGCACCACGCTGGGCCGGCTCGACACCCAGCCCAGCGGCACGGCGGCCGACTTCTACCAGGGCAACCCGGCCAACCTGTACGCCAAAGTGATCCACGACAACATGGTGGACGGTAAGGCGTACGCGTTCGCCTTCGACGATGTGCAGAACCAGGAGTCGCTGGTCCACAGCGGCGACCCGCGAACCGCCGGGATCACGTTGTCGCAGTTCTGATCCGGTGAGTCGTCTGCGATCCGGCACCGTCGCCGTTCCGAGCGTGGGGTTCGGGACGACGAGGGGAAGGTTGCCGTCCTGAGCGTGGGGTTCGGGACCGACGACGGGAACGCAGATGGATGAGACGGGAGCGCCGGCACCACCGTTGCGGGAGGGGACCGCACGGTGGCCGGCGCTCCCTTTGCCTATCTGACCGGTGAAAGGTAGGTCGTGAGCCAGTCGACCGTCTCGCGCAGGTAGTCCGCGCGCGACGAGCGGTGCAGCAGCTCGTGGCCCTCGCCGGGGAAGAGCAGGTAGCGGTGGGGCACCCCGCGCTCCTGCAGGGCCCGCACGACCTGTTCGGCCTCGATCAGCGGAACGTTGCTGTCGTTCTCGCCGTGGACGACCATCAGCGGCGTCCGCAGCCGGTCGATGCGGGTGATCGGCGAGAGATCGGCCAGCAGCTCGCGGTGGGCGACCGGGTCGCCGTACTTCGAGACGGCGGCGGCCGCGATCCACGGCTCGGTGTGCTCGTAGAAGGTCGCGAAGTTGGACATGCCGCAGACGTCGATGCCGACCGCAAACAGGTCGGGGAACGTGGTGAGGGCGGCCAGGGTCAGATAACCCCCGTACGAACGGCCCATGATCCCCAAGGTGGAGGCGACGCCGGACTCCGTCAGGTAGCGGGCGCACGACCGCACGTCCTCGATCGCCGCGTAGCGCAGCCCCAGGTTGTCGGCGTTGACGAAGCTGCGGCCGAAGCCCGACGACCCCCGCACGTTCGGGGCGAAGACGGCGATGCCGCGGTCGGTCAGCGACTGGAAGAGCGGCCCGTGACCCGGCCTCTCCTGCGCCTCGGGGCCGCCGTGGAACCACAGCACAGTCGGGTGCGGCCCGTCGCCCGCCGGCCGGAACAGCCAGCCGGTCAGCATCAGCCCGTCGTGCGCGGCGAACGTCTCGAGCGTGGGCCGCACCGCGTTCGGCGCCGCCGGATCGGCCGACACCGCCTCGACGCCGGTCGCCGACGAGACCCATACGCCGTGCGGCTGGCCCGGCCCCTCGGCCGTGAAGGCCAGCGCGGAACCGTCGAACGACCACGACGGGCCGCTGACGACCGAGCCCGGCAGCGGGGTCACCGGCCGCCGCGCGCCCGAGTCGAGGTCGATCAGCGTGAGTTCGGACAGCCCGCCCCGCACGTTCCACAACACCGCGGCCGTACGCCCGTCGGCTGTGATGGTGAACGACTCGACCTCGTCGGTCTCGGACGCGGCCAGCACCTCCACGCCGCCCTTGGCCACCCGGATGAGCGCCGGCAGTTCGCCGGACTCGGTGCGGGCGTACACGGTTTCGCCGTCCGGCCCGAAGACCGCCTGCTCGCCGGCCGTGACGAACTCGTCGACGCCGGTCAGCAGGTCGCGGACCACGATGTGCCGGTCGCCGCGCGGCCCCACCCGCAGCAGCGCGCGGTCGCGGCCGGGCGACACGTCGAGCAGCGAGATCAACTCGCCCCGGGCGACCACCGACCGCTCGCCGGAGACGGCGTCGATCAGCAGGGCCGTGGTGAGGTTCTCGGTCAGCGCGAGGAGCGACCGGCCGGGCAGCCAGCGCATGTTGTCGGCCGTGCCGTCGCTGAAGCCGCCCACCTGGTGCAGCTCCGAGCCGTCCGGCCGCACCAGCCACACCTCGTGCCGGGGAGCGCCGCCCGGAGCCACCAGACAGGCCAGCCAGCCGCCGCCGGTCGACCACTGCACCGCGGCCACCGGGGCCTCGCCCGTGTCGACCAGGAACGTCAGCTCGCTGCCGACCGGCTGCACCCACACCTGGGGGCGGCCGCTGCGGTCGGAGACGTACGCGGCGTGCCGGCCGTCCGGCGACAGGGCCGGCGACCAGCTTCCGGAGACTTCCGAGGGAAAGGAGCCCGTCTCACGATTCGTCCAGCCCATCGGCAGCACGGTGACGTCGACACGGTTGAACTGACCGGTCATACGGGTCCTCCCTCGTTGTCTAGATTCCTTTGTCCTGCAGCCACATCTCCAGCAGGGCGAGCTGCCACAGCTGGTTGGCGCCGAGCGTGGTGCGCGGGGTGTTCGGGTCGGCCAGCAACGCGTCGACGTACTCGGGCCGGAAGAGGCCCCGATCGCGGGCGGCCGGTGCGAAGAGTGCGTCCCGCACCTTGTCGAGCATCGCTCCTTCGAGGTGCCGGATGCCCGGAACCGGGAAGTAACCCTTGGTGCGGTCGATCACTTCGTCGGGCACCACCCCGCGGGCCGCCTGCTTGAGCACCCCCTTGCCGCCGTGCGCCAATTTCAGAGCGGGCGGGCAGGCCGCGGCCAGTTCCACCAACTCGTGATCGAGGAACGGTACGCGAGCCTCGAGGCCCCACGCCATAGTCATGTTGTCGACCCGTTTGACCGGATCGTCGACCAGCATCACCTGCGAGTCGAGTCGCAACGCCGCGTCGACCGCGGTCTCGGCGCCGTGCCGGCCGAAGCTCGCGGCGACGAACTCCCGGCTGACGTCGTCGCCGATCAGCCACTCGGGGCTCAGCTGCCGGGCGAGGTCGGCGTGCGGGCGGTCGAAGAACTCTTCCGCGTACGCGTCGACGGCCTGGCCGTAGGGCACGTGCTCAAGTGGCGGATACCAGCTGTAGCCGGCCAGGATCTCGTCCGCACCCTGCCCCGATTGTACGACCTTGACCGACTTCGAGACATCCTCGCTCAACAGGTTGAACGCGATGCAGTCGTGCGACACCATCGGCTCGCTCATCGCCGCCACCGTGCGGTCGACGGCGGGCAGGAACCGGTCCTTGCCGATCCGGATCTGGTGATGCACGGTGTCGAACTGCTTCGCCACGATGTCGGAGTAGGCGAACTCGTCGCCGGTCTCGCCGCCCGCCGCCTCGAAGCCGATGCTGAAGGTCGTCAGGCCGCGCTGCCCCTGCTCGGCCAGCAGAGCCACGATGTAGCTGGAGTCGATGCCGCCCGAGAGCAGCACGCCGACCGGCACGTCGGCCACCATCCGCCGCTCGACCGCCACCTTCAGCTTCTCGTGGATCAGCTCCGGCCACTCGGCGTCCGCGACCTCGGGCCGGCGCGTGAACGACGCCTCCCAGTAGACCTGGTCGGTCGCGGTGCCGTCGGCCCGGATCACCCGGACGGTGGCCGGGGGAAGCTTGCGGACGCCGTTGACGATCGTTCGCGGCGCCGGCACCACCGAGTGGAACGTCATGTAGTGCTGCAGCGCGACCTTGTCGATCGACTTGTCCACGTCACCGGCGGCCAGCAGCGCGGGCAGCGTCGACGCGAAGCGCACCCGGCCCCGTGTCTCGGCCAGATAGAGCGGCTTGATGCCGAGCCGGTCGCGGGCCAGCACGACCGTACCGCTGTCGTGCTCGACGATCGCGAAGGCGAACATGCCCAGGAAGTGCTGGACGCAGTCGGCGCCCCAGCGGTGGTACGCCTTGATGATGACCTCGGTGTCCGAGGTCGAGAAGAACTTGTAGCCGTACCCCTGAAGCTCCTCGCGCAGCTGTTTGTAGTTGTAGATGCAGCCGTTGAAGACCAGCGAGAGGCCCAGTTCGTCGTCGGTCATGGGCTGGCCGCCGGCCTCGGAGAGGTCGATGATCTTCAGGCGGCGGTGGCCGAGCGCGATCGGTCCGCGCGCCCACAGGCCCTCGCCGTCGGGGCCGCGCGATTCCAGGCAGGGCAGCATCCGGCGGACCGCCTCGCTGTCCGCGAGGTGCCCGTCGTACCGCAGTTCGCCCGCGATTCCGCACATGATTTACCGAACCTCCCTGTCGTCGGTTTCGATCAGGTCACCGGGCCGTAACACGCCGGTCACCCGAGCAACCAGGTGTCCTTCGAGCCGCCGCCGCGCGACGAGTTGACGATCATCGAGCCGGCCGGGGCGACCCGGGTCAGCGCGGCCGGGGCGACCACCGACTCGCTGCCGGTGAAGACGAAGGCGCGCAGGTCGACGTGCCGGGGCGCGAGCTGGTGACCGTCGAAGACCGGGTGCGTCGAGAGGTTGACGACCTCCTGGGCGACCCACCGGTGCGGCGCGGTGCGGATCTGCCGGCGTACGGCCGCCAGGTCTTCCGGCGAAGCGTGGGGGCCGATGACGATCCGGTCGCCGCCGTAGCCGTCGACCGGCTTGCAGACCAGCTCGTGCAGGCGGTCGAGCACCTCGGCCCGCTGCTCGGGCAGTCCGCACAGATAGGTCGGCACGTCGGCCAGCAGCGGCTTCTCGCCCAGGTAGTACTCGATCAGCTGGGGCACGTAGGCGTACACGGCCTTGTCGTCGCCGATCCCGTTGCCCAGCGCGTTGGCCAGCACCACCGTGTCGGCGTGCAGGGCGGTGACCAGGCTGGGGCCCAGCGGCATGCCGTCGGCGCCGGGGGAGTGGACCAGGCTGTCCTCGCCCATTCGCAGATAGATGACGTCGACCGGGTGGCGCTTGCCGTCGCGGATCCGGAACACGCGGGTGTCGTCGACGAACAGCTCGGTGCTGCGGACGACCGGGACGCCCATCTCCTCGGCCAGCATCCGGTGCTCGAACCAGGCCGAGTCGTCCGGGCCCTGGCTGAGCACCACGATCTTCGGGTTGTCGCCGGCAGCCGGTCGGGCGGCGTCGGTCAGGGCGCGGCGCAGCAGCTCGGGGGTGCGCTCGACCGAGATCAGGCCGTCCGGCTCGGGCAGCTCGGGCAGGACGCTCTGGGTGAGGCGGCGGTTCTGCATGGCGTACGCGATGCCGGACGGCACCCGCAGGTTGTCCTCGAGCACGCACCACTTGCCGTCGGCGTCGCGCACCAGGTCGACCCCGGCCACCTGGGCCCGGACCCCCTCGTGGGCGACCAGGGCGCCGCTGGGGCGCAGCTCGGGCGAGCCGTCGAGCACCCACTCGGGCACGATGCCGTCCTGGACGACGTTGCGCTCGCCGTACACGTCCTGAATGAACAGGTCGAGCGCGCGCACCCGCTGCACCAGCCCGACCCGCAGCCCAGCCCAGTCCGCCGCAGGCACGATGCGCGGCACCAGGTCGAACGGGAACAGCCGGGTGGCAGCCTCGCCGGCCACGCTGAACGTGATGCCTCGCGCGCGCTGCTCGTCGTCCTTGGCGTCCTCGCGGCGGCGGAGGCCGGCCGACCCGAGGGCCGTCAGGACATTGGTGATGCCCGCGTATGCCGGATCGACCTCACCGCCCGGGAAGGCCTCGTCACCGGCGGCGGCGTACGGGAACAGCCCGGCCGGAACCGTCTGCCCCTCGGGGCCGATGCCGGTGGCGCCGCCGCGCGTGTCGGCCACGACGAGGTCGACAACGTCGGAGATGCGGCCGCGGCGGGCCAGGGCCCGGCGCTGGCGGGCGGCCGAGCTGCCCCGGCTGAGCGCCCGCACCGACAGATCGAAGACCTGCTCCCAGTCGCCCAGCTCCTCCAGCTGAGGCCGCAGGTCGCCGACGAGCCGCTCTACGGCGACCGCGGCCGGCACCGGCTGCGGCGAGCGCGGCAGGTCGAGCAGGTCGCCCTCCAAACCGGAGCGGGCGGCGCGCCACATCGCCGCGCGGTGCACCGGCGGCCGGGTGGGCGTGAAGGGGCGACCGGCGCGGTAGTCCTGCTGGGCGCGCAGCACGAGACCCCGGAACAAGCCGGCGATCAGCACGACCGTGTCGACGTCGGGGCTGGAGTCGGTGACGCGCAGCTCGACCGTGGGCACGTGGGCCGACGGGCGCACGTCGAAATAGACCATCTTGGGGTCGGTGATGGTGCCCGAGGCGATCAGGTCGGCCACCAGCTCGTCGAACTCGGCCGCGCTGTTGAGCGGGCCCGGGTCGCCGGCGGTCGGCCAGCGCAGCCAGACCAGCGAGCGCACGCTGGCATAGCCCGAGTCCTCACCCATCCAGAACGGCGAGCTGGTGCTCAGCGAGAGCAGCGTGGGCAGCGCCGAGGCGACCCGCTGGGTGACCGCGACCGCCTCGTCCCGGTCGGGCACCCCGACGTGCACCTGGGCGCCGCAGATCAACTGCTCCCGGGCCAGCATCTGGTAGTCGTCGAGCATCCGCCGGTAGCGCGAGGTGGGCGTCACGGGGAGTGACTCCAGGTCGACCAGCGGGACCGTGCCCGAGGCGACCAGTCCCAGCCCGAGCGACTCGGCGACGGTGATCGCGGTGCGCCGGCGATCGACGATGGCGTCGCGCAGACCGTCCAGCGTGATGGCCACCGGAGTGTTCGTCTCGACCACGGAACGGTGCAGTTCGGCCGAGAAATGTGCCGGGTCGAGCCGGTCGAGGATCTCCTGCGCCCTCGGTACGAGCTCACGGGTGACCAGGTCAACGACGTGCAACTCCTCCTCGACACCGAGGTCGAGGCCGTGGCTCGCCGTAGCATCACCCGAGGTGACGCTCAAAGACTCCGTCATGGGACCGCCCTTCTCCTGGCCCAACTCTGCCTTGTCGGAGCCTCGCCATCACATGTGCCGAATCTGTCACGTGCCCGTTTCACATCAGTGCCATGCATGACTGTGACGACACAGCAGGCAGTTGCCAAGCTGTGTGCCCCGTCCAACCGCCCCGCCCACCACCCATGGCCGGACTGAAGGCATTACCTCCGGTAACCTCGGGCCGAACTCTCTCCAGGAGGTTGTTTGATGAGCAATGTCGTCGTGGTGACCGGATCCGCCGGTTTGATCGGCTCCGAGTCGGTGAGGCACTTCGCCGGCCTCGGCATGGACGTCGTCGGCATCGACAACGACATGCGCAGCTACTTCTTCGGCAAGGACGGCTCCACCCGGTGGAACCTGGACCGCCTGACCAAGGAGGTCGGCGACCGGTACACCCACCACGAGATCGACATCCGCGACCGGGACGGGCTGGCCGCGCTCTTCGCCAAGCTGGGCAGCAACATCGGCCTGGTCATCCACGCCGCGGCCCAGCCCTCGCACGACTGGGCGGCCAAGGAGCCGTTCACCGACTTCGACGTCAACGCGGTCGGCACGCTCAACATGCTGGAGGCGGCGCGCGCGCACGCGCCGAGCGCCCCGTTCATCTTCACCTCGACCAACAAGGTCTACGGCGACACCCCGAACCGGCTCCCGCTGATCGAGCAGGAGAGCCGGTACGAGCTGCCCGCGGACCACCAGTGGCACCAGGGCATCGACGAGCAGATGTCGATCGACCAGACCCTGCACTCGGTCTTCGGCGCCTCCAAGGTCGCGGCGGACGTGCTGGTTCAGGAGTACGGCCGGTACTTCGACATGCCCACGGCGGTCTTCCGGGGCGGCACGCTCACCGGACCGGGTCACTCGGCCGCCGAGCTGCACGGCTTCCTGGCGTACGTGATGAGGTGCGTCATGGAGCAGCGGATGTACCACATCTACGGGTACAAGGGAAAAATGGTGCGGGACGCCATTCACTCGCACGACCTGGTGTCGGCGTTCGAGGCGTTCCACAAGGCGCCCCGCGTCGCCGAGGTCTACAACATGGGCGGCGGCCGCTTCTCGAACTGCAGCCACATCGAGGCGTTCCAGATCGCCGAGCAGATCACCGGCCTCGAGGCGCGCACCGACTACGTCGACCAGGCCCGCACCGGCGACCACCAGTGGTGGATCAGCAGCACGGCCCGGTTCGAGCAGCACTACCCGGACTGGAAGCTGACCTACGACGTGCCGGCGATCCTGCGCGAGATGTACGAGGCGAACCAGGATGTCTGGAAGCCTTCCGTCAGTTAGCTGTGGCTTGGCTGAGCGCGCTCGCGTCGTAACTGCGCGTTAACTCTTTATGGGTACATTGCCGGAATGTCCGTCTTGAAGGCATTCCGGCATGACGTCCCGGCGTCCATCGTCGTCTTCCTGATCGCCATCCCGCTCTCGCTCGGCATCGCCGCCGCCTCCGGTGCGCCGCTGCTGTCCGGGCTCATAGCGGCGGTCGTCGGGGGCGTGGTGGTGGGCCTGCTCAGCGGGGCGCCGTTGCAGGTCAGCGGGCCCGCGGCCGGGCTCACGGTGATCGTGGCCGGGACCATCGGTGATTTCGGACTGGCCGGCACCGCCGCCATCGTCGCGCTGGCCGGTGGCGTACAGATCCTTCTTGGCGTCGCCCGCCTGGGCCGCGCCGCCCTCGCCCTCTCGCCCGCCGTCGTGCACGGCATGCTGGCGGGCATCGGCCTGGTCATCGCGCTCAGCCAGATCCACGTGCTGCTCGGCGGCGACGCCCAGAGCGAGGCCTGGAAGAACCTGCGCGACCTGCCCGCCCAGATCGCCGGCGGCCACGGCGTCTCGACACTGCTCGGCGTGCTCACCATCGCCGTCCTGCTGTTCTGGCCGCGCCTGGTGAAGACCTCCCTGCTGCCGGCCGCCCTCGCCGCGGTCGTTGTCACCACTGCCCTGGCCGCCGCAATCGGCGCCGACGTCAAGCGGGTCGACCTGCCCGACCAGCCGCTCGACGAGCTGATCCTCCCGCGCTGGCCGGACGCCGGACTCGGCCCGATCGCCGTGGCCGTGCTGACCATCGCTCTCGTCGCCAGCGTCGAATCCCTGCTCTCGGCCGTGGCCGTCGACCGCATGCACGACGGCCCGCGCGCCGACCTCAACCGGGAACTGGTCGCCCAGGGCGCCGGCAACGCCGCCTCGGGTCTGCTCGGCGGCCTGCCGATCACCGGCGTGATCGTGCGCAGCTCGACCAACGTGGCCGCGGGCGCCCGCACCCGGATGTCGGCCGTCCTGCACGGCCTGTGGATCGCGGTCTTCGTGCTGCTGTGCGCGCCGCTGCTCGAGACGATCCCGATGGCCACGCTGGCCGCGGTGCTGGTCGTGGTCGGGTTGCGGCTGATCAGCCTGGCCCAGATCCGCACCTACATCCGGCACCGCGAACTGCCGACGTACCTGATCACCGCCGTCGCTGTGGTGGCGACCGACCTGCTCACCGGGGTCGCGCTCGGGCTCGGAGCGGCGGTGCTGACGATGCTGTGGCGGCTCGCCCGCTGCGAAACCCGCGTCGTGGCGTCCGGCCCGGGGGAGTGGACGGTCACCGTCAGCGGCTCGCTGGCCTTCGTCGGCTCGGGCCGGGTCGCGCGGGCGCTGGCTCTCGTGCCGGCCGGTGAACACGTCACGATCGAACTGCACCTCGACTACCTTGACCACGGCGCCTTCCAGGTGATCGACGACTGGATCTCCACGTACGAGAAGGCCGGCGGCAAGGTCACGATGCGCGAAACCAACGACGAGTGGTTCGCCCGCGCCACGAACGGCCGCCTGGGCGACGGCAAGACGGCCCCCGCCCGCCGCTTCGGTTCGTGGACGCAGTGGCAGGACCGAGACCGCCAACGCCGCGACGCGATGGAGGCGGGAATCCGCGAGTTCGAACGCAGCGTGGCCCCGCTGGTGCGCCCCCACCTGGCCGGCCTGGCCCGCGACGGGCAGCAGCCGGAACAGCTCTTCATCACCTGCGCGGACTCTCGCCTGGTCCCGAATCTGATCACGACCAGCGGGCCGGGCGACCTGTTCTGCGTGCGGAACGTGGGCAATATCGTGCCGCCGCACGGGGCCGGGGACTCGTCGGTGGGGGCGGCCATCGAGTTCGCCGTGGGGGTGCTGGGGGTGGGCACGATCACGGTGTGCGGGCACTCGGGGTGCGGGGCGGTGCGGGCGCTCATGAAGGGTGGCTTCGCTGAGGATCAGGCGCTGGGACGGTGGCTGGCCCAGTCCGGCGCGGACTTCTCCGACTGCGCCGACGAGGAACACTGCGTGACGGCCAACGTGGCCCAGCAGCTGCTGAACCTGCGGACGTACCCGGTGGTCCGCGACGCCGAGGCCGAGGGGCGGTTGACGCTGACCGGCCTGTATTTCGACCTGGCGGAGGCCCGCATGTACGCGGTCGACCCGGATCGTGGCGTGCGCGAGCCGCTCCCCGTGAAGGCGAGCAGCCCGTAATCGTGCCCGCCGACGCCCGCAGAGCCCACCCGCAGAGCCCACACGCAGAGCCCACCCGCAGAGCCCACCCACCCAGGGGGTAGGCCCCCGCTCGACATTATCGTCGAGTTCGGCGAGATCACGTTGGCGCCCTGTGGACAGACTGACTTTGTGGACAACTCTCTGCTTCGGTCGGTCAGGCGAGTTGATCGACGCCGGGGCCGCTGAGGTCGGGCAGGGCGGCGGGGCGGCCGGTGATGGCCAGGCCGAGGGCTTCGATCGGGCCGGTCACGGTTGCGCCTGTGCCGCTGGTCCAGTCGGTGTCGGTGGCGATCAGGTGCAGGCCGGTCAGGCGGCCGGGCGGCACGAGGGCGGGCGCGGCGCCGGGCGAGCAGAGGTAGTCGAGCAGCAGGCGCCAATGCTCGATCGGCACGTCGGCGGCGAGACCCAGCGGCCGGGCGATGTCGCGCAGGTGCACGCACGTCTCGGCGAACGGTCCCATCGGCCCCACCCGGGGCGGGTTGACCCGGTCGCCGGCGTGCGCGCGCAGCAGGGCGATCAGTTCGGCGCGCGGACGCCGGGCCAGCTTGCGGGTGAAATGGTCGACCGTCCGGTCGGTGTCGCCGCGGAACCGGAGCGACGCGAGGAAGAACTGCCCGAAACCGACCAGCATCGGCTGTACGAAGTGGGCGGCGAGGTGTCGTACGGTCCAGCCGCGGCACAGCGTCGCCGATTCCCACTGCGCGTCGTCGAGGCTGTCGAGCAGATCGGCGATCATCAGCCGGTTCCGGCGGGTCAGCTCGTAGATCATCGCTCGCCTCCGGCCCGCCGTCGCACGTCCCGGTTGAGGCTCCGCAGCACCTTGACCGCCGCGGAGATCTCGTCGTCCGTGCATTCGGCGGCCATCGCTTCCAGGCGCCCCAGCTCGTCGGCGCGGATCCGCTCGAACCGGGCCGCTCCCGCCGCCGTCAGCGCGATCAGCACCGACCGGCGGTGCGCCGGATTCTCGCGCAACTCGATCAACTTGAGCGCGCCGAGATCGTTGACGTGCCGCTGAATCCCCTGCCGCGCCAGATCGAGCCGCTCACCGATGGCCGGCACGGTGGCGGGCCCGTGCTCGGCCAGAATTTCGAGCACGGCCCGCATGCCCACGGTCAGCCCGTCGGCCGCGAGGTCGGCCTCGACCACCCGAGCCGAATTGAGCACGAGCGGACGCACGTTCCGCAGCACCTCGTAGAGAAGCCTGCCCCGTTCCCCAACATGACAACAATGATGTCATATTGAGGTTCGCCGGGCCGCCCGCGGACGACGCCGACACGGTCAGGCCTTCGCGGGCGGCGGCGATCTCACCAGCCGCGGTCCACCGATCTCCGGCTCAGGCTGCCGAGCCTTTGCTCAGGAGTTCCGCGAGTGTCGTTGCGGGATGCCCGGTCAGGTCGGGGACGGCCGTGCTCACCGCCGCCAGCTCGCCCTTCGCGATCGCGGTGTAGGTGCTCACCCACGCCTCGACCTGCCAGTCCGGCGCGCCGTAGGAGGCCCTCGACGCGTACGCCTCGGGAATCGACTCGGCGTGATAGCGGACCTGCCGCCCGGTGGCCGCGGCGATCTCCGCCGCCACCTCGGTGAGGCTCAACGCGGCCGGACCGGTCAGGTCGTACGTACGCCCCTCATGCGCACCCGGGTCGCGCAGCACAGCCAGCGCGGCGTCCACGATGTCGTCCTGAGCGACGACCGCCGCCCGCCCGTCCCCCGCCGGCCCGCGGATGACGCCGTCCTCGCCCACCATGAACGGCAGGAAGTCGGCATAGAGGTTGTCCCGCAGAAACGTGAAGGCGAGCCCGCTGTCCCGGATGTGTTCCTCGGTGGCCCAGTGGTCGCGGGCCAGCGTGAAAGAAGCGTCGGCCGCCGCTCCCATGAACGACGTGTAGACCAGGTGCCGCACCCCTGCGCGCACGGCCGCATCCACAAAACTCCGATGCTCCGTCACCCGATCCGGCGCCTCGGCCGCCGACACCATGAACACGGTCTCGGCGCCCTCCAGCCCTCGCCGCACGGCGTCCCCATCGCGATAGGCCGCCACAGCCACGTCAGCGCCCTCAATGTCCGGCGCCCGCCCCGCATCCCGAACGAGCAGCCGCTTGGCCCCGTCCAGCCTGCGAGCCACCCGTCCGCCCAACCGCCCACTGGCCCCCGTGATCACCATCAAACCCATCCCCCTTTTGTACGCTGCCCAGCCACCCGCCGCCCCGCGGACGCTCAGCCGCCCACCGCCACCGCCCCGCGGGCGCTCAGCCGCCCACCGCCTTGCGGACGCTCAGTCGCTTGACCGCCGAACCTGAAGGACGTCGGCCGTTCGGGCGGATCTTGAGCGCGGATGGTGTACCCCGTCCCGTTCGGGCCGCGGAGCGTCGGGAAATCCGATTTGGTGACCAGGACCGTTCAAGGGCGTTTGTCGGCGGCTCTCCGCGACCGCCCCGGGCGCGGTGGCATCGGCTCCGTTGACAGCAGGAACGAAGGAACATGATGAGCGCTTCTCTCCGGCGTGGATTGGCCACGCGGCAGTTCGCAGTGGCGGCGGTCTCCCTGGTGGGCGGATTCGCCGGCCTGTCGACGGGCCTGCCGCCGGCTGCCGCAGCGCCCAAGACCACGATCCCCGGGAACGGCACCTAC
Source organism: Paractinoplanes polyasparticus (assembly GCF_019710575.1). Taxonomy (GTDB): domain Bacteria; phylum Actinomycetota; class Actinomycetes; order Mycobacteriales; family Micromonosporaceae; genus Actinoplanes; species Actinoplanes polyasparticus. The sequence continues at coordinate 97,972 of NZ_JAHWFK010000058.1, read as the reverse complement.
CTGGTCAACAAGGATTTCCAGGCCGGCGTCTACCGCTCGGTCGGCAACAGCGCCTGCTACTGGCAGCGCGCCACCAACACCACCGGCGCGACGAGCAGCATCATCGCCAACGACATCGGCGACGGCCAGCGGATCGTCTACGTCAAGCCCACCGACAAGGTCTTCAAGACCAGCGGCTGCAAGACCTTCACGCGCGTGACCCCCGCCGCCATGAGCACGAAGTCCACCAGGACGACGATCCCCGGCAACGGTGTCTACTTCGTGGGCTCCGACTTCGTCCCCGGCACCTACCGCTCCTCGTCCAACAAGGAGTTCTGCTACTGGGAACGATCCCGCTCGGCCGACGGCGCCTCCAGTAACATCATCGCCAACGAGATCTCTCAGGGGCAGCTGCTGGTCACCATCCCGCCCGGCGGCATCTTCAAATCCAGCAGCTGCACCACGTGGACCAAGATCACCTGACATCACCCGCGCCGGTCGGGCAAGGCGTCCCGGCCCGCGGCAGGTGGTAACGCGGCCGGCGAACCTCTTGATCAGGTGCCGAGGTAGCGCAGGACCGCCAGGATGCGGCGGCTGTAGCCGGTGGTGTCGGCCAGACCGAGCTTCTCGAAGATGGCGTTGACGTGTTTCTCGACGGCGCTCTGCGAGACGAAGAGGCGGTCGGCGATGGCGGCGTTCGTGTAGCCCTCGGCCATGTGGCGCAGGACATCGCTCTCGCGGGCGGTGAGCCGGCTCAGCGGATCGGTGTGGCTGGTCGCGGACATCAGCTGCCGCACGACCTCGGGGTCGAGCGCCGTGGAGCCGGCGGCGACCCGGGCCAGGGCGTCGAGGAAGTCCTCGACCTGGGCGACCCGGTCTTTGAGGACGTAGCCGACGCCCTCGGAGCGGTCGGCCAGCAACCGGGCGGCGTAGCGCTTCTCGACGTACTGCGACAGCACCAGCACGGCCATGCCGGGCCAGCGGCGGCGGATCTCGAGCGCCGCGCGCAGCCCGTCGTCCGTGTTGGTGGGCGGCATGCGGACGTCGGTCACCACGATGTCCGGCTGGTGTGTCCCGACGGTCTCGACGAGCTGGTCGGCATCGGCGACCGCCGCGACAACCTCGTGGCCCTCGTCGCCGAGCAGCCGCACCAACCCCTCGCGCAGCAGCGTCGAATCTTCCGCCAGCACTATGCGCACGGCAACAACCGCCGAACCGCCGAGAATCGCCCGTCGCGGAGCGGCCTATGTGGGACGCGGCAGGTCGTCTCGGGTGCGACGGGGAGGCATTTGCCCGCACGCGGGGCAAGGCTGGGTCGCGGGGCAAGGCTGGGTCGCGGGGCAAAGCTAGGTCGCTGGGCAAGGCTGGGTCGTGGGGTGAAGCGGGGCCGCGGGGCGTTGCCGGTGTGGGACGTCAGTGGCATGGCAGCGTCACCTGGATCGTGGTGCCGGCCGCCTCGGGGCTGGTCAGGGTGAAGTGGCCGTCGAGCGCGGCCACGCGGCGGGCCAGGCCCTGCAAGCCGCTGCCGGTGGGGTCGGCGCCGCCCCGGCCGTCGTCGCGGAGCGCCATCGCGATTCGCCCGTCGTCGCCGGTGATGTCGATGTGGATCACGGTTGCGCCGGAGTGCTTCGCGGCGTTGGTAATGGCCTCGCAGGCCACGAAGTAGAGCGCGGTCTCGACCTGTGGCGGCGGGCGATCGGCCAGGCGGTAGTCGATGCGGACGGGAACGGCCGAACCGTGCGCGACCATGCCGAGCGCGTCTTCGAGAGTGCCGTGGTCGAGCGCCGACGGGTAGACGCGCCAGGCGACCTCGCGCAACTCGTCGAGCGCTCGCTGCGCGTCGTCGTGGGCCTGGCCGAGCAGCCGGGTCGCCTGTTCGGGATCGTGGCTGCGGCGGGCCCGGCCCAGCACCATGCCGAGGGCGACGAGCCGCTGCTGAAGTCCGTCGTGCAGGTCGCGCTCGATGCGCCGGCGTTCCGCGTCGACGGCTGCCATCACGCCCGCGCGGGTGGTGGTGAGCTCGGTGATGCGCTGCTCGAGATCTTCGCGGTCGCCCGGTTGGAGCAGGTTGCCGGCGAGCCACCGGTCGAGCCGCAGCACGCTGGCGACGGCCTGGATGTTCAGGGCCAGCAGCGCCGAGCCGATGACGATCTGCATGACGAGCTCGGCCCCGCTCATCTGCCCGGTGACGACGGCCTGTGTCACGATGCCGGCCAGCACCAGCCCGACCAGGAGCAGCCCGGCGCTGACCGCCCCGAGAGCGGCCGGCAGCAGCCGGGCGACCAGGTAGCCGAGCATTCGCGGGGCATCGGCGCTCATGGGCGGAAGCGACAGCCGGCGCAGCTCCCAGGCGACGATCTGCCGAGCGCTCTCGAGGACGCCGGCCCGGCCCCGTGACCGCCACGCCAGCCCGGCCACGACCAGGAAGAGGACCTCGCCGGCGCCGCTCAGCGCCCCGAGCGACACCACGGCCAGCGGCTGCGCGGCCCGGATCAAGAGGCGAAGCCCTCGGCTCATCGCGTGGTCACTCGGGCGAGCGGCCAGGTCGGAGCCCGCCGGCCCGGACGGGTGAACGCGAGGAAGCATCTCGGTCACCGTACGCGATGGCGGCGAGTCAGACGGACGGCGACGAAGGCGGCCACGGCCACCGCGCAGGCGACGATCACGGCCTTCTGGAAGGTGGAGGCGTAGGCCTCGACCTCGTGCCAGTTGGCGCCCAGGTAGTAGCCGGCCAGAACGAAGGCCGAGTTCCAGATCAGGCTGCCCACGGTGGTGCAGAGCAGGAAGACAGGCAGCGACATGCGCTCGACGCCGGCCGGGATGGAGATGAGGCTGCGGAAGATGGGAATCATGCGGCCGAACAGCACAGTCTTGGGGCCGTGGCGATGGAACCAGGCTTCCGTCCGGTCGATGTCGCTCAGCTTGATCAGCGGCAGGCGGGCGGCGATCGCCCGCAGCCGCTCGCGGCCGAGCAGCACGCCCGCGTAGTAGAGGGCGACCGCGCCCACGACCGAACCCAGCGTGGTCCAGGCGATGGCGCCGATCAGGCTCATGCGGCCCTGGCCGGCGGCGAAGCCTGCCAGCGGCAGGATCACCTCGCTGGGGATCGGCGGGAACAGATTTTCCAGCGCCACGGCGAGGCCCGCACCGGGCCCACCGAGGCGTTCCACGAGGCCCGTCACGAAGCCGGTGAGGCCGCCGTCGGCTGCATACGTCGAGGTCATGGCGAAAACGCTAGGGATCGGCGGCCGGCTCGGCCATGAAGCCGGCCGCCGAAGTCACCTGCGGAAAACCACACCCCGATTCGGGTGCCGGCCCCAGTCCGGCCGACCGGCCGAAGGAGCAGAGTGGCGAGCGGGAAGGGCAGGTGACTCAGGAATGAGGGCAGGTGTCGCGATAGTCGGAGATCGTCGTGCCGACCCGGGGCGCGGGGCAGAGGAACTGCTCGTAGCGCACGTCGTCGTCCACGAAGCGCTTCAGCCACGAGATGCTGTATTGCGCGATCGTGGTGTTGCTCGAGTTCGGCGCGAAGTGCGAGGCGTTGTTCAGCTCGAGATAGGCCTTGTCCAGCGAGGCGGGCAGGCTGTTGTAGAACGGGATCGCGTGCGACGAGACGCCGGCCACCGAGTCGTTCTCGGCGCCGATCACCAGCGTGGGCGTCCTGACCTCGGGCCAGGTCTTGTCGAGGTTCCACGGCGTCAGCGGGACGGCCGCCTGCAGCTCGGGGCGAGACTTGGCGGCTTCCAGGGTGCCGCCGCCACCCATCGAGTGGCCGACCACGGCCAGGCGGCTCGCGTCGATGCGGGTGCGGACGGTGCTGCGCTGGGTCAGGTAGTCCAGCGCGGCCAGCAGTTGGCGACCCCGGCTGGCGGGCTGGTCCGAACGGGTCAGGGTGTCGATGTTGAAGACCACGAAGCCCTGGGAAGCGAGCCGCGGCGCGAGCCACGCCATGCTCGACCGGGAAGCGGTGTATCCGGGGGCGATCGCCACCGCGCCGAACGTGCCGGCGCTGGTGCTGGTCGGGTAATAGATGTCGCCGCCGCCGAATCCGCTCGCCGTCAGCGACGAGACGCTCGTCTGCGAGACGGCGAACGAGCCGCGGGTGGCCTGGATGCTCGACAGGGTGGGGGCCGGGCCGCGCTCGAACGGGTTCGTGGCGGCCTGGGCCGACGGCACCAGGGTGACGCCGCCGACGGCCATCGTCACCGCGGCGGCCGCGCCGACCAGGTTGCGCGGGCGAAGCAGGCGGCGGGGCCGCCGGGCGGTCTGAGTGGGCTGCATGAGGGCTCTCCTCGTCAGTCCCGCGGACGAGCGGGATCGGATCGTGCCGAAATCGATCCTGAGGGCCCTCCGATCCGTATTTCAAGGCGAGCGGAAATCGTGAGACGGCGGTCGCAGCGAAAGTCTTCGATGTCCGGGCGGCAGGGCAAAGACATCTGCCGGCGGAACGGGCAAAGACGTCTGGCGGCAGAGCAAAGACGTCTGCCGGCGGAACGGGCAAAGACGTCTGGCGGCAGAGCAAAGACGTCTGCCGGCGGAACGGGCAAAGACGTCCGGCGGCCTTGCGGGCAAAGACTCCGGCGGCATTACGGACAAAGGAGCTGGTGGGGATGAGATCCGGCGAAAGGAAACCGCACATCACTTCGGAAGATTGGTACAGTGATCATCGGGTCGGATGCGGGCGATGGTGACGGTAGTGGGCGATGAAAAGGCGAGCCGCCGGGTTGTCACTCGCGAACAGGTGGTGCGGGCCGGGGTTGAGCACTTTCTCAGCCGATCCACAATAGACATGGAAGATCTGGCCGTTTCCATGGCCATCAGCCGGGCCACGCTCTATCGGGTCGCCGGCAGCCGGGACGCCCTGCTCGACGACGTCCTGCGGGCGCTCACCGAAGCGATGTTCGCCGAATCCCGGGAGGCGCGCACGGCCGCGGGCTTCGACGGTGTGGTCGAGATTTCCCGGCATTTCGGCGAGCTACTGCGGTCGCCCGTCCTCGAGACCTTTCTGCGCCAGGAGTCCGAGGCGGCATCGCGAATATTATTCACACCAGCTGGCGGCGTGCACGAGAGTGCGGTCGCCAATCAGCTCGCGGTATTCCGCGAGACCGGGCTGACTGACGAGTTGCCGCCGGGCACCGACCTTCCGCATCTGGCTTTTCTCTACGTCCGCATGGTCGGCGCGTTTCTCTATGCCGAGTTCTTCACCGGCAAGAAGGCGGATTTCGACGAACTCGTCCCCGCCCTGCGCTCCCTGCTGAACGCGGCCCACTGACGGGTCAGCCCGGGATTCCGATCTCCGTGCGTACGGCGTAGAGCTCGGGGAAGAAAGTCAGGTCGAGCGCTGCCTTGAGGAAGCCGACCCCGCTGGAGCCGCCGGTGCCGCGCTTGAAGCCGATCGTGCGCTCCACCGTCTTCAGGTGGCGGAACCGCCAGAGCTGAAAGTTCTCCTCGATGTCGACGAACTCTTCGCAGGCCTCGTACGCTTCCCAGAACTTCTCGGGGTCGTTGTAGATGCGCACGAACACCGGCACCAGGTCTTCGTTGTAGCGCCAGGGCAGAGTCACGTCGCGCTGCAGCAGCTCGCTCGGCACGTCGTGGCCGTGGCGGTGCAGGTAACGCAGGAACTCGTCGTACACGCTGGGCGCCTCGAGCGCCTCGGTCAGCATGGCGAGGGCGCTCTGGTCGTCGTTGAACAGCGACAGCATCCGCCTGTCCTTGTTGCCGAGCAGGAACTCGACCGCGCGGTACTGATACGACTGGAAGCCCGACGACGTGCCCAGGAAGCTGCGGAACTCGGCGTACTCGCTGGGCGTGAGCGTGGCCAGCACCGACCACTGCTCGGTGAGCGTGCGCTGGATGTGTTTGACCCGGGCCAGCCCCTTGAGCGCGGGGCGCAGGTCGTCCGCGGCGATCCGGCGGGTCACCGCGCGCAGCTCGTGCAGCACCAGCTTGAGCCACAACTCCGAGGTCTGATGCTGCAGGATGAACAGTAGTTCGTCGTGGTGCTCGGGCACGCTCACCGGATGCTGGGCGTTCAGCAGCTCGTCGAGGTGCAGGTATCGGCCGTACGAGAGGTTGACCTTGAAATCGCGGACGACGGAGTCCTCGATCGGCCGTTGGTCGCCTTCCACGGTAATCCCTCCTCAGATCCTCACCTGAAGAGAATCACACCAGCTCAGGCATTGGACAATGAGCCGTCGGCCAGGATCGGGCCCCAGTACGCCCACTGCCCGTCGGAGCGGACGAAACGGCTGCGCTCGACCATGTCGCCGGGCTTGCCGTGGTCCTTGTAGTGGGCCCGGAACTCGACGATGCCCTCGGTGTCGAACAGGCCGCCGCCGCTGGACTCGATGATGTCGAGGCCCGTCCAGCGCAGCCGCGAGTCGGGTTCGATGCGGGCCGGCCGGGTCTTCGGGTGCCACGATCGGAGCACGTAGTCGTCGTCGTCGAGCGCGAAGGCCGAGTAGCGCGACCGCATCAGCGCCTCGGCGGTGGCCGGGGGAGTGCCGAGGTGGGCCGGTTCGCAGCACTCGGCATAGGGCAGCCCGCGGCCGCAGGGGCAGAGCTTCGTCTTCGACGCCATGCGCTTATTTTCTCAGGTCACCACCCCGTGCCGGACGGCGATACCGAAGCGCGCGGGACCACGTGGCCGGCGCAAGCGAACCGCGACACCGGAACGTCGGGCGAACGGAGAGTGACGACTTAAACGCGTCAGCAAACACGGCCCGCAATCATGCGGAACAACCTGCAAGACCGAACAGCGGATGCCGAACGTCGTGAAAGCGCGCGTTCGAATTTTGCAGACATTTGACGTACGCTGCCTGCGTGACCAAACGTCTGGCCGAGGTGGCCAAGAAGGCGGGCGTCAGCGAGGCGACCGTCAGCCGGGTGCTCAACGGTCGCAACGGTGTGAGCGAGGCGACCCGCGCGTCCGTTCTGACCGCGCTCGACGTCCTGGGCTACGAGCGCCCGACCAAGCTGCGGGGTGAGCGCGGCCGGCTGGTCGGTCTCGTCCTGCCCGAGCTGCAAAATCCGATCTTCCCGGCGCTGGCCGAAGTGGTCACCGCCTCGCTGGCTCAGCGTGGCTTCACCCCGTTGCTGGCTGCCCGCACGATCGGCGGCGTCCCCGAACGCGACTACATCGAGATGCTGCTCGACCATCAGGTCTCCGGGGTGGTCTTCGCCGGCGGCTCGTATGCCCTGGCCGATGCCGAGCACGGCCATTACCGGGCGCTGACCGACCGTCGCATGCCGGTCGTCATGGTCAACGCGGGCGTCTCCGACCTGGGCTTCCCGCACATCTCGACCGACGACGCGGTGGCTGTCGAGCAGGCGTACGGGCATCTGAGGTCACTGGGTCACGAGCGCATCGGCATGGTCATGGGCCCTGAGGACCACGTGCCCTCGCGCCGCAAGCTGGCCGCCCTCGAGGGCAAGCAGTTCCTGGTCGAGCGCACGAGCTTCTCGATGGAGAGCGCGCGCCTGGCCGCGGCCAAGCTGATCGACCGCGGCGTGACCGGCATGATCTGCGCTTCCGACGTGCTCGCGCTGGGCTCGATCCGGGCCGCCCGCCGGCTCGGCCTCGACGTGCCGGGCGACGTGTCGGTCGTCGGCTTCGACGATTCGGCGCTGATGACGTGCACCGACCCGCCGCTGACGACCGTCCGGCAGCCCATCGAGCTGATGGGCCAGTCGGCCGTCGACCTGCTCGTCAACCAGATCGAGGGCAGCGGCGTCGAGCCCGACGAGCTTCTTTTCGAGCCGGAGCTGGTGGTGCGCGGCTCCACCGGGCCGGCACGAAAGCGCGACTGACCAGCAAGTTTCTTTCCTGAAGGGCGGGCCCTGGGGCCCGCCCTTTGTCGTGCGCGCCCACAGCGATGTTAGTCGCGTTTTTTCTTTCTTCAGTCGGCTTCTTGCGGTGAACCGGTTGGACTTTGTATCGTCACGTCCACGAAACATGCGAGACCCAAGTCACATGATCACGCTTGAAAACGATGGCCATGGATAACCGTTCCCGAAGGGATGGACAGATGTCCGTACCGCAGTACCGGAAGGCAGCGGCGCTCGCGCTCGTGGCCGGCCTGGGGCTCAGCCTCACGGCGTGCTCCACGAAGAGCGACGACGACGGCGGGACAGACGCCGCCGGCAAGGTCACCATCACGGTCGACTGCCAGCCGGTCGGCGCACAGAAGGAACTGCTGGCGAACTGGAACGCCGATGTCGCGGAGTTCCAGAAGCAGAACCCCGACATCACGATCAAGAGCGTCAGCGTCGGCGAGCAGTGCAACAACCCGCCGGACTTCACGGCCCGCCTGGCCGGCGGCACGATGACCGACGTCTTCTACGGCTACATGACCGATCTGCAGCAGGTGCTCGACAGCGGTCAGGCCATGGACATCACCCAGTACGCGACCAAGGACACCATCCCGACCTGGGACAGCGTCGATCCCGCCCTCAAGGAGGTCTTCACCGAGGAGGGCAAGCTCTACGCCGTACCGGTGAAGAACTACTCGATGGGTCTGGTCTACAACAAGGCCCTCTTCAAGAAGGCCGGGCTCGACCCGGAAGCCCCGCCCAAGACCTGGGCCGAGGTTCGCGCCGCGGCCAAGAAGATCGCGGGGACCGGCGGCGGCGTCGCCGGCTACTCCGAATACAGCGCGGGCAACACCGGCGGCTGGCACTTCACCGCGTTGAACTACTCGCAGGGCGGCAAGATCCTCAGCGAGGACGGCAAGAAGGCCGAGTTCAACAACGCCCAGGGCAAGCAGGTCCTGCAGAACCTCAAGGACATGCGGTACGGCGACAACAGCATGGGCAGCCGTCAGCTGCTGCAGTGGGGCGACCTGCTGACCAACGCCGGCGCCGGCAAGGTGGGCATGTTCATCGGGGCGCCCGACGCGACCCAGGCCATCGTGAGCCAGTTCCAGGGCAAGTACGAGGACTGGGCGATGGGTCCGATGCCCGGTCAGGACGGCCCGGCCAAGGGCACGCTGGGCGGCGGCGAGGGCTACTTCTTCAAGAAGGACCTCACCGGAGAGCAGGTCAAGGCCGGTCTGAAGTGGATCGCGTACCAGAAGCTGACGCCGGGCAAGGGCCAGCTCGACTACGTGCGGGCGAAGCCGCAGAACTACCCGGTCGGCCTGCCCCAGCCGCTGCTGTTCACCAACGGCAGCGAGGCTCAGAAGCAGGAGCTCGAGCTGCGCAAGGCCAACGCGAACGTCGACACCGCGAACTTCAAGGCGTTCGAGGAGAACCCGGTGCCGATCGTGGGTGAGCCGCGGAACGCGCAGGCCATCTACGCGGTCCTCGACTCGGCGATGTCGGGGGTTCTGACAAACCCCAATGCCAACATCGACTCCCTGCTCAAGACGGCCGAGACGAAGGTCAACCAGCTTCAGGCCGCCGGTAGCTGATCACGGAGCGCGGGAGCCGGACCTCCGGTTCCCGCGCCCTCAACCCAGGAGCACCAGTTGGCGATCATGACTGCGCCGGGCGTCACCACGCAGACCGTGCCGGCGCCGGCCAAGCCCAGCGGCAAAGCCGCACGCCGAATCAAGGACAACCTCACCGGGCACGCTTTCCTGATCGGGGCGGTCGTCTGCTTCGCCCTCTTCATGTGGTACCCGATGATCCGCGGCATCGTGATGAGCTTCCAGCGCACCCGGCGCGGCGAGACCACCTGGGTCGGCTGGGACAACTACACCCGGATCGTCGCCGACCCCAGCTTCTGGATCGCCTGGAAGAACACGTTCCTGTTCACGATCCTGGCCCTCGTCGTCGGCTATGTGCTGCCGTTCTTCGTGGCGATCCTGCTCAACGAGTTCCGGCACGCCAAGGGCTACCTGCGGATCCTGGTCTACCTACCGGTGATGCTGCCCCCGGCGTCCGCGCTCTTTCTCTTCAAGTACTACGCGTACGACCCCAGCGAAGCCGGCCTGTTCAACGCGATCCTCAAGTTTCTGCACCTGCCCACCTCGGAGTGGATGCAGTCGCCGACCATGACGATCCCGGCCATGGTGATCGCCTCGACCTGGATGAACCTGGGCAGCGCCGTGCTGATCTATCTGGCGTCGCTGCAGAACATCCCGGGCGAGCTGTACGAGGCGGCCGAGCTCGACGGCGCCGGCATCTGGCGCCGCATCTGGAGCGTCACCATCCCGCAGACCCGGCTCATCCTCGCGCTGCTGGCCATGCTGCAGATCGTCGCCACCATGCAGCTGTTCATCGAGCCGCTGATCCTGGCCAACGGCGCCGGCACCCAGGACTCGGCGACCTCGGTGGCCTATCTGATCTATCAGCACGGCTTTTTCCAGAACGACCTCAACGGCGCCGCCGCCCTCGGCGTGATCATGCTGATCGTCCTGGCCGCCTTCTCCGCCGTCTACGTGCGACTGACCACGAAACAGGACTAAGAGGATGAGCCGAACTCTTATCTCGCAGGCGCAACTCCGCCGGGGCCGTGGCCGGTTCCTCTACTGGGCCGTGCTCGCCGTCGTGGTCGCCGGTTTCACGCTCGTGTTCCTCGGGCCGCTCTACTGGATGGTCACGGGCGCGCTCAAATCGGGTCAGGAGATCGCGCAGACGCCGCCCACGCTGTGGCCGCGCGACCCGCAGACGCAGAACTACGTCGACGCGTGGAACAACCTCGACCTGGCCAAGCTGATGTTCAACACGTTCTACTACGCGGCCGGCGCGGTCTTCTTCCAGCTCGTCTTCGACACCGCGGCGGCGTACGCCCTGTCGAAACTCCGCCCGGCCTTCGGCAACGTGATCCTGGCGGCGATGCTGGCCACGCTGATGATCCCGGCCATGGTGCTGATCGTCCCGCAGTACGTGACGGCGATCGACCTGCCGATTATCCACGTCAACCTGCTCGACTCGCCCTGGGCCATCTGGCTGCCGCTGATCGCCAACGCGTTCAACATCTTCCTGCTCAAGCGGTTCTTCGACTCGATCCCGGAGGACCTGATCGCGGCCGCCCAGGTCGACGGGGCGTCGCCGCTGCGCACGCTGTGGTCGATCATCCTGCCGATGTCGCGGCCGATCCTCGGCGTGGTCTCGATCTTCGCGGTGACCGCGGTCTGGAAGGACTTCCTCTGGCCGAAGCTGGTGATGCCGTCACCGGAGACGCGCACGCTCAGCGTCGGCATCTACGCCTTCTCGGGCGGCACGCCGCAGAACGTGGTGATCGCCGCCTCGGTCATCGCCGCGATCCCCACGGTGATCATCTTCCTGCTCTTCCAGCGCAACATCATGTCAGGCCTGACGACCGGCAGCTTGAAGGGCTGACCAGGTTCCCGAAGAAAAGGGGCGGTCCGCACCAGGACCGTCGGACCCACTGTGCACAGAAAGCGGGTTGCAGTGTCTCTCAAAGACTCCCAGTGGTGGCGCGACGCGGTGATCTACCAGGTCTATCCGCGCAGCTACGCCGACGCGAACGGCGACGGCGTCGGCGACATCGCGGGCATCCGCGCTCGGCTGGGACACCTGCGGGACCTCGGCGTCGACGCGATCTGGATGAGCCCGTGGTACCCGTCGCCGATGGCCGACGCCGGCTACGACGTGGCCGACTTCCGCGACATCGACCCGGTGTTCGGCTCGCTGACCGAGGCCGAGGCGCTGATCGAGGAGGCGCACGCGGCCGGCATCCGCATGATCGTCGACATCGTGCCCAACCACATCTCCAGCGAGCACCCGTGGTTCAAGGCGGCGCTGGCCGACCCGGACGCGAAGGAACGCGACTACTTCTGGTTCCGGCCCGGGCGGGGCGAGAACGGCGACGAGATGCCGACGGACTGGCGAGGGGAGTTCGGCGGCACCACCTGGACCCGTACGCCGGACGGGTCCTGGTATCTGCACTTGTTCACGCCCGAGCAGCCGGACCTGAACTGGGACCACCCGGACGTGCGAGCCGAGTTCGAGAGCATCCTGCGGTTCTGGTTCGACCGCGGTGTCGACGGCATCCGCATCGACTCGGCGGCGCTGCTGCTCAAGGACCCGGCTCTGCCCGAGGTGCTCGAGGACAGCCCGCACCCGTTCCACGACCTCGACGGCGTGCACGAGGTCTACCGCTCGTGGCGGCGCATCGCCGACTCGTACGGCGGGGACCGCGCCCTGATCGGCGAGGTGTGGATGCCCGAGGTCGAGCGGTTCGCAAACTACCTGCGACCGGACGAGCTGCACGCGGCGTTCAACTTCGACTTCCTCGGTTGTGCCTGGGATCCGCGGCTGATGCGGGAGTGCGTCGACCGTACGCTGCACGCCCACGCCGCTGTCGGAGCCCCGGCGACGTGGGTGCTCTCCAACCACGACGTCACCCGTCACGTCACCCGCTACGGTCGCGAGGACACCACCTTCAGCTTCGACAACAACCTCGACGGCACCCCGGTCGACCTCGAAGTGGGCACCCGCCGGGCCCGCGCGGCCGCGTTGCTCTCCCTGTCGCTGCCCGGTGCGACCTACATCTACCAGGGCGAGGAACTCGGGCTCTGGGAGAACGAGAACATCCCGCCCGAGGAGTTCCAGGACCCGATGTGGGGCCGGCGCGGGCACAGCCGCGACGGCTGCCGGGTGCCGCTGCCCTGGACCGGCGACGAGGCGCCGTTCGGCTTCACCACCGCCACCCCCTGGCTTCCCCAGCCGGCGGAGTGGAAGGACCGCACGGCCCAGGCCCAGACCGGCGACCCCAACTCGATGCTCGAGCTCTACCGCTCGGCGATCGCCCGCCGCCGCGAGGAGTCGTTCTCGGACTTCGCCTGGCTCGACCTGGACCCGGCGGTGCTCGCCTTCTGCCGCGGCCAGGACTTCGCCTGCGTCGTCAACATGTCGGGCGCCCCCGTCGCCCTGCCCGCCCACCAGTCCGTTCTGCTCGCCAGTGGCCCTCTCGACGGTGACCGCCTCCCCCCGGACACCGCCGTGTGGCTGCGCATGACCTCGTAACACCCCGGGGGCTGGCCACCTGAGAAAGGGATTCCCCATGGCCAACCGCAGATTGTGGTGCGCGCTCGCTGCCCTCACAGCGAGCACCGCCATCGTTTTGAACGCGCCGTCGGCGCAGGCCGCCGGCCTGTCCCCGTTCGACATCGCCGGTCGCGGCGCGACGGTTCCCTTCGTCGAGCAGGAGGCCGAGAAGGCCGCGCACACCGGCACCTCCACCGGCACCAGCCGGGTCTACGGCCGGCTGTCGTCGGAGGCTTCCGGGCGCGAGGCGATCACCCTCGACGCGGCCGGCGAATACGTCGAGTTCACCCTGACCAAGCCGGCCAACGCGGTGACGTTCCGCTACAGCATTCCGGACAACGCCGCCGGCACCGGCCGCGACGCCACGCTCGACGTGCGGACTGGCCCGACGCTGATCAAGACGGTGCCGGTCACCTCGAAATACAGCTGGTACTACGGCTACTACCCGTTCTCCAACAACCCGGGCGACCCGCTGCCGCACCACTTCTACGACGAGGCCCGTACGCTCTTCGGCACCACCTATCAGGCCGGCACCAAGATCCGGCTGCAGGTGTCCTCGACCGCGCAGTCGCCGACCTTCACCATCGACCTGGCCGACTTCGAGCTCGTGCCCGATCCGATCGCGAAACCGTCCGGCGCCATCGACGTGGTGGCCGACTACGGCGCCGACCCGAGCGGCGCCACCGACTCGACAGCCAAGTTCCAGGCCGCCGTCAACGCGGGTGCGTCCTCGGGCCGGGTCGTCTATGTCCCGCGCGGCAACTTCACCCTGTACAGCCACGTGATCGTCGACCGGGTAACGCTGGCCGGCGCCGGCCCCTGGTACAGCGTCCTCGGTGGGCGGCACCCCACCCAGCGCAACCTGGCCGCGGGCATCTACGGCAAGTACAACAACGAGGGCGGCCCGAGCCAGAACGTGGTCGTCCGCGACCTGGCGGTGATCGGCGACATCCGCGAACGGGTCGACAACGACCAGGTCAACGCGTTCGGCGGCGCCATGTCCAACTCGACCATCGACAACGTGTGGATGCAGCACACCAAGGTCGGCGCCTGGATGGACGGGCCGATGGACCGGTTCACCATCAGGAACAGCCGGATCCTGGACCAGACGGCCGACGGCGTGAACTTCCACATCGGCGTCACCAACTCGACCGTCACCAACACCTTCGTACGCAACACCGGTGACGACGCGTTGGCGATGTGGGCCGAGAACGTGCCCAACGTCGGCAACTCGTTCACCCGCAACACGATCGTCGCCCCGATCCTGGCCAACCACCTGGTCAGCTATGGCGGCCGCGACATCGTGATGACCGACAACGTGGTCAGCGAGTCGGTCTCGAACGGCGGCGGCCTGCACGTCGGCAACCGCTATCCGGGCGTCACCGGACCGACCGCGGTCGCCGGCACGTGGACGCTGGCCCGCAATACCCTGATCCGGGCCGGGAACTCCGACTACAACTGGAATTTCGGGATCGGCGCGCTGTGGTTCTGGGGCGACCAGGGGCCGATCACCGGCGCCGCCATCAACGTCACCGACACCGACATCCTCGACAGCTCGTATGCGGCCATCCAGTGGATCGGCAACCAGACCACCGGGCTGAACCTGACCAATGTGAACATCAGCGGCGCGGGCACGTTCGCGCTGCAGGCACAGGCGCCGGCCTCGGCGCGATTCACCAACGTGCGAGCGGCGGGGATCGCGCAGAGCCAGACGGTTTACAACTGTGCCGGCGCCGGGCTGCAGATCGCCGACGGCGGCGGCAACTCGGGATGGTCGACCGCCAACTCGTATTGCGGCCCGTGGCCCGCCCCGCAGTACGGCACCACGCCGACCTCGCCTCCCACCACCCCGCCGACGACTCCGCCCACCACCCCGCCCGCCGGCAACCTGGCCGCGGGCCGTCCGGTCACGGCGACCAGCCAGACCGACGTCTACGGGCCGGGCAACGTGACCGACGGCAACGCCGGCACCTACTGGGAGAGCCGCAACAACGCCTTCCCCCAGTCGATCACCGTCGACCTCGGCCAGAACCGCTCCATCGCGCGGCTGGTCCTCAAGCTCCCGCCGGCCACGGCGTGGGCGACCCGCACCCAGACGCTGTCGGTGCTCGGCAGCACCGACGGCAGTTCGTTCTCCACCCTGAAAGCGAGCGCCGGCTACGTCTTCAACCCGGCGAGCGCCAACACCGCCACCGTCACCTTCCCCGCGTCGACCGCGCGCCACGTGCGGCTGACCTTCACCGGTAACACCGGCTGGCCCGCCGGCCAGCTCTCCGAGTTCGAGGTCCATCCCTCCTGAGCCCGTCCCGCTCTGCCTCTCCTCGAAGAAAGGTGCGCCCCCGCATGTCCAGATTGAGAAGACGACTGCTCGCCGTGTTCGCCGCGGCCGGCATCGTGGCCACCGTCCTCGTCGCCCCTTCACCCGCCAACGCGGCCGGCCCCAACCTGGCCGCCGGCAAGACCTTCAGTGCCAGCAGCTTCAACGACGTCTACGGCGCCGGCAACGCCGGTGACGGCAACGCCAGCAGCTACTGGGAGAGCAACAACAACGCGTTCCCCCAGTGGGTCCAGGCCGACCTGGGCACCGCCACCCAGGTCAACCAGGTCGTCCTCAAGCTGCCCCCGGCCACCGCGTGGGCCACGCGGACGCAGACGCTGTCCATCCAGGGCAGCACCGACGGCTCGTCCTTCTCGACCCTCAAGGCCAGTGCCGGCTACGCCTTCAACCCGGCCAGTGGCAACACGGTGACCATCGACTTCACCGCGGCCGCGGCTCGCTTCGTGCGGGTCACCGTCACCGGCAACACCGGGTGGCCTGCCGCGCAGCTGTCCGAGGTCGAGGTCTACGGCCCCGTCTCGGGCGGCGACACCCAGGCGCCCAGCGTGCCCGGCAATCTCGCCTTCACCCAGCCCGGCACCGACCAGATCCGGCTGACCTGGTCGGCGTCGAGCGACAACGTCGGCGTCACCGGCTACGACGTCTACGCCAACGGCGTGCTGCGCACCAGCGTGGCCGGCAACGTGCTCACCTACACCGACTCGCAGCCGGCCAGTGCCACCGTCTCGTACCAGGTGCGGGCCAAGGACGCCGCCGGCAACACGTCGGCGCTGAGCACCACGGTCACCCGCAACGGCACCTCGGGTCCGGGCACCAACCTGGCCCAGGGCAAGCCGATCGAGGCTTCGTCCACTGTGCACACGTTCGTGGCTGCCAACGCCAACGACAACAACACCGCCACCTACTGGGAGGGCGGCGGTCAACCGGCGACGCTGACCGTCAAGCTCGGCTCGAACGCGTCGGTGTCGTCGGTCGTGGTCAAGCTCAACCCGGACAGCTCGTGGGGCGCCCGCCAGCAGACGTTCTCGATCCAGGGACGCGAGCAGAGCGCGAGCACCTTCACGACAATCACGGGCGCAGCCTCGTACAGCTTCAACCCGGCCGCGGGCAACACCGTGACCATCCCGGTCAGCGCGACCACGGCTGACCTGCGGCTGTCGTTCACCGCCAACTCGGGCGCACCGAGCGGTCAGGTCGCCGAACTGCAGGTCATCGGCGTCGCGGCGCCCAACCCCGACCTGACGATCACCGCCACCGCCACCTCGCCGGCTTCCCCGGTCGAGACCGACGCGGTCACCCTGTCGGCCACCGTGCGCAACGCGGGCGGCGTCGGCAGTGCCGCTTCCAACGTCAACTTCTATCTGGGTACGACGAAGGTCGGCACGGCCACCGTCGGTGCCCTCGCGGCGGGCGCCCAGGCGACCGTCTCGGCCACCATCGGTGCTCGCGACGCCGGTTCGTACCAGGTCGTGGCCAAGGTCGACGAGTCGAACACGGTCATCGAGTCGAACGAGGCCAACAACTCGTACACCAGTCCCACGAACCTGGTTGTGACCCCGGTCAGCAGCTCCGACCTGGTCGCGTCGGTGGTCAGCTGGTCGCCGGGCACCCCGGCGGCGGGCCAGACGGTCACCTTCTCGGTCACCCTGAAGAACCAGGGCTCGGCGGCCTCGGCCGGTGGCGCCCACGGCATCACCCTCACCGTGCTCAACGGCTCGTCGGTGGTGCGCACGCTGACCGGTTCGTGGACCGGCACGCTCGCGGCGGGCGCGTCGTCGCCGGCCATCAACCTGGGCACGTGGACGGCGGCCAACGGGCGTTACACCGTACGCACGGTGGTGGCCAACGACGCCAACGAGCTGCCCGTGAAGCAGGCCAACAACACCAGCGAGAAGCCCTTCTTCGTCGGCCGCGGCGCCAACATGCCCTACGACATGTACGAGGCCGAGGACGGCCAGACCGGCGGCGGCGCGGCTGTCGTCGGGCCCAACCGGACGGTCGGCGACCTGGCCGGCGAAGCCTCCGGGCGGCGGGCCGTGACGCTCAACCAGACCGGGGCGTACGTGCAGTGGACCACCCGGGCCGCGACGAACACCGTGGTCGCGCGGTTCTCGATCCCGGACGGCACGAACAGCTCGATCAACGTCTACGTCAACGGCACGCTCAACAAGACGCTGCCGCTCACCTCGAAGTACGCCTGGCTCTACGGCAACGAGACCGCGCCGCAGAACTCGGGCACCGGACCGAGGCACATCTACGACGAGGCGAACATCCTGCTCAACGGTTCGTTCCCGGCCGGCAGCACGATCAAGCTGCAGAAGGACGGGGTCAACTCGGGCAGCATCGCGATCGACTTCATCAACCTGGAGCAGGTCGCGCCCAAGGCCAACCCGGACTCGGCCCGCTACGTCGTGCCGACCGGCTTCGACCAGCAGGCGGTGCAGAACGCGCTGGACACCGCTCGCCAGGACACGACCAAGCTCGGCGTGTACCTGCCGGCCGGTGACTACCAGACGTCGAACAAGTTCCAGGTGTACGGCAAGTCGATCCGCGTGGTCGGGGCGGGCCCCTGGTACACCCGCTTCTACACGCCGTCGACGCAGACCGAGACGGACGCGGGCTTCCGGGCCGACAGCACCGCCAACGGGTCGACGTTCGCCGACTTCGCGTTCTTCGGCAACTACACGATCCGCATCGACGGCCCCGGCAAGGTCTTCGACTTCGCCAACACGGCCAACATCACCATCGACAACATCTGGACCGAGCACGTGGTGTGCCTCTACTGGGGCGCCAACACCGACAACATGGTGATCAAGAACAGCCGGATCCGGAACACGTTCGCCGACGGCGTCAACATGACCAACGGCAGCACCGGCAACCTGGTCGACAACAACGAGGCCCGGGCAACCGGCGACGACAGCTTCGCGCTGTTCTCGGCGATCGACGCGGGCGGATCGGACGAGATCAACAACGTCTACTCCAACCTCACGTCGATCCTGACCTGGCGGGCCGCGGGCCTCGCGGTCTACGGCGGCTACGCCAACACGTTCAAGAACATCTACATCGCGGACACCCTGGTCTACTCGGGCATCACGATCAGCTCGCTGGACTTCGGCTACCCGATGAACGGGTTCGGCGCCAACCCCCCGACGGTCTTCGACAACATCTCGATCGTCCGGGCCGGTGGCCACTTCTGGGGCGCACAGGTCTTCCCGGCCATCTGGGTGTTCAGCGCGTCGAAGGTCTTCCAGGGCATCCGGGTCTCGAACGTCGACATCATCGACCCGACCTACTCCGGAATCATGTTCCAGACCAACTACGTGGGCGGGCAGCCGCAGAACATCGTGAAGGACACCATCTTCACGAACGTCACGATCACCGGTGCTCAGCGCAGCGGTGACGCCTACGACGCCAAGTCCGGCTACGGCATCTGGGCCAACCCGATGCCCGAGGCCGGCCAGGGCCCCGCGGTCGGCTCGGCGACCTTCACCAACCTGCAGATGAGCAACAACTACCGGGACATCGAGAACCCGACCTCCACCTTCACCATCATCCGTAATTGACCCTGCTGTGAACGAGGGGCCCGCGTCCGTCCACGCGGGCCCCTTCGGGTCGGCCCTGGCGTTCCGCCAGCGGCGCGCGCGTCGCTTGCGTACATTCGTCGGCGTGGAACGCATCGTCCTGCCCGACGGCCGTACGCTCGAATACCTCATCGAAGGCCCGCCCGGCGGCCTGCCGCTGGTGCTGCATCACGGCACCCCGTCCGGCGCTGTCCGCTACGGCCCGCTCTTCGAGTCCGCCCAGCGGCACGGCCTGCGCCTCGTCGAGGCCAGCCGCCCCGGCTACGGCGGCTCCAGCCCCCACCCCGGACGGCGCGTGGCCGACGTCGCCGCCGACACGGCGGCCCTGCTCGACAGCCTCGGGGCGGCCCACTTCGTGACCGTCGGCTGGTCCGGCGGCGGCCCCCACGCCCTGGCCTGCGCGGCCCTGCTGCCCGGCCGCTGCGTCGGCGCCGCGACCGTCGCCGGTGTGGCGCCCTACGACGCCAAGGGCCTCGACTGGCTGGCCGGCATGGGCGACGAGAACATCGCCGAGTTCCAGGCCGCGGCGGCCGGCGTCCAGCCCCTCGACAAATTCCTCACCGGCATGGCCGGCGATTTGTCCCGAGTCACCGCCGACGACGTGGTCGCGGCCTTCGGCGACCTGCTGTCCGAGGTGGACAAGCGCGCCCTGACCGGCGGCCTGGCCGACTACCTGGCCGAGTCGACCCGCTACGCCGTCTCGGCCGGCATCGCCGGCTGGCGCGAGGACGACCTGGCCTTCCTGGCCGACTGGGGTTTCACCCTGGCCGACATCCGGGTGCCGATCGCGGTCTGGCAGGGCGAACAGGACCGCATGGTCCCGCCCACCCACGGCCACTGGCTGGCCCACCACGTGCCCGGGGCCGAGGTGCACCTGAGCCCCGACGAGGGCCATCTCTCCCTGATCGCCGATTTCGACCGGATCGTCGACAACCTGCTCGCCCACATCGCCGTCTGAAGTCCGCTTCACGAGGGCCGCAGCCCCGTGTCCACAAATGAGCCGTTCTCAGCCGCGGCCCGGCTTGTGCCACCGCTTTCCGTTCGGAGACAGGGGTCGGCGGCCCAGGGCCTCGGCAAGCGTGTTCCCGCGGCCCAGCATGGCGGCGGCGCCGGGCGCGAGGTATTCCGCGACCTCGTAGATGCGGTTGCGGTCCGCCTCGAGGTGACGTGTGTGAATCGGCTCGTGATGCATGATGCGATTGCGGAACAGCCGGAGACTGTTGAGGTGGAAGTGCATCTCGCGGCGTGACCTGCGGTAGCCGGGACGGAAGGCGCGATAGAGGGCGGGCCGCCACATGGCCGATTCGTTGCTGCGGCTCACCAGCGAGACCCAAAAGCCGAACGGCATCGCCGCCACGACGTCATCCGATTTGGGGACGCGGCCAAGGGTCCGGTTGAGCCGCCGGTAGGCATCGGTGATCAGGTTGGCGCCTTCGCCGGCAGGCTGGGCGGTCGTCCACCAGTTGGATCGCGCATAGTGGAATTTCAGCTCGTCGTGAAGGGCATTGCGCAGGACGATCTCCAGGCAGTGGAGCGCCGAGTAGAAGGCAGCCGAGACGTCGACGTTCCACCCGTAGAGGTGCACCGCTGCCGTCTCGTCGCCCTCGCATGTTCGAACATATGGCTCGAATCGCGGCAGGGAGAGAGACCTCTTGATCCACTCGGCGTTGAGCTCAGGTGCGGGCACGTGCTTCCTCCGGGAGGTTCAGAACTGGCCATCGCTGTGCTAACCTTTCGGACGTGCGCCCCGGGATCCGCCTCTGCTTGCATGCGGCCCGGGGCATAGCTATTTCTTGCTGAGTCGTTGTCCAGCAAGGCTTTGAGCGTGTGGGGGCCGGGCTGCCCTCCTTGTTCGATCGCATCGTCCGAGATCCTCGCGCCTAGTCGCTTGCTTACTAGTCGCCTGCACTCTAGTCGCTTGTAACTTCGTTGGCACGTGCGTACAACTGGACATCGAAACGCGCGCCCTCCCGGACGGGTGAGCGCGCGCTTCTGTTGTCGAGCGGTCAGACCTCGACCGGGGAGAGCTCCGGCAGCGTCTCGGGGCTTCGCTCGGGCTCGGGTCGCGAGGCTCGAGCCGCCGGCACCAGCAGGGCGACGAGGAAGGCGGCGGCGGCCACCGCGGTCAGCACGAGGAACGCCTCGGTGTAGCCGGACTCGGCGGGCAGGCCCTGGGGGCCGGGGTGGCTGGTGATGATCGAGCTGACCACGGCCGTGCCGATCGAGGCGCCGATCGTGCGGATGTTGGTGTTCATGCCGCTGGCCACGCCGGTCTGGTGCCGGGGGACGCTCTGCACGATCAGGTTGACCAGGGACGAGTAGACCAGGCCGAGGCCGATGCCGAAGACGCCGCCGGCCACCGCCACCTGCCACGGGGCACCGTGGCGCAGGGCCAGAGCCAGCGTGGCGATCGTGCTCAGGGCGGCGCCCCACAGTAGCTGCGCCTTGCTGCTCGCCCAGCGGGTGAGCGGGCCGCTCAGGGAGCCGAAGACGGCCATCGTGACCAGCATGGGCAGCATCAGCAGGCCGGCGCCGGTGACCGTGGCGCCGAAACCGAAGCCGGACTCGCGGGGGAGTTGCATCAGCTGGGGCAGGAAGGCGAACACGCCGAACATCGCGGCCCCGAAGAGCAGGGCGACCAGGTTGGCCGTCCACACCGCGGGCAGGCGCATCATACGCATGTCGATCAGGGGCTCGGACGACCGGAGTTCGGTCAGCAGCCACGCGGTCAGCAGCACGACCGCGGCGGCGAGGAAGCCGAGCGTACGGGCCGAAGCCCAGCCCCAGGCGGTGGCCTTGCTCAGCGGCAGCAACAGCGCGACCAGCCAGCCCGACAACAGGGCGGCCGACAGCCAGTTGACGCGGCCGGGGGTGCGTACCGGGGAGGCTGGAACCAGCCGCCAGGCGAGCAGCCCGACCGCGATGACGACGGCCAGCGGCAGCCAGAACAGCCAGCGCCAGTTCAGCGCGCCGACGATGGGGCCGGCCAGCACGATGCCGAGGCCGCCGCCGGTGGCGATGACCGCGGCCAGCACGCCGATGGCCGAGGTGACCCGCGCGGGCGGGAACTCGTCGCGCAGGATGCCGAACGAGACGGGGAAGATCGCGCCGCCGAGGCCCTGGATGACCCGGGCGATGATCAGGACGGCGACGTTGGGGGCGACCGCGGCCAGCAGGCAGCCGACGGCAATCGCGGCCAGCGCGACCAGCAGCGCCCTGTCCTTACCGGTCATGTCGGCGATGCGGCCCATCAGCGGGGTGGCGACCGACGCGCTGAGCAGCCACGCGGTGAGCACCCAGGTGACCGTGCCGGGGGAGGTGTGCAGGTCCTGCTGGATCGTCGGGAGGACCGGCGTGACCAGCGACTGCATGAGCGAGAAGGCCGCCGCGGCGGCGGCCAGGACCGCGAAGGTGGTTCGCGGCGAACGCTGGTAAAGTCGAGGCATGCCTCCAGATTAGTGGAGGGGTGCCTCCGGTTGGCAAGCCGGTTATTTGTGAGGAGCGTCTCCATGGCGGTTGCCCTACGCCGTCCGCAGCGTGCCGACGCGCGCCGCAATTTCGAAGCGCTGCTGGTCGCGGCGCGCGAGGCGTTCGCCGAGAACGGCACCGAGGCCTCGCTCGAAGACATTGCCCGGCGCGCCGGCGTGGGCATCGGGACGCTCTACCGCAACTTCCCGACCCGGCAGGATCTGTTCGAGGCGGTCTACGTCGAGGAGATCAACCAGCTCGCCCGCGTCGCCGAGGAGGTCGCCGGCCGACCGCCGTGGGAGGCGCTCACCGCCTGGCTCGACCAGTTCGTCTCGTACGTCGGCACGAAGCGAGCGGTCATCGAGGCGCTCAACCGCGAGTCCGAGATGTTCCGTTCGTGCCGCGCGACCATGTACGAGGCCGGCGAGCCGCTGTTCACCCGCGCCCAGCAGGCGGGCGAGGTGCGCGCCGACGCCAGCTTCGACGACCTGCTGCGCCTGGTCGCGGGCTTGACCTCGGGCACGTACGTCGATGACGCCCAGCGCGACCGGGTGCTCGGCATAGCCCTGAGCGGCCTGCGAGCCTGACCCGCCCGGCAAGCGCGCCCGCCCGGGTTCAGAGCCTGATCGTCTGCCCGCTCCGCGCGCTTTCGCGGGCCGCGTCGAGCACGGTCATGTTGCGTACGACGTCGGCCGGGTCGACCGGCAGCGGACCCTCGCCCCGCACGGCCGCCGCGAAGGCCGGGTAGTAGAGATCCCAGCGGCCGCGCTCGCTGCGCACCCGCGTGCCGTCGTCGCCGCGGTAGATGTGGCCCCAGTTGGCCTCGGGTTCCACGCCCCAGTCGTCGCCCACGGCGGCCGGCGACCGGCCCGCCTTGAGCGCCGCCTCTTGGCTGTCGACGCCGGCCACCACGAACGTGCCGGTGGTGCCCGCGACCCGGTAGCGGGGGCCCGGCGCGCCCTGGCGCCAGCTGCCCCACAGGTGTGATTCGACGCCGTTGACGTGGTGCAGCGCGAGGAAGAAATCGTCGTCGAGCTCGCCGCTGCCGCGCACCTCGGCGTAGACCCGGACGGCCGGCCCGTTGAGCAGCAGGGCCTGGTCGACCAGGTGGGAGCCGAAGTCGAGCAGCGTGCCGCCGCCGGCCGGGCCGGGCTTGCGCTCGGGCGCCCAGCGCTCGAAGCGCGACTCGAACCGCCGGACCGTGCCGAACTGCCCGTCGTCGATGAGCCGCCGCAGCGTCCGGAAGTCGGAGTCGTAACGCCGGTTCTGGTAGACGCTGAGCAGCACGCCCTTGGCCTTGGCGGCGGCGACGACATCGCGGGCGCGCTCGGCCGTCAGGGTGAACGGCTTGTCGCACACGACGTGCAGCCCGTGCGCAATGGCCTCGAGCGCGAGGTCGGCGTGCGTGGTGACCGGCGTCGAGATCGCCACCGCCTCGGCGCCGGCCTCGGCCAGCGCGGCGATCGAGTCGAACGCGGCCGCCGCGGGGTGCTGCTCGGCGAGCTGCTTGCGGCGTTCCTCGTTCGTGGTGACCACGCCGAGGAACTCGACGTTGGCCGCCGAGGCGATCAGGGGAGCATGAAAGGTTCGCCCACCCGAGCCGTAGCCGACCAGCCCGAACCGCACCGCGTCACTCATGTCTCGAAACCTTGCCACATCCGCGCCCTGTTCACGCACGCTCCCCCGGGCCTGTGGACAACGCGCATCGCGCCGGGCGGGCCTGTGGACAACACGAGTCGGGGTCGGCTCTCACCGCCTTCGTCACCTACGATCGGCGGTTGCTCGAGGCGGCCAAGGTCGCCGGGCTACCCACCGCCAGTCCGGGTCAGGACTGATCGGCGAGGCAGCGGACCGTGAGGCTGCCTGTCGGATGGGTGACGGGTGCTTCAGCGGAGAGCTTCTGATGCGTCAGCATTCGTCCCATGAAGCCCGCGCAGATGGAACGCACGCCGTTCGCCGACCTCGATCGGCAGCCTCGTGAGATGACGGCGATGCTGCTGGCCGCTCTCGACGAGATGGGGCGGCATCCCGAGATCCGGCGGGTTCGCCGTACGGCGATGGACGCGTTCCGGCCCGAGCCGGGCTGGCAGGTGCTCGACGCGGGTTCTGGCGCCGGCGATGTGGCCCGCCGGCTCGCCGGAGAGGTGGGCCCGGCCGGGGGCGTGACCGCCCTGGACTATTCGGCCGCCATCATCGCCGCCGCCGTCGAGCGGCACGACGGCAGCAACGTGCGCTACACGACCGGTGACGTCTCGGCGCTCGGCCTGCCGGCCGACAGCGTCGACGGGGTCTGGTGCGAGCGCGTGCTCCAGCACGTCGACGACGCCGACCTGGCCATCGCCGAGCTGGTGCGGGTGACCCGGCCCGGTGGGCGGATCTGCCTGATCGACACCGACTGGAGCTCGCTGGCCTTCGACGGGGTGCCACCGGCCCTGGCCCGCGCCGTCGTGGCCGCCATGCACGGCCGGCTCACGCCGAAACAGGTCGACATGGGGCGCACGCTGCGCCGCCGGCTCGTCGGCAAGGGTCTGGCGGACGTCAGCGCGACCCCGGTGACGTGCCTGTTCGGCGACCCGGCGTCGGCCGCGGTGGTGCTGCCGATGGTCAACGCCGGGGTGCCGGCCGAGGCGTGGACGACCCCGCCCGGCGTACGGGAGAAGTGGTTCTCGCACGTCGACGAGGCCGGCGCCCGCGGTGATTTCCTGGCCGTCCTGACCATCTGGACGGTGACCGGCACCGTTCAGGAGGCGCGACGCCAGTACTGACGCTTCTTCTCGTCCCGCACCACGAACCCCAGCCGGCCCAGCTCCTCGCGCAGCTCCCGGACGTCATCGTCGTCGCCCGAGCTGAGCGCCTTCTGCCGGGCGGTGAAGACGGCGTCGGGCAGATCGGGCAGGCCGGGAACCCAGCGCCGGTACGCGTCGAGGTACGGATCCTGCTCGGCCCAAGCCACGCCCCGCGAGCCGAACGCCGCGCTCAGCTTCTGCTTCGACAGGTGGGAGGGCTCCCGGGCCAGCTCGCGACCGGTGCGCCCGAGCAGCACGAGCTGGTCACGGTCGGGGAAGGCCAGCGCGATCTCGCCCTTGGGCACCGCCCGCCGATGACCGGGCCGGGTCAGCACCACCTCCATCGGCGTGATCCGCACGGTCAGCGACTCGGCGTCGACCAGCGCCGCGAGGATCAGCCCGAGAACGAAGCCGATCCCGAGCGCGGCCACCAGGTCCCACGGCTCGGGCAGGTCCCTGATCAGGTTGAACGGTCCGCCGAAGGGCAGCCGGTCGATCACCCACAGGATCCCCCACAGCAGCCCGGCGCCGGCGACCGGCAGCAGGAGCCACACGAGCATCCGCGACCACCAGGGGGTGGGCACTGTCGTTTCCTGTTCCAGCACGTCACCGAGTCTTCCGCCGCGTCCGGGCCGCCGATACCGACTCGGGTCGACGCGGCGTAGACCAAAGTCGACTGCCCCCCGGGATGCGGCGCCGGTAGCGTCGAACCATGCGGAGATTGCTGGTCGAGCTGTCGGTGGCCCTGACGGCCGTCGCGCTGGGCCTCTTCTTCCTCGTCAACACGATCAGCGAGGGCGACGGCGCGCCGGTGCCGGTCGAGGTCGCGACCGGCGTGGTCGCCGTGGCCGGCCTGATCCTGTTCCGGCGCACCCGTCCGGTCACGCTCGCCCTGGTGCTGATCCCGCTCGGCATCCTGTTCGCGCTGCCGATGGGGGCCACACCGATCGCCCTGTTCGCCGTCGGTCTGCGCCGCCGCGCCGGGGTGGCGGCCGGCCTGGTCGCCCTGCACGCCGCGCTGGTCGCCTCGATCTACTTCATCGCCCTGGGCAACACGCGTCTCTACTACGAGGTGGTCGTCTTCCTCGTGCTGCTGCACGTCAGCCTGGTCGCGATCGCCATGTTGATCCGCTCCCACCGTCAGCTGGTCGCCTCGCTGGCCGAGCGGGCCCGCCAGGCCGAGGAAGGCCAGCGGCTGCGGGTCGAGCAGGCCCGCTCGTCCGAGCGCGAGCGGCTGGCCCGCGAGATGCACGACGTGCTGGCGCATCGGCTGTCACTGCTGGCCGTCCATGCCGGCGCTCTGGAGGTACGGCGGGAAGCTTCCGGCGACGAGCAGCGCGCAGCCGGCGTCATCCGCGAGACCGCCCACGACGCCCTCGAAGACCTGCGTTCGGTGATCCACATGCTGCGCGCGCCCGCGGACGACCGGCCGCAGCCCACTCTGGGTGACGTGCCCGCCCTGGTCGAGCAGTCCCGGTCGGCCGGCGCCGACGTGGGCCTGACCCTCGACGGGGGCGACGGCGTGCCCGTGACCGTGGGCCGGCACGCCTACCGCATCGTGCAGGAGGCTCTGACCAACGCGCGCAAGCACGCACCGGGCGCGCCCGTAAGGGTGGCGATCAGCGCCTGCGCCGAGCACGGCCTCGACGTTGCAGTGCGCAACGCGCTGGCCCCGGGCAGCGCCGCGATGCCGGGCGCCGGCTCGGGCCTGGCCGGCCTGCGTGAGCGGGTCCAGCTCGTGGGCGGCCGCCTGGAGCACGGCCCGACCACGGGCGGCGAGTTCCATCTGAAAGCCTGGCTGCCGTGGCCGACGTGAGCGACCAGGGCCGGCGTGCCGACGAGAGCCGGGGCGGGATGACGACCAAGGTTCTGCTCGTCGATGACGACGCCCTGGTCCGGGCCGGGCTCACCATGATGCTGGACGCGTTCGACGACATCGACGTGGTCGGGTCGGCCACCGACGGCACCGAGGTCGCGGCCGCCGTCAACACCCACCGGCCCGACGTCGTGCTGATGGACATCCGCATGCCGGGCCTCGACGGCCTGAGCGCCACCGAGTCGCTGCGCCGCCGCCCCGGCGCGCCCCAGGTGATCGTGCTGACGACGTTCGACACCGACGAGCACGTGCTGCGGGCGTTGCGCGCCGGGGCGGGCGGCTTCCTGCTCAAGCACACCCCGCCGCGCGACATCGCCGACGCCGTGCGCCGGGTGGCGGCCGGCGAGCCGATGATGTCGCCCGAGGTGCTGCGCAAGATGATCGGCATGGTGTCCGGCGCCGATCCGGGCCGCGACCGGGCCCGTACGGCGCTGGAGCGGCTCAGCCCGGGCGAGACCGACGTCGCGCGGCTGATCGCCCAGGGCCGCACCAATCAGGAGATCGCCACGGAGCTCCTGATGAGCACGGCCACCGTCAAGGCGTACGTGTCGAGGATCTTCACGAAGTTGTCGCTGACGAACCGGGTGCAGATCGCCCTGCTGGTGCACGACGCCCGCTGACCTTCCGGGCCGTCGGCGCCATGCGGGCCAGCAGCGCGTCCAGCGGCATGCTGGCGAAGCCGATCCGCACGTCGCTGGCCCCGTACGGCATCCAGAAGCGACCGTCGTGCACGAGCCCGCCGCACGAGTAGAGCACGTTCGGCACGTACCCCTCGCGCTCGATGTCGTCCGGCTCGATCAGGCCCTCGGGCAGGTCGGCGATCACCTTGGACGGGTCGTCGAGGTCGAGCAGCATCGCGCCGATCGCGTAGCGCCGCATCGGCCCGACGCCGTGGGTCAGCACCAGCCACCCGGCCTCGGTCTCGATCGGCGAGCCGCAGTTGCCGACCTGGATCAGGTCCCAGCCGCGGTGCGGCATGAGCAGCGGCACCGACTGCTGCCACCGGTGCTGCTCGTCCCGTACGGCCAGGCCCAGCGTCTCGCCGTCCGAGCGGCAGAGCGCCATCTTCTGCCCTTTGATGTAGCGGGGGAACAGCGCCACGCCCTTGTTGGCCGCGGCCGGCCCGCTGAGCCGGGTCACCTCGAAGTGCCGCAGGTCGCGCGAGAAGATCACCCGGCCCGAGATCTGCCGTCCGTCGTACGCGGTGTAGGTGGCCTGGTAGACGTGCCGGCCGTCCGGGTCGGTCACGCGCACGAACCGCGCGTCCTCCATGCCGTTGCTCTCGGCCGGCGTGGCTGGCCACATGACCCGCTGGTGCAGCGGCACCGCGCAGGGGAACGTGAGCGCGTAGTCCTCGGAGACGATGTGCCGAATCCGGTCGATCGTCTCCTGCGCTTGCGGCCGGGCCAGCAGCTCGCCCGGCACGTGCGCGATGACGTCCTCGAACTCGACGTCGGTGAATCGCTCGGGTAGCACCGAGACCACGTACGAGGACGCCTCGTTGTCGACCTCGGCGTCGATCAGCGCCGCGGCCAGCTGGTTCTTCCAGTGCGTGGCGCCGACCCGCTGGCCGACCGTGAGCGGCCCGTCGCGGTCCTCCATGCGCAGCTGGTCGCCGGGGCCGAGCACGGCCGAGCAGAACCCGATGGACGAGATGTGCCCCTCGCCGATCTGCCGCAGGCTGATCGCCACCCGCAGCTCGCCCGGCTCGAGGCCCGCCTGGTCGGGGTGCTCGACCATCGACGGGTTGCAGAGCGCGGCCGCCTCGACCGCGAACTCGTGGCTGAAGTAGGCGCCGATCAGCGTGCGCGCGGTCGGCGACAGCTCCAGTTCGGGCGGCACCCGGTGCTGCACCAGGTCGTAGTGGTGCTGGAACGTGCCCAGCAGGTCGTGGTGCCGGCCGGCGAAGCGGGTCAGCACGTCGTCGAGCAGCCGGCCGATCTCGGCCTCGTCGAGCTGCAGAATGCGCTCGATCAGGCGGCCCGCCCGGTTCTTGACGGTCTGCGAGTCCTCGCCCGGGACGAACAGCTTGATCACGACGCGCCGGCCGTCCGGCTGCATGACGACGTCGTGTCTGGTGATCGTGTCTTGTGTATTCATGGTTGCGGTCACGCTAGGCCGCCTGACGGTCGGGTCGCGCTCCGGGTCGCCAGCGTGCGGGCATGCTGCAGCGTGGAGACGAGCGCGAGGGTGGATTCGGCTCCTTGGTTCACATTAGGACCAGTTGCCGTCAGTCCGTCATAACATCCACCGGTTAGCGGGTCGTACATCGGTTTCTGACCGTCGTTGTCGCCCAGAAACCACGCGATTGCCCGGAACAGTTGCTCGTCCCAGCGTTCGTCACCGGTGACCGCGGCCGCGGTGGCGCAGGCGTCCGCGGTGGCGGCGGCCTCGATCGGCTGCTGGTCGAAGCGGTGCTTGGGCACGCCGGGCCGCCAGCCGCCGACCGGCACCACCGACAGCCGCCCGCCGTTGTCCTGCTCCCGGCACAGCCAGGCCAGCATCTTGAGCCCCGACCGCAGCAGCGTCTCGTCGCCGAGCAGGTCGCCCGCGGCGATCAGCACCTCGGGCAGGGCCGGGTTGGCGTAGGTGAGCTCGGGCTCGGGCCAGACCCAGTCCGCCTCCTTGTTCGACGGCAGCCCGATCACGGTGGCCGCGTCGGCCAGCAGTTCGGTCGCCGCGACGGCCCGCGGATCGGTCCGTAGCACCTCGGCCGCGCCCAGCCCGGCGAACGCCATCGCCCGCGACCAGGGCGACCGCTCCCGGCAGCCGATGAGGAACGCGTTCATCGCCTCGCGGCGGATCCACGGCACGGTCGAGCGCGCGGCGGCGGTGCCCAGGCCCCACAGCGCCCGGCCCCACCAGTCGCCCACCGACGGCTCGTCCTCCCAGCGCCGGTCGAACGAGAACCGGTTGCGGAAGCCGCCCTCCGGCCCCTGGGCGTGGGTCAGGAACGCCAGGTAGCGCTCGGCCAGCCCGACGAGCTGGGCCGTCGGCCGTGGCTCGCGGCTGATCAGCAGCAGCCCGCGGGACACGTCGTCGACGCAGTAGCCGTGCTCGCGCCGGACGATCGCGTTGCGGGCGTGCTCGAGCAGGCCGGTGTCGTCGGACAGGCGCGCGACGTGACTCCAGTCGGGCGGTGGGGCGTCGGCGAGCTGGATCGGCGGCGGCACGAGGCGGAGGCCTCCGGCGGCCGTGGTCACGCCGGAACCGACGCGGCCAGCGGGGAACCGGTGGCGAGCAGGCCGTTGGCCAGGGCCTGGTAGCGGGCGGCGACCGCGGGCCAGCGCAGGGTGGGGCCGCCGGTCAGGCCGGTGAGCCGCCCGGGCAGGCCCGGCTCGGCCAGCACGTGCCGGATCGCCGCGGCCATCGCCTCCGGGTCCTGGTGGGGCACGAGCAGGCCGGGGCCGTCGGCCAGCAGCTCGACGGCGTGCGGGAACTCCGTCGCGACGACCGGGATGCCGGCGCCGACCGCCTCGATCAGCACGCCCGAGGTGACCTGCTCGGTGGAGTCGTACGGCAGCACCACCACGTCGGCCGAGCGGATCAGCCGGGTCAGGTCGTCCTCCTCCAGGTACGCGTCGTTCCAGCGCACCGCGCCGGACACCCCGAGCGAGGCGGCGAGGGCCCGGAGCGAGTCGCGGTAGGCGTCGCCGAACTGCTCGAGAACCTTCGGGTGCGTACGCCCGGCGACCGTGTAGACCGGGGCCGGGTTCAGGTCCCCGAGCTGCGCGAGCGCACGCAACGCCCACTCGATGCCCTTGCCCGGGCCGAGCAGGCCCCAGGTCAGCAGGTGCGGGCGGTCGTGCTCCTCGCGCGGGCCGGTGCCGCGGCTGCCCGCACCGTGCGGGATCACCGAGATCTTGCGCGGGTCGACGTCGTACCCGCCGGTCAGCCGCTGCCGGGCGGTGTCGGTCATGGTGACCACCGCGTCGGCCGTCGCCGCGATCTGTTCGAGCACCTGACGTTGCAGCGGGTCGGGCGAGCTGAGCACGGTGTGCAGCACCACGATGGAGGGCACCCGGAGGGCGCGCAGCAGCGGCAGTACCTCGTTGCCGGCGTCGCCGGGATAGATGCCGTACTCGTGCTGGAGGATCGCCACGTCGAAACGGTTGAGCGCGTTGGCCGCGGCCCGCCAGCCGCCCGGGGTGTCGGTGTGCCAGGTGTGCACTGTCCTCGGAGCACCCCGATCGAGTTCGATGCCGCCGCTGACACTGTCGCAGGAGAGCAGCCGGACGACTCCTGAGCCGCCGTTCGTGTTCAGATGCGTGGCCAAAGCTGCATTGAAGGTCGCCAAACCACATTGGGTGGGCGGGTACGTGCTCAGAAAACCGTACGTCGCGGGCATGACTAGGCCTTTCTCGCTCTGCGGACGCCTCCCCGCAGCACGGCTCAGCGCACCCGGGCAGGGCTGTGCCGGGCGCGCGCAATCGCCATTGCGGAGATCCGGGAAATGACCCGGATTAACACGCCATTCACATTACGACGTTAACAAGAAGGACCATTCACCTGACGATCTTCCGGTAAATCGACAGGTAGTCGTCGACCATGCGGTCGCGCGAGAACCGGTCCCGGGCCCGGCGCGCGCAGGCCGCGCGGTCGAGGTCGCGCACCCGCTCGACGGCTTCGACGGCTTCGTCGGCATTCGCGACGAGACATCCGGTTACCCCCTCGTCGACCACTTCCGGCATCGACCCCTTCCGGTACGCGATGACGGGCGTCCCGCAGGCCATCGACTCCACCACCGACAGCCCGAACGGCTCGGCGAACCGGATCGGGTGCAGCAGCGCCAGCCCGGACCCGAGGATCGCGCCGCGGTCCTCGGGCCCGACCGAACCCAGATAGACGACCCGGTCGCCGTCGATCCGCGGTTCGATCAGCTCCTCGAAGTACGCCCGGTCCTGCACGATCCCGCACATCACCAGCCGCCGGCCGGCCCGGGCGGCGATGTCGATGGCCAGGTCGGTTCCCTTGTCGGGGTGGATGCGCCCGAACAGGATCAGGTCGTCCCGGGGTTCCAGGTGAACAGGCAGGGCGCTCATGTCGATGCCGTGGTGCACGGTGCCCAGGTAGTCGAGGTCGGCGGAGCGGTCGCTGTCCGAGATCGAGACGTACGCCGACCGGCCGCGGCGGTAGGCGGGCAGGATGTTCGGGCCCGAGAAGCCGTGGATCGTCGTCACCATGGGCGCCGCGCAGTGCTGCGAGAAGGCGAGCGGCAGCCAGTCGAGGTGGTTGTGCACGAGGTCGAACTCGCCCGAGCGGGCCAGCGCGTGTGCGACGTGCAAGGCCTCCCACACCCGGCCGTCCAGGTCGGGGTTCTCCTCGTAGCCGCTCGGCGCCACCCCGTCCAGGGTGGCCTTGGTGATCGAGTCGAGGGTGGCGAAGAGCGTCACGTCGATGCCGCGCTCCACCAGGCCCTCGGTGATCAGGCTGGTCACCAGCTCCCACGGGCCGTAGTGCAGCGGCGGCGTACGCCAGGCGATCGGTCCCAGCATGGCGACCTTCATGACAAATCGCTCGTACAGGTAGTTAACACGTGCTTAGTATGCCCAGCGGTTTGATCCGGCAGTCTCGTGTTAGAGAAGACCTATGACGGATCTCTGGTGGAAGAGTGCGGTTGTTTACCAGATCTACCCGCGCAGCTTCGCGGACGCCGACGGCGACGGCATGGGCGACCTGCGCGGCATCATCGACCACCTGGACCATCTGGCCGGCCTCGGTGTCGACGTGATCTGGCTGTCGCCCATCTACCCCTCGCCGCAGGACGACAACGGCTACGACATCAGCGACTACCAGAACATCGAGCCGGTCTTCGGCACCCTCGAGATCTTCGACGAGCTGCTGGCCGGGGTGCACGCCCGCGGCATGAAGCTGATCATGGATCTGGTCGTGAACCACTCCTCCGACGAGCACCCCTGGTTTCTCGAGAGCCGGTCCAGCAAGGACAGCCCGAAGCGCGACTGGTACTGGTGGCAGCCCGCCCGCGAGGGCCTCGAACCCGGCGCCCCGGGCGCCGAGCCGACCAACTGGGGCTCGGTGTTCGGCGGCTCGGCCTGGGAGCTCGACGAGAAGACCGGCGAGTACTACCTGCACCTGTTCTCGAGGAAGCAGCCCGACCTCAACTGGGAGAACCCGGCGGTCCGCCACGCCGTCTACGAGATGATGAACTGGTGGCTCGACCGGGGCATCGACGGCTTCCGGATGGACGTCATCAACATGATCTCCAAGGTGGTGCCGCTGCCCGACGGCCGGCTGACCGCCGGATCGCTCTACGGTGACGGCTCGGCCGGCTTCATCAACGGCCCCCGCCTGCACGAATACCTGCAAGAGATGCACCGCGAGGTGTTCGCCGGCCGCGCGGCGATGCTGACCGTGGGCGAGATGCCCGGCGTCACGGTCGACGAGGCGAAGCTGTTCACCGACCCCGAGCGGCACGAGGTCGACATGGTCTTCCAGTTCGACCACGTGTGGGCCGACCGCGGTGACGACCCGTGGCTGCTGATGCCGTTGCAGCTGACCAACCTCAAGGCCATCTTCAACCGGTGGCAGGCCGGGCTGGCCGAGGTGGGCTGGAACAGCCTGTACTGGAACAACCACGACCAGCCGCGGGCGGTCTCCCGCTACGGCGACGACAGTCCCGCCCACCGTGTCGCGTCGGCCAAGATGCTCGGCACGGTGCTGCACCTGCACCGCGGCACGCCGTACATCTACCAGGGCGAAGAGCTCGGCATGACCAACTACCCGTTCCGGGCGATCGACGAGTTCCGCGACATCGAGGCCCTCGGCCAGTACGCCCAGGCCGTCGAGCTGGAGGGCCGGTCACCCGAGGACGTGCTGACGGTGCTCCGGGCCCGCGGGCGGGACAACGCCCGTACGCCGATGCAGTGGAACGCCTCGGCCCATGCCGGCTTCACCACCGGCACGCCGTGGCTCGCGGCCAACCCGAACTACCCCGAGATCAACGCCGAGGCCGCGCGGGCCGACCCCGACTCGGTCTACCACTACTACCGCAAACTGGCCGACCTGCGGCACACCGAGCCGGCCGTGGTCGACGGCGACTTCACGATGCTGCTGCCCAACCACGAGCAGCTGTACGCGTACACCCGCCGCCTGAACGACACCGAGCTCCTGGTGATCGGCAACTTCTCCGGCGATTCCGTACGAGCCGAGGTGGACGAAGCCTGGACCGGCGCCGAGCTGCTGCTGACCAACCTGCCGACGCCGCCCGAGAACTGGACCCTCGCGCCGTGGCAGGCCGTCATCTACAAGCGCTCACTCGCGTAGGGCTTTCCCGAAGTTCCACGAGCCGCGATAGCTGATCATCAACCAGTTGCCGGCGCCGGGAATGACGACGAGGGTGACCTGCTTGGTGATCGGACGCCGGTAGGTCACCCCGCCCCGCACCATTCGTACCCGCGCGCTGTAGGACACGGCGATCGTCAGCCAGTTGGTCTCCTCGTCGATGTAGAGGACCGACTGGCCGACCTTCTCGTCGACAACGTACGGCCCCGTCTTCGCGAAGGTGTAGGTCTTGTCGCTCAGGTCCCAGAAGGCCAGGACCTCGACGTCGCCGACATCGTCCTTGTTGCCCTTGAGAGCCTTGCGAACCGAGTCGCGCCAGTGGTCGCGCGTCGGCGGGATCATGTGCCGGGAGACCGAGGCGAAATCCGACACGACGTACTTGCTCTTCGGCCGGAGCCGATCCAGGTCGAAGCTCTCCGTTCGCAGGAAGGCGACGACGTCCTGATAGGTCTTCGTGACCCGCGCGGCCCCGAACCGCTTGGCCACGTCCTTGCCGAGGATCGGCTCGCCGATGTCCGGCGTCGTGGAGTAGGGCGCGAGTTTCTGGTTCAGGTCGCGTGGCCCCGATCCCGTTGGCGACGGGGCGGCGGGCGGGGACACCGACGCGGGGGCGGACCCGGAGGCGCTGGGGGCCTGCCGGGCGGTGGCTGCCTCAGGGGCCGAACAGGCGGCCAGGCTCAGAACGAGCGCAGCGGTCACCAGGTGTCCATATCGGACGGCATGAATCGACACGGTGGGTGAATCTTTCTCGCGATGGGGGCGCACCATGAGAGCACACTCCCGATCGGATTCATCCACGGGCCTCGTCGAGCCGGTGGGCGTCGCCGGCGGCTCGGGCCGTGAGCCGGCCCGAGCCTGCGGCGCTCAGTTGGTGATCGTGTCCCAGGAGAAGGCGAGCAGGGCGAACGCGGCGCCCAGCAGCGCCAGGCTGATGCCTCGGGACGAGATGGGCAGCGCGGCCAGCACGAGCAGGATGACCGCGATCAGATAGAAGATGCCCTGGATGGACATGGAAGCTCCTCGATAGTGGGGTGGCGGCGCTGCCAGTACCCCCACCGCGAGGCGGGCTAAACCAAGGTCAACACGAACTCGGAGCCGGCGCCGATCGTGGTTTCCGTGGGAACGAGGCGGGTGGCGCGGCCGGGTGGCTCGCCGGTGCCGTAGTTGCGCAGGAAGCGGGGATGCGCGCCGCCGCTCACCTGTAGCCGCAGGCGGTGGCCCGGGCGGAAGACATGCGCGGTGTGTCCCATGTCGACGACCGTCCGGGGCTCGCCGGTCATGCGGGTCAGGCCGTCGCAGACGTTCAGCGAGCGGCCGTCCGGGTCGACGTCACACAGCCGTACGAAGAGGTCTCCGCTCGCGGCGGTCGTCGTGGCGTCCAGCTCGGCCCGCACCGGGCCCATCAGCGTGAGTGGCCGCTCGACCGGGTCGCTGGTGAACAGCAGCACGTCGCCGCGCTTCTCCAGCGGGGCGTTGTCGACCTGGCCCTGCGTCGACGACTGCAGCGGGCCGCCGATCGACGGGGTCGGGTCGGCGGGGTCGTACCGGAAACGCCAGCCACGCTCGGCGGTGAGCGAATCGAATCTCAGGCGCTCGGCCCGGGTGTCCGGCGGGGGCCAGTCGGGCAGGTCGCGCCACTCGTCCGTGCCGCCCACGTGGACTCGTACGCGATAGGCCGGAGGCTCGCCGCGCAGCCGGCGCATCGCCTGGGCGAACACCTCGGGCCAGCCCTTCTCGAGGGCGGACGTGTGGGTCCAGGGGCCGATCAGCAGGTCGACGTCGCGGCCCGCGGCACGCAGCCGGGCGTACTGGTCGAGCACCTGGGCCGGGCTGAGATCCCACCAGCCGAGCGTCAGGCTGACCGGCACCTCCATGGCCCCGGCCACCTCGGCCATGTTCGCCTCGCGCCAGAAGTCCGGTGAGGAATGGGTGAGCCACTCCTCGAGCGCCGGCCGCCGGCCCCCGAAAACCTGCGGATAGGCGTCGAGGAGTGGCAGTCCGAGGATGGCCCGGCGCAGGCGGAACCTCATGCGGATCACCGTGCGCAGCGCCTGGCCGGAGGTCACCCCGCCCTGCTTCAGCATGACGCCACCGACCAGCGCCCGTTCGAGCCCGAACGCACCACTGGCCCAGAAGAAGTCGTACGGGTCGGTGTGGCCGAGCTGCATCACCGCGCCGCGCCATTCCGGCGGCGGGTCGGCGGCGAGCGCGGCCTGCGTGTACGCCATGTAGCTGGCGCCCAGGGTGTAGAGCTCGCCGGTGAACCAGTCCTGCTTGCGCAGCCACTCGACCGCGGCCACGCCGTCGGCCGCCTCGTTCTGCCAGGGGTGGAACGTGCCGCCCGAGCCGCCGGTGCCGCGCGAGCTCTGCAGCAGGACGTGGAAGCCCTGCTCGGCGAAGCGGACCCCGTAGATCAGGTTCCAGGGAAAACCGCTTCTGATGTACGGGGCCCGGATGAGCACGGTCGGGCAGGGGTCGCCGCCGACCGGGGCGTAGTGGTCGGTGAGCAGCGGACTGCCGTCGGCGCCGGGCACGGGCACGGCCGTTTCCCGCTGGACGGAGTAGGGCCCGGGGGCCCGGCGGCTCAGGAGTCGGAGGGACAGTGGCAGTCTTCGCATAGTTCCACCCCCGCATTTTTCGTACGTCGTACTAGAAATAGTAGCAGGAGGCATCGATGGCTCGCGGACGCCCGCCCGCGCACACCCGTGACCAGGTCGTGGACGCCGCGATCGGGATCGCCGACGCCGAAGGGCTGGGGGCGGTCACGATGCGCCGCATCGCCCAGCAGATCGGCGCCGGGGCGATGTCGCTCTACACGTACGTGCCGGACAAGGACCGGCTGGTCGACCTCATGGTCGACCGGGTCGGGGCGACGCGGACGCCCGTCGAGCTCACCGGCGACTGGCGCACGGATCTGCTGGCGCTGGCCCGTTCCCAGCGCTCGCTCATGCTGGCGCACCCGTGGCTGCCCGCGGCCCTGCCCAACCGGCGGCTGACCGGGCGCAACATGCTCGCGTACCTCGAACAGGGGCTCGCCGCGCTCGCGCCGACCGGTCTCGGCGGGCCGGCCAAGCTCGAGATCGTCGCGCTGGTCACCGGACTGACGGCCACCTTCGTCACGGCCGAGCTGGCGGGGTCCACGCCCGTTCCGGAACAGGTCGCGCTGATCGGCGAGGCGGTCGCCAGCGGGGAATTCCCCCAGCTGGGGGCCGTGCTGGCCGAGGGTGGACAAGGCAGCGGCGAGCCGGATTTCGACCGGCTCGCCGCGTGGACCATCACGGGCCTGGTGTCTCAGGCCATCGGGTCCCTCAGCTCTTGATGCAGATGTCGAACGGGTGACCTTCCGGGTCGAGCAGCACGCGCCACCGCTCGGGGGTGGGCTGCTCGTCCGGCTTGGTCGCGCCCAGGGCCAGGGCCTGTTGCTCGCCCTGGTCCAGGTCGTCGACGTACAAGTCGAAGTGATAGCGCTTGGGGGCGCTCTCCTTCGGCCAGCCGGGCGCCGAATAGCCGGGCACCTGCCCGAAGCCGATGCTCGTCGAGCCGTCGCCGATCATCGCGTAGTCGTCCTGGCTGTGCAGGATCTCCCAGCCGAGCACAGCGGCGTAGAAGCGGGCCTGCACGGCCGGGTCGGACGCGTCCAAATTGATCATCGCCAGGGTTGCGAATCCACTCATGGACGCGATCCTTCCCGCCAAGACTGACATCTCCTGTCAGTTACTTCAGATAGACCAGGCCGTCCAGGGCCACGCCCGGCCGGCCCGGCGTTCCCTCGACCACGATGCGTACGGTGTGCTCGCCGCCCTGCGGCCACCAGCGCGACCAGACCACCTGGCGGGGCAGCGGGCGCGTCGAGCGCAGGTCGACCATGCCCTGCGGCCGCCCGTCGAGGAACACCCCGATCCGGCCGGCGCGCGGGCCCTTGCTGAGCACCAGCGCGACCGAGCTGCCGCTGAACCGCCACGACGCGCTCGTCCCGCGGATGCTGCCACCGACCGCCGTGCCGCCGAGGTAGGAGCCGTTGCGCAGGGGCCGCCACGTTCCGCTGCGCTGGGCCCCGGATTCGGAGACGACCACGGGCGTACGGGTGACCGAGGCGCTCACGAAGTTGAAGGCCCGGTCGGTGGCGCGCACGGTGAACGTGGCCGGCCGGTTGGCCGGAGCGCCGACGTTGCGGGTGCGAGCGGTGACCCCCAGATTGACGGTCGCGGGCCGGGTCAGCCGCACCGAGCCCAGGCTGGCGTTGTCGCGGACGGTCCAGTCGAGGTGCATCGGCACGGCGCCCAGGTTGACCGTGCCGGGCCGCAGCGCCACGTCGGGCTCGCGGCTGAAGACCGGCGCGCTCGTGTCCGCGAAGACCCGGCTGTTCACGACGGTCGACCGGCCGGACAGGTGCAGCGCCCGCACGGTGACGGTGTGCCCGCCCGGTGTCAGCCGGACCGGGACCGACCGCCTGCCGGCCGGCGTGGCGACGCGTAACACGCCGTCCACCCACACCTCGAACCGGTTGATCAGGCCGAGCGGGGTGGTCACCGACCAGGCGGGCTGGATGACGCCCTTGGTGAAGTACCAGTTGCCGGCGCGGGCCGAACCACCCATGCCGATCATCCGCAGCCCGGCCGGGGCGGCGCCGGCGATCGCCCGGATGGAGGGGAGCTGCCCGTAGAGGGCGTTGCCCGGGCAGGCCGTCTGGCCCGCGTCGCGATGCCCCGAGATCCGGAAGAGGGGCACTTTACGGCCCAGCGGGAAGCGCTCGCTCCCGCCGGACGTGACCACCACCCGTCCGGCCGGCGGACTTCCGTACGCGCCGAGCTTGTAGGCCGCCATGGCAGCGATCACCGTGCGGACCCGGGTGGAGACGGCCCGGCCGCCGTAGGAGCCGATCACCGCGACGGAGCTGGCGTTCGCGTTGAAGCCGAGCGTGTGCGCGCCGAGCACGGTGCGCCCGATCCCGCCGCCGCGCCCCTCGAAGACGGTCCCGCACTTGTCGATGAGGAAGTTGTAGCCGATGTCGTCCCACCCCCGGCTCCGCACCTGATAGGCCTGGATGCCGCGGACGATGCTCGCCGACTGGGCGCAGCTGTAACCGTTGCCGGTAGCCGTGTGATGCACGAAGAAGACCTGCGTGGGACCGGTGTACTCGGGGGCGCCCTTGACGATGGCCTCGTTGGCCCGCCACCCGGCCCGGGTCACGATCCGCGGCGCCGGACGCGGCGGTAGGGGCACGGTGACTCGCGCCTTGCTCGGCGAGCCGCCGGTGCTTCCGCCGCCGGCCGTGCTCGCCGCGACTCGCCGGGGCGTGACGGCCTCCTGGGACTCGGGATTGATCAGGTCCATGCGCAGGCCGGCCGGGAGTGCGCTCCGGGCACCGGTCACGCGGGCCTCGACACCATCCGACGGGCCCACCCAGAGCGGGTCGGACGAGCCGCGTACGTCGGAAGGGGCGCGACCGTCCGTCTCGAGCGTCCGCCACGGCGACCACCGGCGGGTGTCGAGCGCGCGGGTGCGCACCTGAACGGAGCCGGTTACCCGGGCTGCCGGGTCGGCCCAGGTCACACCGATCAGGCTGAACGGCTTGAGGGCCGGGCTGGTGGTGCCGGCGGCAATTCCCGCGCTCGCGGCGTCCTCCGAACTGGCGCCGGCTCCCGGGTCGGCTGAGTTCGCAGCGCTCATGGTCCGCGTGAAGGCGATTGTCTGCAGCGCCGGATTGGTCGCGGTCGCAGCCTGCTGCTCGGCGGCCGTGGCCGGGCTGCCCCCCGCGCTCGCCGCCAAAGTCAGAAGCGCCGCCGCAGCGCGCGTCAAGGTCCGATTCCGGTACACGTGTCCCCCTGTGGTCTGGTTGATCGACCACGTGCCACCTTCGCCGCCTGCGAACCCGCGCGTCCCAGGAATCCGGAAGAAGCCCGGCATATCCGACGAACGGCGCTGCGAAACGTCCGAAAGTCCGGCGTGTCTTGCGCGCGAAGCTGAGACTGGCCCTGGCCGTGCCGGCGCGTTCGGGGCGCAGGCCGGCAACGCGGCCGCCGACGGCGTTGAACATGAGGAACCAGCCGTCCAGATCGCCGGGGTCGGGGACAGTGAACAACGCGCCGTAGCCGCCGAGCGGGCGGATGCCCTCGCCGCCGAACAGGGTGGCCGGCATCGACGCCAGGCGGCGGCCGCGCTCGTCGACCAGGGCGAAACCATGCTCGTCGACCCGGTTCGCCAGCGCCGCGGGCATCAAGGCCCATGGGGAGCTGCGCCCGGGCGAGCGGGTGCCCTCGGCCCGGTCGATCACCCGCGAGTGGGGCGCCGCCCGGCGAGCTGGCGGGCCGGCCTCGAGATCGTCGCCCGCGAACAGTGGGCGGCGTTCCAGCGCCATCCGTGGCTGGGACCGTCGATGTCGTTGACCCGCCCGCAGATCGCGCCCAACGGGTACGCCTCAGCGAGTGGGTGCTCGGCATCTTCGACGACACGACGCTGACGGCCACCGAGCGCATGTACGTCCAGATCATGGTGCTCACGTTCGTCCGCGGGCTGGCCGCCGCCGTCGAGCTGGAGCACGAAGCCGTACGCGAGACGGGCCTGACCAGCGACCAGTGGCTGGACACCCAGGCCGGCAACCTGGCCGGCCTGATCGATTCCGGTGCGCTGACCCACTTCCGGGAGCTCACCGAGCACGGTTTCGACTTCGACCTCAACCAGCTCTTCGAGTTCGGCCTGGCCCGCCTCCTCGACGGCCTGACCCTCTTCGTCGAGGCCCGCGGATAGCCGGCCCGCGCCCGCTCCCATCAGGGGGCCAGCCGGAGCACGACCTTGCCGTCGCTGTGGCGGGACTCGACCACGCGGTGGGCCTCGACGATCTCGTCCAGGGGGAAGGGCTGCACCGGCATGAGCAGCTCACCCCCGGCGGCCAGGTCGATCACGTGTGTCAGGCGTTTCGGGTCGCGGCCGGCTCGGACGACGCGGGTGCCGTGGTCGGCGGCGGCCTTGTCGTCGACGATCGTGCCGACGCGGTCACGGGGGATGCCCAGCTCGACGGACTGGGCGATCGCCTCGCCGCCGGCGGCGTCCAGCGCGGCCGTCGGCTGCAGACCGAGATCGCGTACGGCCCGGACCAGATCCTCGCCGTAGGTCACGGGAACGGCGCCCTGGCGGCGCAGTCGGTCGTGGTTGCGCGGGCTGGCCGTGCCGATCACGGTGGCGCCGGCGAGGCGGGCCAACTGGGTGGCCACGGTGCCCACACTGCCGGCGGCCGCGTGCACCAGCAGGACGTCGCCCGCACCGACGGCCAGTTCGAGCAGCGCCCCGCTCGCCGTCTGGGACGCGGCGACCAAGGCGGCGGCGGCCGGGAAGTCGAGCGCGGCCGGCTTGCGGACCACGTTCTCGGCGGCGACGCAGAGCAGTTCGGCGGCGCCGTTGAGCATCGTCGAGCCCAGGACGGGATCGCCGGGCTGGAACTCGTGCACACCTTCGCCGACGGCGTCGATCACGCCCGCGTACTCCTGGCCGATGGTCTGCGGGAACTGGATCTTCGCCCACGGCATCTGGCCCTGGCGGACGGCGACGTCGAAGGGCTGGACGCCGGCCGCCAGCACGCGGACCCGCACCTCGCCCGGGCCGGGCTGCGGATCGGGCACGTGGACGACGTGCAGCACCTCGGGCGGACCGAACTTGTCGAACACGGCAGCTCTCATGTGGCGAGTCTGCAAGCTGAACTCAGGTTGAGGTCAAGGGCGCTGCACGCGGACTGCACGCGCGGGGGCCGAGGGTGGTGGGCATGACTGTTGAAGCAGAGAATCTGAGCGGACGGCTCCTGACCGCGCTGGTCGGCGCGACCGAACTGTTCACCGTGGAGCTCGGCCGTGAGCTGGGCCTCTACGCCGCCCTGCGGGACCGGCCGGCGGGCGCCGCGGAGCTGGCCAAGACGGCCGGGATCGATGAGCGATACGCCCGGGAATGGCTGGAACAGCAGGCCGCGGCCGGGTTCCTCACGGTCGACGGCGACGAGTTCGCGCTGGCCGCGGGGGCGGCCGAGGTGCTGCTCGACGAGGGCGGCCCGGGGGAGTTCGCGGCCGGGCTGGGGATGGTCTTTCCGCGGGTGGTCGCGGCGTTCCGCACCGGCGCGGGCATTCCGTACTCCGACTACGGGCAGCACATCCGGCACGGCATCGCGGCGTTCAACCAGCCGATGTTCGATCACCTGCTGACCGCGGAGTGGCTGCCGGCCCTGCCCGAGGTGGAGGCGCGACTGCGGACCACGCCGGGCGCGCGGGTGCTCGACCTGGGCTGCGGCGCCGGCCGCTCGTCGGTGGCTCTGGCCCGGGCCTACCCGGCGATCACCGTACGCGGAATCGACCTGGACGAGGCCTCGATCACGGAAGCGCGGGCGGCCGCGGCCACCGCCGGTGTGGCCGATCGGGTGAGCTTCACGCTGGGCGATGCCGCCCGGATCGACGGGGAGTACGACCTGGTGACCATCTTCGAGGCCCTGCACGACATGGGCGACCCGGTCGGCGTGCTGAGCGCCGTCCGCCCCCGGCTGGCGCCCGGCGGCAGCGTCTTCATCGGCGACGAGCGGGTGGCCGACGAGTTCACCGCCCCGGCCGGCGAGATCGAGCGGCTCCAGTACGCGTTCAGCGTGCTGCACTGCCTGCCGGCCACCCGCGCCGAGGACCCGGTGATCGCCAACGGCACCATCCTGCGCGCCCCGACGCTGCTGGCCTGGGCGCGCGAGGCCGGCTACCGGTCGCCGGAGGTGCTCGACATCCCGAACGACTTCTGGCGCTTCTACCGTCTGCGGTAGAACCGTCTGAGGCGGAACAGGGCCTGGGGTTGTCGATTTCCGGTCGGCGGCGTTCGTCGGTGGAGTGACAGCGAAGAACGGAAGGAACCGACATGCCGAAGTACACCCTGCTGATCTACGGCGACTCCGCACAGTGGGAGGCCCTGACCGGCGAGGAGCGACGGGCCCACGACGCCGCTCACGCCGAGTTCCGGACCGCGGCGGGCGACCGCGTCATCGGCGGGCAGGAGCTGGAGCCCGCGCCGACCGCCACGACGCTGCGCGGATCCGTGACCTCCGACGGCCCGTTCCTCGAGACGAAGGAGGCGCTGGGCGGCTTCTACCTGCTCGAGGCGGCCGACCTCGACGAGGTGCTGGCCCTGGCCAAGCTGCTGCCCGAGGTGCGGGCCGCCCACAGCGGCGTCGAGATCCGTCCGGTCGTCGACCACGGATGACGGCCGAGATCGTCGCGGCGGTGGCCGAGGCCCACCGCCGCGACTGGGCTCAGGTGCTGGCGACGACCGCGCGCGTCACCCGGGATCTCGACCTGGCCGAGGAATGCACCCAGGACGCGTACGCGCAGGCCTTGGCCGTCTGGCCCCGCGACGGCGTGCCGAGCCGGCCCGGGGC
The DNA here is from genome assembly GCF_019710575.1 of Paractinoplanes polyasparticus. Lineage (GTDB taxonomy): Bacteria > Actinomycetota > Actinomycetes > Mycobacteriales > Micromonosporaceae > Actinoplanes > Actinoplanes polyasparticus. The sequence continues at coordinate 54,291 of NZ_JAHWFK010000058.1, read as the reverse complement.
GTGGCTCACCCGGGTCGCGCGGAACCGGGCGCTGGACGAGATGCGGCGCGAGGCAGCCTTCCGCCGCCGGCTGCCGCTGCTGGTCACCCCGCCCGACGGCCCCGGCGACGACCGTCTGCGCCTGATCTTCACGTGCTGCCACCCCGCGCTGTCCCGCGAGGCCCAGGTGGCCCTGACCGCCCGCCTCGTCTGCGGGCTCTCCACGTACGAGGTGGCCCGCGCGTTCCTGCTGCCGGAGCCCACGATGGCGGCTCGCCTGACCCGGGCCAAGAAGAAGATCGCCACCGCCCGCATCCCGTACCGGACGCCCGACCCCGACGAGATGGGGTCTCGCCTCGACACCGTGCTCGAGGTGGTGCACCTGCTCTACACCACCGGGCACACCGCCCCCATCGGCCCCGTCCTGATTCGCGCCGACCTCACTGCGAGCGCGATCCACCTGGCCCGGACGCTGCACCTGCTGATGCCCCGGTCCGCCGCGGTTGCCGCCCTGCTGGCGCTGCTGCTGGTGACCGATGCCCGGTCCGCGGCCCGGGTCTCCGCCTCGGGCGCCCTGGTGCTGCTGCCCGACCAGGACCGCAGCCGGTGGAACCACCCGCAGATAGCCGAGGGTGTGGCCCTGCTGACCGATTCGCTGCGCCGCGAGGCGCCGACCCGCTTCGCCGTGGAAGCCGCGATAGCCGCCGTGCACGCCGAATCGCCGTCCTGGGAGCGGACCGACTGGCCCGAGATCGTCGGCCTGTACGACGTTCTGCTGCGTCTGACCGGCGAATCGCCCGTGGTGGCGCTCAACCGGGCGGTGGCAGTCGGCTTCCGCGACGGCCCCCAGGCCGGGCTGGACGCGCTGGCGCCGCTGACGGCCGAGCCGGCCCTGGCCACGTACGCCTATCTCGCCGCGGCCAGGGCCGACTTCCTGCGCCTGTTGGGCCGACGCCCCGAGGCGGCCGCCGCCTACGACGAGGCCCTCACGCTGACCGACAACGAGGTGGAACGTGCTTTCCTGGCCGCCCGCCGGGGCAGTCTCTAGGCGGACACCTCACATTCGTTGCCGCCCGGCCGATGGTTGGGGTACAAATGATTGGTGTGGCAACGATATCGGCTCGGGAGGGCGCGGAGATGACGAAGGACGCCGAGGGACGCGGCCGGTTCCGGCAGTGGATTCACGAGACGTTCGACGACATGTGGTTCCGCTCGATGATCGGGCCGGCCCAGACGAAGAACGCCGTGCAGGGCTGCGACGAGGGTGCCCGCGAGCAGTGGAAGCGCGACCTCGAGAACCGCAAGCGCTACACCCGTGAGCAGCGCGAACGCAAGCGCCTGGCCCGTGCGGCCGCGAAGGGCTAACGGCGGACGTCGTCGCCCGTGAGGGCGGCCAGTTCGGCCCGGGTGGGGGCGCCCTCGCAGTCGCCCGGGACGGTCACCGCGAACGCCCCGGCTCTGATCGCCGTCGTGAGCCGCTCGGCCGGGGCGGCCCCGGCCAGCCGGTCGGCCAGGTAGCCGGCCACGAACGCGTCGCCCGCGCCAACCGGGTCGACCACCGTGACGCGCAGGGCCGGCACCGTGTGCCGTTCGCCGTCGATCAGCGCCACGCAGCCGTCGCCGCCGTCCTTGACGATCACCTCGGCCGGGCCCAGCTTGGCCAGTTCGGCCGGCACGTCGCCCGGGTCGACGAACAGCTCGGCCTCAGCCGGTGACGCGAAGACCACGTCGGCCCGGGTGGTGAGATCGCGCAGGACGGGAGCGGCGTCGTAGCGGCTCCACAACTTGGCCCGGTAGTTCAGGTCGATCGAGACGGTGACGCCGGCCGCCCGGGCGGTCTCGATCGACTGGAACGTCGCCGCCCGGGCCGTCTCGCTCAGGGCCGGCGTGATGCCCGTGATGTGCAGGATGGTGGCCGCCGTGACCTCGGCCGCGGGGACATCGGCGGGGGCGAGGCGCGAGCCCGCGCTGCCCGCCCGGTGATAGTCGACCTGAGCGAACTCGCCGGACCGGCGGTGGCGCACCATCAGGCCGGTGAACGACTCGTCGGTGATGGCCAGCGTGCGCACCCCGGCGGCGGCGATGCGGGACGCGATCAGGGCACCGGTGGCGTCGGGGCCGACCCGGCCCAGCCAGGTGGCCTCGCCGCCGAGGCGGGCGACGCCCATCGCCACGTTGCTCTCGGCGCCGCCGATGCCGAACGAGAAGCTCTTCGCGTACGCCAGCGGGCCGATGCCGTCGGCCGCGACCAGCCCCATCGTCTCGCCGAAGGTGAGCAGGCCCGTCATGAGCGGGCGAAGGCGACCGCGCTGACCGCATGGCGGGCCCGGGCGGCCAGGGCGGCGAGGCTGCCCCCGACGACCGCGTCGCCGACCAGCGGGCCGCCCAGGCCGACCGACCGGGCCCCGGCGAACAGCCAGTCGGCGATGTCCTCGATCTTGATGCCGCCGGTGGGCATGACGTTGATCTGGGGCAGCGGGCCGCGCACGTTACGCAGGAACTCGGGGCCCAGACCGGCCGCCGGGAACAGCTTGACCAGCGGCGCGCCGACCTGGTGGGCCGCGTACGTCTCGGTCGGGGTGGACGTGCCGGGGTAGAACGGGACGGCCGAGGCGGCGATCAGACCGCGGTCGAGCACGGGGGAGACCAGGAACTCGGCGCCCGCGTCGACTGCGGCCTTGGCGTCCTCGGGGGTGAGCACCGTGCCGGCGCCGACCGCCACCGACGACGGCAGCTGACGGCGCAGACCAGCCAGCGCCTCGACAGCGCCCCGGGAGGTGAGCGTCACTTCTAGGGCCGTGATGCCGTTCTCGGCCAGCACTTCGGCCACGGCGGCGAAATAGTCGGCCGTGGGGGCCCGCAGGATCGCGACGATCCCGCTTTCGACCACGGCGGCGGACACGGCGTCGAGGGGAACGCTCACATCGGTCACGCCTTCAGATCCTGCCCCACTTCGGCCCGGCCATCCAGGGGTGCGGTGCGTGCGGGACGTCTCAACCGGGGCCAGGTGCGGCTTTCGGCGTCGGCCGGCGGCGACGGGGGCGCCGTCTCGATCCGCAGCTCGTCGCGGATGGCCGCCTCGAACTGCTGCATGACCAGCGGCACCTGGGCCAGCAGCTCCCGGAAGTGGATCTGCGGCTCGACCCCGACCACTGCGGCCGGGTTCATCTCGCCGTGCAGCTTCTGCAAAAGGACGTGCACGGCCAGGGCGGCGCTGCGCACCGGCCCGGAGGCGAGCAGCCGCACCTGCATCAGGGCCGGGCCGACCTCGTCCATGTACGTGAGGACGGGCACCGCCTTCTCGCCGGCGTCGTACGCGGCCCGCAGCCGGTAGGTGTCCCGCTCGAAGACCGACAGAAGCGACACGTACGCCTCCTTGCGTTCCTCGTACCACCTCCGGGTGCGCTTACGACGGCTGCGCAGGTAGTCGTTGCGAGCGGACGCGAGCTGTACCGCCGCGGCTCCGGCCAGGGCGAACAGGGCGGCGATGAGGGGGAGTCCCCACCACGGGATGTCAGACACGCGCTAACGGTATCGACGCCGTGCCCGGCGGGCGCAGCCCGCATGCCGATCGTGACCGCCCGGCGACCAAAGCTCGCCTATCCGGCTATCCGGGACAGCGCAGCGTTGATGGCCCGTGACGCTTCGTCGTGCACACCGGCCGGAGGGAGGAGGGCGCCGCGCCGCCTGAGGATCGCCACCCGATCGGCGCCGAGTCGTTCGCCGGCGGCGGCCCGGGCCCGGTCGAGGCGGGCCTGTTCGGCCGGATAGACGTCGGCCGGCGGCAGCGCGGCGTCGACCAGCACGGCCGTCTCGTCGGCCCCGACCCGCACGAGCAGCACGACCAGGTTGCGCAGCGCCGCCGCCCGCAGTGTGTCGTTGCCCACCCGGCGCCACATGGCCAGCACCTCGCGGAACGCGGACAGCGCGGCCGCCGGGTCGCCGTGCCGGCTGCCGATCGCCACCGCGGCCGTCTCGGCCGCGCCCTGGAAGAGCCGCTCGTCGACCGTCGCGGCCACCTCGGCCGCCTCGGCCAGCAGACTCAGGGCCCGGTCGGGGTCGCTGTCGCCCAGCGCCTCGCCCAGGGCGTAGAGCGCCTCGGCCCGGGCGCCCGGGTTGCCGGTCGACACGGCGAGATCCACAGCCGACCCGGCCGCTGCGACCGCCTCGTCCACCCGGCCCGACCACGCCAGCACCAGGGCCTCGCCGACCAGCCCGGACACCCGGTGCACGGGCTCGGTGCCCATCGCGCGGTAGTGCCGCAGGGCGGTCGCGGCGTCGCACGACACGAGAGCGACGTCGCCCAGCACCTCGTGGACGGCGTCGCTCTCGTATCCGGCCGCGAGCGCCCGGGCCTCGGCGAGGTCGCCCCGGCCCCATGCGTGGGTGGCCGCGGCGGCCCGGGCGTCGGGCTGATCACCGGCCGCCCGTCCCCAGGCCAGCACCTCGTAGTGCTGGCAGCGGTAGCCGTAGCGGTAGAGGGCGGCGGCCAGGTCGCCGGCGCGCGAGCTCCGCAGCACCGCGAGGCGCAGATCGGGCAGGAGGGCGTCGAGCTCGCGCACCGCCACGGCCTGCGACGGCCCGCGGAACATCAGATCGAGCCGGCGGGCGGTGGCCAGCATCACCTCGGCGTGGCGATGGTGGAGCGCCTCGCGCTCCTCGCCCAGCAACGAGGCGGCGTACGCCCGGATCGTCTCGAGCAGGCGGAACCGCCCCGGCCCGTGCCGGACGACGAGCGAGCGGTCGACCAGGTCGGCCAGCACGGCCGCCGCCCCGTCGGCAGCCACCACGGCCTCGGCCTGCGACACCGTGAACGCGCCGGCGAAGGCCGACAGCCGCGTCAGCACACGCCGCGCCGCGGGGTCGAGCAGTCCGAACGACCACTCCACCACCGCGCGCAGCGTACGGTGCCGGGCGGCGCTCGTCCGGCCGCCGCGGACCAGCAGGTCGAGCCGGTCGTCAAGCCTTTCCCGCAACTCGTCGACCCCGAGCGCGGCCGCCTGGGTGGCCGCGAGCTCGATCGCCAGCGGCAGCCGGTCGAGCCGCTCGACGATGACCGGGTCGCCGGTGGGCACGCCGGCCCGTTCGGCGAACAGGCGCATCGCCGCCGGCCGGTCGAGCGGCCCGAGTTCGAGCAGCCGCTCGCCGTCCACCCGTAGCCTTTCCTGGCTGGTCACGACGACGCGGACGCCCGGCATGGCCTGCACGACGGCTGCGGCCGGTTCGACGACGTGCTCGCAATTGTCGAGCACGACGACGGTGAATCCGGCCGCGTGCCGCCCGATGACCTCGAGCGGGTCGTCGAGCGGCCCGACCCGCGCGCCCACCTCGGTGGCCACCGCCGCCAGGAAGTCGTCGACGGTCACATCGGCCGCATCCACCCAGGCCACCCTCGAACCGGCCCGCACCGTCTCGGCCACCAGCCGGGTCTTCCCGACGCCGCCGGGCCCGGTCACCGTGACGATGCCGGGCTCGGCCAGCAGGCCGGCCAGCGTCCGCTGCTCACCCTCGCGTCCGAGGAAGCTGGAAAAGCGGAGGGGCAGGGTCTTCTTATGTACGCGCGAGGGTGACAAGCCGGGGGCAGGAGTTCCCACCACAGCCGCCGGTCCCTCGCCGCGCAGCAGCGCGACCTGTAGAAGCCGTACGGTTTCGGACGGGTCGATCCCCAGCCGGTCGACCACCGCGTCGGAGTGCCGCCGCAGCACCTCGAGCCCCTCCCCGCGCCGCCCGCTGCCGGCCAGCGCCGTGGCCAGCACGATCGCGCCGCGCTCCCAGCAGAGGTCGTCCGCCACCGCCACCCACAGCCGATCCACCGGCCCACCGGCTCGGACGAGATCGGCCACGGCCTCGCGATGCAGCCCGGCGAGCCGCCCGGCGACGCCCCGGAACGGTTCGCCCTCGAACTCGGGCATCGCCGGCCCGCGCCACAGGTCGAGCGCCTCGGCCACCGCCCCGTCGCGCAGCAGATCTTCGAACCGGAGCACATCGACCTCAGCGCGACGCAGACCGAGGCAGTAGCCGGCCGGCGTCAGCGCGATCAACGCGGGCACGCCGATCGCCGCGCGCAGCCGGGCCACATGGGACTGCAGGCTGTTGCGAGCCGATGCCGGCGGCCCCTCGGGCCAGAGCGCGTCGGTCAGAGCCGCGGCGCCGACGGGCTGCCCGGCGTGCAGCGCGAGCATCGCCAGCACTGTCCGCTGGCTCCCGCCGGTCACGACGACCGGCCCGTCGTCGCCGCTCACCTCGAACGGCCCGAGCATCCGCACGAGCACCCGCCGAACATACGGGCCCGCCCGGCAAGATCGCTTCAGCTTTTCGGGGATCAGCCGCCGGGCCGCAGCAGGGCGGTCAACCGATGACGCACGGCGGCCGGGTCGGACACGTCGGCGACGTGGATCAGGGGATGGTCGGCCAGGCGCGTGACCTGGTCGTCGTCGCGGCCGCCGTTGCGGACGGCCTGGATGCGGTCGGCCAGGCGGCCCGTGCCGGCCAGCACCAGCACCGGGCGACGGGAGCGCAGGCTTTCGGCGGCGTCGCCGGCCGAGATCGGGCCGCCGTTGATCAGCACGGTCGCCGACGGGGCGGAGCCGGCCACGACGGTGGCGGTGTCGGCCAGCCAGGGGGCCTCCTCGCCCCATGCGGTGCCGGGGACCAGCACGAAGTGCGAGTGGTGCGACTCCAAGGGAGCCGGGTCGCCCGGCCCGGCGGATCCGCCGGGCAGCACGACGGTCTGTTCGACCGCCACACCGACCAGGGGAAAGGTGTCGCGGGCGCGGCCCATCAGGCGCATCACGCCGACGTCGGTGCCGCCGTCGACGACGACGGCGCGGGTGGCGGCGAAGGTGGGCAGCAAGGCCAGCGCCACCACCGCGCTGATTCGTTCCATGTCGGTGTCGGTCATGCCGTTGGCCCCGCCCACGATCGCCACTGCGGTCCGGGGGCCGGTCAGGCCGAAGTCGCGGACGGCCGCCTCGAGACCCTCCCGGTCGGACACCCGGGCGGCCAGGGCCTGGCGGCCCGCGCCGAAGTCGAGAGTGAACACTGCCCGGCCGTCACCCATACGCGTCCTCCGTCAGCCCGTGGCCACTGCCGTTGCCTGGCACGTTACGCGAATCGGGGACAGCGTACGTCCATGATCACATCGGTGGTGATCCAGCTCGATCCTCCACTGCTGACAAGCCTGGGCGCGTCGCCCTCAGGAAACGGCCGGCTCGATCGTGAGGGTGCCGGCGTCGGCGTCCAGGAAGGCGGGGGTGCCGAGCGGGATGGCGCCCTGGCCGATCGGCAGGCCGCCCAGGATCGGCACGCCGAGCGGGGACAGCCGGTCGCGCAGGACGTCCAGCACCGGGCCCGGGCCGCAGTCGATGTAGCGGCCCAGGGCCACCCCGCTGATGCCCTGCAGGCGGCCCGTGCGATGCAGCATGGTCAGCTGGCGGTCGATCTGGGCCGCGTTCAGCGACCGGGCCTCCAGGAGCAGGATCGCGCCGTGCAGGCTGGGCAGGATCCAGCCCGCGGCGGTGGCGATCTGTTCCTGGTCGCCGCCCAGCAGCACGCCGGCGGCCTGGCCGGTGGTGGTCAGTTCGGCGGTGTGCGAGTCGGGCTCGCTGTGCAGGACGGTCGGCTCGGCGCCGAAGGCCGCGGCCACGAACGAACGGTCGGGCTCGCCGTAGATGCCGGCCAGGCCGGCCCGCTCCCAGAACGCCAGGTGCAGGATCGTGCAGTCGCGGAAACCGACCAGCAACGTCGGCAGGTGGGCCGCGGTCGCGAAGTCGAGGTCGTCGGCTATCCGGTGGGCATAGGCGCCGCGGCCGACGGCGATGATCGCCTTGATCGACAGGTCGCGCAGAGCCTCGTCGATGTCGGCGATGCGGTCGGCGCCGGAGCCGGCGTCCAGCGCGTGTTCGGCCACCGAGACCTTGAGACCCAGGCTCTCGAGCCAGTGGGCGGTGCGCTCGACGTCCGCCCGGTCCGGCGAGTCCGTCGGTGACACCAGTCGCACCTGATCGCCGGCCCGCAGCCGCGGCGGCCGGACGATATAGACATACTCGGATGCAGTCTGCACGTCCGCATTATCGCTCCCTCGGGTGCTGGGGCCGGATAGTTCCGCTGGTCGGGAACCATGGGCGGCACGCGCCACTCCGCTCGGGGCGACGGTCCGGAGCGACGACGGATCTTCCCAGTAGGGTGCGCAGGCATGAAGGTGCTCGAGGAAGACGTACGCATTGCCGGGGCGGGCCACGAGATCCGGGCCCGGGTGCTGACACCCGACGGCGGCGGCGACCGGCCCGGCCTGCTGCTCTACTCCGACATCTTCCAGCTCACCGAGTCGACGCTGCGCACCTGCCGCCGCCTGGCCGCGGCCGGGCTGGTGGTCTGCGTGCCCGAGATCTATCCGCGGGGCGAGCTGGCCGGGGTCGCGCTCGAGTTCGACGACGCGGGCAAGCAGGCCGGCCTGGCCGGCGCCGCCTCGATGACGACGGCCGAGTTCGACGAGGACCGGGCGAGCGTGCTCGACTACCTGGCCGCGCGGGCCGACGTCACAACCGTGCACGTGGGCGGCTGGTGCCTCGGCGGGCACCTGGCGTTCCGGGCCGCCTTCGACGAGCGGGTCGCCTCGACCGTCTGCTTCTACCCGACCGGCCTGCACAACGGCTCGCTCGGCGCCGACACCGCCGACTCGCTGAGCCGGGCGGCCGACATCCGGGGCGACCTGATGATCATCTTTGGGTCGCGTGACCCGCACGTCCCCGCCGGCGCCCGGGCTCAGATCATCTCCGCCCTCTACGAGGCGGGTCTGGAGGATCTGGAGCTGCACGTGTACGCCGGCGGGGAGCACGCCTTCATGCGGGATGTCGGGCCGCGTTACGACCCGGCGCTCACCGACCTCGGGCTCGCCGAGGCGGTCTCGTTCCTCGGGGGTCGCTCGCTCCGATAGCCGGCCGCTCGATCCGGGCCGGGTTTCCGCGTACGAGCTGATCGTGCACCCGCCACCGGCCGGCCACCGCGGCCCGCTCGGCGGCGGCGTCGTCCGCTTCCAGGCGTTCCCGCAGCAACCGCAGGGCGATCCGCCGGTTGAGCCCGAACTGCCGCTCGGTGTCGACCACCACGACCCGGCCCGACGGCCGGTGGGTGGCCCGGACGGCCGTGCTTGCCTTGTTGCGGTGCTGGCCGCCCGGCCCGCCGGTGCGCGTGGCGACGACGTCGACGTCGCGCTCCGAGAACCCGGTGTGCGGCACGTCGAGGTTGACCGGCTGCGCGATGACGTACCAGTTCTTGCGGCCGATGCCCGTACGGAAGGGACTGGAAGCCTGCCAGCAGAGCGTGCCCGTCCAGCCCCGCGCGAACTCGCCCGCGCCCTCACCCTCGACCGTGACCAGGGCCGACCGGGACGTGTCGGAGGCGACCGCGGCTCGCAGCCCGCGCGCCGCCGCCTCGGCCTTCAACCGCACCAGCAGCTCGATCAGCGCCCACTCGCATTCCCGCGGCCCGCGCCCGGCCGAGAGCAGCAGATGCACCCTCACTGGTGCCCCCTCGTCTTGTAGGTGACCAGCGGAACGGTGACCGCGACCGGCGTGGCCAGCCCGTGCGCCGCCAGGTCCCCGATCACCTGCTCGATCCGTTTGTAGGCCGTCGGCGCCTCCTCGAAGAGCAACTGCCGGTCGCCGCAGACGACCAGGGAGCCCACCTTCGTACGCCGGAGCTCGGCCACCGTGTGCTTGGCCTTCCCGCGGCGGAGCGCATCCGACCGCGACATCTTGCGCCCGGCGCCGTGGGCCACCGAGAAGTTCGCCTCGGCCCCCGCGTGCGCCGCGACGAGGTACGACGGTGTGCCCCGCGTGCCCGCGACCAGAACGTCCCGCGAGTCGCCGCGGGCCGCGCCCTTGCGGTGCAGGTAGAGACCGTCGCGCACCTCGACCAGGTTGTGGCACTCGTCGACGACCGGCTCGCCGATCTCGGCCCCGAGCGCGCGCCCGACCCGGGCCGCCATCAGCCGCCGGTTGAGCGACCCCCAGCGCACGGCGTCGTCATGCGCCTTCAGGTACGCGGCGGGGTCGGCGGCCGGTCCGGCCCCGTGCAGCTCGGTGTGCGCCCGCAGGATGCGCTCGCCGAGCCCCCGCGATCCGCTGTGGACGATCAGCACGAGGCTCTTCTCCGAAAGCGTCGTCTGCTGGAGGACGCCGTCGACCCGGGCCAGCTCCACGAAGTGATTGCCCCGTCCTACGGTGGCGAGGCTGTCGGTGTGCCCGGCCGGAATGTCGGCCGGCCATTCCTCGTCGTCCGGGGTCAGCGCCCGGTCGAGGTCGGGAAAGCGGGCGGCGATCCGCTCCGCGTTGGGGCGCTTGATCCTGATCGGAAAGACGGCGATGCCGCAGCCGATGTCCGACCCGACCAGGAACGGATACAGCACCGACGACAACATGGCCGCCCCGATCGGCGCCCCCTTGCCCGGATGCAGATCCGGCATGCCGGCGACCCGGATCATCCCGTCGAGCGCGGCGACCTGGTCGCACTGCACGAGGGCGTCGGACTCGATCCAGCTGCCGGGAGAGGCGAAGACACGAACAGTTGCGCGAGCAGACTGCTGAGACAAAAGAACTCCACAAAAGGGAATGACGACATGACGGCGGCGCGTCACAGCGCGCGGCCACAGGATGGGCTGAGGGCAGTCCGTCAGTACGTCATGCGTCCACTGTCGCGGAAGTTGCGCGTTCGCAGCAACAGAATTACGGGCCCGCGAGGTGCCGGACGAGGGCAGGGTCCTCGCCGATGGTCAGCGGATTGCCGGCCGACAGCGCTGACGACGTTCCGTCGAGGCGCTGAACCGACGTCATGTCGGTTGCCGCGGTGACGGTCGCCGTGCCCTCATGGGTCCAGACGATGGTGACCGGGGCCGATCCGGATCCGGCGGGTGCCGTGAACCGGCACTGCCAAGCGTTGGGTGGCAGGTCAACAGCCGGACCATGGCCGCAGGAGTGCACCTCGGCACCCGCGAGCCAGCGTTGCAAGGCCTCCACGGCCCGCGCGGCCGGCGTGGGCGAACCACCGTCGGGCTGCAACACGATCGGGATCTTGGCGCCGCCCCAGTTGTAGAAGTACATGCGCTCGAGGAACGTCTTCCGTGCCAAGAGCCCCACGAGGTAGAAGCGTACGGCGAAATTCCGGGCGGTGGTCTCGTCGAGCTTGTCCTGCAGCGGGATCGTGTAGGTCGTGCCCGTGTTCCAGATCCGGGGGTGGACGCCGGCCTCGTGCAAAATCTCATCGACGACGCCGGTGAGCTGCAACATCGTCTCGGGCGGGTCGGCCGCGCTGCGTTGGTAGAGCTTGATCCCGGCCACGTCGCAGTGATCGTAGCCGCCCAGAGCGGCGAAGGCGCGTAACGTCTCGCGGCCTTCCTCGGTCCACAGGTTGCCCATGCCGGGGCATACCAGGGTGGCGCGCGGGTCCGCCTTCTTGACGATCCGATGAGCCCGGCGGGTCATGTCGACGAGAGTCTCGACGGTTCCGCTGTAGAACCGGCGGTCAGTGGCGAGCACCCACAACTCGTACGCTTCGATCCGGCCGGCGTACCGACCGGCCAGGGCCGTGACGAAGGCGTCCCAGCGCGCCAGGTCGTCGGGCGGCGCGGCCCGGGCGTCCTCGGGGTACGGCGCTCTCGGCCCGGCGGGGGCGGCCCACCCCGGCGTGCCGCCGATAACGAACAGCACAGGCAGTGAGGATGCCTCGGCGCCGGCCACCTGACGATCGAGCAGCGTCCAGTCGAAGCGGCCCGGTTCGGGTTGAAGCTTGGCCCACAACGTCCCGCTGTCCCACAGCCGGACGGCGCCGACTTCGAAGTCGGGCATGTGACCGGTCTTGCTGTTGATGGTCACGCCGAAAAACTGATCCGGCACCGGTTCGGGAGGCAAGGTCCAGGTCGGCCCGCTGATCCACTGGGCGTCCGCCGGGCCGGGGTCCGGGGTTCCCCGCTGCCCGTCGAGCACGACGAGAAGGCCAACCAGGATTGTGAGAACCACGGCGACCATCAGAGGACGCCGGTGTTTCTTCGGCGCCGGCGTGGCCGGGTCAACCCGTTCCACCGGGGGAGCTGCTGGCGTCTCGCTGCTCGCCGCAGCCAGGGACCACAGCTCGAACAACTCTTCGAGCTCGGGCCGGGTGGCCCCCGTGGCGCGGCCGATTCTCTCGACGGTGCCGAAGTCAGCCGGGGCCGAACTGCCCGAACAGTACCGGTGGACGGCCGATTTGCTCAGGTGCACCCGGGCCCCGAGGGATTGGTAGCTGAGGCCGGAGCGTTCCTTCAGACGGGTCAGCGTCCGCCCGAGCTCGGCGCGAGGATCGCTTGCCGCCATCGCCACCTCCGCTCGAGCGCGGCTGCACTGCTGTCCGGAACCGATCCGAGACTCGCACGACATCACCGTGCCGAAGAAGCGCGGATCGATGACCATGCCTGTCGGATAACGGATTGCGAACCTGTCCCGGCGCCTCGGCCGCGTCCCACACTTCTGAGTTCTCGCTGGTCAGAAACGGGTCAACGTCCCAGCGTCCCGAAAGTCGCCGTCGGTCTTGTGCCGGGACGAGCACCGCCGCGACGGTGGACGCGGATCGGGGCCCGGCCCGGCGGATGCCGGGGATTCGCGGATTCCGGAAACGGGGGAGAACGATGCGGAGATTCATCGCTCTGATGGTGCTGCTGGCGAGTCTCGTGGCATTCGCACCGTCGGCGCATGCCGCCGAGGCGGACACTGCGCCGGCGGATGTCGTACAGCCGATGGGCACATGCTCGACGGTGGGCTGCGGTGGTGAGGTCACCAACCACTCGCAGCACTACATCAGGATCAGCAACAACTGGTGCTCCGGGTCAAGCGCCGACTACTACGGTGACCGCCTGTACGACTGCTACCCGTGGCAGAACTGGGACAGGTCCGATCTGTACCCGGCCGACATGTGGCTGACCCAGAACCAGTACTCGGGCAACTTCGTGAAGTACCGCGACACCGACGCGTTCATGGCGTCGGCCGGCTGCACCACGGTCTTCAACAAGTGGATCGGTCCGCTGCTGCTCGGCCGGTGGACGTACGACCGGCACAACCGGACGAGCGCCTGGATCAAGATCACCGACGCCGAGTTCATCGACATCCTGTCGATCAGCTGCTGATGCCTCATTGATTGACAAGCATCCATGTAAGGGATGAGGTGAGGAGCGACATCCTTCAACGAAGCAGGGGGTTCGATGTCGCTCCGTCCTCGATGGGTGGCCACTGTGGCCACCCTCGCTCTCATCACCGCGTCGGTGTCTGTGCCGGCGCAGGCAGCGCCCGCTGCGGCGCCGCCGTCGGTCACTCTGAACGCCGGCGAGACGGCGCTCATCCGATTCAGGCTCGCCGACGAGGAAGCGCTGCGGCGTCTCGTGGCCCAGGGCGCCGACCTCGCCGCGCGGCCGCGGACCCAGCAGGGCGCCGTGCTGGTCGACATGGTCGTCGACGATCGGCAGTTCGCGACGCTGACCGGGCAGGGCGCCGTGCCGGTGCAGGTCATCCAGCGCGAGTCGCCCGGCGGCGCCCAGCGGTCCGCGAAGGTCGCGGTGCAGGCCGACACGCTGCACTTCCTGCAGGCGTACTGGTGGACGACGGCCGGGCGGACGTTCGTGCAGACCCAGGTCGCCACCACCTCCAGCGACGACCCCGACGTCGAGATCACCGTCACCTGGCGGACGGCGGACGGCGCGACCGGGTCGTTCCCGCTCGTGCGGTTCGAGGACGCGGGGGAGTACCAGTACCACTACGCGCTGCCGCAGCCGTTGCCGGCCAAGCCGGTGCAGGTGACGGCCACCTCGAGCCTCGGCGGCACGGCCCGGCCGGCCACCCCGGCGGCGTGGCCGGGTGCGGCCCCGCCGGCCCCGCCCAGCGGCTATCAGAAGGACTTCATCGACGCGTACATGACGCCGGTCGACGTGCGGGCGCGGATCAAGCGGCTCGGGCGGCAGTACCCGGCGCTCGTCGACGTGATCAACCTGCCCAACCGGACGCAGGGCTACCGGCGTACGGCCGTGGCCTATCTCGGCGATCCCAACGCGGCCGCCGTCGTCGTCGAGTCGGTCCGGTTCGGCGCCCAGAGCATGAACGGCGTCCAGGTGCGCACCGTCGACCCGGGCCGGGCCAACCGTCCGCTCGCGGCCACCTACCGGGACCGCGTTCTCACCGTACGACTGGCCACCGACGCCGGCGGCAAGGTGATCAGCACGACCGACGATGTGGCCGCGTTCCTCACGGCCCGCTACCCGCAGCAGTTCCGCGCGTTCGTCGAGGCCGGTTCGGCCGGCCTGCCCATGCCGATCGCCGGGCCGGCGCGGCTCGACGACGGGCTGAAGGGCACCGAGGTGCCGACCGGTCCGTGGACGGTGCAGGCGCTGCGCATCGGCAAGGTGCGCGACGGCTCGAAGCCGGGCGTGCTGGCGTACTCGCAGGAGCACGCCCGCGAGTGGGCCACCCCGCTGGTGACCCTGGAGTTCGCGGAGCGGCTGCTGGCCAACTACGCGACCGACCCGGCCACCCGCGAGCTGGTCGACTCGGCCGACGTGTTCGTCATCCCGACGGTCAACCCGGACGGCGCGAACTACTCGTTCAACGACTTCAACTTCCAGCGCAAGAACCTGGTCAACCACTGTGCCGGAGCGTCCCGCGACCCGCGCAACCGCGACTCGTGGGGGGTCGACGTCAACCGCAACTACACCGTCGGCTCCTACTTCGACGGCTACGTCGGCGGCAGTTCCAACTGCCTTTCCGGCACGTACGCGGGCACGGCCGAACTCTCCGAGGCCGAGAGCCGCAACGTGATCGCCCTCGCCCAGGCGCACCCGAACATCGGGCTGGCCATGAACGTGCACAGCTACGGCGGCTACTTCATGTGGCCGCCCGGCGCCTACCGCGCCGACGGCCGGGTCACGTTGCCGCGGCCCTCGATCGACGAGTCGAAGTTCTTCCTGGACAGTGCCCGCCGGATCGTCGGCGCCATCTCGGCCGAGCGCGGCACGGTGACCTGGCCGTCGTACACCGGCCCGGTGGCCGACGTGCTCTACTCGGCGGCCGGCAACTCGGCCGACCAGCTCTACTACGAGCTGGGCATCGACGCGTGGGACTTCGAGGTCGGCAACGACCGCTGGAACGAGGCGACCCAGCAGTGGGAGGGCGTCGGCTTCCAGCCGCCGTTCGACGAGGCGCACGCCGAGGCGCAGGAGTACGCGGGCGGGCTCGTCGAGCTGGTCCGGGTGGCGCGCGACAAGGCCGCAACTGAACAGTGACGGCCTAAGCTTGGCCGGTGATCGGGAACACAGCGGGGCTGGTGCTCGCCGCGGGCGCGGGGAGCCGCTACGGCATGCCGAAGGCGCTGATCCCGTACCCGGACAAGCTGCTGGTCGAGCGGGCCGTCGACACCTTGCGTGAGGCGGCCCTGTCACAGATCGTCGTGGTGCTGGGGGCGGCGGCCGAGCGGGTGCTGGCCGCCGCCCCCGGTCTGCCCACGACAGTCATCAACCCCGACTGGCCGACCGGTCTGGGCTCCTCGCTGCGAGCGGGCCTGCGGGCGCTGACCGGTACGCCGGCCGGGTCCGTCGTGGTCCTGCTGGTCGACATGCCCGGCGTCACCCCCGAGGCGGTACGCCGGGTGACCGCCCATGCCGGGGCCGACGCGCTGGTCATGGGCGGTTACGGCAAGCGCCGGGGCCATCCGGTGCTGCTCGGTCGCGCCCACTGGCCCGGCGTGATCGCGAGTGCGACCGGCGATTCCGGGGCAAGGTCCTATCTGCAGTCCCATTCCGTACGCGTCGTGCCCGTCGACGATGTCGCCGACGACCTCGACCTCGACGTCCCGGAGCTGAATCCCCATGCGTGACGTGCTGGACGCCCTGCTCGAGTGGTGGCACGCCGACGTGCCGGTCGGCCTGGCCACGGTGACCGCGACGTGGTCGAGCGCCCCCCGCCGGCCCGGCGCAGCCATGGTCGTCGGCCCCGACGGCCAGGTGGTGGGAAGCGTCTCCGGCGGCTGCGTCGAGGGCGCCGTCTACGAACTGTGCCGCGAGGTCATCGACACCGGCACCCCCCGCACCGCCCGCTTCGGCGTGAGCGACGACGACGCCTTCGAGGTCGGCCTGACCTGCGGCGGCACGATCGAGCTGCTGATCGAGCGGGTCGACCGCGGGTCCTTCCCCCAACTGCCCGTCCTGGCCGCGGCGATCGCCGAATCCCGCCCGGTGGCCCTGCTCACCCGGATTCCCGGCAGCCGGCCCCCAGCACCCGCTGACCACCCGCCGCCCACCTTGAACGGCCTCGCCGACGCCCGTCACTTGACCGACAACATCGGTGGCAGCCACACCCCGGCCTCCACGACCAGCGACCCCACCGACGTCCGCCCGGGCGTCACATCGGGAGGCGGTGACAGTGTCGGTGCTGGTCTGGGCGCTACGGGGGGAGGCAGTGACGGTGTCGGTTCGGGAGCCTCGTGGGGAGGCGGTGATGGTGTCGCGGGCGGTGCTGGTCCCGGCACCACATCGGGAGCCGGTGACGGTATGGGCGGTGACGCCCGTTCGGACATCACGCCGGACGGTCGGAACGGCGTCAGCGGCTCTCGTCATCTGGTCATCACGCCCGACGGCCGGGACGGCACGTTGGGTGGCGACCGGATCGACGACGCGGCCACCGATGACGGACGCGGCCTGCTCGCGGCCGGGCGAACGGGCGTGCTGCATTACGGGCCGTCGGGCGAGCGCCGCGGCGAAGGGCTCTCGGTGCTGGTCGCGTCGTTCGCGCCGCCCGCCCGCATGCTGGTCTTCGGCGCCACCGACCACGCCGCCGCGACCGCCCGGATCGGCTCGTTCCTCGGCTACCACGTCACGGTGTGCGACGCCCGCCCGGTCTTCGCCACTGCCCGCCGCTTCCCCTCGGCCGACGAGGTGGTGGTCGACTGGCCGCACCGCTACCTGACCGCCGAGGTGGAGGCGGGCCGCATCGACGAGCGCACCGTCCTCTGTGTGCTGACCCACGACCCCAAGTTCGACGTCCCGGTCCTCGAGGTCGCGCTGCGCCTGCCGGTCGCCTACGTCGGCGCGATGGGTTCCCGCCGCACCCACGACGACCGCAACAAGCGCCTCCAGGAGGCCGGCGTGACCGACGCCGACCTGAACCGGCTGGCTTCCCCGGTCGGCCTCGACCTGGGCGCCCGCACCCCGGAGGAGACCGCAGTCAGCATCGCCGCCGAGATCGTCGCCCTGCGCTGGGGCGGCACGGGCGCCCGCCTGACCGCCACCGAGGGCCGCATCCACGCCGACTGACAGAGATGATGTCGGTGAGCACCTCCCCCGCAGCCTGACCCACCGATTGACTCCACCTGCACGCGGCCCCACCGAGACGGCCGGGGCCGTTGAGGATGGCGGACCAGAAAGCTCGACCGCGCCGGCGATCGCGAGTGCCTGCCGGCCGACGCTTGTCATCCCGGCTCACGTCGGCTTGACCTGCTGGTCCACCGGCACGCGGTCTCGACCAGCAAGCTCGATCGCGCCGGGATCGCGAGCGCCTGTCGGCCCACACCTGTCACCGAGCCCACACCCGTCTGACCTACCGGTCCACCCGTATGCGGCCTCGGCCGGCAAGCTGGACGGCGCCGGCGATCGCGAGGACGTGCCGGCCACACCAGCCGCCCGTTGACCTGCCGGATCCGCCCGCACGCAGTCCCGACCGGCAAGTTCGGCCGCCGCCGCCGCCGCCGCCGCAGCGATCGCGAGCGCGTGCTGGTCCACACACCTACCACCCGCCCACGCCCGTTTGATCTGCCGGACGCGCGACCCTGCAGCGCCGCGTGCCAACCCTGCTTCGGCCCCACCGTTCGCCCGGCCGCCTGCCAGGCGCTTAAGTGGGATGTCAGTCGGCGAGCATTTCGGCGAACTCGGCCGGGTCGATGATCGGGACGTTCAGCTTGGCCGCCTTGGTGGCCTTGGCGGTGGTGGTCTCAGAGGTGATCAGGGCTGTGGTGGTGGCGGAGACGCTGCCGCTGGCACGGCCGCCCAGTTGTTCGATGCGTTCGCTCACGGTGGTGCGGGTGTAGCCCGGGACGCTGCCGCTGACCACGTAGGTGCGGCCCTCGAAGGGCTTGTCGCCCTCGGTCTCGGGGACGCTCATGGTGACGCCGGCGGCGGCCAGGCGGTCGATGACGCCGGACATGGCGCTCAGGCCGTCGACGACGTGCTGAGCCTTGATCAGGCCCATCTTGTCGATCTCGGCGATCTCTTCGACGGTGGCGGCGCGTAGCGCGTCCATGGTCTTGAAGCGGGCGGCCAGCCAGCGGCCGACGCTGCGACCGGTCATGCGGATGCCGAGGCCGGTGATGACGCGGTTGAACGGCTGGGCCTTGCTGCGTTCCAGCGAAGCGACGACCTTGGCCGCGTTGAGCTTGCCGAGCAGCACGACGCCGCCGGCCTTGGTGTTGCCGACGGGAAGCTCGGCCAACTGCTCCTCGGTGAGCTGGTAGAGGTCGGCGACGTCGTTCGCGAGGCCCCGGTTGACCAGGACGACGCACAGCGCCTCGCCCACGCCCTCGACGTCCATGGCCTCGCGGCTGCACCAGTACTCGAGCGCGTTGGTGGCGCTGCACGAGGCGGTGTGGCAGCGCCAGAGCAGGCTGGATTTGTCCCACGGCTCGCCGCACTGGGGGCAGGCCTCGGGCGGCGCCCACGGGGTGAGGCCGTGCGGCTGCTCGCCGATGGGCGCGGTGACCCGGGGGATGACGTCGCCGGCCCGCCACACGGCGACGGTCTGGCCGATGGCCAGGCCCTGTTCCTCGACGAACTTGGGGTTGTGCAGGGTCGCGTACGTGATCGTGGTGCCGTCGACGAAGACCGGGTCGAGCACGGCGCGCAGCGAGATGCGGCCGGTGCGCCCGACCCGCACCTCGATGTCGCGCAGCACTGTGGAGCCGGTGTCGGCGGGATACTTGAACGCGGCCGCCCAGTGCGGGGTGCGGCTGCCGGAGCCGAGCCTGCGGCGGGTCGATTCGAGGTCGGCCGTGAGCACGGCGCCGTCGATCGGGAACTCGAGGCTGCGGCGCAGCTCGCCGATGTGGGCGACGG
This sequence comes from Paractinoplanes polyasparticus, assembly GCF_019710575.1. Taxonomy (GTDB): domain Bacteria; phylum Actinomycetota; class Actinomycetes; order Mycobacteriales; family Micromonosporaceae; genus Actinoplanes; species Actinoplanes polyasparticus. The sequence continues at coordinate 35,201 of NZ_JAHWFK010000058.1, read as the reverse complement.
CGGCCAGCGCGGCCTCGGCATCCGTCGCGACCTGGGCCTCGCCGGTGGCCAGCCGTCCGGCCACCGGGAAGCCGAGCTCGGCCGCGCGGGCCATGCGCTCGCGGTGGGACTCGAAGGCGCCGGAGATGTCGTACGCCGCGAAGGTCATCGGCGTCTCGTAGGTGCGGTCGACGCTGCGGATCGACCCGGCCACCGCGCCGCGCGAGTTGATGAACGCCTTGGCCCCGGCGGCGACCCGGTTGGCGCTGGCCGCCTCGAAGTCGGCGACGGTCATGTAGACCTCGCCGCGCACCTCGCCCGTCCATTCGGTGGCGAGCTGGGCGGGCAGGCCGGCCACGCCGCGCAGCACCTGGGCCGTGACGTTCTCGCCGGTGCTGCCGTCGCCGCGCAGGGCGGCCAGAACCAGGCGGCCCGAGTCGTATTCGACGCGGATGGCGAGGCCGTCGAGCTTGACCTCGACCAGGCAGGGTTCGCCGCCGAGGCTCGCGACGAAGGTTCGTACGCCCTCGTCGCCGTTGATCTTTTCGAGCGACATCATGGGCACCGGGTGCCGGACGTCGCCGCCGCCGGACACCCCGGCCGCGACCTGCATGGTGAGGCCGCCGTCGTCCCATTCCGGGTGGGCCTGCTTCGCCTGGGCGATGCGGTCGAGCAGCGCGTCGTAGTCGGCGTCGGTCATCAGCACTTCGCCGGTGTCGTAATACGACTTGGCGGCGACCTGCGCCTGACCGACCGCGGCGGCGAAGTCGGCTTCGGTGAGGGCGGAGTCCGTCATGCCGACAACCTACGTCCCCGGTACGACAATTCGGCGCCGCCGTGACTGGTTGGCACCGTCCCCCTACTGTGAGGTTGTGACGAACGCCGATCAGGACGGTGGACCCGACGACCGCCGGTCCCGGCCGCCCACACCCGCCGCGTACGCCGCCCCCAGCATGCCGGTAGCCCCTGTCCCCGACGACGGCTACGTCGAACAGGCCCCACCGCGACGCGACCGGCGCTTCGTGTGGTTCGCGGCCTCCGTCCTCGCGGTCCTCGCCTGCTTCTCCGGCGTCCTGCTCACCGCGGTCAGCGACGGCGATCGGCCCGGCCGGGCCCCCGCCGCCACCGCCGTGGCGCCGGTCGTCGAGACCGATCCGCCGTCCGCCGCCGCGCCGGTCGAGGTCGTCTACCTGGTCACGTCGAGCGGCCGGGGTGACCTGGCCCGGGTCGAATACACCGACCAGGACCGCGACATCATCCGCAAGGGCGAGGTGTCGCTGCCGTGGCGGCTCACCTTCACGGTCGTCGGCGACAAGCCCCCGCTGGTGCTGCTGGCCCAGCGCAAAGAGGGCGGCACCGGCGCGATGACCTGCTCGATCACCGTCGGCGGCAAGGAACTCACCACCGCCGTCCAGCGAGGCCGCTACGCCGCCCCGCAGTGCTCCGCTTAGCTCAGCGCCTTCAGCGCGGCCAGGAAGCCGGCCCGCTCGTCCTCGGCCAGCCCGGCCAGCAGGGCCTCTTCCTCCGCGCGGATCTCGGCCTGCACCGCCCGCTGCCGGTTCCGGCCGGCCGGGGTCAGGCTGAGCAGGCGTACGCGCCGGTCGGCGGGGTCGGGCGTCCGCTCGATCAGCCCGCGTCGTTGCAGGTCGTCGAGCACCGGGATGAGCCGCGTCTTGTCGGCGTTGATTGCCGCGGCCAGCGCCGCCTGCGTCCGCGTCGGCCCCTCGCGCAGTGAGCTGAGCACCACGTACGCCCACATGGAGATCTCGTGCCGGGCCAGGATCGGCTCCTCCGCCGCGATCAGCCGGCGGGCCAGCCGCCCCACCATGGCCGCGAGATCCGCTCGCTCCTCGCCTCGCACGCCTCCTACCTTCTCACGCCTTGACATATCGTAAGCATGCATAGATCGTAGGTAAGTGCTTACGAATGAGAGAAGGGACCACCATGGGAACCCAGCTCGGCATGATCGGCCTCGACGTCCGTGATCTGCGTCGATCGATCGAGTTCTACCGGCTCCTCGGGCTCGACATTCCCGAGCCGCTCGCCGATCATCCCGCCGCGCTCTACCGGATGGACAGCGGCGTCACCCTCGTGCTGGCTGAGGGCTTCGCCGCCGCCAACGATCCCGACTGGGTGCGTCCCGAGCGCGGCTACCAGCAGTTCCTCGAGTTCTACGTCGGCGATGACGCGGCCGTCGACGCCGAGTGGGCCAAGCTCACCGCGGCCGGCCACCACGGGCGCATGGCGCCGGCCCAGACCAAAGGCCCGTACGCGGCCATGGTCGACGACCCGGACGGCAATGTCGTGCTGATCACCTCGGACGCCGGGGCCAAGCCTTGAAAGTCAGCCGGCGGTGTACTCGAGCAGCACCACGCCTGACGCGAAGGCCTTCGTCCGGGCCGGGGACAGGCGGAGCGTGACCTCGTCGAACAGGCGGATGCCGCTTCCCTGCACCACCGGGTGAACGAACAAGCGGTAGACGTCGACGAGACCGGTCGGGACCAGGGACCGGACGAGGCTGGTGCTGCCGGTGACGGTGATGTCCTTGCCGTCCCGCTCCTTCAGCGCGGTGACCTCGTCGGTCAGGGGGCCGCGGAGGATGGTGGTGTTCTGCCACTCGGCCTTCTCGAGGCGGGTGGAGACCACGTACTTGTCGACCTGGTCGAGGTACGCCGAGATCGCACCCTCCTGCTGCGGCCAGAAACCGGCGAACTCCTCGTAGGTGACCCGGCCCAGCAGCAGCCCGTCGGCGGCGGCGGCGTGCTGGGCGTTCACGGCGGCCAGCTCGTCGTCGGTCGTCCCGGGGTCGAACCAGTCGCCCATGGGGGAGATGATGCCGTCCACGGTGATGTTCTCGGTCACGATGAGTCTGCGCATGACCGGCACTTACCCGGTCAGGGCAGAAAACCGCGCACCGCGGCCAAGCCCAGCGCCGTCCTCGGGTGGTAGGCGGTGCGCCACAGGCCGCCGTGGGCGGCCGATTCCGCCTCGTCCTGCCAGGCCAGCGGGGCGGCCGGGCGAGGCTTGCGGATCTGGTGGACCAGCAGCAGGGCCATCAGGCGGTTGGCCGTCTCGGGGCGGAAGATCTCGACGTCGAAGAGGTGGGCGCCGGCGTAGGCCGCGGCCAGCAGGCGGTTGCTGGTCACCGAGCGGGTCCAGGTGGGCGGGGCCACCGCGAAGCTGACCACGCCGTCGCGGCGCGCGACCGACGCCCGCCAGCGCTGGATCCGTTTGGCCAGCGCGTAGTTCGGGCCCTGCTGCGGCACCAGGCTGTCGTTGATGGCGTCGCCGTGGTAATTGGGCTGCAACAACCGGCCACCGGAGAGTGCCCCGGTCACGCGGGCCCGCCGGGACCGGGCCCGGAACCGTTGCGTGGACTGCTCGACGGCCGGCGGCGGCACCGCGAAGACGTCGGTCGGCGTGGCCAGGAAGGCCAGCGCGACGTCGTCGCGGCTCGCGCGCAGGCGTACGGCAAGAGCGTCGAAGGCAACTGACAACCGCACGTACGCGGCCCCGGGCGCGTACAGATAATTGCCGACGATCAGCCGGCCCTCGATCCCGTCGAGCCAGTGCGCGACCGCGCTCAGCTCGGTCAGCAGGTCGGCGCCGGGGTCGCGCCCGGGCCGCACCGGCGCGATCACCGTGCCCGCCGAGCGGACCGCCGAGATCCGCCCCCACACCGCGGGCAGGTCGACCGCGACAACCGTGCCGCCCCAGCCCAGCACGGCCGGCACCGGGCCCATCTCGGCCCCGGCCCCGGTCACCACCAGCCGCTGGTCGGACAGGTCGAGCCAGTCCGGGTTGTCCATCACCTCGCGCACGGCTTCGGCGCACGACTGTTCGACGACTCCCGCTGTCACCCACGCGTCGAGCCGCTGCCGCAGGGCATCCCCGCGCAGCAACTCCCGGCCGTACGGAAGCACGACCTCGGTCTCGCGGCTTTCGCGCCCGGCCGTGGTCAGCGTCTCGAACGGCTGCTCGGGCGCCTCGATCGTGACCGGCATCCTGTGGTGCACCGCCGCCAGCCCGGCCGCCGCGATGTCGTAGCCGCCGGCCAGCCCGGTCGAGACGAGCGCCCGGAAATGCGCCAGGTAGCCGCGGCGCCAGTCGGTCTGCGCGGCGGCGGCGTCGGCAGCGGCCGGGTCGGCGGCGCGCAGGGCATCGGCGACCACGTGGCGGCCGAAGGCAGCACTGCTGCGCCGGCCCGTCTCATCGGCGGGAAACTCGATCACGCGCGACAGTATCTCCTCCCACGGTAGGGGGCGCCGGGCGGCGGGCACGGGCTCACCGGCATGCGGGAGCGGGTCGAGGTGCTCGGCGGCACGCTGACCGCCGGACCCGACGGCGCGGGCTGGCAGGTCGCCACGGTGCGAGAAGGACGTGCTGGACCTGGTGGGCGAAGGGCTCTCGAACACCGAGATCGCCGAGCGGCTGCACATCGGGATCACCACGGTCAAGACGCACATCACGGCGCTCATGACCAAGACCAACAGCCCCAACCGCGTACGCCTGGCCCTCGTGGCCCATCGGGGCGGATGAGAAAAGCCGGAGCCCCCGTGGCGGCGGGGACTCCGGCTTTGTCTCGTCCAGGTTATCTCAGCCGGGTCAGCCCTGTCGGCCGTTCCAGCGCGGGTTCTTCTTGTTGATCACAACCTGGCGGCCGCGGCGACGAGTGACCACGCTACCGGGCTTGCTCTTGAGCGACCGCAGCGAGTTTCGGACCTTCATGATCGGTACCTCTCTCCGCGCCGGCGATGGCGTCCGCCGGTCGCGAGGGGTGTAACGACCGTGGCAGGGCCGGTATTTCCGCGTTGCCGGCAGGGTTTCCCCTCATGTCGGCGCGGTGCCGCACCGATCACAGGGCCATGCGTATGCGCACCCTGGCCACCGCGGCCGCCACCGCCGCCGTGGTCCTCGCAGGCACCGCCGTCCCCGCTCAGGCCTCGCTGCCGGAGGGCACCGTCGTCGGAACGGGCCTGCCCGGCGCCATCCCGGGCCGGTACATCGTCACGCTCGACGAGCCGGCCGGCGGCGACGTCTCGGCCCTGTCGGTCGACGGCGGCGCCACCTACGTCGCCGACATGAGCGCCACCGAGGCGCGCCGGCTGGCGGCCGATCCGGACGTGCGCTTCGTGGAGCAGGACCGGATCCTGACCCTGCAGGCGACGCAGAACAACCCGGCCTGGGGCCTCGACCGGATCGACCAGCGGGTCACCAAGGCGTCCAAGACGTTCACGCCGACCGACGACGGCGACTCGGTGCACGCGTACGTGCTCGACACCGGCATCCGGATCACCCACGCCGACTTCCGTGGCCGCGCCTCCTACGGCTACGACGCGCTCTCGGGCACGAGCAACGCGAACGACTGCAACGGGCACGGCACGCACGTGGCGGGCACGATCGGTGGCCAGTACTTCGGCGTGGCCAAGAAGGTCGAGCTGGTCGCCGTCCGGGTGCTCGACTGCAAGGGCCGCGGCTCGCTGTCCCAGGTCATCGCGGGCGTCAACTGGGTCACGACGCACGCCGTCAAGCCGGCTGTGGCCAACATGAGCATGGGCGGCTCGAAGAGCGCCTCGCTCAACGCGGCCGTGCAACGCTCGATCAACTCCGGCGTCACCTACGTGGTCGCGGCCGGCAACGAGAACGCCAACGCGAGCACGATGAGCCCGGCCAACCTGCCGGCCGCCATCACCGTCGGCGCCACCGACGCGGCCGACCGCCGCGCCACGTTCTCCAACTACGGCACGGCGCTCGACCTGTTCGCGCCCGGCGTGAACATCCGCTCCGACTACTACGGCGGCGACAACTTGACCGCGGTGGCCAGCGGCACGTCGATGGCGGCCCCGCACGTCGCGGGCGCGGCCGCGCTGATTCTGGACGCCTCGCCCGGCCTCAGCCCGGCCCAGGTGCGCAATTTGCTGGTCAAGAACGCCACGGCGAGCAGGGTGAAGAACGCCAAGGGTTCGGCCAACCGGCTGCTGTTCGTGCCGCGGCCGCCGGCCAAGGCGGTCATCGCGAGCGCCTCGCTGACCGTGACCGCCGGACAGGCGTACGCCGGCCGGCTCGCCCTCACCGCGGCTCGGCGCGGCACCTGGAGCATCGCCGCCGGCAAGCTGCCCATCGGCCTGACGCTGCGCCCGAACGGCTCGATCACCGGCACCCCGACCGGGCCCGGCTCGGCTGCCGTCACCGTCCGCTTCACCGACTACGTACCGCAGGCGGTCACCCGCTCGATCAAGGTCATCGTCCGCACGACCACCCCGGTGATCGCTACGACCTCGCTGCCCGCCGCCGCGGTCGGCGACTACTACTACCAGCAGCTCACGGTCGCGGGTGGCCGCGCCGGCAGCTGGTCGGTCGACTCGGGCGCGCTGCCCGACGGCCTGACCCTCTCGGCCGGCGGCACCCTCGAGGGCACGCCGGCGACCGCGGGCAGTGCCGCCTTCACCGTGGCGTTCACCGACAGGTTCGGCGTCCGGGGGACGCGCGCCCTGACGATCGACGTCAGCTGAACTCAGCCGCGTACTTCTCCGCGATCGCCGCGGAATCCGGGAGGTCTGCCTCGATCACGGGCAGGCCTTCCGCCACGTCCGCGCCCAGTTCGGTCAGCAGCCGGCGCAGCAGAGCCTCGGCCGCGGCAGCCTGCGGCGCGACCCCGGCTGTCACGACCGGCACGGCCCGCTTGCCGGCCAGCGCCTGCGCCGGCAACTGGTCGAGCAGCACCTTGAGGACGCCGGTGTAGCTGCCCTTGTAGGTCGGGGTCGCCACCACCAGGACGTCGGCCTCTTTCAACGCGGCCACGGCGGCCGCGGTCGCCTCGTCGCCCGGTGTCAGCAGGCCCGGGCCGAGCTCACCGACCTCGATGATCGTCGGCTGGGCCGGCTCGGCCAGGGCTCGGCCGACGGCGGTGGCCAGGATCGAGGTCCGGGAACCGGGACGGGGGTTTCCGGACACGACGACGTACTGGGTCATCGACCCTCCAGGATCACGCGGCATGCCGCAGGTGGGTGTAGTGCCCGTCGTGATAGACGAGCGGGGTCACGGAGCTGTCCTCGTGGTGCCAGCCCGTCTCGGGCGCGGCCAGCACGATCGTGTGGTCGCCGGCCTCGACGCGCTGTTCCACCCAGCAGACGATGCGGGCCAGCACGCCGTCCAGCAACGGCACCCCGCCCGGCCCGGGCCGCCAGGCCCCGTGCGTGGCGAAGCGGTCGATGCCCTTGGTCGAGAAGGTGCGCGCCACCTGCTCCTGCTCCTGGGTCAGGACGTGCACGGCGACGATGCCGGCGGCCTCGACCGCGGGCCAGGCCGAGGCCGTGTGGGCCAGGCAGAACGAGACCAGCGGCGGGTCGAGCGAGACCGACGTGAACGACGTCGCGGTGAAGCCGGCGGGCGGCTCGCCGGGCGCGGTGATGACGACGACAGCGGCGGCATGCCGGCGCAGCAGCGCCCGGAAGAGATCGGTGTCCACGACGTCCACGTAGTGAGAAATCCCGGAATCGGACGGGGCGGTGGCCCCGCTTGCGGCTGCTTGCATGACCATCACCGTCCCTTCTCTCCAGCGGCTGTGTCAATGCCCTTCTCAAATCCTAGTAAACCTAGAGGGTTTGACCAACATAGGGGAGTTCTCCAACGCCCTCCCCTGCCCGGACGATGTCCGGGCAGGGGGGTGGGCCGGCGGCTCGCTCCGGTGTGCTCTCCGTCTCTCGCCGACCCCGTCGAGGGCCCTCGAGGCGCCCCCGACCGCGGGCCCGGGTTGGATCATCCGCTTCGAGGGGCCGACCCGCCGGTCGGGTCTTAACCTATCTTGCAGATAGGAGATATATTGTTCGGGCCGCCACCGGAGGGAGAACCCCATGTCCGCGCTCGCCGTCGCCCACCCCACGATCCCGCGCCGCCGTCTGCATCCCGTGCCCGATCGGCCCGAGCCGCCCGTCACCGTCACGATCAGCATCTCGGGCTCGGGAGCGGGCCGTGACCGGGTCGTCGCCGCCCTGCGTGACTTCGTGGACGCGGCCGGAACGGCCGTCTCGGTCGAGGAGCCGCCGGCTGCCGGCGACGCGCTGAGGCTCGAACCCGGCGCCCGCACCGCGGTCCGGGCCGGTCAGCAGCTCGACCTGAGCCGCCTCGAGTACGACCTGCTGCTGTTCCTCGCGCGGCACCCGCGCCAGGTGTTCAGCCGCAGTCAGCTGCTGGCCCAGGTGTGGGGGCACACGCACACCACCAACCGGACGGTCGACGTGCACGTGAGCCGCCTGCGCACCAAGCTGGCCGACCCCGAGGTCGTGACCACCGTCTACGGGCTCGGCTACCGCCTGGCCGACGACGCCTGCGTCACCGTGGTCGAGCGGTGACCCGTCGGACCGTCGCCGTCGTCGGCGGTGGGTGTGCCGGCGTGCTGGCCACCCGCGAGCTGCTGCGCGGCACCGACGACCGGGTCGTGCTGATCGAGCCGGACGAGCCGGGCGGCGGTCTGGCCTACGGCTCGGCCCGGCCGTGGCACCTGCTCAACTCGCGGGCCGGTGCGATGAGCGCCGATCCCGACGACCCGGGGCACTTCGCGCGCTGGGCCGGCTGCTCGCCCGACGAGTTCCGCCCGCGAGCCGAATACGGCCGCTACCTGCGCTCCGTCCTGCCCTCCTCGGAGCGCCTGGACGTGCGCCGGGCCCGGGCGGCCGGACTGACCGCGACCGGCGTGCGCCTCGCCGACGGAACCGAGGTGCGGGCCGAGAGCGTCGTCGTCGCGACCGGCAATCCGGCCGCCGCGCAGCCCGCGGCCCGGCCCGACCACCCCGACTACATCGGCGACCCGTGGGCCAAGGGTGCGCTCGACGCCATCCCGTCCGACGTCCCGGTGCTGCTGGTCGGGGCCGGGCTGACCGCGATCGACGTCGCGCTCACGCTCACCGCCTCGGACCGGGACGCGCCGATCACCGCGGTCAGCCGCCGGGGCCAGCTGCCGCTGACCCACACCGAGGTGGCCGCGCCGCCGGTCGGGCTCGCGCTCGACGACTGCGCGACCCTGCGCGACATCGTGCGGGCCGTGCGGGCCGAGGCGGCCCGCGCGGGGGACTGGCGGGCTGTGGTCGACGGGCTGCGTCCGTACCTGGACGAGCTGTGGACCGCCTTCACCCCCGACGAGCAGGAGGCGTTCCTGCGCCACCTCGCCCGCCCCTGGGAGTGCCACCGGCACCGGATGGCCCCCTCGGTGGGCGCCCGGATCGCCCGGTTGCGGGAGGAGGGCCGGTTCGAGGTGCGGGCGGGCGGCATCCGCTCGATGACCGCGCCGGCCGCCGGAGGCCTGCTCGTCGAGCTCGAGGCGGGCGTGCAGTGGTTCGGCGCGGTGGTGAACTGTGCCGGGCCCGGCCGGCTGCCGGAGGCCGCGGGATCGTTCGTGGGCAGCCTGCTCACGGCCGGCCAGGCCCGGGTCGGCCCGCACGGGCTGGGGCTCGACATCGACCCGGCCGGCCGGCTGATCGGCGCCGACGGGCGCGTTCAGCAGGACCGATGGCTGATCGGGCCGCTGCGCCGGGGCGCCCGGTGGGAGACGACGGCCGTACCCGAGATCCGCTCGCAGGCTCGGGGTCTAGCCATCCCGGTTGGATAATACGATTCGCGCTATGCGTGGGTGTTCGCGCAGGTCAGAGGGTTTCGTTCAGGGACGCGAGAATGTGAACATCTTGTCGAACCATCGAGATGCCTCAATACTCCGAGGGCAGAGCGGTACGCCGGATCCGGCGTACCCCCACCCCCCTGGGAGGACCCCCGTGCTCAACCGGAAGCTGCGCCGGCCGATCGTCGGCCTTGCTGCCTGCATGCTCGTCGGCACCGGACTCGCCGCCTCACCCGCGTCGGCCGCCCCCTCCGGCGACTCCTTCGCCCCGTCCGCTCTGTCCCAGAAGCTCGACTCCCAGTTCGGCGTCAACGCCGCCGGCTCCTACATCGACTCGGCCGGCAAGGTCGTCGTCAACGTCACCGACGCCGCGACCGCCAAGTCGGTCAAGGCCGCCGGCGCCACCCCGCGCTTCGTCAGCCGCACCGGCGCCCAGCTGGCCGCGGCCGACAACGCCCTCAAGAGCAGCCTGAAGACCCCCGGCACCGCGTTCGCCGTCGACCCGGTCAGCAACCAGGTCGTCGTCGAGGTCGACAGCTCGGTCACCGGCGCCGCGCTCGCCTCCGTCGAGGCCACCGTGGCCAAGCTCGGCGACAACGCTCGCATCGAGAAGACCGCGGGCACGCTCAGCACGAAGATCAGCGGCGGCGACGCCATCTACGCCGGCGGCGGTCGCTGCTCGCTCGGCTTCAACGTGCGCTCCGGCAGCACCTACTACTTCCTGACCGCCGGCCACTGCACCAACATCGCCTCGACCTGGACGAACGGCTCGGCCACCCTGGGCACCCGCGCGGGCAGCAGCTTCCCCGGCAACGACTACGGCATCGTCCGCTACACGAACACCAGCATCACCAAGAGCGGCACCGTCGGTTCGCAGGAGATCAGCTCCGCCGGCACCCCCGCCGTCGGCGCCACGGTCACCCGCCGCGGCTCCACCACCGGCATCCGGTCCGGCCGGGTGACCGCCCTCAACAGCACGGTCAACTACGCCGAGGGCTCGGTCTCCGGCCTCATCCGCACCACGGTCTGCGCCCAGCCGGGCGACAGCGGCGGCCCGCTCTACGCCGGCACGACGGCCCTCGGCCTGACCTCGGGCGGCAGCGGTAACTGCAGCACCGGCGGAACGACCTACTTCCAGCCGGTCACCGAGGCCCTGAACGTGTACGGCGTCCAGGTGTTCTGATCGTCCCGCTCCTGAATCGCTGATTCCCGAACGGCCCCGCCCTCATCGGCGGGGCCGTTCGCATGCGCGGCGGGCCGGCTGACGACCGTTCACGCGGCGGTAGTCGGCTCCGCAGGCTCCAGCAGTCCTGTTTGTCCCCGGCGCTCATGACCAACCCGAGGAATCCGTCGTCGGAGGGTAGGGCCAGCCCTACCCCGGATCGGGTGGCTTGCCGGATCGGTTGCCGGAGCGCGGGTCAATAGCGTCGTGGACATGACGACAACTCAGCTCGAGACGCCCTCCGCCTTTGCTCAGCCCGACGCGCCTCGGGCAGCCGCTCACCCCCTGGAAGCCCAGCTCGAAGTTCCGCCGGCACGTCGGGTGGTTGCCGACTCGCTGTATGTCCTGAGTGGGTTCCCGCTGGCGGTGGCATCGTTCGTCGTCTGCCTGACCGCCTTTACGGCCGGTATCAGTCTGGCTGTTGTCTGGATCGGGGTGCCGCTGCTGGTTCTTGCCCTGGTGCAGTCGCACCGGTTCGCCGCTCGAGAGCGCGCGCGGGCTGCCGCCGTGCTCGGCTTCGAGGTGCCGGCGCCTGTTCATCGCACGGGACGGCTCATGGCCGTGATCGCAGACCCGCAGGCGTGGCGGGAACTGGCCCACGCGGTCCTGCGGTTCATCCCGAACACGATCGCCGTGTCGTTCGTGGCGACCTGGTGGGCCGGGATGCTGGGCGGCGTGACCTTCGCGCTGTGGAGCTGGTCGCTGCCGGACGACGATCTGCCGGAGCTGCTCGGCCTCAGCGACACCTACGCGGCCTCGATCGTCTTCTACCTGGTAGCCGGCCTGCTGTTCGCGCTGACATTGCCGGCAGTCGTCCGCGCCGCGGCCCGCTTCGAAGCCCGGTTCGCCCTCCTGTTCCTCGGCCGGTAACTCTCCTGCTCCGCGGCCGACAATCAGTCGAGCGTGATCGCCGTGCTGTTCCCCGGCCGCCTCGTTCGGGAAGGCGGGGAACAACGGCCGGCAGACGGTGCGCGAGGTTATCCACAGATCCGAAATGGGCGGCGCCGGGGGAGAGGCGGACCCGGCAGAATCGGGGGCACATCCGGTCGCACCGCACCGGTGATCGGGAGGAGGTCCCGTCCTGAGCGAATTTCCCCAGCTGCACCCACCCGAGCGCGAGACGTTGCTCCAGTTCCTCGATGAGCACCGCGCGATGGTCCTGGCCGCGCTCGACGGGGTCGACGACCGGACCGCGGCTGCGCGTCTGCTGCCGGCCACCGACATGACCGTCGGCGGCATCGTGAAGCACCTGGCCCACATGGAGGATCTCTGGTTCACCCACATCTTGCTCGGCGCCGATTTCCCGGAGCCGTGGACGTCCGTCGGCACCGACGAGGCCTGGGCCTGGGCGTCGGCCGGTGACGACTCGGTCGACTCACTGCGCGGCCTGTACGCGTCGGCGTGTGCTCGCAGCCGGGCAGCCGTGGCCGGCTTCGGCGCGCTCGACGGGCGGGCGGCGCTGCCTTCGTTCGGCAAGGCGCCGGTCAGCCTGCGGTGGATGCTGGTGCAGATGATCCGTGAGACCGCTCAGCACTGCGGCCACCTCGACCTGCTGCGCGACACGCTCCGAACACCGGACCCGCCCGCCGCTCAACCGGGTTGACGAGCCGCTCACCCGCCGGGCGCTCGAGGCGGTCAGCGGGTTTCTTCGACGCGCTCCTCGCCGCGGCGGCGGAGCAGCTTCAGGCCGGGGAGGCCGGCGATGGCCAGGTGCAGGTCTTCGGTGACCTCGAGCAGCTTGTGCAGGTCGGGGCCGACCTGGTCGAGCTTGCCGAGCAGCGGCATCACGTCGTCGACCAGGTGGGAGCGCAGGGCCGGGAGCTGGTCGATCATGCGGATCGCGGCCGTGACCTCCTCGGGCGAGAGCTCGTCGACGAAGCGGCGGGCGATCGGGGCGCCCTTCATGAGCGCCTCCGAGTAGGCGGCCAGCAGCAGGGCCGCTTCCTTGGCGGTCTTGTCGGCCCGGCCCACCACCGTCTCGGCCTGGGCGCTGACTGCGGTGGCCCGGTCGACCACGCCCGCGGCGGCGTCCGAGATGCCGACCGCGCGCAGGACCACGCCCTCGGTGCGCTCGCTGACCTGCTCGGCCCGGCCCACCACGGCGCCGGCTCGGCCGCTGACTTCCTCGGCCGTCCCGACGACCGCGGCCGCGCGCCCGCTGACATCCTCAGCCCGCCCGACAACCGCACCGGCCCGAGAGCTGATCTCTTCCGCGTTGCCCACGACCGTGCCGGCCCGAGAGCTGATCTCTTCCGCGTTGCCCACGACCGTGCCGGCGCGGGAGCTGATCTCTTCGGCGGTGCCCACTACGAGGCCGGCCCGGGAGCTGATCTGCTCGGCATTGCCGACGACCGTGCCGGCGCGTGAGCTGATGTCGACGGCCTGGCCCACTACGCCGGAGGCGGTGGTGGCTATCGAGCGGGCGTCGGCGACCGTCGACTCGGCCGCCTCGACCACCGCGGTGACCCTCTGGATCAGGGCCTCGGCCTCGTCGGCGAGCATGGTCACGCGGCTGACCAGCAGCTCGGTCTGGCCCAGCAGGCCGAGCACCCGGACGGGGACCGTGGCCGCTGCGGCCGCCGTCTCCACCACCTGGCCGACGGCGGAACGGGCCAGCTCGGCAATGGTGGACGGTGACAGCAACGGGATGCGCATGTTCCCATGATGCGCCAGGGAGGCACGCCTCAAACGTGATCACCCTCGGTGAGCGCGATGTACGCCGAAAGTCGATACTTCCTGTCAATCTCGTACGTGGAGCACCCTGGGGCGCCCATGAACCGTCGCGAGTTGGCACTATGGCAGGCGTGCGACGTACGCGAAACTGGATCCTGGGCGCCGCGATGGCGGGCGTCCTCGGGGGTGCGGGGTTGGTCGGGGTGAGCATGATGCGCGACTCCGGGGGCAGCACGCGACCGCTTGCCGGCACCTTCAGCGAAGCCGGCGTTCGAGCCCAGGCGCAGGCCGCCCCGCGGCAAGGCGCTCAAGCCCAGGCTCCGGCCGCGCAGAAGACGCCCAGCCCGGCCGCGGTGCGCGCCGCCCGGGTCAAGGCGCTCGACGCCGCCCTCAAGAAGTACGCCGCGTCGGCCCCGGAGTTCTCCGTCGCGGTGCTCGACCGCCGCACGGGGCAGCGTTACTCGTACCGGGGAACCGAGAAATACGAGACCGCGAGCGTCGTGAAAGTGCAGGTGCTGGCCTGCCTGCTGCTGAAGGCCCAGGACGCCCGTCGTGATCTCACGGCCACCGAGCTCTCCCTGGCCAAGCGCATGATCCGGCTCAGCGACAACGATGCCACCACCTCGCTGTTCTCGAAGCTGGGCCGGGCCTCGGGGGTGGGCGCCTGCAACAAGCGGCTGGGCCTCACCGAGACCAAGGTCAACAGTGCCTGGGGGCTGACTCGCACGACGGTGAACGACCAGGTCAAGTTGCTGGCCGAGCTGACCGACACGTCGGGGCCGCTCGACGCCGGCTCGCGCAAGCTGGCCTACACGCTGATGAGCACCGTCGACGACAGCCAGGACTGGGGCGTGCCGGCGGTCGCCCGGAGCACCGAGAAGTTCACGGTCAAGAACGGCTGGCTGGCCCGCTCGACCGAGAACTACCGCTGGATCATCAACTCGGTCGGCCGGGTCACCGGACCGGGCACCGACGTCTCGATCGCCGTCCTCTCGCACGACAACGCCACGATGTCGGGCGGCATCACGACGGTACAGAAGGTCGCCAAGCTCACGCGCCAGCACCTCAAGTACTGAGCGGAGCTCAGGCGCCGGCACCCGAGGTGTTAGCGGCAGCGGCGGCGCGGGCCTCGCGCCGCTTCGAGATCCACGAGACGGTCTGGTTGATGATCAGGATCAGCACGACGGCCGCGACCACGCCCTCCCACGGCTCGGGGAAGATCGAGCCGCCGGCCACGCCGATGCCCGCGTAGACGGCCGACCACAGAGCGCAGGCGGGGGCGTTGGCCACCACGAACGTACGCCAGGGCATGCCCAGGAAGGCGGCGGCCAGCAGCACCGGCACGCGGCCGCCGGGGATCAGCCGCGAGACCAGCAGCACCGGGATCTGCTTCTCGTGCAGGCGCTCCTTGACCGACACCAGATGCTCTTCGTCGCGCAGCCAGCGCAGGCGCTTGGCCAGCTTCTCGCCGCCGACCCGGCACATCGCGTACATGACCAGGTCGCCGACGTACGCGCCGGCGGCGCCGGCCGCGATGACGAAGACGATGGTCAGCGGGTGGTGCTCGTGGAAGGCCAGCGCGGCCGCGCCGCTGACCGCGGCCCCGGTGGGGACGATCGGAATGATGGCGCCGAACGCCACAACCGCGAAAAGCCAGGCCAGCGTGCCCAGAGTGGCCGTCACGCGGGACGCCCGATCGACAGGCTCTCGCCATGGGCCAGCACCCGCACGTGGGAGTCGGGGGCGGCGCGCAACGCGACGCGGGCGAACTCTTCGCCCGGGTCGCGGAACATGTGCGGCCGGACCCGGCCCATGCCGAGCGGCCAGAACGTGCCGTAGTGGACCGGGACGGCCCACGCGGCCTTCACCCGGCGCAGGGCCTCGGCCCCGGCCGTGGCGTCCAGGTGGTGGAGCGAGCCGAGGGTGGGGCCCCAGCCGCCGACCGGTATGAGGGCCAGGTCGAGCGGGGCCAGGTCGTTCATCTCGTCGAACAGGCCGGTGTCGCCCGCGAACCAGGTGCGGGCCTCGCCCTCGACGACGAACCCGACGGCGACAGCGCGTTCACGGGACCACGGGCCGCGGCCGCCGTCGTGGGCCGCCTTCACCGCGCGGACCCGGAGTGAACCGACGGTCGTCTCGTCGCCGGGGCCGAGCTCGACCGTGCGGGCCGCCGCCTCGGTGCCCAGGCACTTGACCACGAACGGCCCGGCCCCCCGCGGCACGATCAGCTGGGGAGTGCCGCCCAGCTTGCGCAGCGAGGCGCCGTGGAAGTGGTCGGCGTGCAGGTGGGAGAGCAGCACCGCGTCGGGGACACCGGGCAGCGCCGGTTGCGGGCCGGCCATGCGGCGCAGGTGGGCCACCCGGCCGGTGAGCACCGGATCGGTCAGCAGGGACGTGCCGGAGTCGGCCAGCCACACGGTGCTGTGCCCCCACCAGGTGACCGAAGTCGTGCTCACGCAATTTACCGTACAGAAGCCGAGTTTCGTTCCCCACCCAGGACGGGCACACTGTCGCCGTGACTGGACCCCGCAGCGCCGTAGTAGTGAACCCCGCCAAGGTGCCCGACATGGACGAGCTGCGCCGGATCATCGGCGAGGGCCTGGCCGGCGCCGGATGGCCGGAGCCGTCCTGGTACGAGACCACCCCCGAGGACCCGGGCGAAGGTCAGACGAAACAGGCTGTGGCGGACGGGGCCGAGCTGGTCTTCGCCTGTGGCGGCGACGGCACCGTGATGGCTGTGGTGACCGCCCTGGCCGGCTCCGACGTGACGATGTCCGTGCTCCCGGCCGGCACCGGCAACCTGCTCGCGGCCAACCTGGGCCTCGGCACCGACCCGGCGACCGGCGTGGAGGTGGCCCTCGAGGGCGGCCGGAAGCGCATCGACGTGGGCGTGACCGGCGACAAGTGCTTCGCGGTGATGGCCGGCATGGGCTTCGACGCCCAGATGCTGGAGAAGACCTCCGACGATGCCAAGAAGCGGATCGGCTGGCTGGCGTACATCGGAGGCGGGGTCAAGGCGCTGCGGGAGCGGCCGATGCGGGTACGGATCGTGCTCGACGGCGGCAAGGTGATGCCCCGCCGCCCCCGTTCGGTGATCGTCGGCAACGTCGGCCGGCTCCAGGGCGGCGTGACCCTGCTGACCGAGGCCGACCCGGCCGACGGCAAGCTCGACGTCGCCATCCTGAGCCCGAACAACCTGGGTCACTGGGTGTCGCTCGCGTGGGGCGTGATCCGTCGCCGGAACAGTGTGCCGCTGATGGAGACCTACACCGCCGAGCACGTCGAGATCCAGGCCCGGTCGGCCCAGCCGCGGCAGCTCGACGGCGACCTCATCGAGCCCGGCCGGACCCTCAAGATCTCGATCAAGCCCAAGGCTCTCCTGCTCTGCGTTCCCCGCCCCGCGGGCGACCCCGACCTGGCGTACGACGTGAGTTCCGCGGCCGAGGCGGCCGAGGACATCCGCGAGGCCGCCCGTGAGTAGTACGGAGCCTGTGCCACAGACCCGTGACATGAGCGGGGACGAACTGTCCGCCGACGAAGCCGTTCAGGCGTTGTGGCACTACGGCCGCTGGCCGCTGGTCCGCGACGCGTTCGTCCGATTCCGGTACGGCGACGGCTTCAGCCACGCCCGGGCGTTCGCGTTCCAGCTGTGCCTGGCGATCGTGCCGTTCCTCATCGCGCTCTCCGGCCTGGCCGCCGACCTGGGCGCGGAGGACGGCGGACGGGTGGTGGCCGAGACGATCCTCGAACTGACCCCCGGCGCCAGCGACCCGCTCGTGGCCGAGCTGCTCGAGGACAGCGAGGGCAGCAGTGATGCCGGCGAGCTCGCGCTGACCCTGGGTCTGATCACCGGCCTGTTCGCGCTGACCACCGCGATCAGCCAGATCGAGCGGGGCGCGAACCGGATCTACGGCGTCGAACGGGACCGGCCGGCGTTGTTCAAGTACATCCGGGCCACGATCCTGGCCGCGGTCGCCGGCATTCCCGCGTTGTTCGGGTTCCTGCTCCTGGTGGCGGGGCGACCGTTCGGAGACGCGGCCGCCCGGCACTGGGCCTGGGCCGATGATATGCGGGTGACCTGGGACTTCGTGCGCTGGCCGCTGAGCCTGTTGCTGATCGTCTTCGCGGTCGCCGTGCTCTTCAAGTACTCGCCGCGCCGGCACCAGCCCGGGCTGTCCTGGTTGCTGTTCGGCGCCGGGCTGGCCACGGCGCTGTGGTGGCTGGCCAGCCTGATGCTGGCCGGGTACGTCCGCTTCGCCGAGGGCTTCGGCGCCACGTACGGGCCGTTGACCGCGATCATCGCCCTGCTGCTCTGGGCGAATCTGACCGGCATCGCGCTGTTCCTGGGCATCGCGTTCGCGGCTCAGTTGGAGGCGGCGCGGGTGGGTGCTCCGCGGCCGGCCAAGAAGGACAAATGGGAGCCCTCGGCCCGCCCGACCAGCGGTGTACGGAATCGGCGCTCCGGGTAAAACCGGGCCGTGACCGACAACCGAGTGGTAGAACGCACCGGCTGGGCCCCCTTGCGGCACTTCGCCGAACGCAGCGTGGCCGGCCTGACCGCCGTCGTCCTGGCCGGCCTGGCCTTCGGCACCCTCCTTCTGCTCGTACGGTCGCAGTGGAGCCCGCTGCGGCGGCTCGACCAGTCGATCGCCACCGGCCTCAACGACCTCATCGCGCCGCACCCCGCCGTGGTCAAGGTGCTCACCACCATCACGTCGGCCGGCGGCCGGGGCGTGCTGGTGCCCCTGGTCGTCATGGTGGTCCTGCTGCTGCTGATCCGCCGCCTGCCCCGCCTCGCCCTCTACGCGGCGGTCACCGGGCTCGGCGCGGCCGTCCTCGACCCGTCGCTCAAGGCGCTGGTCGGCCGGGTGCGCCCGGTGGTCGCCGACCCGGTCGCCGTCGGTGGCGGCAACAGCTTCCCGAGCGGTCACACGCTGGGGGCGACCATTGTGTACGGCATGCTGGCGCTGATCGCGTTGCCGGCCACCCGCGGCCGGCACAAGGCGTGGATCCTCTCGGTGGCGGCGGCGATCATTGTGGCCGTCGGACTGACCCGCATCGCGCTCGGCGTGCACTTCCTCTCCGACGTGCTGGCCGGCTGGATGCTCGGCCTGGCCTGGATCAGTGTCACGGCGTACGCGTTCCGGGTCTGGCGCCGCGAGGCCGGCCACCCGGCGCCGCCGGTGACCGACGGCCTCGACCCCGACGCCGCCGACGACCTGGTGCCCGCGCCCGCGGAGGACAAGGTGCTGCCCCACCCGTGGGCCAAGGGCGCCGAGATCCTGGTCGGCTGGGTGTTCACGTTCGGCCTGCTCTATTTCGTCGGGTACGCGGTGACGCGCTGGGAGCCCTCGTTCGACGACGCCGTGCCGCGGTGGCTCCAGACGTTCCGCACCGAAAGCCTCGACCACCTGAGCTGGCTCGCCTCCAAGGCCGGCGACACGCACGCCGTACTCATCGTCTGCCTGGTCTTCTGCCCGCTCGCGCTCGCGCTGTGGCGGCAGTGGCGGCCCGTCGTGTTCATCGTGCTCACCATGATCGGCGAGCTCACCCTGTTCCTCTGCGCCGCCGCCGCGACCGGTCGCGAACGCCCCTCGGTCGAACAGCTCGACGGCCAGATGCCCACGTCGTCGTTCCCGTCGGGCCACATCGCCGCCACCATGTGCCTGTGGGCGGCCATCGCGGTCGTCAGCATGCCCCGCGTACGCCAGTGGTGGCGCTGGATCTTCCCGGTCCTCGCCGTCCTGATGCCGGCGATGGTGGCACTGTCCCGGATGTACCGCGGCATGCACCACCCGACCGACGTTCTGGGCGCGTCCCTGCTGACGCTGTGCTGGGTGGGCGCCCTCTACCTGATCATCCGCCCCAACGACCACGCCGAGACGGTCACCGAGGCCGCCGAAGAGGCTCACGAGGTGCGCGACCGCCAGGCGGTGACCGCATGACGCTGCGCTTCGTCACCTGGAACATCAAGACGGGCGGCGCCGGCCGCCTGGAAGCCGTCGCCGCCGTGATCCGCCGCGAGCAGCCCGACCTGCTGGCCCTGCAGGAGCTGCGCAACTTCGACCGCAACGACGGCCGCGTGATGAACGAGCTCGCCGAGGCCGTCGGCATGGCGCCCCACCTGGCCCGCTCCTTCCTGGGCCAGCCGGTGGCCGTGCTGGTCCGCCCGCCGCTCGAAATCATCGACCGCGCCGAGGTCCGCTGGCGCCTCCACCACGCCGCCGCGGTGGTCACGGTAGCCACCGACTCCGGCCCGCTGCGCATCGTCAGCGCCCACCTGAACCCTTTCTCGCCGTACCGCCGCATGCGCGAAGCCGTGTGGCTGGCCCATCGCTACCGCCCCACCCGGCTCCCCACGGTGATAGCCGGCGACCTGAACGGCCTCGACCCCGGCACCGACCACACCGAGACGCTGGCGCCGCAACCCGGCTTCCTGCGCGCCCGCCACCTCGCCCGCGACGGCTCCGCCGACACCAGAGCAGTGGCCGCCTTCCTGGACGCCGGCTACACCGACCTGTGGCGCGTGGCCGGCACCGGCTCCCCACTGACCGTCCCCACCACCAAGGGCGGCGGCCGCGAGTTCTCCCGCATGCGCCTCGACTACGTGCTGGCCGGCCCCACCCTGGCCGAGGGCGCCACAAACATGACCGTGATCCGCGGCGACGAGACCGAGTACGCCTCCGACCACTACCCGGTCCGCGTGGACCTGCCGGTGTGATGACACCCGCCGACGCGGCCTCTCTTCCGCATAGCCGGCACCTGCGGCCTGTCATGCAGCAACTAGTCATGTAACAATGGGTGGCGGTGAAGACCGTACGAAAACAATCTCGGCCCCGGGAAGGGGACGTCGATGAGCCCGGCACGATCTCCGGAACAGCTTGCTCGGCTCGTGGGAGAACTGCTGAGACTTCCAGCTGAGACGGAGTGGTTGGAAGACAAGGCAAGCAATTGCGACGCTGCTGAGATCGGCAGTTACATCTCTGCGCTGGCAAACGGTGCCGCTTTGGCCAACCATGATCGCGGATATCTCCTCTGGGGGATCGAGGACGGCACCCGCGCAGTGATCGGGACGGACTTCGACCCGCTCCAAAACAAAGTGGGCAACGAGAACCTCGAAAATTGGCTGCTTCGGCACCTGAGCCCGCAGATCCACTTCGTCTTTCACCGCCTCACCGTCGCCGGCAGGCCGGTGGTCGTACTGGAGATCGATCGAGCGTCTCAGCGGCCGGTGACCTTCAAGAGCGAGGCGTTCATCCGCATCGGCTCCTACAAGAAGAAGCTCAGCGCGCATCCCGACGTGGAGCGACGAATGTGGAAGTCGTTCGTGCTCGGCACCTTCGAGGACGGCACTGCTGCGGACGGATTGAGCCCTTCGGATGTGGTGCAATTGCTCGACTATCCCTCCTACTTCCGGGTCATGAAGATGCCGTTGCCCGAGAGCCGGTCCGGAATCTTGGACGCGCTCGCCCAAGAAGGCATGGTGAAGCTCGACGACTCCCACACTTGGGCGTTGACCAACCTGGGGGCCATGCTGTTCGCGCATGACCTCGACGAGTTCTCGGCGCTGCGCCGTAAGTCGGTGCGGGTCATCCAGTACCGCGGCAACAGCCGTGTCGAGACGGTGAAGGAACAGGAGGGCGTACACGGCTACGCCAGCGGATTCGCAGGACTGATCCGATACATCAACGAGTTGATTCCCTCGAACGAGGTGATCGGGCAGGCATTGCGACAGACTGTGAAGCTCTATCCCGAACTCGCTGTCCGTGAGCTCGTGGCGAATGCTCTGCTCCATCAGGATTTTCTGATCACAGGTAGCGGGCCGACGGTGGAGATATTCGACGACCGTATGGAGATCACGAATCCAGGACAGCCTCTGGTGGATCCGCTGAGATTCGTTGACAGCCCTCCAGTGAGCCGTAACGAGCGAATGGGGCAGAGTGATGCGCCGCAGCGGGCTCTGTGAAGAGCGCGGCAGTGGCTGGGACAAGGTGGCGTTCGAGATCGATTTCAACCAGCTTCCGGCCCCGCTGGTCGAGGTTACGCAGGAGCACACTCGGATCACTCTCTACAGCCACCGAGACCTGCGCCATATGGACCGTGCCGACCGCGTGCGAGCCGTCTACCTCCATGCATGCTTGCGCTATGTCAGCGCGCAGAAGATGACGAATGCGTCGATACGCGAGAGGTTCGGGATCGCATCGCACAACAGCGCCAAGGCTTCTCGGTTGATCAAGGAGGCTGTCGATGAGCACTTGATCGCCCTGCGTGATCCCCGGGCGCCCGTCAAGCTCCGCGAGTATGTGCCATGGTGGGCGGCTCCCGACGGGAGTATCTCCTCTTGACCTGGTCAGGCAGTGACTGAGGCTTTCGTGCCTAAGTGCGTCCGGATCGAGCCAAGCGCAGAGCGTGAGAATCGATAGCTACACATGGTGGTCAAGTTCCTTGATGAGTAAATGCGTCAGCTCGTTCGGTGGTGCCTAACACCTGCCTTGAGCTGGGAAAACCTAGGTCGTCTTCTTTGATGGGTTCTTGATGCCCGACTGTCGAATGTAACGGAGCGTATATAATTCTGGCGTCGTGGTCCTGGGGTCAAGGCCGGCGGGTGGAACAAGTGGCACCAGACGGCCGTACCGCTGGATGAGCAGTATGGAATGTGCTTCGACTAACGCAGTGGCAGGAGGGCGGGGAATGAACGGCTGCTACTCGCGCTGGCAGGACATTCGGGCCGGGTACGTCGAGGGGGCGGCTGGGAGGAGGCGGTCGCCGAGGGCAAGCAGGCGTTGCTGGCTGAGGTTGTGGCCGTCTACCTCGACGACGCGGCGATCGCGTGACCGACGTGACAGTAGCCGTGGGGCGGTCAAGGGGTAACGCTTGAGCGGGTAAGTCAGCGACGGACGAGGTGGGTGGCATGGCTACGGAGAAGGCGATTCTGGCCGGGGGCTGTTTCTGGGGGATGCAGGACCTCATCCGGCGGCGGCCGGGGGTGGTTTCCACCCGGGTCGGCTATACCGGGGGAAACGTGGCCAACGCGACCTACTACAACCACGACGGGCATGCCGAGGCCATCGAGATCACCTTTGATCCGGCCGTGACCTCGTACCGGGACCTGTTGGAGTTCTTCTTTCAGATTCACGACCCGACGACGATGAACCGGCAGGGCAACGACATCGGGACCAGCTACCGGTCGGCGATCTTCTTCGAGAGCGACGAGCAGAAGCGCGTCGCCGAGGACACGATCGCGGACGTCGAGGCGTCGGGGCTGTGGCCGGGCAAGGTGGTGACCGAGGTGACCGCGGCCGGACCGTTCTGGGAGGCCGAACCGGAGCACCAGGACTACCTGGAGCGGATCCCGGACGGCTACACCTGCCACTTCCCGCGGCCGGACTGGAAGCTGCCGCACCGCGTCAGCTAGGCGTGGCAGACCGCTTCCAGGTTGATGCCGTGCGGGTCGAGCACGAAGGCCCCGTAGTAGTCGGCGTGATATTCGGGATGGGCTGCCGGCGCCAGTAGTGAGGTGGCGCCGGCGGCCAGCGCCGCCTCGTAGAAGACGGTCACCTCGTCGCGGCGGTCGACCGTGAAGGCGACGTGCATGTTGGTGCCCACGGCGCCGCCGTCGATGAGCCAGAAGTACGGCTTCACACCGGCCAGGCCGAAGCCGGTCATCGCGGTCGGCTGGTTCGGGGTGGCGTCCGGCGGGATTTCCAGCATCTTGGTGATGCCGATGGCTCCCAGCACCGGCTCGTAGAAGGCCACCGCGACGGCCAGGTCGGGCACGGCGATGTTCAGGTGGTCGATGCGGGAGCCCGCGCGGTCGATCGAAGAGGTCATGGCCCTACCGTGCCCGCCGTTGCGGTCAGATCACGGCCGTTGGACCGGAACTTCGTACAGGTACTCCGTTCCGTCCTGCTCGTCCCACTGCTCGCCCACGTGGGTGAAGCCGAAGCCGGCGATGGTGGCGAGGGAGGCCGCGTTGTCCGGCCTGATGCTGGCCCGCACGGTGGCCGTGCCCGGTGCGGCGGCGGCCCAGCGCAGCAGTTCGGTCAGCATGGCCCGGGCGTAGCCGCGCCGGCGGTACGCGGGGTCGGTGCTGTATCCGACCTCGACCATGCCGTCGTCGTCGGGTGGCCCGTGGAAGCCGGCCGCGCCGACGACCGCGCCGTCGGGGACGGAGACGGCGGCGCGGACGATCCAGTCCGCGGCGCGGGGGTCGGCGGCGATCTGGTCGAGGCGCATCCGCCACAGCCAGGTGATCTCATCGCTGAGGAACCATTCGGTCAGCGGTACGCCGGTCGCCGCGCGGGCCGCTTCCAGGTCACCGGAGGGCAGGGCGGACAGCACGGGGGGCGGCAGGGGCACAAAGCGCACAGTTGTCGGCATCGCGCCGATCGTCACACGCCCGTCAACCGAAAAACGGCCGCGGCGTACTCGGCGGGCGCTTCCGCGTGCACGAAGTGGCCGCAGTCCGGGAACACCCGTACGACGGCGTCGGGACGGGCGCGGCGGAAGTCGGCCACCTCGCCGGGGCTCGGGATCGGGTCGAGGCCGCCCTTGATCAGGAGCGCCGGTTGCCGCAGGCCGGCCAGGAGCGGCGTGTGGGGTTCGAAGAACGCCGGATCCTCGGCGAGCCGGGTCGCGTGGTCGGCTCCGCGCTGCCACTGGGCGGCCTCGAACGGCGCTGCCTGCAGGACCTCCCAGATGCGGCCCCGCGCGGCCAGGTCGGGGGTGTAGATCGCGGCCCGGTCAGCTCCGAAGCCGGCGAGCACGTCGATCAGGCTGTTCCACAGCGTCTTGTCGTCCGGCGCGCTTGCCAGCAGCGCCTCGCCCGCCGCCACCGCCTCGGGGTGGGACCCGGCCGACGGGTGGGCCAGGAACGCCGCCAGCAGCGACCGGCAGGTGCGCCCGAGGTCCCAGGCCGGGTTCTCGAAGGCGACGGCTCGCACCGACCCCGGATGGGCGACCGCGTAGCGCAGGGCGAGCATGCCGCCGAACGACTGGCCGAGCACCGCCCAATCCGGAAGACCCAGGTCCTCGCGTACGGTCTCGCAGTCGGCCACCAGGTCGTCGAGCCGCACCGTGGCGTCCTCGGGCAGCGCCGCCGACCGCAGGACGCCCCGCTGGTCGAGGCAGACGACCCGCAGCCGGGTGGCCAGCACGGGCGCCTGGTGCTGCTCGAACTCGTACGAACCCTGGCCCGGACCCCCGTGCAGGAAGAGAACCGCCGGCGCGTCCGGCGGTCCGTACTCGCGGACGTAGAGGTCAGGCGCCACGTTGCAGCGGGAGGTCGTCGGCCCGGGTGATCAGGGTGTCCCGGTGTTCGTCGTCGCCGCGGACCAGGGCGGCGATGTATTCGCTGGTTTCGGGCGAGATCGTGCTCAGCGTGGGCGCGGCCGGCTGGCGCGTGATGTAGCCCTGCACGTGGCGGATGCGCTGCTCGTAGATCTCGCGCAGGGTCAGCGGGGACTCGTTGTCGACACCCTCGACGATGACCACGCGCGGGGCGTGGCCGGCGTAGCGGGCCGTGTCCATGACCAGCGACAACTCCTTGGCCGCGAGCGGGTGGTGCAGGATCGCGCGGTCGACCTTGATCTGGGTGAGCGGCAGCTCGGCCATGCGCGACAGGGACGCGTACCCCTCGCCGAAGTCGTCGACCGCGAACGCCACCCCGACGTCGCGCGCGATCGCGGCCAGGCGGTTGTGGAAGTAGGCGTGCGGCGCCTCGGCCCACTGCTCGCCGCGGCGGGGCTCGATCGGGTCCTGCTCCGAGATCTCCAGGGTCACCGTCTCGGGGTCGATGGCGAGTTCGGCGATCGTCGTGCGGAGCGTCTCGACGTACGCGTCGCTGAGCAGCGACCGTACGGCGACATTGACCGAGACCGGCTTGGGCTGGGCCCACGGGCCCTCGGCGTGGGCCTGGGCGTACGCGCGCAACGCCATCCGCAGGATCACCTTGTCGCGCTCGACGACGAAGCGGTCGCCCCACACCTCGGCCAGCCGCAGCATGGCGACCGGGGCGCGCTGGTCGCTGGGCGAGCGGCGGGCCAGCGCCTCGTAACTGTGCACGCCGACGCGCCGGGCCGTCTTACCGAGCGTCACGACCGGCTGGAAGACCACGCAGTACGACTCCACGACCCGCTGGTACAGCTCGAAGCAGTGTTCGTAGAGCGGGACGGGCAGCCGCCCGAAGGCGTCCCGCAGGGCGGTCAGCACCTCGATCTCGGCCTCGTCCGGGGACGCCGCGAAGTCCGTACGCCAGATCGTCTCGAGGATCTTGGCGAGCGGCTGCCCGAGCCCCAGCAGGTCGGTGACCGGGTCGACCAGCGCCAGCAGCAGGGACCGGCCCTCGGCCAGGCGCAGCGGCACGCACAGAACGGTGCGATGGTCGTCGTGCACGGTGTGACCGAACCAGTCGGCCCCGGCCGGGAAACGCAGCAGCGGCCGGATCACGTCGAGGTCGAAACGCTTGGACGAGTCGATCGTCTGGAAGCCGTTCGCCGTGTACTCGAGCAGGGCCGACGAGTGGGCGTCGGTGGCGGCGCGCAGGTATTCGACGCGGGAAGGCGCGGCCCCTCCGGCCTCGGCGCGGCTGCCGGCCGAGCGCGGGGCGGCGTGCCGGGGCATCCGGGCGTGGTGGGTGAGCCGGCTGATCAGGTGCAGGATCTCGCCCGCGGCCGCGTCCATCGGGTTGGCCAGCGGGCGCGAGGCGGGCCGCCCGGGCTGGTCGGCCGGCCCGGCCAGCACGACCGCGTCGCCCCCGGGCGGGCTCATGGCCTGCGGTGTCAGACCCTGTTCGCGTACGGCCTGAGCCAGTGACCCGAACGTCACGCTCGGCTGCCGGTGCAGAGTCGCGAGGATGTGCGCGGTCAGCACGCCGTGCCGGATGACCGGGTCCTCGCGTGTGGCGGCGTCATCCGCGTACGAGGTGAGGGCGCTGTAGGCAGGCCGCGACACCTCGGGGGCGTCGCCCACGGCGTCGACGAACAGCACCGCGGAGCCGGCGAAGAACTCCAGCACGTCCCGTTCCAGGAATGCCATTCGTACGCCCGAATCGGGATTTTCGGAAAGGGCCGATTCGTCGAGATCGTGGGTGACGAGGTAAGTGTCGGCGCCGCGACTCCACTCCGGAGTGACCGTGCGACCGGCGAAGTAGACCACCAGAACATCCGATTTCCCGGACCGCATCACGGCCTGACGCAGCGTCGCCTTGATCTCGCCGGCGGTGGCGTTCAGCCCCGTGAACAGGCAGGTCTCGAAACCCTCGGCCTCGAACTGATCACGCATGGCCTCGGCGTCACGCTCGGCGAAACGCAGCAGTGAGCCGGCGTCGTCGACGCCTACCATCACCGCGAAGCGCTGATTCGCCATCCAACGCCTCCGGTTTCGAACACTCCCGCATTGGAGCGCTTCCGAGTGCGGCGTCCGCTGATGATAGCGACCCACCCGCCCCAATCAAATCGATCACCACTGAGTAGGCGGAGGGTCTGCCGGCCGGGTCGTTGTTGCACCCCCTCATACCTAGAACTACTATGCCTCGTACTTCTAGGTATGAGGGGGTGCTCGTGCGGGTGACCAAAGATCTGGTGGCCGCTTCGGCGACGCCTATCGTGCTCGGCATCCTCGCCGAGGGCGAGAGCTACGGGTACGCCATTCTGCGCCGGATCAGTGACCTGTCCGGCGGCGAGCTGGACTGGACCGAAGGCCTCCTCTACCCCCTGCTGCACCGGTTGGAGCGTCTCGGTCACGTCGAGTCGAGCTGGCAGGTGGTCCCGGGGGAGCGGCGGCGCAAGTACTACCGCATCACTCGCCAGGGCCTGGCCGAACTGGCCGAACAGCAACGTCAGTGGCGGACGGTCGTCGAGGCGCTCCAGCAGGTCTGGCCGAGCATCGCCGAGATCCGGCCCCAGTTCACCCCTCTGGAGGGCAACGCGTGACGGTCACCGACGGCAAGGACGAGCTCGAGGCACAGTTCGCGTTGTGGCGGGAGCACGTGCGCCGTCGTCCGGAGCTGGTCGAGTCGGACGCCGACGAGTTGGAGGACCACCTCCGGGGCTCGGTCGACGGGCTGGTCTCGAAGGGGCTGGCCGCCGACGAGGCGTTCCTCATCGCGGTCAAGCGGATGGGCGGCCTGGACGAATTGTCCCGCGAGTTCGCCCGCGAGCATTCCGAGCGCCTATGGAAGCAGCTGATGTTCACCGGCGAGGCCGGCGACCCGGTACGCCGGAGCCGCTCCCGGCGCGACGTGATCGCCATGCTGGTATGCGCGTTCGGGGCCGCCGTCTCCGTCAAGATTCCGGAGCTGTTCGGACGCGGCTTCAACGAGGACGGCCTGTTCTACAGCGTCAACCTGGCCCTGTTCGCGCTGCCCTGGCTGGCGGCGTTCCTGGTCTGGCGGCGGCGCCCCAGCGCCGGTGTGGGCGGTGCGTTGGCCGCGTTGTTCGTGCTCGGCGCCGTGGTGGCCAACGGCTACCCGCTCGACGCGGACTCCCAGTCGGCCGGCCTGATGGCCACGCACCTGCCGATCGCCCTGTGGCTGGTGGTCGGTCTGGCCTACGTCTCCGACGATCTGCGCTCGGCCCGGCGGCGGATGGACTTCATCCGCTTCACCGGTGAGTGGTTCGTCTACCTGGTGCTCATGGGCCTCGGCGGCGGGGTCCTCATTGCCTTCCTGTACGGCATCTTCGACGCGATCGGCGTCGACTCGGACACCGCGATCGGCACCTGGGTGGTGCCCTGCGGCTTCGTGGCCGCGACCGTCGTCGCCGGCTGGCTGGTCGAGGTCAAACAGGGCGTCATCGAGAACATCGCCCCGGTCCTGACCAAGCTCTTCACCCCGCTGTTCACCGTGGCGTTGCTGGCCTTCCTGGTCACCATCGGCTGGAACGGCCGGAGCATCGAGATCGACCGGGAAACGCTGGTGATGTTCGACCTGCTGCTGGCAGTTGTCCTCGGCCTGCTCCTCTACTCCCTGTCGGCCCGCGACCCGGAGGCCCCCCGAGGCCCGTTCGACGTGCTGCAACTGGCCCTGGTGGTGAGCGCGCTGGTGATTGATGCCCTCGTCCTCTACACCATGGCCGGCCGCATCGCCGAATACGGCACCACCCCCAACAACGTGGCCGCCCTGGGCGAGAACATCGTCCTGCTGGCCAACCTGGCCTGGTCGGTCTGGCTGCTGCTGCGTTTCGTCCGCCGCCGCGGCACGTTCCCGGCCATCGAACGCTGGCAGACCTCCTACCTACCGGTCTACGCCCTCTGGTTCTGGACTGTGGTCCTGCTCCTGCCCCCGCTGTTCAGCTTCCGCTGACCCCCAGGCCGTGGCCAGGAGTGCGAAGGCCAGGACCGCGGCCGTCGTACGGGTGGCGTGGGCGAGCTGCCAGCGGTCGCGGACATCGGCCCAGTCAGCGGGTGGGGCTGCGGTGTTCCAATGGAGTTGGTCCGCGTTGATCGGAAGGTTGACGGCGATCGTGAGGCCGACGACGAGCACCAGGAGGGCCAGCGCAGCCAGGGTCGGCCGGCGCTTGTTCGTTCGGCGGGTCCGGTAGGCCAGCAATGCTGTGATGCTCAATGCCGGGAGGAGCGTGGCGGCGGCGAGTTTGTCGAGGGAGTCGAGCTCGACCAGCCGCATCTGGGCGTAGACGGAGCCGTCGAAGCCTCGCAGCGAGAGTTCGAGGACGAGGACTGCCGTGAGGAATCCGGCGAAGAGCCCGGTGAACAGCAGACTGGTGACACGTGCCCACTTCGTCAGGGTCATGCTCAGCTCGCAATTCCGATGACCTGCTCGACGGTGCCGGGCTGGTTGATCGTGGCGAGCATGTGGTGGGCGACGTCGGCGCGGGGCACGGAGAACCCCCCTCGGATGTTGCGGTTGAGTGCGGTGCGGTACCGGCCGGTCAGCGGCTTGTCGGTGAGTTTGGGCGGCCGGGAGATCGTCCATTCCAGGCCGCTGTCGCGCAGGAGCTGCTCAGTGACGGCGAGGTCGGCGTAGTGCCGCCTGAACATGGCGTGGGTCAGTGGCATGCCCAGGTAGCGCATGAAGAAGCCGTCGCCGGGGTCGTGCCGGGGTGGCTTCGGATGGCCGGGGGCCGGCACCGGTCCGACCGGTGCGGCGCTGACGATGACGATCCGCCGTGCGTGCGCACCCAGCATCGCGGAGATGACCGCGCGGGTGCCTTGGGACGTGATGCCGGCGTCGGCGCGCGGGTTTCGCGGGCCGAGGGCGGACAGGACGGCGTCGGCCCCGCGTACGGCCGAGGTCAGCACGGCCAGGTCAGGCCGGGCCAGGTCGACGGCGACCGCGCGAACGTCGTCCGGCAGTTCCCGCGGGCGCCGGGCCACAGCGGTGACCTCGTGCCCGGCTGCGACCGCCTGCGCGACCAAGTGCCGCCCGATGCCACCAGTGGCAGCGATGACGGTGAGCCTCATCGGTGTCCTCCGGCGAGGGCGGCGCCTTGTTCGGCCGCACGGACGGCGAAGTTGCGGGCCGGGCGGCCCGGCACGGCGATGTCACACCCGACGACGCCGATGGCGCTGATGAACAGAAGCATCAAGATTCCTTCCGAAGCCGTACCATACGAAAGTCATATGAAAATACTTCGAGAAAGATAACATATGAGTTCCGTATCATCTAGTGGCGCCAGTGGTCGCCGCCGGCTCACGACGCAGATCAAGGTCTCGCTACGAGACCTGCGCAACGAGTTGTCGATACTCAATCGCCAGGTCAGCAACAAGATCGCCGTCAAGGACGGCGATCTGGACTGCCTCGACCTGATCAGCCGGCACGGCCCCCTGAGTCCATCCGCTCTGGCCCGCCTGGCTGGTGTCCACCCAGCCACGTTGACCGGCATCCTCGACCGCCTCGAGCGCGCCGGCTGGATAGCCCGGGAGCGCGACGTTCAAGACCGCCGCGCGGTGCTGATCCGAGCGCTGCCGGACCGGGGCCGCGAGGTGCTCCGCCTGTACTCCGGGATGAACTCCGCGCTCGACGAGATCTGCGCCGACTACGACGAGAGCCAACTCGAACTACTAGCCGACTTCATGCACAAAGCCGCCGGCGCCGGTAAGACCGCCGCCCAGAACCTGGCTGACAACGGCCAACCCACCGCCCAAAAGCAGGGCCCATGACACCGTCACCGCTGATGCGGCCACCGCCTCGGCCTCGGCTCGACGTGCTGAGCCGGGCCGGCGTCCTCGCCGGTCTCTGGTACGGCGACAGCGACGACAGAGCCTGACCGGCCGCACCATCTCGAATCCTCAACCCAGAACACCGCGGTCGCCGGCCCTTACCTGCAGTTGCTGTCCCGCGGAAGCTTGCCCTCGACCAGCCAGGCGGTGCCGACGTTGAGGGCGCACGCGTTGCCGCCGAAGACGTAGACGCCGTGCTGGTTGTCGTCGACCGTCACCAGACGCGACCGCTGGGCGAACTCGCGCCGCAGGATCTGCGCGCCCACCAACGGCGTCGCCACGTCCCGGCGGTTCTGCAGGATCAGGATGTTGACCGGGCCGTTGTCGTTGATCTCGGCCTGCGGCTCGGGCGACTTGCGGGACCAGAACGCGCACGGGCTGATGTTGGCCGAGGCCGCGCCGAACATCGGGAACTTCTTTCGATCCTCGGCGACATCGCGCTGATACACCCCGACCTCGCTCGGCCAGACGCTGTCGTTGCAAGTCACAGCCAGGAACGAGGACAAGAAGTTGGTCTGCGCGTGCGGTTGCGCGGCCGCCGCGGCCATCGTGGTGGCCGGCGCATGACCGGTGACGTTCAGCGACTGCCACAGCTGTGCCAGGATGCCGTAACTCGACTTGTTGAAGAGACTGACGTACGTGAACTGCCGGAAGAAGCGCCCGTCGAGGCCGGACACCGGCCGACTGTCGAGCCGTTCCGCGAGCGCGAAGTAGGTTTGCCGTACGTCCTTGGGGGTGCGGCCCAGCCCGTACGCGCCGTGCCGGTCGGCCAGCCACCGCGCGAAGTCCGGGAACGCCTGCTCCATGCCCAGCCCGTACCGGCGCTGGCTCTCCCGGGTCAAAGCCGTGTCACCGAGGTTGCTGTCGAGAATGACCCGGTCGGTGGTTCGCGGGAACATCGACGCGTACGCCGCGCCGAGGGCAGACCCGTACGAGGCGCCGAAGAAGCTGGCCTTCGGCTCGCCCAGGGCGCGCCGGATCTGGTCCAGGTCCCGCGCTGTGTTGGCCGTCGACATGTGAGCCATCCGGTTGCCGGTGTCGTTGGCCGCGCACTGTTCGGCGACGGCCTTGGCCGCCTTGGCGTCCGCGGCGACGGTAGCGGCGTTCTCGGCCCACGGCGGGATGTTGCCGGGGTAGTTCTGCTCGACGGTGAACTTGCAGTCGACCGGGCTCGAGTGGCCGACGCCGCGCGGGTCGAGCCCGATCAGGTCGTACGTGTCCAGGACGGTGTTCGGGATTCCCCGGTTGACCAGGTCGAACGGCATGGTCAGGCCACTCACGCCCGGGCCGCCCGGGTTGAGCAGCAGCACACCGCGTCGCTTCTCCGGATCGGTGCTGGCGATCCGCGAGATCGTCAGATCGATCTTCGCCCCTGTCGGCTTCTGATAGTCCAGCGGCACCGTCACCCTCGAGCACTGCATCGTCGGCGCCGCCGCTGCGATCGCCTGGGGGCAGGCGCCCCAGGCGGGCGGGGCGGCGCTCGCGGCCGGCGACGCGACCCAGGCGCCTGCGAAGCCGGTCGTCATCGTCAGGATCAGTCCCAGGCCCGCACCGTGCTTTCGTGTCATCTTCACGCTGACGAGTGCAAACCGTGTTCCGGCGACAAAGTCAAACAGCGTCCGGCGCCGCCGCACCGCGGGTCAGCTCGATGACAAATCAGACTTTTAAACTTGACTCTGTTCCTGGAACACAGTGTCCAGTGGAGGCGTCAGGTGTCTGTTTCGCCGGATACAAGGAAGATCCATGAGCACTGAACCGTTGGACACACGGGCCTGGACCGCGGCCGAGCTGGCGGTGCTCGACAGCACGCCGCTGATTCGCGTCGCGGGCGTCCGCCCGGACGGGACGCTGCGATCCTTCGTCATGATCGGGCATGTTCGCGTCGGTGGCGACGAGCTCATCCGCTCGCTGAACGGGACCGGCGGCAGCTGGTACCGGGGGGCAACCCGCTCGGGCCGGGGCGAGATCGACGTCGACGGCCGGCGGATCAAGGTCGCGTTCCTCGTCGACACCGGGCGGGAGGACGAGGTCGACCACGCCCTGCGTGCCCGCTACGGCAACGACTCCGGCGTCCGCCGCATGACCAAGCCCAAAGCGCGAGAGGCGACACTCCGCGTGGCCCCGCTCGCCTGAGCTCGACAGTCTTGACTCTGTTCCGGCAACATACTGTTTGGTCTTCGTCAGCGCTGCTCGCTCGCCGACGAAGGAGTAACCATGAACGCCAGACGGTGGCTTTTCGTTGCAGGTATGACAGCGATACTGGCCGGTGTCACCAGCAGCGCCTCAGCGGAGACCGCTCTCCGCCCGGATCGCACCAGCAGCGCGGAGAGCCGCAAGGTGGACGCGGTGCCGACACCCCGGCTGGACTGGTCGGCCTGTTTCGAGAGCGCCGAGTGCGCCACCGTGAAGCTGCCGCTCGACTACGACCAGCCGCACGGCGCCACCACCGACCTCGCCGTCCTGCGGGTCAAGGCCCGGGATCAGGCCAACCGGATCGGTAGCCTGTTCCTCAATCCGGGCGGCCCCGGCGTCTCGGCCACCCAGATCGCGCGCCTCGCGCCCGCCTTCATGAGCGACGAGCTGCTCGATCGCTTCGACATCGTGGGCGTCGACCCGCGTGGCGTCGGCTCCAGCCGGCCCGTGCGGTGCTTCGCGTCGGCCGAGCAGCAGGCGCCGGTCCTGCGCGACCTGGGCGAGCTGTTCCCGGTCACCAAGGCCGAGAAGCAGGCGCTCGTCCGGGGCTCCCAGCGGTACGGCCAGGCGTGCTCGACCACCGGTCGGCCCCTGGCCGGGGCGATGTCCACCGCCGAGCTGGCCCGCGATCACGACGTGCTGCGCCGCGCAGTCGGCGACGAGAAACTTACGTTCCTCGGCCTCAGCTACGGCAGCGTTCTCGGTCAGTACTACGCCAACATGTTTCCCGACCGGTTCCGCGCTCTGGTCATCGACGGTGTGCTCGATGCCCGCGGCTGGGTCGGCAACACTCGGCAGATCCTCGACGAGCGGATCAACTCCTCCGGCGGCGCGTCCCGGGCCCTGTTCGAGATTCTGCGGCGCTGCGACCGGGCCGGCGAGACGGCCTGCGCCTTCGCGGCGGGCGACCCGGTGCGCAACTTCGACACCATCACCCGCCGGCTCAAGGCCAAGCCCCTGGTGATCGGGGACCGGACCATCACGTACGCGGGCTTCATCACCGACGTCCACCTGGCCATGTATCTGCCGACCGCGGGCGAACAGGTCACCACCCTCGCGGCGGAGACCCGGGCCGCCCTCGACGGCGACACGGCGGCCCTGGCGCGGCGGCTCGGGGCGGCCGCCGACCCGCCGTACGACAACAGTCTGGAGGCAGTCCTGGGCGTCCTCTGCACCGACGGCCGGTTCCCGGCTCGAGCCGAGCAGTGGCCGGCCGCCGTGGCCATGCGCGACCGGATTGCCCCGTACTTCGGTGGCAGCGCACTGGTCTGGAAAGACACGGCGTGTGCGAGCAGCACGTGGACAGTGCGGGACGAGGACGCTTACACCGGCCCGTTCAACCGGCACACTGCGGCACCCGTGCTGGTCGTGGGCAGCTTCTGGGACCCGTCGACCAACTACGCCAACGCCGTGTCGACGAGCCGGCTGTTGCCCAACTCGCGGCTGCTGTCCAGCGACAACTGGGGCCACACCGCGTACGCACGCGGCGCCTGCGCGACCGCCTGGATCGATGCCTACCTGCTGACCGGCAAGCCGCCGGCCCGGGACACGGTGTGCGCCGACGCCCCGCAGCCGTTCACGGGAGAGGCGCCGACGTTCGCTGAGGGCCGGGGCATGCACCTGCTTCCTCCGGCCAACCGGCCTTGGGCACCCGTTGCCGGGGGGCAGAGCCCATCGGGTGACGCCATCCGGTAGACGACCGCGTCCGCCGAGTCAGCGGGCGCGGGCCAGCGTGATGTCGCCGAGCGGGCCACGCACGAGCGTGGCCTGCGGTTCGTAACGTTCTCCCGGGCCGGCTACGGCGCCTCCACCCGAGCCCCGAGCCGGTCCGTTGTGGACACGATCACCGACGTACGGGTCACGCTCCAAACGGGCCCTGGCCGCGCAGTCAACGGGGGCGGCGCCCACCGGTCACCGCTCTTCTTGCGGCCGGGCCAGCACGGGCGGCCAGCTCTGCAGGACGGCGTCGGCGATCAGCTCGAGCTCGTCGCGCGGGGCGCCGGCGGCGGCCTGTACCGCGACACCATTGCCGATCGTCATGACGTATCTCGTCAGCAGCGCCGGGTCGGTCTCCGCGGGCAGATCACCCTCGTCGACGGCCCGCTGAAAACGCTTACGCAGCATGGCGCTGGTCTCGTCGCGCCAGTCGGCCAGCAACCCGCGGATCACCTGTCCGTCCTCGCCGCCGATCAGCGAGGCCCGCAGGCTGAGGCACCCGGTCGGGTATCCCGGCAGGGTGGCGCTGCGGACGGCACCGTGCAGGAAGACAGTGGCCACCCCGCGGGCGGTCGGCTCGACCACCGCCTCGGCACCGTACGACGCCGGGCCGTCGGCGTAGCGCGCCAG
>NZ_JAHWFK010000057.1 GCF_019710575.1 Paractinoplanes polyasparticus | reverse complement strand
TGGGCGCGCATGTTGTCCATGAGCTCGGGGCCCATGATCCCGTCGCGGAAACCGGGGAAGTTCTCGACCTCGGTGGTGGTCATCAGGGCGCCACCGGACTGAACGCCCTCGATCACGAGCGGCTTGAGGTTCGCCCGGGCGGCGTACAGCGCCGCGGTGTATCCGGACGGTCCCGAACCGATGATGATCAGATTGCGGACGGGGTTCACTGCTTGCCGGCCGGGATGAGGTCGGCGAGCAGCGCCTCGATCCGGGTCTTGATCTCGTCGCGGATGGGACGCACTGCTTCGACGCCTTGACCGGCCGGGTCGTCGAGTTTCCAGTCCTCGTAGCGCTTGCCGGGGAAGATCGGGCAGGCGTCGCCGCAGCCCATGGTGATGATGACGTCGGAGTCCTGCGCGACCTCGTACTCCAGGACCTTGGGCTGCTGGTCGGTGATGTCGATGCCGACCTCGTGCATGGCCTCGACCGCGGCCGGGTTGATGGAGTCGGTCGGCGCGGAGCCGGCGGAGCGGACTTCCACCGCGTCACCGGCGAGGTGGCGCAGCCAGCCGGCGGCCATCTGGGAGCGGCCGGCGTTGTGGACGCAGACGAACAGGACGCTGGGCTTGTCACTCATGGCGTTGATCCTTTGATGGAGGGGCGACGGTGTAATCAGGTGGTGCGGGTGGAGTCGTGCTCGACGACGACGTCGTCGGCGGCGTTGCCCACGCCGGGGTACAGAACGAGCAGCAGGCCGACTCCGACTGCCAAGCCGATGATCTGAGCGACGATGAAGCCGGGCACGGAGGCGGGTTCGATGCCGGCGAACGTGTCGGTGAAGGCGCGGCCCACGGTGACGGCCGGGTTCGCGAAGCTGGTGCTGCTGGTGAACCAGTACGCGGCGCCGATGTACGCGCCGACCGCCGCGGGTGCGACGGCCGCCCGGCCGGAGCGGACGATCGCGAAGATCAGCAGAAGCAGTCCGGCGGTGGCCACGACCTCACCCAGCCACAGATGCCCGGCCGAGCGCTCCTTGGCCGAGAACGTCACCGGAGCCAGGTCGAACATCAGGTTGGCCAGCACCGAGCCGGCAATCGCCCCGGCGGTCTGCGCGACGATGTATCCGCCCAGATCAGTGCCGGACAGCCCGGTGCCGGTGCGCCGCCCGAGGAACCAATCGGCGGCCGACACGACCGGATTGAAGTGGGCCCCGGAGACCGGACCGAAGGTCAGGATCAGCGCGCCGAGCGCGAACGCCGTAGCGATGGAATTCTGCAGCAGTTGCAGGCCGACGTCGTCGGGCGACAGCGTGGTGGCCATGATGCCGGAGCCGACGACGGCGGTGACCAGCAACGCCGTACCGAGGAACTCGGCGAGCAGGCGGCGCCAGACGGCGATGGGGTGCATGGATGCAGGACTCCGGTCTTCAGCATGGTCGGGAATCGATCGTGGCGGCGATGACGTCCGGTGCGAGGCACCCCGCACCGCCATCTCACCAAACGGGGCAGTTGGTGCGGGTCGAAAGATCAGTTCTGTTCGGCGGTGTGCGGGACGGCGGGTGCCAAGCGGTCGATGCGCTGGGCGAGGTCGGTGTACGCGGCTTCGAACGCGGCGTCGGTGTTGACGCGTATCGGGTCGGGCACCGACCAATGCAGCTGGGGGCGGACCTCGCCGGTGAGGTCCTCGTGGGCGTTGTCGCAGACGGCGATCACCAGATCACCCTGGTGCACCACATCGCTGACATGCGCTGTACCGGCCGGGTCCAGAGCAAGGCCGTGGCGGTGGGCGACCTTGACCGCGCGCGGGTGCACCCGCGCGGCCGGCTTGGTGCCGGCGGAGGCGACCGGCCCGCCGACCCGGTCGCGCCACAGCGCCGCGGCCAGCTGAGACCGGGCCGAGTTGTGGGTGCAGACGAACACCACCCGCTCCGCGTCCTGCAGCGGCGGCGGAGTCAGCGAAGCCAGCACGCCGGGCTGCAGCCGCAGGTATGTCCGGCGGCGGTCGCCCTCGGACCGGGTGCGCACGATCAGGCCGGCGTCCTGCAGAACCTTGAGGTGGTGAGCGACCAGATTGGTCGGCATCGTGAGGTCGTGGCCGATCTCGCCGGGGGAGGCGTCACCCAGGGTCAGTGCATCGACGATCGCCAGTCTTGCCGGATCGCCGAGCGCGGCGTGGATGCGTGCCCGCGCCTGCAGAGAAGCATCGCCGTTCATTGAGTCAATGATTACTGACCCTTATGTGGGCGTCAAGCCAATCTACGTGGTGTGACGGCGGCCACTCAAGCGTTGGTGTCGAGCAATGCCGAGAGCTGGCGCATCAGGCCTGGCTGGGCCCGGTAGTACACCCAGCTCGCGCGGCGTTCCGCGGTGACCAGGCCGGATTCCTTTAGCACCTTGAGGTGGTGCGAGATGGTCGGCCCGGAGATCTCGAAGGCCGGCGTGATGTCGCAGACGCAGATCTCGCCGTCTTCGGCGGAGGCGATCATCGACATCATCTGCAGGCGGATCGGATCGCCGAGCGCCTTGAATGCCTGCGCGAGCGTGCCTGCCGCCTCGGCCGGGATCCGGCTCTGCGCGATCGGCGCGCAGCATTGCGCCGCCTCCGGATCGATCACGACAGCTGACGATGATTTCGGCATGCGTCGAGGTTGACAGATATCGAATCCGCGTGCAAGTGTCGGTTTCGACAAACGTCAAGTTCGACAAAGCTCGAATCCGTCTCGCGTTGCAGGAGGACGACCATGAGCGACCCCCAAACCGTCGGCGGCTTCGCCGGCGACCCCACCGAGGCACTGTCCGCCGCCGGGGCCAGCGGTTGCTGCGGCAACCCACCACGAGCTGCTCTCGTCCTGCCGGAATCCACGGCCGGCCCCTGCTGCGGAACTCCGGCCGAGGCCACAGCGGAGAGCTCGTGTTGCGGCGGCGCCGCCAAGGCCGAAGCGGTCACCGCCGGTCAAGGCTGCTGCTGATGACCAGCCCGGCCATCGCGCCCGGCGACCTGGAGCCGCTTCTGGCCGCCGTCGATGGGCTACGCATGGCGGCTGTGGTCGCCGGCCTGGCGGATGTCCCGCTGGCTGGGCGGCGGGTCGGCACGCCCGGCGGAGCCGCCGCTCGGGTGCTGCTCGGCCGGCATCTCGCCGACCTGGGCGCGACCGTACGGCTGGACATCTTCCCGGTGAGTGCCGTGCCGGAGGTGTACGCCGCACCAGCCGTCTCCTGGGGCGACGGCACCTCCGGGGGCCACCTGCGCTTCGGCCGCGAGGTTCTGCCTCACCTGGCGTCAGCCGACGAGCCGCTGCTTCGCCGCGCCGGTCTCGCCGCCGCGGGGCAGGGCGACCCGGCCGGCTGCTGGCTCGTCGTCCCGGACCGGATGAGCCTGTTCGAGGCGTACGGACACGCCCACGGCGCTCTCGGGCTGCTGATCGGCCGGACCGTCGACGAGGACGGCTGGCACTACACGATGCTCGCCGGCTCGGCGCCCGGCCCGTTGCCCATTCTCACTGTTGACGGCGACACGCACGCCCTGATGCGGCAGCTCGCTGAGGCCCGATCCGGCTGGCTGGCCGCGAACGCGCCGATCCGGCGCGTAGATGTTCGCGCCGCCAATGTTCTCGGTCGGTGGCGCCCGGCGCACCAGGGTCGTCCCGACTTGCTGTTGACCGCGCATTACGACGGTGTCGGCGACCTGCCTGGCCTGCGGCAGCCGTCGGCGGCCGACAATGGCAGCGGCGTCGCCGTCGTGCTCGAGGCGGCCCGGATCCTCGCCCCCGCGCTGCCGGACGGCGTCGGCTTCGCGGTGGCGTTGCTGGACGCCGAAGAGGTGGGCGCGCTCGGCTCGGCCCGGCACGCCGCCCAGCTGCGCGACGACGACGCGGCACCTCTGGTCATCAACATCGACGGCGCGGGGGTATTGCGCGAGGCGGCTGCCGTGGAGGCCGGCGGCCCCGCCCATGGCCTGCTGGCCGCGCTGGACCAGGCCGGCCGGCACACCGGGCTGCCGCTGGCCGCCGGTCCGGTCGCCTCGGACAACCGCCGCTACGCCGCCGCCGGACTTGCCTCGGTCGGTATCGGCGCCGGCATGGCCGGCTACCACAGCCCGGCCGACACGGCCGACCGCGTGGAGCCCACCACGCTGACCGCCGTCGCCCGCCTCGTCGTCGCCACCGCCTGGCTGACGGCTCACGCACCAGCTACCCTTTCATCGTTGATCGGCGATGAACGATGAAGGTGATGCATGGTGGCCGAACTATTGGACCGCGGCACCGCGGAGGAGTATGCGTCCTGGTTCCGGGCCCTGGCCGACCCGAGCCGGGTCCAGATCGTGGAGTACCTGGCCCGCCAGGCGCAGCCGATGAGCGTCGGGCAGATCACGGCGGCGGCCGGGCTGGCCCAGTCCACCGTCTCGCAGCACCTGAAGATCCTCACCGAGGTGCGGTTCGTGCTCGTGGAGCAGGTCGGCAACGCCCGCCACTACCGGATCAACACCCGGTGCGTCGACTGCTTCCCGTCCGCAGCCGACGTCGTCATGGGCCGTCCCGCTCCCACCCCGGCCGGCGGATGCTCGTGAGCGCCGTGACGATCCGGGCGATGACGGCCGGCGACGCCACAGCGGTCCTGGCCATCTACCAGGCCGGCATGGACAGCGGCAACGCCAGCTTCGAGGACACCGCACCCTCGTGGGAGGCGTTCGACGCCGGGAAACTGCCCCACCATCGGCTGGTCGCGGTCGACGAGACCGGCACCGTCCGTGGCTGGGTGGCCATCTCGGCCGTGTCCTCCCGCCCGGTTTACGCCGGGGTGGTCGAGCACTCCGTCTACGTCGACCCGGCCGCCCGCGGCCAAGGTGTTGCCCGCGCGCTGCTCGAGGCGCTGATCGCCGGCACCGAAGCCGCCGGCATCTGGACCATCCAATCCGGGGTCTTCCCGGAGAACACCGCCAGCCTCGCCCTGCACCACGCCTGCGGTTTCCGCACCGTCGGCATCCGCGAACGGGTCGGCCGGCATCACGCCCAAGCAAACCGGTGGCGTGACGTCGTCTTCATCGAACGCCGCAGCCGCGCCGTCAACTGAGCCCCGCCGTCACCTGAGACAGGAGTTCCACTCGTGACCACCCAGCTCGACCACCTGCCCGTCGCCGTCATCGGTGCCGGGCCCGTCGGCCTCGCCGCCGCCGCGCACCTTGCCGACCGTGGCATCGCCTTCCTCGTCCTCGAAGCCGGTGACAGCCCCGCCGCCGCCGTCCGTCAGTGGGGCCACGTGCGGCTGTTCTCGCCGTGGCGCTACAACATCGACGCCGTCGCGGCCCGGCTGCTGACCGACGCCGGTTGGGTCCGGCCCGACGACGACAAGCTGCCCACCGGCGCCCAGCTCGCCGCCGACTACCTGCAGCCCTTGGCTGACCTGCCCGCCCTCAAGCCGCATGTGCGCTACGACGCCCGCGTCACTGCGGTCACCCGGCTCGGCCTCGACCGGGTCCGCACCACCGGCCGCGCCGAAACCCCGTACCTGATCCGGCTCGCCAACGGCGAGGAAGTCCTGGCCCGGGCGGTGATCGACGCCTCCGGCACCTGGGGCACCCCCAACGTGCTCGGCGCCTCCGGGATCCCCGCCCACGGCGAGACCGAAGCCACCGCGTACGTCGAAAGCGCGCTGCCCGACGTGCTGGGCCGCGACCGGGACCGCTTCGCCGGCCGCCGCACCCTCGTCGTCGGCGCCGGTCACTCGGCCGCCAACACCCTGCTGAACCTGGCCGAGCTCGCCGAGCAGGAGCCCGGCACCACCGTGACCTGGGCGATCCGCGCGGCCACCCCGGCTCGCACCTACGGCGGCGAGACCGCCGACACGCTCCCGGCCCGTGGCGCCCTGGGCACCCGGCTACGCGAGCACGTCGAATCCGGCGCCATCACCCTCCTCACCGGCTTCAGCGTCCAAGCCGTGACCGCCGGCCCCGACGGTGTGGAGGTATCCGACGGCACCCGCACGATCACCGCCGACCGGATCGTGGGAGCCACCGGTTTCCGGCCCGACCACGGCATCGTCGGC
The DNA here is from genome assembly GCF_019710575.1 of Paractinoplanes polyasparticus. Classification (GTDB taxonomy): domain Bacteria; phylum Actinomycetota; class Actinomycetes; order Mycobacteriales; family Micromonosporaceae; genus Actinoplanes; species Actinoplanes polyasparticus. The sequence continues at coordinate 112,140 of NZ_JAHWFK010000057.1, read as the reverse complement.
GAGCTGCGCCTCGACCTCGACCCGATCATGGGCTCCACCCGCGCGCTCGCCCCGCTGATCGACCCGAACGAGCACTCCTGCGGCACCGTCCCGCCGCACGGCGCCGACGAACTCACTCACCCGGAGCCGGGCTACTACGCCATCGGCGTCAAGTCGTACGGCCGCGCACCCACGTTCCTGCTCGCCACCGGCTACGAGCAGGCCCGCTCCGTGGTCGCGGCCCTCGACGGCGACTGGGCGGCCGCCCGCGACGTGCAGCTGGACCTGCCCGAGACCGGGGTCTGCAACAGCAGCCAGGACCTTGACAGCGACACCATCGACGCCGGCGGCGGTTGCTGCGGCGCCCCCGCCGCGGTCGAACCGGTGTCGGTTGGCCGGGGTCTCGCGACCGGCGTCTCGGGTGGGCTGCTCCGTACTCCGCTCGCGGTGATCACGGTGCCGTCCGGCAACGACGAGCAGTCCGGCTGCTGCAGCTGACGCAGTGACATCTCCTCCTACGGTGGCCGTCGGCTCCACAGCCGGCGGCCACCGCGAACGCGACTCCGGCCGGGCCAAGGGCATCGTCGCCGCGCTCGCGGTCACTCAGACGGTCGGCTACGGCACCCTCTACTACGCCTTCGCCGTCTTCCTGGTGCCGCTCGCCGCCGATCTGAAGACGTCCACTACGGCGGTTACCGGCACTTTCACCGCTTCGGTGCTGGCCTCGGCCGCTCTGGCCGTTCCGGTCGGGCGGTGGCTCGACCGTCACGGGGGCCGGGCGCTGATGACTGCGGGTTCGCTGGTCGGCACATTGCTGCTGGTGGCGTGGTCGCAGGTGCAGACCCTCGGCCAGTTGTACGCGGTGCAGATCGGCATCGGCATCGCGTCGGCCGCCTGTCTGTACGAGGCGGCGTTCGCGGTCATCATCGCCTGGCACACCCCGGGCCGCCGGTCCTCGGCGTTGCTGGCGTTGACTGTCGTGGCCGGCTTCGCGAGCACGATTTTCCTGCCGCTGACCGGGTGGCTGGTCGACCAGCACGGCTGGCGTACCGCCCTGCTCGTGCTCGCCACCATTCAGGCCTTGCTGACCACACCGCTGCACGCCATCGTCCTGCGAGCTGCTCCCCGCCATCTACAGACTTCCCGAGAAGCAAAGCAGCCTGCCGTACGCCTGCGGGCCGTCTTCACCGATCGGGTCTTCTGGCTCCTGACGGTCAGCTTCACCACCAACATGGCAGCCATCAGCATCGTGACTGTGCACCTGATCGCCGCGCTGACGAGCTGGGGACATACGGCCACCTTCGCCGCCGGCACCGCCGGGCTGTTCGGGATCCTGTCGGTGGCCGGACGTCTGGCCACCACCGGACTGCAACGCCGCTACCGCACCAGTTCCGTGGTCGCCGTCATCTTCGCCGTCCAGGCCCTGGCGATCGGCCTGCTGCCGTTCATCGGACGCAACGCCATCGCGGTCATCGCCGCCGTCATCGGGTTCGGGCTCGGCTTCGGCGTTTCCGCCATCGCCAAACCGGTGCTGCTCGCCGACCGCTACGACACCCGCCGGTACGCCACCATCGCCGGCACCATCGTGGTGCCCATGACCATCGCCAAAGCCGGCACCCCGCTCGCCGCGGCTGCACTGCACGCCCGCTCCGGCAGCTACACCAGCGTCCTGGTCACCACCGCGGCATTGTGCGCGCTCGCCGCCGGGACCCTGTGGGCCACCAGCGCCTACCCCCGCTATCGACCGGAAACTACCGACGTCCAGGAGACACCTTCATGAGCAGCGACATTCTCGACGCGACCGCGCCGCAGGACCTTCCGGTCGTGGTGATCGGCGCCGGCCCCGTCGGCCTGGCCGCCGCCGCGCACCTGCACGAGCGGGAGGTGCCGTTCCTCATCCTCGAGGCCGGCAGCGCCGTTGCCGCGTCGGTCCGCGCCTGGGCGCACGTGTCGCTGTTCAGCCCGTGGCGGTACAACATTGACCCCGCCGCACGCCGCCTGCTCGACACTGCCGGCTGGGCCGCACCCGATGACGACACTGTGCCCACCGGCGGGCAACTGGTCGAGAACTATCTGCAACCCCTGGCCAAGACAGCCGCGATCACCGGCCGCCTGCGCTGCGACACCCGGGTGGTCGCGATCAGCCGCACCAGCCTCGACAAGGTCCGCACCGACGGACGCGCCGACCTGCCGTTCGTGTTGCGTCTGGCCGACGGCGAAGATCTGCTCGCCAGCGCCGTCATTGACGCCTCCGGCACCTGGAACACCCCGAACCCGCTCGGCGTCAACGGCCTGCCCGCCCACGGCGAACACGACCTCACCGACCTCATCGACCACGCCCTGCCCGACGTACTCGGCACCGACCACGACACACACGCCGGCCGGCACACCCTTGTGGTCGGCTCCGGGCACTCCGCCGCCAACACACTGCTGACTCTTTCCCGCCTGGCCGAAACCACGACCGGCACCCGAATCACGTGGGCGCTGCGTGGCACCGCCGCAGCTGCCCTCGGTGAGGATGACACCGACCAGCTACCCGACCGCGGTGCGCTGGGTAACGGCCTGCGAACCCTGCTCGAGACCGGCCACGTCACCCTGCTCGAAGGCTTCGGCGTGCACACCGTCACCCGGGCCGGCACGGGCCTTCAGCTGACCGCCATCGACGGGCGCACTGTCACCACCGAGCGGGTCGTGGCCGCCACCGGCTTCCGGCCCGACCACAGCATCGCCGGCGAACTGCGCCTCGACCTCGACCCGATCCTGGGCTGCACCCGTACCCTCGCCGAACTCATCGACCCGAACGAGAACTCCCGCAGCGCCATCACGCCCCACGGCTACGCCGAGCTCACTCACCCCGAACCGAACTACTACGCCGTCGGCATGAAGTCCTACGGACGGGCCCCGACGTTCCTCATGACCGTCGGCTACGAACAGGTCCGCTCGATCGCCGCCGCTCTGGTCGGCGACTTCGACGACGCCGAAGAAATCCAGCTCGACCTCCCCGACACCGGCGTGTGCAGCACGGGACTCGGCGCCGAACAGGCCTCCCGTGACATCGCCGCCCGTTTCGGCGTCGACCCCGACGTGCCCACCGCTCTCGCGACCGCCACGATCGCCCTGTTGCCCACCGCTGCCGGCGCCAGCGAGGCCGTACGCGCCGCCGCCGCCCAAATCGGCCTGGACCCCCGGACCGCCCTGCAGATCGCCGCCTTCAACGATGAGCCCGGCGCCCTGCCCAGCGTCGCCGGACTGATCAGCCTCACCCCCTCCGCCGCCGGACGCTGCTGCTGACACACCTCCATGCCGGCATGCAGCTGGGCGCGGCGGCCGGGCGCCGCTTCGTGATCCTCGAAGCGAGGCGCAGTGCACATCAACGTCGGGGCGCGTACATGATCACCACGACGCCGATCAGGCAGATGGCGGCACCGATCAGGTCGTAGCGGTCGGGGCGGAACTTGTCGACGACGACGCCCCAGGCGAGGGAGCCGGCGACGAAGATGCCGCCGTAGGCGGCGAGGATCCGGCCGAAGTTGGCGTCCGGTTGGAGGGTGGCGACGAATCCGTAGGCGCCGAGGGCGGCGATGCCGGCGCCGATCCAGAGCAGGCCTTTGTGTTCGCGGATGCCTTGCCAGATGAGCCAGGCGCCGCCGATCTCGGCGATGGCGGCGGCGACGAACAGCAGGATGGATCGGATGATCGTCATGGGCGTATCGCAGCACATCGGTGGGGCGCGGAACTGGTAGGGGCTGTGCTGCGTCGGCTGCGGTTCAGCCGCCGCACCCTGCGCCGCCACAACCGCACCCGGTGCCCGCCGCGGCGGTGCGTCGGGCGTTGCGGCGGCGGTGGAGCCACCACATGCTCAGCGCGAGCACGGCCAGGCCGGCCGCGACGGCGAGCAGGGTCCGCTCCAGGATCGCCGCGCCGGCGCCGGTGAGCACGCCCGCGGCGATGAGGAGCGGCAGGGCGCAGCAGGCGGCGCAGGCCAGCGCGGCGAGCCCGCCGGTGACCTTGCTGCGCCGCGGTGGCGCGTTGTCGATCCCCAGCTCGGAGTGGCCGGTGGAGGAGGGTGACGGCAAGGGCTGGCTCACGCTCGGTCTCCGGAGGGTCTGGTGGTGCCAATGGTCAGGTACGGGATCGGGCAGTCGGCGCAGGTGCAGTTGGTGAGGCTGTCGCAGCGGGCATCGACGACCTCGGTGAGCGAGGCGCGGATGGTGGTGAGGTCGGCGATCTTCTGGTCGATCTCGGCGATCTTGCCGATGGCCCGCTCGCGCAGGTCCGGGCTCGGGTGGCGGCGGCGGCCCGCGTCGAGCAGGTCGGCGACCTCGTCGAGGGTGAACCCGAGCCGCTGCGCTGCCTTGATCACGTTGAGCAGGGCGACCGTGTCCGGCGGGTAGAGCCGGTGCCCACCGTTCGACCGGTGCGGTTCGGCCAGCAGGCCCCGGCGTTCGTAGTAGCGCAGCGTCTGGATGTTGACGCCGGCCTGTTCGGCGACCTCGCCGGTGCGCAGTCCGGCTTGCTCCGCCGCGCTCACCGGGCCGCTCCCGCAACGGCCCGGTCGCCTTCAAAAGGCAGCCCCGACGCGGCCCAGTCAGTCTTGCCGCCCTCGTAGACACGCACGTCGCGGTAGCCGAGCCGACCGAATGCGGCGGCGGCGACCTTGGACCGGCCGCACGACGGGCCCGCGCAGTAGGTGACCACGGTCCGAGCCGGGTCCGGAGCCAACTGGGCGACCAGCCCGGCGGTGAGATCACCGCGCAGGTTCACTGCGCCCGGCAGGTACTCGGCGGTGTAGTGCGCTGCGGGTAGCGCCTCGATGAGGGTGACGCTGTCGGCGGCGAGCAGGGCGCGCAGGTCGTCACGGCTGATTCGCTGCATCACTGGCCTCCCCGTCGGGCAGGCCGACGACTGCGGCGAGCATGCCGGCGGCTTCGCCGGGCATGCGGACCTCCAGGCGCAGGCCGGTGCCGTCGATGACGAGGGTGTAGCTGCCGAACGAGCAGCACCGGTACTCCGCAGCGGCGAGCCCGGCCAGGGTGCCGGCGAGCTCGACGTCGAACGGAAACCGCAGTTGCACCCCGTCCGGTGTGTCCGGCAGCGGGTCGCGGCGTTCGACGCGGGTGAGGACCTGCTGCCACACGCCGATCCGATGATGTGCGTCACCGCCGTCAGCGACCAGGTCACAGGCCAATGCCGCCTCACCGGAGGTGGCCTCGTGCGGGAAGTGGTAGGTCGTGCCCGCCGCGGCCAGCGCGGAGGTACAGCCACAGTCATCCCCGCACGGCTCGTCGTGCTTTGCCGTCGTCAGGGCGGCCGACACCGCCTGAAGCCGGGCCGCGTCCTCGGCCAGCGACACGCTCTGACCGAGCTTCGTCGCCCAGCGGGTGGTGCCCGGACCGGCTTCGACGGCCTGCCCAGTCTGTGCGGCGATATCGGCTTGCACCTGATTGAGCCGGGCGGTGACCGCGGCCGCCAGCTGCTGCTGAGTGCGGCCACAGTCGCTGTCCCGCCAGGTGGCGGCCAGCATGGCCAGCGTGCCGGTGTCGAGGCCGAGACCGTCGGCACCAGCCAGCATCCGCGCGGCGCTCACCTCCCCGGGCAGGTAGCCGAACAGGTCACCGTCGCGGCGGGCCGGCGGCAACAGCCCGGCCTCGGCGTAGTGCCGTAACCGCTCGACGGGCACCTCGGCGCGGACGGCCAGCTCGGCAAGGTCCAGCAGTGCCCCGGTCATGACTTTTGTCCTGCCATGGTTGCGCCGGCCCGCTCGACAAGGGATCGAAGCACATCGGCGTACTGTGCTGGGACTCTTACGTCGAGGATCAGCTTCTCGCCGTCATCAGCGGGCTCGGGCGTCACCGTGAAGGTGAAGAACGAGCAGCATTCGGTCTCGCGGGCGGTCAGGTCTCGTACCGTCGCTGACAGCCCGGCCGGGCCGGTCAGTCGCATCCGGGCCTGGGTCGGCTCGACGGTGTCGACCTGGCGGACGGCGGTGGCGAACAGGGCATCGAACTCGGCCAGCCGTAGTGGCCGCTCGACCGTAGGCAGTGTGCAGACATCAGGAACGACGATGGGCATCGCAGGCTCCTCGCAGCAGAGGTTCGGCGTCACACCGACGCCGTCCCCACGACGGTAAGCCTGTACCCAGGTACCGGATGCAAGGGCCGGATCGAATTGGCTGCGCTCGTTCAGGCCGCCGTCCGCCCGAGCCGCACCGCCACCGGCACGGACATCACGTACATCAACAAGCCGTAAGCCAGCAACGCCACGACCACCGTGCCGCCCATCGGCGCGGCGAAGAACAAGGCCAGCGACAGATTGCGTACGGCGGTGGTCATACCGACCGCGCGCCGCTCCGGCGACTGGCCCAACGGAATCGCGGTGACCGACAGACAGACCAGCACGACCAATGCCATCACCGCGATCGGTGGCCACCCCAGGTCAGGCAACTGACCGCCGGCCGTCACGGCGAAATACACCACGAGGCCGACCAGCAACAGATCCGCGACCCGTCTCGCCACCGCATGCACCCGGTCCGCGCGCCGCCCGTCGCGATGCCGCAGCCACATGCCGGCCGCCAACGGCACCACCTGCCCGGCCAGGCCACCCACGACCAGCCCGGCACCCGCCCAGCCCGACGGCACAACGTCGTGGCCAGATACCTGTGCCCACAACGGAACGCTCGCCAACCCGAGCGGGGCCAGCACCGCCTGCAGGACGGCGCTGACCGCGAGATCACCACGAGCGTGCAACGTCAGCAAGGCGCCCGTCCCACCGCCGGGCGCCGCAGCCGCCAGCACGATCCCGACCGTGGCCGGTACCGACGTTCCCGCGATGGCACACGCTGTCACGGCAATCCCCGGCACCACGAGCACGTTGACCGCCACCGCGATCCCCAGCACCAGCCGCCGACCCACCAGGGCCCGGAAATCGGCGACGGTGACCGCTGTGCCGACCGCCGTCATCGAGGCAACCAGCAGCACACCGACGAAAAGAACACTCATACGACTCCTCAGGTCTCTGTCGGCAGGGTGAGGTTTGCACCGAGGCAGGTGACGGCACTGAGCGGATCGGCGTCTTTTGGGCGAAACGGCGCTGGACGAGCCGGGCCGTTGGAGCCCTTCCGGGCGCAACTTCTACACGGTTCGGTGGGCGGCGGCGGTGCAGGCGTCAAAGTCTTGATACGGCGTGCGAGATGGGGCGAAAGCCAAGGACCGGCTGGGTAATGCCGCTGAACACCAACGTTTCAGGCGTGCACGTGCGTCGGCGGGACCAATGATTCGGCAGCGAAAGCCACCGACGTACCGAGGCGCCAGGTCGCCGCAAAAAGCCGTGGTGGCCGCACCTCATGACGACGAACGCCGATGGACCCGGCGCCTGGCTGAGCCAACCCGCGTCAGGGTCGAGGGCTGCCGATCCGGACGCTATTGCCATCGGGGTCCGTGAGGACGAACTCCCGGAGCCCATAGTCCTGATCTTTGATGTCGCCGACGCCTTCCACGCCTTGGTCGCGCAGTTGCTTCCACATCTTCATGGCGTCGGTGACGTGCAGGAAGCACGTGCTGGGAGTAACGGTGTCGTGGCGGGCAAAGTGGACTTCGACACCGCCGTTGTGCAGCAGAAGGTAGTCGTCGTGACGTCCGGCGTCGGCGAACCCGGCTCGGGCGTAGAACGCTTCTGTGCGGTCGAGGTCGCCGCTGGGCAGGATGGGAATCGCCGCCTTGGCGGTGTACGGCGCCTTTGCCCGCCCCGGGAAGCGGGGAAGGACGGCCCGGATCCGGATCTGCCGGAGCGCGGACAGCAGACCTGCACGGCGGGCGGCCCATAACGCACAGCCGGCGCAGATATACACGCCGGGGGTGACGCCGAGTTCAGCTACTCGTTGGGCAGGGAATTGCCGGCCGCAGCAGCCGCAACTGCGCATGTCGGTGTCAACCACTTCAGCGGAACGGGTCATGACCTCACCTTTTCGGTGAGAACAGCCATCAAGTCATCAACGTCGGGCACGCCGGAGATTCCGTCCGCTGTCCGATACACCCGGCACGTCAACGCTCCAACAGATGGTGGAGGGTCAAACAGATCAACCCCATCAACGGTGAACGTTGGTGACCCCGCGAACTCAACCGTGGCCGCCTCGGCCTCTGTCGTGACCGGCACGAGGCGCACATCCGCATCGCCATCACCGATCAGGTCGAGTGCCTGCTGTAGCCGCTGCTCACCGACGCGCCAGTTCGGGCAGTCCGCGAAGTACCACAACGTCACCTGCACATCCCCATCCTGCTCCTTGCCACCGGGTTCCGGTAGGCCACCGACAAGGCCGGCAGTCGACCCCGGAAACACCCGCACAAAGCCGAGTAGCCGCGCACTCATCGCATCGCCGCCGAACCGGCCGACACTCCTGTGAGCAGTCCGAGCACATGCCCGGCGTCGCGGCCGACCCCGCGCAGGGTGGCCGAGGCGAAGCTGCGCTGCCGCTCGAGGCCCACGTACCCCAGTCCCGGCACCGTGCGCGACAGTCCAGCCTCATGCAACGGCCGACCCGCTCCGTCGAGGGCGCCGGTACCAGCCAGATAAGACAGCTCGGGACGATACCCGGTGGCCAGGATCAGCGCGTCGATGCGCTCGCGGCTCCCGTCGGCCCACACCACCGCATCTCCGTCCAGGCGCTCGAGCAATGTACGCCGGTCCGGCCGGCCCGAGCTGACCGCCGCTCGGTACCGGCCGTCATCGATCACGGGCACCGTCCCACCGAACAGTCGCGGCCCCCACCGCCACGTATCCAAGCCGGTACGAGTCAGCCACCAATGGAAATCGCGGCCGAGGTACCGCTGCGGCTGCCACCGCAACGGCCGTCGGGTAGCGAGCGTCACCCGAGCCTGCCCGGCCAGCTCCACCGCGATCTGCACCGCCGAATTGCCCCCACCGACCACCACCACCCGGGTGCCGGCGAACGGCGCCGGCCCTCGATAGTCCGCCGCATGCAACACCCTTGCCGAGAAGCCGTCCAGCCCGGACAGCGCGGGCCGATACGGCGACCCGAAACCGCCACTCGCTGCGACCACCAGCCGCGCCGACACCACAGTGCCGTCCGTCGAGGAGACAGAGAATCGCTTTCCCGTACGGGTCACCTGATCCACTCGCCGGCCGTACCGCACATCAGGGTCAAGCCACCTCGTGTATGCGGCGAGGTAGGCCACCACCTCGTCGCGCAGCGGGTACCGGTCCGGCGCGCCGGGAAACGGCAGGCCCGGCAGCGACGAGAAGCGGGCCGGGGAGAACAGCCGCAGGCTGTCGTAGTACTGGGGCCACGATCCGCCCGGCGTCGGCGAAGCGTCTAGCACGATCGCGGCCAGGCCACGGGAACGAGCGGCATGCGCGGTGGCCAGGCCGGCCTGGCCACCGCCGAGCACCACGACATCAGCGTCACTCATCGCAGCGATGTATCGTCAAATCGCGAAAAGACGAAATGATGGTGTGAGGGAGACTGGAGCGCGATGAGCACACCAACCGTCGGCGGGCCGACCCAGGATTTCCTCAAAGCTCTCGCCAGCGAGACGCGCCAGCAGATCATGTTGCTGTTCGCCGGCGGCGCCCAGCTCACCGTCGGCGAAGTCGCTGAAGCCTGCGCCCTCGGCCAATCCACCGCCTCGGAACAACTCGCCATCCTCAAGCGGGGCGGACTCGTCCGATCCGCCCGCGACGGCAAACTCGTCCGCTACCGCGCCGACCCGACCGCCATCGCCACCCGCCTCGCGGACCTGCAGAGCTATCTCGCCTGTTGCTGCCCGCCCGCGGGTGACGACCAGCCCTCGAGCTGCGAGCCGGGCACCGAGTTGGCGTAGCCCACGCGACTGACTGTCCTGGCGCGCAGGCTGGCCCACCGTGCGGGTGCGGCACTGAATCTGCGGGACGAGCGTCGCTTGCGCGCCGGGCCCTCATGGGGGAGAGGGGAGTGGGGAAGGCCTACGGCTGGCGACTCGTCGGCAGTCGGAGGGCTGCGGGCATGAGACGTGTTGTCACTCGGCATGGCGGTATCGACTCATCCTCGTCGCCTGGTGCAGAACTGCTGTGCTGCAGGCGATGCGGGTCACGCTGGTGGCGACGGCCACGATGGCGAGCAAGGCCGATGTCGTTGCCGAGACGGTGACCAGTCCGATCATCGTCAGGTCGGCGGCGACGCTTACCCCGGCGACCGCCATCGTGGCGGCCGCGGCTCCCCGCGGTGACGTCTCCGGTAGCCAGCGCATCAGGCGTCCGGTGGTGGCGAGGGTGCCGCCTGCGACGACGATCGCGATGGCGATCAGCGGGAGAACGGGAATCGCGGCGATGATGGCGATCGGGCCTGTCTGCCACGGATTCGGGTGCAGCAGCAGAAGCCACCAGATTCCGACGAGCGGCCCGGTGGCGATGTAGGTGGCGACGACGCGCCTTGCGTAGGTGGTGGTCAGCTCGCCCGCGAAGGCGTCTGCGACCTCTTGCGGGCTGCCGAACTGGGCTACTGCCGCCGCCTGCGCCCGCTCGGTGGTCATCCCGGCGGCGAGATGCGCGTCGGTGGCCACGTCGAGTCCGTCGCGCAGTTCGACGAGAATCTGGCTGCGATGTCGGCGCGGCCCGGGCAGCTTCGTGCCCAAGTCGTCGAGGTAGGTGGCGACGGGTGTCCGAGATCCGGTGGACGGGTTCAGGCCGTGGCCGGCCATGGTCGCCTCGCGAGGACGGCGGTGACGGCGGTGGCGAACTGGTCCCAGACGGCGCGCTGTTCGCCCAGCACGGCTTCGCCGGCGGGGGTGAGGTGGTAGCCGCGTCGACGGCGCCCGCCGACGGTTTCCCAGTTGCTCGCGATCAGCCCGGCGCGCTCGAGCCGGTGCAGCGCTGGATACACGGTGCCGGTGGGCAGGTCGAGGGCTCCGCCGCTGTCGGTGCGCAACGTCTCGATGACCGCGTACCCGTGTCGAGGCCCGTGCTCGAGCACTGCCAGCAGCAGCGCGTCGAGGTGTCCTTTGAGCAGCTCCGGCCGCATCGGCAGCATGCGTGTCACCCTCCGCGAATCCCTGGGTTCCCAGTACGGCACGCCAAGCGTAGTATCACAATACTTTGCGTTGCTACATATGAGGTGAGTGGGATGGCTGCCTTCCACGCCGTGCTGGACCTGGCCGATGCTGGTGCCGCCGCACGCGATCTGGTGGGCGGCAAGGCGCAGGTGCTCGGCGAACTGGCCACCGAAGGGCTGCCGGTTCCGCGAGGGATCGTCGTGACCGCCGCGGCCCTCGACGTCGACGGTTGGGAGACGTCCGTCGCCGAAGCCGCCCGCAGGCTGGGGGCGACACGCTTCGCCGTGCGGTCGTCGGCCGCGGCCGAGGACCTGTCCGACGCGTCTTACGCCGGCCTCTACGAGAGCTACCTCGACGTTCCCGTCGACGGCCTGGCCGACGCGGTACGCCGATGCTTCGCCGCCGCCACCGCCGGGCGCGTGTCGGCCTACCACCGGCGCCACGGCGGGCGTGCCTCCGCCATGGCAGTCCTCGTGCAGATGATGGTCGAGCCGGCGGCGGCTGGAGTGGCGTTCACCGCCCACCCGATCACCGGCAACCGTGACCAGACGGTCGTCACCGCCGTGCGCGGGCTGGGTGACGCGCTGGTGTCCGGCGAAGCCGTCGGCGAGGAGTGGACGATCGTCGCCGACGGCACCACGATGACCAGGCCGGTGCGTCGCGGTGAGGCGGCGCTGACCGCCGAGCAGGCACACGCGGTCGCTGACCTCGCCCGGCAGGTCGCCGACCGTTACGCGCGACCACAGGATGTCGAGTGGGCCATCGACCGGAGCGGTCGGTTGTGGTTGCTGCAGGCTCGGCCGATGACTGCCGTGCCCGAGACGGTGTCATGGGTACCGCCCGGCCCGGGGTTGTGGATGCGTAACTTCCGCCTCGGCGAATGGTTGCCGGAGGCGGTGACGCCGTTGTTCGGCACCTGGCTGCTGCCGGTCTTGGAAGACGGTTTCCTCGACGGCATGCAAGCCAGCGTCGGAGTCCGGGTGCCGTTCCGGTACGCGTTGGTCCACGGCTGGTACTACAACGCCACCCCGGTGCCCTCTCCGAAGCTGCTCGCCGGCGTGCTGTGGCAGGGACGCGGTCACGCGGTAAAAGTGTTGTACAACGCGCTGGTCCGCGTCGGCCGGAATCCGGCAGCCGCCGACCGGGCCGTGTTGTCGGGCCTTGGCCGTCACTGGCGCGATGTGCAGCTGCCCGCGTACCGCCGGCTGGTCGCTGACGCCGAGGCCGAGGTTGCCACGGCTTCGCCTGATCGTTTGGCGGGTCTGATCGACGTGCTCGGCCGAGAGGCCGGGATCCATTTCTGGTATCTGGCGATCGTGGGCGGATCGGCGTGGAAGATGGAAGCCTGCCTGACCCGCTTCGCCCGTCGGCATCTCGCGGACGTGCTGCCCGACGCCCGCGGCGGTGCCCAAGTCTTGCTGCGAGGGTTGTCCGGCATCGAGGTGACGGGCGTCGGCCATGCGGTGCAGAGCGCCGACTGGTACCACCCGACAGCCGCCGAACTGCCAGGCGCCGCGACGACCGCTGGCACCAGTCATCGTCACGCCCAACTGGTTGAACAGCGTGCCGCCGCCGAGCAGGCATGCCGGGCCGCACTCAGTCACAGGCCACGCCTACTGGCCGAATATGAGCAGCTGTTACTGGTCAACCAGCGGTACGCGATCATCCGGGAAGAGCAGGCTCGCGACTTCACCCTCGCCTGGCCAGTGTTGCGGACGTGCGTACGCCGCCTCGGCGAACACCTGGCGTCGGCCGGACACTTCCGCCAGCCGGGGGACGTGTTCTCCTGCACCCGCGACGAGGTAGAGGCGCGCCTGGCCACTGACCCCGAGCCGGCAGGGCTGAGCGCTGTCGAAGAGCGTCGGCAACAGTGGCACCGTCAGCGTGGACTGGCCGCCCCGTTGACTCTCGGCTCGCCGGCCCGCCTGATCGGAGACGTCATCGACCGGTCGGTGCAGCGGGCTCGCGGCTCACATGAGGTGGTCGCCGGGGTGATCGAGGGACATCCGGCATCGGCGGGGCGGGCCACCGGTCCGGTCCGCATCGTGAACAGCCCGGACGACTTCGACACCTTCCGTGAAGGCGAGGTCCTGGTGGCCAGGGCGACCCTTCCGGCATGGACGCCGCTGTTCGCGCGCGCTGCGGCCGTCGTCACGGATGGCGGAACCCTTGCCGCACACGCGTCCCTGATCGCCCGCGAATACGGCATCCCCGCCGTTTGCGGTACCGGGGGCGCCACGACCCGGCTACGAAATGGGCAGTCAGTCACTGTCGACGGCACGGCCGGAACCGTGACCCCGCAGTAGCTGCCTTCCGGGCATGTGTAATCAGGAGGCAGCGGCCATGGTCGGGTGGTTCTACCTAGGCTCGACGTGGCAGGAGCGCTGTTTCGCCGGAGGATTCCGCTCGAGAACAAGGAAGCCCGACTGATTGGACTACGTCCCACCGCCACCTGAATTTGTCAACGATGTCGGCTGGTGCCGCGGTCTGTCCTCGGGCGCGGCGAGACAACTCGACCGTGCGGGCGAGAGGCTACGCGCCCGAACGGTGGTCGACCCGTTCGGCATGAGCACGTTGACGATGGCGCATCGAAGGCAATGGGAACAGTGCCGAAGGCATCGCGTCGTCGACGTGAGCTTCGCCCGCTTGATGGAGCTGCTTCCGGATGACTCTTGCTGGGAATGAGATCTGGAAAGCCTGAGCGCGGACGCAGGGTCAGCCGGTCGGAGTGCGCGGCTCCGGCATGACGGCGGTCACGACACTCGACATCGGCTTGCCGACCCGCAGGGTCGTAACGCGTCGACCCGTCTCAGCCGGCGTGACGGCCTGGTTGTCGTTGGCCGGCGACCAGGAGACGAATAGCCGCCCGGCGAGGAGCACGCCCTCCATCGGACCGTCTGGCCCGTGGATGATGCCGGTGACGACCGGATCCGAGGTGATCGGCTCTGGTGCGAAGCCGCGCCAAACGTGGAGACGCTGGGCGATCTTGCTGGGTGGCACGTCGGCTCGGCTGGGTGCGTCCCGGGCTGCCAGCAGGTCGGCGCGGACCTGATCTGCCCATTCGCCCTTGATGACGCCGAATTTGATGCAGAGGGCGAGGTAGACGCACTTGAGCAAAGCAATCGACCACCGCCGGTGCTCCGGAGTGTCGTACTCCATCTCGACGTTGCCGGCGGCCAGGATCTCGGCGTAGATCTCGTCCGACTTGCCGGCCGGCAGGAGTACGTATTCGCCGTTGGTGGTCCAGCGCACCAGCAGCCGGCCGGTCTTGCGCTTACCGCGCACGGTTTCTGACGCGAACCACGTCGTGACCGCGCCCTCGTACCAGTCGAGGAGGTCGACTTCGACTCTGCTTCCGAAGCCGTTGTTGCACCGATTGCAGGTCCAGGTCATCACCTTGCCGCCGAGACTGCCAGGCGGCACGTGCTCTCTTTCCGTCGCTGCTGGGTCCCCGCAGATCGGGCACGCGTCGAAGCGCCGCGCAATCAGTACCTCGACCAGTTCCAACTCCCCGCCCTCGACCGGCCCTGGCGTCTCGTTCGTCGCGTCGAGACGTCGGCCGTCGGGCAGCTTGATGGAGATCGAGTCGGGTGCGCGCTGCGGCATTTTCCCAGGCTACCGACTCGCCCCAGCGCCTTTCGCCGCCCGCGTGGAGCGAGTCGGTAGGTCTCGGCCGACGCGCGGACCCGGTCGACCGCGGCCGACGCGACCGGGGCCGTCGGCACGGTGTCGGCGGAAGCGAGCACGACCCTGTTGGGGCGTGGACACCTCGGCGACCGTGTCGGCCTCGTAACCGACGAGCCACGTCGTGGCCCGCTCGCGACTGGAGGGGTGTGCCTGGGCGACCAAACCTGACAACCGTCGAGTTCCTGAACCGGCGCGCACATCTAGCCGCGAGCCGCTCGTTGGGCGGCTGGCGCGCGAACCCAGGCAGAGAGAACCCCGCTCGGGTGAAGCTGACCGAGCGGGGTTCCGGTGAAGCTATTGGAGTGGAATGATGGTAGACAGGATGGGATGGGTATTGTTTTGTGTCGATCTCCGGACACAAAATCCTCGCATCCGTGCGTTATCTAACGTACTGGTGGTCAGGTATTCCTGACCACGCACATCACTCACCCTCGGCATGGTCAGAACCGGTCAACCCGGTGTGGCGGTGGCTGCCATGACCCATGTGTCGTCTCCGGCGGCCCCGGCACCGATGCTCATTGCACGAGAGCGTGCATCAAGCCACGGCCAGCAGCGAGGTGCGCCGGTCACCCGTACGACGCTGACGCTGCTGCACCTGCCGGCGAAGCGGACCGGGTCGGCGATCTACGGCCTGTCCACCCTCGATGCCGGAGGGCGCATCGCGGACCGGGCGATCATGCAGGCGCTGGGCTGGACACCGCAGCAGCGCCTCGACATCCGGGTCAGCCGTGGGCTGATCGGGGTGTTCGCCGATGAGCGCGGTGTCTTCCGGGTGTCCTCGCAGCGGTTCCTGCATCTGCCGGTCGCGGCTCGCCGGTGGTGCGATCTGGCGGCCGGTAGCCGGGTGCTGCTCGCCGCATATCCCGAGGGTGGTCTTCTGCTGGTGTACCCGCCGGCGGTGCTGGACGACGTGGTCGCCCAGGTCTTCGACGCGGTGTGGGGAAGCGACGTCGATGGGTGAGCCGACGAGCGACCGGTCCACCCTCGAGGCGGCCCGGTTGCTGCTGGAGCGGATGGGGATCTCACCGGATGATCTGGCGACCGGTGCGCCGGTGCGTCCGGCGGCGCCGACGTTCGCCGAGTACGTGCCGCTGGTGTCGGCGTCGGTGACGCCAGGGTTGCGTAAGGCCTATGGCACCTATTGGAACCGGGCGGTCGAGCGGTGGGGGACCCGGCGCATCGATCAGGTCACCGCGTCGGAGATACGCACGCTGATTGCTGATGTGAAGGCGAACCGGGTGCAGCGGCGCAACGGCCGTGGCGGGCGCAGCGCCGAGGAGCATGTCATTTCCGCCTTGCGGTGCCTGTATCGACGGGCCACCGCCGACGGTTTCATGACCGAGGCGCAGAACCCGGCGTTGAAGATCGCCAAGCCGAAACGGCTGGCGTCGACCCGCCGGGCGCTGCCTGACAGCCGTCTGTCGGCGATCTACGAGGTGGCGGTGAGTAGTGGCGATGATCCGGAACTCGACGGACTGCTGATCCGGTTGCATGTGGAGACGGCGTGCCGTCGTGGCGGCGCGCTCGGTTTGCGCCCGGTTGATCTCGACGCGGAGCAGTGCCTGATTCTGCTCAGGGAGAAGGGTGGCACGTTCCCCGGTGGCAGCCTGTGTCACCGACGCTGATGCAGCATCTGCTGGCGCATGCCGAGCAGCGTGGAGCGGCGCCTACCGGCCGGCTCCTGTGTTACCGCGGTGGCCGGCCGATCAGTTACCGCCGGTACGACCATTTGTGAGCGCGGCTGGGGATGCGGTTGCCGTGGGTGGCGACCCAGCAGATCAGTACGCACTGGTTGCGGCACACGACGCTGACCTGGGTCGAGCGCAACTTCGGCTATGCGGTGGCGCGCGCTTACGCCGGGCATGCGGAAACCACCAGCGGCGACGTCGGTGCCACGGCCGGGTATGTGCGGGCGAGTATGCAGGAGCTGGCGGACGCGTTGTCGGCGCTGGCCGGGGAGCCGCATCCGCTGGGATCTGCCGTGGGGTGAGTCCTGGTTGCGGCGGCGCTGTCCCGTGCGGGTCGGCGTCTCAGTTCGAGCAGTGTGCTGGGCCGCCCGCCGGTGGGTGCGTATGACCTTCAGTGACGCATTGCTTCCGCGGCCCGGGCGGCCCGGCCACTGTCAACGGTGCCGTCCGGCCAGTTGCGCGGCAAGATGATCGAGCGAACTACAGGCGTGTATTTCGCGTCGCGATGCCGGGTTGATGCCTTGGCCTACCGGGGCGACCGAGTTGCTCTGAGCGCTGGGCTCGGTTGCTGCAGGCCGGTCGGAGCGCGTCGAGCACCCCGTTGTCCAGAGTTCTCGGAGTGTCCGGCGTGATGATCACCTGCTTCGAGAGGCGGCCGGCTGGTGGGTCAGCGGCCGCGTCGGCGGCTGCAGCCGCCGCGGGCTTGCCCTGCTTGGTTGGCGAAGTGTCGGGTGACGATCAGAGAGGGTGACCGGGCGCCGATGCCCACGGTCGCCGGCTTGGTGAATGACGTGAGGGTGTAAGGCAAGGGACTACTGAACAGCGTCCTGATCAGGCACGACCGCCGGCACCGTGAAGATCCTGCACGCCATGGCGACCGCTGACGGCCGGTGGCGGGTAGAGGTCGTTCAGAAGAGCGCGAAGGTGCAGTACCGGACGCTGCGTTGCGGCGAAATCTTCAAGGACTGGGCGGCCATCGGCACCATCGAGCACTACCTGCGCCAAGACGGCGTCGAATGGCTGACCTCGAACAGGTCAAACCGTGGCGGACGCTGGCCGGACCGGCCGCCAGACGTATCCCGGCACCACCCGGCCGCGATAGGTCACCGCTGGCGAACCGGTGCCGATCTACCCGGCCGTCGCCGGTGGTGTGGGTGGTGCGAGGGGATGCGGTTCGCCGGTGAGCTCGGCAAGAGCGTGCGCTACCTCGTGCAGGTCGGCTCGGACGTAGGTGGCCGTGACGCCGATGTCGCGGCCGCTGTTGTGCCCGGCGTAGGCGCGGGCGACGGCGTATCCGTGATGGCGTTCGACCCAGGTCAGCGTCGTGTGGCGCAGCCAGTGAATGCTGACCTGCTGGGTGGCGACCCAGCTGAGGTGTTTGCCGAGGCGCTGCCACAGGTAGTCGTAGCGACGGCGGGTGATGGGCCGGCCGGTGCGGTAGCGCAGGACCTGGTCGCCGCCGCCACGATGTTCGGCGTGCTCAAGGAGAGCCTGCATGAGGGTGGGGGAGACCGGCTGCCACCGGATGGTCTCTCCCTTCTCGCGCAGCTGGATCAGGCACTGGGCGGGATCGAGGTCGCCTCGCCGCAGAGCAAGCGCACCGCCCCTGCGGCATCCGGTCTCCAGATGCAGCCGCAGGATGAGTGTGTCGAGGTCAGGGTCGTCGCCCGTGGTGGCGGCAGTATTGATGATCTCGGTCAGCCGGTGCTCGGGCAGAGCCCGGCGGGTGCTGGCCAGGCGGCGTGGTTTGGCCACCCGCATCGCTGGGTTGTCCGCGGCGTCGATCAGCCGGTCGGCGACCGCATGTTGGTAGAGGCATCGGATCGCGGAGATGAGGTGCTCGGCGGCGCCCCGTCCACCTCGAGCATTGCGCCGATGGACGACGGTGTGGCGGGTCCGTTCGGACAGCTGTTTGATCTGCGACGGTGTCGGCTCGTCGAGTCGCCGGCCACCCCATTCCTGGCTGATCTTCCGCCAGTAAGTGCCGTATAGCCGGCGGCTGCCTTCGCTGACGGCCGCTGACACGTGCGGGATGTACTCGTCGAACGTCGGCATCTTCGTCGCCGTTCGCACTGTCTGCCCGAGCAGTTGCGCAGGACTGACGCCGAGCCGATCGAGCAGGAGCCGCAGGGCCTGCAGCTCGTCACCGTCCGGCCCGCCCGAACGCGGCGTCGGGTCCGTCATCGTCTACCCACGATCTCGTCGAGCATGGCGTCGAGAAACGCGTGCGTACAGATGATCACGCGATCAGCGTCGGGGCAGGCGGCAACGAGCAACCGGTCGCCGGTCCGGATGCGATAGTGGTGCCGGATCGCGGCGGGCAGTCGCAGGAAGCCTTGCCCGGTGAGCTTGCGCCTGCCGTCGACCGCCCGGTCGACGACGAGGTGTTCGTCGCCGATGGTCAGGGCGACCGGTTGGCAGGCCCGCCAGCCTAGGGCGATGATCGGGGACCGGTCCGCCAGCCGTCCCATCGGCGTGGCAGGACCCGGAAGCCTTTCTCCGCTCGAGCACGGGTGACCACGTCGACGTCGATGCCGTGCTGAGCTCCGTACCGCCAGGCAGCAGCTTGATAACCGCCGTCGACCCACACCTTGCTGACCCGGGGATGCTCGGCCGCCACGACGCCGAGCAGGTCCTTGCCGGCGGCGGTGTCCGACACGGACGCGGCGGTGACCACGACGGCCAGCAATAGCCCGAGAGTGTCGGTGACGATGTGCCGCTTGCGTCCCTTGATCTTCTTCGCGGCGTCGATGCCTTGCTCGGATTCCCTTACGTTGCAGGAGGTTTTGACGCTTTGCGTGTCGATGACCGCGGCGCTCGGGAGGCGGTCACGGCCATGCGCTTCGCGGAGCCGATGACGGAGCAGATCGTGGATCTGTTGCGTGGTGCCGTCCTTCTCCCACTTGGCGTAGTAGTCGTAGACCGTCTTCGCCGGCGGGAAGTCGTGCGGCAGATACTCCCACGCGATGCCGGTGCGCGTGACATAGAAGATCGCGTTCACGATCTCCCGCAAATCATGGGTCGGCTGGTGGATCCCCAGGCCGGTTCTCCCCGACCGCCACCGTGTCAGGACCGGTTCGATCAACGCCCACCGGGCATCCGACAGATCCGACCGATATGGACGTCGCTCCATCCCCATGCCGGACCAACGAGCGTCCAGGCCCGATGACGTGCACAAACGTGAACTATCCCCTTAGAGGATCAGACGCCCTCTAAGAACTCCTAACTCAATCGGGTGCATCGGCATGACTTGATCTTTTGGTCGGCCGTTGTCGGTGACATGAGGAAGCGCGACCCCAGCCCTGGCTGGTCGATGACGACCTCTGGGCCCGGATCGAGCCGCTGCTACCGAAGCAGCCGGCTCGTTCGGGTCCTGGTCGCCGGCCTGTCGATGACCGCAAAGTGTTGTGCGGCATCTTGTTCGTCTTGTTCACCGGCATCCGCTGGGAATGGCTGCCCAACGAGCTGGGCTTCGGCTGCGGCATGACCTGCTGGCGACGCTTGCGCGACTGGAACAACGCCGGTGTCTGGCAACGCCTGCACGAAGTCCTGCTCGCCGAACTCCGCGCCGCCGGGAAGCTGGATCTGTCGCGGGCGGTGGTCGATTCCAGTCATGTCCGGGCGCTCAAGGGCGGCCCAAAACCGGCCGGAGTCCAGTAGACCGCGGCCGGCTGGGCTCCAAGCACCACTTAATCACCGACGCCGGCGGTGTCCCGTTGGCGGTGCTGCTGACCGGCGGTAACCGCAACGATGTCACCCAACTCATCCCATTGCTGCAAGCAATCCCGCCGATCCGCGGCAGACGCGGACGGCCCCGCAGCCGGGCACCGAAGGTTTACGCCGACCGCGGCTACGACCACGACAAGTACCGCGCCCTGGTCCGGGACCTCGGCATCACTCCGGTGATTGCCCGCCGTGGCACCGAGCACGGCTCCGGGCTGGGCAAGCTGCGCTGGGTCGTGGAGCAGAGCTTCGCCTTGCTGCACTGGTTCCGCCGTTTGCGGATCCGCTGGGAGATCCGCGACGACATCCACGAAGCCCTGCTCAAACTCGGCTGCGCCCTGATCTGCTGGCGCCGCCTGCACCACTCAAAGAGTTAGGAGTTCTAAGCGTCCTCGGGCACTTTCGCCGTGGGCCCCGAGCGTCAGGCAGTACTTTCGTCATGCCGCGTGCAAGTGCCGTTATCGTTCGCGGGCGGCATTGCCGTTCTTCTCGCGCGGACGGCCGAGCTGCGGCTGTAGGCGGTTGGTTGATCCTGATCGTTGAGGGCAACCATGGCCTCGGCGGGTCGGTGCCTGCATCCGGGCCGCCGCTGACGGGTGGCGCACCGGCAGTGTGGACGCGCTGCCATGTGTGACCTAGGCCACACATGTCCGCATCGGTGCTGGTTGGGTGGCTTGCGCATTATGACTTGATCTAAGGCAAGCAACATTCATGTTCACCTTTATTTACAGCGATCACTCAGTCTGCTTACCCTTCGTGGCCTGATCATCACTCGAACGGGGGCAGGCGTCGATGTCGCGTGGTCGCGCGTGGTTCAAACACGCCCAAAATCGGGTCCAGGCAGCCGGATTGGCTGTCTTGATGGCCTCTACGGCCAGCGTCTTCGTGGCCACCGGCCCAGTGTCGGCGGCACCACCGACACCCTGTCCGACCAATGCTCCCGACGAAGCCGCCGCCGTGCAGGCCGCCGCAGCCTGTCACGGGAGAGTCGAAGTTGCCTCGGCGCGCGACGAGCGGACGCAGGTCTTCGCCAACGCAAGCGGGACGCTGACGGCTGAGACGGCAGCCGTCGTCCAGCGAGTAAAAGATCCCGCGGGACGCTGGATAAAGCCGGACGCGACGCTGCGATCCGACGGTAGCGGCCGGTTCGAGCCGGCCGCGGCGGCTCTGGACGTGTCGTTCTCCGGGGGAGGGAACAGCGCAGCGGTGACTATCGGCGCGGAGGCCGCCGAGCTCAGCCTCACCTGGCCCGGAACCCTGCCGCCCCCGGTGGTTGCCGGCGCTACTGCCACCTACCGGGAGGTGCTGCCCGGCGTCGACCTGGTGCTGACCGCGCAGGTCGAGGGCTTCTCCGAGGTCCTGGTCGTCAAGAACGCCAAGGCGGCCAAGAACCCGGACCTGTCAACGGTCCGATTCTCCTCCGAGACCAAAGGTCTCGAGCTACGCCAAAGCGCCGCGGGGGAGCTGACCGCGGTCAAGACCGGCGGCAGGCTGCTGTTCGCATCAGGCGCGCCCATGATGTGGGACTCGAGCAAACCCGGGCAGGATGCGCGCAAGTCCGGGCCCAGCAACGCGTCGCCCCGGGAAGGCCCCGGCCGGCGAACGGCAGTGATGCCGGTCGAGCTCGACGGTAAGCAGCTGATCGTCCGTCCGGATGCGGCGATGCTGCACAGTACAGCGACGACTTTTCCGGTCTACGCCAGCCGGGCGATCACTCGCTCGGCGTGGACGATGATCAACAGTCGGTTCCCTGATCAGTCGTACTGGAGTTTCGACCGTTCGGATTGCCCGAAGCCGCACGAGTCGGCTCAATGCGCGAAGGTCGGATACACCACGACCCCGCAGACGATGATCTACCGATCGTTGTTCTCGTTCGGGCTCGGCACCGTGATGAAGAAGCACATCACCAGGGCAATCCTGTCGATGGACACCCTGTATTCATACAACGGTACCGCTACCGCGACTGAGGTGCGGGTCACCGGTGCAATCAGTTCGGCCACCAAGTGGTCAAACAACGCCTCGAGTTGGGGACCTGTGGTTGCGTCAGCCACCAGCCAGGCCTACGACCGACAGCGGCGGCATACCGAATGGGGAATGACCACCGCTGTGCGAAAAGCGGCCGGGGGTACCTCGAGCACGTTGACGCTGGGGTTGCGGGTGTCGAACGAGTCCAGCGTGGGCAGCTGGAAGAAATTCGATGCCGGCACCGCGAAGCTGACCGTCGAATACAACTCGTACCCGGACCCGCCCAAGGTGCTGAGTATCGGCGAGCGGCCGTGCAAGACGGGTGCCACCCGCGAGTATTCGCGGACGCTGACCCCGACAGTCGTGGCCAAGCTGACCGACCCGGACGGCACCGGCCGTCAGCTCAAGGGCACGTTCTACTGGTGGAAGGTCGGCACCGGTCGCAGCGGCACGAACGTGGTCTCTCAGGGTTCCATCGTTCACGGCAACAACGCGGTGGTGAAGATCCCTGCCGGGCGCTTGGCGGACGGCACCACGTACGCGTTGCAGTCGTTCGCCAGCGACGGTGTTGATACGAGCCAGCCCGCGCACTGCGAGTTCACCGTCGACGTGACCGCACCCGGCACGCCGGGCAAACCTGTCTCGGCGGCCTACCCGTCAGACGGTCAGGTGCACGGCGGGGCCGGTGTCACCGGCGCGTTCACGTTGAAACCGCCGGCCACGATCCCGTCGGACTTCGCGGGGTACGCGTACTCGCTCGACCCGGGGGTGTCCGCGGCCTCCGCCACGCAGGTCGCTGCCCCTGTGACGAGCGCTGCGCCGACAACGACGTGTTCCGGGCCCGGGCAGGCCCCGGCTCCGGCCAGCGACCGGTCCGTGCGGATCTGCGTGACCCCGAAAACCGACCGGGCTTACACCCTGCGGGTATGGGCCAAGGACAAGGCCGGTAACTTCTCCGACCCGCAGACCTATTCGTTCCTGGTCGCTGCCGGGGCCGGCCCGGCCGCCCGGTGGAGCTTCGACGACAACACCGGCGCGGACGATGCCGAGCACGGCAACACCGCGACCCTCACCGGCGCCGCTTTCGAACCCGGACGGGGCAAGGTCGGCGTGGCGCTGAAAGCGAACGGCACGAGTACGTTCGCGGCGACCGCGGGCCCGATCACGACCACCAACTCGGCCGGGCAGACCGTCACGCTGCACCCGAACCAGAGCTTCACCCTGGCCGCCACGGTCCGGTTGGATAGCACGACGGGAACCGGTCAGCGGGTGATCGTGGCGCAGAACGGCACCCGCACCTCACCGTTCCTGCTCAGCTACAGCATCGCCGACAAGAAGTGGCGATTCGCGGTTGCCTCCACCGACGTCGACGCCCCGGCCACCGCGGTGGTCCTGTCGAACGCCACCGCAACCGCAGGCGCCTGGACCCGGCTGATGGCCACCTACGACAGCACCACCGGCGCCATGCGGCTGTATGTCAATGGCACCCTGCAGACTGCCACGGCCACCGCGACCGCCGCGTTCGACTCGGCCAAACCGGTGACGATCGGACGGGGCATGCAGGCCGGTGCCGCGGCCGGCTACTTCGCCGGTGCGATCGACGACGTCCGCGTGTACGGGCGGGTGGTCAACACCAGCGAGATGGAGTTCACCAACCTGAAGCGCCCGAACGCGCCGCTGGTCACCTTCCCAGCAACCACGGGCAACAAGGTCTATGCGGGGCGCAACTTGTCGGTGACCGTCGACGCCGGCGGTGACACCACGGTCACCGCCGTGCGTTACCAGTTGGGTGCCACCGGCCAGGCGCAGCAGGTGACCATCGATCCTGGCGGCGCCAAGACGCTGTCCATCCCGGTCTCGGCAACCGATACCGGCCCCACCGACCTGTTCATCCAGGCCCTCGACGCCGCCGGGCTCACCTCGACGATCACTACCCATGAGGTGTTCGTGGAGACACCGGTCGCGCTCACGGGCGAGGTCACCGACGGCATCACCGGCGAGCCTCTCGCAGGTATCACGGTCACGC
Organism: Paractinoplanes polyasparticus; assembly: GCF_019710575.1. Taxonomy (GTDB): domain Bacteria; phylum Actinomycetota; class Actinomycetes; order Mycobacteriales; family Micromonosporaceae; genus Actinoplanes; species Actinoplanes polyasparticus. Next base: position 88,030 of record NZ_JAHWFK010000057.1, on the reverse strand, counting down.
TGACACCCGGCGATCTGAGCCGGACCACTAACGCCAAAGGCGAGTACAGCTTCACCGGGATCGAGGAGAACACCTACAATCTGGCCGCCGACAACGGTGACGTCGGATGCGCCTCCGCGAGAGCCGAACGCGACATCCTCATCGACGGCGACACCAAGCGGGATCTGATGATTGCGCCGGAGGCCGACACCTTCGGCTACGTCTGCCACACCGCCACCGCACCCTTCGTGCAGGGCACCACCCGGCTCCCGCTGACCGGTGACGACCAAATCGTGCAGATACCGCAGCTACCGTTCACCGTCCCGTACTACGGCAGCACCTATAGCAACCTGTGGGTGTCCACCAATGGGTTCGTCTCGTTCAAGGACCCCGCCGGCCGCGACCAGTACAACGGGGTGAGCCTGCCCGACCGGCACAACGCGCCGACCGCCGCGCTCGCGCCGTTCCTGAGCGACCTCACCGTCGACGCTTCGGCCAGCGTGTGGACGACGGCGACCGGTTCCGGCACCGACCAGCGGTTCGTCGTGGAATGGCGCAACGCCCTGATCGCCGGCACCTCCAGCCGGGTCAGCTTCGAGGTTTCGCTGGCCCCCGACGGTGACGTCACCTTCAACTACGCCGGCCTGACTGACGACCGGGCCAAGGGCTCCGACACTGCCGTCGGCATCACCAGCCCCGGAGGCAACTACGGCCCGCAGTACGTCTTCCAAGAGCCCGCTCTGACCTCCGGTACCGCCGTCACCTTCGCCGCCCCGGACGAGCCGATCGCCAGCATCACCGGCTCTCTGAACGGGTTCATCCTCGACCCGGGCGGTAGCCCCCAGGCCGGCGCCCGCGTGTGGCTCGAAGAGCGCGCCACGACAGCCGACGAAGGTGGCTTCTTCGACTTCGGTGAGGTCGAGAACGGCGACTACAACTTCTATGCGGCACTAGGCTGCAACGACTTCGAAGACCCCGGCTTCAATATCGACGGGAACATCACCGCCGAGCGGGGCCTCGAAACCGCCACTGACACCTTCGGCAACCGGTGCGCGCTCAGCACCGCCAGCTGGATCCCCGCCGACACCGCTGTTGACTTCGGCGACGGCTACGAAAAACCGATCCCGCTGCCGTTCCCGGTCTCCTTCTACGGCCACGCCTTCACCGGCGTCACCGTGCAGAACTGGGGTGCCATCTCCTTCAGCGACCCCGCCGACCCCGCCGACCCCGCCGACCCGGCCGTTGGCGGTGGTATGCAGATCTGGCCCGCCGCCGACCCCATCGTCGACGACCAGACAACGGTGCACACCAAGAGCCTGGGCAGCGCACCGAACCGGCAACTGGTCATCGAATGGCGCAACGTCGCCCTGACCGGTCTGCCCGACCGCACCGACCTGCAGCTGATCCTCGACGAGAACAGCTCGATCACCGCCAACGCCCGCAACCTGCCCGACCGGGCCGCCACCAGCAAGGACGCCGAAATCTACTACTGGGGCACCGAATACAACTCGGTTCAGTACTACGAGGACGGCAAAGGCCTTCGCGCCGGTAAGACCGTCACCTTCTCCCCGCCCCCTGCGTCTTGATATGACCCCGCGCCCAGCCTCGCCCCGAACCTTGTGGAGGTCCTCGGTGAAACACCCCTCGTCCCGCCTCACCAAGGCGTTGGCGTTGGCGGTGACGGCCACGCTCACCGTCACCATGTCGCAACAACCGGCCTGGGCCGAGAAGGCCGACCCCTACACCCCACCCAAACCGGCCGAAAAACCCGCCGTTCCCGTCACCACCGTCGCCGCCCTCCCCCCAGCCAGCGACACCTCCCGGCAAGCCAGTGCCCGACCCGCACCCGTGTGGCCGGCCGCCGGCCGCCAGCACGTCGCGCTCGGCGCAACCGGCACCACTTTCATGCTGAAAGCGGCGACCGGCACCGCCACCCGCGCTGCCGCAGCGCCGGCCACGATGCAGGTCGACGTCCTGGACCAGGAGGCGTCCGCCCGCGCCGGCGTGCGCGGCCTGCTGTTCACGGCGAGCCGCGCCGACGGCGCCACCACCACAGCCCCGGCTGCGGTCACCGTCGACTACCGTCCGTTCGCCACCGCCTTCGGGGGTGACTGGGCCAACCGGCTTCAGCTGGTCAAGCTGCCCGACTGCGCGCTGAGCACCCCGCAGAAACCGCAATGCGCCGGCACCCCGCTGCCGACCCGCAACAACGCCAAGACCAAACAGGTGTCGGCGGAGGTAAGCCTCACCGGCAGCTCACAATTGCTGGCGCTAAGCGGCGCGCCGTCCGGGTCCACCGGTAACTTCGGCGCGACCACTCTCAAGTCGTCGGGAACCTGGAGTGCTGGCGGCGCGTCGGGCAACTTCTCCTGGTCGTTCCCGATGCGGGTGCCTCCGGCGATGGGTGGGCCGGAACCCACCGTCGAACTTGCTTACTCGTCTCAATCGGTCGATGGGCGGATGGCGGCGTCGAACAACCAGCCCTCCGAGATCGGTGAGGGCTTCGAGATGGGCGTCGGTGGCTTCATTGAACGCCGGTTCAAGCCGTGCAGCGACGACACCGACGGCGGCAACAATTCCGGTACCACCGTCAAGAACGCCGACGACCAGTGCTGGGTCACCAACAACGCCACCATGAGCCTCAACGGCAGCGGCGGTGAGCTGATCAAGGAAGCCGGTGAATCGAACCGGTGGCACCTGCGCAACGACGACGGGTCGAAGATCGAACGACGGACCGGTGCCGACAACGGCGCCGCCGAGGGGGAGTGGTGGGTCGTCACCTCCACCAACGGCACCCAGTACTGGTTCGGCCGTAACAAGCTGCCCGGCTGGACCAGCGGCGCCACCACCGACTCGGCATGGACCGTCCCGGTCTTCGGCAACCACAAAGGCGAACCCTGCAACGAGACCACCTTCGCCGCGTCCATGTGCAAACGCGCCTGGCGGTGGAACCTCGACTACGTCGTCGACCCGCACGGCAACACCATGTCGTACTGGTACGAGACTGCCACCAACAACTACAAGTCGATCGCCACCGACAAGATCCAGCCGTACACCCGTAGCGGTCAGGTCGACCACATCGTCTACGGCACCCGCGTCGAACCCAACCTGACCACCGGCAAAGACACCGTCTTCACCGGCCACGGCGCCGCCCGCGTCGACTTCACCTACGTCGACCGGTGCCTGTCCGACTGCACCACCCATGATGACCCGCAATGGCCGGACACCCCGTGGGACCTGAGCTGCTCGGCCACCAGCTGTGACGTGTGGATGCCGTCGTTCTGGACCACCCGGCGGCTCACCACCATCACGACCAGCACCTACGCCGCGCTCACCGGGAAGTTCCGCGACGTCGAGAAGTGGACTCTGAGCCACTCCTTCCCCGACCCGGAAGACACCACCCGCGCCGGGCTGTGGCTCGACAAGGTGCAGCACGACGGACTGGTCGGCGCCACCCCGACCAGCCTGCCCGACGTGACCTTCGCCGGCCGCAATTACCCCAACCGGGTCGACGCCGTCGACAACGCACCGGCGATGAACTGGCGCCGCCTGACCGACATCAACACCGAGACCGGCGCCGTCATCCATGTCGACTACCTCGAGTCCGACTGCAAGGCCGGGACGGCGGTGCCCACCGACGCCAAGAACAACACCATGCGCTGCTACCCGGTGCGCTGGGCGCCACCCGGATTCCCCAAACAGACCGACTACTTCAACAAGTACGTCGTCAACGACGTCACCGAGACCGACCGCACCGGCGGCGCCCCCCGCGTGCTGCGCCACTACGACTATCTCGGCACCCCGGCCTGGCACTACGCCGACGACGACGGCCTGATCCCCGACGACGCCAAAACATGGAACGTGTGGCGCGGCTACCAAAAGGTCGGCGTCACCGTCGGCGACCCCGGCGAGCAGACCTACACCGAATCCACCTACTTCCGCGGCATGCACGGCGACTACCTGAGCAAGGACAGCACCCGCCCCGCGTCGGTCCCGGACTCGCAAGGTGGCTCGACGCCCGACCTCGACGTCTACGCCGGCATGGTCCGCGAAAGCCGGGTCCTTCTCGGTAGAGGCGGCGCCGAGGTCTCCGGCATGCTCCAGGACCCATGGCAGTCGGAACCCACGGCGACCCGCAAAATCGGTGACGTCACCACGCATGCCCGGTTCGTCCAGACCCAGGGGACCCGGTCCCGGGTCACCCTCGACCACGCCCCGTGGACGCGAACCACGTACACCAAGAGCACCTTCGACGACTACGGGATGACCGTTCGCGAGGACGATTACGGCGACGAAGCCGTCACTGGCGACGAACAGTGCACCAAGACCACCTTCGAACCGCGCAACACCACAGCGTGGCTGCTCAACCTGCCCCACCGGCTAGAAACGTTCGCGGTCGACTGCGCCACAGCAACCGGCGGTGGACTAACCGACACCCAAGTGATCGGCGACGCCCGCAGCTACTACGACAAACATGGTTACGGCGTCGCCCCCAGCCTCGGCGACCTCACCAAGACCGAACAGATGAGCGCCTACAACGGCGGCAGCCCCACCTACACCAAACTCACCGAGACCAGCTACGACGAGCTCGGACGCTCCCTCGAGTCCTCCGACACCCTGGGCCGGATCTCAAAGACCAGCTACACCCCGAGCACGACCGGACCGGTGGTCCAGACCATCGACACCAACCCGCTGGGCTGGACCACCACGGCCATCGTCGAACCCGCCTGGGGACTGGCCACCGCCACCATCGACGTCAACCTGCTGCGTACCGAACTCGAGTACGACGGCCTCGGCCGACTCACCAAAGTCTGGAATCCAGGCCGTACTCCCAGCCCGAACGCCGACCCGGACATCGGCTACGACTACCTGATCCGCACCAACGGCGTGAACGCGGTGACCACCAAGCACCTCAACCCCGAGGGCGGGGTCACCAAGTCCTACACCCTCTACGACGGCCTGCTCCGCACCCGGCAAACCCAGACCATGTCGCCCTCCGGCGGGCGCATCCTCAGCGACACCTTCTACGACACCGCCGGCCGCGAATCGCTGAGCTACGGCGCCTACTGGGACAAGACCGGCACCCCCGGCACTGATCTGGCCAAACCACTGACCCAGCAGGACGTACCGAACCAGACCGCCACCGTCTACGACCGGGCCGGACGCCCCACCGCCTCCATCTTCCAACCCAAGAGCGTCGAGAAGTGGCGCACCACCACCGCCTACGGCGGCGACCACACCGACGTCACCCCACCGCAGGGCGCTACCGGAACCTCCAGTTGGGTCGATGCCCGCGGACGCACCATCCAGCTGCGCCAGTACCCGACCCGCACCCCCACCGGCACCGACTACGCCCAGACCGACTACGCGTACAACAGCAAAGGCCTGCTCGCCTCGGTCACCGGCCCCGACAAGCACAAATGGACCTACACCTACGACCTGCGGGGCCGCAAAACCAGCAGCCTCGATCCTGACGGCGGGGAAAGTCTCACTACCTACGACGACCTCGGCCGGGTCACCGGCACCCGTAACGCCAACCAGCAGTGGCTCACATACAAGTACGACGACCTGGACCGCAAAATCGCGCTGTGGAAAGGCAGCAGTCCCGTCGCGGGCGGGCAACTCGCCCAATGGGACTACGACAGCGCCCTCTTCTACGGCACCACCACCAAGGTCAAGGGCCAGCCGTTCCAGGCCACCCGGATCGACTCCGGCAAGGAATACATCACCGCCACCCGGGTGTACGACCAGCAATACCGGCCCACCACCAGCAAAGTCACGATCGCGGACAGCGAGCCCGGCATCGGGGGCACCTACGAGTACGACACCGGCTACAACCCCGACGGCAGCATCAGCGCCGTCACCTATCCGGCCAGTGGTGACCTGCTGCAGGAAACGGTCCGCTACACCTACACCAACCAGGACCAGCCGCTCACCCTGACCAACAACTACGGCACCCAGGCCCAGAGCAGCATCGTCTCCAACGCCCAATACGACGCCCTCGCGCACACCACCCAGTACAAGCTGTACACCGGCCTCTACAGCGGCGTCGGCAAACCCGCCTACGTCTCACTCGAAACCGACCAGACCACCGGCCGGCTCAACCAGATCAGCGTCCACCGTGACGGCCTAGCCCCTAACACCGTCACCGACCAGCACTACACCTACGACGACGCCGGCAACGTCACCAAAATCGCCGACACCCCCACCGGCGGCAACTACACCGACATCCAATGCTTCACCTACGACCGATACCAACGGCTGCAAGAGGCATGGACGCCCGCCCAGAACGACTGCGAACCGTCGCCGACCAACGCCGGGCTCGGCGGGGTCGCACCGTACTGGCACACCTACACATACACTCCCGGCGGTGCCCGCTCGAAGCTGGTCGACCACAACACCGCCAAGGGCGACGTCACCACCAACTACCGCTACGCCGACACCACCGCGAACGAGCCGACCACCGGCCAACCGCACATCCTGCGCAGCGCCACCACCATCGACAACACCGGCACGAAAACAGCCACCTACAGCTACGACGGCGCCGGCAACACCAAAACCCGACCCGGGCCTAACGGCACCCAAACCCTGCAATGGGACGCCGAAGGCCACCTGCAATCGGTCACCGACGCCGCCGGCAGCACCACGTACCTCTACGACGCCGACGGCAACCGGCTGATCAGCCGCGACACCACCGGCCGCACCCTCTACCTCGGCAACCAAGAACTGCGGTACACCAACAGCACCGCCAAGACCAGCTGCACCCGCTACTACGAATTCGGCGACAGCACGGTCGCCCAGCGCACCGCTCAAGGCGTCACCTGGCTGTTCAACGACCACCAAGGCACCCAGAACGTGATGGTCGACGAGAAAACCCTCGCCGAAACCATCCGCCGACAAACCCCCTTCGGCGCACCCCGCGGGACTGCAGCAGCCTGGGGAAACACCAAAGGTTTCGTCGGTGGCACCGCAGACTTGACCGGACTGACGCATCTCGGCGCCCGCGAGTATGACCCAGCCTTGGGCCGGTTCATCTCGATCGACCCGCTGTTCAACGCTTCTGATCCGCAGTCGTTCGAGGGCTACGCCTACGCGGTCAACAGCCCGATCGTCCACTCCGACCCTTCCGGCCTGATCGCCAGAGAACCCGGCGGCGGCGGTACCCGTCCCGAAGGCGGCCACACCGAATCACCGAAACCCCAGGAAGATCCGCCCCCGCCCTCGGAACCGACAAAGAAGAAGAAGAAATGCAACTGGCTGTGCAAGTCCGGTAACTGGCTCGACGACAACAAAGCCGCAGTCATCGGAGGCGTTGTCGGAGCTGCCGTCGGCATCGGCTGTGGAGCCGCTATCGGCATCACCGGGGTCGGCGCAGTCGCCTGCGGCGCCGCAGCCGGCGCGGTCGCCAGCATGGTCCAGTACGCGATCGAAACGAAAGTCGAGCACAAGGGCAACTTCAGCTGGGGCGGGCTAGCCAAGAACGGCGCCCTCGGTGCTGTGATCGGTGGATTCACCGGCGGCGTCACCTCCATCGCCGGCCAAGGCGTCAAAGCAGGCATCAGATCCTTGGCCTCCGGTGCCGGTGCGAAAGCCGCCGCCAACGCAGGCACAGCAGCAGTGAAAAAAGAAGCCAGCAGCATCGCTAGCGGCTTGACCCGCGGCGGGTTCAGCAAGTCAGCCGCTAAATCGGCCGCCGGTGCCGCAGACGAAGGCGCGGCGAGAGCGCCGTCGGCGAGCTGTCCAACGCACAGCTTTGCCGCGGCAACGCTGGTCCTGATGGCCGACGGCACGGCCAAGCCGATCGCTGCAGTCAAGATCGGTGACAAGGTCGTCGCCACTGACCCGATCAGCGGCAAACGCTACGTCCGGACTGTCACGAAGGTCCACGTCCACCAGGACACCGCCCTCACCGACCTGACGATCGAGAACAACGGCGCCCGCAACGTAATTCAGACAACCCGGCATCATCCCATTTGGAACAGCAGCAAACAGAAGTGGACCGATGCCGGCGACCTGAACCCCGGCGACAAGCTGAATTCGATCCGCACCACCCGCACAGTGGCCGCCGTCAAGACCTACACCGGCGTCAGCACGATGTACGACCTCACCGTCGACGCCACCCACACGTACTATGTACTTGCCGGCGAGACTCCGATCCTTGTCCATAACTGTGGGACCACGCTTCTGGGAACAAGCCGGGATATCAGAACACATGTCAAAGCCAACCCGACTCAAGATTTCAATGTACTCAATGTTCGCGGAGCAATGAGAAGCGGTTACACGCTTAAGGGTGAGATTGCCTGGGGTAAGGGGACAGGTCGTTGGAACTGGACACGCAACAAACGTTTTATCGACGACGCGATCGATCGGGGCGACGAAATCAAGTTCGTGTCAGACCCGTTCAGCAAGCGCTTCTCCGGAGGGAACGTGTTTGGGCGAGAGCTGAATTACCTAAGCGGAAAGGGCTTTAGTATTGAAGAGACTGTCGACGGTTTCTGGCGTGCTACGAAAAAACCGTAAAGACCTCCTGAGATAAATTGTAATAAGAAATCTGGGAGTTGATGCAGGATGGGGCGCGGCAAGCGAATCTCATTTGCCGAAGAGGTAAGTGCTCGATTCGAATTCCTGGTGCAAGAGTTCGGGGCGGTGGGGCCTGTTGCGTCAAATTGGCTGGCTCCGAGCGTGGAATACGATGGCTCCGGTTTTGATTACTCGATCACCTTGGACGAGGGAAACGTGATCGTCAGCGTGAGTCGTCCGACGCCCGAGAACTCTTCCTACGTGGCCGCCGACCTACGCGAGGTGGTGGCAGCCGCTGGCCTGGCTCCCCGTCAAGCGGTGCAAATTAGCGCCCGAACGACCCAAGCGCTACTGAAATCGCTTGATAGTCAGGCCCACTGGGTCAGGATTGCGCACCCTCTTGTTATGGGGGAGGGCGGGGTGGACCTGTTACGGCGTGCGCGATAGCGCCTTCGTAATCACCCGCGGATCGAGGGCCGAGGTTCGGACACCATCAGCCCATCGAACAAGGAAGGGACTGGGCTGCGGAAACGCAGGTTGGGCCTTTCTCTTACCGGCCTCTGTGCAGGATGGCGGCACATGTGTGTCGTTCCTTCCATGACGGTGCGGGTGTTTATGGGCCCAGGGTCTGCGACTGCGACTCCTCTTATCGGGCTTGTCGACTGGACGGTTCGTTTCGTTGCGTCCGGCGGGCCGGCGCAGGCGGTTACCGGCGCGTAGCCGTGCAAGCATCCGGCGAGGATCGTCTTGCGCACCCCTGTGTTGTCGGCAACCACCATCGGACCGTTGCTACCTAGTGCCTCGTCACGCGGCCTTGAATGGGTAATCGGGGTGGCGGATCTTTGAGTTGGTGGCGTATCCGGTCTTTGGTCGGGCGCGCTGGTTGTGCCAGCGGATGTAGTCACCGATCGCGGTGTCTTGCTCAGCGTGGGAGCGGTGGTCGGTGCCGTTGAGGGCGAAGTAGCGCAGAGCGGCGAACTCGGCTTCGATCCAGTTCAGCCAGGAGCTGTAGGTCGGCAGGAACACCAGCTCAACCTGGTTGGCCTGGCACCAGGCCCGGACGGTGGGGTGTTTGTGCGGGGAGAAGTTGTCCAGGATCAGGTGCAGTGTCTGGTCTGGCCAGCGGCGGCGCAGGCTTTTGAGGAAGTCGAGGAACTCGCCCGAGCGTTTGCGATCCCGGATCCGGTAGTGGATCTTCCCGGTGGCCAGGTCGAGGCTGGCGATCATGTGCCGGACACCTGCGTCGCGGTGGTAGGTCGCCCGGAGCCGGACCGGTTGGCCTTGCGGTTTCCAGGCTTTGCCGGGCCGGGGTTGCAGGTTCAGCGGCCCGAACTCGTCGACGCAGACGACCCGGCCGCCGGCCGGTGGGTGGTCGTAGAGGTCGAGGATCGTTCGCATCTTCGACGTGAAGTCGGGGTCGTTGCTGGCTTTCCAGGTCTTCGACGTCTGCCAGGTGACGCCGCGTTCATGCAGGATCCGCCGGACGGTCTCGATGCTGATCGTCTCGACGTGCCCGGCCTCGATCAGGTAGTCGCGCAGCTTGGAAAGCGACCAGCCGGAGAACGGCCGGCCCAGGAATCGGGGGTCACACCGGGCGATCACGCAGATCCAGTCTCGGGTCTGTTCACTGATCTTGTTCGGTGTGCCCCCGCTCCATTTTGGGTCCAGCGCGTCGAACCCCCGTTCGTTGAACGCGTGGATCACATCACGGACGTAGTCGTCGGTGGCCTTGAGCAGATGCGCGATGTCAGGTGCCGGCTGGCCCTGGGCCGACATCAGAACGACGATCGCCCGCCGCAGCTTGACCGGATGTTTCGCGGTCCGCGTGATCTTCTGCAGCCGCTGACCTTCGGCCATCGACAGCGCTCGCACGAACACTTCCGGGCGTCGGCCCACCCGGCACCACCTCCCACACAACAGCGACAGGGACAGCCTGCCCGAAACGTCGCCAGAACCGACGGATTACACGGCCAACGTTCAAAGACGGGGCACTAGCACGGCACCGAAGTGCGAAACTCGAAAGCTTCGAGAGCAGGTAAGATGAGCGCGGGTCTTCACGCATCCGGATCTGCGCGACCGTGGGCCTGCCGAACCGGACTTCGGTCATCCAGCTCAGCATCGTGGCCTCGGCCGGTGGCACTGGCCCACCTGCTTCGCGGAGCAGCAGGCTGATCAGTTGCTATCCCGCGATGCTGGCCGGGCGCAGTTTCGGGCGAGACCGATGGCCAGCAGGGCAACTCCCGGGCAGCCGGGCGCTTGCAGCAACGCCGAAATCAGGGCCGGTACCTGGGGTTGACCGAGCCCGTCCGCAGCCATGACACCAGGTCCGCGGCCGTCGGAGTACAGACGGCACCGACGACTAGTGTACTGAGTCGTTAAATCGGTGGCAGTGTGGGTAGGGGTTAGGTCCTGCCTAACCCGGTAGCGGTGCCTATCACGCTCACTGATGACGAGCGGGAGCAGTTGCAAGCGTGGTCGCGTCGGCCGACCTCGGCTCAGGCTTTGGCTGCCCGGTCACGGGTCGTGCTGGCGTGCGCTGACGCGGCCGGGGCCGCGAACGGTCAGATCGCCGAGGAACTCGGGTTCTCGCGCAACATGGTCACGAAGTGGCGTAACCGGTTCGCTGTCGACCGGCTCGACGGGTTGCTGGACGAGCCGCGGCCGGGCCGGCCCCGCACGATCGCGGACGCGGACGTGGAACGCGTGATCGCGACGACGTTGGAGTCCACGCCAAAGGATGCGACGCATTGGTCGACCCGGTCGATGGCCGCCGAGGTCGGCCTGTCGCAGACGGCGGTCTCCCGGATCTGGCGAGCGTTCGGGCTGCAGCCGCACCGCCAAGACACGTGGACGTTGTCAAAGGACCCGCAGTTCATCGACAAGGTCCGCGACGTCGTCGGCCTGTATCTCGATCCGCCGGAACGCGCCGTCGTGCTGTGTGTCGACGAGAAGTCACAGATCCAAGCGTTGGACCGCACCGCACCGGTGCTGCCGATGATGCCCGGCACGCCACAGCGGGCCAGCCACGACTATGTGCGGGCCGGCACGTCCAGCCTTTACGCGGCACTGGATCTGACCACCGGCAAGGTCATCGGCAGGTTGCATGCCCGGCACCGGGCGATTGAGTTCAAGAAGTTCCTGCAGACCCTCGACGACGAGGTCCCCGCCGATCTGGACGTGCACGTGGTGCTGGACAACGCGTCCACTCACAAGACCCCGGTCATCAAACGCTGGCTGCAAACGCATCCACGTTTCGTTCTGCACTTCACCCCGACCAGCAGTTCCTGGCTCAACCTGGTCGAACGCTGGTTCGGTGAACTGACCACGAAGAAGCTGCAACGCGGCACCCATCGCAGCGTCCGCGCTCTGAACAAAGACATCCGCGACTGGATCGGGACCTGAAACGACGACCCCCGGCCCTACGTCTGGACCAAGACCGCCGACCAGATCCTCGAATCCGTCAAACGCTACTGCACCCGCATTAACGACTCAGGACACTAGATGCCGGCGAAGCCGGAGGCCGTCTCGAACCCGGCCTCGCTGAGCACGTTGCTCGCTGGCGCGAGTTTGGCCTGCGCCTGCATTTCTGCCAGAACGTCGGGCTCGACGTGGTCGAAGTTGGTGTGACATGTGGCTTGGGTTCGTCGGCATGGGCGGGCGACGGCGACGTCAGGCCACGAAGAAACAGAAAGGCAGCGAGCGCGCCGACCGCGAGCCGGCTTCGTGTGGTCGATAGCAAAAATCGCAGCGCTGCGATGTGCCCTCCAGAGTAACACAAAGTGACTCAGCGTGACGTTACGTACGATGACACGGAGTAATGGCCGAGAGCGTCGCCTTGCCGATCATCGGCGTCATGTTGAGGTGCTCGAGCGGGCCTTCGCCGTACGACACGTCGCACGCACCCTTGTATACGCGACCATCGACGCGGACCGGAGCCGCGAGGACAACGACGTGTCTACCGGGACAGCGAGGCCAGCGGATACGGCGCGGGCAGACCCTGCTCGGAGTCTGCGGGGTTTCGCACCGGGGGTGCGGGCGCAATTCCGGCATCAGCAGAGCCGGGCGCGTGGCCCGACGGGTCACCTGGACGCCACAGCGCGCGTTCAGATAGCCGAGCGCGTCCATCAGCGTCGGCATGCTGACGCCGGGGCCGACCACGTGACACCGGGCCGAAGCGTTCACGCACCTCCATCGGGAAGTGCAGGTCGAGGAAGACAGGGCGGCGGCACGTTGCCGCCGTACGGACCGATCAGGGCCGGCACGGGCAGGGGCGCCTCGGCCGACGGGGTCTGCTGGGCGTACGCCGCCACCGGCCCGGCCTGCTGCGGGCGATCTCATCGCGGCAGGAGTGCCGCCCGCCGAAGAGATCGAGGAACGGCGAGTCGATGTCGACATCGGGCCTGGTCACGCGCCGCCCCCGTGGAAGCATGCGAATGAACTGGTCATACCAACTCCTCCCGAACCCGGATACGAGTGGCGACAAGTCTCGGGTCGCGTTGCTCGACCGCCGGCTCGCGCGTGCGGCGCCATTCGGTGAGTGCGGTCCGGATGACGACCCGGGCCGGGCGGTCGGGGTCGACATGGCGGAACACGTACGACGTGGTGACCATGGCGAGCGCGATCTCTCAGGCCGGAAATGGATCGAACTCGAAGGTCAGCAGGTAGTGCACGAACATGACGTACTGCGCGTACGGCAGGTGGACGGGCAGGGTGTAGCCCGGAGAGCCCAGGTAGACGAGGCGCGCCCGGTAGATGTCGTCGTCGGTCGGCAGCCGCATCCCAGCTGAAGGGTGATCCGGGGCGACGCCCGTTTTGGGCGAATCAGTTGACGCACGGACGGCATCGCGCCATGCTGACAGAGGCACACGGAGACCTGCCATCACGACAGGCCTCCGTGCCCCGGTGGTCACGATCGGGCTCGCCAGCTAAAAGATCGTGTCACCGATCCACGCGATCGCCCTCGCCAATGTGGCGAGGGCATCGTGCTTGTCCAGCACTTCTGCCGCCAAGATCAGCCGAGCGGTGAAGCTGATGCCTTTCCCCAGCCCGGCCATGGCAGCCCATCGCGTGTCACTCGACCGTCGATGCCGCCCGTTGTAGGTACGGACCACGATCGACGGACGCCGGTGTCCATCACTGTCCACCGGTTCTCCCTTCTCTCAGGCCGGCTGGCTGCTGGCCACGGCCGTAGGCGACATGCCGCCCGGCTGAGAGGAGAAGATCTATGCAGTTGTGCAGCCACCCGAGAACCCGAACTTGGCTTGCCCATATCGTGCTACTTCCCACGCTTCGCGTCGAGTGAGCCGTCCGGACGCCGCCATGCTCGTCTGCTTCCCTCGGTTCCTGCACATGATGCCTAGTTCCGAAGAGTACGGACCGCCCTTCTTGGCTACAAGCGTCCGAAACGTTACGCAAGGTGATGGCGTGCGTGAAATTGAGTTACGGGTCTTCGTACGCACGTGCGACAACTCTGCCCGCCGTACCCTCGGTCCGTGACGACGGAGCCGACGGATGCGCTGGTCGCGGGGCGCGCAGTGATGCAGACGGATCACCCGGTCGTGATGGGCATCCTGAACGTCACCCCCGATTCCTTCTCGGACGGCGGGAAATACACGGACGCGGAAGCCGCCGTCCGGCACGGGATCGAGTTGCACGGGCCGACGGCGACATTGTGGACGTGGGTGGCGAATCGACCCGCCCGGGCGCCCAGCGGGTCGACGCCGACACCGAGATCGCACGGGTCGTCCCTGTCATCGAGCGGCTGGCCCGGGCCGGTGTGCCGCTGAGCATCGACACCACCCGCGCCGCGGTGTCCCGGGCCACCCTCGAAGCCGGCGCCTCCGTGATCAACGACGTGTCGGGCGGGCTGGCCGACCGGGGCATGGCCCGGGTCGCGGCCGAGGTCGGCTGCCCCTGGATCCTGATGCACTGGCGGCCGCATGACGGAGCACGCCGATGAACGGCAGGTCGGCGGCAGCCGAAGGACATCGCCGTTACCTCAGTCGCCGGACCGTCCGAGCCCTCCTTGCATCAAGTAGTCATGCACGCAAGTCTGCTTAGGCTCGTTACTCCGCGTAAATTTTGCGACGCGGTCTTCAGTCTCCGGTGAGGCAGTCCCGAAGTGCTCGGCGTAGCCCTGAACGCATTCTCTGTCGCCCGCCTTGGCAACCCCGAACGAAGGCCACTGCATGACAGAAGGACGGTCAAGATCATCCCGCATGGAAGGGTGCTTGATCGGCTCGAGCTCGCCCTGACCGGCATTGGACCGACTACCTCGTCCGAGCCTTCGATCGCCTCGCCGCACTGCCCGATTCCGTTACCTGACAGCAGAACCCGTCGCTCACCCGGCCGAGACTACGGAGAAAGCCGACCTACGGCCGGCAATACCGCTCGGCCACAGTCGCCAGCACCGAAATCAAACTACTGCGGCCACCCTCAAGATCACGCCCGTTGCTCGACGTGAGAAGGAGACGCCCGTTCGTAGTGCCCTGCGGAGTGGAGATCGCTCGCCATTCAAGCTGTGGTCAGCGATGTGATCGCGATCAGGCGAGACATACGGCCTCGATGCGGGCTGAGCGGCGCACCGTCACGCCTTTCGCAGCCCCGCACCCGCCAGGTTGTCCAGCACATCGGCGACCGCCGGATGATCTGGGACGAGCGTTTCGAGCGCCATGGCGAGCGAGTCCCACGGAGCCAGGTGCCGATAATGCTCGAAGCTGCGCAGAAGGGAGAAGAGCTCGATCCGGGCTGCGTTGTCACGTCGCATCTGATGGATGATCACCGGTGGCAGAAGCTCGTAGATCTGCTCGCGGAACGCCGGCTCGGTCATCCGCGGGACACCAAGCAGCCCGTCCACCAGCACACGGTACAGATCGGCGGCGGGTCGTGCCGCCGGAGTCACGGGTGACGGGCCGGGGCGCGGTGCTCGCTCGGGAACCTTTGTGAACCGCGCCTCCTTGAGGTGCCGTTTCAGTGCCGCATAGGACCGGTGGCTGGTCGAGTCCGGCTTGATGATGGAGAAGTGGTCACCAGGCAACACGCCCACCTCGGGAAAGACGCTCTTCGCCGACGTGGGGGTGACGACACCGTCGCTCTCCCCGGCGTAGGCGATGATCTTGATCGGACACGCCCCGTCTGACGCCGAGGTGGCATGGATGACCTGGTTGAGCACCACCCGGTGCGCCTCGGTGATGTCCCGGTTGAGCGGTCTCAGATCACGCTCCTGAGAGTGCCACCCGAGCAGTCCACGACGCAGCAGCAGAGCGAGCTCGGAGCCGGAGTTGGGACAGGCGAACAGCACGATACGGCGGATCCGGGCCAGTTCGGAACCGCAGCCGTCGGCGAGCGTCCGGGCGAGCATCCGCTGCACCACGAGACCGCCTTGGCTGTGTGCGACCAACACGAGTCCGGTGTCATCGGCGAGATCGTTGGCCAGGTAGGTGCGCAGGCTGTCTGCGATGTCGTTGATGTCGGGTATCCGGCGCAGGGGGTTCAGCGAGATCGGCGGGCTCGTGTAGGAAAAGGTGGAGGGCGTCAGGAAGTCGAGATCGGCGTCCTGCTCTATCAGGCTCAGGAAGGGTGACCAGGTGTCGGCCGACGACAGGATCCCGTGAACGAAGACGAGTCGCAGGCTCCCGCTCATGACCTCAACTTACCGTAAGCGGTCCAGTTCCATCGGTATCGGAAGTTGGACCCACCCTTCACTCAACGCTTCCAGGATCGTTACCGCGTGCGACATGATGGGCGACGGAACAGCAGCGACGTGAGGAGACGGCGGCAGTGAGCCGATCGATCGATGACATTGAGTCGGACATGGCAGACCTGACGGAGGTGACCCTCGCCGATCTACCCACCTACGACGACCAGATTCTGGCCCCGACCATGCGGAGACTGCTGCGACGCATCGACGACACCGAAGGCATCACCAGCGGCTACAATCCTCAACGCATTGACTAACTTGATTGGGTCGGAGTTCCTGGATGGGCAATGACGGCGCCGCGGACAGGCCGCCCCGCTACCACCGGCTGGACAAGCAGCACGTGACCGCACTTTTCTCCGGCGGCGGGGACGCCGACTCGGTCGCTCAGCTTCTGACCGTCGAGCGCAGCTGGCGCATGCTGCAACTGCGCGCCCTGCTCGACATCGTCCGGCCCGGGAACGACATCCGTCCACTTCCCTCCGTCGAGACCGCCTGGAAACTGCTCATCGAAGCGGAGCGACGCGATCCACCCGAGGTCGCCGACCTGTTGCTGCATCCGCAGGTGGGTGTCTGGGCGGGATATGTTCTGCGACGTCTTCGCGGGACCGCTCATTCGCCGGTGCCGCTGTGGGTGGACCTCGGCTACCTGCATACCCTCGCCGCCGCGGCAGCGCTGCGAACCGGCATCGATTTCCGGATCACCGTGCCGGTGCGAGACGGTTTCACGGTGCTGCCGACACTCGGCGCCGCGCGGGTGCCTGGCACCGGGCAGTGGGGCCACACCGAGGTTCACGGCGCCGGCGGATCCGGCGTGGTCGACACACCGGGTGGCGAGGTGCTGGTCGGCGGAGACGGCTGGCAGGCGCTGCCCGGTGTACGCGTCGAGGCGGACGGGCAGACCCTCGCGATCCACCTGGAATGCCTGGATCCCTACCGCAACCTTCGTACGCCGACACCGCCCCGGTTGCTGAACGGGTCGGAGCTGCGCCACTGGCGTGAGCTGCTGAGCCAGGCCTGGCGTCTGCTGGTCGAGACGAGCCCCCTTCTCGCGGCGCCAATGGCTCAGGGGCTCTTCTCGTTGGTGCCGCAGCCGCCGGCGGAGCGGTTCCGGACGATGAGTGCATCAGCGGGGGACGCCTTCGGCAGCATGATCATGTCTGAGCCGCAGGACGCCATCGAGCTTGCGGTCACGATGGTGCACGAGTTCCAGCACATCAAGCTCGGCGCGTTGCTGCACCTGGCGCCCCTGCATACCGGCGAGCCCGCACAGAAGCTGTACGCGCCATGGCGTAACGATCCACGACCGCTCGGCGGGCTGCTCCAAGGCGTCTATGCGTTCGCCGGAATCACCGAGTTCTGGCGCACCTTCCGTGAGCGGGCCTCGGACAGCATCGGTGCGCTGGCTCACTTCGAGTTCGCCCGCTGGCGGCAACAGGTTCGCGCCACCCTGGGGGTGCTGGCAGAGCTGCCGCAGCTCACCGCGGTCGGTGAGGATCTCGTGCAAGGCCTCATCGCCACCGCGGACCGCTGGCAGAGCGAAAGCGTACCGGCGCGACCGCTCGCTGCCGCCGACGCCGCGGTCACCGATCACAGGGCCCGCTGGCGGCTGCATCATCTCCGGCAGTCGGCGGACGTGGTAGCGGCGCTCGCGACATCCTGGGCGGCTGGTGCCGACCGCCCCGAGCCGGCCGGGCCACCACCAATGGTCACCGCCGACCCCAGCGCCCGCGGGCTCGACGCCAGGGCCGTTCTGACGCTCTGGCGTCTGACCGATGCGGCCGGATTCGAGCAACTCCGGCGCGACCCGTCCGCGATCGGCGTCCACGTGACCGGCGCGATAGCCGCCGACCTCGCCTATGTGGCGGGTGAGCTGGACCAGGCCCGCCAGGGATACCTGGCCGAACTGACCACGGACCCGAGCAGTCCCAGCGCCTGGGCTGGACTCGGCCTGGTGCTGACGGCAGGTGGGCCGGGCCGAGCCGCGGACGCGTTGCGCCAACGGCCCGAGCTGGTGCGAGCGGTGCATCGGGCCGTGCGCCGATCAACCGGTGAGATCGGCAACCCGGTACAGCTCGCCGAATGGATAGGGCCGGGCTGACCTTTTACAGCGGCAGCGGATCCATGTCGCAGTTGGCCCGCAGGTTGAGATCCACCGCCGCTGCCGTGGCCGGATGATCGTCGCCGAGGAGCCGCCGGAAATGTGCCACCGCGCTCGCGTGCACCTCGGCGGATTCCTCCTCCCGACCCAGCTTCAGCAGGTCCATTGCCCGGTTGCCCTGGCCGGCGAGAGTGGTCGGATGCTCCGGCCCCAGAACCCGTGCCAGCCGTTCGATGGCGTCGGTATCCCGCTCGTACGCCAAGGCGTACTCCCCCTGGGCATACAGGTCACTCGCCAGGTTGAGCGCCGTGGACAGCGTAAGCGGATGGTCGTCGCCGAGCTGCTCACGCAACTGGGCGAATCCCTCCTCGTCCATCTGCCGGGCCTTGGTCACTCTGCCCCGCAGCCGTTCGGTAACCGCCCAGTTGAGCTTGGCGGCGATGGCGTGCGGGTGCCTGTCGCTGAGCAGCAGCTGCCGATAACGTTCGTACACCTGCTCACCGAGTTCGGCCGCGCCGTCAAGATCGCCGGTCTCGCGCAGGTCGCTCGACAGGTTCAGCGAAGCCGCGATGGTGTCAGGGTGATTCTCGCCGTAACGGGTGAGGAACCCCTCGCGGACCTCCTCGGAGATCCAGCGGGCAGCCTCGTGGTCACCGGCCTTGCGAAGTGCCACGGCCAGCGTCCGCAGTGCTCGCAGAGTCTGCGGGTGGCCCGGGCTCAGCTGGTGGCGCAGTTGGTCAGCAACCGCCTGCGCCTCGGCTCGAGCGCTGACGTAATCGCCGAGCTCACACCGATCGGTGATCAGGTTACGGGTGCTTTCCAGCGTGATCGGATGGTCCGTGCCGTACAGCTGGATCCGCAGCTGCTGATTCTGTTCGTCGATCTCGGACGCCCGCTGCAGCTCGCCGGTAAGCCGCAGGCTCACCGCGAGGTTGTGGGCCGCGGTGATCGTCTCCACGTCGTCCGGGCCGAGTGCCCGCACGTGCCGCTGATAGACCTCCTCGGCCAGTTCCAGCGCTCCCTTGAAGTCGCCGGCCACCCGGCGGTCGGCAGCGACGGCACCGAGCGCACGCAGCAGATCCTCATTGTCCTCGTCCACGATCTCGCGGTAGGCGTTGAGCACCTCCTGGTTGAGTTGGGCCGCCTCGTTGAACCGGCCGAGAACGAACAACAGCCATCCCATCCAGTGGCCCATGCGCAGGGTCGACGGGTTCCGTGCCCCCAGCTGCTCGCTACGCGCCTCGTAGGCTCGCGTGGCCAGCTCGTAAGCGGCACGGTGATCGCCCCACCAATAGAGATAGCGGGACAGGTTGTCGATCAGCTGTTGCACCCAGGGGTCGGTGGACCGGAACGCCTGCGCTGTCATGGCATGCGGGTACAGATCGGCGTAGGCCCGCCAGCTGTCCGGGGAATTCGGATCATTAGGGTCGCCGTCGGCGAGCAGAAGGTGCGCGCTGCGCCGCATCGACGCCTGTTCCGCGTCGTCGAGCCGGTCCATCAGTACGGCTTGGACGAGCCTGTGCATCTGGATGGAGTTGGTCCGGTGGTCGATTTTCGCTAGAGCGTAGCGGTTGATCTCGCGAATGGCCCGGTTGAGCCGCATCGGGTCGCGCCGCACCTCGTCCAGCTCGGGGTGCACGTTGCTGGCCCGGCCACGACTGAACAGCGTCCGGGGAATGGGCTCCGGGGCGAAGAAGGAGCAGACCTGGAGCAGCCGGAGGGCGCCCGGGCTGGAGTCGGCCAAGCGGTCCAGTGAGACGTTCCAGGCGGCCGCAACCGGCAGCTGATAGTCCAGCGGCACCGACACCTCGAGGAGTTCAGTTCGCTTCTGTTCGAAAAGACGGAGGTACTCGTCGGCAGGCATTCCGGTCTCGGCGCGCCAGGCAGCGGCTTGGTCCAATGCCAGCGGGAGGTCGCCGAGCGCCTCGGCCAGCCGGGTCGCGTCCTCGTCGGTCAGTTCCTGGCCACGTCGACGAAGCAGATCGACGCTCTCCCGGCGCGCGAAGACGTCCACCTCGAGCTGCTGAGCGATGCTCGACCACTGTGGATTGCGTGAGGTGACCATGATGTGCCCGGGCCCACCGTTGGGGAAGTACCGCTGCACCGCCTCCGGGCTCTCCGCATTGTCGAAGATCAAAAGCCAGTTGGCGTACGGCTGGCCGAGTCGCAGGGCCTCCCGGACGGCCGGCACCGCGGCGTTCGCTTCCAGGCCCACCGGTAGCTGCAGCCGCTGGGCAAGCTCGGTCAGGGCGTTACCGATCTGAGCCGGACGCTCGGACGGAATCCACCAGATGACGTCGTACTTGTCCTGGTGGCGATACACGTATTCCACTGCGAGCTGTGACTTCCCGACGCCGCCCATGCCCTGCAGAGCGTGGGGCAGTACTGCAGTCGTGCCGACCCGCATCTGGTCGTGCAGGTTCGCCAGCAGAGTCTCCCGGCCGGTGAAGTTGGGGTTGCGAGGCGGAACGCTTCCCCAGATGACAGGTGCTCTGGCGGGAGTCCGCTGTGACGTGGTCACATCCGCCACCCTGCTCGACGACACGGCTGCTCCTTCGGATGTGCGATCAGTGGTACCCGCTGCCGTACTCATTGTCGCAAAGGACACGCTCGCCGCAGCGCTCCCCGGCGGCGCGTCCGACTCGACGCCCAACGCTTCGTGCAAATGGCGAGCCCGCGCAAGGTAACGCCCGGAAAGAGCGTGGAGCACGGCCTGTTCGACCCGGACGAAGGGCGCGGTCTCCGGAGTCACCGGCCAGATCGGCGTGGCGTCGGGATCATCGAGCATCCGGCTCAGCCCTCGGACCACCGGGATGGTCGGCCCCAGCTGATCGCCGACCACCCGCAACACCCGGACCGCGTCCGCCCGGCGTCCGGCCGCGAGCAGTTCCTCCCGGACGCCCTGGTGGAACTCATAGGCGATCCCGGCGCTCTCGGCAACTCCGCCCGAAGAGGACACCGGATAGAGCAGCTCGCTGCTGAGAATCTCGGACAGATGCGAGGTCTGCGAGTCCGGTATCAGGGCGCGCTGCACCGACCGCATCAGCGCCAGGTTGAGCGGAGCCGCAGCGAGCTGTGTGGCCAGCGCGACGGCAGTCGGCGTCGCCCACGCGGTGAACTCACGGACCCGCGTCCGAGCGTTGGCGTCCAGCATCGGCCCTGGCAGTGCCACGTCCTCCGGCACAGAGTCGGTGGCCAGCAGGGCGGGCAGCCGGGACGCACCACCAATGAGCAGACTGACCCAGGCTGCCAGCCATCGAGAATCAAGCTCGAGAACCGGCACCGGCACCGGGTCGTCGCCCACCGGCTCGTCGAACACCGCCGGTACCGGACTGTGCATCTCCCACGAGAAGTCGGCATTGGCGGAAGCGGGCCCGGTCGTGGGTAACCACATCTGTAGCCGTCGTGGCCGGATCCCGGTCCGATACCACTGGAGTTGCGGGAGCAGGTCGAGGATGGCGATCGGTGACTGACGGCCCCAGGCACTCAGCAGCGGCAGCATGGTCCCCGCATGCCAGGCCGGTCCAGTGCCGTCGGTCAATACGAGGACGATCCGGCCGGGGCCCAGGAACGGCTGGACCGGGTCGGCCGGATTCGCTGCGGAGGGGTCGAATGGCACCACGTCGACGCCGCCGAGGTCCTCATGGTTGCGGAGTACCTGCACCACGCCGTCGACGATGTCCTGCCAGACCGCCATCGAGGGCCCCGCGTCGAGCAGCACGGCCACCTCCCACCTGGCTGCACCGACGGGAGAGGACCCGGACAGCGGCCGTAGCGCCTGCGAGATCGCCCGCCAGGTGGCCGCGGTATCACCTCTGGTCACCAGCTCTCCCCGATCCCTCGATCGGTGGGGGCGCCCAGAGCATCGGGCCTGCGCTGCGGGTCGTCCCAGAGAATCGTCAGATGGTGGCCGATGTGGCCGTCCCGCTGGGCAGGCTCGAGTCGTAATGCCTCGTGCCGTAGCTCATTCGCGCGAAGCGGCAGGCGGCCGATACCACCATCACTCACCAGGCTGGTAACCGCTTCCCGGAACTCCGCGCTGGTGCAGTCGCCCCGATGCCAGATGATCACCGGCAGCCCGGCACGAAGGGCCGCCTCGATCTCCTGCTGGCCGGTCTCGCCCCGCTGCGCCGGCGGCTCGCTCAGCACGAGCGAGACAACACGGTCATCTGCTTTCAGTTCGGACTCGAGCCGCGTGAAGTAATCTTTCCCGCTGGGATGGCTCCAATAGACCTTGCTGTGCGCGGGAGCCTTCAAGAGTTGGCGCCAACGTTGGTGCCAGGCGCGATGCCAGCGCTGGGTGCGAAGCCGTTCAAGGCTGCGGACCACCACCGGATAGTCCATCGACAGTGCGATCGGCCGCGCGGAGCCGGTCTCCTTGCGCCAGCGATCCACTCCGACGTTGAGCAACTCCCAGGGCAGCACGAACTCGACGAACACGGTGCCCGTCCGGTCCGACCAGTCGATCTCCATCTGCTCGATTAGCTGCTCCACCTCGCGTTCCAGGTCGCGGAGGTGAACCAGACTGGTCTCCCCCCGTCGTGAATACCAGGAATCGGCGCCGTACCACTGACGGAAGTACGACAGGGCATACATCTCTTCGCTGCCGGTCGGATCCAGATGTGGCTCGACCTGGACGACGAGGTAGGCCGTGGATGCCGTCGGTTGCTCGCCCCCGCGCGCGAGATAGGCCCGCCGTTCCTCCAGTTGCTGGGTCAGACCTTGCCCGGTGGCCAGCCGGCCGTTCCGCAGCCGGATCCACCGCGCTGCCTTCTCATCCACCTGATCCTCGAGCAGCACCAGGAAGTTCATGCTCGGCTGCAGACCGTCCGGCCCGGCATTCTGCCCGGCAAGATGAACGAAAGCCTGCCAGGCGTCGGCACACCACGAGGGCGGTCCCGGTGACCGGTGCTCGGTGGCGCGCTGATAAAGGACAGTGAGGTTGGTCGGCGTCAGATTCTGCAGAAGGGACCGCAACGTCGTCCAGTCGTCCTCGTTCAGGACGTCGGCCGCCTCCCACTCGTCACGCAGGCGCCGCAGCTGGTCGACCTCCTCGGTGCCCGGCTCCAGATACTCGACGGCCTCGACCAGGGCCGGGACTCCGTCGATGAGTTTGCTGCAGGCGCGGACCAGCTCGACTGTCTGCAACCGAAGCTCGGAGTGCTCGCGCAAGGGGAAGTGGCCGACACGGTCCTGGAGCTGCTCGATAAGAAACTGCCGGCTGGACTGCGTCCGTACGAGCCGGGTGCGTTCGAGCACCCCGACGAGCACCGTTTGGATCCGGTGCCGGGCCAGGTCACCGCTGGTCTGCTCAGTCTTCATCTACTCACAGGTCGAGTGTATGACGGATGGATGCCGGTGTGCCCGGCCGCATCAGGCTACCCTCTGCCTGTTCTGGACGGGCACCTCCAACCACTATCAAGGCGTGTCGGACGTTTGAGACTGCGCCACGTCGCACCCCAGGGGCGCGAACCATCTTGTCAAAGATCAGGGCCTCTCAGGCCTCATTCGGGCGTTTCCAGACTGTTCGCCTCTGCCATCAGAAGCCCTGCCGATCGAAGCGCACTGCCCGGCATCCCGTCGCCGACATCGGTTGTCCGCGCCGCGGGAAGCGGCCCGGACACTAGAGCGAATCTGACGGATCATGCGCGGGCGCGGTCGGGTTTAGCTCGGAGCCAGATCATGATCGAGGCGATGGTGACCGTGGCGTGGTAGCGGTCTTTGAGTTTGTCGTAGCGGGTGGCGACGGCCCGGAACTGCTTGAGCCGGTTGAAGGCCCGCTCGACCTGGTTGCGGTCCTTGTACCTGACCGGGTCGAAGATCGGTGGCCGCCCGCCGCGGGAACCCCGGCGGGCCCGCCCCGCAATGACGTCGTCGCGTTCCGGGATGGTGTGCGGGATCCGGCGCGCCCGCAGAGACCGGCGATTGGCGCGCGATCCGTAGGCCTTGTCCGCAATCAGGTGATCGAGACGTTTACGGGGCCGGCCGTTACCGGCCGGCCGGGCGACGCTGACAGCGTCGAGCAGCGCCACCAGTTCCTTGGTATCGGCAGCCTGACCCGGTGTGATCCGGCTGACCAGACTCCGGCCGCGTCCCTCAGCGAGCAGATGCAGTTTGGTGGTCAGGCCGCCCCGCGAGCGGCCGATTCCTTGCGCTACCCCGCGACTCGACCGGGCTCAGCCCCCTTTACGAGCCCCGGCAGCGTCCTGGTGGGCCCGTACGATCGTCGCGTCGACCGTTCGATGCCGCCCGCGCCGAGACCGTGTCGGAGGCGCCGACCGCCACGAAGTACATGGCCACGGTCGGGACGACGACTACCGTCACAATTCGGGCCAGCATCACGGCGGCGGGATCCATGTCGGCGTCGCGCATGAGCAGGAAGACACCCTGCAGAAGAGCTATGACCGCCAGGCCTAAGACGAGGCCGTTGATGAGTTCGACGGTGGCGGCCCGGCCTCGGGCCTGCCTCATGTCTTCACCAGTCATGACTGAATACAGCAATGTCGCCAGGAGCAACGCGAAAAACGCGATGAACAGGCACAACGGCGCTCCGTTGTCGGTGTTGTTCGTTGTGTGCTCGCGCGAGGTGGCCAGGGTCAGGATCAGCACCAGCGCGGTGAAGGCAAGACCGGTGAGCACGCCGGTCAACTGCGCGTAGTTCTCGGCGATCGCGGCCAGGTCGACCATGGGGTAACACGACACCGCGTCACCCTGTCGACCACACCGCCGCGGGGACAAGTCAGCACGTGCGAATCGCTGGCGGCGGGCCGGAGGTGCAACTCGGGGCAGTGTCGGATCTAGGTCAGTGGGGCGGTAAAGCGACGCATCGGTGACGGGCGCGTAACGCGATCGGCCGGATAATGCGGCGCGGGAGGTGCCTCATGACCGCATCTGTGCCGTACGACGACCCGGAGACCCTCCGTCTCGATCTGCTCGACGGTTTCTGCCTGCGCGTGGGCCATACGGCTGTCGAGGTCAACGAGCTCGCGCAGCGCCTCATCGCGTTGCTGGCGCTCCGCCGCCGGCCGGTGCGCCGGGCGGTGATCGCCGGGACGCTGTGGCCCCAGAAGGCGGAGGCGCGCGCGTCGGCCAACCTGCGTTCGATCCTGTGGCGTTTGAACGGCGCCGGATCTCCGCCCGTCATCACGTGCAGCGGCTCGACCTTGGCCCTGAACGATCATGTTCACGTCGACGTAATCGTGCTCGAACAGTCCGGTTGGGAATTCCTCGACGGCAGCCCACCGCCGGCCACCGGCCTCGGCCCCGAATCGCTGTCCCGCGAGCTGCTGCCCGGGTGGTACGAGGACTGGGTCATCGTGGAACGCGAGCGTCTGGGGCAGCTCCAGATCCGCTTCCTCGAAGCCCTGGTCGACCACCTGCGCCGTGGCGGCAACTTCACGCGGGCCATCGACTACGCGATGCGCCTGGTGGCCACCGACCCGCTGCGCGAACGCAGCCAGATCGCCCTCATCCGCGCCCTCGCCGAAGAAGGCAGCTGGGGTCGGGCCCGCTGGCAGGCCGACCAATACCGCCGGCTGCTGCACAAGACCTTCGGGCCGGGCGCCGCGGCGTCCTTTGCCGCCGCGCACCCCGCGCTGTTGTCGTTCGATCGGGAGCTGGCCCGGCGCTGACGTTGCGGAGGCCGTAGGTGGGATCCGAGAAGACGCTCGACCGGGCGCGGACCGGGGCGGCCCGGGAGGTCGCGCCGGAACCGGGCCGGGCCGCGCGGGCTCCGCAGCGCCGCCAGACCGGTGGGGCACAGGCCCGGTCCCGGCGCGCGGCCTCGTCGTCGGGGGCTTCGGGGGCTCCCGTACGCCTTAGTCCCGCCGCCGCCTCGAGGGCGAGTGGGCGGGCCGGGGTCGCGCCCGTCCTGCCAGTGCCGCGCGTGGTGATCGCATCGGCCAAGTCGGGCGGTGCGGGGGCGGCTCGGTTCGCCGGCGCCGGCGCTGCTGCTGTGAGGCGTGCGGAGCCCGGCCCGGGGGCAATTCACTCGGGTGCGGCTGAGAAGGGTGCCCTTTCGGCGGCGGGTGGGGCTCCCCGCCCGGCTGCGGGGACGAGTTCGTGGGCCGGGGTTGTCGCTGCGGGTGCGGGCACGGGAACTGCTGGCGCGGGCGCGCGAACCGCTGGTGCAGGGTCGGGAACAGCTGGTGCAGGCGCGGGAACGGCTGGCGCGGGTGCGGTAGCTGCTGGAGCAGGAAAGGCTGGCGCGGGCGCGCGAACGGCTGGAGCAGTGGCCGGAACGGCTGGCGCGGGTGCGGCTGGCGCGGGTGTGGGAGCGGCTGGTGCGGGCGGGCGAATGGCTGGAGCAGGGGCGGGAACGGCTGGCGCGGGCTCGGGAGCGATCGCGGCGAGCGCCCTGGTTGGTGGTCGTGATGGGGTGCAGCCCGTTGATAAGCCGAGCGCGCGGTCCGGTGGCGGTGCGCGATCCTCGGGCGCGGCGGCGAAGGGATCAGACGGTAAGCCGGCCCGCGGTGGCCGGGGAGACGCCGGCGTGGGTATGGCCGGGCCTGCTGCTGCGGAGGGGGAGAGGCCCTCGGCGTCCGGGCCGAAACGTGCCGGGCTGCTCATGCCGGAGCCGCCCGCCGGGCCGTCGCCGGCGGCGGTTCGCCGTACGCAGGCGGTCATCAAGCGTGCCTCCGGGACCGCGCGGGCGCACGGTGCGTTGCCGCCCGCGGCCGCGCAGGTCGGCGACGCCCGGGAGGCCGTCGTGCCGCCGCCCGCCGAGGGGGTCGCCAAGGCGCAGCAGCAGTTGATCGGCGCGGTGCGGGAACCGCCCAGCCCCGAGATCGTCGCGCTGGGGAAGCGGATCCGGGAGGTCATCCGGTCCAAGCGGCCGCCCGACGAGGACGCGCTGGTCGAGGCCAAACCGGAGGAGGCGGCGAAGGAGGCCGGGAGCGCGCTCAACGAGAGCATCCAGGGCGAGACGAGCCGCGTCGAGGGCAGCTACGAGGCGATGGAGCAGACGGCGCAGCCGGCCGCGCCGCCGCCGGGCACGGAGCTGCCGCCGCAGCCCGCCGTCGTCGCGACCGCGCCGATCGAGGCCACGGCGGCCGTGCCGGATGCCGTACCGGCCAAGAATGTGTCGCTGACCGAGGACGCGACCGCCACCGCCGAGCGGATCAAGTCGGCCGGCATGACCACCGAGCCGGCCTCGCTCGTGCAGACCGGGCCGGTCGCCGAGGCCCGCGCCGCCCAGGGCGAGTTCGACCAGTTGGCGGCGGACGGTCCGGCCCGCATCCTGGCCCAGCAGCGCGAATCGCTGGCCAAGGCCGAGGCGGACATGGCCGCGCTGCAGGTGCAGGCGGTGACCGCGCTGGAGACGTCCCGGGTCGGCACGGCGACCGGCGCCACGACTCGGCAGCGCGGCATGGTCGGCTCCGAGGAGTCGATGCGCGCGGCGGCGTCCGAGCGTGCCAACCAAATCTTCAAAGACGCCCGTACGAAGGTCATGCCGCAACTGAAGGACCTGCCGAGCACGGCGATGGCCAAGTGGGACGCCGCCAAGGTCCTGCTCTCGACGGCCTTCAAGAGCGACCTGAAGGTGGTCAGCGACCGGATCAGCAAACGGCACAGCGGCGTCGGTGGCTTCTTCGTGGGTGTCGGCGACTTCCTCACCGGACTGCCGGGCTGGGTGGAACGGGACTACACAACCGCCGAGACCAAGTTCGCCGACGGCGTCGTACGGCAGCTCGAGGATCTGTCGAGCGAGGTCAACACGATCATCGCGGCCTGCAACACGATCATCGAGACCGCGCGGACTGACATCAAGACGATCTTCGACGAGCTGCCGGCGTCGCTGCAGGAGTGGGCGGCCGGGCAGCGGGCCGCGTTCGACGGTCAGCTGGACCGGCTGCACGAGGACGTCGAGGCGACCCGAACCGCGTTCGTCAAGGATCTGAAGCGCAGCTCGACCGAGGCCGTCGACGAGGCCCGGGCCGAGATCGCCGAGGCCCGTCGCAAGGCGTCCAGCCTGCTGGACCGCATCATCGGCGCGGTCACGCGGTTCCTCGACGACCCGATCAAGTTCATCATCGACGGGCTGCTGGAACTGGTCGGCATCCCGCCGGCGTCGTTCTGGGCGGTCGTCGCGAAGATCAAGAAGGTCGCCGGCCAGATCGCCGACGACCCGCTGGGCTTCGCCGGCAACCTGTTGAAGGGTCTGGCCGACGGGTTCGGCGCGTTCTTCGACCACCTGGGTGGCCATCTGCTGCGCGGCTTCGTGCAATGGCTGCTCGGCAACGTGAAGGACATCGCGATCCCGACCGAGGTGACGCTGCGCAGCGTGGCCACGTTCTTCCTGCAGCTGATGGGCATCACCTGGGCCAACATTCGCAAGATCCTGGTCAAGCACGTCGGCGCGAAAAACGTCGCCCTGGCCGAGAAGGTCTGGTCGATGCTGTCCACTTTCATCGACAAGGGCCCGGATGGCATCGTCGAAATGATCAAGGAGAAGCTCGACCCGAAGAACATCGTGGACGAGGTGATACGCAGCGCCGTGGAGTTCATGACCGGCGCCATCGTCAGTCAGATCGCCGCGCGGATCCTGCTGCTGTTCAATCCGGCCGGCGCCATCCTGCAGGCGATCGAGGCCATCTATAAAGTGCTGCGCTGGATCTTCGAGAACGCCGCCTCGATCTTCAGCCTGATCGAGACCGTGGTCGACGGCGTGGTGGATCTGCTGGCCGGCAACACCACCGGCTTCGCCGCGGCCGTCGAGAAGGCCCTGGCCGGGATGGTCCGGCCGGTGATCGCGTTCATCGCCGACTACACCCGGTTCCGCGACCTACCCAAGATCGTCGCCGAGAAGGTCAAGAGCATGCGGGAATGGGTGCTCGGCATGGTCGAGAAGGCCGTGGTGTGGCTGATCGAGAAGGGCAAGGCGCTGCTCGAATCGCTCGGACTGCGGAAGAAGAAGGATCCGAAGGGCGAGAAGTACGACGGGACGATCGGCGAGACCGTCCGCTGGTCGGCCGAGGGCGAACACCACCAACTGTGGATCGAGGTGGTCGGCGACAAGCCCGAGATCATGATGGCCAGCGATCACAAGGGTCCGGTACGCCAGAAACTCGACGAATACCGGGTCTCGGCCGCGAAACTCAAGGACAAGGGCGAGGAGGGCGAGCGCAGGAAGCGCGCCGAGACCGCCATCGGCAGCGCCGACACCAAGCTCGCCGTAACGCTGGCCGCGGCGAGCGCCGCCATGGCCGCGGCCAAGAAGGCGGAGGGAGATAAGTCCGAGCTCAAGGCCAAGGACGACGAGGCGGAGAGCTGGGAGGAGGCGCTGTGGCCGGAGCTACAGACCATTCAGATCGCGCTGCGTGTGATTGAGCTTCCGGAGACGGAGATCAAGCCCACGTCGGGGGCCAAAGCGTCCAAGGTCACCGCCGAGCCGTTGTCTGACGAGGGTAAGAAAGGCAGTGCACCGCGCGGTCGGATGCTCGGCTGGGACCACGTCGTGTCGATCGACCGGATGATGGTGAACAAGAAGCGCGGAGTTTGGGGCGTGGGTTACTGGGTCGCCGGTCACCTCGTCAGCGAGAAGCTGCACGGCCCCGGAGATCCGTTCAACACTGTGCCGCTCCGCAAGAAGCACAACGCAGAGATGGAGCAGGAGATCGAGTCGGACAGCAAGGAAAGGATCGCCCAGGAGGAAGTGCTCTATTACTCGGCACGGGTGGAGTTTCACAAAGGCGACATTGTCGAGAATTTCCCTCGCCGGATCGAGATCGAACGCGGAACGATGCGCTACCAGGGCAAGAAGTGGAGGAGGGCCGACCCGCTGTCCGGCTTCAGTCTGGACAACATCAAGCCGCCGCCGCTGGCAGCCACGGCGAGGCCGGACCTCAATGATCTGCGGCGTCAAGGTTTGCTTGACCGCCACGTGCCCCAGCGGTTTGCGATGGCCGTCGAGGACGAACACGACGACGGCGGTGACTTCGCCGGCCTGGACGACTTCGTCAATCGGATGACTGCCGTCTACATGGGCCGCAAGCGTCCGACCGAGGGAAAGTTGGACGAAGGCATAGCGTCGATCGTCAGCCTTCTCCTGGCCAAGAAGATCACCATCGGGGAGAAGAGCGATGCCGACGACGAATGACCTGGCGAGCGCCATGACCGGTCTCCGCGACGTGATCGGCCGGATGGACCGCGACAAGCGCTTCGACGTGACCTTTTCCGAACACCCGGTTTGGGACGACGACGACTTCGCCGACTGGGACGACTGGCTTCACCGGCAGCCCGGCCTGGAGTCCTACCGATCACCCGGTTTCGTGTCCGAGATCTATGGCGTGACCGGCGGCTTCGACCTGCACTGGCGTTACCACCCCGACGGGCCGGATCTGCTGTCCGGATATGCGGGCGTCGTCTCGCTGTTCGGCCTTTACCGCTGGGACGAGGAGCATGAGATCCCGGTGGCCGAGCTGTTGACCGAGCGCCGGCAGTTTGACATCGCGACGGAGGACATGACGGGCGCGGTGTGCCTGCTTGACACGTGTGGTGAGGTCGGCTCGATGGTGTTGCGCGAGGACGGCGCGACCACTCCGCTGCCGAGTGGGATCGGGCCAGTTGAGTATCTGCTGTGGCTGGTCGAGTGGCGGGCCGTTGAGGGATGGCAGCGCACGCTCGTGGGCGAGAACATGGCGAGGCTGGCGCTGCCTGACAAGTTCTGAACGTGTGCTGTTACGGCCTTAGGCCCGGGGCGGCTGGGAGGCCCTGGCGCTGGAGTTCGGTTCGTACGGCCTCGTCTACGTCCTCCGTGGTCAGGTGGGTGGTGGCGGGGTCGCGGGCCAGGGCGACGAACGACGCCGTCACGACGACCTCGCAGATGGCGGCGGCGGACAGGCGATAGCTTTCGGCCGCGGTGGCGATTTCGGCCGGGGTCAAGTCGTGGGGGACGCGGCTCAGCGCCAGACCCCACAAGCGGCGGCGGCAGTCCTCGTCGGCCGACGGAAAGTCGATCACCGTGGTGATGCGGCGGCTGAAGGCCTCGTCCAGGTTCTGGCGCAGGTTGGTGGCCAGGATGACCACGCCCTCGTACTCCTCGATGCGCTGGAGCAGGAAACTGGTCTCCTGCATGGCGTACCGGTCCCGGGCCTCCGACACCGTGCCGCGTTTGCCGAAGACCGCCTCGGCCTCGTCGAAGAACAGGATGGCGGGGGAGTCCTGCGCTTCGGCCAACACCCGGTCCAGGTTTTTCTCGGTCTCGCCGACCCACTTGCTGACCATTTGGGACAGGTCCACCCGCAGCAGGTCGCGGCCCAAGTCGCGGGCGATGAGGCCGGCGGCGAGGGTCTTGCCCGTGCCGGAGGAACCGCAGAACATCGCGACCAGGCCCCGCGTGCCTTTCGCGCCCGGGCCCAGGAGGCGGTCCACCCGGGGCCGGTTCCGGATGCGGTCGCGCAGCGCGAACAGCTCCCGTTTCTTGTCGTCGGGCAGGACGATTTCGGCCAGGGTCATGCCGGTCGGGGCGCCGCTGGGTTTGGCGATGCTCATCAGGCGGCGCGACGACAGGCGGCGGCAGGCTTCCCGCAGGTCGTCCGCGGTCGAGTCGGCTGGGGCGGCCTGATCGCGCGCGACCCGTACGGCCTGGGCGATCTGGGCCGGCCCGAGCAGATAGGTGGCGGCGAGCTGGGCGGGATCGGCCGAGGTGAGGCCGTCCAGGTGGTGGGCCCAGTGCGCCTCACGTGCGGTCAGATCCGGCGCGGGGCAGGACATCCGCAGGTACGGTCCCGCGTCCTCGTGCCGCGGCGGCGGGTCCCACGGCTGGGCGTGGTCGACAAAAGTGGGCGCGGTGTGGGTGGCGGCGCGCGCCAGCAGGTCGGCCCACAGGCGGTCGTCGTCGGCGGACGTGCCGGCCACGGCCTCGCCGCCCCGCCACAGCACGGCGGCGCCGCGCAGCCGGGCCTCCCGATAGACGTCGCGGGCCAGTTGGCGATCGGGCGGCTGCGCGCGCAGGTCCACCCGCAGCAGCGGAACGTCCAGCTCGGTGGCCACAGCCCGGGCCAGGAAACCGCGGCCGCTGCCGGGCGGTCCGAGCAGCGCCACCGTCGCGCCGACGGGATGCCGCCCGAGGACCTCGACCAGCATGGCGACGCGCCCCGACGCGTCGTCACCGGCCTGAGGAAAAGGCGGGGCCGGAGGGGTAGGTGAGGCCGGAGTGGAAGGCGGGGTGGAAGGGCTGGGGAGAACGACTGTCACCAGCGGGGCCAGGCGGGAGTCGAGGTGGTCCTGGCCGCCCAGGTAGGCGGCGATCCGGCCGTCCAGCAGCACCGCCCGGGTCGACAGGCCACCCTCGGCGGGCTCGCCCAGGGCGACCAGCCGGTGCCGGATCAGCGGGCTCCCCGGCGCGAACCGGGCCCGGAACGCCGCCAGCCCGCCGGCCCCGGGGCGCAGGATCTCGGCCAGCACGCCGACCGGCGGGACCTTGCGCCACTCCTCGTCGGCCAGGTACGCCAGCACCCGCCGGTAGCGGGCGTCCAACTCGGCGAGCAGGCAGATCAAGATCACGTCCAGGTCCGTACGGTTGAGGTCGAACGCCTTGTGCAAATGGTCCACGCGCAGCTCGACGCCGTCGGCCGGGCGACGGATCATGATCTGCGCGGCGATCGCGGTGCCCGCCAGCATGTGGGCGTGGGCCTCGGGCGGGCTGTCGTCGTCCATCGGCTCGGTGAACGAGTGCGCCAGATAGTTCACCAGCTCCTCGTCGTCCAGGATGCCGGTGCCCCAGCCGGTGGCCGGCCGCAGATCGGCCAGGGCGGTGCGCCAGCGTTCGACCTGGGCCCGCACCAGCAGCTCGACCCGGCGCAGCTCGTCGGCCAGATGTTCGGCGCTGGTGGCGTACGGTTCGTCGCTCATCCGTCGTCCTCCACTACGAACCGGATCGTCCGCCCGCCCAGCACGGTGTACGTGTCGAGCGGGTCGAGGTATCCGGCCAGCCGCAGCACGATGTCGTGCGGCCGGGCCGGCAGACGCACGTCCACGTTGCCGCCGGTGATCCGTACGGCGGCGGGCCGCCGCACCATCGTGGCCAGCAGGAACGGGACGGAGGCGGCGGCGAACCCGGGTAGCCAGCGCGCCCACGCCTGCAGGGCCGTCACCGCGAGCAGGTCGACGCCGAGCCCGTCCGGGTCGGAGGTGGCCGGTCCACCCAGGGCGGCCAGCGCGTTGGCCACGGCGGCGGTCAGGTCCGGGTCGTCGGCCGCCGCGGCGCCGGGCACGGCGAACGGCAGCACCCGGCCCGTACGGTCGACCGTGACGGTGGCGAACCCATCGGCCTGGTGGGGCACGGTGACGTGACGGCACGGCGGTGCGTACGGGAGCTCCGGCGTCTCGAAGGGTTGCCGGCCGGTGCCCGCAGTCTCGGCGATCAGGTCGAGAAGCGGGTCGTCGCCGCGGCCGCTTCCGGTCCAGCGCCGGAGCACCGCGGAGAGCAACGGCTCCCCGCCGACCGGGGCAAGCAGCGACGTGGTCAGGCCGAGGCCGAGCAGTCCGCGCAGGACCAGCAGTCCGGCCGCGGTGGCCGAGGGCACGGGCTCGTCGAGGGCCGTGGGAGCCGTCGTGGCCGTCCGGCGCAGGGATCGTACGAGGGAATCGGTGGTTTTTGCCGGCTGACGCAGGAGGTGCGCCACGTAGTCGACGGCCAGCTCGTCCCCGGCCCAACGGGGCGCGTGCCGGACCAGGGTGGCCATCACCCGCGCCACGTCGGCCGCGACGTCCGGCCCGGCCGAGTTCAGACGCAAAGCGGGGTCGGCGGCGGCGGTGGTCAGGTCGGCTCGCAGTCGCTGGACGCGCGGGGTCGCCGCCGTGGGTGGACCGGCGGTGGGGACAGCGCGGCCGTGGACCGCGGCCGTGAAGGCGTCGTGGTCGAACCAGTCGTGGTCCTGGACCACTGGCACCGGATCGGTGTCGCGCAGCAGGGCCCGCACCGCGGCGCCGACCGCGTGGCCGAGGCTGCGACGGTCCCGCCAGTCCGGTGGCGGTTCCGCGGCCGCCAGGACCGCCGCCAGCCGCTCCCGCTCGGGTGGCTCGAGCGGGACCGAGACGATCGCCGCGGCCGTCCGGACCAGGGGCAGCCAGCGGTCGGCGACCGGGCGGGCGGCGTCACCGATCAGGGCGGGCAAGTCGTCGCCGAGGCGGGCCAGCACCGCGTCCAGGCCGGCCGGGCCGGGCAGGGCGGCCAGCACACGCCAACGGTCGGCGTGGTGATCGGCCAGCAGGGTGGCCGTGTCGATCGTCCAGTCCGGGCGGCAGTAGCGGCGGAACGGCTCGTAGTACCAGCGGTTGTCGTGCCCGGCGAGGGCGTCCCGTAGGAAGGCGGCGACATACGCCGGACGGTCGCGGAACCGGACCACCCAGTCGTCGTCGAACGGGTGGTCGCGCAGCATCGTGGCCACCGCCGACGCGATCGCGCGGGGCAGGACATCGGCCGCGCCGGGCCGGCCCAGGCCGATCACCGTACGGCAGGAGACCGCGCGCACCACGATCACCTCGGCCCCGCCGAACGACGGCGCGAGCGCGGCCAGCATCCGATCCCGCGCGGGTTCCCCGGTGAGGACCCCGGCCACCTCGGCGCGCGGCGACCGCTCGGCCCCGACCACGCGGGCGGTCAGGTTCAGCTCGCCGACGGTGGCCTCCATCAGTTGATCGGACTGAACGTCGGCGCGGCGAACAGGGAGAGCAGGCTGTTCGGCTGGATCCCGGCCAGGAACGCCTTGGCCTGGTCGCTGAGCTCGGCCTGCTGGACCGACGCGGCCTCGAGGTGACCCCGGACGATCAGGTTCCCGGCGATCACCATCGTGCCGTGCTCATCGACGACCAGGCTGGGGGTGAACTCGCCGTCGCGCCAGGCCCCGACGACCAGCCGGTTGGACACGCCCGCCTCGCCCGGAGGCAGCGCCACCCGCAGCTCGTGGACGACCCCGTCGGCGGCGTGACCGATCGACCATTCCGGCGTCACCGGCGCGGCCGGGCCCGCCAATGCCGACGCCGACGTCGGGGTGGCATCCGATTCCTCGGGCACGACGGCGACCGACCCGCCCTGGAGCACGAGACCCCCCTTGACGGTCAGCGGAAGTCCGAGGTGGACGCCGGCCGCGTCCACCTCGACCTGGGTGTCCGGCCCGGGGACACCGATCCGCAGCGTGCCCGCAGTCGTCGCGCCCAGGTCGAGCCAGGTGTCGCCGGTCGGGGCGGTGACCTTGGCCCCGACGAGGCCGGCGTACGGGCGGCCGGCCATCCGGATCTCGGGCGGCTTGTCCGGGTTGAACAGGTCGAGGATGATCCGGCCGAGCAGGATCGGCCAGCGGCGGGCCGGGTCGTCCGGTGGCAGGGGCCCGCTGTCGGCGGCGTCGTCGGGCGGGGTTCGCGGGTCGGCGTCGGAGGCGGGCCTCAGCTCGATCGCGGCCGTGTCCCGGATCCGGTCGAGACCGTCGCCGCCGGACGCCAACGGGACCTGCGCGTACACCAGCCAGACGTCGATCGCCTCGATCCCGCGCAGCAGGAACGTGCGCACGTCGAGCGTGCGGCGGACGTCGAGCACGACGTCGCGCCCGTACCCGTCGATCGCGTGGCCGTCCTGGACCACCTGCTCACCGTCGGAGTCGAGGATCTCCAGCCCCCGTACGATCCCCCACGAGTGCGCGGTGCGGTTGTGCGTCCGGTGCGCGGCCAGGTGCTGGACCTGGTCGGCGACGAAGTCCGAGGTTCGCAGGATCCGGCCGTCCTCGAACACGCTGCGGCTCATAGCGGCTCCTCCTCGGGTGGGGGTTCCTCCTCGGGCGGCGGGGGGCCGACGACCGCCACGGTGACCTGTTGCGCCATCAGCTCGCCCCGGAAGTCGAACGCGACCACCGCGACCGTGACGGCGGCCTGCTCCTCGGGCGCCAGCGGCGGCTCCCATACCACCGCGTACTCCGACAGGAACGCGGTGTTGTCGGGTGGGGTCATCCGCCCGAGGTGCACGAACAGCCGCTGCTGCTGGACGCCGCGGCGGGCGTCGATCGCCGCGCCCCAGTGGTTGATCTGACGGTCCGGATGGACGTGCGCGTTGATCCGGGTCGCCGCCGCGTCGGACAGCTCCGAGGCCTCGGCGGTCAGGCCCAGCCCGCCGGTTCCGGATCCGTCGGCGACGGCCAGGATGCGTTCGGCGACGGTGTCGGTGATCGCGGCCGCGAACCGGGGATCGGTCGGGTCGGCCGGGATCGGGCCCTCCGAGGCGGTGCCGGCGACGTGGAGATCCCCGGCGACCGTGACGTCCCCTCCGGCGTCGACCTCCAGGACCGACGCGTCGCCGAACCGGACCGCGACCCGGTTGGCCGACAGCGACGCGCCCGGCGGGGCCTCGAGCTCGACGCGCAGCTCGCGGGCAATTAGGCGGTTGTCGTCGTCGCGGATCTCCACCGGCCGGATCGTCCACGGCGTGGCCCGCTCGGCCGGCGGCCCGGCCTGGGTCAGCCGCAGCACCCCGGTGACCTGGACCGGCGCGGTGCTCGTGAGCGGGCCGGCCATCCGGTGCCCGGCCGGGGTGAGTACGACGGCGTCGACCGCCCCCGGCGTGGAGAGCCGCACCGAGCGGCCGGGATCGTCGGGCACTAGCACGGCCGACGTCGTGCCGTCCGGCGCGACGATCCCGGCCCCGGACATGCCCGGGCCGGGGTGGGCCAGACGTACGTGGGTGTCCAGGTCGGCGGTCCGGTCGGCCGACTCGCGGTTGAGGTCGGCCACCCGGACCCGCCGGCCCTCCCGGAAGTCGGCGCGTTCGCTCACGACGGCCGTCCGAGAAGCCGCTGAGCATCCTCCTGGACCTCGGCCGGGTCGGTGGCCGGCGGCATCAGCGGGCTCAGGCGCTCGATGGAGGCCGTCACGACCGCCCGCGGGGTGGAGATGCCGACCCCGCGCAGGGCGGCCGCCGTCTTGGGCCCGACGCCCCGAATTTCCTCCAGACCCGGCTCGGTAGCGGGTGAAGGCGGAGGCTCGGGTGAAGGCGGAGACTCCGCCGACGGCTCGAAGACCTTCCGGGGCGCGGAGTGGAATCCGAGCACCCGGATTCCCAGGCATGGCGTCGCCACCAGTATCGGCGTCGGCGGATCGGCGGACGGCTCCCAGGCGATCAGGTCGGAGGCGTCGAGAAGCGTCAGCAGTGCCGAGGCCGTTTCCCCCGGGTCGAAGATCGTCGCGTCCACCTGCCCCGTGAGGCCGTGCCAGCGGGCCCGGACCTGATCCCAGCGCTGCCAGACGTACGAGGTGAGGCCGACTTGACCCGGTGCGACCGGGTGCGGCGGCGTCGGCCCCAGTTCCCGGCGGTACGGCGGGTACGCGTCGATCAGCGTGACCGCGCACCCCGGACGGCCGTCGGCGTCGTCGGACCGCCGCAGCCAGATCCGGGCCAGCCGCACGCCCTCGCCGGTCGTGCACTCCTCACAGCCCGTACGCAGGAGCCGGTGCCGCCGGAACACGACCAGATCCAGCAAAGCCTGCACGGCGTCCGGCTCGTTCGTGGTCCTCAGCCGGGGCAGCCAGTCGCAGGGCGCGTCGCCGGCCTCCCGGCTCAGCCAGTGGACGATGCCGGACGAGCCGCTCGAGGCGACACCCTCGTCGACGAAGCGGCGCACCACGTCGTGGCACTCGTGGTATTTCAGCTGCCACGCCTTGGCCGCCTCGAACAGCGGGTCGGGCATGTCCGGGGCCCACGGCACCACGCGGGACCGCACCGCGACCCCCTCGCAGACGCGGGTGGTCGTGACGTGGTCGTCGTCGCACCCGCAGCTCTTCAGCAGCTCCGGCACGGCGTCGGACTCGGCGGCGTCGAGGTAGAGATCGACGACGACATCGCCGCAGGGCTGAGGAGGGGACGGCAGATCGCCGTGGCACGGCTCGGCGCAGCGGGACAGGTCGGTCTCGATCGGGGCGGTCACCACCAGGTCGGCGCCGGCCGGACTCACCCCGTACCCGGAAAGGATCTTAACGGTGCCGGGACGGCCCGGGACGCATCGCACGTCCAGGCCGCACGCCACACCCCAGCCGTCGTGATAGCGCTGCAGGCCGAGCCGCCCGCGGGTCCACTCGACGAGCGCGGTCAGATCGTTGTCGGACAGCACCATCCCGCGGCTGAACCGCGGGCGCTCCAGGCGTTCCAGGTCGACGTTCACTTGTATCCCTCCTTGGCGCCCGTCACGAGGAACCAGCTGCGGAAGACGCCGCCGCGGACACCGTCGCCGGAGGGGAACGAGCCGAAGAAGTCGGCGTCGACCGGCCGGCCGTGGCAGTCGTGGACGAGATCGCCGTACAGGGTCACGAAGATGGCGTCGCCGACGATGCCGGGCTGGCCGTCGCGGCGGCGCGACACCCGCAGCGTGTCCGGGTCGATGGTGAACACCGCGACCCGGCCCTCGTCGTCCAGGCGGGGCGGGTGGTCGGAGTCGTACGGGACCC
This sequence comes from Paractinoplanes polyasparticus, assembly GCF_019710575.1. Taxonomy (GTDB): domain Bacteria; phylum Actinomycetota; class Actinomycetes; order Mycobacteriales; family Micromonosporaceae; genus Actinoplanes; species Actinoplanes polyasparticus. The sequence continues at coordinate 49,307 of NZ_JAHWFK010000057.1, read as the reverse complement.
GGGCCCGGTTGCCGGTCGAGTCCTCCACCTCCACGACGAACGTGAACGGGTTGATCCCCCTCGCGGTGTCGTCGCCCTCGGCCAGCGGGCGGTCGAACTGGATGCGCAGTTCGCCGCCGTCTGCGACAAGGTCGGAGACCGGCCGGTCGGCGCCGTGCGTCCAGTTCGTGCCGACGACGCGGGTAAGGTAGCCGGCCGGGGGCGGCAGCGCGCGGCGGACCGTGCGCGGCACGCCGTCGGCGTCCACGTCCACCCGCACCGTGCCGTCCGGGCCGCGGCTGAGCAGCGCGATCGGCACGCAGTCGCCGAGGTCGCATGCCGGTTCGAGGCAGTTCGGATCGACGCAGTCCGGGCCGCCGCAGCGGTGGTCGGCCGGCGCCGCCTTTGGGTGCAGCAGCGCGGACCACGGATCGTCCGGGTCGCCGGTCGGCACGTGCAGCTCGAACGCGGCGCCCTCGACCACCCGGCCGGGCTCGTCGGGGGCGGCCCCTGCGCAGTCGCCGGTGATCGCCGGGAGCGGGTCGGCCAGGCACTCGTGGTAGCGGACGCAGAGGATCGCCACCCGATCCTGCTCGCTGGTCAGCTCCGGGGTGGCTTCCCAGCGCACGCTGTCCGGCGTGGACCGGACGACCTCGCGTCCCTGGCAGTCCAGGGCGATGCCGGGGGAGACCGTGACGACATCGCCGCAGCCGGGCCGGCCGTCCGGGCGGACCTCGAACCCGCAGACGACGCCCCAGCCGTGCAGCAGCCGGTGGTGGATCCGCCGCCGTCCCACGTGGTAGTCCTGCTCGGCGGTGAGGTCGTGGGCGGTCAGGAACCGGCCGGTGAACCACCGCAGCCGGGATGTCGGAAAAGCGGCCGCCCAGGTGGCGGCGCTGCCGGTGGCTCGGCGCATCAGCTTCCTCCTTCGCAGTTCAGATCAGGACCGTGTGCCCGCCGGCGCGGGCGCCGCGTCCGACGGCCGGCGGGCGGGAGCGGCCGGTGTCCAGGCGCAGCCCGGCGCCGAGCGGCGGTCCGGGATCGCCGGGCGCGGCCAGGCGGGCGGGCGGCCGGTCACCCAGGTACGTGTCGACCCCGAGCACCCCCTGCACGCCGACGACGGCGCGCGGGTCGATCAGGGTGAGCTCGTGCCCGACGTGCGCCGGCTTCTCGGCCTCGACGAGGCGTTCGAACCGCTCGCGGGCCTCGGCGTCGGCCAGCAGCGGGCGCGGCACGACAACCCGGAACCGGTGAGCGTGCACCCGGAACCGGTCGGTGATCGCGTCGCCCACCGAGACGAGGGTGATCCGGTCGTGACGGCCGGGGTTGCCGAGGCGAGGCCGGTCCACCACCGAGTCGCTCCACAGGCCGGGCCCGGCGGGCAGTCGGGTGTGCCCGAGGGTGGCCGACGGGCGCTCCCGGAAACCCTCGACGAGGGCCGGGATGCCCTCTGGCAGCGTCCGGCCGAGCGCGGCCTCCAGGTGGGTGCGCAGCAGGGTGCGGATCGCGGCCGGGGTGCCGCGCCGCGAGTAGGCGCGCGGGACGGCGGCCAGCATGGCCCGGCGCTGAGCCGCGGTCCCGCCGCGTTCCAGGGGCACGCCCAGTTCGGCGGCCAGCTCGTCCAGCAGCCGGTCCGGCGCCGAGGTGGGGGAGAACCGGGTCGGCAGCGTCCGGATCCGCTGCTCGAGCGCGTCCAGCTCGGCGCCGAACAGGGCCAGGAACCGGTGCAGGAAGCCGGTGGTCTGCTCCTCCGCGCGGTAGATGGCCGGCAGGAATTGGTCCAGCGACGGCGTCTCCGGCTCGACCAGCAGGCTGCCCAGCACCGGGGTGGCCCAGCCGTCGCCGGTCAGCTCGATCTGGATCCGCAGATACCGGCCGCGCCCGGCGAGCACCGCGTAGTCGGCGTCGACCGCCGAGTCGGCGTCGGTGCGGGGTTGGGCCGGCCCGGTGATGACGTGCGGGCGGCTCCAGCCGTCCCGGGGCACGTCGGCGCCGAGGTCGTCGGCGTATGTGCGCAGGACGATCGAGCAGCCCGGCGGCACCGGGCCGGCGGCCGTGAGCCGGTGCCACCGGCAGCCCAGGATCCGGCTGTCCACCGGGGCGCTGGTCCAGAGGCCGGAGGCGGGGTGGCGGGGCGGGCCGGGCGGCTCGCCAGGGTCGACGGGACTTTCGTGGCCGGTGGCGTCGTACCGGGTGGAGGCGTCGGCCCCGGCGAGCCGGAAGCGGGCCGGGACGCGGAACCGGCCGGCGTGGTCGACCGGCACCACCGGGTCCGGGAACACGGCGTCGTCGGCGGCCTCCCACGTGCCGCCGGTGTGCCGGACGACCGTCCCGTCCTCGGCGAGGAGGCAGACGCGGCCCTCGGTGTCGGCGGCGATCCGTCGCCATTCGGTGCCCAGGGCCGCCGGCGGCCGCCCGAGCGAGCGGAATCCGGCGTACGCGACGCCGCGATCGTCCAGCAGGAGCAGCACGTTGCCGGCTGCCGCGACCGCCCGCGGGCGCCGGTGGCCCAGGTCGAAGCGGAGCCGGACCGTACGGGTCCGGGCGTTCAGCACGACCACGCGGTGGGAGTCCGGGTCGGCCACGGCCAGGTCGTCGCCGGCCGCGGCGATCGTGGCGCGCGGCCCGAACCGCCGGTCGTCCCAGCCGTCCGCGCCCCAGCCCGGCTCGGTGCGGAACCGCCCGCCGACCGCGTCGAACCGGCGCAGCCGCACGTGGGGCCGGTCCAGCAGCCACAAACGCCCGGGCCCGGCCGCCAGGAAGCCCTCCGGCGGCGCTCCGCCGGGCAGTTCCGGCAACGCCAGCCCGCCGCCGGCCACCACGACGTCGTTCGCCGTGCCGGTCGGCCAGGGCAGCCAGCCGCGGCCGTACCAGCGGGAGCCGGGCACCACGATCGCCGCGCTCATCGCGCGCCGCCGGGCCGGATCGTCACGTCGTGCTCGCGGCCGGGCGCCACGAGCTGGTCGGGATCGATCTCAACGGCCGCCGAGAGGTCCAGGCCGGACCGGCCCGGGATGTCGACCTGCAGGGACCGTACGCCGACCACCCCGGCGGTCTGCTGGATGACGCCGAACAGCGAGGTGGGGAAAAACGGCCGCCCGAAGTTGGCGCCGTCCGGGGTGAGCGCCCGGTTGATCCGCTCGAGGATCTCGGCCTTCACCGCGCCGGTGGCGGCGTACGGGTCGGCCTCGACCACCACCGTGACCGTCACCTCGACGAACCGCGCGCCGCGCACGTTCAGCTCGGTCCCGATCGGGCGCACCGGGTCCAGCGCGGCGCGGACGGCGTCCAGCAGCTCGGGCGAGGCCACCGGCGGGCGGTCGTCCGCGCGGACCAGCACGGCCACCAGGACGCAGCCGGGGATCGGGGTGCCCGGGTAGTCCGGGTGCCGCTGCCCGATCGCGACCGCGTCGGCCACGCCGCCCACCTTGCGGGCCAGCTCCCGGTAGTCGGCCGCGGTGACCGCCCGTTCCCGGGTGCGCAGCCGCGAGCCGGCGTTGCGGCGCAGATCGTCGGCGGTCTCCTCGTCGCGCCCGCCGGTGGCGGCCCGCAGGTTGGTGACCGATTCGACGCCGGGCGGCGCGGTCTGCAAGCCGGTGATGCCGCTGGCCGGGACGTTGGCCAGCGCGGTGCCGCCGTACCGGTAGCTGACCAGCACCTCGAACCCGGCGATCGGGACCTGGCCGGTGCGCCCGTCGCCGAAGCGCAGCTCGCCGCGCGCTGCGTCCAGCTCCAGGTGCCGGTCCTGCCGCCCGGACGTCGCCAGGCTCCGCACCACGGTCCAGAGGGTGTCCGGCCCGGGACCGTCGGCGTTGGCCGGCACGACGTCGACCGTGACCGAGCCCGGGTCCGGCAGCACCGGGCGGTTCCGCAGCCGGATCACCTGGGAGGTGCTGCCGTCGCTGATCCCGGCGCGTTCGGCGGTCACCGTCGTCAGGCTCTGCGCGGGCACGGTGTTGTACCGGATCAGCTCGACCACCGGCTCCATCCCGGCCGGATAATTGCCGGCGTCGAGCCGGCAGCGGATCCAGTGCATCGGGCGCTCCTCGTGACCGATCCCGGCCACAGCGGCGCTGGCCGGCGGCCCGTCGATACGCAGGTAGCCCCGCCGGGTGAAGCCCCGCGAGCCGTCGTCGTACAGCGCGAGCGGCGTCCAACGGGGATCGACGGCGCTGGAACGGAACTCCCACTGCGTGCGGACCCCGGTCGCCGGCGTGTCCCGGCCGGGTTTCGGGTCGACCAGCAGCGCGATCTGCTCGGGGAAGCCGACCGGTCCCTCGGCCGGGCCGAAGCCGAGATAGAGCGCGTTGCCGCGGGCCGGGGTGAAACCAAAGGGCCGGAATTCCCCGTACGCCGCCTCGTCGCTCGCGATCACGTGGAAGCCCGACGGCCCGGCCACCTGGAGACTGCGCAGCCGTAACGGGATCAGCTCGACCGCCTCGCCGGTCTCGAACACCACCGGGCCGTCATCGGTGGACGCCGACGAGTCGACCCGGGCGCCCGCCGGGACCAGGATCGGCCGGGTCTCGCCGTCGCGGACGATGAACGTCAGATCCGCGGTGGCCGGCGCGGCCGCCTCCGGCGCGATGCCCAGCACGTCTAGGAACGTGAGCAGGCTGCGCTCGGGGGTGCGGTTGAGTCGGTACCCGATCGTCTCGGTCAGCCAGGCGAACAGCTCGATCAGCGTCACGCCAGGGTCGGAGTCGTTCCAGTCGGTCCACTCCGGGGCGTACCGGGGGATCCGCCGCAGCAGCTCCTCGCGGATCTCGTCGAAAGTGCGGTCGTCCAGGTCGGGCGGGTCAGCGGACACGGTCGCCACCACCCAGGCCGACACCCTCGTTCAGGACGTACGGGTAAACGATGTTGAGCGCCGCGTTGTTGGCCCTGATCCGGCACGAGATCGAGATCAGCAGCCGGCTCGGGTCGGTGTCCGCCGCCTCCACGTCGACGACGAGCACGTCCACGCGCGGCTCCCAGCGGGTCAGCGCGTCACGGACGTCGGCCGCCAGCACGCCGCGCAGGGCCGCGCTGTCGGCCGCGAACACTTGGTCGTGGATGCCCGCGCCGAAACCGGGCCGCATGGGCCGTTCGCCCTTGGCCGTGCTCAGGATCAGCCGAATGCTCATCGCGATCTTCTCCGCGCCCTCGGCGTAGCGGGGCGGGCCGTCGATCGGGAACGCCCAGCCACGACCCAGGAATTCGGGGGACGTCATACCGGTCACCCGCCGATCCGGACCGTGCCGGACGCGACGACCCGGGCGGCCGGGTTGGGCGCCGGATCGGCGCAGGTGCGTGCGGCGTCGCCGGACCGGGCGGCGGCCTTGCCGTTGATCCGGACCGTCGAGCTGCCGGCGGTGATCGTGCCCCGGTTGTCCGGCGGGTTGACGAACGTGCCGCCCGAAGGGACGTGCGGCGGGGTGTTGGTGGCGACCGAGCCGGTGGTGGCGGCCGCGCGGCCCTCGATCCGTACGGTGGTGCTCAGACCCTCGGTGAGCGGGCCGCTGAACGCGTGCGGGACTGGTGTCGGTGGTGGTGGCGGCGCGCCGGGCGGCTGGATGATGTGCAGGTCGGTCGCCACCACCCGGTCGCCCTGCTTCGCGGCGGGCAAGCCCATGACGGCCTCCTAGTTGATGTCCACGGACGAGCCGCGCAGCGTGAGCCGGCCGCTCGCCTCGATCCGGATGTCGCCGGTCGCGGTCACGCGCAGGTCGCCGCCGCTCTTGACGGTGACGTCCCCGGCCGCGTCGACGATCACGTCGCCGTCGGTGGCGGTCACCTCGATCCGCCCGTTGGCCGGGTCGAGCACCACCTGCTGTTTGCCGCCGGCCGCGATCAGCTCGATGCGTTCGGCCCGATCGGTGTCGTCGAACCGCAGGACGTGTCCGCTGCGCGTGACGATCTGGCGCAGGTTGTTGTCGGTCGCGTTCTGGTCCGGCGGGGGCGGGTCGGGCACGCTCCAGACCCCGCCCAGCACGTACGGCCGGCGCGGGTCGTCCTTCTCGAACCCGACCACCACCTCGTCGCCGCGCTCGGGCCGGAAGAACGCGCCGCGGCACTTGCCCGCCCCGGCCGACACGACGCGCGCCCAGTTGGACAGCTTGTCGTCCAGGTGCGGCAGCTTGACCCGGACCCGGCCCAGCTTCTCCGGGTCGTCCAGGTCCTCGACCACCGCCACCACCATCGAGTGCTCCGCCATGTCAGTTCCCCTTGACCTCTTCGCGCCGGCAGCCGAACTGGGTGGTGTAGCCGCCGTCGCCGATCGCGTGCGTGGTGTCGGTGACGAAATACCGGCCGGTGAACCGCCGGCCCAGCCCGCCGACCTCGATGACGCCGCCGGCCCGCAGCCTGGGCAGGCCGACGGTCGAGCCGGTCGCGGTGACCAGGCCCTTGGCGATGCGCTGGAGGATCTCGACGGCGAGCCGCTTGGCCTCGGCCGGGCTCTCCACGACGCGGTCGGCGACGATCTCCTTGCGCTGCTCGTACGACTTGCGCGCGCCCAGGACGTCGGTGGCCAGCTCCCCCGGTTTCGCCTTGTATTCGATCTTCTGCTTGCGGATCGGGTCCCACCCGCGGACGACCACCTCGCCGACCTGGTGGGCGGTGGTCAGCTCGGGCTGGAACTCGATCAGGGAGCCGCCGTAGACCAGCTCGTACGTGGGCCGGGGAACCTCGGTCGACGGGCCGAAGAACAGATGGTCGTTCTGGGTGACGAACAGGTCGTACCCGTTGGCCCGCGCCCGTTGCAACAGGAACACAATGTCGTACGCGTTGTTCTGCAACAGATAGGCGTGCCGCGGCTCCCGCTGCGGCTTGGTGTCGACCTCGATCCCGAGCCGCCGCCCGACCGCCTCGGCGATCTCCGAGTCCGTCCGGTCGAGGTACGTCTCCGACCGCTCTTCCTTGCGCAGCCGGTGCAGCAGGTTGAGCCCGCTGACGGTCAGCGTCGGCTGACCGGCGGACGGGAACGACGGCCGTAGCGAGGTGATCTCACCGGTGATCATCTTTTCCAGCCCGTGGCCGCCGCGATAGCCCATCCACAGCTCGATCTCGGTGCCCGGGTCGAACCGGGTGTCGTCGGCGTACTTGAACGACCGGTTCGCCGCGTCCCAGTTGTTGATGACCACGTCGAAGTTGTCGACATCGGTCAGGCTGTCCTTGTACGAAACCGAGATCACGTCGCGGATCACGTCCGGGGCGGCGGGCCGGCCCCGCATCCGCAACTCGAACGCGGGCACGTAGAAGTCGCCCTTGGTGGCGATCGACGTGACGATCGGGGCGGTCATCCCGCACCGCCCGCCGGCACGCTCGGCACCACCAGCGGGAAGCCCACCGGCGGGGCCATCGGGTCCTCGACGGCCGGGTTGGCGTCGGCGATCCGGCGCCAGAGCCGCGGGTCGCCGTACTCGGCCGCGGCGATCAGCGCGAACGTCTCGCCCTCGGCCACCGCGCGCGTCTTGGTGTGATCCGGCGACTGCAGGTTCAGCTCGGCGAGCTGCTCCTCCAGCGTCTTGTATTCGCGCAGCGCGACGGTCAAGGTGGCCCGCAGGGGCAGGCCGGCCGGGGAGAACAGCGTGAACTTCTGGTCGACGGACTCGACGATCGCCTTGAACGACAGTCCGGCGCCCCAGGTGAGCCGGATCCGCGGCGGGGCGTGCGTCTTGGGCTGGATCTTCACGAGCTGGTAAAAGCTGTTGGTCAGCGTGCGGACGTCGGCCGCGGTGGCCCCGAGCCCGGCCGCGGTGGTGTCGAAGAAAAGCTCCAGCTTGAGCGTCTCGGACTGGCCGCGGATGAACTGGAGCACCGGGGCGTCCAGGCCGGGAATGGCGATCTCGGCGATCTGGGCGCCCTTGGTCAGCGTGTATTCGGCCGGGTTGAACTCGACCGGGATGACCCGGAGCAGGCCGCGGGCGGGATCGACGGCCTCGGCGTCGAGGATCTCGACCAGCGCGTGCGTCAGCGCCACGTCACTCACCCCCACAGTCGGTGGAGCACAAAGCGCCGGGCCGAATGGTGGTGGCCGCGCGGCTGCGCCTCTGGTCGCGCTCGCGGGCGGCCAGCACCCGCAGCACGGCCTCGGCCAGCTGGCGCAGCTGACGTTCGCTCAGCGGCAGGTCGCCGTCGTACACGGTGACGTCGGCGTTGATCGAACCGATGTGCAGGGGCATGGCTCAGTCCCGCCGATCCAGGCCGTGGTGGGCCAGTTCCAGGGTCTCCACGGCGACCGCGTTGCCGGCGGCCGACAGCTCGGGACCGGTCCACTTCACCGGCAGGGCCCGCCGGAACTCGAACCGCAAGTCGGCCCGGGCGCCGGAGGCGTCGTGCACGAGCACGGTGCCGCTGCGGAACCGGACCAGGCCGTGCACCAGGTCGGCGTGCCAGTCCCAGAGCGACCGGTCGACGATGCCACGCTTGAGGACCAGATTCTGCTGTCGGCTGCGGCCCGGGAGCTTGTGCACGAACTCGTTGAGGCCGCCCTCGGCGAAGTCGAGGAACTCGGTCTCGGCCGTCAGCCCGCCGCAGTCGGAGAACCCGCCCACCGGCAGGTCGTCGATGCGCACCTCGAACCGGAACGCGACGAACGGGTCGGCCCGGCTACCGGTCTCGGCCACGGTCGCCTCCGTCCCCGCCGGTCCGCGTGTCCGCCCCGGCCAGGTCGATCCGGATCACCACGAACTCGGCCGGCGCCGGGGGCCGCAGCCCGATCGTGGCGACCAGCCGGCCCTCGTCCGCGCCGGCCGGGTCGATGGTCACCTCGTACGCCTCGGCGGCGGTCGCGCCGGCCAGGCCGCCGGCGCGCCACAGATCGTCCAGGTACTGCCGGATCAGCCGGTCCAGGTCGGTGCGCAGCGCCTCCGCGTCCGGCTCGAACACCAGCCACGCGGCCTCGGCCGCCAGCGCGCGCTCGACCGCGCTGACCAGCCGGCGCGCGTGCAGGTAGCGCCAGCGGGCCTCCCGGCTGGTGGTGCGGTCGCCCATGACCCGGATGCCGCGGCCGGGCATCGCGCGGATCGCGTTGACGCTCGCCGCGTTGACCCGCCCGTGGCGGTCGTCGTCGACCGGCACGGTCAGCCCGACCACCCCGGCCACGATCTCGTTGGCCGGCGGTTTCCACGGCCCGACGGCAAGGTCGCAGCGGGCGATCACCCCGGCCACGTGGCCGCACGGCGGGACCGCGATCACCTCGCCCGATCGGGCCGGGTCGGGGATCCGCAGCCACGGCCAGTGCAGCGCGGCGAAGGGGGAGTGGAACCGGTCGCGCCACGCGGTGACGGCGTCGACGTCGGCGTCCGGGTCCGGGTGGTGCAGCAAAGCGATCCGGTCGCCGCGGGCCTCGCAGGCGGCAGTCAGCGCGGCCTGCGCGTCGGCGACCGCGTCCGGGTCGGGGTCGACCAGGTCGGGCAGGGCGACCAGCCCGATCTCCTCGATGTCGTCGAACAGCCCGGCCCCGGCGACCAGACCGGCCGTCGTGACCGTGCCGTCGTCCCCGCCGCCGAGCGTGACCCGGAACGCCACCGGCGGCCGGTCCGCCCCCTCGAGCACCTCGGCCGACACCAGCGCCGACACGGTGACCGCCGACGAGGCCTCGGCCCCGAAACGCTCCGGCAGCGTGCCCACGGTCTGGTCGCGCCACACCTCGGTCCGGCCGTCGGCGGCGGCCAGCGACAGGGTGAAGCGTGGCCCGCCGGTCGGCCGCAGCGTGACCGTCAGACCGTCGGCCCAGCGGCCCGGGCTGCGGGCGGTGAACCTGATCCGCGGGCCGTCCGTCGTGGTCGCGGTGGCCGACCGGGAGTCCCGCGCGGTGCGGACCACCCAGCAGGTGCGGCCGCCGTTGCCGAAGAAGCCGTGCACCGCGTGCGTCAGCCGGCCACCGGGCGGCGGCGGGCCGAACAGCGCGTCGAACTCGGCCGCCGCGGCCAGCCGTTGCGGGCGGCCCACCGGCCCCCGGACGGCCGCGCCGACGAACCCGGCGATGTCGCCCCCGGCGCCCAGCGCGGGGCGGAACAGCGGGCCCGCCCACTCCACGGCCACCCAGGGCGCGGTGAGCACCGGCCCGACCGGCGCGCGGCCGGTGGCCCGGCCCCGCAGCAGTGGTGACGACCCGCCGGGCGCGGTCATTCGAGCACGATCCCCTCGTGGGCGATCTCGAGCGACTCGATGGCGACGTCGTTGTTCTTCGCGTTCAGCGCCGGGCCCTCCCACTTGGACGGCCAGCCCTCGCGGAAGGTCCACTGCAGCGCGGGCTGCCTGGCCTCGTCGAGCAGCTGGATGGTCCCGGACTTGCGCTGGGTCCGGCCGGTGATGACGAGCTTGCGCCACTCCCACAGCTCGCGGGACTGGGTGTAGCCGCGCTTGAGCGTGATGTTGGTGTATTTCGCCTTGCCGGGCAGCTTGCGGACGGTGATGTCCTCGTTGCCGTTGCGGTACTCGATGATCTCCTGCTCGGCGGTCAGGCCGCCGGCCTCGGCGAAACCGCCGACGATGACGCCGTCGATCTCGACGATGAAGTTGAAGGCGGAGTACGGGTCGTCGCGGTCACCGGTTGCGGGCATGATGCGCTCCTTTGCGTGCTCAAGCGACCGTCTCGGAGGTCTTGTGGCTGTAGCGCAGGATGACGAACTCGGCCGGCCGGACCGCGGCCAGGCCGATGTAGCAGACGAGCTGCCCGGTGTCGATCTCCTGCTGGCTCATGGTGGTGCGGTCGCAGCGCACGAAGAACGCCTCCTCGGGGCGGGTGCCCATCAGCGCCCCGCTGCGCCACACGCTGGTCAGGAAGTTGGCGATGCTGCGCCGGACCCGGTCCCACGTGGCCTCGTTGTTGGGCTCGAACACCACCCACTGCACGCCTTCGTCGACCGACTCCTCGACGAAGATGAACAGCCGCCGGACGTTCACGTACTTCCACTGGGCGTCGGCCGACAGCGTCCGCGCGCCCCAGACCCGGATGCCGCGGCGGTCACCCCGGAAGTCGCGGCACACGTTGATTCCCCGGGGGTTCAGGATGTCCTGCTGGCGCTTGTTGACGATGAACTCGAGCGGCTTGCGGTCGCCGGGCAGATCCCGTAGCACGATGCCACGGATGTCGACGTTGGCCGGGGCCTTGTGCACACCCCGGGCGATGTCGGTCCCGGCGTAGATGCCGGTGATGTGCCCGCCCGGCGGGACGAGCAGGGTGTCGGTGCCGCTCGGGTCGAGCACCCGCAGCCATGGGTAGTAGATGGCCGCGTACGAGGTGGTCAGCGGCGGACTAATCCGGCTCGCGTCGCCCTGCCGGCCGTCCACCTGGAGCACGGCGAACCGGTCGCGCAGCTCCTCGCACTGCGTCACCAGCGCGGTGCGGATGCCGTCGCGGACCCCGCCGTCGATCGCACCGTTCACCTCGTCCGGCATGCAGAGCAGCGAGATCTCGTCGATCTGGCCCAGCCCGTCGATGCCCCGCGGCGGGGTCTCGGCGCCCCGGAACTCGGCCAGCGTCAGCGGCGCGACGCCGTCCGCGCCGCCGTCGAAGGCCGTCCAGCCCCCTCGAGCCGGGCGGCCGGGCGCGACGGTCGCGGCGACCAGGCACGAGTTCTGCAAGGCGGTCAGCACGTAGTCGGGGGAGGCCGGGTCGGCCGACAGGTCGTCGAAGTCCTCCACCAGATCCGGGTCCGGCGGCCGGGGCCGGGTCGGGTCCGGCGTGGCGAACGGGTCGACGGTCTGCTGCGCCGCGGCGTAGACGACGAGCTGGAGCCGGAACCGGGTCGAGTCGGCCCGGGTCGGATCGGCCGCGTCGCGCCGGCTCGCCTCGATCACCCGGGCGAACAGGCGGTTGTTGAGGTTGCCGGGGCCGATCGCGATCAGCGCCAGACCCGCGCCCTCGCCGGGCAGGACGAGACTCGACAGCACCGCGTCCGAACGGGTCACCCGGGTCACGAACAGCCGACGGCCACCGTTGTCGAAGAAGCCCTGCACCGCATACGAGAGGTAGGACACGTCGGGACCGACCGGGTTGCCGAACCAGCGGGTGAACTCCCGGGCGCTGGTGATCAGCCGGACCGTCTCCGGGCCGCGGTCGGTCAGCCCGGCCATGCCCGCGGTGCTGGTGCTGACGCCCTCGATCGGCACCGGGCCGGTGGCGATCTCCTCGGTGTAGACGCCGGGGGCGAGGTATTCAGGCATGAGCGCTCCAAAGTGGTCGTACGGGCAGGGTCATCGCGGCGGCCTCCTCAGACGATCCGCAGCCGGAGTTCGGGAACGGGGACGGCGCCGCCCTCGACGACGGCGACGGTCACTGTGAAGTCGCGTCCGGCCGGTTGCCAGCCCGGCCCGGACGCCGGGTCCAGTTGCCCGGTGCGGCCGGCCGGGACGGCGACGGTGACGGCGACGTGCGGGGCGGGCAGCGGGTCGGGCAGCACGTTGACCCAGGCGCCGTCGTCTTCGGTGCGGTATGTGTAGAGCGCGCTGTCGACGGTGACGGTCAGCCCGGCCAGGCCGCGCCCGTCGGGATCGAGCACGGCGCCGCGCAGCAGGGACGGTCCGGAGCGGCCGGGGCGTACGGTGATCCGCTCGAACGGATAGCCGATGCCCGGCGTCAGGTCGACCCGGGTGGGCTGCCCCTGGCCGGGCACGAAGCTCACCACGGCCGCCTGGAACCCGGGACAGGTGGCCCGGACCTCGACCACGCCGGTCGAGCGGGGCAGCCGCCGGATCACGAGGGGCGGCCCGGCGTCGACGATCTGGTCGGCGAAGGTGGCAAAACCCGACCGGGTGCGCCCCGTGCGCAGCTCCCAGCCCACCGGTTCGATCCGGCCAGACGGGGCGACCACGGCCCGTACGGCGAACCGGACCGGACCGGCCGGGACCGCGGCCACCCCGTCGGCGTTCTGCCGCTCGCGGTAGACGTCGCGGACGTCGAACACCGCCGCCGGACGGTGCACGCGGCGGTCGGCGGCGGCCGGTCCCGCCGTCATCGCGCCGCCACCAGGCCCGGATCGGGCGTCCAGGCCCCGCCCACCTCGACCACCGGCACGGCCGTCTCGGTGCGGGCCGAGTCGAGCCGGGTGACCTTCACCTGATAACAGACGCTCAGCCGGTACGGCTCCCGCAGCGCCTGCCACACCTGGGAGATCTCGTCCAGCGACCGCCGGAACAGGGTGATCCGCAGCTGCTCGTTGACGCCGTCCGGGTTGCCGTCGGTGATCCGCGCGGTCCCGGTGTCGTGAAACGTCTGCATCGCCTTGCCGAGCAACAGGTGGTTCGCCTCGCCGGAGGCCGCGAACGGGGTGAGCAGGTAGTAGAGGTCCAGCGCGAGCGGCGTCATCTGCACCGAGCCGTCGGCCCGGCGGACCGGCGCGGCGTTCTTCAGGTGCTCGTCCTCGCTCACGTGGTAGAGCCACAACGACATCCGGCGCGCCGAGTCCTGCGCCGTCTCGGCCGGGTTCAGGAACACGATCGCGTCCTCGGTGGCCACCAGCGGCCGGGTGATCGGGTCGGCGGCGATCGACGTCCACAGCAGACGGCGCAAGCCTTCGCTCGCGACCGCCAAGACCCGGTAACTGCTCATGGCTGACGACTGTCCGCGCGGCCCGTCACGCCCTCGTCACACGGCCGTGAGACGGCCACGAAGGTGACGCCGATGCGACGCGCGGCCGGGCACGCTGCTGTCCGTCCGATCCGCGGAGGGACGCTCATGGGTCTGCGTAAGGAAGCCGGAACGCTCGGCGGCGCCGAGGCGGCCGCGCTGCGCTCGGCGTTCGCCCGGGCGTACGGCATCCGCGACGAACGCGGGCACGCGTACTTCGCCGGGCTGCACGGGTTGCCGCTGCCGAGCTGGTGCGCGCACGACTCCCAGCTGTTCCTGCCCTGGCACCGGGCGTACCTGTACTACTTCGAGCGGGCGCTGCGGGACCTGGAGCCGTCGGCCAACCTGGTTTGGTGGGACTGGACGACGGACCGGTCCCACGCCGAGGGGGTGCCGGCCCTATTCCGGCGGACCGCGGCCTGGTCGAACCGCAACCCGCTGGCGACCGGGCCGGTCCCGTTGAGCCCGGACGACCTGGGCCGGTTCCGGGCCGACCCGCGCAACGCGGGCGCGCTCAGCGACGGCGACCCGCCGTGGACCCTGCGGGACCCGGACCCGCCGGACGAGCTGCCTCGCGCCGACACGATCCGGCGGGCCCTGGTCGCGCCGACCTTCACCGACCTGTCGCTGCTGCTCGAGGGCATCCACTCCAACGTGCACGTGTGGGTGGGCGGGGCGATGACGCTGATCTCGGTGGCCGCGTATGACCCGCTGTTCTGGGCGCACCACGCGATGATCGACCGGGTCTGGTACCTGTGGCAGATCGGCCGGTACGGCAAACCGCCGCCCCCGGCCCTGCTCGGCCGGGCGTTGCCGCCGTTTCCGATGACCGTGGCGCAGACGCTCGACCTGGCCGCCCTGGGCTACGGCTACGCCGTCGAGACGGCCGGGTGAGCGCCGTGACCGCCTACGACGAAACCACCCTGAACGACGCCGGCACGGCCCGGATCGTCGCGCTCGCCTATGCCGGGGCCGGCGACAGCTTCACCCGCGCCGACCTGGTCTTCGCGGGGGTCGACCACGCCGGTTCCTCGTACGAGGTCCGGGTCTTCCTCAACCGGGTCGACGTCGCGATGGACACCCCGCGCGAGCCGGCGGCCGGGTACGCGGGCCGGATCCACGTGTTCGGCCACGGCGGCTGCTTCGGCGACCTCGGCCACTGCGACGTGCCCGAGCTTAGCCTCGACCCGACCGACCTGCGCCCGCCGCACCAGCTCACGCCGCTGACCACGTTCCTGACCGTCACCGAGCCGCTGCGCCGCCTGCTCGGCGCCGGCGCGGGACTCACCACGGTGACCCTGCTGCCGATCGGGCGGCCGCCGCGACGTGCGGACCGGGCGCCGGATCCGGAGCTGTTTCGGTTCCAGAGCGTCGACCTGCAGACATACCGCACCCCACCGGACCTGGCCGACGGATGACTCGCCGACCGATTCACAGAGAGAAGGACCGATGACCAGCTCGTCCTCCGCCCCTGATCCGCGTTACGGCAGCGGGCCGCGCCGGTATGAGCCGCAGTCCGCGCCGACCCCGGCTCCCACATCGCGGGCCCAGGGCCAGAGCTACGGCCCGCCCGACCCGAAGTATCCGGCCCCGACACCGGATCCGACGCCCGGATACCCGTCGCCGGGCCCCACCCCGACCCCGGATCCGACACCCGGATATCCAGCTCCGGGCCCCACCCCGACCCCGGATCCGGCACCGGGTTACCCCGCGCCCCCGTCGGCCCCCGGCTACCCCGAGCCGACTCCGACCCCCACCCCCACTCCGACTCCGGATCCGACCCCGCCGGCGAAGAAGTGCCCGCCGTCGTCGGACTGCGACACCGAGGCGATCGACGACATCACATGCCAGGCGCAGGCCGACGCCGCCCGGGCCGAGGAGTGGAAGGCCAGCGCCGAGGCCCGGGCCAGGCGGCAGACCGCGTTCGACACCACGCGCGGGTTGTACGACGTCGCCCGCGTCACCGCCGAGGCCGCCGCCGAGAAGCAGAAGGAGGTCATCGCCGAGCTGCTCTGCCAGATCCACCTCAACACCGACGTCACGAAGCGGCTCGACGACGCGTTCGGGCAGGTCATGGACTGCATCGCCGAATGCCCGGACGACAGCGGCTGCGGCGTGCCCGACGACTGCGGTTTCGGCGGCGACTGGACCACCGACCGCATCGCCGACCTGCGGGCCCGGGTCGAGAAGGTCGAGAAGTACTTCGACGACGTGCTGGTCAACGAGCCGAAGGCGCTGGGCGACAACGTCCAGGCGGTGCAGAAGCTGATCGACGACCTGACTACCGCGATGAAGGCCGAGGTCAAGGACCCGAAACGCTGGTACGTCCAGGCCCGGGAGGCCGAATGGGCGCGCGTACGGATCACCGGCCGGTTCGCTGATCAGAACGAGTTCCAGAACTGCCTGTGCCGCGGGCTGATCTGCTCGCTGGAGGGCCGGCGCAAGCTCGTCGAGCTGGTCGGGGACAAGAAATACGAGGAATGCAAGGAGAAGGCCCGCCAGGACCGCTGCGACTGGCTCCGCAAGAACGTCGTGTCCGAGACCTTGGCCACCGCGACGCTGCTGGAGAAGAAGACGGCGAGCTGACCGCCACCGGCGACCTGCGGAGGGCACGAGATGGATCGGGCAAGCGACATATCGCGTACGGCGGTGTGCGTGGTCACGATGCGGGTCGAGCGCGGCCGGTTGCTCATCAGCGTGCTGATCAACCCGGACGTGCGTAACCGCACCCAGGAACGGCGGCTGGTCGCGGCCGACCCGGACGACACCTGCCGGATGATCCGTGACACCGCCGAGGTCCTGCTCCAGGATTCGGCCCGCTGATGGGGGCGGCGCGGCTCGTCGACAACGCGTAGCCGACAGCGGCGGAACAAGGAGGTTCTTTTGTCGTACGGTCCCACCTCGTCAGCGCCTCCACCGTCCTCGTCCAACCCGCGGCGACGGATCGTCGTCATCGTGCTGGCGGTGCTGATCATCCTTCTGGCCTTGTTGCTGTTCGCCTTCTGCCAGCCGTCGGACACGCCGGACGACGCGGGCGGAACACCAACCCCGTCCATCACGACGAGTCAGGTCGCCCCGCCGACGACGGTGCCCCCGACGACGGTGCCCCCGACCACGGTGTCCCCGCCGGTTGTCCCGCCCGACAGCCCGCCTCCGGACACCCAGCCTCCGTCGGACAACCCGCCGTCCGGCAACCCGCAGCCGAGCGAGTCGACCAGCGTGGCGCCGATCCCCAGCGGGGCGCCGGAGCTGGGTGGCGGCAGCACCGCGGCCGGGTCGCCGTCCGTCGCCCTGCTCGCGGCCGGAGCAGCCGCCCTGCTCGCGGCGTTGGTGCTCGTGCTGCTGCCGGTTCGCCGCCGCGCCCGCTGATGCGGCCCGGCACCGCCCGCAGGCTCACGGCCGCGGTGCTGGCCCTCGGCGGCGCCGTCATGGTGGTCGCCGCCCTGCGCCCCGCCGCGGCGGAGGTGCGGCGACCGGACGCGCGGCAGTCGGAGGCGCGGCCGTCGGATGCGCGGCAACCCGAGGCACGGCAACCGGAGGCGTGGCGGCCGGACGTGCGGCGACCCGAGATGTGGCGGCCAGACGCGCGGCCACCGGGCACGGCGGTGCCCGCGCCCAGTCGGGTGCGGCCCGAAAGGCCGTCCCGCCCCGCCCGGCCGGCGCGGACCGCGTGGCCACGGTCGGCGCCGGTTCATCTGAGCATCCCGGCCATTGGTGTCGAGACCGCGCTGACGGCCGTCGGTCGCCGGCCCGACGGCACGGTTGAAGTGCCGCCGCTGTCCGACGACGCGCCCGCCGCCTGGTACCGGCCGCTGGCCAGCCCGGGGGAGACCGGCTCGGCGGTGATCCTCGGGCATGTGGACTCGGCCGGCGACGGCCCGGCCGTGTTCTTCGGCCTGCGGGAGCTGCTGCCCGGCGATGCGATCGCGGTCCGCCGGGCCGACGGCGAGGTGGTCAGGTTCGCCGTCAGCCGGGTGGTCACCGTGCCCAAGGACGAGTTCCCGACGAACGCCGTCTACGGCCCCGCCGACCGTCCGGTTCTCCGCCTGGTCACCTGCGGCGGCCATTTCGATCGCGAGCGCCACCGTTACCGCGGCAATGTCATCGTCTTCGGCGAGCTGTGGCATCCCTGATCCGATCATCTTGCGTCCCGCTGTTGACACCCCATACGGAAATCGATTGTCTTCGAAATTGACGGAGGGGCGCCCCGGTGTCGTGGTTCTCTTGGCAACTGAAGATCTTCGACAAGCCGGGCGGCGTGCCGGTCGCCTTCCGTGCGGGCGGGGCCGCGACGGCGGGCTGGCCCACCGCGAGCGTGCCGCACACGTGGCAGCCGGACTTCATCGACCATCCGATGTTCCGCAACATCCCGTCCGACATCGCCCCGGACGACCCGCCGAAGGTGCCGCGCGACGTCAACCCCACCGGCGCGTACGTAAAAACCTTCGACCTGCCCGCGAGCTGGTCCGGCGGCCGGGTGTTCCTGCGCTTCGAAGGCGTGACGAGCAACTACCTGGTCTGGGTCAACGGCGGCTACACCGGCTACGACCAGGGCGGCTACACCCCGGCCGAGTCCGACATCACCGAGCGGCTGAAGCCCGGCCGCAACACGATCGCCGTGCAGGTGCACCGGTGGGGCAGCGGCGCCTACATCGAGGACGTCGACCAGTGGCGCTACTCCGGCATCTTCCGCGACGTGTGGCTCTACCGGACGAACGAGGAGCGGCTGCAAGACGCTTATATCACCACCGATCTGGACGCCGACTATTGCGATGCGAACCTGCGCGTCGCCGTCCAGAAGACCGGCGGGGCGCAGACCAAGGGGACGCTGCTCGACGCGAGCGGCCGCGCCGTGACCACGATGACCGGCGACGCCACCCTGACCGCGCTGATCAAGAATCCGGCCAAGGTCGCCGTAGACGAAGAGCAACTACGCCGTCAGAGCCCAATACCCGATCAGCGGCTCCACCATCGACCTCGTCATCATCGGCGACAACGGCCGCCTCGCGGTCGAATGCGTAACCCCTGACCGGCCCACCACCCCCTAACACATACGGGAACGGCTCCAGCGCGACCGCGAACTCGAACGCGCCGGCTGGCAATTCATCCGGATCAAACACAGCGGCTACCTCACCGACCCCGAAGCCGCCCTACGCCCGGTCTGGGCGGCGCTACGACGCCGAGGCATCGACCCGCGAGCCCTCCCGCACACCGACCGCACGGCTCCCATATGGGAAGCCGCGCCACTGTCCACCGACGAACAAGGAACCGACGACGACCGCCGGCCGCCTCCGCTACGAACTGAACCGCCGAGGAGTACACCCCGCAGTCATCCGCTACTGCGACGAAGAACTCATCCGTCAGTCGCTGTTCCACGCCGTCTTCGAGGCCACCAAAGGAGTAGCACAGCGACTACGCCAGATGTGCGGCCTCAACACCGACGGCAACGCCCTCGTCGAGGCCTGTCTTCTGCCCAGGATCGGTACGACACTCATGCATATCAACGGGTACCAAAGTGTCTCCGACACCAGCGAGCAAAACGGCTTCGTTAATCTCATCAAAGGCATCTTCGGCACATTCCGCAATCCGCCGGCGCACACCACCCGCGCGACCGGACTCTGGAATCTGACCGAAGCGGACGCCCTCGACCTGTTCTCCATGCTGTCGTTCGTGCACCGCCGCCTCGATGGCACCCGAGTAATTCCCACCATATAACGTCAGAACATTCCATCGGTGGCGCTCCCGTCGGTCACCCGCGCTGATCACCCTGGTCTGCTCCCCTCGAAGCAGCGCGGTGCGCCTCCGGTCAGATTGGCTCTGCCCCTGCCGTTCTCCAACAATGGTGGCTCGGCGCGGCCATTTGACCGGGCGGGTCAGCTTGGTGCGTCGTCGGCGGGTTGTTGGCGCTCTGGTCGGTCGTGGCGGCGCTCACCTGCTTGACGCCGAGCACTCTCGGTGCGCGGCCGCCGCTTCAGGCGCGTCCCGGGCGGTCCTGGCGGATGGACGAGAGCCAGACGTCCAGGGCGATGGCTTTGTCGGGACCGATCCCGGCCACCTGTACGGCCGAGCCGTCCGATCGGATCAGACGCACCGTGTCTCGGGTGCCCTGTCGATGTATTCGGTGGCCGGTGTAGTCGGCGTACGTGTGGAAGCCGGCGGCAGCGAGGCGTTCGATCAGCACGGGGCCGATGCCGTGCGGCGGCCGTTCGGCGATTCTGATAGCCGGGGTGGTACGCGGCTTACCGGGTGCGGTCAGCGACACTGACGGCCGGGGAGGCGCCTGGGTCGGCTTCGGCTTCCGCGGAGGCGGATTGGCCGGGATGCGCTGGTCCGGGCGGGCGAGCTGGTCCGCATGCTGCCGGCCAGCACCTCGCAGCTCGGGCTCACCGGCGGCGAGCCGACCCTATACGGCGACGGGCTCCTCGAGCTGCTTGCCCTGATCCGCTCGCGTCTGCCCGACACCGCGGTGCACATGCTGTCCAACGGCCGGCGCTTCGCCGACGCCGCATTCGCTGAGCGCTATGCCGCGGTCGGCAATCCCCGGCTGATGGTCGGGATCCCGTTGTTCGGCCCGGAGCCCGGCCGCCACGACTTCGTAGTCCAGGCCGACGGAGCCTTCGACGAGACGGTCACCGGGATCCTGCGGCTCGGCGAGCGGGGCCAGCGCATCGAGATCCGCGTGGTCCTGCAGAAGCACACCGCGCCGGCAATTATCGAGATCGCTGAGTTCGTTGCGCGCAACTTGCCGTTCGTCGAGAAGGTGGCGCTGATGGGCCTGGAGGTCACTGGCTTGGCCCAGGCCAACCTGGACGATGTCTGGGTCGACCCGTACGACTATCGCGCCGAGCTGGCCGAGGCGGCGCTGCTGCTGCGGCACGCTCGGGTGCGCACCCAGATCTACAACCACCCGCTCTGCGTGCTGGAGCGGCAGGTCCGTCCGCTGGCGGTGCGCTCGATCAGCGACTGGAAGAACGAGTACCTACCCGCCTGTGAACCCTGCGGGTTGCGTTCCGAATGTGGGGGTTCTTCGTCTCTTCCCGGGACCGCCGCAGCGAGCACATTAAGCCGCTGGCTGCGCAGTCGAATTGAAGCGAGCCAGCCGACGAGGACCTGCTGGTCGATCGGCACCACCGGCTCGTACAGCCGCTCATGCAACCACGCGGGATCTACCCGATGACCTCGGGCCGGTCCGCCGCGCCGTCTACTGCATCAGCGAGCCGGTGAACCTCGATGCATCGTTCGATGCCATGCGCTGGCAGAGGTACTGGAACCGGCCCAACCAGTAGCGGTTCTCCGGCCTGTCCCCGTAGGAGGTCATACGGTGCCCAAGCGAATCCGACGGTAACGCCACCCGCAGCGGTTAGGGCCCTGAGAGCTGAAACCAGCGATACGAGCGGATGTGCCGGCGCCTGATCCCCACTGATGGCCGGAAGCTGTTAGCGCAATGCAATCACCCTCGGAGGAAGCCTCGGCACTACATTAAGACTGACGTCCCAATGTGCCGTTCCCTCGCCGGGATAGTTCGGTCGTCCGCAGCGGCACCACCATGGCTGTGCGCGGCCCTCGTCTGCCTGCGGCGGCCAGAAGTCGAGCCGTAGCTTTCGCCAGGCAGATTCCTTACGATCCGGGGTCCAATCCTCTACCCAGACCTTCCACTCGCCATCGGGTGAGCCTAGAGGAGTGACAGTGCATGTGGTGTGCAAGTTTCCATTGTCTGCGGTCGCTGTCGCGTGAACGAGGTACTCGCGATCGAGCTTGAAGAGGTAGACCAGTCCTCGGTTCTGCTTGTTGTTCGCCCGAGGCTCAAAGCGCTCGACGACCGCAAACACCGGACCTCCGACGCTCACGCCTTGCGCGACCTGTTCGGCGTCCTCAAGGCCCAGCGCCGGGTACTCGCCAATCCACTTACACGGATTCACATCGGCAGCGCCAACCCGAGCACCCCGGCCGCGTTGACCGGCGAAGCGCTACAAGCCATCGGCGACGCGGCCAAGAATGCCCCAAACCTGCAGACCGTGGTGGCGCTCGTCGGCGTCCATGCCTTATGCCCACATCAAGTCCGCACCCTGACGCTCGAACAGATCGATCTACCTGACAAGCGCATTGACCTGGGAACCGCTCGACGGTGCCTGGACCCGTTCACCGCCGCAGCGCTGGCCGCCTACCTGAACTACCGGCATCAGCGCTGGCCAGACACCGGAAACCAGCATCTCCTGCTGACGCGCCGCACGGCCCACGAACGCGGACCGGTCAGCACCTACTGGCTCACCAGCCTATTCGACGGCCTGCCCGCCACCGCGGCCCAACTCCGCGAAGATCGCATTCTGGAGGAAGCGCGAGCCGCCAACGGTGACCCGCTGCACATCGCCGCGATGTTCGGCCTCGCCGCCAAGCCCGCCCAGCGTTACGCCAAGACCGTCTGGCGTGAGCCCGGATAGGGGCCACCTACCTGCCGTGACCAGGATCTAGGAGTCGTCCCTCGGGGAATCGAGGCTCAACACATCCTTGATCTTGTCGTTCGTCAGCGGCACATACTCGCCGTCCACGACATGACCACCACCGAAGATCTTGGCGAATAGCTCAGAGGTCTCGTTGTCGAGGATCGAGACCTCTGCCGTGAGCATCTGGTTAATGGTGTTTGTGACTTCGCGAGCGGTGAGCTTCTGCATCGCGATCTTCAGTTCGGGAAGACTGGCGTCGTCTTCGACGTCCGCGTTGGACAGGGTCCGCATCCTGTCGGCGATGATCGCCGCCGCCATCAGAATCTCGAGGAGATACTGCTGAGATTCCGCGCTGCTGATGCTGGCTCGACTGCCTTCCAGCGCGACGTCAACCTCCCGGCAAAAGGCCTCAGCGGCCGCAGTCGGAACGCCAGGAGCAGCAACCTGATCCTGGCGCGTGATCCACTTCCACCCCGTCCGGGCGGCGGGAAGCGCTTCGTCGCCCCACCAGCGTCTTATACGAGGGGCGGCAGCGACCCCGCCAATGAAGCCTGTTGCAAGGAGAATAGGCGCTCCGATTGCTAGCACTTTGCGCAGATCGACCTTCGAAAACTCGGCTTGTCCCAAGATCCCGTTGTCGCCCAGAAAATACCCACGGAACGAGCCGGGTGTGTTTCTCGAAGACACGAGGTCGATGTCGTCCGGCTTGAAAGCCCGGTATAGCTCCCACCAGCTCATTCGATTCCCCGGTCGATCTCGGCCCAGTCTGCAGGCGAGGCTACCAGCCGTGATCTAGGGGCTACCTACACGAACTCGCAGGTCCCAAGTCTCGGGGTCGGCCAGCCGCCACAGCGCCCGGCTCAGGTCGCGGACGAGGTCGTCGAATCGGGTCGCGAGCCGCCATTTCTCGATGGTCCGATAGAGGAGCGACCTGGACGGCTTCTGCAGCACCGTGTCGGGTAGAAGGACGTTCTTGGTGGCTAACGCCCGGTCGAGTCCTCGGTGCAGGGCGCTGGCGAGCACCGGCAGCCGGGCGGCGAGTAGGCGGCGATGGAGTCGCCGAGCCTGGCCGCCCCGAATACCGTCGATAAAAGGAGTGCGGCGGTCGTCGCGTCTCCCTCTGGCAGGATTGTCCGATGGGGAGCAGCTATGACCTGGACAAGCTGCGCGGACTGATCGAAGTTGCCGCCGACAGAATCGCTCACAGCGGTCGTGTCCAAGACGTTGTCGAAGGACTCGCCAGCGTGGGTCTGCCCGATCCGCCCGAGGGCGACACCAAGTCGAAGACGGCAGCCGCCAGCGTCGCGGCCACGCCCGACCACCGGCTTCCGGAGATCGCGCAGCAGATCCTCGACCGCGGAGAGCGACCGGACCTCCGCAACGCCCTGCAGGACACGCTGTGGGCCGCCGAACCAGCCCCCGACATTCCTAAACGCCTCCGCCGCGAGATCGCCCGCGACCTCGACCTGCAGCTGTACCTGCCCGGCTACGAGCACCTCAAGGAGATGTTGAGCGAACTGTGGGACCTGGGCGTCGATCCATTCGGCGGAATGTTCGCCAACGACACGAGTATCGGCGGGCAGATCGACCAGCACGTGAGGCGCAACCCGGGCGACTGGACGGCAGAGGACCTGTTCGAGAAGCTCGGCGCGTTCGACGCGCTCAACAAGCGGTTCGCCCGGTTCCTTGAGGGTCTCGTTTCCGGGGACGTGCTACTCGACGAGCCCGCACAGCACACCATCGCGGAGTCGATCAACCGGCACCTGGAACGAGCCGGGCTGCGGCTGAGCGAAACCGGCGAACGCGACGGCTACCCGGTCTTCGATCTGATGCAAACCCGAGCGCACAGTGGTCTCATCAAGAATCTGTTCTTCGCCTCGGTGGGAAAACCGGACTTACGCATCAGCGACCTGCTCGAGAACAAGATCGAAAACGTCCGCGACGATCGGATCCTCATGTACGAGCGGCGGATCGCTCCAGCCGACGGACTGCGTTGGCGAGACCTCGAAGCCTGGTGGCAGGAAACCCGGGGGTTCGGCGCAGACGAGGCGAAACGGACTCTGTGGCAGCGGCTAACCCGGAGCCTGCCCGCTTTCTCACCCCCGCAGCACCATCTGTTCGAGCTCTACCACGAGATCCACGGGGACCGCGTCTACGACCTGCCGGCCTTGCTGCCCGAGGTCTGGCTGCACTGGGACCCGCTGCTGCTCAAAGAACGCGGCGCCGAAGCGATGGCCAACCTGTGGATGGACTTTCTCATGCTGCTGCCCCGCGGCCATCGCATCGTGCTGGAAGTCGACGGCAAACAGCACTATGCGACCGGCACGCGCGCCGATCCCACCGTGTACGCCACGACCATGCACGCCGACCGTGACCTCAGGCTCGCCCGCTACGACGTCTTTCGCTTCGGTGCAGCTGAACTGAGCGACAAAGCGCGGGCCAGGCCAATGCTCGCCGCCTTTTTCGCCGACCTGTTCCACAGCTACCACCTCTAAACCTGGGCGATGAACGGCGGAGGCCAACAGCATCGCGCATCAGCGGGTGATCCGTACCGAGCTCGGCGCGGCGCCCACCCGATAGGTACTCGGCTTCTGGCTCGGCTCTTAATCGCCGGCGGATCTGCAACCCCGGCCAGCAGTCCCGTTCAGCGCTCATCGCGGTCGACCTAGACGTCCGTATTGCCGGTTGCGGCGACCTTGTCGGATCTCCACGCAACAAAAGCCCTCAACAAGTAAATGGTGGTAGCGGAAGCCAATTCTGGCTTCCTCCGTCGCACCCGCCGCATGTTCCCCGTCGATCGGGGACAATGACCGTTGCGGCGAGCGATCAGGCGTTCCCGCTGTGGATGGCAGAGCCAGCTAGTGCCTCGTCACGCGGCCTTGAATGGGTAATCGGGGTGGCGGATCTTTGAGTTGGTGGCGTATCCGGTCTTTGGTCGGGCGCGCTGGTTGTGCCAGCGGATGTAGTCACCGATCGCGGTGTCTTGCTCAGCGTGGGAGCGGTGGTCGGTGCCGTTGAGGGCGAAGTAGCGCAGAGCGGCGAACTCGGCTTCGATCCAGTTCAGCCAGGAGCTGTAGGTCGGCAGGAACACCAGCTCAACCTGGTTGGCCTGGCACCAGGCCCGGACGGTGGGGTGTTTGTGCGGGGAGAAGTTGTCCAGGATCAGGTGCAGTGTCTGGTCTGGCCAGCGGCGGCGCAGGCTTTTGAGGAAGTCGAGGAACTCGCCCGAGCGTTTGCGATCCCGGATCCGGTAGTGGATCTTCCCGGTGGCCAGGTCGAGGCTGGCGATCATGTGCCGGACACCTGCGTCGCGGTGGTAGGTCGCCCGGAGCCGGACCGGTTGGCCTTGCGGTTTCCAGGCTTTGCCGGGCCGGGGTTGCAGGTTCAGCGGCCCGAACTCGTCGACGCAGACGACCCGGCCGCCGGCCGGTGGGTGGTCGTAGAGGTCGAGGATCGTTCGCATCTTCGACGTGAAGTCGGGGTCGTTGCTGGCTTTCCAGGTCTTCGACGTCTGCCAGGTGACGCCGCGTTCATGCAGGATCCGCCGGACGGTCTCGATGCTGATCGTCTCGACGTGCCCGGCCTCGATCAGGTAGTCGCGCAGCTTGGAAAGCGACCAGCCGGAGAACGGCCGGCCCAGGAATCGGGGGTCACACCGGGCGATCACGCAGATCCAGTCTCGGGTCTGTTCACTGATCTTGTTCGGTGTGCCCCCGCTCCATTTTGGGTCCAGCGCGTCGAACCCCCGTTCGTTGAACGCGTGGATCACATCACGGACGTAGTCGTCGGTGGCCTTGAGCAGATGCGCGATGTCAGGTGCCGGCTGGCCCTGGGCCGACATCAGAACGACGATCGCCCGCCGCAGCTTGACCGGATGTTTCGCGGTCCGCGTGATCTTCTGCAGCCGCTGACCTTCGGCCATCGACAGCGCTCGCACGAACACTTCCGGGCGTCGGCCCACCCGGCACCACCTCCCACACAACAGCGACAGGGACAGCCTGCCCGAAACGTCGCCAGAACCGACGGATTACACGGCCAACGTTCAAAGACGGGGCACTAGTCCAAGTCGATAGCACCGATACCGGCGACGCTGGCGAGGTCGTCACCCGCGGCTGGCGCGAACAACGCCAGGACCAGACCCCGCAGCGGCTGACCGAAACGTTCGACCAGGCCGTCAGCAACGTGGGCCGGCCGCCGACGCGCTGCTCGCTAACCTCACCGGTCTGGCTCACGCTCCGGATGAAGTCACCGTCGAGTTCGCCATCCAATTGACCTCGCAGACCGGGACGGCCTTCATCGCTGCTCTCGGATCCACCGCCAACTTTAAGATCAACCTCACCTGGCGACGAACCCCACCGCCACCATCCGGCTGAGACTCTTGCCTGACGAGCTGTCGACGTGGCTGGCCGAGATCCTCACGAGCCCGGTAGGTCATAGGGTTCGGAGTAGCGCGGCGCGGCGCGGTTGCCCCCGTAGTCGCCCGTGATGGCAAAGGCACAAGCTCAGGTGTTGCCATCACGCGGACGCGGGCCCAGCCGGTTAGCATCGGCACTGATCGCCCGGGCGCTGGTGCCGTTCTGGAAGGTCGCCTCAACCTCGTCTTCGACAGCGGCGTACTCGTGGACCAGGTCGCGGTTCGCGCTGGGCGGTAACGCCTGAAGTTCGGCGAGGCAGGTCAGATGGAGCCGGGTCGCTGGATGTCGGCCCGCTCAGGGTCCAAGCCGGCCCGTTCGAACAGCTGGCGGAGCCGCTGCTGGACGTCGACCTTGGCGTCCAGGGACTCGAGGGCGGCCTTGGACGCACGGTCCATCAGACGGTCAAGGTCCGTATAACGGTCCATGGTTTACCTCCTTCCTGGTCGTTTAAGGTTCAGCGCGTTCGTCACCTTCTCGCGGGCATGCCGCAGGGTGGAGCGCACCGTCGCCTCCTTCTTTCCAATGATCGCGGCGATTTCCTTGTCGGGGATCCCCTCTTCGGCCATGACGAGCACCTCGCGCTGAGCCGGCGGCAATTCCTCAAGCAGGTAGAGGACCTTGTCTACGTCTTCATTGGCGTCGAACGTCTGGACCCAGGCATCGCGCGGCGCGGTACGCATCTCACTCTCGCGTTCACGCCTGCATCGGCTCCAAGTCCGATACAGCGCGAGAATGGGGCGTCTACTGCATGCCAGTGCTCACCTCCTACATGCTCACCCACCAATGGGTATCCGCTGGTGCGATCGGTGGAGGCTGGAACGGACAATTCGCCGCGTCCGGTCCTCGGGAGTCAGGTGCATGGGGATTCATGTCCCCCTCCGGACACCGATCTTGGTGGAATCCCACCAAGATTCGGCGCAGGCGGGACGCGGCCTAATTGGTGTCACCCGCCGGTAATGACCGAAACCGTGAGGCCCACCGGGCGATCTGACCTTCCGCTTGCCCCTCAGTTGTGCGCCTGCGGTGCCGACTGTGAAGGACATGAACGGGTAGGCCCCGTCAGATTCCCGAGGTCGCCTCGAACTCGCGGTCGAGGCGCTGATCCCGCCCGCGCGCCGGCGGTCCCGCCCGATCGTCCCACTGCTCACCCCGGCTGTCCGGGCACCGCAACCGCCCGCGGACGGTGAGCTGCTGGTGCTGGACCTGGCCCGCCTGGACGCCTCCGGCCGGTTCACCAGCCGCACCGTCATGGCCGCCCTGCACTAGACGCCTCACCAGTCACTCCGCCTTGAGGTGGCCGAGCAGGTCGTGCAGTTCACCGCCGTATCCGCCGGCCAGTTTGCTGTCGGCACTCGCGGCGAGATCGCCGTGCCGGCCCCGGCCCGGACCAGCGCCGGACTGCACCGCGACACCCGCGTTGCGATCGTCGCCGTGCCCCGCCGGCAGGTGCTGATCGTGCACCCGCCGGCCTTGCTCACCGGCCTGCTCGCCGCCCACTACCTCGCCACGGGCGCCGATCAACCATGACCGCCGACCCGAACCGCGTCGACCGGATCGGCCGGGCCCTGGCCGCTGGGCGTCAGCGCCGCCGAGTTCGACGCCGCCCGCCGCACCGCCCGCATGCCGACTGTCATTGAATATGTGGCCCGGGTCGAAGCCGCCGCCGGTCCGGGCGCCCACCGCACCTACGGCAACCACTGGCGACGGATGGCCGCCGTCTGGGGCGACCGGCCCCTGGACGACATCCGGGCCACCGACGTCGAAGCCTTCAAACACGACGCCGCCCGCGCGGTACCCCGGCGTAACGGCCGCGGTGGCCGGCACGCCGGCGAAGATGCCGTCGCGGCCGCCCGCGCGCTCTTCAACCGGGCCATCGCCGACGGCTACCTGCCCGCCGAGGCCAGCCCCGCGCACCGCGTCGCCAAACCCCGCCGGCTGCCCAGCCCCCGCCGCGCCCTCACCGCCTCGAAGCTGGCCGAGATCCACACGGTGGTCCGCACCAGCGGCAACGACACCGCCTTGGACGCGCTGCTGCTGCGCCTGCACACCGAGACCGCGTGCCGGCGCGGCGGCGCCCTCGCCCTGCGCCTGTGCGACCTCGACGCTGTATGCGCCCTGATCCGGCTCCGTGAGAAAGGCGGAACACTGCGCTGGCAGCCGGTCAGCCTCGACCTCGCCGACTACTTGCTCGACCACGCCCAGACCCGCGGCGCCCACCAGCCAGAAGATCAGATGTTGCGTTACCGCAACGGCCGGCCGCTGACGACCCGAGAAGCTCATGTTCTTCTGGCACGGGCACTGGGCGACCAGCGTCCGCAAGGTGCGCTCGGCCCACCTGATGCTCGCCCAGCAGGCGACGTTCCGGCGTTACGGCACCGGTGACACCGGACCGCTCGTCCGGGCGATGCTGCGTGACCCCGCCCTGATCATCTGGCTGGACGGGCAGAAGAACACCCGGAAGGCGCCCAACGAGAACCTGGCCCGCGAGGTGATGGAACTGTTCACGCTCGGGCTCGGCGCGAGGCCGGCAGTGACGGCCCGACCGGTGACGGCAGCAGCCGGGTCATCGTGGTGACGGCACGTCGCGGGTGATCTGGTCGATGTGCTGGAGTCGTCCGTCCGCCGAGAGCCGGCCGAACATGTAGATCTCGGTGGTGATCGTGTTTCCTGTGGCCATCTCCGCGGTCAGGGTGTACCGCGCGGCTACCCGGTCGGCCGTGCTGAGAGTCTCGTGCACCTCGACGCGAACGCTCTTGGCACGCTTACGGGCCGGCCGCACGTGCGCGAGCAACTTGTCCCGGTCGAGCGGGACGCCGTTGTTGCACATGACGAAGTCCGGCGTGTGGTAGCGGTCGAATACCGTTGCTGCGTCGTGCTCGCCGAAGGTGACTTCTTGCGGATATCGGGTGAGGTAGGTGGCGACGGTGACATTCATGCCCAGTTCCCCATCGGGCGACGTAGCTCTGACAGTTCTGTCAAATTTAGAGCCCTCCGGTAAATTTGACAACCGTGTCTGAACTACAGGAGCCGAGGCGGCGGCAGCGTGCCGACGCGCGGCGTAGCGTCGCCGCAGTGCTGGACGCCGCTGTCGCGCTGCTGGGCCGGCAGCCCGACGCGTCGATGGACGAGATCGCCGCGGCCGCCGGCGTCTCCCGCCAGACGATCTACGCGCACTACTCCTCCCGCGACGCGTTGCTGCGCGCGGTGACGCGGCACATCACCGCTGAGGTCGCTCGCGGGCTCGGCGACCTCGATCTCGACAGCGGCAGCGCCGCCGAAGCGCTGGGACGTTGGGTCGACGCAAGCTGGTCGCTGGTGGAGCGCTACCCGGTGTTGCTCACGCCGGCGATTGTGGTGCCGGACGGCGACGAGCAGGAGCGCCACGAACCGATAACGGGCGGACTGATCAGGCTCCTCGAGCGGGGGCGCCAACATGGCGAGTTCGACCGCGCGATGACCACCACCTGGTACCTCGCGGCGATCATCGGCCTCGGCCACGCCGCAGGTCAGGAGGTCATCGCCGGCCGGATGACGCAGGACCAAGCCCGCGTGGCATTTCGGGAAAGCGCGCTCAGAGTATGTCGAGCGGCGGAGTGACCGGCCCGTACCGGACGCTGTGCGCATTTTCGGGAGCATTTGGTTCCAGCTCAAGTGCGGGTCGTGAACGTCGATGTCGGTGAGATCCGTGCGGGGCGCGGGCACGCGGCTGAGGACTTGAATGACGTCGTCCACCATGACGTTGTTCCAGTTGTCGGGTCGCAACCCGGACAAGACACGTTGCCCTACGCCGGAAGCCGGGATGCCGTTTTCCCGACGGTGCGGCGGCCTCACCGCTCCCGGGTGGCCGCAGCGATCGGGGGGCGCGATGCGGTCAGCCGGTCGGTCTTGGCCCAGCCGGGGGACCGGCCGCCCGTTCCACGGCGGTGATCAGTTTTTGGAGCGAGCCGTTGATCCGGTTGCCGTTCAGGAAAGAAGGTCCGTGTCCCGTCGGCGCCGCTGTCGCGGGCGTTGCAAACGTCCGCTTAGACCTGAGCGGCGACGACGGCAGTCTCCAGGTCGGCGGTGCTGCGGGCGAGGCGCCGACGGCCCTGTTTCTCTCCGCCGGGACGTGCGGTCCGTCGTGAACGCGACCTCGGTGTCGGCGTTCCCCGTGTGGCCCGCACGGGCGGGCTTCCGGCATCATGGCCGGCATGGAAGTCGAGCAACTGATCGCGCGCCATCCGCGGGTCTTCCACACGATGTCGGCGACCGCATGGCCGTCGGTGCAGCGGCACGGCCTGCTGTCCACACAGCGACTGATCGACCTGTTCGGCCTCGACGCCGCCGAGCGTGACCGACTCCTGCGCGCACCCCGCCGGCGATCGACCGTCCTGCGCGCACCCGGCATGCCGCCGGCCGTGATCCGCGATCAGAAGCCGATGAAATTCCTCGCGGAGAAGATCGATCGCGACTCCTCGCTGGCTGAATACTTGGCCGCGATCAATTCCCGGGTCTTCTTCTGGGCCAGCCCCGAGCGACTGGACCGGCTCCGCCGAGCGAAGGAGTACCGCACCGAGGACCAAGTCGTCCTCCACGTCGACACCCGCGCCCTCGTCGAGCGGCACGGCCCACGAATCGAACTCTGCCGGCTCAACTCCGGGGCAGTGACGCAGAAAAACCATCCCATGCGTGGGCACCGATCCTGGCTGCCGATCGCCGATTACCCCTACGACGAATATCGCCGCCGGCACGGCCGCGACGGCGCCTTGGTGGAGGTCACCGTGCTGGACGCCGTCGCTGACATTCTCGACCTGACCGACGAGATCGAAGGCGCCGCCGGCTGAGTCCGGCACCTTCTCCCGCTCACAGGATGGTGTTGTGTCCGTCCGGCAGTCCAGCGGCACGCACACAACGGGTTGGTGATCGCCTGAACGACGACGAATGCGGCGACGGCGAAGACGAGGTACGCGAAGGCCCGTTGTAGCGCCGGCCCCACGGTGTAGATCAGTGTCAGTGCGTCCTTCGGCTGCACAGCCCGCCACGCGCCGTCGAAGTCGAAGTCCGGCGAGCCGCGTCCGAACAGCTCGCCCACGCTGATGGCGCGCTCCGGCGCACACCATGTACTCGACCTTGGCCCCGGACCGCCGGATCCGTTCGGCTCCGATGATGACCGCGGCGGTGCCGCTGGCCATAGTCATGCTCGATCCAATCTTGTGTGGGGGTCAATGGATATCGGCTTCCGGGTGCGCGGCGGACTCGTTCGCGCAGGTGGTTGTTATCCGGGTCAGGAGTTCTTCGACTCAGACCCCGTGGCTTGCCAAGGCTTTCTCGCAGGGTGATCGATGATGTTGCTGGGTGGGAGATAGCCGGTCGCGGTGGCGTGGATATCGGCGCATCTGGCGGTTTGCGCGGTCCGCAGGCCGAGCAACTGGCCGTCAAAGAGACGTGTCCTTGCCTGTCGTGATCCGGACGCCCTCCGTTTCACACTGCCGAGGGTGTGCGTCATGGTCTATGCCGGTGCGATGAGGGTCTTGTAGTCCTCGGCCGTGGCTGGTTGTTCGGACAGCGATCCGTCTCCGCTGGGGATGTCGAGTGGTTGGCCGTTGCGCAGGAATGTGACGTCGGTGATGTCGGGCTGGCTGGTGAGGGTGCAGACGATCTGGCCGAAGGCGAGGATCTCGTCGGTGCGGTTGGTGTCGGTGAGGCTGTCGATCACCTCGACGGTGGCGGTGGTGTCGGTGATACGGATGCCGGTAATGGTGATCGAGCCGGTCAGGGCGCTGCTGATATCGGTGTCTTCTTCAGCTTCGGTTGGGCCGGCCTGCAGGGCCTGACGCAGGTCGTCGACGGTCGTGGGTGTGCGGGTTCGGCGGATCACGGCGACGAGTTTGTCATTGCGTACGAAGTAGACGGGCTGTGCGACGGTGCCTTCAGGCCGCGGGGGTTCGGCCGGTTCTATGGGGTCGGACAGCCCCCGCGATGGAGGTAGCTCGCGCGGTGTCTGTTCTGCGGGTAGACCGCAGGCTGCCAGCAGCAGGGCGATGGTGGTGGTCAGCGCGGCGAGGCGGCGGTTCATGGGGTGCACCGGGGGAGTTCGACGCGAAACCGGGTGCCGCCGCCGGGTCGGTCGTGCACGAAGACGCGCCCGCCATGGGCGTGGGCGTGTTGGGTGACAAGGGCCAGCCCGAGGCCGGTGCCGTCGGTGGTAGCCCGTGCGGCGCTGCGTCCGCGGACGAACCGGCCGAAGATGACCTGCTTTTCGTCGTCGGTGATGCCAGGGCCTCGGTCGTCGACGTCCAGGTAGCACGTGGTGGCGGTGGCGCTGACGCGTACGGCGGTGGGTGCGCCGGCGTACCGGACGGCGTTGTCGATCAGGTTGCCGAGCAGTTGGGTGATGCGTCGCCGGTCGATGTGCCAGGTGGTGTCGACGCCGGCGTCGACGGTGACGAGGCTGTCGGGCAGGTCACGGGTACGGCAGGCCTGGCGGGCCAGGGCGGCGATGTCGGTCGGGGCGCGTTCGGCGGGCTGGTCACTTCGGGCAAGTTCGAGCAGATCGGTGACGAGGGCCTGGAAGCGGGTGACCTGGGTGGCGACGAGGTCGGCGGCGGTCGCGGTGCGCGTGTCGAGGTGTTCGCGGCGGCGGGTCAGGACGCTGGTGGCCGCGGACAGGGTCTGCAGGGGAGAACGCAGTTCGTGACTGACGTCGGCGGCGAAGCGCCGGTCGTGTTGCAGGCGTTGCGACATTTCGTCGACCATGTGGTTGAACGAGGCGGTGAGCCGTTCGAGGTCAGGTTCAGTGGTGGGGTCGAGGCGGGTGCCGTAGCCGCCGGCGGTGATGGATTCGGCGGCGGCGGCGACCGCCGCGAGCGGTTGCAGGGCGTGGCGGGTCGTGTACCAGCCCAGCGCCGCCCCGGCCGCTGCGGTCATGATCGCTGCGACGGTGAGGCTGAGAGCGAGCAGGTACAGGGTGGATTCGAGTTCGGTGAGGGAGCCGATCTCGTAGAACGTGGTCGACGCCGACAGTGGTACCGCGACTACCAGGGCGGGTCGGCCGTCGGTGTGGATTCTTTGCATCCCGGCGCGGCCGGGCTGGCTGAAGTCCTGCAGGGTTTGCGGGATGGCGGTCTCGACGTCGACGCCGGCTTCGACGGCGTACCAGGTGCCGCCGCTGTGCAGTACCGCCTGCCGATTCTCGCCGGTGTCGAGGGCGCGCAGTGCTTGCGCGATGTCGGGTTGGTCGCTGTCGAGGCCGGTGCGGACGACGGCGGCGTCCGAGGTGGCGGCCCGGGCGAGGGTGCGTTCGCGTTGCTCGATGAGCATGTCGCGGGTCAGCTGGTAGGACACCAGCGCCATCGCCGCCGACAGTGCCAGCGCACCGGCGGCGAAGCCGGCGGTCACCCGGGTGCGCAGACCAGCCCGTTTCATCGTTGCATTTTGTAGCCGAGGCCACGGACAGTGACCAGATGCCGGGGGTTGCGCGGATCGGGTTCGATCTTGTGGCGGAGCCGGCCGACGTGCACATCGACGATGCGTTCGTCGCCGAAGTCGTACTCCCATACCTGCTGCAGCAGCTGCTGGCGGGACAGCACCCGGCCCGGGTGCTCGGCCAGCTCACACAACAGCCGGAACTCGGTGCGGGTTAATGCGACCGCGTTGCCGCCCAACCGGACTTCGCCCGCCTCCGGGACGATCTCCAGGTCGCCGAACAGCAGGGCCGGGATCGGCTCGGCCAGCGTGGTACGCGAGCGCCGGCGCAGGGCCCGCAGCCGCGCCGACAATTCCTTTACTGCGACGGGCTTGGTGACGTAGTCGTCGGCGCCGGCTTCCAGCGCGGCCACGATGTCATGGGTGTCGTCGCGGGCGCTGACCACGACAATCGGCACGTCGTCGTCACGGCGCAGCTGCCGGATCACCTCGAACCCGTCCACCCCAGGCAGCATCAGGTCGACCAGAACCGTGTCGGCCGGCTGAGAACGCTGGGCGTGCAACCCGTCCTCACCGGTGCCCGCCCCCCGCACCGTGTATCCCTCGTCTTCCAATGCCAGCATCAATGACACACGGATCCCGTCGTCGTCCTCGATCACCAGCACTGCGCTCATGCACGCATCATTGCCCGCTCCGCGTCGAAACACTCGCCGGCATATGGCCTTAACCGAGGTCGACACGGAACTGACACAAGTGCGGGCAGAGACCGCCACACCGCCCGAGCAGCCTCGTAGCAAGCGAGACGGGAGGTGGCGAGATGCCGACAGCGGTGATATCGGCGGCCGGCGGCGGGGTGATCCCAGTGGTGCACGTCCGGATCGAGCAGGACCTTGACCTGGCATCCGTGGGCGAGATCGGCGCCGTACTCGACTCTGCGGTGAGGTTACGCCCGACACGGCTGGTCGTGGACCTGGCCGGCTGCCCGTTCCTCGACGCGGTGGGCGTCAACCTGCTGCTGGCCACGCATCGCCGGGCCTGCCAGGGCGGCGGGCAGTTGCTGCTGCGATCGGCCTGTCCGCTGGTGCGTCGCGTCCTGCACCTCACCCGCGTGGACGACGTCCTGACGGTTGAGGTGCAGGCCCGATAGAGGAAGACGCACCGGCCTGAAGAAACGACTAAGGAAAGGTAGACCATGACTGTTTCGGGAATCATCACCGCGCTGATCGTCGGATTGCTCGTCGGCGCGTTGGGGCGCTTGGTCGTTCCGGGTAAGCAGAACATCCCGGTCTGGCTGACCATGGCCATCGGTGTGGTGGCAGCCCTGCTGGGCACCATCCTCGCCCGCGCCGCCGGCATCGACACCTCCGGGTTCAGCCTGCTCACCCTGCTGATCCAGATCGGCTTGGCCGCTCTGGGAGTGGCAGTCGTCGCCGGCACCGCCGGACGCCGCCGCACGCCCGGGGTGCGCTGAGCCCACCCCCTGTCCCACCGCACTGTGGAGGTGCCACCCATGCGCGCACTGCTGATCGCCGTCGGCGTCGTCGCCCTCGTGCTCATCCTGCTCGGCATCATCATCGAAGCCGTCCAATGGCTGCTGATCATCGGACTGGTCGCGCTCGTCGCGGCTGCCGTCCTCGGTGTGGTGCACGCCCGCCGCGCTATGCAGTAGCACTTGGCCATGCCATGCCTGTGAACGTTCAATCGAAAGGTGAGTCTGCATGTCCGGCTACGGGTTACAACTGGCGCTGGTGCTGATCCTGGTGCTGATCAACGCCGCGTTCGCCGGCAGCGAGATGGCCCTGGTCACCCTGCGCGACAGCCAGCTGCAACGCCTGGAACGCGCCTCGCGCGGCGGGCAGGTCCTGGCCAAACTCGCCCGCGACCCGAACCGGTACCTCGCCACCATCCAGATCGGCATCACCCTGGCCGGGTTCCTGGCGTCGGCCGCCGCGGCAGTATCGCTGGCCGAACCATTGATCGGTCCGCTGAGCTTCCTCGGCTCCGCCGCCGAACCCGTCGCCGTCGTGCTGGTCACCATCGTTCTGGCGTACATCACCCTCGTGCTGGGCGAGCTGGCACCCAAACGCATCGCCATGCAACGAGCCGAAGGGTGGGCACTGCTCGTCGCCCGCCCGCTGAACATGCTCGCCACCGTGTCCCGGCCCGCGGTGTGGCTGCTCGGTAAGTCCACCGACCTGGTCGTGCGGCTCACCGGCGGCGACCCGCACGCCGCCCGCGAAGAGGTCAGCACCGAGGAAATCCGCGACATGGTCGCCACCCAGGGCGGCTTCTCCGCCGAGCAGCGCACCATCATCAGCGGCGCCTTTGAGATCGCCGACCGGATCATGCGCGAGATCCTGGTCCCGCGCCGCGACGTGACCCACCTTGGCGCCGCCCTGCCCACCGCTGACGCTCTACGCACACTCATCGCCTCCGGGCATTCCCGCGCCCCGGTGACCGGACCGGTCGGCCTCGACGACGTTGTCGGCGTCGTGCACCTACGCGACCTCGTCAACGCCGACGGCACGGTCGGTGAGCACACCAACCCGCCGCTGTTCGTACCGGAAACGCTGAAGGTCTCCGACGCGCTGCGGCAGATGCGCCAGCAGCACCAGCAGTTCGCCCTGGTCGTCGACGAACGCGGCGCCGTGGACGGCATCGTCACCATGGAGGACCTCGTCGAGGAGGTCGTCGGTGAAATCTACGACGAGACCGACCGCGATGTGCAAGCCGTCGCGCACGAGCCCGACGGTGCGATGCTGCTGACCGGCGCGTTCCCCCTGCACGACCTGCCCGACATCGGCGTCGACCTCGACGAGGAACCCGACGGCGACTACACCACCATCGCCGGGCTGGTCCTGGCCCGCCTCGGCCACATCCCCACCACCCCCGGTGAGCAAGTCGACCTCGGCGCGCACACCGCGCAGGTCGTCGAGGTCACCGGCCACGCCATCACCAAGATCCGGCTCCGCCCCCACACGGATTATCCCGCCGACGATGCACAGAACCCCGTGGTGCAGCCGGCGTCAGCATAGGGCCACGGGGCTCGCAACCCACACGGGCGCAGAGCGGCCGCACGACCAACCATCCCCAAGCACGCATCCACCGAAGAGAAGGAGAACACGATGGGTATCGACGACAAGATCAAGAACGCCTCCGAAGAAGCAACCGGCAAGGTCAAGGAAGGCGCCGGCAAGGCCACCGACGACAAGGACCTGCAAGCCGAAGGCAAGACCGACCAGGCAGGCGCCAACGTCAAGCAGGCCGGCGAGAACATCAAGGACGCCTTCAAGTCCTGACCACACCATGCGGGGAGCCGTCAGCAGGTTCGGCGGCTCCCCGGCCGGTTCCGTCCGCAGCGACAGACAGTGAGAACACCATGACCACAGCACCTAGCACGAGCCCGTCCGGCTCTTCCCGCGCTCACACCACCACCGAGGCGTCGACGGACGAGCGATACGTGATCGGCGCTGACGGGACCATGCTGTTCGTGAGCGCGAAGGGACCCGCGAACGCCCCCGTGGTCGTGTTGGTGCACGGCCTGGGCCTGTCCACCCGATCCTGGAAACCGGTGATCGACCGGCTCGCCGCAGCGCACCGGGTGGTCGCCTACGACCTTCGCGGTCACGGCCGCAGCGCACCATCGCCAACCAACGACTACGAGGTTCCGGCCCAGGCCGCCGACCTCGACGCCGTCCTGGCCGCGACCGTCCGCCACGACGAACAGGCCGTCCTGGTCGGACACAGTCTGGGCGGGCAGATCATTCTCGCCCGCGCCCAGCAGCGCCTGGACCGCATCGGCGCGGTCGTCTTCGCCGGCTCGGCGGGCTCGCGGCACACAGCGCCCGGCCTGCCCGGCCACCGCCTGCCGAAACTTCTGCGGAGCGCCGTACGCCGACTGTGGCTGCTGACACTGCAACTGGCCGCACGCGGAGCAATCCAGCTGCGAGCAGCCGAACGCCTGACCGGCGCGGTAGCCCGGCGGACAGTCTTCACCCCTGACGACCCCGCCCCGGCAGTGCGCGAGGCGTGCCGCGAGTTCCTGTCCACCGACCCCGATGTGCTCGCCCGCACCGCCCTGGCCAGCGTCAGCGACGACGGATCCCGCCTCGCTCCACACCTTCACGTCCCCGCCCTGATATTGCACGGCGACCACGACAAGCAGGTCAGCGAACCCGCCGCACTCACCCTGCTCTCACGACTTCCCGACAGCCACCTGCAAACCCTCCCTGGGGCAGGACACATGCTGCCGATGACCAACAGCGGCGACGTCGCCGATCACGTGGCCCGATGGGTTCACCACGTGGCCGAGCCCACAGCCGCACCGCCGCTAGCGAGCACGGCCTGACACCGCCGACGTGCAACCTTTGCATGCGAGCAACACGCGAGCAGAGCCGTATAGATATGACAAACGAATGACAGAACATCCAATCGTCGACCTGCAAGGTTTGGCCCAGCCAATCCAGTGGAAAGCGGTCGCATACATCAAAATTCGTGCATACAAGGAGTAGTCAACGTGGAAATCTCCGGCATCATCTCCGCCATCATCATCGGCCTGATCATCGGCGCACTGGGCCGCCTGGTCGTCCCCGGTAAACAGAACATTCCGATCTGGCTGACCCTGCTCATCGGCGTCGTCGCAGCGTTCATCGGTACTCTGCTCGCCAGCGCCATCGGAGTCGCCGAGACCCCGGGCATCGACTGGATCGAACTCGCCCTCCAGATCGGTGTCGCCGCTGCCGGCGTGGCCATCGTTGCGGGCGCCAAAGGCCGAAGCCGGGCTTGATACCGCCGTATTCTTGCCCCTGCACCCGACGAGAGAGCGATAGGTGCAGGCGAGAATGCTGGCGGTTTGCGGTCCACTTGAGACTGACCGATCGTGCGTTTCAGCTCGGCGTGGGCATCTTCGTCACCGCTGAGGCCGCCGAGGGTGCCCCGCGAATGGGTTTGGCCGGGCCGGGCGGGGCACGCGGATCGGCATGGATCAAGTTCAGCCAGGGGATGTCGCGCGCCGTCGACCTCATGGTCCGCCTGGTGAAATCGGCAGGCGCGATCGTCATCTTCGTCGGCGTCGTGACCGCTTCGAGCAGTTCCTTGTGGTGTCGGTGCGGCACCGGCGTACGGAACGGGTCGTTCCGGTGCAACCGAACCCGGGGGCCGGTTCCTTACCCTCGAACTGAAGTTCCAGCTGGCACTGGAGGACTGTGTCTTGTCGGGCGTCACGCGAGGCGTCGATGTCCTCATCGACCTCGCTGATGTGAGCATGATCGACGCGGCCTCCCTCGGCGCGCTGATCGAAGCGGACAGGCTGGCCGGCCGCCGAGGACGCAGACTGTGCCTGCTGGCACCTCCGGCGAAGGTGTGGCGCACTTTGGCCGGCGCCGGTCTCGAACGCGCCTTTCCGGTGTTCCGCGACCGAGAGCAAGCCGTCCTTGACTTGTCTCACAAGTGTGCCGCGCCGGCCTGACGTGATCCGGCCGCGAAGGCGGACCATCCACGCCGGCAACGTCGGTCGCCGCCATGCCGATCGGGGCGGCCCGGTTGTGCCGTCGGTACGACCAATGACCGGGTCGAGGCGACGAGGGCTGCCTCATGGATCAGCCGCTCCACCGCCTGGCCAGCACCTCACCCCTCCAGCCGGGCCGGAACACAGGCGTTAGCGTTGGTAGCTGTCGAAGTCCTGGCCTTCGAGAGTGCCGTTCAGCCGCTCGAGTTGCACGGTCAAAGCCGCGGCGGGCCAGCCGTCCACGCGATCTCGGGCGGCATGGTCAGTAGCCGCACCTGCACTGTCGTTCGGTCGCGCCGTAACGGCACGGTTGTGCGACCTTCAGAGATCGGCGTGATCGTCGCCCTTATCAGTGCGGGCCTCAAGGCAGACTGGCTCCTCTGTTCGTCCTTGCGGCATCGCCATGGACGGCGCCGCCGGTCCGGGCTAGCTGGGGGAATGGTCCTGGAAGATCTGATCTACCGGCCCTTGCCGGGCTGGCTGTCATTTCTAGGTGCGGATTCCCGGCTCTGTGTGGAGTCCCCGGCAAGATCCAGTGCCCGATCTCCGCCTGAGCCCTCGGAGAATGCCCCGGCAATATGCGGTGTCAGCAGTGGCCTCGTCCAGGGCGACAGCGCCCGTCTCACCTCGCTCCGGCGGGTACAGAGCGCCTTGTCGTACAGACGATCGGCCGCCTCCGGTGCTACGTAGAGGTAGATGTCGTCGCCGAGGTCACGCGACGATGGCGAGTACAGCGACGCCCACTGCCGCAGGCACGGAAACAGGCGGTCGTCATCGCCGCCGCCACAGCGGAGCGTTCAGCGCGGCCATCCCTGCTGCCACGATGACCGCAGCGGCGCCGACGAGAATCATCCATCCGACCGGGATCAGCGCGCCGGCAACGGCTGTCGCCAGTCCGGCAGCCGCCAGGCATACGAGCAGTGTGCGCACGAGAGACTCCCTTCTGGAAATGATGGACCGTTTCAGCGTGGCCGTCCCGGGTGGCAAGCATGCCCCGGAACATGCACAATCGCGTGACAACCGGCCCGTACCAGACAGATCGTCGCCGGTGGCCGATCTGGAGCCATGACTGGCGCCGAGGGCCGAGTCATGTCCCATACCGGTGCGATCTCAAGATTCGGTGACGGTTGTTTGGCTTCCGGCTGGAAACGGGCCGCGACCACGGCGGGATCCGGATGCAAGCACGGCCGTCCGGCTTCGTGACGGAGGCGGCGGCGAAGGCCGAGTACGGCCGGTTGTGCCGGCAGCATCCGAAAACCGCGGCTGGGTGACAGCCTGCAAAACGTCCACGAGGGCTGAGTGCTGGCTCGTGAGCACGAACTCGAACCCGACACGGTGTACGGCCACCGGTGATTGCTCGGTCCGATTCACCCGTATGTGGGTGCGTGGTGGGAACATTGTCCCGCGACGCTCACCGGCGCGAGGAGGAGGGCACCGGGCACGACAGCCGCGACACCGAACCCGACGGCCGCGGCACCGACGAGCCTCAGAGCGGCGCAACGGAGTCATCCGGCGGTGTGCAGGGCGTTCAGGTGGTGTGGTCGCCGGGTTGGCCGGGGATGGCGATGGTGGCGAGGCGTCGTCCGAGGCCTGCCGGGGCGGGGGTGGACGGTGGTGGGGTGGGGTGGGGTGGGTGGGTGCTGTAGGAGGTCGGTAGGGGGCCGTCGAGGTCTTGCCGGGTGACGACCGCGCCGACGTATTCGCCGGCGGCATGCAGCGCGGCGGCCAGCCTGCCGGTGTGTGGCCGGTCGGTGAGGGCACGGTTGACCAGTTCGAGCAGGATCGCGGGATGGTCGCCGCGGGGCGCGGCGGTGGGTCCTGGTTCGAATTGTTCGAGGGTGCGGCCGTTGTTCAGGCGGCGGGCGATGGTCATGCCGTCGCCGCTCTTGACGACCTGCACGACGTCGGTGCCGTCGGACAACCGTTCCCGCAGGGCCTTGCGGGAGGCTGTGGGGGCGCGGTCCTCATAGCAGTACGTCCAGGTCTCGGTGGCGCCCAGGCGCAGGACGCTGCCGGGCAGAGTGAGGGGATAGGTGTGGGTGGCGTCCTCACGGGTCATGGATTGCGGGGGCCCGCCACCGAGCAGGTGAGCCACGGTGGCGGGGTCCCGGTCCCGGACGAAGGTGAGACAGAATCCGGGGTTGTCGTCGTGTGTCGCCCAGGCCCAGTCGTTGTCCACGGTGCCAGGGTAGCGGCTGGGTGTGGGTGGTTCGAGGGTTCAGGTGGTGATGGTCAGGGTGTACTTGTCGAGGTCGAGCAGCCGGACCCGTTGGGTGAAGCGGCCGAGCTCGCCACCGGCGGCCTCGTTGTCGTCGAGGTTGACGTGGCCGCGGACGCAGGGTTCGTTGCCGGTGACGGGCTTGTTGGGGTTGGCTTCGTAGATCTGCCACTGACCGTCTTCGAGGATGGGTGCGATGTCCGCGCAGAAGCTGCCTAGGGTGCCGCCCTCGTAGGTTTTGGCGAAGGGGAACTCGTCGCAGGAGTCGTCCACGATGGGCGGGTCGGGCAGGTGGATGAAGGTGCCGTCTTCGCAGGTTCTGCTGCGGTTGGTGTTGGCCGCGGAGTCGCTGGCGAGCCGGCGTAGCGGGGTGTCGGCGCCCCAGCTGTCGGGAAGGTAGAGCTGCGCCCACAGGTAGGTGATGGCGGCTGCGTTGTAGGTGCCGGCTGACAGTTGAAGGTCGGGGATGGCGGTGGGGTAGACGCAGCCGGGGGAGGCGGTGACGGCGTTGTCGCAGCGGATGTCGATGGTGCCGTCCCAGGAGGCTGTCGGCTGGGCGGGGATGGCGTTGGGCACGGTGATGAATGCGTTGTAGCGCAACCGGAAGCTGTCCTGGGTGTTCTTGGCGAGGGTTTCGGCGTGCGAAACGGTGCCGGTGGCGGATTGTCCGCGGCTGAGCAGGGCGGTACCGGTCCATGGGTTCGCTTTGGTGGTTCTGCAGGCCGAGGTGCAGGACGCGGTGAGGCTGACCGCGACCTGGCTGACCGAGCCTGTCGTGTTGGACACGGTCGCGGTTATTTGCTGGTCGAAGGCCGTGGAGGTGGCGTTGAGGGTGACGCTGTTGACGAAGTTGAGCGTGGCGGTGCCGATCGGGGTCCCGTTGGAGTTGACCAGCGTGCCGGAGACGGTGATCTTCAGGCAGGATTCGAACCGCTGGTAGCGCATCTGGTTCGAGCCGGTCACCGAGCAGGTGAGCGCGTCGCCTGCTGCGGCTTTCGCCGTCGTCCACGCGGTTGCGGTGTCGTTGCTGGAACGGACGCAGAAGGCCACGCCGCCGGCTCGGCGTTCCCGCGACCCGGCGGGGGTGGGTGTGCACTGCTGTGCGCCCAGGGTGCGGACCGCGGTGGTGATCGGCTCCGGCGTGCTCGCGCGCTCAGGTGTGACGGTGGTGATCAGCCGGCCGTGGGTGGACTCGGCGGCGGCCGCCGAGGCGGGGACGGCGGTTGCCGCCATCGTGAGCGCGGCGACGGTCATGGTGGCGGCGTAGAAAGGACGCTTGAACAACACGGCACCTTCCCGTTCGGCCGGCGCGCGGAGGCGCAGTCCGTTCAGGACTCACGTCAGCCGACGAAACGTATTGGTGAAGCCTCCGTGCCCTTAAATTAACATCGATGACCTTCAATCTCTTGAGGAGAAGGTCACATGCGCCGGCGTTGCCCAGGCCGCTCGGGCCACCAACCAGGGCGTCGCCGAGACTCAGCAGGCAACGGCCGGGCTGGCGCGGATGGCGGTCGAGCTGAGCAGCGTCGTGTCCCGGTTCCGCCTTTGAGGCATCATCCAGGGTAGGACCCCGACGGATGACCGCTCGACTCGGCGGCTGCGGGTAGCACGTTCAAGCCGTGCATGCGCTGCGACGTTGTGCAGGGCGTTGCCGGCGGTGCGTTCGACCATCGGCTGTCCGGCTGCGCGGGCTTTTTCGGCCAGGAACCGGTAGCCGAACTTTGGGTCGTCGTGGCGGGCAGGTACGCCGGGGCCGGGGCAGCACTTCATTCTCCTGCCCGAGCAGGCCGTTGCTCTGGACCAGACCGGGGTCCGAGAGACGCTCTTCAGCAGACCACTGACGCGTTGTCGTTGAAGTCGACAATCTCGAACTTGCCGTTCCGGTGGTTCGTGACCCGACGTTGCGCAGGGTGGAGACCTCGATGTGCGCACTCAGTCAGAATTCATAGCCAGCCTTGTGGTGTGTCCGTTCCAGCAGCGGTACCCCGGCCGCGCGTTCACCCCATACCCCCGGCCGGCGCCCGTACACCGCGCAGACGAGCAGCCCGGACAGCTGATAACGGTGCGTCCGACCGTCGTGGGGCGGCCAGCGCGGTGATCTGCTGCACGGCACACACTGCCGGGCTGAGGCCAAGACGCACGCCATGGCCGGCGATGGATCGTTCGAAGCCCACGTCAACGAGAGCTTGGCCATGATGGACGGCCCGGTTACATCGCGCCGCACGAT
Source organism: Paractinoplanes polyasparticus (assembly GCF_019710575.1). Lineage (GTDB taxonomy): Bacteria > Actinomycetota > Actinomycetes > Mycobacteriales > Micromonosporaceae > Actinoplanes > Actinoplanes polyasparticus. Next base: position 5,559 of record NZ_JAHWFK010000057.1, on the reverse strand, counting down.
TTCGGTGCCGGCTCGTGCTGCGTGTTCTGCGAATGCCGACGGGGCCAGCCCGACCTCACGTCCGCTGGAGAGGCGAGCGAGCCAGGCGCTGACGGGTGGCTCGTCGAAGGCACGGACGTCGGGTGAGAAGCCCGCTTGCTGGCAGGCGGCGACGATCTCGTCGTAGTAGGCGGGCGCAAGCTGGCGGGGGAAGAGCAGCAGTGTCTCCTCCTGCAGGAGCCTCAAAGGGACCAACGGCGTGGCGGCCAGGCGACCGACGCGCCGCAGGAACCGAGAGGCCGCGACGCCGAAGGCGGATGAGGTTCGTAGCGTCCCTTCGGCGGGATCGCACCGAGACATGCCCTGTGGCCGGCGGAGCAGTCCACCGCGGAGCCGGCGCAGGGTTGTCATCCAGCTGTCATGGAGTAGCGGATCGATTGTCGAGACTGCGGTCAACTCTTGAGGTCGTATCGGGAAGCCCCGGGCGTACGCCGGCCGCGGAAAGGGAGATCACCATGACTTCAGAGTTCGGCACCTTGACGCGACTGAGCGACAGCAGTCATCTCTTGCTCGATCCCCGCCAGGACATTCGCGGACGCAAGGTCGTCGACCAGGACGGTCACGAGATCGGCAAGGTCGAGGATCTGCTGATTGATCCGGAGCAGCAGAAGGTGCGGCTGCTGCGGGTCGAGCACGGCGGACTCTTCGGCGTCGGAGCGACGCCGTTGTACGTACCCGCGAACATGGTGGAACGCGGGACGCAGGACGAGGTCATCATCGATCGATCTCGCGTGCAGATCGCCGGCGCTCCGGGATACGACCCCGACCTGATCGACGGGGACAAGCACTTCTCCGAGCTGTACGAGTATTACGCGACTACCCCCTACCGAGGCCCAGGCTCCGCCGCCCGCAACGGCCGGATCTTCCGCTGACCAGCGGCGAGGGGCGAGGCGCCGGTGGCGGCGCGTGCGCGCACGGGGCGGTCGAGTTCCCTGCCCTGCCGCGTGTCGTCAGGCGCGGGCCCGTACCTGGATCAGTCGGTCGTCCGCAGCGAAGGCGCCGATCTGGTCATAGCGCACCAGCTTTCCCGTTCGCACCACGGCAAGCACCATGTCCTCACACTCCGCGGGGGAGGATCCGACCTCCTCCGGTCGGGCCGGCCGGTCGATGAGGTGCAGGCCGTGGCCCTGGATCAGCAGGTCACCGATCACATCCCCGGTGGCCGGGCTCTGGGCGGCGAGGCCCAGCAGACGCCCGGCAGCCTCCGAAGAGGTGATGACTGTCGTGGCCCCGCTCTGCCGGAGCAGTGGCACGTTCTCCGAGGCGCGGACCGCGACGGCGATAACGGCATCGCGGTTCAGCTGACGAACGCTCAAGGTGACGAGTGCGGCCGTGTCGTCCCGGTCTGCCGCAACGATGATGCGGGTGGCGCTGTCCACGCCCGCGTGCTTGAGGATCATTGCCCGGGTGGCGTCGCCGACGACTGCGGCATGGCCGTCGTCTCGTGCCTCCTCGGCCATCGTCGCCACGCTGTCGATGATGACGAATCTCGGCTCTGTGTCGGCGCCCTCGCATAGCGCCTTGACGGCGGCTCGGCCCTTGTTGCCATATCCGACGACGACCGTGTGCCCGCGCAACTTTTCCCTCCAACGGCTCAGTTTCCATTGTCGGCGAGTACGAGCGGTGAGCACCTCGAAGGTGGTGCCGACCAGTAGGACGAGAAAGAAGACCCGCAATGGCATGATCACGGCGACGTTCACCCACCGTGCCGTGTCCGAGACCGGGACGATGTCGCCGTAGCCGGTGGTGGACAGGCTCACCGTCGCGTAATACAAGGCGTCGAGGAACGAGACCTGTCCGTCATGGTTGTCGGTGTACCCATCACGGTCGAGCAGCACGGTCACGCTCATGGTCACTACAGCGGCGAACGCAAGCCCGAGGCGGATCGCCATGGTGCGCACAGGGCCGGGCCGCCGAAGGGGCAGGATAACACGACCGTCGTCCCGGTCCGTCTCGCCGTTCACTCGCGCACCGTATCGGTCACCGTCTCGGCACCAAATCCTCCAGAGGCAGTATCGACGAGCCGCTCACTGACTCGGCGTATGTCCACAGTGATGCCTGACGGGGACGCCATCGGAGCAGTATGCGCGGCTACGTCCGGTCGGTACTCGGCGAGCAACAGCGCCGCGTCGTCCCCGGTACGCCCCCCGGTGTGCTCGAGCAGTTCGATGAGGACACCGTCCAGGCAGGTATCACGGCTCTCCGCCGACAGGTGCGGATAGATCTGCCGCGTTTGCAGGAACTGGCCCTCGCCGTCGCGGGCTTCGATCAGGCCATCGGTGTAAAGGAACAACCGGTCGCCGGGTTGCCAGGTGTGGCAGTCCGGCACGGGCGGCGGCACAGTTAAGCCGAGACCGAGAGGTACGTGACGGCAACTCGGGTGCAGCAGCCGGACGCCACCGTCACGCCGACACAGTATCGGCGACAGGTGGCCGCAGTTGATCGTCACCACCTCCTTGGCGCGGAATTCGACCAGGACCGCGGTCGCGAATTTCAACCCGCCGGCGTCAGTGCGATCACCGTCCTGAGCGACGGCCCGATCCAGGTCCACGGCGACCTGCGACAGATCACGCCGCTGAGCGGCGGACTGGCGGAAGGCGCCGTTGAGCGTGGCAGTCAGCCGCACGCCGCCCAGCCCTTTGCCGCAGACGTCACCGAGCAGTGCCCGAACGCCGTACGGCGTGGCGACAACCTCGTAGAAGTCGCCGCCCACCTCGGCGGTCTCGTACGCCGACAGATATCGCGTGGCAAACGCCACGTCACCGATCTGGCCGGGGACTGTACGCAGCACCGCACGTTGAGTGGCCTGGGCGATTGCAGTCAGCTGCCGCAACCGCTGTTCCCGTGAGTCACGGGCCCGGGCCACGTACACCGCGACCACGCCGACGGTGATCACGACCGCCACCCGCAACAGGTGATCGACACTGCCGAAGATGCCGTTCACCAGCCCGGCTGATACCGCGACCACCGAAGCGGTCAGAGCCACGAAAGCTGTCCGGCGAGCGCTTTCCCCGGCAGCCGCGAACAGCGGCGCCAACGCCAGAAAGCCCATGAACACCGCCCGTGACCGGAACACGAGGTCGACGGCGCCCACCGTCGCCACGAATGTCAATGCCAACGGCAGACCTCGCCATCGGGCGGGCCCGTACCTCCAAGCCTGACGAGCCCGGTTCTTCCATCGCCGGTCCGTACTGGATCGCGTTGAGAACGGCCGAGCGGGCACGATCGTCACGAGTCGTTCGATGCGCGCGCCTCGCGGACCACGACCACCGGGCAGTCGGCCCCGCTCAGCATCGCCTGGCTCGTCGAGCCGAACAGAAGGCTCGAAAGCCGGCCACGTCCGCGCGAGCCGACAACCGCCAGGACTGCGCCCGCTGTGCTGTGCGGCAAGCCCACCTCGGCTGAGTTCTCCAGCACCAGTTCGACGACGTCGACGTGCGGGAACGCGGAGCGCCACGGCGCCATCACGCTGGTCACCAGTCGTCCGGCGGCCCGGCGTAGCTCGGTACGAACCGGATCAGTGGCCATCGGGTGGACGATGGACTGTCCGGCCCCGATCGGTATGACCGGCGGCGTCCAGGCGTGCACGGCGATCAGGCCCGCGCGCCGGCGGGCTGCCTCGGCGAAGGCGAATCGCAGGGCCGGTATCGAAGTCTGCGACCCGTCGACCGCCACCACCACCGGTCCGTTGGCGTCACCGTCGCCGCAGATCACTGCGGTGGGGCAGTGCGCCTGCGTCGCTACCCGCATACCGACCGAACCGGCCAGTGATCCGGACAGCCGGCCCGGACCCCGCGAGCCGACGACCAGCAAGTCCGCGCCGGCCGATGCGGCGACCAGTACGTCTGCGCCGCCGCCCAGCTCGATGCGGCCGGAAATCTCGACGTTCGGGGCGAACAGGCGGGCCTCCGCGGTGGCCAGCGCCAGCGCGCGCCCGCCGGGACGTGCCCTGGAGCGGGGGGCGACGCCCGTGAAGCTCACCGGCGCGGGCAGGGTGATCGTCGCGCTCACCGACTCCTTGACAGCCTCGATGAGTTGCAACCGGGCGCCGGTTGCCCGGGCATGGGTTGCCGCCCAGCGCACGGCGGTGATGGCGCCGTCGGTGCCATCCACGCCGACGACGACCGTAGCGGGGCCGTGCAAGCCGGCGGTCCGGCGTGTCTGCGGCTGAACGTCCGGCATAGCGACTCCCTCAGAGACGGTTAATGGGTGGCCCGGTGGCATGCCACGTCGACGTGGTTCCCAGTCGATCCCGCCGACGCTGTTCACCCGAACTGGTCTGGTTCAAGTAATCACCCGGCACATGGCGGAAAGCCTTCGGCGGCATCTTCATCGTGTGACAAAGGCCGACGCGGCCACTTGATCGGCTTTTCACGGACGTATCGCCCCCAGCCATGTGCCGGTTTCTTTCCGATTATTCTGCAGGAATCGCACACAGACACCAGTTCGCATCAACGGTGCTGGTATGAACAGCGCCGGGATCTTCTTTCATTCAGGACTGAGGCTCTCCGAGCACGGTTATCTTGGCACCGGGAAAGCTAGCGGTGCCTGTTCCACGGTGGATCGGTGCCGAGTCCGGGGCGTGCCGGATCGGACAGCGTTCGTATCCGATCGCGGGCGAGAGGCTGCGGCGGGCAAGCACGATCGGGTTTATGAAAATAATGTCGGACGGTGCACGAAATGATGACTTTTATATGACAACAAGACGTCGTTGGCTTTGTCCGTCATCCTCAGCAAACTCTCATGGCCGAATCTGCGGAGCCGTGCAAGTATCGAATCATGGACGTGATTTTGTGGATTATTCTGGGTACGGTTCTGGCCGTCGCGGAAATTTTCACGGCCACCCTTTTCTTGATCATGTTCTCGGCCGGCGCGGTCGCCGCGGCTGCGGCTGCTGCCCTCGGCGCGCCCGTACCGCTGCAAGCGGGCGTTTTTGTCGGGGTGTCGGCTGCGACTGTCGTGGCGCTGCGACCGGTGCTGCGTCGCCACCTACGCCGGCCGGGTCCGGACGGCCTGGGCACAGAACCGATACAGGGCGCTTCGGCCGTCGTGGTGGAACACGTGAATGCCGATCGCGGCATGGTGAAGGTCGGCGGTGAGTTCTGGCAGGCGCGGGCTCTCGAAGGCTCCGGCTCATACCCTCCTGGCGAGCGGGTCAGCGTCGTCGATCTGAACCAGGGCACCGCATTGGTGTGGCGCGATGATCTGCTGGGCTCAGCCGATCGTCAGCAGTAGTGCACTGTTATTCGACGTACGGAGGAGTACGCACCATGGATGCGATCGTCGGTAGCCTTGTCGCTCTTCTCGTCATGTTCGCTGTCATCGTTCTGATCAAGACCATCAGAATCGTGCCGCAGCAGCGAATGGACGTCCTGGAGCGCCTGGGACGTTACCGAAAAACCCTCAGCCCCGGTCTGAACCTGCTGGTGCCGTTCGTCGACAAGGTGCGCAGCAAGGTCGACATGCGCGAGCAGGTCGTCTCGTTCCCGCCGCAGCCGGTGATCACCTCCGACAACCTGG
>NZ_JAHWFK010000056.1 GCF_019710575.1 Paractinoplanes polyasparticus | reverse complement strand
ACCCACACCCCCTACCAGCACAAACCGGCAGAAAAGCTCGCCCTCGCTGCTTGACAAAAACCATAGGGACACCCCCCGGCGGTCTCGACGACGTTCATGCCGCCGGTGCAGTCGGGGCAGCTGAGCGCGGCCGGTCGGCCCGGCCGCCGGTCGGTGATGCCTTCCGCATACTTCTCGGCCATGTCGGATTCCATGATCAGAGCGGGGTCGGGCTGAAACCGGACCGGATCGATCCGCTCGGACAGCAGCGACACAATGCAGTCCGCGATGTCCCTGCCCGGCAGCACTGCGGCGTTCGGGACCACGGCCAGAGCCGCCTTGGGCATACTTGTCAGGAGCGCATCTCCGGGATCCTGCACGATGCAGGCGCCGCCGGCCGAGCTGACCGCCGCCAACCCGACAGCGCCGTCGTCCAGACTGCCCGACAACTGCACGGCGACCACGCGGGGACCCCTCCAGCGGGCGGCGCTGCGGAACAACGCGTCGATCGACGGCCGCGCTTGGTTCTGTTGCCGAGCGGCGCTGACCAGCATCATCCCGTCGCGCACGAGCAGATGCCGGCCGGGCACGGCGACGTAGACGTGTCCGGGCTGCAACGGCGTCTCGTTCTCGGCGGCCGATACCGGCAGCGGTCCACTTCGACTCAGCACACTCACCAGGCCGCTGGGGTCGAGGGCGGACGTGTGCACCACCACCAGGACGGCCGCGGGCAGATCGCCCGGGAGGCCGCTGAGGATTGGCCGCAGCACCTCGATTGCACCGGCCGAGCCGCCGAGCAGAACGAGGTCGCGACGGTCTTCCGTTCCGCTTGCCATCGGTACGGGATTTCCAGCGACTGCGGCGGATTAACGTGGCGAGGCGACTCAGGAGCTCGATGATCCAGCCGTGGGAGTCCGGTAGACGAGATCCATCGTGTCGGTGTACCCCGACCAGGTGAGCGTGAAGCGCCAGCAACCCGCCCGCGGCACGTCGACGATGGAAGGCCCCGGCCCGCCGGCGACCTGCTGGTCGGCCCGCTCGCCGGAGCCGTCCCGCTGGGCCGTGATGACGAGCGGGTCACCGGTGACGGGTTGCCGGGAGACCCAGAGGATCTTGTTGTTGCGGCCGTTCCCGGGCGGGCTGCTCAGGGGCGAGCCGAAGACGACAGCGAGGATGTCACCCTTCGCGCCGTAGACGTGCGGGACGCCGGCGCCGTCACCGCTGAAACCGGCCCGGGCCCACTCGGGAAGGGCGTCATCGCGTACGGGCGAGCCGCAGGCCGCAGCGGGCGCGGGCGCAGAGGTGGGTGGCGGTGTGGGCTCGCCGGACGCGCTGCATCCCGCCAGCAGCAACGCCGCACCGACAGCGACGACGGTTCTCATAACTGGCAGACACCGCCCGGCATCTCGGGGTTCCGGCGTGGGCCGACGCGGTCGTGCCCCGGCAGCAGCAGCGGGACGAGAAGCAGCAGCACGCCGGCGGCCCCGATGGCTACCCGCGTGCCGGTGAAGGTCGCCAGCACGCCCCACAACGCGGTGACCCCGGCGATCGAGGCGGTCGTGGTGATCGTCCACGCCGTCAGCACCCGCCCGATCTGCTCGTCCGGCACCCGCTGGAGCCGTTCGGTGGCGAGCAGCGGGTTGAACACGCTCATGCACGTGATCACCGCGAGCTCGACCACGACGACGAGGATCAGGCCGCTCGTGCCCGGTGCGGCGAAGGCCAGCCCGACCGGGCTGAGCACTCGCAGCACCCCGGCGACTGTCAGCACACGGGCCCGCCCGTGGCGCTCCTCGAGCCGGGCGGCCAGCTGCGCTCCGATGAAGCCGCCGATGCAGGGCAGGCCGAAGGCGAGGCCGTACTGCCACGGCGGCCAGCCGAGCTCGCCGAGCAGCAGGACGGCCAGCAGCGGCTCCGTTGCCATGATCAGCGCGTTGACGGCGATCGTGTTGCGGAACAGGGCGCGCAGCGGACGGTCGGCGTTGATGAAGCGCCAGCCGTCGGCCAGGGCCGCCAGGCGGAACGGCTCCGTCGCGGCCGGCCGCGGGTCCGCCTCCCGGACCCTGATCGCCAGAAGCGCCAGCCCCGACAGCAGGAACCCGGCGGCATTCGCATGAACGCTGACCACCGGACCGAGCAGGGTGACGGCCGCACCACCGAGCACGGGACCGAGCGCGATCGCCGTCCACGCGGTGGACTCGAAACGAGCGTTGGCCCGCAGCAACTGGTCCGGGCCGACGACCTGCTTCAGGTAGGACCCGCCGGCCGCGATGAAGGCGATGTTCCCCGCAGCCCCGATCACCGACACGACCACCAGTTGCGCATAGCTGAGCAGGCCGATCACGTGACAGACCGGCACGCTGAGCAACGCCAGGCACCGCACCACGTCGGCGGCGATCATGACCGGTCGCTTACGGCGGCGCTCCGCCCACGGTCCGAGCGGCAGAGCCAGAAGCGCACCCGCGGCCAGCCCGGCCGCCGCCAACGAGGACACCGCGGCCGGGCCGGCATCGAGGACCTGAATGGCTATCAACGGGAACGCTCCGAACCCCAGCCACGTCCCGACGGTGGACGCTGCGAAGGATGCCCACAACCAGTTGAATGCTCTGCCCATGGCCCGGGATTCGATCAGGGGCGTCCACCAGCAGTCCAACAACGAACCCGCCGGCGTGGTACAACCGGTGGTTGTGGACATCGAGGCCGTACGAACCTTCGTGGCAGTCGCCGAGACCGGGCAGTTCCAGGAGGCGGCCATTGACCTGCACATCACCCAACAAGCCGTCTCGAAGCGAATCGCCAAGCTCGAACGCAGCCTCGGCACGACGTTGTTCGCCCGTACGCCCCAGGGCGCCCGACTCACCCTGGACGGCCGCGCGTTCCTGCCGCATGCCCGCGCGCTTCTGCTCGCCGTCGACCGGGCCGCCGCCTCGGTCCGTCCCGGCGAACGAGCCTTGCGCGTCGATGTTCTGCACCTGCGCATCGCCCCGGCCCAGGCGGTACGCGCCTTCTATCGCGCCGACCCCGGCATCGACCTCGACGTGGTGACCCTGCCCGGGGCGACCGTGACCACAGCCGTCGACGCGCTGCTGGCCGGCGAGATCGACGCGACCTTCCGCGCGGTGCCTGCCGCCCTGCCCGAGGGCGTCTCCGCCGTGTCCGTCCTGAACGACCCGTTGGAGCTACTCGCCGGCCCCGGTCACCCGCTTGCCTCCACGCGCGTCCTGCGCCCGTCCGATCTCAGCGGGCACCGCATCTGGATCCCCGGCATCAAGCCGGGCAGCGAGTGGGCGGCCTTCTACCGCGAGCTGGCCGACGCGTTCTCCTTGAGCATCGACCGGATCGGCCCCAACTTCGGCACCGAGGCCCTGATGGACGCCATCGCGGAGTCCACCGAGCTGACAACACTGATCGGCGCCGGCGACCGCTACGTCTGGCCCGCCGGTCACGACCTGCGACGCATCCCGCTCACCCGGCCGACACCGGTCTACCCGCACGCCTTGCTGTACCGCACCGACAACCGGCACCCCACTCTGACAGCCCTGCGCCGGCACCTGACCGCAACGCGGCCCCTCGACCCGGACGACACCTGGACCCCGGACGGCTGGCGAGCATAGGGCCGCTCCACGGGATCAGGCAGGACTCTTCACAGATTGACGATTGGCTATGTACGGTCGGGGGATGCGGAAACGACTTGCTGTGCTTCTTGCCTGTGCGCTGCCGCTGGTCCTCGCGCCCGCGCCGGCTGATGCGGCTGGGCCGCCGGCCGTCGCGCTGAGCAGCGTGATCCCGGCGCCGGTGGAGGTGCGGCCCGGCGGGCCGGCCTTCCGGCTCACCGCCCGCACGGTCATCGTGGCGCCGCCCTCGGCTCGGCCCGTGGCTGATCGCCTGGCTGAAGCGGTGCGCGCGGCCACCGGCTATCGGCTCGCCATCCTGAAGCACGCGCCGCGGCATGCGTCGGCGATCACGCTGGCGCCGGGCCGCACCGGCGGCGAGGGCTACCGGCTGAGCGTCGGGCGGAAGGGTGTCACGATCCGGTCCGGGGGAAACGCGGGGCTGTTCAACGGCGTACAGACGCTGCGTCAGTTGCTGCCCCTCGAGGCGCCGTGGACGGTCGCGGGTGGGGAGATCGTCGACCGGCCGCGGTTCGCGTATCGCGGGGCCTTCCTCGACCTGGCCCGGCACTTCCACACGCCGGCCGAGATCAAGCAGTACATCGACGAGATCAGCCAGTTCAAGGTGAACCACCTGCATCTGCACCTGTCGGACGACCAGGGCTGGCGCATCCAGATCGACTCGTGGCCGCGGCTGACCGCCGTCGGTGGCGCGGCCGGCACGGGGGTCGACGGTGTGGGCGGGGGCTTCCTGACCAAGGCGGACTACCGCGATCTCGTACGCTATGCGGCCGCCCGCTACGTGACGATCGTGCCCGAGATCGACATGCCGGGGCACGTCAACGCGGCCCAGGTCGCCTACCCGGAGCTCACCTGCGACGGTGTCGCGCCGCCGCCTCGCACGGACACGGCCGTCGGCTACAGCTCGCTGTGCATCGGCAAGGAGGTCACGTACCGCTTCGTCGAGGACGTCATCCGCGAGCTGGCCGAGCTGACGCCCGGGCCGCTGATCCACATCGGCGGCGACGAGGCCCACGCCACGTCGGAGGCCGACTACATCGCCTTCCAGCAGCGGGTGCTTCCGCTCGTCAGCAAGTACGGCAAGACCGCGTACGGATGGAACGAGATCACCCAGGCGCCGGCCAGTCACACGGCGATCGCGCAGTACTGGAACACCGGCACGACCGATCCGACGTTGGCCGCGGCGGTCGCGGCCGGCACCAAGGTGATCATGTCGCCCGCCAATCTGACGTACCTCGACATGAAGTACGACCCCTCGACCCGGCTCGGGCTGAGCTGGGCCGGTTACATCGAGGTCCGCAAGGCGTACGACTGGGACCCCGGCACCCACCTGGCCGGCGTTCCCGAGAGCGCGGTCCTCGGCGTCGAGGCTCCGCTGTGGTCCGAGACCCTGCGCAGCATCGAGGACATCGAGTTCATGGCCTTCCCCCGCCTGGCCGCCATCGCCGAGCTCGGCTGGTCCCCGGCCCGCGACTGGGAATCCTTCCGGGCGCGACTCGGCGCCTACGGCCCACGCTGGACCGCCCGCGGCGTCGGCTTCTACCCCTCCCCGCAGATCGACTGGGCGTCCTGACGAAGGGGCCGGAAGGCGTCACGCAGTTCGACGAACGCCTTCGACATCTTGTAGTAGCTGTCGGTGTCGTGGTCGAGCATCCAGGCCGCCAGCCCGATCGGTTTGTCGAGCAGCGAGTAGCCGATCGTCTGCGGGCGGGTGGACTGTTCCAGGAAGTAGCCGAAGCCGTCGGTCGTGAAGGTGGCCAGCTTGTCGTGCGCCGCGCGCTCCGATTCGGACCGCGCGGCGATCGAGCCGGGCCAGCCGTGCGTGACCGATGATGAGGACACAGACGCCGGCGTCCGCGCCTCATCCCGGGCGGATGAACTCAGTTGAAGATCGACGACGCCCATTCGGGGTGGTCGATGAACGGGTTGCGGTTGCGCTGGTACGACGCGTAGATGATCTGGTTGCGGTTGCGCTCGAAGGCGTCCGGGGGATCCTGCGCGTTCCACTGCAGCAGGGCCGAGACGCGGCCGATCCGCGGGGCCGTGCCGCTGCCGGTGGCGTTGTCGACCTCGAGGTCGGGCCACGCGTCGCCGCCCTCGTAGCGCACGGCCATATAGAAGATCATGCGGGCCACGTCGCCCTTGACGGCGCTGCGCGGCTCCCAGGAGTCGCCGTCGGTGAAGTTGCCGGGAGCACTGGCCACCGCCGAGCCGCCGTTGTCGAAGTCCTTGTTGTCGCGCAGCGAGTTGACGCCGACGTCCTCGGGGCGCAGGTGGTGCAGGTCGGTGCCGGGGCCGGCGGCCGTGCCGAAGTCACCGTGCGACTTGGCCCAGACATGCTCGCGGTTCCAGTTGCCGCTGTTGCCGCCGTTGAGCGACTTCGACCGGCTGGTTCCCGAGTACAGCACGATCACGTTGTTCGCGTTGCCCGGATCCTGGTCGGTGGCCTTCAGGGCGTTCCAGACCGCGTCGTACGAGAGGGTGGTCACCCCGCGCGAGACGATCGTGTGGAGCGCGTCCTTGAGCTGCTCCCCGCTCTTGCCCGCGGCCGAGGCGTAGTACGAGTCGGAGGGCGGGGGAGTGGTCGGCGTGCCCGGCGTGGTCGGTGGCGTCGTGCCGGCGGCGCTCATCGCGGTCGGGGACTTGAGGCCCGGGTGCGAGAAGTACGCGGTGAGCGTGCCCGTCACGGTGATCGGGTCGCCCAGCCGGCCGGGGTTGCTGCGCAGCCCGAACGACGACCGGTACGCGCTGGTCACCTGCACGTAGAGCATGCGGCTGATGCCGGCCTCGCCGCTGTTGTCGGCGATCGCGATGGCTGTGTCGCCGGTGAAGTTGCTGGTGCGCACCGTGGCGGTGCCGGTCGGTTCGCCCACGACGTAGCCGCGGACCGTGCCGGTGCCGCTCTGGCTGCTGATCGCCTGCGCGACCGTCAGCGTGGCGGCGGCCGAGCCGGCCGGCGCCTGCACGAGCGTGATCGCCAGCGCCAGGAGCGCGACGGAAGATATCGCAACGCGTCGATACATGGCCTCAGCATAGGAAGCCGCGGGTGAATCGGGGCCATATCGGCCTTGTCATACGGGTGTACGGTTCTCGTCATGACGTGGCTGGACGCGATCTGGTGCGTGGTCATCGCCCTGACCGACGCCGGTCCGTCCGCACTGCTGTTGATCGCCGCCGCGGCCGCGGGCCTGCTGGTGCTTCTGTGGGGCACCGCCACGGCCACGCCGGGCGAGACCGGCCGGGCCTTCCAGCGAAAGGCCGAGCGCGCCGGCGTGCCCCGTCACCGCGACCCCGATGCCCCGGGCCGCACCCGCCCGAGAGGACCCACCGCACGGCCCTGGGCGGCCGCGTGATCCCAGGCGAAACGCCTGGACAGTGACGCTCGACCGCCCCACGATGCCCCATCCGTCGCATCGAAGGGTCGTCCCGTCGTGTCCATCTTCTATTCCGGCATCTCCGCGCTTCTGATCTTCTGGCACTCCGTCTGGGACACCCTGCTGGGCGCCCCGGAATTCCTCAGCACCGACTGGTCGTGGGTGCTCGGCATCGTGTTCCTCGTGGTGACCGTCCGGGTGGCGTTGCTGCCCCTCTACGTCCGGCAATACCGCTCCCAGCTGGCGATGCAGCGCCTGCAGCCCGAGATCCGGGAACTGCAGCAGAAACACAAGGGCGACGCCATGACGTTGGGCGCCGCGGTGTCCGCGCTCTACAAGCGTGAGGGCGTCAGCCCGTACGCGAGCTTTGTGCCCCTGCTCCTGCAGATCCCCGTGTTTCTGGCGCTGTTCCACGTGCTGCGCCACCTGCGGCCGGCGATCACCGATCCGGCCACCCAGACGCTCTACGGCTGGACGGCCACGCAGTTCCACGACGCCTCGCACGCGCTGCTGCTGGGGGCGCCGCTCGCCTCGAGCTTCAGCAGCGGCGGCGTGACCATGATCGTCGCCGCCGTCCTGATCGCGGCCATGGTGACGACCACGTTCCTCACCACCCGGCTGTCGATGGCGAACAGCGGCCCGACCGACGATCCCACACAGCTCCTGATCCGGCGTTTGATGACGTACGGGATTCCGCTCTCCCTGCTCGTCTCGGGCGTCATCTTCCCGGTGGGCGTGCTGCTCTACTGGACCACTCAGAACGTGTTCGCGCTGGGGCAGCAGGCATGGCTGATCCGCCGGCACCCGCCCGTCAAGGCGCCGGCGCCCGCCGACTGACCGGCCCGATCCGCGGTTCCGCCCTTCAGGGGTGGGTCGTCGCCGGCCGGCGACGGCGTCAGTCCTCGACCCGGAAGCCGATCTTCAGCCGGACCTGGAAGTGCGCGACCTCGCCGTCGACGACCTGACCGCGGATCTCCTGCGCCTCGAACCACTCGATGTTCCGTACGGTCTGGGAAGCCTTGGCGACGGCCGTGCGAATCGCGTCGTCGATGCTGGCCGGACTGCTCCCGACGACCTCGCTGAGCCGGTAGACGTGGTTGGTCATGACAGCCTCCTCGCTGAGGGATCTCCCGCCCACTCAACCAGACCGGTGACGTGTGCGGGAGATTCCGGCGCTTCCGCACCCGTTGCCAGGTGGACGCGACCTCGCCCCCGCGACCACCCCGCCCCAGCGTTGTGTGCGGCCATCCAGGTTCCGGCTTGCGTGCTCCCTGCCTCCGCCACCCGGAGGCAGGGGGCGCCCGGTCGCCGCGCCGACGGCATACGCCGGCCGCTCAGTGATGGTCAGCAACTACCTCGTGGTGAACGCGAGCCGGACGCCGAGGCCGATCAGCACCACGCCGCTCATCCCGTCGATGAGACGACGCGTGGCCGGCCGGAAGAACACCCGGCGAGCCGCGGCGACCAGGTTCGCCACCGTAAGGAACCACGTGGCCGTGATGACCACGGCGATCACTGACAACGTCAGCAGCGGAACGAGCCCGGACCCGGCTGGAAGAAACTGCGGCAGGAGCGCGACAAAGAAGATCGCCGCCTTGGGGTTGAGCGCGTTGCACAACAGACCGTCGCGGAACGCACCCCACAGACCTGTCTCGACGCCGGCGGGGTCCGGCTGCGATCGAAGGTCGCCCGAGCGCCCCGCCGAGCGCAGCGCGTTGACACCCAGATAGGCCAGATAGCCCGCACCCACCAGCTTGATGACGGTGAAGGCGACGGGCGTCGCGGCGACCAGAGCCGCCACACCGGTGGCAGCGGCGATCACCCAGGCGAAGACCCCGGCGGTGACGCCCACCGCTGCCGCCATGCCGTGCGCACGACCGGCAAGAGCCGACCGGCGCAGGACCACGGCAAAGTCCGGCCCGGGCGACATCGCGCCGAGGACGACAACACCGCCGAAGGTCAGTAGCTGCCCGGACGTCATCACCGTTTCTCGCTCCGTTCAGCGGAGTTTTCTGCCGATGCTCGGCTGACCGATGTTGGCCAGCGACCCCAGCGTACGAGGTCGCAGGTCTGTCCCGTGCTGGTCGTGACGCGCGGCTCCGTCAGGATCAGCGCGGTTGACCCGTGCCTACGTCCGCCGCGCGAGCCGGGGGAGGGTCTTGCGGAGCGACTCTGTTCCGTTCCTGGGGTAACCGCTCGGCGGCGTGCCGGCCGGAGGTTCGCCTCCCGGCTCGAGGATGGGAAAGCTGTCGTCCTCGTAGCCGTGTCGCGCGAAGTAGATGTTGCTGACGGCTGCTCCGAACAACTCGCCCGTCCCGCAGCCGGCAGTGAGGTCGTCGACGTCGGCGAGGTTGTCCGCGTCGGCGGCGATGCGCTCGAACGTGTCACGTCCGAGGGTGACGACCCAGGCCCGCCAATCGGTGAAACCGTCATCGCCGAGAGAACCGCACGCCATGTCGCCGGCTGTGGCGTGGCGCCAGGTGTAGAGACGCGTGCTCGCGGCGACGAGATGTCGTTGAAACGCGCGGAGCGTGGCGTCGTCAGCCTCGGTGAAGCGACGCTCGAGAAACGCCGCCATCGCGTCCGGGTCGTTGCCGGCCTGCTTCCGCGCCTCTTCGACGATCTGCCAGAACCAGTCCTGGTCCATTGTCCCGCCACTCCTGGCCGATGCGGAGGCCGACGCCTGAGGGCGCGTTGTGCTCGTGCTGGTCGGCGTGCTGCTGCAACCGGCCACCGTCAGGGCCAGCAGCAGCACGAATACGGGTCTCACCATCGCCACCTCGATCAACGTAATCCAGCGCGCGTCGACTGGACAACGACCGTGCAAGGGGCCCGGCCACCACCCGAGAGACACGGGGCGAGCGGGCGCTGCACGGGTTCTCCGGCCATGAGGTCTCCGCTTCACCGAGGGCCGGTTCGAACAGCGGGCTGTCAGTCGTGGACGATCTGCTTCAGCATGGTTCGGTGCAGGGCCTCGGCGTACGGCCGGAGCTCGTGTTCCAGGGTCTCGGCCTCGGTCCCGGTCAGGTGCACGGCGGCGGCCCGCGCTGGGCGCGCCGACAGCCACTGGTGGCGACGGCCGGGTGCCGGGTGGGAGGCGAAGAGCGAGGCGTCCGTACGGATGGAGAGCTGACGCCGCGCCGGGGCGGTGGGGGCCTCGCGTTCCTGCACCGTTCGCAGCATGCGGCGCCAGCGGATGGCGGCCTCGCCCTTGGGCACGTGGTGCTGGACGTATTCGGTGAGGACGGGCACCGCGGCCAGGGCGTCGAGCAGTTGCAGCGCCGCCTCGGTGCCGGCGGCGCGGGCGGCCAGGTCGTCGGCCCGCAGCTCGACCGTGCGCTGATCGCGAGCCGACACCTTGTTGATCGCCAGATGGACGGCGAACAGCAGCCAGGAGACGACGCCCGCGGTGAGCTGCCAGATCAGCAGGCCGGCCAGCTGGATGCTGGGACCGAGTTCCCACGGCGACACGGCCGGCGGCCGGATCAGCCGGGACAGGCGGCCGAACGACTCCCGGGCCGGTGCGGTGAGCGTGTCGCGGCGGACGTCGGCGTACTTGAGGTGACCCAGTTCGTGGCCGAGCAACGCGACGACCTCGGCCGGACGCAGCGCCAGCAGCAGTTGCACGCCGAGGATGAGGACCCGCTGCGGGCGCGGGCCGGTGGTGGCGACGCCGGCGTTCCAGCCGAAGGTGATCAGGACGACGTCGGGCCGGGGCGTCTCCAGCCGGTCGGCGATGCGGCCGATCAGCGTGTGCAGGGTGGGCGCGTCCGCCGGCTCGACCCGGTAGCTGTTCGCCAGCAACGGCTTGAGCCGGTTGAAGCGCGGGCGCAGCACGGCCGCGAAGCTCAGCAGGAGCAGTCCGAACACGATGGGGAAGAACGGGCCGCCCGCGATGATCAGCCACAGTCCGGCGGCGATGGCCGCGACCATCACGACCATGACCGCCGCCGAGAGAGCGACCAGGAACCGGTGGCCGTGGTGGCGCACCGGCTCCGGCTCGGCCGACTCGGCCAGCAGCTTGTCCGAGCGGTAGCCGGCCCGCCGGTCAGCGGCCACGATCCGGTTCCAGAACCAGCCGTATCCGGGATCGGCCGGGTAGTGGTCGAGGTTCCACTCACAGGCGGCGCACCACGGCGTCTCGTCCTCGGCTGTGGCCGTTGTCGTGCCGCAGCGCGGGCACGGGGACGCCAAGGTCGTCGATGTCACGGCCGACATGATGATCGATACCCGGACTCTGTGCAATACCGGTCAGGTCAGCCGTCGGCGGCCACTTTCCCGGGCCGAGAGCGTGCGGACTCGGAATGCCGCGAGAGTGGTGACACTTCGTCACGACCGGAGACTTCGAGCCCGACCTTCGCGTTGCGGTCGGCGGTGGGGCTCCGCGGTGTGCCCGCGATGGCTACGCTGCCGCGGATGAGAAAGCTTCTGCTCACCGACTCCGGCGTCAGGAACGCGAGCATCCGGGCCGCGCTGACCGATCTGCTGGGCAAGCCGATCGCCGAGGCCACCGCCCTCTGCATCCCGACTGCGGGATACGGCGGCCCCTACGCCGACCCGGTCTCGCCCTGGAATTTCGTCAGCGGGAATGCCCCCAGTCCGATGACCGGGCTGGGGTGGAAGTCGGTGGGCATGCTGGAACTCACCGCGCTGCCCAGCCTCGAGGAGGAGCACTGGGTCTCCTGGGTCCGGGCGGCTGACGTGCTGCTGGTCAACGGCGGTGACACGCTGTACCTGGCGCACTGGATGCGGGAGTCCGGGCTGGCCGGCCTCCTGCCGTCGCTGACGGACACGGTCTATGTGGGACTCAGCGCCGGGAGCATGGTGCTGACCCCTCGCGTCGGGCCGGAGTTCGTGGGCTGGGAGCCACCCGGTGGCGGCGACAGCGCGCTGGGCGTCGTCGACTTCTCGATCTTCCCGCACCTGGAGGGCCCGGACACTCCCGACAACACCATGGCCGCGGCGGAACTGTGGGCGGCCGGAATCGGCGGGCGCGCGTATGCGATCG
The DNA here is from genome assembly GCF_019710575.1 of Paractinoplanes polyasparticus. GTDB lineage: Bacteria > Actinomycetota > Actinomycetes > Mycobacteriales > Micromonosporaceae > Actinoplanes > Actinoplanes polyasparticus. The sequence continues at coordinate 111,700 of NZ_JAHWFK010000056.1, read as the reverse complement.
ACCAGCAGACCGCCATCACAGTGGTCGACGGCACGGTCGACGTCGTCTCCGAGGGCCACTGGAGACTGTTCGATCCGGCGCCGTGAACGGTCGGCGCTGACTCGGGGACGGCAGCGACGCGCCAGGCCGATCGGCCCGGCGCGCCGGGCAGCGTCACTGGGTGCGGAGCTTGCCCCAGACGTGCCAGTGCGTGATTTCCACCTGGGCGCTGACGCGGGGGCGCTCGCGGTTGGCGTACGGCTCGCCGCCGTAGTGGCGGGAGAGGCGGTCGATGTCGCGCAGGCCCTCGTCGGGGACGATGGAGACGACCGTGCCCTGCAGGCTGACGTGGGTGTACCAGTCGTCCTGGGCCAGCACGGTCAGCGAGATGCGGGGATCCTTCTCCATGTGCTTGATGCGGGCGCGCTTGGCGTCCAGGCCGAGCAGGATGCGGCCGTCGTCCTCGAGCAGGTACCAGGTGGCGACGCTCACCGGGCGGCCGTCGGCGGCGACGGTGGCCATCACGGCCGGGTTGGGCAGGCGCAACATGTCGATGACCGGCTGCGGCATGGGAGTCGTAGACATCCCAGCAGCTTAGGCTTCGAAAGTATGACGGTGATCGCCAAGGTGTCGGCCATCCTCGACGCCTTCAGCGCCGACGACCGGGGGCTCGGGTTCGCCGAGCTGCAGCGGCGTACGGGGCTGGCCAAGGCGACGCTGCACCGGCTGACCGGCGAGATGGTCGAGGCGCGGCTGCTCGACCGGGCGGGCGACGGCCGGTTCCACCTCAGCGGCTACCTGTTCGCCCTCGGCATGCGCGCCTCGGTCGAACGCAGCCTGCTCGAGGTGGCCACGCCCTTCCTGGAAGACCTCTACGAACGTACGCATGAAACCGTGCACCTGGGCCTGCGGGAGGGTGCCGAGGTCGTCTACGTGGCCAAGATCGGCGGCCACCGGCAGGCCCGGGCGCCCTCGCGGCTGGGCGGGCGGATGCCGCTGCACGCCACGGCGATCGGCAAGGCGCTGCTCGCTTTCGCGCCCGATCCCGTACGGGCCGAGGTGCTCGCGGCCCCGCTGGCCCGCCTGGCGCCACGTACCGTCACGTCGCCGCTGATCCTGCGGCGGCAGCTCGACGAGGCAGCCGCGACGCGGGTGACCTTCGAGGCCGAGGAATCGGCGGTCGGGATCGTCTGCGTCGGCGCCCCGGTGCTCGATTCCGACGACCTGGCCGTGGCCGCCGTCAGCGTGGCCGGCCCGGCCACCCGCTTCCGCCCTCAACAACACGCCGGCTCGGTCAAGGCGGCCGCCGCGGGTATCGCGGCCATGCTCGCCCGGCGGAAAAGTTCCGCCTAGCGGAACTCTTCGGTAGGCCGCGGCGGCCGGAATCAGGCATGGTCGGCACATGACCACACCCGCGGCGCAACGCCTGCTCGACGCGGCGCGCACCAAGACCCCGTGCCCGCCCGTCCGTGACCTGCTCGGCGCCGACGACATCGAGGCCGCGTACGCCGTCCAGCGGGAACTCACCGAGCTGCGGCTGCGGACGGCCCGGATCGTCGGCCACAAGGTCGGCCTGACCTCGCCCGCCGTGCAGAAGCAGCTCGGGGTCGACCAGCCAGACTTCGGCGTGCTCTTCGACGACATGGACGTCAGCGCGCTCGACCCGGTGCCGGTCGGCGACCTGTTGCAGCCGCGGGTCGAGGCCGAGGTGGCGTTCCTGCTCGGCGCCGACCTGACCGGCGACTTCACGCCGGCCGACGTGTGGAACGCGGTCGACGAGATGGCGCCCGCGCTCGAGATCGTCGACAGCCGGATCGCCGGCTGGGACATCAGCATCGCCGACACCATCGCCGACAACGCCTCCAGCGCCCTGTTCGTGCTGGGCGACCAGCGGGTGCGGCTCGACGCGCTGCGGCCGGTCGACATCCAGATGGAGATGAGCGTGGACGGCGCGGTCGTCTCCAAGGGCTCGGGCGCCGCCTGCCTGGGCGACCCCCTCGCCGCGCTGGCCTGGCTGGCCGCGGCCGCCCGCGATCACGGCGATCCGCTGCGGGCGGGCCAGGTTGTGCTCTCGGGGGCACTCGGACCGATGGTGCCGGTGGTGCCGGGCATGCAGGTCACCGCGACGCTGTCCGGGCTGGGCCTGGTCGCGGCCAACTTCGGGGAGGTCTGATGCCGACGAAGGTCGCCGTCATCGGTTCCGGCAACATCGGCACCGACCTGATGATCAAGATTCTGCGCCTCTCGGCGACGCTCGAGATCGTGGCCATGGTCGGCATCGACCCGGCCTCGGACGGGCTGGCCCGGGCGGAGCGGCTGGGCGTCGCCACCACGGCCGAGGGCGTCGACGGGCTGATCGCCATGCCCGGGTTCGACGACATCGCGGTCGTCTTCGACGCCACCTCGGCCGGTGCCCATGTCGCCAATGCCGCCAAGCTCACCCCGTACGGGAAAATTCTCATCGATCTGACGCCGGCCGCTCTCGGGCCGTTCGTGGTGCCCGCGGTCAACCTCGACCTGCAGGCCGGCGTGCGCAACATCAACATGGTCACCTGCGGCGGTCAGGCCACCATCCCGATCGTCGCCGCCGTCTCGCGGATCGCCCCGGTGCCGTACGCCGAGATCGTGGCCTCCATCGCGTCGAAGTCGGCCGGTCCGGGCACCCGGGCCAACATCGACGAGTTCACCGAGACCACTGCCCAGGCCATCGAACAGGTGGGCGGGGCCGGCCGCGGCAAGGCGCTGATCGTGCTCAACCCGGCCGAACCGCCGCTGATCATGCGGGACACCGTGCTCTGCCTGGTCGACGCGCCCGCGGCCGAGACGCGGGAGGCGATCAAGGCGTCGGTGGAGGAGATGGTCAAGGTGGTCTCGGGGTACGTGCCCGGCTACCGGCTCAAGCAGCAGGTGCAGATCAACCCGATCCCGGACGACCAGCCGGTGCAGACGCTGGCCGGCTCGGCCGCGGCGACCCACCAGGTGTCGGTGTTCCTGGAGGTCGAGGGAGCCGCTCACTACCTTCCCGCGTACGCCGGGAATCTCGACATCATGACCTCGGCTGCCATCGCCGCGGCGGAGAGGATCGCGGCGTGATCGACTGCACCGGAGTGAACGAAGTAGTCGTAGGGCCAGGAGAGCACGCCCAGGAGGCTCAGTCATGACGAAGATCTTCGTGCAGGACGTGACGCTGCGGGACGGCATGCACGCCGTACGGCACCGGATGGCACTCGACTCGGTGGCGAAGATCGTCTCGGCCCTGGACGCGGCCGGGGTCGACGGCATCGAGGTGTCGCACGGTGACGGGCTGGCCGGCGGCAGCCTGACCTACGGGCCGGGCTCGAACACCGACTGGGAGTGGCTCGAGGTGGCGGCGGCCAACATCAGCCGCGCCCGCCTCACGACACTGCTGCTGCCCGGCATCGGCACGATCGCCGAGCTGAAGAAGGCGTACGAGCTGGGGGTGCGCTCGGTCCGCATCGCCACCCACTGCACCGAGGCCGACGTGGCCGCGCAGCACATCGCCACCGCGCGTGAGCTGGGCATGGACGTCAGCGGGTTCCTGATGATGAGCCACATGGCGCCCGCGCCGGTTCTCGCGGCCCAGGCCAAGCTGATGGAGTCGTACGGCGCCCACTGCGTCTACGTCACCGACTCGGGCGGCCGGCTGATGATGGACGGCGTCCGCGAGCGGGTCCGTGCCTACCGCGACGTGCTCGAGCCGGAAACCGAGATCGGCATCCACGCCCACGAGAACCTGTCGCTGTCGGTGGCCAACTCGATGGTCGCCGTCGAGGAGGGTGTCTACCGGGTCGACGCCTCGCTGACCGGGCTCGGGGCCGGGGCCGGCAACTGCCCGATCGAGCCGTTCATCGCGGTCGCCGACCTGCAGGGCTGGGAACACGGCTGCGACCTGTTCGCGCTGCAGGACGCGGCCGAGGACCTGGTGCGCCCGCTGCAGGACAGGCCGGTGCGGGTCGACCGCGAGACGCTGACCCTCGGGTACGCGGGCGTCTACAGCTCGTTCCTGCGCCACGCCGAGGTGGCGGCCGGGCGGTACGGCGTCGATGTGCGTGATCTACTGGTCGAGGTGGGCCGGCGAGGCCTGGTCGGTGGCCAGGAGGATCTGATCGTCGACATCGCCCTGGATCTGGTGTCCGCGGGGCCGGCCGAAATCGATTAGCATGCGTCAATGCGTCGTCTGCTGGCGGTTCTCGGTTCCGTAGTTGCCCTTCTGTTGCCCGGCTCGGCGGCGGTTGCTTTTTCTCCCGCCGATGATCTTCTCGACCGGCTGAAGGCGATACCCGGGCTGACCGTCGTCTCGGAGAGCCAGCCCACCGGCTACCGGTTCTTCGTGCTCACCTACCGCCAGCCGGCCGACCACCGGCATCCCGGCCAGGGCACGTACGAGCAGCGGCTCACCCTGCTGCACCGGTCGGCCGACGCGCCGGTCGTGCTGGCCACCGGCGGGTACGGGCTGGCGGCCAACCCCCAGCCCGGGCGCACCGAGCCCACCCGGCTGCTCGACGCCAACCAGGTCTCGGTGGAGCACCGCTTCTTCACGCCGTCGCGGCCCAGCCCGGCCGACTGGTCGGACCTGACCATCTGGCAGGAGGCCAGCGACGAGCACCGGATCGTGCGGGCGCTCAAGTCGGTCTACTCAGGCAAGTGGATCCAGACGGGCGCCAGCAAGGGCGGCATGACGTCGGTCTATCACCGGCGGTTCTATCCGAACGACATCGACGGCGTGGTGGCCTACGTGGCGCCCAACGACTCGCTCAACGACCTCGACGGCGCGTACGACCGCTTCTTCCGGACGGTGGGCGACGCGGCCTGCCGCAGCGCGCTCGACGGCGTACAGAAGGAAGCGCTGAAGCGACGCGACCGCCTCGTGCCCCGCGTGGCCGCGGAGGCCGCCGCCAACGGCTGGACCTTCAACCGCACGATCGGGACGGCCGACCGCTCGTTCGAGATGACAGTGCTCGACACGGTGTGGGCCTTCTGGCAGTACAGCGTGGCCGCCGACTGCGCGGGCGTGCCCGCTGCGACCGCCACCGACGACGAGATCTTCAACTGGATCAACGGCGTCGCCGGCTGGTCGTTCTACACCGACCAGGGCCTCGAGTTCTACTGGCCGTACTACTACCAGGCCGCCACCCAGCTCGGCTGGCCGTCGCTGCGCTTCGACCACCTGCGCAACCTGCGCCGCTACCCGGCGCTCTACACGGCCAACTCGTCGCTGCCGCCGGAACTGCGCCGCTCGCACAACCCCCTGCCGATGCTCGACGTCGACCTCTGGGTCCGCACTCTCTCGCAGCGCATGATGTTCGTCTACGGCGAGAACGATCCGTGGGGCGCCGAACGCTTCACCCCGAGCCGCCGCGACTCGGCCCTGTACGTGGCCCCCGGCGCCAACCACGGCGCCAACATCTCCCGCCTGACCGCCGACGACGCGGCCGAGGCCACCGCCACGCTGCGCCGCTGGGCCGGCGTCCCGCAGGCCACCACGCTCACCCAGCGCCCCGCCGCCGACCTACCCTTCGACGACATGCTGGAGCCCCGCCGCCGGCTCGGCTGACCCCGCCCCGGCTCGTTCGTGGCATCATCCTCGCCCATGGATCATCAGGGGCAGTTTCGCCGGGCGGCGCTCGAGTCGGGCATTCCGGACGACGAGGTCACCGCATTCACCGAGTACCTCCGTTTGTCGATCCGGTTGAGCGGAGGTTCCGGCGGGGCTCCGGCCGGGCAGTTCGGTGGGTTGCCCCGGCTGCCGGTCGGCATGGACTGGCCGTCAGCCGGGGCCGGTCCGCTGCCGTTCGTCTTCTCGGTCGCCTGCGCGTCGTTGCCGAGGGTGGACGGCTTCGGACTCCCGGCGGACGGCTCGCTGCTGTTCTTCCTGGATCACGAGCGGGATCACCTGGCCGCTGCCGCCGGGGAACATGATTACGCGCGAGTCGTGTACGTGCCGGCCGGCGCCGACACGGAGGTGGCGGAAGCACCCGCCGACTACGCGCCCGGCGAGCAGTACGACGTCGGCGCCACGCTCGTCGCGCAGCTTCCCCCGTGGTTCGAGACGGACGAGGATGAGGACGAGGACGACCTGTCGCCCTTCCAGCAGCAGTTGCTCATTGACCTGGAGCGTGACCTGCCACGCCTGGACGAACTCTCTGCTCTGGCGGACGCCCTCTGGCCGCCGGGCGAAGGGCTCGCCGGCGCCTTCATCGGCGGGTATGTCGACGATGAGGTGATGACGAGTATCGCGGAGCAGACGCTCGCGGGTCGCGAGAAGGCCGGCGAGATCGTCGTGCCGGTGGCGAAGTGGAGTTCCCACGTCGAGAAGGAGAAGCACCAGCTGACGAGCGAATGGGTTTCGCTCGCCGACTTCTCCGTGGCCGACGAGTTGTACTCCGGCAGTTTCGTGACCCGCCATGACGACCTGACCGCCCGTCGGCTGGACAAGGCGCTGTCAGTGACCCGGTTCAGCGAGTAAAGCGCCGGTCCCGCCGCGTGGGCGCGGTGGCGTACTCTCGTGCCGCCGATGGCGCGCAGGCGGTGACCCCCGGGTCGCCGAACTTGTCGTGCGGCGATGGGGTGACATTGATGTGCGACAATGTCTCGGTGTCGGGAGGGCTGGGGTGAGCGGAATCATGGGCGCGTCACAGGACGTCGCCACCGCGGCCGACCGCGACGAGCAGGCGGCCGGCGGAAGCGCTCAGAGGTCCGGGCCGATGCTGAACGCGGTGAAACGGCTCTGGTCGCGCCGGGAGTGGATCCTGGTGGTCCTCGGTGGGCTGGCGCTCGCCGTGGCGCTGACCTGGCCGACGATGCGCGATCCGCGGCACACCGTGCCGGGGGACATCGGCGATCCGGCCATGTTCGCCTGGCAGATCGCCTGGATGGGGAACGCGCTCCTGCACCATCCCTCGCAGCTGTGGGACTCGAACACGTTCTACCCCGATCCGAACTCGCTGGCCTTTACCGACACCATCCTCGGCTACGCGCCGTTCGGGATGATCGGTTCCGGCATGGATGCGGCGGTGCTGCGCTACAACCTCTTGTACGTCCTGCTGCACGCGCTCGCCTTCGTCGGGGCGTACGCCCTGACCCGCCAGCTGGGCGCGCATCCGCTCGGCGCGACAGTGGCCGGGATCGCGTGGGCGTTCGCGCCGTGGCGGCTCGCGCATGTCGGGCACCTGAACGTCATCTCGACCGGCGGCATCGCGCTCAGCCTGGCCATGATCGCTCGCGGTCACGGCTGGTCGTTGCGCCGGGGCCACCGCCCGGACAGGCACAGCCCGGGATGGGCGCTGGCCGGCTGGCTGGTCGCCGCCTGGCAGATCACCCTCGGCCTCGCCATCGGGCTCGTCTTCGCGTACGTGATGGTCGCCGTCTGCCTGGTGGTTGCCGCGCTCTTCGGCTGGGCCTGGTGGCGACGCGGCCGGCCGGCCTTCGGGCGGCGGCTGCTGGTCGCCGATCTGGTCGGCGGGGTGTTCTTCGGCGCCGCCACGCTGTACCTGGGCCTCGCCTACTCCCGCGTCGTGGAGCTCCAACCGCAGGCCGACCGGTCGCTGGCCTGGACCGAGATGTATTCGCCGGCCTGGCGCGGCCTCTTCATCGCGCCGGAGTCGTCCTGGCTGTACGGCGCCCGGCACGCGACGGCCCGCGCTGAACTGTCGTGGCCGCCGGAGATGGCTCTGCTGCCCGGCATCGCCTTGATCATCCTGGCCGCGACGGGCATCTTCTTCTCGGTGTTCCGCGTCCGCCACCGGATCCTGCTGACCATCGGCCTGGCCGTCGCGGTGCTGCTGACGCTCGGCGCGACCCTGCCCTGGAACGGCGATCCGGGTTACCTGACTCTCTCCAAACACCTGCCGGGCTGGTCGGCACTGCGGACCCCCGGGCGAATAATGATCTGGACCACGCTGGTGATGGCCATCCTGGCCGCCGGCGCGGTCAGCGCCTTCGTCGCCGAGGTGCGTGCCGCCGCGCCCTGGCCCAAGGCCGGCGCCGCGCGGTCGGTGCTGGCCCGCGGCAAGTTCGTCGTGCTGCGGCTCGCCCTGGTGATCCCGCTCGCGCTGGTCGTCGTCGACGGGGTCAACCGGAGCCCGCACCCCGAGGTGCTGCGATACCCGGCCGCGATGGGCGCCGCGTCGGAGCCGACCCTGGTGCTGCCCAGCGAGGGCAGCCTCGAGATGTCCATCATGCTGTGGTCCACGAACGGGTTCCCGCGCATCCCGAACGGGATCGTCACCTTCGTCCCGTCCGGCCAGGAGCGGATCCGCTCGAGCAGCATGACGTTCCCGGACTCGACGAGCATCGCCGCGCTGCGGGCGGCCGGCATCAAATCGGTCGTCGTCCTGCCCGAGTGGCTGAGCGGAACGCCGTGGGAAGGGGTGCCCAACCGTCCGGTCGACGGCCTCGGCATCACGCGCGAGGAGATCGACGGCGCCCTGCTCTATCGGCTCGGCTGACGCGGCACGGCGTCGACCAGTGCAGGTTGTCCGGGCGCGTTCACGAGCGGAGCGTCAGCGGGCCGGAGGGCATTCCTGAGTTCGGCCCAGGAGCGGTGCCGCTGGAACGGCGCCTCGAACAGCCGGGCGACGAGCCAGGCGAGGGCCAGCGAGAGGCCGCCGGCGAGCAGCGTCGTGATCGTGAACGAGACGGTGTCGCGGCCGAACCGGGGGATGACCACCTTCAGCGTGATCACGACCACGATCGGCAGGTGGACCAGGTAGAGGCTGTACGAGAGCGAGCCCAGCCACTTCAGGGGCCCGGAGTCGAGCAGCCGGACCAGGGCGGCGGGCCGGCCGCTGACGATCGCCAGCAGGAGCATGGTCATCGCGGGGGCGATCGCCAGGTCGACCCAGTAGTAGTGGCCGATCATCCACCGCGAGCCCTGATACAGGACCAGGATGCCGACCGGCGCCGCGGCCAGCACCGACAGCCAGGCCCAGGGCACCCTGAACCGGTCGCCGGCCGCGACCACGCCGGCTGCCACGACGCCGGCCGCGAAGACGGGCACGAGGTGTGGCGCCAGCCAGTTGTCGGCCTGCGGCGGCGACCCGCCGAAGACGGCGAACCCGGCCACGACCACCGGCAGCGTCACGACGGCCAGCATCGCCGCCGGGCCGATCCGCCGGCACAGCAGCACGAGCAGCGGAAGCAGGGCGTACAGCAGTGCCTCGACGCCGATCGACCAGAAGGCGCCGTTCGGGGTGGGCGCCGCGATCAGGTCCTGCAGCAGCAGCGCGTAGACCACCACTGACTCGAAGGTGGGCTCCGCCGAGTGGGGCTGGCGCACCACGGTCCAGGCGACGACCAGACTGAAAACCAGCGCGGCCCAGTACGCCGGGAGGATCCGCCACGCCCGCCGCCGGGCGTACCGGCGCAGGCTGCCCAGGCGCCAGCCGTTCCGGGCCGCCGCCATCGCCAGCGAGAATCCCGACAGGATCAGGAACATCACCACGGCCAGCCGGCCGAACCCGAGCCAGCTCAGCCATTCCGGGCCGCGATAGCGGGGAAACCCCCGGAACGTGTACGCCCAGCAATGGAACAACAGCACATACAGGGCGCAGAGGCCGCGCAGGCCGTCCAGCCCGGCCACCCTTTTCGCGCTCACGTCACTGTTCACGCAGAACGGGGGTGAAACGTTCGACGAAGCTCGCCCGGATGGTTCAGGACGCGGGGCCGTACAGCCGGGCGACGTCGGGGGAGTCGAGCCAGCCGCTGTAGGCCGGTGCCTGCGGCCAGCCCTCGGGAGAGTCCTGCCACTCCTCCTGCCGCCCGTACGGCAACGCGTCGACCAGGGCGAACGTGTGGGTGAGCTGCTCGACGCCGCGACCGCTGGTGTGCCAGGTGCGATAGACGGTCTCGCCGTCGCGCAGGAAGACGTTGAGCGCGAACCCGCCGCCGGGAGGAGCGTCGACGTCGGCCCCGAAGGGGCTGTCCGCGGTGGAGTACCACGTCATTGTGTTGCCGACCCGTGCGGCGTAGGCGAGCGCGTCCTCGATGGGGCCCTGGGTGACGACCACAAATCGCGCGTCGTAGTTGTCGAGGAAGCCCAGCCGGGTGAAGACCGAGGTGAAGCTGGTGCAGCCACCGCACTGCCACTCGGCGCCCGGGTCCCACATGTGGTTGTAGACGATCAACTGCGACCGGCCGTCGAAGATGTCGGCCAGCCGGACCGGACCCTCGGCTCCGACCAGGGTGTATTCGGGCAGGCGCACCATGGGCAGCCGCCGCCTCTGCGCGGCGATCGCGTCGAGTTCCCGGGTGGCTGCCTTCTCGCGTGCCCGCAGCGCGTCCAGTTCCTCGCGCCAGGCCGCCTGATCGACAACGGGTGGCATCGCCATGATCGACGTCTCCTTCTCGGTGAGTTCGCTCGGTAGTCGTCAGACTCACCGTGCCGCTCGAACTCATCGGTGATCCGCGGATCGGCGTGTCCTACCGGCCGGCGTTGGTGACGTACGGGTCGTCGGACAGCCAGCCGGTCACCACGCGGGTACGCGTCTCGTAGCGCGCCTGGACGAGCACCCGGACGATCCTGGTGATCCTCCTGGTCTCGTAGTGCGCCTTCACCCACGTCCGCGCCCTGGCCTTGACGGTCCCGGTCGCGTACCGGCCGGGGACCCACACCTTGGCGGGGCCGATGATCTTCCTGGTGGTGTAGTGCGCCTTGATGTGCACCCGGTAGGCCTGAGTGACAGTGCCAGGCCGCTGCCAGCCGGTGGGGCGCCGGGTCCAGCGGCTGCAGGCGGCGCGCCAGGTCTTCCTGCCGGCCACCGTCTGGTTGATCCGGAAGCACAGGGTGGTGGCGGTGGCTGCGTACGGGTTGCTGCCGGCGGGCCAGTCGTCGCCGCCCGGGTAGACCGTAGCCATGGCCCGGTAGAGGTTGTAGGCCATCTTGGCGTAGCCGTCGTCGTTGGGGTGCAGGTTGTCGAACTCCGACAGCCCTCCGATCGACGACTGGTCGACCAGGTACACCTTGGCGTCCTTGCCGGCCAGGATGCCGGGAATCCGCTCGTTGTAGGCCGCGATCCGGCTCCGGTACGGCTCGACGTGGCCCTGGACGAGCTGCTGCACGAAGATGTCGGCGTCCGGCCGGCCGGCGCGGATCTGGTCGATCAGCGCCGACAGCCGGGCCGCCGAGTCGCCGACGCTCCTGTTCTGGGCCATGTCGTTGGTGCCGAGGTGCAGCAGGATCACGTCCGGCTGGTAGGCGGCCAGCCAGCCGTCGACGTTCGCGGCGATCTGATCGATGCGCCAGCCCGGGTGGCCCTCGTTGTCGCGATCCGACCCCCGCGGTCCGGCCTGCTGGGACCCGACGAAGTCCACGTCCAAGCCCGCGGCTTCGAGCCGTTTCTGCAGGTCGATGCGGTAGCCGCTGGCCGTGGTGGCGCCGGTCCGGTTGCCGGCCCGCGAGTCCGCCGACCCGCTGCCCCAGGTGATCGAGTCACCCAACGGCATGATCTTCAGCGGCGCGTACGCCGGATCGGCCGCGCCCGGGACAGCAGCAGCCACGGCCGGCCCGGCGGTCGCGGCAACCGGTCCCGACAGCGCGGCCAGGACCGCGACGACAGTGAGAGTGATGCCGCCGAGGCGGCCGGCGATGCGGATCGTCACACCGAAGCCATCGGCCCGTGCGGGTGCGCACCCGGTCATCCCACGGGTGCAGCACGGGTGCCGTGCCTCGTTCAGCCGTCCTTTCCGACGGTGATGACGGGGTTGGTCAGCGTTCCCAGGGCCGGGGACGTGATCTCGATGGTGTCACCCGGTTGGGTGGTGAAGCCGGCGTCCGGGACGACGCCGGTTCCGGTCAACAGCACCGCGCCGGTCGGGAAGGTCAGCGCCCGGAACAGCCAGCCGGCCAGGTCGTCGAAGCTACGGGCCATCGACGACGTCGAGGTCGTGCCGGCGTACGCCTCCTTGCCCTCGCGCAGAATTCGCAGCCCGATCTCGAACGGGCCCGGAGGGATGGCCCAGCTCGGCACGATCGCCGGGCCCAGGGCGCACGAGCGGTCGTAGATCTTCGCCTGGGGCAGGTAGAGCGGGTTGTCGCCCTCGATCGAGCGGCTGCTCATGTCGTTGCCGAGGGTGTAGCCGAAGATCTCGCCGGCCGAGTTGAGCACCAGGCCGATCTCGGCCTCGGGGACGTCCCAGCCGGAGTCGGCGCGGATCCCGACGGCGTCGCCGTCGCCGACCACCCGCCACGGGCTGGACTTGAGGAAGAGCTCGGGGCGGTCGCTGTCGTAGACGTCGTCGTAGAGGGAGCCGTGCCCGGACTCCTCCTTGCGGCCGTCGCGGCTGCGCAGGTAGGTGACGCCGGCCGCCCACACCTCCTGGTGGTCGACGGGCGGGAGCGCGTCCCCGCCGGGTATGACGCGGGCGGCCGCCTCGACCGCGGAGCGCGCCTGGTCGAGCGGCCGGGCGAGCAGATCGGCGAGCGTCACGCCGAGCTCACGCCATTCGCCGTCGGCGCGCACCGCCCAGCGCGACTCGTTGCCGTTCCGCAGGCGGTACAGGGACATCGACATCTGACCATCCTAGGTGTGTGAGGTGCGCAAACAGGCCGGAACGGGGGCGCCCGGGGGGCGCGGCTACGCTCTGGGAATGCCTCGTGCAGTACCGGCGGTCGTCCGCGCGCTCGACATTCTCGAGCTGTTTCTCGAACGCCCCCAGCTGTCGGCCCGCGACGTGATGGAGCGGCTCGACCTGCCCCGCACCACCGTCCACGAGCTGCTGGTCACGCTCGTCGACCGCGCTTACCTGATCTCTGTGCCCGGTCAGCCGGTGCAGTACCGCCTGGGGATGCCGCTTTTTCAGCTCGGCGCGGCGTTCGCCGGCCGGCTCGACCTGGTCCGGGAGGCGCAGTCCGTCACGCGGGACGTGGCTGCCGCCTGCAACGAGGCGGTTCACGTGGCCGTGCTCGACGGCGCCGACGTCATCTATCTCGTCAAGGTCGACAGCATTCACCCCGTCCGGATGGTCTCCGCGGTCGGGCGGCGGCTGCCGGCCCACTGCACGGCGGTCGGCAAGGTGCTGCTGTCGGGCCTCGACCGGGCGACCCTGGACGCCGTGCTGTCGAAGGGCGTGCTGCCGGGCATGACGCCGGAGAGCATCACCGACCCCGACCGCCTGCGCGAACAACTCGAGCGCGTACGGGCCGAGGGTGTCGCCATCGACGCCGGCGAGTCCGACACGGCGATGCGCTGCGTCGCCGCGGGGATCCGCGACCACCGCGGCGTCATCATCGCCGGGATGAGCGTCTCGGCCCCGATCATCCGCTGGACCCCGCAGGCCCATGTGGAGTGGACCGAGCTCGTCCGCGAGGGGGCGGCCACGCTGTCGGCCCGCATGGGCTGGTCGGCGCCGCCTCGATAGCCCGCTTGCCGCTCCGGGCCAGAAACCGCTTCGAAACATTGACACCCCTCACGGTCCTGCTCTAGCGTCGCGTCCACTCCATACGATATCTCGAACAGAGTTCGGTATTTCGAACGGCGCGAGTCAAGGAGGCGACACCATGGGGGGCGACATTTTGCGGACCCGGCGCGATTTCCTGGGGATGGGCGTGGGGGTGCTCGGCGCGGCCGGCCTGGCCGCGTGCGGGGGCACGTCCTCATCGAGCACCTCCGTGCAGCCGGAGGTTCCGAAGGATCTGCTCGACGCCGCGGCGTCGTTGAAGGGCACCTCGATGGGGTTGCTGTCGCAGAAGCTGTACTCGACGGCGGCCAACGACGCGCTCGACAGCTCGATCAAGAAATTCGCCGAGGCGACCGGCTCCAAGATCGAGAACAGTCTGGTCCAGGCCGACGCGGGGGACGTGGTCGCCAAGATCGACGCCGAGGTCAAGGGCGGCGTGGCGCGCGACCTGGCCTTCATGACCGACTCGCGGTTCATCGCGCAGTTCCACGCGCTGGGCGACCTCGAGGACGTGACGGACGTCGTCAAGGCGCTGACGGCCAAGTACGGGGAGCCGTGCGCGGAGGCCAAGAACTTCTGCGTCTTCGACGGCAAGTGGTACGCGATTCCCTACCACTTCATCGGGATCGGGTCGTTCCTGCGCAAGGACTGGATGCAGGAGAAGGGCCTCACGCCCAAGGACGTCTACAGCTGGGAAGAGCTGCGCGACGTGTGCCTGGAGATCTCCGACCCGGGCAAACGCCGGTACGGCTGGGGCATGATGGTCAACCGGTCCGGCGACGGCAACGGCATGATCGAGGCGCTGATCAACTCGTACGGCGGGGCCATCGCCGCCAACGACGGCCGGAAGGTCACCTTCGACTCGCCCGAGACGGTACAGGCGGTGACGTTCCTGGGCGACATCTACACCAACCCCAAGTACAAGCCGATGCTGCCGCCCGGCGTGGCCAGCTGGACCGACACCAGCAACAACGAGAACTGGCTGGCCGGGGTGCTCGGCTACACCCGCAACAGCTTCAGCGTGTACGCCGACTCCAAGACCAAGAAGAACCCGGTCTACGAGAACACGCACGTCTTCTCCGACTGCATCGGCCCGGCCACGGACAAGTCGCTGCTGCTCGGCCAGTCGCAGGGCTTCACCGTCTTCAAGGGCGCCAAGAACGCCCCGCTGGCCAAGCTCCTGGCGCAGTACCTGATCACCGCGCCCGCCCTGGTCGGCGTGTCCAAGGAGGCGCCCGGCCTGGTCATGCCGGCCTGGGAGAAGGTGTGGGACGCCGACCCGTACTTCACCGGCGGTGACCCGGCCTTCAAAATGGTGCGCACGCTGTCGCAGCAGCCGCTGCCGCTGAAGACCAAGAACGGCCTGGAGTTCCCGCAGAAGGCCAGCGCCGGGCAGCAGGCCGTCGTCGCGGCCTACGTCCTCACCGACATGATGCAGCAGGTCGTGCAGGGTACGGCGCCCGCGCAGGCCGTCAAGTCGGCCCACGACAAGATGGTGCAGATCTTCAGCCAGCAGGGGCTGCCCCAGTGAGGACGGTTCGCCAAGGCCCGGCCCCGGTGAAGCGGTCAGCCCCGCCGCCGGGGCCGGGCTCCCTCACGCCGGCCCAGCGGCGGCTGGGTCGTGACTGGCGGCTGTCGACGCTGTTCCTGGCGCCGACGGCCGTCCTCGTCGGGGTGCTCGTGCTGCTGCCGATCGGCCGGTCGATCATCACCAGCACCACGGAACGGCACGGCTCCGACAACGTGTTCGTCGGCCTGGACAACTACACCGCCCTGATCGGCGACGACCAATTCCGTACGGGTGTCATCAACTCGTTCGTCTTCACCACGTACGCGGAAATCTTCAAGGTCGTGCTCGGACTGGCGGCGGCTCTGCTGCTGCACAACCAGCGTCGTGGCCGCGCCCTGCTGACCGGGCTGCTGCTCGTGCCGTGGGTGGTGCCGACGGTCGTGACGGCGTTCAGCTGGCGCTCGCTGCTCGACCCGATCTTCGGCAGCGTCAACTCCCTGCTCGGCGCCTCCGGAATCGGGCAGCTGCTGGCGTCGGCACACCTGATCGACAGCTGGCCCGCGGGCTGGCTGTCCGACACGTCGCTGGCGATGCCGTCGGTGATCCTGGTCAACGTCTGGAAAGGCGTGCCGTTCTTCACGATCTGCTTCCTCGCCGGGCTCAAGGCCATCCCGAGCGACCAGTACGAGGCGGCGACGATCGACGGCGCCTCGGCCTGGCAGCGGTTCATGCACGTGACGCTGCCCGGGCTGCGGCACGTGATCACGGTGACGGTGACCCTGTCGTCGATCTGGACGTTCAACAACTTCGACCTGATCTGGCTGCTGACCCAGGGCGGGCCGGGCGACGTGACCGCGCCGTACGTGCTCATCGCCTACTCCAAGGCCATCCTGCAGCTGCAGTTCGGCGCCGGGGCGGCGGTCACGCTGGTCATGCTGCCGGTCATCGGCGGGCTGGTGTTCTACCTGGTCCGGCTGCTGAGACCGGACCTGATCAACCGGCCCTACCGGCCACCCGGAGCCCTGCGCAAGGCCGTGCCGTGGATCATCACGGCGATGGTCACCATCGCGCTGGCCTGGGCATCGCCGCAGATCTTCTGGAAAGCGGCCGTGCTGCTCGGCGTGTTCATGCTGATCGCGGCGGGGGTCGGCCGGGTGGTCTCCGGGCTCCAGGCGCGGGGAGGACGCCGTACGTCGTCGGCAGTGTCCAATGTGGGTCGTAGTGTTGCGACGTTCGGGTTGCTGGCGTTCGTGCTCGGCCCGATGTACTGGATCGCCGTCACGGCCTTCAAGACCGAGGGGCAGGTCGTCTCCCGCGTCAACGACCTGTGGCCCACGCCGTGGAGCTTCGAGCAGTTCACCGCCCTGTTCACCAACCAGCCGTTCGGGCGCTGGTACCTCAACACCATCCTGGTGTCCGCCGCGTCCACTGTGGTCGCCCTGATCTGCGCGGTGCTGGCCGGATACGCCTTGGCCCGCCTACGTTTCCGCGGGGCGCAGGGTTTCACCGTCACGGTGCTGCTCACCTACGTGATGCCCGGGGCGCTGCTGTTCATCCCGCTGTACCAGCTGCTCATCGGGGTGCGGCTCACCGACTCGTTGTGGTCGCTCGTGGTGACGTACCCGACCTTCACCATCCCGTTCGCCACCTGGCTGCTGGCCGGCTACTTCTCGTCGATCCCGGCCGAGCTGGAGGAGGCCGCGCTGGTCGACGGCTGCTCCCGCGTCCAGGCGTTCGGCCGGGTCGTGCTGCCCCTGGCCAAGCCGGGACTGCTGGCGGTCGCGCTGTTCACCCTGACCAACGCCTGGAACGAGTTCCTGTTCGCCTTCGTCTTCATCACCAAGGACGAGTTCAAGACGCTGCCCGTGGGGATGCAGTCCATGATCGCCGGCGATGTCGTGCCCCAGGGCCAGCTCGCCGCGGCGTCGCTGCTCGTCAGCATCCCCGTCGTCGTCATGTACGCGTTCGGCCAGCGCTTCCTGACCGAGGGACTCACCGCGGGCGCCGTGAAGGGCTGACCGGCCCCCACCAGGGGGCCGGTCACCGTATTCTCGACTCGCACCCGGTGGCCTCACGCCGGGCCGGGAGAGGGAAACCATGCGGATCACCGTGCTGGGCGCGGGTTCTTGGGGTACGACGGTCGCGTCCGTCCTCACCCGGCGGGACCACGAATCGCTGATCTGGGCGCGCAGCGCGGCCGCGGCCGACGAGATCAACGCCAAGCACACCAACGACCGCTACCTCGAAGGGTTTCCGCTGCCGGACCGGCTCCGGGCCACCGCCGACCTCGCCGAGGCGGCCGCGCACGCCGAGTTGCTCGTTGTCGGCGTGCCCACGGGGGCGTTCCGCGCCACTCTGGAGCGGGTGCGGCCGGACCTGCATCCGTGGATCCCGGTCGTGAGCCTCAGCAAGGGGCTCGAGCGCGACTCGCTGCTGCGGATGACCGAAGTGATCAAGGACGTGCTGCCGGGGCACCCGGCCGCCGCCCTCACCGGGCCCAATCTGGCCAAGGAGATCATGGCGGGCATGGCGGCGGCCACCGTGATCGCCACGGAGGATCTCACCGTCGCCGCGGAGCTCCAGCGGGTGTTCCGCCGCGGCATGCTGCGCGTGTACACCAACCACGACGTGATCGGCTGCGAGGTCGGCGGGGCGCTGAAGAACGTCGTGGCGATCGCCACCGGCATCGCCCAGGGCCTCGGCGTCGGCGACAACACCCGGGCCGGGGTGATCAGCCGCGGGCTCGCCGAGCTGACCACGCTGGCGGTCGCGATGGGCGGCGAGCCGAGCACGCTGGCCGGCCTGGCCGGGATGGGCGACCTGGTCGCGACCTGCATCAGTCCGCACAGCCGCAACCGGTACGTCGGCGAGCAACTCGGCCGCGGGCGCAGCCTGAACGACATCCTCGCCGAGATGGGCCAGGTCGCCGAGGGAGTCAAAACCGTGCACGCCGCGGTGCAACTGGCCGACCGCCACGACCTGGCCATGCCCATCACCCGCACGATCCACCGCGTCGTCACCGGCGACATCACCGCCGAACACGCCTACGACGGCCTGCTGCGTACCCACCCGGCCGGCCACGAGTCCGACCCCGGCTGACGCCGATTCGACGGCAGATCGGGAAGTCGCGGCTTGTCCAGGAACTCTGCGACCGTTGTGCTCGATGAGATGCCCTGGATCTCCGAACAGGATGCGACCTTCGACGGCCATGTGCAGGCTGCTTGGGATCGGCTCATCTCCCGCAAGCCCGTTCTGCTGCTGTTGCTCGGGAATCTGCCTGGAATGGTCGCCAGGCGTTCCGCCGGCCGACTTCCTGACTGCGGAGATCGCCAACAAGACCTCGGCGTTGTTCACCGTTCCCGAGCAGTCCCTGGCATCGGAGTTCCCCGCCCCGGATACTGCCAAGCGCGTTCTGGAAGCGGTCGGTGGGACGGGCGGCCGCACGTTCAGCAACATCGCAGCGGCCGCCGGCGACCGCGCGGGGCAGGTCAGCTCGGGCACCCTGTCCCCACTGCTGCACCGTCTCGTCGATGAGAAGCAGACCCTCGCCGTCGACCGGCCGCTGTCCACAAAGCCCAGCATCGCGTTCGCCGGTTCCATGAAGTGGCAGGATGGCCCCTTCGACCGGCGCCACCTGGACGACCTGCAACGGCACGCTCCGATGATTCCGGGATTCGAACCCGGCGTCAGCGGCCTCGTCGTCGTCAGCCGCTCGGGAGCTGACCTTCCCGTCGGAGCGGCCGATCTGATCTGGGACCGGACAACGTCGTCCAAGCCTGGACGGCCTGATCTAGCTCCGGCCCGGGTGCCGGGGTTGGCGTCCGGGAGCGACCAGGCCGTTCTCGTAGCCGAAGACGACCGCGTGGACGCGGTCGCGCAGGCTCAGCTTGTGCAGGATGCGGCTCACGTGGGTCTTGGTGGTCTGTTCGGCTATGAACAGCTCCTTGGCGATCTCGGCGTTGGACATGCCCATCGCCACGTGGCGCAGGACCTCGCGTTCGCGGTCGGTCAGGGCGTTCAGGGCCGTCGCCGGTGGGGTGGGCTGGGTCTCGACGAAGTTCTCGATCAGGCGGCGGGTGATGCTGGGGGAGAGCAGCGCCTCGCTGTTGGCCACCACGCGTACGGCGCGCATGAGCTCTTCCGGTTCGCTGTCCTTCAGCAGGAAGCCGCTCGCGCCGGCCCGCAACGCCTCGTACACGTAATCGTCGATGTCGAAGGTCGTCAGCATCAGCACCTTGGGGGTGTCGCCGGCCGCGGACAGCAGCTCGCGGGTGGCGGCCAGGCCGTCCAGCTCGGGCATGCGGACGTCCATCAGCACCACGTCGGGGCGCAGGGTGCGGGCCCGATCGATCGCCATCCGGCCGTTCTCGGCCTCGCCGACCACCGACATGTCGGGCTGGGAGTCGAGGATCGCGTGGATCCCGGCGCGGATCATCGGCTGGTCGTCGACCACGAGCACACGGATCATTCTGAGCCTTCCAGCGGGAACGTCGCGGTGACACGGTAGCCGCCCTCGGGGCGGGGGCCGGCCTGCAGCGTGCCGTCGGCGAGCCGGGCCCGCTCGCGCATGCCGACCAGGCCGTGACCGGCGCCGGGGGACTCCTCGATCGACCGCGGCAGCTCGGTCGGCAGGTCGTTCTCGACGACGACGACCAGGGTGCCGTCGTCGACGGTGACGCTGATGCGGGTGGGTGCGCCGGGCGCGTGCCGCACGACGTTGCTCAGTGACTCCTGGACTATCCGGTACGCGGCCAGTCCCACCGTGTCGGGAAGGTCGGCGTCGGCCACCTCGAGCTCCACCGGGACGCCTCCACCGCGTACGGAATCGGCGAGCTCGCCCAGATGCTTCAGGTCGGGCATCGGGCGCAGTTCGTTCTCGGCGTCCTCGTCGCGCAGCAGCGCCAGCAGCTGCCGCATCTCGCGCAGCGCGCCCCGTGTGCCCGCGGCGATCCGGCCGAACTCGGCCTTCGACTCCGGGTCGAGATCCTTGATCCGGTACGCGGCCGAGGTGGCCTGCATGTGGATGACCGACATGCTGTGTGCCACCACGTCGTGCAGCTCGCGGGCGATGCGGTTGCGTTCCTCGACGAGGGCCCGCTGCGCCTGCTCCAGCTCGACGTCACGGTAGGCCTCGGCCAGCTGACGGCGGGCCGCCTCGCGCTGATTCCAGGCGATCATGCCGAAGAGCACGAGCACCGAGGTCGTGGCGTACAGGATCAGCGAGCCGTCGGCGTCGTCGAGGGCACGACGGCGGGGGTCGGCCAGCACCAGCAGGATGCCCGCGAGCGCGCTGGCCCACCAGGTGATCACGGCGTCGCGCCAGGGCCGGGTCGCCGCGATCAGCCCGACGTGCGCGATCAGCAGCACCATGACCGGCAGGTTCAACGGCCACAGGCCGTCGGCGTCCGGCTGCACCCACGCGAACGTGGTCACCCCGCCGAGCTGCAGAACGAGGGCGGGCCAGGGCCGGCGCAACGCCAGCGGCAGAGCCGCGCACTGGGCGGTGGCGGCCGCGTACGAGACCAGCAGCGGCACATCGTAGAGCGAGGTCATCAGCAGGGACTGGACCACCAGCAGGAAGCCGGCCGCCGCACCCACGACCAGCACCCACAGCCGCCTCACCGGTTCCACCCGCGCCACCTCCACACCGGCGACGTTACCCACCGGATCCGGCGCCGGCGTCCCGCTCGCGAGCCACCGGACCCCCTACCACGGAGCTACGCGGAAGGGCCCCGCGGACGGACGCCCCGTTCGGAACCTTTCCCCGAGTCTTCTCGGCATGGATCTGACACAGGCCGTGCTGGAGCACCCGTACCTGGTGCTCGGCCCGCTCGTGCTCATCGAGGGGCCGGGCGCGACCATCGCCGCGGGCACGCTCGTCGGCGCCGGGCTGGCCGCGTTCTGGCCGATCTGGGTCATCGTCGTGCTGGCCGAGGTGGTGGGCGACAGCCTGCTCTACCTGCTCGGCCGCTGGGCCCGGCGGCCGTGGGCGGCGCGCCTGCTGCGCAAGCTGCGGGTCGACCGGCTGGCCGCGATGCCACTGCCACGGCTGGTCATCACGGCCAAGCTCGTCGACGTCGTGGCCCTGCCCGCCTTCGTCTCGGCCGGGATGGCCCGGATCCCGTACCGCCGGTTCGCCGCCTGGGTGGGGGCCACTGCCGCCGTACGCGGTCTGGTCCTGATCGGCCTGGGCGCGCTGCTCGGCAGCCGGCTCACCGGCCTGCTCGAGCGGCCCGGCGGCATCTTCCTGCTCACCGCGGTCGTCGCTGTGCCGGTCGCGCTCGTCCATCTCGCCATTCGTCGCTGGAGCAAAGGAAAAATCGCATGCGCATCCTCATCGGAGCCGACACCTACTCGCCCCACGTCAACGGAGCCGCGGCCTTTGCCGAGCGCCTGGCCGTGGCGCTGACCGCCCGGCACGAGGTGCACGTCGCCGTCCCGTCGACCACCCGCCGCAGCCACACCGGCATGACCCGCGACGGCGTCGTCGAGCACCGGGTGCGGTCGCTGTCGATCCCGGGCCACCCCGGTTTCCGGTTCTGCCCGCCGCTGGGGCTCAGGGCCGAGGCCCGGCGGATCCTCGACGAGGTGCAGCCGGATGTGCTGCACGTGCAGAGCCACTTCCCGTTGTGCCGGGCGCTGATCGAGGCCGCCAACGAGCGCGGGCTGCTCGTCGTGGCGACCAACCACTTCATGCCCGAGAACCTCGTGCACTACCTGCCGATCGGCGACGCGGGCCGGCAGGGCGTGCACGGGTGGGCCTGGCGTGACGCTGCACGGGTGCTGGGCCGGGCCGACATCGTCACGGCGCCCACGCCGTACGCGGCGGCGCTGGCCACGGTGGCCGGGGTGCCGGGCCCGGTGCTGCCGATCTCGAACGGCGTCGACCTCAGCCGGTTCCGCGAGCAGGCCACGGCCGGGGAGTTCCGGCTGCGCTACGGCGTGCCGGACAAGCCGGCCATCACGTACGTGGGAAGGCTCGACGCCGAGAAGAACCTGGACGTCGTGATCCGGGCCTTCGCCGCGGTGCGCCGCAGCATCGACGCCCAGTTGGTTCTGGTGGGCGCGGGCGCCGAGCGGCGAGGGCTGAGCGCTCTGGCCGCGGGCCTGGGCGTCGGCGAGCACGTCACGTTCACCGGTTACGTGGCCGATTCCGACCTTCCTTCGGCGTACGCCGCCACGACCGTCTTCGTCAACGCGGGCACCGCCGAGCTGCAGAGTCTGGTCACGCTCGAGGCGATGGCCAGCGCCCGCCCGGTGGTCGCGGCGGACGCGGCGGCCCTGCCCCACCTGGTCGAGAACGACGTGACCGGCTATTTGTTCCCGCCCGGCGACAGCGACGCCCTGGCCGGCCGCCTGCTCGCCCTGCTCTGCGACCCGCAGCTCGCGCAGGGGATGGGCCGCAAGGCCCGTGCCGTCGCCGAGCAGCACGACGAGACGCGGACGGTGGCGGCTTTCGAGCAGCTGTACGCGATCCGGAAGGCGCCCGCCCGCCCGGTCGAGGCAGCAGCGTGACAGCCACAACGACCCACGAGCGCCCACCGGGCAATGGCGCGTCCCCTGTCGGGTCCCTCGACGCTGAGCCGGCCCGTGCTCGCCGGGGTGACCGCTGGTTCCGGAACTCGCGGGTGAGCCTGGGGGTGTCCACGGTCGCCGGGGTGGGGCTGCTGGTTGTCGGGAACGCGGACCCCCTGAACGAGATGCTGAGCGACGCGGTGCGGACCGTGCCGGGCGCCCTGTTGCTGATGGTGGCGGCGTGCGGCCTGGCAGTCAGCGAGATGTGGCTGCTCGCCGGGGTGCGGCGTGCGCTGCCCCGGGCTCGGGCGGTCAGCTGGCTGCTCGGGGTCTGGTGCGCGTCGCTGGTGGCGGTGGCGTTCTTTCCGACCAACCTGCCGGGCACGGAGCCCGGAGTGGCCGCGGTGGTGCATCGGGTCGCCGCGGCTCTGCTGGCAGCGTTGCCGCCCCTGATCGCTCTACTGGTGGTGGAGGCGGCCGGTCGTCGGGCGGAGGCGGGCCGGGCCGGTCCGGTTCACGCAGACGGGCGGGCGGAGGCGGGGCGCGTCCGGTGGCTGCGTGTGGCGGGGCTGTCGGCGCTGGCCGCCTGCGTGGCGTTCGGCGCGGCCCACGGGCCGGCCGTCATGTTCGGGGCCGAACTCTTTCCGTACGCGGGGCTCGCCGAACGCATCCTGCTGGCGCTCGTGCTCGTCGTGGTCGGCCTGTGCGCCTGGGCGGTCGAAGGGGTGGAGCGGGAATGCTGGAGCTGATTGAGGGCTGGATGGCCGCTCCCGCGATCTACGCCGTCATCTTCGTGCTCGCCCTGCTCGACGCGGTCCTGCCGATCGTGCCGTCGGAGACCGTCGTCATCGCGGCCGGGGTCTTCGCTGTGTCGGGCGTTCCCGCACTCCCGCTGGTCATCGTGCTGGCCGCGGTGGGGGCGTTCGCCGGCGACCATCTGGGCTACGGCCTCAGCCGGTGGCTGCGCCGGCGTCGCTCGCACGGCCGGCTGGCCCGGGCCGCCGACCGGATAGCCCCGCACTTGCACCGCCGCGGTGGTGCGCTCATCGTCGCGGGCCGCTTCGTTCCCGGCGGCCGCACCGCGGTGGTGACGGCAGCCGGCGCCACCGGCTACCCGTTGGCCCGCTTCTCGGGGTTCACGTCCGTCGCCGCCGCGCTGTGGGCCACGTACTCGGGATTCGTCGGATATCTGGGCGGCGCCGCCTTCGAGTCCAACCCGGCGATGGGCCTGCTGGCCGGCCTCGGCATAGCGATGGCAGTCACCCTGCTGGGCGAGCTGATCCGCCGTTTCCGCCCGTCGAGGAAGCCCGTAGCGGACGGCCTTCCAGCGCCACAGGTTCACGAGCTGACGCGGTGATCAGGCGAAACCGCGAGTCCAGTACCACCATGGCTTGCCATTCATCGAGGCCGGCTCCCCGTTGAGGTCTGTTTCGCGGCTGGGGCGGGGCTGCGGCTGGCATGCTCGTTGAATGCGCCTGTGTCGCAGTGTGGTGGCGGGGGTGGCCGGCTTGAGCTGCGCGGTGGTGCCCGGCTGCGGCACGGATCCGGGGGCTCGAAGCGGGTCGGCGCCTTCGGCGGACGCTGTTGCAAGTGCGGGTGTCACGGTGAGCCCCTCGGCATCGCAGTCGTGGCGGCCGTGGATCCCGCCGATGGACTGGCCGGATTTCGGGCTGTCGCCGACGCCCGCGGCGAGCACCAGGCCCGTCCCGGCGACGTCCAGCCCGAGTTCCGGGCGGGTCAGCGACGGCTGGGAGGTCACCGTCTATTACACGGCGGTGGAGGAGTTCCACGACGGCGAGCCGGAGCAGGTGTCCGGCTGTCTGCAGCTGGACTGCTCGAACGGCGACGACGACCTGGGCCGCTATCCGGCGGATTTCGTGCGGGCGGTCCGGGACGAGGGGACCGGGCGGACGGCCGCCGGGCGGTATCTGAACTGGTCGTACGACGTGGGGTTCTGGATCGACTCGCAGCCGCGCAGCGCGGATGGGCGGGCGCTCGTCCCGTTCGTGTCGGCGGCGGCCGACCCGGGTGTGCTGCCGCACGGCACCCGCTTCACCATCAGCGCCTGCGGGCGCCAGGACGACGGCTCGGCGCTGCCCTCGGCTACCTGTGGGGCGCTGCGCCGGGCGTCCTGGCTGATCACCGACGAGTTCACGCCGGGGCTGGGCGGCAACCGCCACATCGACGCCTACATCGGGCCGGAGACCGGGCCGGATTTCACCGACTCGGACTGGTACGTGACCCTGCAGGGCGCCCGTCTGACCATCAACTGAAGCCCGGTCATTGGGTCACGGCGGCGACGTATTTGTCGGTGCGCAGCGTGGACGGGGTCAGGCGTGGCTCGGGTGCGGCCGGGGCGTCGGCGGTGGGTGCGGGCGGGGCGGCCGCCGGCGGGGCCGGTTGCTGGCGGGCCAGCAGGCCCTTGCCGAGCGCGGCGAGCGTCGTCACGGTGGCGACGTTGAGGGCTGTGCCCCAGTCGAACGCGGTGATGTCGAAGACGGTGGCGGCCGCGACCGAGGCGGCCAGTGAACCCAGGAACGTCTTGCCCAGGCGGACGATCAGGTCGGGCCAGAAAGCCAGGTCCGTCCTCTTGGCCAGGTATTGCAGCGCCGTGAGAATGACCGAGGAGACCGCCGCGCTGAAGGCCAGCGTCAGGGCGTACGCCCAGGGAAGGGTGGCCACCGAGACGGCCGTGCCCCCGGCGAGCAGCGTCGCGAAGAAGATCTCACCGGCCGACCAGCCCGCCCTCTCGAGGAAGTCGAGCAGGACCGCGCGCCATTTCTCTGTCGTCCACACCGTCCACAGAGTCCTCCCGCCGGGGCGTCACCACAAGGGCTACACGGCGAACGTCGTGCCGATGCCCATGCCGGTTATCCATTCGGGGACGGGCTCGTAGCTGTCCCACACCAGCGGCAGCCCGGCCGCCGCGTGACCGACCAGCCAGGTACGGACCTCGTGCCCGCCGCTGCCCGCCTCGTCCTCCAGCTTGTCGTGGCCGAGCGCGACGATCGGGTCGAGATCCCGGGAGTACAACTGGCGCAGGAACCACTGGTCCCAGGCGGCGTTGACCGGCGCGTCGGGGTTGCCGGCCATGGCCCGTACGCGTGGTTCCCGCACTGCGGCGAAGGCGCGCGCGTCCTTGCGGCCGTTGATGAGCGACTCACGCTTCTCGCCGGCGACCGACGGATCCCGCGGGTCGTTCGAGGGCAGCCAGTGCGACAGCCCGCCGCTGGCGACGATCAGCACCCGGCCCGCGAAGGACGATCGCCGGATCGCGTCGCCCAAAGCCTTGCCCAGGGCCACGCAGCGGGCCAGCGAGGGCAGCGGCGGCGCGGCCGTGTTGAGCACCAGCGGCACGAGCGGGACCGAGAAGCCGGTCGTCATCCCGTAGCTCTGCACCACGCCGTGGTCGACGGTCAGCGCGTACGACAGGGAGACGTCGAACCCCGCCTCGTCGAGCCCGTCCCGCACCGCCCAGGCCAGCGGGGCGGCGACCGGCAGCTCCCCCTCGAAGCTGCCGAAGTCGCCGAACCCCGTGGCCATCTCGACACCCAGCACGAACGGCGGCATCTGGTCGTAGAAGTTGGCGTGGAAGTGGTCCGGCCCGATCACGACCACCGCGTCCGGCGCCAGAGTGGCCACCGCCGCGGCCACGCGCCCGGCGTCGGACAGAAACTGGCCGCCGGGACCGCCCTCGAAGGGCAGCAGCGTGGCGAACGGCGAGTGCGACATCCCCACGAAGCCGACGATCTCGCTCATGCCGCGCTCCCAGCCGGACCGAGCAGGAAATCCCGGTGTGTGCGCAGGTATTCGTCGACCTTCTCCCACTGGGGCCAGTGCCCGGCGTCGGCGATGACGTGCAGCCGCGCGTCGGGCAACCACTGCAGCAACATCTCGGCCTCGTCGAGCCCGCCGGTCGGGTCGTGCTCGGTCCACAGCAACAGCGTCGGCGCGGTCACCTTGCCGACCCAGCCCGGTTCCCAGGCGTACGCCTTACGCACCACCGGATCCTGCAACACCAGCGTGTTGGTGATGGCCTGGACGAAGCCGGGCCGGCTGTAGACGGCGCGCCGCAGGTCGACCAGCTCGTCGGTCACCATTTCCTTGTGGTGGAACAGGAACTCGACCCGCCGCCGCACGGTCTCGTCGCTGGGATCGCGCACCGCGGCCATCGTGCTGTCACGCATCCGGGCCATCACCTCGGGCTTGTTGGCGATGTTGCCCGGCGTGTTCAGCACCAGCCGGTCGACCCGCTGCTGGTGGAAGGCGGCCGTCCACGCCACCACCCAGCCGCCGAGCGATTCGCCGCTGAGGTGCGCGCGCTCGATGCCGAGCGCGTCCATCAGGCCGATCAGGTGATCCGAGAGAACGTCGATGGTGTACGGGCGATCCGGCGTGTCCGACCAGCCGTGCCCCAGCATGTCGTACGCGGTGACGCGGAAGTCCTCGGCCAGGCCGGCCAGATCCCGCGCGTACGCCTCGAGGTGTCCGCCCGTGCCGTGCAGCAGGATCAGGTCGGGCCCGCTGCCCGCCTGCAGGACCCGGGTGCGCACCCCGCCCACGTCGACGTGGCGCAGCGCGTGGTCCAGCGTCGCCAGCTCACCCCAGATGCTGATGTGTGTCATGCGCCTTCCTTGCCTCGTCGACGGTGGCCAGGCCCATGCTCTGGCGGCGGGCGATCCCGAAGTGGCTGAGCAGCCGGGAATTCTCGATGGTGAGGAACTCGACCGGCTCGTCCGCGGAGTCGTTGTAGTGCCGATGCCAGGTCCACGGCGGCGTGTACACGAAGGCGCCCGCTTCCCACGGTGAGGACTCGTCCTCGAGCTCGGTGTGCCCGTGGCCGCTGATCACGAAGTGCACGGTCTCGTGGTAGTGCCGCTGCATGTCCGAGCTGAGGCCGGGCGGGATGGTCTGCCGGAAGACCTCGAACGTGCTGGTCGGCAGCTTCCCGGCGATCCGCAGCGTGGTCGGGTTGTGCACCTGCGCCGCGGGCAGGGTCTCGAGTTCGTGGTCGTGCACCACGAACGGCCGGGCCGTTCCGGGCTTCACCACGTCGGAGATCGCGCCGAGGAAAGCCGCCATGTCGAAGGACATCAGGGTGTCTCCGTTCTGCCGCCGTCGACCGTGAGCACGGTCCCGTTGACGTAGCTTGCGGCGGCCGAGGCCAGAAAGGCGATCACTTCGCCGATCTCCTCCGGTCTTCCCGCGCGCCCTGCCGGCACCGTGCTCACGTCGGCGGCGTCGATTTCCTCGTACGGGATTCCGGCGCGCTCGGCTCGGGCGGTGAGGACGTCGCGCCGCCGGCCGGTGGCCGTCGGACCCGGAGCTACGCAGTTCACCGTGATGCCCCGGTCCGCGTACTCGCGGGAGAGCAGTTTCGCCGCACTGGTCACCGCGGCCCGGAGAACCGTGCTCGCGGCGAGGTCGGGTTGCGGCTGCCGCACGGCCGTGGACGTCACGAAGACGACCCGGCCGAAACCTCGCGCAGCCATGGCGGGCAGCGTCGCCCTGGCCAGCCGTAAAGGCCCGCGCAGCAACAGATCGAACGCTCGCTGCCAGCCGTCGTCGTCCACGGTCAGGATGCGCCCGGGCGGCGGCCCACCCGCGTTGAGCACCAGAACGTCGGCGGAAACGGCCGCCGGCGGGCAGTCGGCGGCGAGATCGGCCCGAACAGTCGTGACCGCGGCCCCGGTGCGCTCGGCGATCGCGGCAGCGGCCTTCCCGAGCGGCTCAGCGCGGCGGCCGGCCAGAACGACGTCGTGCCCGGCACGCGCCAGGCACTCGGCGGCCGCGAATCCGATCCCGGATCCGCCCCCACCGACCAGAGCGGTTCTCGTGCTGATGAGGCCTCCTCGTGTTACGCGGACTCCCGACGTGGCTCGAACACGGCTAGCCTGACCGCCATGACTGCCGAGGCCCTACCGTGAGTCCCGCTCAGCGGGACAGTGGGTCGCTGGGCGGGCTCGACCGGGCCGCCGCCATCCTGGGCGCGTTCGACGAGCAGCACCGCGAACTCAGCCTGGCCGCCCTGGTGGCCCGCTGCGGCCTGCCCCGCTCGACCACGCACCGCACGGCCGACAAGATGCTCAAGCTGGGCTGGCTCGACAAGCCCGCCGACCGCTACCGGGTCGGCAACCGCATCTTCGAGCTCTCGGGCCTCGCCCCGGTCCGGCACCAGTTGCGCGAGGCAGCGCTGCCCTACCTGCAGGATCTGCACCACGCCACCCGCCTGACGGTGCAACTGGGCGTGCTCAGCGGCACCCAGGTGCTGCTGGTCGAGAAGATCACCGGACATCGGCCGATGCCGATGCTGTCGCAGGTCGGCGCGTTGCTGCCGGCGCACTGCTCGGCTCTGGGCATGGCGATCCTGGCCTACAGCGACGAAGCGGCCGTGCAGGCGGTGATCAACGCCGGTATGGAGCGGCGGACGCCCCGCACGATGACCACAGCCACCGCGCTGCGACGGGAGCTGGCGGCCATCCCCGACCGCGGGCTGGCCGTCGAGCGCGAGGAGGGAAACGTCGGCATCAGCTGCGTGGCCGCTCCGATCTTCGGGCCGCTGGGCGTCGTCGTGGCTGCCGTCTCGGTCACCGGGCCGGTCGCCCTGGTGCGCGCCGACCGGGCCGGCCCGGCCGTGCGCCTGGCCGCGGCGGCCGCCTCTCGGGCGTACAGCAGCTTTCCGTCCCGCTGAGCGGGACGGTCGTTTGGGTGCTCGCGCCGCGAGCCGCAGGCTGTGACCCAGTGCACAGCCCGGCGAAGTGGAGGAGGAGCCGTGAGTCTTGGCGGCGGTTACATGCTCAGCTCGCGCAAAGGGACCCAGATCCCCGCGATCGGCCTGAACATCACGATGAAGGCGAACGGGCCGGCCACCCGCGACGCCTACTCGCTTTTCGAGTACGCGATCCCGCCGGAGACCAACGGCCCGCCGGCCCACCTGCACACCCGCGAGGACGAGTCGTTCATCTGCCTGGCCGGCCGGCTCGATGTGTCGCTCGGCGGCGAGGAGTTCACCCTCGAGTTCGGCGACTACCTCTACCTGCCGCGCAACGTCGTGCACACGTTCCGCAACCCGTACGGCGACGAGGCCCGGGTCGTCTCGGTGGTCTCACCGGCCGGGCTGGAGGCGTACTACCAGGCGCTCGGTGAGCTGCCGCCCGGCCCGAAGGACATGGCCACGCTCAAGCCGATCATGGAGGAGTTCGGGATCGAGCTGCAGCTGCCGCCCGGCGGGGGTCGCTGACCATGCGCGTCGGGATCATCGGCGCCGGCGTGGCCGGGCTGGCCACCGCGAAGACACTGCTCCAGGCCGGCCACGAGGTGGTCGTCCACGACTCGGCGCCGGACGTGGGCGGGGTGTGGAGCCGCACGCGGCGGTACCCCGGCCTGACCACTCAGAGCGCCAAGGCCACGTACGGCCTCTCCGATTTCCCGATGCCGAAGGATCTGCCCGAGTGGCCGACCGGCGCCCAGGTGCAGTCGTGGCTGGAGGCGTACGCCCACGAGTTCAAGATCGAGCCGCACCTGCGCCTCGGGGTCCGTGTGCTGTCGGCGGCCGGCGACGGCAAAGGGTGGACGCTGACCCTGTCGACCGGCGGGACCGACACGGTTGACAAGCTGGTCGTGGCCAACGGCGTGTTCTGCGAGCCGGCGATGCCGGTCTTCCCCGGCGCCGCCGACTTCGAGAAGGCGGGCGGGCAGATCCTGGCCGGCACGTCGGTGCACTCGGCCGACATCGCGCGCGGGAAGCGCGTACTCGTGGTGGGGTACGGCAAATCGGCGTGTGATGTCACCGTGCCGCTGTCGCAGGAGGCCGCGAGCACGGACGTCATCGCCCGGCAGCTGCTGTGGAAGGTGCCGCGCAAAATCGGCGGCGTGCTCAACTTCAAGATGCTGCTGCTGACCCGGATGGGCGAGGCGCTGTTCCGCTACCACCGGCTGCGCGGCGTCGAGAAATTCCTGCACGGCCCGGCCAACCCGGTGCGGCGCAGCATGCTGAACTCGGTCGGATCGGTGTCCGTACGCCAGTTCAAGCTCGAACAGCTGGGCCTGGTGCCCCGGGGCACGATGGAGGGCATCGTCAAGGGCGCGATCGGCCTGGCCACCGAGGGCTTCTTCGAGGGCGTCGAGAAGGGCACGATCCGCGTGCGCCGCGACACCACCATCGTCCGGCTGAGCGCGGGCCGGGCCGAGCTTTCCGACGGTACGGTGCTGCCGGCCGACCTGATCGTCTGTGCCACCGGCTTCCGGCAGGGCGTGCCGTTCCTCGACGAGACGGTGCAGCAAAAGCTCTTCGACGAGCGCGGCAACTTCCAGCTGTACCGCCAGATCCTGCCGCCCGGCGTCGACGGCCTCTACTTCAACGGCTACAACTCCTCGTTCTTCAGCCCGCTGAACGCCGAGATGGCCGCCGTCTGGATCACCGCCCACCTGGCCGGCGCGGTGCCGCTGCCCGGCCCCGAAGCGATGCGCCGCCAGGTCGAGGCGCAGCTGGCCTTCATGGACGAGGCCACCGACCGGCACCACAGCCGCGGCACCAAAATCATCCCGTTCTCCTTGAAGAACGTCGACGAGGTGCTGGACGACCTGGACCTCAACATCAGCAAGCGCGTCCGCGCCTCGCACTGGCTCAACCCGGTCGACCCGTCCGCCTACCGCGGCGTGACCCCGGCCCTGCTGGGCCGCCTGCGCGCCCGCGAAAACGTCCTCGAGGACGCCTGAGCCCGGTGCCGGCCCGCAACGTGGCAGC
This sequence comes from Paractinoplanes polyasparticus, assembly GCF_019710575.1. GTDB lineage: Bacteria > Actinomycetota > Actinomycetes > Mycobacteriales > Micromonosporaceae > Actinoplanes > Actinoplanes polyasparticus. Next base: position 80,534 of record NZ_JAHWFK010000056.1, on the reverse strand, counting down.
GGGCCGGCACCGGCAAGGACCCAGTACGGTGCCACCATGCCTGACAGCGCGTATTTCGATCAGTGGTATGCGGACATGTCCTCGCCCGCTCGGGACGCGATCGTCGCCCGTGCCATGGGACTGCCGGTGGAGCTGGGGGATGCGGGCGTCCTTTCCTGGCCGGGAATCGGCGAGCTGACCCGGGAATTGCGCCTGGCGCCGGGCGGCCTGCTGCTCGACATCGCCTGCGGGCGGGGCGGGTACGGCATCGAGGTCGCCCGGCGGACCGGCGCACGCGTGGCCGGGGTGGATTTCTCCTCCGTGGCCATCGAGCGCGCGAAGCAGAACGGCGCGCGCCGGCTGCCCGCCGGGCGGGCACAGTTCCAGACGGGGACTCTGGTGGCGACGGGCCTGCCCACGGGCGCCGCGGACGGCCTGATGTGTGTGGACGCCGTGCAATTCGCCGTACCACCGCTCGCCGCGCTGCTCGAGTTCCGCCGGCTGCTGAGGCCCGGCGGTCGGCTCGCCGTGACCTGCTGGGAGGCCGAAGACCCGTCGGACGAGCGCGTCCCGGCGCGGATCCGTGCGGTGGATCTGCGGCGAGACCTGACGAGAGCCGGTTTCCTCGGGGTGGAGGTGCACGAGAAGCCCGAATGGCGCGAGGCTGAGCGAGCGATGTGGGAGGACGCGGTGGCGGCGGATGCCTCGGACCCGGCAGTGAGGTCTCTCCAGGCCGAGGGACGGCTCTCGCTGGCGACGTTCGACTCGCTGCGCCGCGTGTTCGCCACCGCCGCCGCGCCCTGAACGAAGGCGGCGCCGGTGTTCAGGCCGGGTGGGAACATGAGGGGATGGCGACGCTTCGCTCGGTCAATGTCGGACTGCCCAAGGACGTGCTGTGGCGTGGGCGCACTGTGCACACCGGGATCTGGAAGGCGCCGGTCGACGGGCCAGTCATGGCGCGCCGTCTCAACCTCGACGGGGACGGGCAGGGGGATCTGGGCGGGCACGGCGGTGAGATGCGGGCCGTGTTCGTGTACCAGCTGGACTCGTACCGGTATTGGCAGAAGTTTCTGGGCCGGGACGATTTTGTGCCGGGACAGTTCGGCGAGAACTTCACGGTCGACGGGCTGGCCGACGACGAGGTGCGGGTGGGCGACCGCTACCGGGTCGGGGCCGCGCTGTTCGAGGTGACCCAGCCCCGGGTCACCTGCTATCGGGTCGGCATCCGGATGGACGATCCGCGGATGCCGGCCCTGCTCGTGCAGCACCACCGGCCCGGCTTCTACTTCCGGGTGCTGAGCGAGGGCGAGGTGCGAGCGGGCGACGACATCGTCAAGGTCGCCGACGGTCCCGAAGCGCTCACCGTGGCCGAGGTCGACGCCCTGCTCTACCTGCCCGGCCATTCCCGGGAGCGGATCGAGCAGGCGTTGCGCATCCCCGCGCTCAGCCCGGGCTGGCAGGGCTCGTTCCGGGCGATGCTCGACGAGCCGGCGTCCTCGAGCGGCAACGCGGGCCTGGTCGCCGCCTCGCCCCCGCCGGCCTGGGCCGGGTTCCGCCCGCTGCGGGTGACCGCTGTCGAGCCGGAGAGTTCGACGATCGCCTCGCTGCGGCTGGCCGATCCGGACGGCACGGCGTTGCCCGCGGCCTTACCGGGCCAGTTTCTCACCGTACGGCTGAAATCCGGCCTGGTACGCAGCTACTCCCTCTCCGGCGCACCCGGCGGCCCCGAATACCGCATCAGCGTCAAGCAGGAACCGCACGGCCGAGCCAGCGCCTACCTGCACACCGGCGTCCGCTCCGGCGACCTGATCGACGCGGCCGCACCCCGCGGCACGTTCGTGCTGACCCCGGGCGACGGGCCGGTCCTGCTGGTCAGCGCGGGCGTCGGGGCGACCCCGGTGCTGGCCATGCTGCACGCGCTGGCCGACCAGGCGTCGACCCGGGAGGTGTGGTGGGTGCAGGCCGCGCGCAACGGCGAGGAGCAGCCCTTCGCGGCCGAGGCGAGGGCCCTGCTGGCCCGGCTGCCGAACGCTCACTCGTACGTCTGCTTCAGCCACCCGCGCCCGCAGGAGCCCGGCGACTACGACTTCGCCGGCCGCTTGTCGGCCGCCTCGCTGCACGCCCTGAACCTGCCGGGGGACGGCGACGCCTACGTGTGCGGCCCCGCCACCTTCCTCACCGACGTGACCGCCGCTCTAGCCGGCCGCCGCGTCCACACCGAGATCTTCGGTGCGGCGCCCGGCCTGACCCCCGGCATCGAGGCGAAGCCCACCCGCCCACCGCACCCGCCGGCGGGCGAGCCGGGCACCGGCCCCGCGGTGTCCTTCGTCCGCAGCGACCTGACCGTGCCCTGGCCGCGGGAATCGGCCAGCCTGCTCGACCTGGCCGAGGCGTGCGACGTCCCGGTCCGCTGGTCGTGCCGCGTCGGCGTCTGCCACAACTGCGAATCCGGCCTGCTGTCGGGCGAGGTCACCTACACCACCGACCCGGTCGACCCGCCGGCCGAGGGCAACGTGCTGATCTGCTCGGCCCGCCCGGAAGGCGACATCGTGCTGGACCTGTAGAGCGCCCCCATTCTCTCCGGGGCGCGGAGCGATCACTATGAGGTCTGCGCCGAGACGGACCACGTGACGGGAGCATCCATGGCCGACGAGACCAGGCAGTTCATCGACGCCGACCTGAGTGGCGCCCGCTTTGTCCGCAGCGACCTGTCCGGCGTCGTCATGCGGGCCGTCGAGCTGCAGGGCGCGGACCTCGACGCGCCGTGGCTGTTCGAGGGCGACGGCGTCCTGCGGGTCAACGGCGTCGACGTGGTCCCGCTGGTCGAAGCGGAACTCAACCGCCGCTTCCCCGGACGCGCCGACCGCCGGGCGACCGACCCCGACGGCCTGCGGGCCGCCTGGGCCGCGCTCGAACGCACCTGGGCGGCCACGCTCGACCGCGTCGCCGCGATGCCGCCCGGCACCACCGACGTGTCGGTCGACGGCGAGTGGTCGTTCGCCCAGACCCTGCGGCACCTCGTCATGGCTACCGACACGTGGCTGCGCGGTGCCATTCTGGAGGTCGCCGAGCCGTACCATCCGATCGGCCAGCCGAACGCCGAGTACGAGACCGACGGCTACGACCTCTCCGTCTTCATGACCGGCACGCCGCCGTACGCCGAGGTGCTCGAGGCCCGGGCCGGCCGGGTCGCCCTGGTGCGCGGCTATCTCGCCACGGTCACCGCTGACGACCTGGCCGCCGTCCGCCGCAACCCGTGGGGGCCCGAGCATCCCGAGACCGTCCTGTCCTGCCTGCACACCATTCTGCAGGAGGAGTGGGAGCACCACCGCTACGCCGTCCGCGACCTGGACGCTCTCAAGGCTTGACGACGACCAGGCGGGCGACGGTGGCGCTGCCGTCCTCGGCGCCGGCCACGCCGACCTCGGCGCCGGTCTTCAGGGTGCCGCGCAGCCGCAGCTTGTCACCCTTGGTCCAGGTCAGCGTGAAGCCGTCGGTGGACTTCACGCTCAGGGTCTTGTCGTCGGTGGCGGTGACCGTGCCGCGCTGCACGACGAGGGTGCGGGTGCCCTGTTTGCCGCTCACGACCACCTCGCCGTGCAGGGTGTTCTTGCGCAGGTAGGCCCGGGCCGGCTTGGCGCCGGCCTGTTGGTCACCCTCGAGCGCGGCCAGGGCGTAGGTGTCGTCGGCGGCGTCGGCCGGGGTGGCGACGGCCGCCCCGACGGCGACCGCGGCCACCACGCCGGTCACGCCCAGAGCGGTCAGGGTCAACGTCATGCGGGTACGTGTCATGACGGGAAGCCTCGACCCGGCGTACGCGGAACGGGTCAGGGTTTTGTTCGGGCTGTGTAAGGCAGCGTCACCGTGAACATCGCGCCGCCCTCGGGGGCGTGCCCGGCCGCGATCGTGCCGCCCAGCCGGGTCACCAGGCGCGCGGCCAGGGCCAGGCCGAGCCCGCTGCCGGTCGGGCGTTCGTGGCGGTAACGCTGCCGCAGCGCGCCCCGCTGGAAGGCCACCTCGAGATCCTCGTCGGTGAAGCCGGGCCCGCCGTCACGCACCTCGACCACGCCGCCCTGCTCGCCGGCGCGGACCGCCAGCACCAGCGGCGTCCCGGCCGGAACGACCCGCAGCGCGTTCTCGCACAGGCCGTCGATGACCTGCCGGATCCGGTCGGGGTCGGTGTCGACCAGCACGGGCTCGGTCGGCAGCTCAGCGCTCAATTGCGGACCGTAGCGCGGCCGCCAGGCCTGCGCCGCCGCGTCGACCAGCTCGTTGAGGTCCACGGCGACGACGGTGACCGGCAGATCGCCGGCCTCCAGCCGGGACAGGGCGAGCAGGTCGGAGATGAGCCGGTCGAGCCGCTGGGCCTCGCGCAGGATCGTGTCGCCACCCTCGGGCCCCTCGACGACCCCGTCGGCCAGGGCCTCGGCATAGCCACGGATGGTGGCCAGCGGCGTACGCAGCTCGTGCGAGACCGACAACAGGAACTCGCGTTCCCGGCCCTCGCTGCGTTGCAGGGCCGCGCCCAGCTGATTGAGGGCGGTCGCCAGCTCGGCCGCCTCGACCGGCGGGCGCACGGCCAGTCGCACCGACCGGTCCCCGGCCGACATCCGCCCGGCCGCGAGCGCCGCCTGCCGCAACGGACGGGCGATGAACCGGGCCAGCAGCGCGCCCGCGCCGATCCCGCCGGCCAGACCGGCCAGCAGGGCCACCCACACCCCGCCGAGCACCCGCGCGGCCGTTCCCGAGGACGCGGCCCGGGTCAGCACGACCCCGGCGTCGTTGCCGCTCAACGGCCGCCCCGCGATGAACACGGACTCGCCACCGACCACCCCGCGCGTGTCCACGGTCGAGCCGGCCGCGATCTGCTCGAGAACCCGCGGCGGCAGGCCCGGCCGGTCGGCGACGCCGCGGCGGACCAGATAGACCGAGATGCCGTCGTCCCGCAGCCGCGCCACGATCCGCTGCCGCGCCGCGAACCGCTCGGTGGTGAGCAGCTCGACCGCGATCGCCGACTTGTCGGCCAGGTCGGCCCGGCCCGCGTTGTTGGCCGAGCGCACGGCGATGGGCAGCGCCACCAGCGCGGTCACGATCACCGAGATCACCGCGGTGGCCGCCGTGACCAGAACGGCCCGTCCGGTCAGCGTCCTAAGCATCGGCGGTGTACCCGACGCCGCGGACGGTGCGGATCAGTCCGGCCGCGTCGCCGAGCTTGGCGCGCAGCTGGGCGACGTGCACGTCGACGGTGCGGGTGCCGGCGTGTGACGCGTAGCCCCACACGCCGGCCAGCAGCTCCTCGCGGGTGAAGACCCGGCCGGGGCGGCGCAGCAGGTGCCCCAGCAGGTCGAACTCGGTGGGAGTGAGCACGAGCGGCCGATCGGCGACGGTCACCGAGCGGCGTGCCGGGTCGAGCGAGACCGGGCCCAGGGTGCGTACGCGCTCGCCCTCACCCGGACCGGCCGCGCGCCGCAGCAGCGCCCGCACGCGGGCCACCAGCTCGCGCGGGCTGAACGGCTTGGTCAGGTAGTCGTCGCCGCCCAGCTCGAGCCCGAGGATCCGGTCGACCTCGTCGTCGCGCGCGGTCAGGAAGACGACCGGTGTCCAGTCCCCGTCCTCGCGGAGCCGCCGGCAGATCTCGGTGCCCTCCATCGACGGCAGTGCGATGTCGAGCACGCAGGCCACCGGCCGCATGCGCCGGGCCGCCGCCAGTCCCGCGGCGCCGTCGTGCTCGACGTGCACCCCGAAACCGTCCCGGCTCAGATAGAGCCGCAGCAGGTCGGCGATGGGCCGCTCGTCCTCGACGACCAGCACCAGCCCTTTCTCCGTCACCGGCCCATTCTGCCCGCTGGAAGCGGTCCGCGATGTTCGGGGAACGTACGGGCCTCGCGCTACTGTCCTGCGGTGGCGGCGTTCGATGCGGTAGTGACGGATCTCGACGGCACGGTGGTTCGAGCTGACGGCACGGTCAGCGACGCGACGCTGCTGACCGCGCGCACCCTCGCCGAGCGAGGCGTGCCCCTGCTGGCCGCCACCGCCCGCACGCCCACCGGGGTGGCCGCGCTGGAAGAACTGGCGCCGCACCTGGCCTTCGCGGTCTGTTGCAGTGGCGCCGTCGGCTGGGTACCGGGCGCTGCCACTCCTGCCTGGTGCGAGCGGTTGCCGCGCGACACGATGACCGATCTGATCGCCTTCCTGACCCGCGAGTTGCCCGCGGCCGCGATGGCGGCCTTCGACAACCGCCAGTGGCGCATGAATGCGGCCTACCAGGTCATGCGACCGAACACCCATCGGGGCCCGATTGCCGTCGTCGCAGCGGAGGCACTGGCCGAGGCGGATCCCTGCACGATGGTCGTCGCCCATGCCGGCTGGCCGCCGGAGCGGCTCGTCGCGGTGCTGATCGAGGCCGGCTTCGACACCACCCGCCTCGGTCTGCATCGCGCCGGGCGCCGATTCGTCGAGGTGACATCCGCTCGGGTCGACAAGGCCAGCGGGGTGCTGCGCGCGTTGCACACCATCGGCGCCGCCCCGGAACGCACCATCGCCTTCGGCGACATGCCGATCGACACCACGATGTTCGCAGTGGTCGGCCACTCCGTCGCTATGGCCGATGCCCCGGCCGAGGTCCTGGCAGCAGCGGCCCACCGGACCGCGTCCGTCGAGGACGACGGCTTCGCCCGCACCCTCGCGGCACTGCTGTGACGCGGCGATCACCGTCCGAGCGTCGCCGGTCTCACCGGGATCGCAGAGAGACCTTCACGCCGCCGGACAGCGGGGAGTCGTGCAGCTCCAGAATCGTCAGCTTGACTGTCCGGGGAACGTCGAAGACGAGCTTGCCGGTCACGCGCTCGCCGGGGTCGAGCTTCTCGAGGAACGTCTGGGTGTCGCGGTTGGCGTAGACGCCGGCGACGGTGTCGTCTCCGTAGGCGGTGCCGGTGGCGTCGTACGCCTTCTGGGCCTGGCCCAGGAAGTAGCGGGCGCCGTCCGAGATGTTGCGGACCGACAGGCTGATCACGCAGAACCTGCCCTCGGCGGTGCGGGTCAGATGCTCGGGGCCGACCGTGGTGCGGGAGCAGTCGAGGCGCGAGACGACGAACTCGAACTTGCCGTCGCGGACCTTGTCGCCGAGGCCGGGCTGGGCGGCCCGGGTCGTGGGCGCTGTCCTGGTCGGCTCGGCCGCGGCGACCGGCTCCCCGCTGCCGAGTTGCTGCGCGGCGACGCCGGTGAGGAACAGCGCGACCACGGCGACGACCGCGAACAGGGCAGCGAGCAGCGGGTTGAGCCGGAATCGAGGTCGAGGGTCGTGCGGCATCGGATCACTCCAGGCGCCGGCGTGTCTACCCCCTCACTGTGAGTCACCGGGCGCGGTCTGGCCACCGATTCGTCCGATTGGCGTCAGCCGTCACCCCGGCCACGGCTGCCGGGCCGCGCGGGTCAGGCCCTCCAGCATCCCGGCGATCTCGAGCAGCCGGCGCACACTCCGCTGCGCGGCATGCCACCTCGATCGAGTGGTCCCCGGCCGGGCCGCTGTCGGTGGTAGAAAGGCCCGATGAGCGCAGCCGATCCTTTCACCGATCTCGACGCGTACGTCCGGGTGCCGCGACTGGCCGGGTTGTGGCTCTCGCCCGACGGAAGCCGGCTGGTCGTCGGCGTGGGCACGCCGGACAAGGACAATGCCCGCTACGCCACCGCGTTGTGGCAGGTCGACCCGGCGGGGGAGCAGCCCGCCCGGCGCCTGACCCGCAGCGTCAAGGGGGAGTCGGCGGCCGCGTTCACGCCGGACGGCGACCTGCTGTTCACCTCGGCCCGGCCCGGCCCCGACGGCGACGACGACAAGGACGCCAAGGCGGCGCTGTGGCTGCTGCCGGCCGCCGGCGGGGACGCGCGGGTGATCGCCAAGCTGCCCGGCGGTGTGCACGGTGTGCAGGCCGGACCGGACGGGACGCTGGTGGCCGGCTCCGCGGTGCTGCCCTCGGGTGACGACGAGGGGCGGGAACAGCGCAAGAAGGCCGGGGTCTCGGCGATCCTGCACGAGGGCTATCCGGTGCGGTACTGGGATCACGACCTCGGGCCCGACCGGCCGCGGCTGTTCGCCGGGTCGCTGCCCGATCCCGAGCTGCGGGATGTCTCCGGGCATGCCGGGCGGGCGCTGGACACCGAGGGGGACTGGGAGCTGACGCCCGACGGCCGCAGCGTGGTCGCGACGTGGCTGGTGCCCGAGAGCGGCGGGTCGGAGCGGTCGACGGTCGTGGTCATCGACCTGGCATCGGGGGAACGCCGGGAGATCGCGGGCGACGACCCGAACGGCTACAACTCGCCGCGGGTGTCGCCGGACGGGTCGCGGGTGGCGATGCTCGTACGGCGGAAGTCCTCCGCGGACGACCCGGGCGACTTCTGGCTGGCTCTGGTTCCGCTGGCGGGCGGGCCGGTGGAGGCGGTGGCCGCGGACTGGGACCGCTGGCCGCACAGTCCACGATGGACGCCGGACGGGGCCGCGTTGATCGTGGCGGCCGACGACAACGGTCGTTCCCCGCTGTGGCGTGTGGACGCCGCGACCGGCGCGGTGACACGCCTGACGGACGACGACGGCGTCTACACCGACCCACGGGTGTCGCCGGACGGGCATTACGTGTACGCGTTGCGAAGCACCATCACCAGTGCGCCGCACCCCGTGCGGGTGTCCCTGGCCACCCACGAGATCGAGCTCCTGCCCAGCCCGGCCCTCACTCTCGACGTACCGGGCCGTCTGGAGGAAGTGACGGCGCAAGCCGCCGACGGCAGCCCGCTGCGCGCGTGGCTCGCGTTGCCGGCCGAGACCGGCGAGCCGGCGCCCCTGGTGCTGTGGATCCACGGTGGACCGTTGAGCTCGTACAACACCTGGTCGTGGCGCTGGAACCCGTGGCTGCTGGTGGCGCGCGGCTACGCCGTCCTGATGCCCGACCCGGCCCTGTCCACCGGCTACGGGCTCGACTTCATCAAGCGCGGCTGGGGAACGTGGGGCGACAAGCCGTACACCGACCTCATGACGATCACCGACGCCGCGCTCGAGCGCCCGGATCTGGACGCCACACGCACTGCCGCCATGGGTGGCTCGTTCGGCGGCTACATGGCGAACTGGGTGGCCGGGCACACCGACCGCTTCGACGCGATCGTCACGCACGCTTCGCTGTGGGCCCTCGACCAGATGATGACCACGACCGACCTGGCCTTCTACTGGCTGCGCGAGCTGACGCCGGAGCGGCTGGCCGAGCACTCGCCGAACCGCTTCGCCGACGCCGTCACCACGCCCATGCTGGTCATCCACGGCGACAAGGACTACCGCGTGCCGATCGGCGAGGGCCTGCGCCTGTGGTGGGACCTGCTGTCACGCTCCGAGGGCAAGCACAAGTTCCTGTACTACCCCGACGAGAACCACTGGATCCTCAAGCCCGGCAACGCCAAGGTCTGGTACGAGACGGTGCTGGCGTTCCTCGACCACCACGTGCTCGGCGAGAAGTGGCAGCGGCCGGAACTGCTCGGCTAGCCGGCTTCGTCGAGGCGGCGGCGCTGCCGGGGGTCGAGTTTCAGGTCGCGGGCGGCCAGCACCTCGTCGAGGCGTTCCGGCGTGCTGGCGCCCACGATCGGCCACACCGGCGGGTCGCCGGCCAGCAGCCAGGCCAGAACCACCTGGTTCGGTGTGGCGCCGAGCTCGGCGGCGACCTCGGTGAGCGCGGCGAGCCGCCGGTCGGTGCCGGGATGCGCGTACGCCTCCTCGAGCGGCCGGTCCGGGCGGCCGTACCCGCCGTTGATCAGCGTGGAGTACGCCCACAGGTCCAGGCCGGTCGTCCGCACGTAGTCGAGGGTCTCGGGAGACACCTGCCGGTGCGCCGACGACTCGAGGGCGGCGCCCGGCCGCGGCTGAACGTAGGAATGGCGCAGCTGCAACGCCGTCCAGCTGTGCCCGGCAAGGCCGCGCGCCTGCTCGACGCGCCACGCGGGGGTGTTCGAGGCGCCCAGCCGCGCGGCGAGGCCCTCGGCGACCAGGTCGCTGAAGGCGCCGGCGGTCTCGGCGAGCGACACCGAGCGATCCTCGACGTGCGCCCAGCACATGTCGACGCGGTCGGTTCCCAGCCGTTGCAGGCTGCCCGTCAGCGCCGAGCGGATGACCGGCGCCGACAGTCCCTCCATGGCCTCCAGGCCGCGGGCCGGATCGGTCGGCTCGGCGCCCACCTTCGTGCTGATCAGCACCCGGTCGCGCATTCCCGGTCGTGCGGCCAGCCAGCGGCCGATCACGTGCTCGCTCTGGCCGCCGAGCCCGGACGGGTGCAGCCAGAACGCGTAGTTGTTCGCGGTGTCGATTAACCGGCCGCCGCCCTCGACGAACCGGTCGAGCAGCGCGAACGACTCCCGCTCGCCGATCCGCGTTCCGAACAGCATGGCTCCCAGCACGATCTCCGTCATGCCGGCGATGATGGTCCTTCGAGCGCGCTCGAAGTCAAGGCAGTGATACAAAGACCTGGATGAGCGCCGATGCCTTTCATGACCCGGACGCGTACGTTCGTCTGCCGCGACTGGCCGGGCTGTGGCTCTCGCCCGACGGGCGCCGGCTGGTCGTGGGCGTGGGAACGCCCGACCGCGAGGGCATCCGCTTTCGCACCGCGCTGTGGGAGGTCGACCCGGCCGGTCAGCGCCCGGCACGGCAGCTGACCCGCAGCGACAAGGGGGAGTCGGGCGCCGGCTTCACCCCGGCCGGCGATCTGCTCTTCACCTCGGCGCGGCCCACGCCCGGCGACTCGGGCGACGACGATGGAAAGGCCGCGTTGTGGCTGCAGCCGGCGGTGGGCGGGGATGCGTACGTGCTCGCGAAGTTGCCCGGGGGGATTCACGGGGTGCGGGTCAGCCCGGTGGGGACGCTCGTGGCGGGCTCGGCGGTGCTGCCCGCCGGCGGCTCCGGGCGGGAGCAGCGCAAGGCGGCGGGGGTCTCGGCGATCCTGCACGAGGAGTTCCCGGTGCGGTTCTGGGATCACGACCTCGGGCCGGACAGGCCGCGCCTGGTGGCCGGGTCGCTCGACGACGGCGTCCTGCGGGACGTCACCGGCCATGTCGGGCGGGCGCTGGACACCGGAGGGGACTGGGAGGTCACGCCGGACGGGCGCAATGTGGTCGCCGCCTGGCAGCTGGCAGCGCCGGGTGGGGCGCAGCGCTCGGCCCTGGCGGTCATCGACGTCGCGACCGGCGAGCGGCGGATGCTCGCCGACGACCCCGGCTACGACTACGTGTCGCCGAGGGTGTCGCCCGACGGCGCCCAGGTGGCTTTCGTCGTACGGCAGTGGTCCTCAGCGGACGACCCGGGCGGCATCCGGCTGGCGCTGGCGCCGCTCGACGGTGGACCGGTCACGTCTCTGACGGGTGACTGGGACAGATGGCCGCACAGCCCGCGCTGGACGCCGGACGGCACTGCGCTGATCGTGGCGGCCGACGACAACGGCCGCTGCCCGCTGTGGCGGGTGGAGGCCACGACCGGCGAGGTCACCCGGCTCACTGCCGACGACGCCGCGTACACCGATCCGCACGTGTCGCCGGACGGGCGCTGGGTCTACGCGTTGCGCAACACCATCGCGAGCCCGCCGCACCCGGTGCGCGTGTCGCTCGACTCCCACGAGGTTGAACTCCTGCCCAGTCCGGTGCCGGCGGTGCGCGTACCCGGGAATTTGGAAGAAGTGACAGCGCAAGCCGCCGACGGCACCCCGTTGCGCGCCTGGCTCGCGCTGCCGACCGGCGCCGAAACGCCGGCGCCCCTGCTGTTGTGGGTCCACGGCGGTCCGCTCGCCTCGTGGAACATCTGGAAGTGGAACTCGAACCCGTGGCTGGCCGTAGCCCGCGGCTACGCCGTGCTGATGCCCGACCCGGCCCTGTCCACCGGCTACGGCGACGCCTTCCTGCGCCGCGGCTGGGGCGCCTGGGGCGAAACGCCGTACCACGACCTGATGGCCATAACCGACGCCGCGCTCACGCGCCCCGACCTGGACCCATCACGGACGGCCGCGGCAGGAGCCTCGTACGGCGGCTACATGGCAAACTGGATAGCCGGCCACACCAACCGCTTCGCCGCAATCGTCACCCACGCGTCGTTGTGGGCGCTCGACCAGATGATGACGACCACCGACTTCCCGTACTACTGGCTGCGCGAAATGACCCCGGCCCGCATCGAGGCGAACTCCCCGCACCACTTCGCCGACGCCATCACCACCCCCATGCTCGTCATCCACGGCGACAACGACTACCGCGTCCCGATCGGCGAGGCTTTACGCCTGTGGTGGGACCTGCTGTCCCGCTCCTCGGACGGCCGCCACAAGTTTCTCTACTACCCCGACGAGGCCCACGGCGTGGCCAAGCCGGGCAACCTCGCCGTCTGGCATGCCACGATGCTGGCCTTCCTCGACCACCACGTACGCGGCGAGCAATGGCAACGCCCGCCCCTGTTGGGCTGAATCAAACGCTGGTATCAAAAGGGCCCCAGCTATTTCGGCCAGGCCTTCGTAAAGATCCATTCAGTCGGCCTACCAAGAATTATCAGCTGTAGGAATGGCAGGCCGACCAGATCCACTATCTATTGATCGTCACGATCGTCAGGGCAAGTATCAGCGCGGCGAAGGCCGCGATCGCGGTGGCGAGGAGTGATGTCGTCGCGACAAACACTCCGCCGATGCCGGCGAGCGTGCCCTCGATGATCAGAAGCAGTCCACGCGCTGACCACCCCGGGTTCGACCGGCCCGACCGTCGGCGTGTTGCACCCGACCTGTTTTGGTCACTCACCGGCATGACTCCTCGGCTGGGTCGCTGAGGATACGACCATGCTGGGCCCTTGGGTCATGCAGATTTCGTTGGACCTGGCATGTCTCTTTGCTACGGTCATTTCGAGACCTCCTCCGACTGAGGGTCGCGGGTAAGGGATCATGAACGGCATCCGTGAGCAAGACGGATGCCGTTCTTCTTGGCTTCGCCACGGGTTCAGCAGTGGTTACTGCGACCTCCGGCAAAAGGTCCCTCGGGTTCTCTTTTCACTACCGTAGGTGCTCGACCCCCTACGGAAGCAAGACACCGGGGTGGAAACAATGGGGAATGAGATGAGATGAATGCCGCATTCACGCAAAGCCGGTTCTTGCGAATGGTGCATCTCTGGGGCTCGTCATCCTGTGTGGCACTCCGTGGACCAAGTTAGTCGACGCGCCGACCCGGCGCATAGATGTCTCATGATCTAGGCATAACGTGATTGCTTGAGTTCGGAGAGTGCGACAGATGATCTGCGGTCGGCTCGTGGTGCACTACGTCGACGGAAGTCGGACAGCTGCGTACCGTGCTGCTGCACCGGCCCGGCGCCGAGCTGGCCCGCCTGACCCCCGCAACAACGACAGCCTGCTCTTCGACGGTATCCCGTGGATGAGCCGCGCCCAGGAGGAGCACACGCCTTCGCGGCCGCCCTGCGCGAGAGCTGCGTCACTACCTGGCCGACAGGATTCCACAGCGCCTGGCCGAGGTGTTGATGGCCGGTCTGGCCACGAGGAGCTGGCCCGGCGGGTGTTCGCGGCCGGGCTGGCCCGCACGATCCTGGCCGTCCCGATCGCTCAGGAACGCGCCACCATGCACCTCGACACCGTGTGCACGATGGCCGACGTCGACGCGGTGGTGATGTAGCCGAACATCGCCGACACTCACGGCCGAACGTGAGCAGTGGGACGACGGCAACAACACCCTGGCCATCGCGCCGCGGCTGTGCGTGGCCTACGAGCGCAACGTCGAGACAACGCGCAGCTCGAGCGGGCCGGCATCGAGGTCGTCCGGATCAGCGGCAGCGATGCGTCAAGATTGCCGCTGGCGCGTGGCGATCATCGGGGGCGCCCGCCGACCCGCGAAGCGGACCCTGTTCGATGGAGCCTGGTGGAGTGTGGGCGAGCCGCGGGAGGCGCCATGCCGGAGCTGCCGGAAGTCGAGTCGGCGCGGGCGGTCATCGAGCGGGCCGGACTGGGTCGCAAGATCGTAGAGGTGGACGACTCGGACACGTACGTGTGCCGCCCGCACCTTCCGGGTCAGATTCGCGACGCGCTGGTGGGGCGGATGCTGGTGGCGGCGCACCGCCGGGGCAAGAGCATGTGGTGTGACACCAGCGAGGACGGGCCCGAGCTGGGCATCCACCTGGGGATGTCCGGCAAGATCGTGATCGGCGATCCGGACGGTACGGAGGTCGACGGCGGCGACTACTGGGAGGGGCGCCGCCTGCCGGGCGACTACCGGTGGTCGCGGTTCGCCCTGACCTTCGCCGACGGCGGCCGGCTGATGCTGGTGGACCCGCGCCGGCTGGGGCGGGTCCGTCTGGATCCGCCGGTCGAGGCGCTCGGGCCCGATGCCGCGACGATCACTCCGCAGCAGTTCCGGGCCGCGCTCGCGTTCGGCACCGCTCCGGTCAAGGCACGCCTGCTCGATCAGGACGCCGTGGCCGGCATCGGCAATCTGCTGGCCGACCAGATCCTGTGGGCGGCCCGCCTCAACCCGGGCCGCCGCGTCGACAAGCTCACCGACGACGACATCGCCCGCCTGCTGCGGGCCACCCGCACCGCCGTACGCGCGGCGATCAAGGACGGCGGCGTGCACACCCTCAAGCTGATCCCGTTCCGGGTCGCCGGCGCCCATTGCCCTCGCGACGGCGCGCCGATGGCGAAAAGCACCGTCGGCGGCCGTACGAGCTGGTGGTGCAGCGTGGAACAGGCGCTTGCCTCGTAGTTCTCAGCTCAGCAGAATGTCGCAGGCGATGCCCGCGCCGATACCGATGGCGCTGCTCCTGATGGCGCTCTTCAAACGGCCCAGGCGGTCCGAGGTCGTGTTGCAGAAAACGGATTGGACGATCCCGCCGTTGATGCCCGGAATGGCTGCGCCCTTGTCGCAGTTCTCGGGTGTGGCCCGACTGCATTGCGTGTCGATCGGCGCGCCCGGGCGTGGCGTGGCGACGCTGTTCTCTTTCATGTGCACGTAGTCGCGGTAGAGCGCGAGGCGTGAGCGGTCGCCGAAGCGGCCGTCCGGCTGGAGGCCGTGCCGGCCCTGGAACTTGATCACCGCGTCCTTCGTGGCCTGGTCGAAGTAGCCGGTGACCGGGATGTTCGTGTCGTCGAAGATGTTCAGCCAGGTCTGCAGGCTGATGATGCATGTGCCCTGGACGCCGACCGCCATCACGTCGCACTCGAGCATGTCGATCGTGATGCGGTAGTCGCCGGCGGCTGCGGCGGCCGCGGGTTGCGCGCCTACCAGGCTTGCGGCCGAAAGGGTGAGAGCCAGCAATGCCGGCGCGAGGAATCGACGAATGCGCACAGTGAGAGGCCTTTCGGAGAAAGCCGAGCGGATTCGGCCATTCTTCCGGTGAATTCATGGTCAACGAACGCCCGTCGGGGTGAATACGGTGTCAATCACCTGCACGGCGAATTCGGTATCTCCACCGTCACATGCGGGCGCGGTCCGGGCCGCCTACCCTGGTGCGGTGACTGACCTGGACGAGACCACCACCCTGCCCGACCTGATCGCCACGTACTACCTGACCAGCATCGACGAGGTGACCGAACACCTGCGCGCGGCCAACCAGCTGGGCCTCGGTGTCCGCGTGCGCAGCTATCTCGAACCCGAGGAGGAGAGCGACTCCCTCACCGAACGCTGGGAGGTCGAGTTGCTCACCGGCTCCCCGGTGCAGGAGGACGAGCCGGCGGAGCAGCCCGGCGAGGCCGACCCGCTGACCTGACTTCGCGCGACATGAAATGAGGGGCGGGCCGGCGTGCAGCCGACCCGCCCCTCAATGCGCGATCAGTTGGCCGGGCGCAGATCCTTCAGGTACGGCATGGTGCCGCCGGTCGCGCCGAGCAGGCCCGACAGGTCGACCGCGGTCGCGCCGGCCGGGGCGTCGATCGCGCCGCCCTCGGTGAACTCGAGGCGGGCGGCCACCCGGCCCTGAGCGCCCTCGACGAACTGCAGGACGTTGACCTCGGCCGCGGTGAACTTGCCGCCGTCGAGCCACAGGTCGATGACGACCGGCTGGTCCTTCTTGGGGGCGGCCGGGAACTCCGACGCCAGCGACGGCTCCACCGCGGTGGCCAGGCGCTTGGCCTCGGCGTACCCCTTGGCCGTGGACGAGGTGACGATGAGGTGCTTGTCGTCGGCGCTGTCGCGGACCACGTCGGCGCCCTCGAGCAGGTTGGTGGCGCTGGCGGTCACCTCGGCCAGGATCTTCTGCTGCTCGGCGTCCGGCTTGGCCGAGGCGGCGGCCGCACCCGGCAGCTGCTTGGTGTCGACCGAGATCCACTTGCCGGCGAGGAGCGCGTCGAGGCCGGGCGCCCCGCCGCTGAGCTCCTTGATGTCGGCCGGGGTGGCCCCGAACTTGGCGGCCAGGTCCTTGACCGGCGCCTTCAGGTAGAGCGATCCGTCGACGAACCGGATCTCGGTGCCGGTGACCCCGTCGACGTCGACCGCGAGGCTCGACTTGTCGTCCGCTTCGCCCGCGCCACCCTTGTCGGTGGTCATCGTGATCGACGAGTTGAACAGCTGCGCCACCGTGGCGGCATCGGCCTCTTTACCGGCCGCGGCCACCAGGTCGTCCGGGTTGCCGGTGACCTTGAGGACGAAGCCGGTCCGCTGGGCGTCGGCGAGCTGCTGGGCGGCGTTACGCAGCTCGATCTTCGGCTCGAGCGCCTGGATCTGCTGGGCGGCGCAACCACCGAGCACAGAAAGCGTGGTGACACCGGCGATGACGCCGGCCAGATGACGCTGAACGCGCATGGTTCCCCGTTTCGTGTTAAGACCCGATCAGCGTAGAAGAACCGTTCAACACATTTTCGGGGTGACCGTCATGCCGGTGGGACGTCTGCACCATCTGATCTTCGACTGCTCCGATCCGGCGGCCGCCGCCCGATTCTGGAGCGCGCTGCTCGGCCGCCCCATCACCTATCAGGACGACGATTTCGTGGTCGTCGCCGACAACGACACGACCTCCGGCCTGGCCTTTCAGCGTGCTCCCGACCACCGCCGGCCGACCTGGCCCGACCCGGCCGTCCCGCAGCAGGCGCACTTCGACGTCATGGTCGACGATCGCGCCGCCGCCACCGAGGCGGTCCTGGCGCTCGGCGCGACGCGACTGAGCGGTGACCACGTCTTCGCCGACCCCGCGGGACACCCGTTCTGCTTGATCCCGCGACCCGGCTGGGCTCCTGAGCTGGGAAAACTACACTGATGTAGTTAGGTGATCTTTCCGCGTACCGGTTGCCGCCCCGGACTTTATGCGCATGACTGGTATTTGTGATCAGCCCGATGCTCGCGGCCGCCGGCGCTCTGCCGGCCGGCCCGGGCTGGGCTTTCGAGTTCAAGTACGACGGCGTACGCGCCATCGCCGACGTCCGCTCGGGCCGGGTTGAAGCATTCTCGCGCAACCTCAACGACATCACCGCCACCTACCCTGAGCTGGGTGAACTGGCCGGGCTGCTCGGTGGCCGGAGCGCGGTGCTGGACGGCGAGGTCGTCGCGCTCGAGACCGACCGCCCCTCGTTCGCCCGCCTGCAGCAGCGCATGCACGTCGCGATCCCGAGCCCGGCGCTGGTCGCGAGCGTCCCGGTGCTCTACTACGTCTTCGACCTGCTCGAACTCGACGGCGAAGATCTCACTGCCCTGCCGTACGCCACCCGGCGCGACCGCCTCGCCCAGCTCGACCTGACGAGCGAGCACGTCCGGGTGCCCGTCCGATTCCTCGAGGTCGACGGCCGTACGGTGCTGCAAGCCGCCGAACTGGCCGGCATGGAAGGCGTGGTCGCCAAGCGCCTGGCCTCCCCGTACCGCCCCGGCAAACGCTCGGCCGACTGGACCAAGGTGCCGCTCGTCAAGACGCAGGAGGTGCTGGTCATCGGCTGGAAGCCCGGTGCCGGCCGGCGCTCCGGCACGATCGGCTCCCTGCTGCTGGCCGTCCACGACGACCACGACCGCCTGGTGTTCGCCGGCCACGTGGGCACCGGCTTCACCGACGCCGCCCTGACCCACCTGCAGAACGAAATGGCCCCCCTGGCTCGCACCAGCCCGCCGGTCGGCGACGTTCCGCGCGAACACGCCCGCCACGCCCACTGGGTCGAGCCCTGCCTGATCGGCGAGGTGGCGTTCCGCAACTGGACCCCCGACGGCCGCCTGCGCCACCCCTCATGGCGTGGCCTGCGCACCGACCGGGCCGCCTCCTCGATCCGGCGCGCCGCCGAACCGATCCCACCCCCTTCCCAGGGCACGGTGATCGGCGCCATGCAGACCCCCGACGGCCGTTGGCGAGTGGAAGCAGTCCGCCGGAACCGCCAGGACTTCTACCGCCTGATCCACGGCGACAACATCGTCGACGGCCTGTCCATCGCCACCGTCCAGCGTCTGCTGGAGGAGGCCGGCGTCCACCTGGGCGACCTGATCGACGCCCGCCAGTCCTCGGCCTCGGGCGCCGCCTGAGAAGGGTCTACCTCTCGGCTGCGCGCTGATGCGGCAGGCCACGGTCGCCGGCCGTGCTGACCTGGGCGCCGCCGGCCTGCACGGCCAGCATCAGACAGGAGCGGATCGCGTCGCCGTCCACCACCACGGCGCAGACGTTGCAGGTGCCGTCCGGGCAGGCGACGCGGCACCCGGGGACGCCGCATTCTGTTCCCAGCACGTCGGCGAGGGTGCGGCCGGTTCCGATCTCCAGGTTATGACGCGTTCCGTCCACGGTCAGCGTCACCCGCATCGGCGGGCTCCCTCTCGAGCGTGGCGAAGCGCTCGGCTGACCAGCACTCGAAAGGCTCGGCGTTGTTCCGGCGATCGGGCATCGTCGTACAGGAGGCGGGTGTCCCTCTCCGCCGCGGTTTCCGCGCCGGCGGCGATGGCGGTGTCCGAGAACGTGGTCCCGAGCAGCGCATCCTCGGCGGCGCCGGCCCGTGCCGGATGGGGCCCGGAGTTCACCAGGCAGATCGCTGCCGAGCTGACCACACCGTCGGTCACCGTGACTGCCGCGATCGCCGCCGCGTGCGGGAAGATCGAGTTGCGGCGGTTCTCCGCGTAGCCGATGCCGGTGCCGTCGGGCAGCACGGGCAGCTGTGCCTCGATCAGCAGTTCCTCGGGCCGGCGGGTGGTGACGAACGGTGCGGTGAAAAAGTCTTCCGCCGTCACCGTCCGGCGCCCGTCCGGCCCGTCCAGCACAAGCCGCGCCCCGAGGGTGACCGCGACGGCCGGCCACTCGGCCGCCGGGTGCGCATAGGCGAGGCTGCCGAGCATCGTCCCCCGGGCACGGATGGGTGGGTGTCCGATGTGGCGCACCACGACCCGTAACAGGTCACCGAGCGGCCCGGCGACCGTGTCGGACTCGAACGCCCGGTGCCGGACCAGCGCTCCGACACGCAGGTACCCGTCCGTTTCGACCAGGGTGTCGAGCCCGTCGATCCGGTTGATGTCCACCAGCCGGCGCGGTTGCGCGCCCGGGCGTGTCACTTCCGGAACCAGACTCTGACCCCCGGCCAGCACCGATGTCTCCCCATCGGCCAGCGCGTCGATCACCTCACCGACACTTCTCGCGACGACGTACTCCATAGCTGCAGTCTTCATTGCACCGCTCCTCCACCACATCTGTGGTGCCGTATGGACAGGCGCGCGTGTCCTTAAACCTTGAAACCCCACTGTGCCCCCGAAAAGGTGATGTCGGGGAGCGGCTCGGCCGGGCGCGCGATGTGGACGCGAGACGAGGCTATCGCGACGACAATTCGCTGTGAACTTATATAAGGCCGTGCTGATATCATGCCGCCATGAAGTACACCGTGTCGCTGGAGATCGCCCTGCCGCGTGAGAGGGTCGCCCAGCTGCTCGCCGACCCCGCACACCTGCCGAAGTGGCTGCGTGGCCTGGTACTGCACGAGCCGCTGAGCGGGGTGCACGGGCAGGTCGGCACCAAGTCGCGAGTAATTTTGCAGACGGGCCGGCAGAAGTTCGAGTGCACCGAGACCATCACGCGGCGGGAACCGGTGGACCTGCACGAGATCCCGCGGGGGAGCGTCGTCCATTTCGAGCGCGAGATCGCCGGCCCGGGCATGTGGAGCGCCGCGCGCGAACGCCTGACCGAAACCGGCCCGGAGACGACGCTCTGGGTGAGCGAGAACGAGTACCGGTTCAGCGGCTTGCTGATGCGACTCGTGGGGCTCCTCATGCCCGGCATGTTCCGCAAGCAGTCGCTTCGGCACATGCGGGACTTCAAGGCGTTCGCCGAGCACGGACAGGACGTCCGCGAAGCGAAGAGCTGAGAACCCGCTACCTCCCGTACAGCTCGGCCATGGTGTGGAAGGCCTGCTTCGGTTCGAGACGACCGTCGGGCATCACCTTGCACACCCCGAACCCGGCCATGTCGAGGTCCAGGTGCGGATCGGGGTGGTACGGGCTGTTGTAGCTCGCGAAGGTGAACCAGAACGCGGTGTCCACGCCCGCCTGATCGAAGGCGCCGATCAGGCGGCGGAGGTATCGGGCCGGCTCCTCCTCGTCGCGCACGTGGTCGCCGGGAATGCGGGGCGGGTCGGCGTCGTGATCGACGATGTCCCAGCCCATGCCGCCTCGCGCAGCCGCGCCCCGGTACGTGCAGCAGCCGAATTCCGTTACCGCCAGCGGTTTGCCGTGTCGGCGGAAGTGCTCCACAGCCGCCCCGAAGCCGGGGTTGTCGGGATCGACGTACGCGTCGACGCCGACGATGTCGAAGGGCGTCCAGTCGATGTCCTCCCACGTTCCGGAGGCGTAGGTGATCTTGCCGTGGAACCGAGGGCGTACGGTCGCCGCAGTGTCGGCGAGCAGCGTGTTCACGGCGGCGGAGGCGTCCGCGAGCCGGCCCACCGCCGCCGGGTCGCCGTCGGCCAGGGACCTGATCCGGGCGAAGGCGTCGGCCCCGGGCAGGAAGCCCGAGTTGAACAGGCTCAGTTCGCACCCGGCGACGAAGACCGCGGCGCCGGCGGCCTCGGCCCGGTCGGCGCAGTCGGTGAAGTACGGCAGCAACTCCTGGGCGGTTCGCTCGCACGGAAACGGGGAGAACCAGACCTCGAGCCCGGCGTCGGCGGCGTGCCCGGCCGCGACGGACAGCCGTTCGGGGTCGCCACCGCTGATCCGGACGGCGTCGCAGTGCAGATCGTCGGCGATGATCCGCATTTCCCGCTGGACTGCGGCGGGGTCGAAGCCGGGCCGGGTGCTCCGCCCACCGGGGGTGAATCCGGTGTCGTAGGTGATGCCCTTGGCACGCAAGAATGCTCCTTCTCGGGTCGTCGAACAGGTAACCGAACGTTAGGCGCCAGTCGAATAGCGCTCCACCCGGCACGCATCAAGGCTCGGCGTCCTCGCTGCTCGCAGGCATGTTTGCGATTGCAATGACGATGTCGACGAACGCACGGGCATTGCAACGGACGACGGCCGGCGCCCACACTGCTGTCCAGCGGAACGGAAGGAGGGTGGACGAGATGCCCGGACGCAGGCTGACCAGCGCCGACCGGCAGCGGATCGCCGCCGGGCTGGCGCAGGGGCGCGATTTCGCCGAGATCGCCGGCGATCTCGGCCGGCCGACCTCCACGGTCAGCCGCGAGGTCGCTCGCAACGGCGGGCCGGGCCGCTACCGCGCGGAGCTGGCGCAGCTGGCCACTGTCCGTCGCGCCCGGCGCCGACCGCACGCTTCCGCCCCGGAAGCCCGGGGTGTCCCCGCCGGCCCCGCTGCGGAGGCGCGGACCGCGTTGGTCACCGATCTCACCGCGGCCCTGATCGACACCGGCATGCCCCGCACCGCCGCCGGTGTGCTGGCCTGTCTGTTCACCGCGGAGACCGGCAGCGCCACCACCGCCGAGCTGACGGGGCGCCTCCGGGTCAGCCCGGCGACGATCTCGCTCGCGGTCGGGCTGCTGGAACAGCACGGCCTGATACGCCGCGGCCGTGACGGCGGAAGCCGGCGCCACCGGTACTTCCTCGACGAGGACGCGGATGTCCGATCCGCTGTGGTCAACGTACGCGCCAACCAGCGGCTGGCCGCGACCGTGCTGCGCGGCGCCGACACCTTGGGGAGCGGCACCGCCGCCGGGGCCCGGCTGGCCATGGCGGGCCGGTTCCTCGAACAACTGGGCGACACCATCATCCGGTTCGCGGAACAGCACCGGGCGTCCGCGAGCGGTGATTGAGGGCACGGATGCAACCGAATGCGGCCCTGGCTCGTCTTGCTGCTCATGAAACGGACAGGGGCCTCGTATGACACGTGGTGACGACGACTTCGTCGCTTTCGCCCGGGCGAGCTCGGTGCGTCTGCAACGTGCGGCGTACCTGTTGACCGGCGATGGTCATCAGGCGGAAGAGGCGGCCCAGGCCACCCTGGTCCGGGTGTACGCCGCCTGGGGGAGCGTCCGGCGCAAGGACCCCTACGCGTACGCCCGCCAGGTGCTCACCAATCTGGTCATCGACCAGTGGCGCCGCCCGATGCGGGAGTACGCGACCGAGACCATGCCCGAACAGCCGGCGCCGCACGACATCGCCGACGTCGTGGCGAAACGGCGCTGGCTGATCGGTGCGTTGCAGGCGTTGTCGCCCCGGGAACGGGCGGTGATCGTGCTGCGGCATTTCTTCGACGCCAGCGAGGCGGAGGTGGCCCGTGAGCTCGACCTGTCGGCGGGCACGGTGAAGAGCCTCAACTCACGAGCCTTGGCGAAACTGCGCATCACGGCCGGCTCCGTGCCGCCGTTGCGCCTCGAGACAGAAACCGGAGCAGGGCTATGACGCAGCTGGAAGAACTGAAGGACGCGATGCACTCGCCGCCGGACTTCGCGCCTGCTCCCTTGGACCTGGCGCAGGTGATGACCGTCGGTGGCCGGATGCGCCGTCGCCGCCGGTACGTCGTCGGCGGCGTGTCCGCGCTCACGGTGACCGCTCTGCTGATCGGTGGCAACCAGCTGGCCGGTCTGGGCGGCCCAGCCGGCGGGCTCCCGGCAGCCGGCCCGTCGGCGCCGATGCCGTCGACCGTCAACTCCTCGGCCCCCGGCGTCCTCGGCACGGTCGTCGAAACCGGTCGGGAAGCCGGTGGACGTCAATGGATCATCTATGTCGAGACGACCGCCCCGGACGATCTGGACAGCACCCTCACGCTGGTTCTCGGGCGCACGAAGACCGTCACCATCGACGACTTCCGCATCGAGATCGTCAGCAGCGACCCGGGCGCGGGCCGGATGCGGCCGGGCTTCCACGCGGTCGAGGCCGGGCGCCTGCTCGACGGCCGCACCACGCCCACGTTCGGCTACTACGTCGGCGACGCCACCAGGATCACTGCTCGTGACGCCACTACCGGCCGGACCGTCGAAGCGCACCGGACGGCATGGCAGGGTTTCGCCCCGGCGGACCAGATGCAGATCTTCTGGTTCGACTTCGCTCAGGGGCAGCCGCCGGCGAAGCTGACCGGTCTGACCGCCTACGACAAGGACGGCACCCGATTGTCCTCCGGCGGCTGACGCGGCTGCCGGTAGGCTGCCGCGATGGATCGACTGGAGTCGCTCTCGACGAAGTCCGGGTGGGTCGAGGATCCCGTGGCCGCACCGCATCTGGTTCTGCGGGAGGGGATCGACGAAACGCAGGACGCGGCGTTGGTCACCGTGCGGGGGCGTGCGGTGCTGGCGATGCCGGCCGCGGACGGCGACTCCGGTCTGGTCAAGGCCGTCGACCTGTCCACCGGCACGGTGCTGCCTGATCGTTCATTGTTGCGACGCGCACGGCACGAGGTCCTGGCAGTGGGCGCCGGGCGCCTCCTGGCGACGCTGGGCCAGCAGGACGGCGCCGTCGTCGTCCGCGACGCGGTCACGGGCGCGCCGGTCGGCGTGCCGATCCGGCAGGCGAACCCGATCAGGTCGCTGGCACTCGCCCTGGTCGACGGGCAGCCGTTGGTGATCACGACGGGATCCGGCCTGGCGGTCTGGGACGTGGCGACGGGCGCGCTGATCGTCCGGCACGAACGCATCAACGGCCGGCACTTCGCGACGTACCGGGGCCGGCTCCTGCTGATGGCGGAGGAGTCGGCCCGATCGCTTCAGCTGTACGACGTGCTGACCGGCGAGCCGCTCGGGCACCCGGTTCCGTGCGACTTCTGCATGAGCGTCTACCGGCTGACGGCGGTCGAGCACGACGGCCGGCTGCTCGTCGCGTTCCTCGACTCGCACCACGACACCAAGGTGACGCTGTGGGATCCGATCGCCGGCGTCGAGCTTCACACGGCCCCGCCCGGCGACGACGTCCGGGAGATCGATCTCGCGACGTCGGACGGGCGGCCGCTGTTGCTCGTCGCCCGATCCGCCGGGTCCGGATCGCCGCCGACGCTGTGGGATCCGGTCACCGGGCGACAGGTGCTCCCGGACTTCTTCGCCGGGTACGAGGGTGACTGCCGGCAGGTCGCGTTGGCGAGCTTAGACGACGGGTTCGCCGCGGTCACGGTCGACGGCGGATCGGCGGAGCTGTGGGTGTCCTCATCGGACGGCCGGCGCCGCACGGCACTGGCCGGTGACGCGGTGTGGCGAGCCGAGCTCGGCCTGGTCGATGGCAGCCCCACCGTCGCCGTGGGCGGCCCCGACGCAAGCCTGCGCCTGTTCGACGTGCGGACGGGACAGGAGTTCAGCAGTCCGTTCTACGGCGGGCCGGTGAGCTCCCGGATCCTGGGCACCCTGAATCGGGCCGGCCGCGCCCTCGCCGTTCTGAGCGGGCGGCCCATGCGCCTGTGGGACGTCGGAGCCGGTGTTCCGGTGGCTCAGCTGAACCGGTCCGCCGACGGGATCATCCGTTCCGCGGCGGGCGAGCTGGACGGGCGGACCGTGATCGCCCTCGTGTCCGGCACCGGCCTCGACGTCTGGGATCCCGGCGCCGATGCGGTGGTCTGCCGGATCCCGCTGGAGCACGTCATGGCCGACGGCCCGGGGTCGCGCGACGTGATTTTCACCGAGATCGAGGGTTGTACGGCGGTGGCCGTGGCGACTGCCCGCACAGTCCACGCGTGGGACGCCGCCACGGGCGAACCACTGGGCCGGCCGTACCGGGGCGTCGGCAAGTCCATCTCGGCGCTGACCGCGGGCCGGATCGGCGACCGCCCGGTGCTCGCCGTCAGCGGCCACGACCAGCAGGTGCACGTGTTCGACCCGGCCACCGGCGACGCCGTCGTGCCACCCCTGGCCGGCCACTCCCAGCGGGTCACGGCGCTGGCTCTCGGCGTCGCGGACGGTCGCACCGTGGTCGCCTCGGGCGGCTATGACAACACCGTACGAGTGTGGGATGTCGCCACCGGCGCATCCGCCGGTGGGCCGTGGAGCGGACACAGCGAGGTCATCAGCGCGGTGCGGGTGACCGAGTGGAACGGCGAACCCGTTGTGGTGTCCCACACGCGCAGCGATCCGCCGCGCATGTGGCGGTTGCGTGCCCCCGCCGGCGACAGCGGACACACCGATGCCGTCCGCGCCGTTGCCGCCGGGCGGTGGGCGGGCCGGCCGGTGTTCGCCTCGGGCAGCGCCGACCGGACCGTGCGCCTGTGGGACGCGGCCACCGGGCGCTCGTTCGGCCCGGCGCTCACCGATCATTCCTCCGCGGTCACGCACGTCACGTTCGCCGGTCCGGACCGCGACATCCTCGTCACGGCCGATGAGGTCGGTGACGTGTTGCGCTGGCAGGTTCGCGCCGGTGCCCCGCACAGCGAGCCGCTGGCCCGGCTGGGCGCCGGAGTCAGCGGGCTCGGTACGGCCGACGTCGGCGGCCGCCCGGTAGTGGGGGCCGGCACCGCGGACGGAGTTCTGCGTGTCTGGGACGCCGTGACGAGCGAACCTCAGGCCGAACTGCGTACCGGCGCCCCCACGGGTCGCACGGACCTGGGCGTGCTCGACGGGCGTCTGGTCGCCTTGACGATCGCCCGCGACGGTTCCGATGACGACTCGGCGCTGACCCTGTGGGACGCGCTCACCGGCAAGCCGTTGTACGGGCCCATGACCGTGCCGGAGGAGTCGGACACCCTGGGTACTCTGGCGACAGTGGACGGACGGCTCGTGGTCGTCCAGGGCCTCGACGCCTTCGAAAGCGGAAGTTTGTACCACCCGGCGGAAGCCGCGGACGTGCGAGTGATCGACGTCGCCACGCGCACGGTGCTGAGACGGTACCGGCCGAAGCGGGGATGGAGTCAGCACGCAACCGTCGCCCGCGCCGCCACCCGCACCGTGGTGCTGGTGGCGGCGGACGACTCGGTCGCCGTCATCGACCCGTACCAAGAGGGCGGTCCCGCCATCAAGGACTTCGAGTACACCGGGCACGGCGCCTACGTCACCTGCTCGGCCGCCACCGAGATCGACGGTCGCATGATCGTCGCTTCCGGCGACAGCGGCAACGGCCTGCACTTCTGGAACCTGGACACCGGCGAGCGCTTCCGCTGACCGCGAAGGCGTCCCGTCACCGTAGCTTTCGGAAGAACGTGCGGACGTCGTCAACCAGCAGCTCGGGCGCTTCCAGGGCGAGGAAGTGCCCGCCCTTGCCGAGTTCGGTCCAGTGCACGATGTGGTGGTCACGCTCGGCCCACGGCCGGATCGCGAGGTCCTGACCGGACACGAGGACGCCGGTGGGCACGGTCCCGCGCCGGCCGGCGCTGCTCGGTGCGCTCGCGGAGAACTCCTCGTAGTAGATCTGGGCGGCGGAGACGGCGGTGCCGGTCAGCCAGTAGATCGAGACGTCGGTGAGGATGCGGTCGCGGTCGATGCTGTCCTCCGGCAGCCCCTCCTCCGGATCGGTGAGCTCCTTGAACTTCTCCACGATCCAGGCGAGCTGCCCGACCGGGGAATCGGTCAGGCCGTACCCGACCGTCTGCGGGCGTTTGCTGTTGCAGCGCAGGTAGCCGTCGTTGGAGTCCTGCATGCGCTGCCACCGCTGCTGGTCGACCTCGCTGAGGCCGTCCATCTCGCCGTCGGCGCCGACCGGGATGGTGACCATCGCGGTGAGGTGGACGCCGATGACCCGCTCCGGGTCCTGCTCGCCCAGCTTGGGGCCGATCCACGCGCCCCAGTCGTAGCCCTGTACGCCGTACCGGTCGTACCCGAGCCGGGCCATCAGCGCCACCAGGATCCCGGCCACCCGGGTCGCATTCATCCCCGGCCCGGCCAGCGGGGTGGAGAACCCGAATCCCGGCAGCGACGGGATCACCAGATGAAAGGCGTCGGCGGGGTCGCCGCCGTGGCTACGGGGATCGGTCAGCGGCCCGATGACGTCGAGGAAGTCCACCACCCCGCCGGGCCAGCCGTGCAACAGGACCAGCGGCTTGGCCTCCGGCTCGGGCGAGGGCACGTGCAGGAAGTGCACGTTCTGCCCGTCGATGGTGGTCAGGCCCTGCGGGTACTGGTTGAGCGCCGCTTCCTGGACCCGCCAGTCGTAGCCGGTGCGCCAGTAGTCAGCGACCTCCCGCAGGTATCCGACGGGAACTCCGCGGCTCCAGCCGACCCCGGGCAGCTCGTCCGGCCACCGGGTGTTGGCCAGACGGGCCTTCAGGTCGTCGAGCTGCGCCTGCGGAATGTCGATACGGAACGGGCGGACGTCCGATTGGCTGTTCGTCATGCGAGCGACGCTAAAACCCCTTCAGGCCAATTCCTGTCCGGATGCCGGTGCTCCGGCTGCGCAAGAACCGTCAACCGGTGGCCGGACCTGATTGGTAGCGTCCAATCGTGTCGTCGCCCACCCGCGAACTGCTGCAACTCCTCGCCGTCGTCAACTCCCGGCTGAGTGAGGACGTCTCGCTGCCCGCCCTGGCTCGGTGGGCCAACCGATCGCGTTTCGATCTGCACCGCCGGTTCCGGCGGCTGACGGGTCAGACGCCGAAGGCCTACACGACGCGGGTACGGCTGGCCCGGGCCGCGGGCGAACTGGTGACCGGCGACCGCCGGGTGTCGGTGATCGCGTTCGACCACGGCTTCGGCAGTCACGAGGTCTTCACCCGTACGTTCACCCGCCACCTCGGCCGCAGCCCGCAGAGCTACCGCGCCCGCGGGCTGACCGTTCCCGGGCGGAACATCGCCGCCGTACACGCCTCGACGGTGACGTCGGCGGCACCCTGCGTCAGCCTCTATCGCATCAGCATCACCGAGAGGAAAACCGCTGTGCCCCTGGACATCTCGGTTCGTGACCTGCCCACCGTCCACGCCCTGGTGATACGCCGCCGGGTCACGCGCGACGAGATCGCGACCGCGCTCGCCGAGTGCCTGCCCGCGGTGTTCGACTACGCCCAGCGGCAGGGCCTGGCGATCGCCGGGCCGCCGTTCGCCCGCTACCCGGAGGTGGGGATGGGGTCGCTCGTCATGGAGAGCGGCATAACCGTCGCCGAGCCGCCGTCGGCCGTCCTCGCGGACGGGATCGAGGCGATCGTCATCCCCGCGGGTCGCGCCGTGGTCACCATCCATCGTGGACCTTACGACGGCCTGCCCGAGTCCTACCAGCAGATCGAGAAGTGGATGCGCGACCAGGGACTGTCCGCGGCCGGAGCGCCCCGGGAGACGTACCTGACCGATCCGGGGGACCACCCGGACCCGGCGACGTGGGAGACCGAGATCGTCCAGCCTGTGTGAGGTGAGGTGTCGCCGACCGGCGGGGTGCCGGCCGGCGACATCGAGATGGTCA
Source organism: Paractinoplanes polyasparticus (assembly GCF_019710575.1). Lineage (GTDB taxonomy): Bacteria > Actinomycetota > Actinomycetes > Mycobacteriales > Micromonosporaceae > Actinoplanes > Actinoplanes polyasparticus. Next base: position 51,884 of record NZ_JAHWFK010000056.1, on the reverse strand, counting down.
GGGATTGACCCGGTCGAGGCTTCTGGGGTCGTCGGGCGCCTGGTGCTGGGCGTACAGACCGCTTCGGGCCACCCGTCGCCACGGGCGTGCGTAGTTCTCGGTGCTCAGGTCGAGCTCCGTCGTGGCGATGGCGGGCACGGGTTCCGGTGGGCAGCGGGTGAGCCAGTCGCCGTTGGGGCCGACGACGCCGGACGGGGCGTTCGGAGCGTCCTGAGCCGTGCCGGCGTAGCTGACCCAGTAGCTGCTGGCCGCGGCCAGCGCCTGCGCCTGCAGGGCGAACGGGCCGTTGTTGACGGCCGTCCCCGGGCCATGGGTCGAGAACAGGACGCAGTCGACATCGAGGCGCTCGTACTCTCCGAAGATCTCGGGAAAGGCCGCCTCCATGCCGAGCGAACAGCCGAGACGTACGCCGTCGACGGTGAACGTGACCGGCTCCGAGCCGGGGGTGTACAGGTGGCTGACCTTGGTGTTGGACAGCATCCGCTCGTCGTACCGGGTGGCGATCGTGCCGCTGTCCGAGATGACGTACAGGCTGAGGTGCGGGCGGCGTGGCGCGGTCAGCCGGTGGACCGAGCCCAGGACGGTCCACAGCCGCAGTTCGCCGGCGAGCTCCGTGATCGCCCGGAGCTCGCCGGCCAGGGTTGCCCAGTCGGCCCGGCTCCAGTCGGCCGGGCCGATGTTCTGCGGACCGGTTGCTGACATGACCCTCTTGTCGGGACAGGTCAGCGCGCCCTCGGGCAGGTGCAGCAGCCGGGCCCCGGCTGCGTGGGCTTCGTGCATGAGGCGACGGATCTGCTCGCCGCTGTCGCGCAGGGCCGCCGTGTCACCGGGGTCGGGAGCGACGGTCAGTTGAGCGACGGACAGTCGCAGGGCAGTGTTCTTCGGCATCGATTCTCCTGGCGGAGTCGCGCGGAAGTGCCGCAACGCAGCGGTGTAGGACTCGCCGGTCTTGGCGGCGCGGGCACGCACCCGGCGCTTGAAGTTCCTGTTGGCTGTCATCGGCCCTCCGCAGTCCCGTGCGTCGATCCCCCGCGCGACCAAGACGTCCGAGACAACGAACGAGGACAGCGACCCGAGATGAGAATCCCTTTGCCTCTGACAAGGACCGCGCGTCGGGGACGGTCACCGGAGGTTGGGCGTGGGCCACGCCACCGACGACGTTACCAGTGCCTCATCCGTTCCGGGGGAGGCCCCTGTCGCCGGTCGCCGCACACTGATGCGCGCGACGCGACCGGACACGAGGAGAGGCGGTGGCGATGCCTGCGACATCGAACCCGTACGTCCTGCTGGCCGCGGCCCTCGCCGCCGGGGTCGCCGGCGGCGCGGGCACCGTGCTGGTGTGGGAGCTGGTGAACGATCCCGAGACTGTCGCCGCGGCCGCCCCCGTCTGCGCCGTGGAGCAGGTCGCGCAGCGGGCCCTCCCGTCGGTGGTCACGATCAACGCCGGAGGTCCGCAGGGCGACGGCGTCGGAAAGCCCGTCGCCGGCCGCGGCGCCCCTGACGGTCGCCGACTCCGGTCAGCTGCGCGTCGGGCAGCCCGTCGTGGCGCTCGGCTCCCCGCTCGGGCTGACCTCGACCGTGACCAGCGGAATCGTCAGCGCCGCCGATCGCTACGTGAAGGTGCCGGGCGAGGGGACGCCGGCGGCCCACCTCATCGGAGCCATCCAGACCGACGCCGCCATCAACCCGGGCAACAGCGGCGGCGCGCTCGTCGACTGCGACGCCCGGCTGATCGGCATCAACACCGCCGGCGCCTCCCCTTCGGGCGATCCCGGCAGCAGCGGCCTCGGCTTCGCCATCCCGACCGCCCTGATGCAACCCATCGCCGCCGAGCTCGCCCAGGACGGCGCCGTGGCCCACCCCACGCTCGGACGGCAGGTGCAAGGAATCCCGGCCGGCTTGTTCGTCCAGGCGGTCCGCCCCGACGGGCCGGCCGCGCGGGCCGGACTGCGGGCCGGCGACCTCCTCATCGACATCGACGGCGAGCCCGTACGGACACCGGAGGATCTGGTGAAGGCCGAACTCGCCGCCCAGGTCGGCCAGAAGATGCGCATCACCTACGAGCGGTCCGGCGCCCGGTCGACCGCCGAGGTGACCGCCGAACGCATAGCAGCCGCGCCGCGACGCTAGCCGTCAGCGGCGCAGGACGGCGAAGGCGGTCGCGTCGGCCTGCTCGACGACGCTGAACCGGAAGTCGCCGGTGATCGGCAACCGGTCGCCCGCTCCGATGACCGTGGGGAACGTGATCAGGCGGTACTCGTCGATCAGGTCGGCCGTGGCCAGGGCACGCACCAGGGACAGGCTGCCGATCACGATGACGTCGCGCCGGGTGCGCTCGCCGGTCACCCAGGCCAGCGGGTCGCCCACGATGACAGCCGAGTTGGCCCAGCGGGTGGAGTCCATGGGCGTACGCGTGGCAATGCGCTTCGGCACGGTGTTCATGAGTTTTGCGTAGCCGGTGTCGCGGCTCGGCCAGAGCTGGGCGAAGTGCTCCCAGGTGCGCCGGCCGTAGAGCTGCACACCCTGCTCCATGCGCCCGCCCAGGCGGAACTTGTCGCCGCTGACGGGTCCGGCCCCGTACTTGAAGGCCCAGCCGCCGTGGCCGGTGCCCCAGCGTCCGTCGGGGTCCGAGACGACGCCGTCGAGCGTGGTGAACTGAATGACGATGACCTCACCCATGGGGGAGTCCCTTCCTGTGGTGGCTTGTCGTCTGTTACTTACCGGCGAACAGCGGCAAACTCATCGGCGTGGAGCTGCAGGGCTATCGCGGCGAATTGCTCGCGCACTGCTACCGGATGGTCGGTTCCGTCGACGAGGCGGAGGACCTGGTGCAGGAGACGTTGCTGCGCGCCTGGCAGGCGGCCGACCGGTACGACGCGGAGAAGGCCTCACTGCGTACGTGGCTGCATCGCATCGCGACGAACGTGTGCCTGACCGCGCTGGAGGGCCGGGCCCGCAGACCGTTGCCGAGCGGGCTGGGGGCGGCCGGGGATGACCCGTACGCGGCGCTGACCCCCAGTCCCGAGGTGCCGTGGTTGCAGCCGTTTCCCGATGCGCGGCTGGGTGATCCGGCCGACGCGGTGCAGCAGCGGGCGGGGCTGCGGCTGGCTTTCGTGGCGGCGCTGCAGTTGTTGCCGGCTCGGCAGCGGGCCGAGGACGTGGAGCTCGAGATGCCGCCGGTCAACCTCTGGCTGGCCGGGCGGGACCACTACGCCGAGTTCCTGCGCCGGGTCTTCGAGATGCGCGGGACGGGCTGGCGCCTGCGTCCCGTACGGGCCAACGGCGGCCCGGCACTGGCGGCGTACACGCCGTCGGGCGCGCACTCCATCCAGCTCTTCGCCGTGCGTGACGGCCTGATCCGAAGCTGTGTGACGTTCGTCGACCCGGAGTTGTTCCGGCTCTTCGCCTGACGTCGCGCAACCTTTGGTTGCGCTAGCCGGGCCTGCGCGCTACTGTCTGATGCAACCAAAGGTTGCTATTGGAGGTGCGGCATGGAGATCGGATCCATCGAGCGCGAGATCTACATCGAGGCCTCACCCACCGTGGTGTTCGAGGTCGTCAGCGACCCCCGGCACGTCAGCCGGTGGTGGCCCGACGAGGCCCGCTACGAGCCCGTGCCCGGGTCCACCGGCGAGATCAGCTTCGGCGGCGACAAGGTGGAGGCGTTCACCGTCCTCGAGGTGCGACCGCCCCGCACCTTCACGTTCCGCTGGACGCAGCCGCCCGGCGAGCCCGCGACGGCCGAGAACTCGCTGCTCGTCACCTTCGAGCTGGTCCCATCGGGCGACGGCACACTGCTCAAGCTGACCGAGACCGGCTACCGCGACGAGGAAGCGCGCAGGGACCACGTGAACGGCTGGGACTACTTCCTGCCGCGGGTCGCCCCGTACGTCGCCACCCTGACGGTCCGCCCGTGACGACCGCGGTCGACGACGACCTCTGGTCGGCGATCGGCGACCCCACGCGCCGCCGCCTGCTCGACCTGCTGCTGGCCGGCGGCCCCGGCACCGCCACCACCCTCAGCCACCATCTGCCGGTCACCCGGCAGGCAGTCGCCAAGCACCTCGGCGTCCTCGACCGGGTCGGCCTCGTCCGTGCGGCCCCCACCGGCCGCGAGAAGCGCTACCAGGTCGACGACACCCAACTCGAACGCGCGGTGACCCAGCTGGCCGCGGTCGGCGCCGAATGGGACGCCCGCCTGCGCCGCATCAAGCGGATCGCCGAGACCATCCAGACCGAAAGGAACAACAATGCCTGACATCCTGCACCGCATCGGCGTCAAGGACGCGACCCCGAACCAGGTCTACGAGGTTCTGACCACTGTGGACGGCCTGGCCGCGTGGTGGACCGCCGACACCAAGGAGGCCGGCGGCGTACTCCAGTTCCGCTTCCCCCCGGTCGGCGGCTTCGACATGGAGGTCCTCGAGACCCGCCCCGCCGAACACGTCCGCTGGCGCGTGGCCGACGGCCCCGAGGAATGGATCGGCACCACCATCGACTTCGAGCTGCGCCAGGACGGCGACTACACGATCGTCCTGTTCGAACACCAGGGCTGGCGCGAGCCCGTCGAGTTTATGAGCCATTGCAGCACGAAGTGGGCGTCCTACCTGCTGAGCCTGAAGTCCCTGGTCGAAACCGGCCGCGGCGCCCCCGCGCCCGACGACGTGCAGATCAGCGACTGGCACTGAGTCAGCCGTCTCCCTGCGCCGGCCCGCTGATCTGCAGACGCCGGTCCACGGCCGCGGCGAACGGGTCGGCCCGGCCGGCGCTGATGCCCCGTGCCCAAGGACGCAGGGCGGTCAGGAAACCGGCGAGATCCTGCTGAACCGCGCCCAGAAGGTTCGGCAGGGTGTCGCGCGGGATGTCGATGTGTGGCTCGTCCGGGTCGAAGGTCGGCCCGGACGGAAGTTGACCGGCGTCCTTCCACACCCGGACCACCGCCCCTCGATCGGGGAACCGCGACATGGAAGTCGGTCTTCTCGACCGGCCAGAACGGGCAGTGAGTGGACCACCGCTCCAGCACCGGCGTCACCGTGATCATCGAATGAGGCTAATGGGCCGAGGGCGATGCCTGCGACCGCATTCGACTGCCCCGCCGAACTCATCGCAGCGCCGCTGCGAGGTCGGCGGCGATCTCGAAGTTCGGTGCCGCCCTCGCGGTCTCGTCCGCGTTCAGCGTGATGTGCTCGACGCGGGCCAGCATCTCCGTTGCGGTTTCCCGGTCGTTCAGCGCCATCGCCAGTTCCGCGCGGTACACCAGAACCTCCAGGTGTGTGACGGGGTCGTCGTCGGCCCGCGGGCGAGCCAACGCGCTGTCGAGAATGCGGACGGCCTGGCCGGCGTCACCCTTGGAGTCGGCCAGCACGACGGCGTTCGCCAGTGCTTTGGCGAGTCGTCCGGCGGGCGCGGGCGCCGGCGTGGGCGCCGTGGCGGGCTTCTGGAAGACGCGGATCCAGTTGCCGCCCGGGTCGATGACGCTGAACCCGCCCAGCCCGTCGGCGTTCTTTCGAGTCCTGGGCCGGGTCATCCGCGGCACTCCGGACACCAGGATCTTGCCGTACGCGGCCCGCATGCCGGCCGCGAAAGCCCGGTGCAGTTCCGTGATGTCCGGGGTGATCACGAGACAGGAGCCGTAGGACTGCTCCGGATCGAACCCGGCGATCTCGAAGAACTGCAGGTGCAGGCCTTCCCGTTGCAGTCCCGCGCAGGGATAGGGTTTGCGCTGCTTGTAGGTGGTGCTGAAGCCGAGAACCTCGTAGAAGGCGATGACGTCGTCGATCGACGGGCAGGGCAGCAGGGGAACGGCAACCTCGTTGGTCATGGCTCCTTCCTAGGCGTCGCGGACGGTCCGTCGCACATGGAAATAGCCGATCATCGCCTCGTCCCCTCCGATCGGCCGATGTGAGGGGCACTGGCGTCTGGCAGCTCGGCGGCCACGGTTCCCAGCAGGGCCAAGGCTTGGGCCGAGGCGCTGCCGGGCTCGGCCTGGTAGACGATGAGCTGCTGGCCGCCCGCGCCGTCGACGGTGAGCGAGTCGTACGTGAGGGTCAGCTCGCCGACCTCGTGATGGTGCAGCCGCTTCGCCTCGTGAGACTTTCCCCGTACGTCGTGCCGGGCCCACAGGCGGCGGAACTCGCGACTTCTCGCGGCGAGGTCGTCGACCAGTCCGGTTTCGTCGAGCCCGCCGGACGCGGCGCGCAACGCGCCCAGACTCGACTGCGCGATCTGCTCCCACTCGGGATAGAAGGAACGGGCGTGGGGGCTGAGGAAGACGAACCGTACGAGGTTGGGCTCGTCCTGCTCGAACACCCGGGCGAACAGGGCGCGCCCGAGTGCGTTGGCGCCCAGCACGTCCATCCGGCGGTTGACGATCAGAGCGGGCGTGTGCAGCCAGCCCTGCATCAGGCGCAGCAGGCTGGGCCGGACGGTCTCGCGTACGGTCCGGTCGACGCGACCGCGGTCGGCGTGGCCGCGGTCTACGCGACTGCGGTCGGCGCGGGCCAGCCGGTGCAGGTGCGCCGTCTCCTCGGGATCGAGCCGCAGGGTGCGGGCCAGCGCGTCCAGCACCTGGCCCGAGGGGTGCTGCTCGCGGCCCTGCTCCAGCCGGGTGTAGTAGTCGGTGCTGACGCCGGACAACTGGGCCACCTCTTCGCGCCGCAGGCCCGGGGTGCGGCGCCGGCCCGACGAGGTCACCCCGGCCTGTTCCGGGCTGGTCAGCTCGCGCCGGGCCCGCAGGAAAGCGCCGAGCGGAGGGGTGCCGTCCATGATTCCAACCTAACCTGGGTGTGACTCACCCTGCCTGGCCGCGTCCGGAACGCGGAAGGTGGATCTCATGGAATCCACTCCCAAGGTCGTTCTGGTCACGGGTGCGAGCAGTGGCATCGGCGAGGCCGTCGCGCTGCGCCTGGCCGGCGAGGGGCATCACGTGGTCGCGGGCGCCCGCCGCCACGACCGCCTCGCCGCGCTGGCCGGTCAGAACAACAACATTCGCGTACGACATCTCGACGTGACCGATCGGGCCGATGTCACGGCCTTCGTCGCCAGTGCGGTGGCCGAGTTCGGCCGGGCCGACGTGCTGATCAACAACGCGGGCCTCATGCCCCTGTCGAGGCTCGACGCGCTGCTGGTCGACGAGTGGGACCGCATGCTGGACGTCAACGTGCGCGGCCTGCTGCACGGCATCGCGGCCGCGCTGCCGGTCTTCCAGCGTCAGGGCAGCGGCCACCTGATCACCGTCGCCTCGGTCGGCGCGCACGAGGTCGTGCCGACCTCCGCGGTGTACTCGGCGACGAAGTTCGCGGCCTGGGCTATCACCGAGGGTCTGCGCCTCGAGTCCGACCCCAGCCTGCGCGTCACCACGATCACCCCCGGCGTCGTCGAGTCGGAGCTGGCCGAGACGATCAGCGACCCGATCGCCCGCGACGCGATGAAGGAGTACCGCCGCAACTCGATCCCACCGGACGCCGTCGCCCGCGCGATCAGTTTCGCCATCAACCAGCCGCCGGACGTCGATGTCAACGAGATCATCGTCCGCCCGACCCGCCAGCGAGGCTGAGATGCCCGACAACCCGTACGTCGGCATGTGGGTGACCGCCGACAACCACATCCGCCAGGAACTGCTGCCCAACGGCCGGTACGACGAGGCCCGCGGCCGCCGATCCAGCGCCTACACCGGCCGCTACGAGGTGACCGGCGCCGACATCTACTACTGGGACGACACAGGCTTCACCGCCGACGGCCACTTCGAAGGCGACATCCTGCACCACGGCGGCTACGTCTTCTACCGCGAAGGCAGCCCGGCTCACCGAGCTTCAGGACTGCAGCGCTGACTCGATGCCGTCGGTCATCCGGGAGAACTCGACCGCCAGGTCGACGCCGTAACGGTCGGCGAGCACGAGGACCGACCACAGGCAGTCGGCGAGTTCATGGCCGAGCCGAGCGCGGGCGTCGGGAATCTCCCGGCGCCCGTCGACGGCCATGACCAGTTTGGCCAGATCGCCGACGTCTCCCACGAAGCCCAGCGCCAGATCCCCGGTGTGGCGGATGGTGGCACATCGGTGGCCTTGTTCGAATCATCTTAGTCATTAAGATAATCGCATGGGCATATCGACCGACTTCTCGGTGGCAATCTCCGGCGCGGGCCTCTCCGGCCTCTGCCTGGCCCAGTACCTGATGCGCGCCGGCATCGACGTGCACGTCTACGAGCGGGACCCGGGGCCCTTCGTCCGGCAGCAGGGCTATCGGATCATCCTCGACCGGTACGGGCTGGAAGCGCTGCGTGAGAGCCTGCCCCGCCCGCTGTACCGCCTGGCGCTGGCCACCGGCGACGAGCCCGGCGGGCACCTGCGCTTCACCGACAGCCGGCTGCGGAACGCCTTCACCATCAATTTCAAGATCGAGCCGAACGCGACCCGCCAGGTCGACCGGCTGACCCTGCGGTCGATCCTGATGTGCGGGCTGGACGGGCGCATCCACTACGGCAAGGCCGCCGTCGCGGTGGACAACGGCGGCCCGGCCGGGCTGCGGCTGCGGTTCGCCGATGGCGGGGCCGTCGCGGCGACCGTGGTCGTGGGCGCGGACGGCGTCGGCTCGGACCTGCGCGCGCAGCTCATGCCGGACGCGGGACCGGCGAACACTCCGATGGCGGGCGTCTACGGCCGGTCGCCCCTGCGGCAGAACGGCGAGAGCATCATCCCGGACGCGTTGCGTACCAGCGGGGTTCTGGCCATCGCGGACAGCCCGGGCCGCGCGTTCTTCTTCACCTCCATGCGGTTCGGCGAGAGCCCGCGCGAGGCGTTCGCACGCATGGCCCCGGGCAGCTATGCGCCCACCGGCGACGACTACGTCATGTGGGGGCTGCTGTTGCGGCGGGAGGAGGTGCCCGCCGGCGTCCGCGGGAACCTGCTGGCGCTGCGGGAGCTGGCCGCCCGGATGAGCACGGACTTCCACCCGCTCATCCGGCGGCTGGTCGAGTCGGCGGAGCTGGACGCCACGGTACTCAACCTCTTCGTCACCGGCCGGCGCCCGCAGCGATGGGCGGTGCCCCGGGCGACGATGATGGGCGATGCCGTACACGCCATGCCGCCGTTCGGCGCTCACGGCGGCAACACCGCGCTTCGCGACGCCGCCCTGCTCGGCGAGAGGCTTGTTGAAGCGCGGGCGGGCGGCATGTCCGTGGAGGAGGCCATCGCCGGCTACCAGGACGAGATGGTGCCCTACGCCTTCCACGCCGTCGACACCGCCGCCGGGCTGATGCGCCGCCTCACCGGGGGCGCGGCGGCGCCGCACTGGGTGCTGACGCGCGTGCTACCTCGGCTCCACCGGGTCACCGTGCCGGAGGCATGATTGCGGGCATGTCCGACGAGCCGGCCCGTACGCCCGCGATCGCCGACCTCATGCGTGCCGGGCGGGAGACCTCGCGGCTGGCCATGGTGTTCCGGTACGCCATCGCGGACCGCCTCGGTCTCACCGTGAGCGACCTGGAGTGCCTGGACTTCCTGGCGGACGCCGGATCCGCCACCGCGGGCCAGGTCGCCGAGCGGACCAACCTCACCACCGGGGCCGTGACCAGCATGCTCCGCCGGCTCCAGCAGGCCGGCTACGTCACAGCCGAACGCGACCCGGCCGACCGGCGGAGGGTGATCGTCACCCTGCGGCCGGAACGGATCGCCGAGCTGGAGCGACCGTACGAGCGGTTCGCCCAGCGGGCGGGGCGGCTCATCGAGGGCTACAGCGCCGAGGAAGTCGCGCTGCTGGTCAGGCACTACGACCGCATGCAGGGGATGTACCTCGCCGAACTGGACCGCCTCCGCAGCGGTCGCACCGTGCAGCGCTCCGCCTGAGCCGGCCGCGGAGGTCGCCGGGGTGAACGGTCTAGCGCTTCAGCAGCACGTCGAAGACGGTCGTGAAGAAGGCGGCGAACGAGTCCTCCGAGTGGGCGGCCCGCGCGCCGAGCAGCGCGCCTTCCCACGCGTTGAGCACGAAGCGGGCGGTAACCGCGGGGTCGAGACCGGGCGCGGCGGCCCCCTCGCGCTGGGCCTGAGCGATCGCGGAGGTGATCAGCGCGGCCCACTGGTCGAAACCGTCGGCCACATACCCGCGGATCAACTCGCTGTGGTCGGCTGCCTCGGCCGCGAAGTTGCCGAAGAGGCAGCCGCGCCGGTAGCCGGGTTCCCGCACCGCGTCGGCCAGCAGTTCGAAGTGCGCCCGCAGCCGGGTCAGCGGAGTCTTCACCGCCATGCTGGCGCGCTACCCCGGCTACCGCTACGGCACGACGCTCGCGTGGGTAGGAGCAAAAGCGATCAGGGCGATGCGGGACGGTACGGAGGTCCGGGCGGCCGCCGCCGGGGCGTGGTTGAGCGCCTGAGGCTGTGCCGGGCGGGAGCGGAAGAGCTTACGCACTCCTTACGACCCGCTCCGATGTTCAACTGCTCCCTGCCGCGGTGCCGTACCGGACGACGAATGCACTGTTCGTTCGTCGAAGGTAGGGCAGACATGCGTAGGAGAACTGGCATCGCCGTGGCCGTGGGCCTGCTGTTGACGGCCGGTGGCGTGTCCACGGGAATCGCCTCAGCGCATGAGAACCCGGCCGCCGAGCACACCAGCAACGGCGCGGCGGTCAAGCGCGGCGGGATGGTCTTCGTCCAGTCGAACGACCCGCGACGCAACTCGATCCTGGCCTTCCGGCGTGCGGTGGACGGCAAGCTGACGGCGGCGGGGGAGTACCCCACCGGGGGTCGTGGCGGCGCCCAGAAGGACAACCCGTTCGACCCTCTCGCGTCGCAGGACTCCCTGGTCTTCGACCGCCGGAGCAACGTGCTGATCGCGGTGAACGCCGGCAGCAATTCGGTCACCACCTTCCGCGTACGAGACGGCAAGCTCACCCACCCGCGCACGGTCAGCTCCGGCGGCGACTTCCCGGTCAGCATCGCCGTGTCCGGCCGGACCGTGTACGTCCTCAACGCCGGCGGCGCCACGAAGGTGACCGGCTTCCGGCTGGGCCATGACGGGCTGCGCCCGATTGCCCGCTCCGCCCGGAAACTGGGCATCACCAACGCCGCCGTGCCGCTGTTCACCGACTCCCCGCCGCAGGTGGGCTTCAGTCCCGACGGCCGGCACCTGCTGGTCACCACGAAGAGCGGGAACACGATCGAGGTCTTCGCGGTGGCCCCCGACGGCAGGCTGTCCGCCAAGCCGGTGACGACCAGGTCGACCGGGGACGTGCCGTTCTCGTTCGTCTTCGACCGGGCCGGCCATCTGCTGGTCACCGAGGCCGCCAAGTCCGGGGTCACCTCGTACCGGCTGCGCCGGAACGGAACTCTCGACGTCATCACGCCGTCGGTGGAGTCGGGCCAGCAGGTGCTGTGCTGGATCGCCCGCGCCGGAAAGTTCTTCTACGGCACCAATCCGGGCAGCTCCACCATCAGCCTCTACACCGTCGACGGCCGGGGCAAGGTCACCCTCGGCGGCAAGGACGGCGTGATCGCCGCCGCCGGCGGCCCGAAGGCAGTCGCGGAGGTAGCCGCCGCGGCGGCGGCCACTGTGGACGATCCGATCGCCGAACCGGCCCGGGCGCCGGGGGCGGGTCCGATCGATCTGGCTGCCACCGCTGACGGCGCGTTGCTGTACGTGCAGAACACGCTCGCGGGCACCATCGAGGGGTTCCGGGTCGGCCCGAACGGCGAGCTCACTCTCGTGGAAACCGAGAACGCAGGCCTCCCCGTCTTCGCCGACGGATCCGGCATGGAGGGCCTGGTCGTCTGGTAGGTCCCCAAAGCAGGCGAGGTACGCGCGCGGGCTTCATCCCCCCGCATGTCCGCCGCGTGCCTCGCCGTGTCTCCCTGAGGTGGCTGCGGGGAGTTCTTACCAACCGCTTACCCCAGTACCTCGAACCCGTCTGCCACGTCGCACCACCCGTACCCGCGAGTGGCGAGGCTCCACCGGAGCCACCCCCGCACCGACGAGCCACAAGGAGTGAAGCGTGCGAACCACACCACGCCGACGAGGGCGAATGCACACACCCACCGCACGGATCGCCATGGCCGTGGCGGTCGTCGCCGCATCCGGGGCCCTGACGGCCACCTTCGTCTCGAGCGGAGGCAAGGGCGCCGCTGACGCGGCCACGGAACTGAACCAGTTCGTCGCCATCGACAAGGTCCGGCCCAACGTGAAGAACCCTACGCCGGGCGCGCAGGCGTCGAAGGGGTCCTTCACCGTGGACTGCGGCACCAACGGCAACGGCAAGTTCAGCCCGGACAACCCGGTAGCGCAGCCTGGCATCAAGAACGGCGCCGAGCACCTCCACGACTTCATCGGCAACCTGGCCATCACCACGAACTCGTCCAACGCCGACCTGGACGCCTCCGGCACCACCTGCCGCAACGGCGACAAGTCCTCGTACTTCTGGCCCGTCGTCCGCATCGACAAGACCGTCCGGTCCGGGGCCGAGGCCCAGCGCGCCCTCGCCGCGACAACCCCGAGGGTGACGTGCCCCAGCGTGCGCGACCGGCTGCCCGCCGTACCGGCGGCGGCGAAGCGTGCCGTCGACAGCCGGCTGGCCGCCCTCGACCGCGGATACGCCGCAGCCAACGAGCGGATGGCAGCGGGCAAGGGCCGCGTCGATGCCCGTCTCAACTCGGCTGTCCTGGCCGAGCTGCGGCAGCAGCGCGCCGAACTGATCAAGGGCATCAGCGACGGCATCGCCGCTGCCGGCGGCGGACGTACCTCCGGCATGGTCTCGCTCGTGGAATGCGACACCAACTACGACGGCATGCACGCCGGGATGCGGCACACCGCCGCCGGCCTGAAGGCCGGCCTGGCCGCCTCCTCGCAGATCCAGTGTCCGACCGTGCGTGACAAGCTGCCCGGCGTGCCCGCCCGAGCCGTCGACGAGGTCAACCGCAACCTCGCCGAGCTCGACCGGCAACTGTCCGAGGCCAACGAGCGCCTGGTCACCACCCGCGGACAGGGCGGCAAGAACTTCGTCGACAACGCCATCCTCGGTCCGCTGAAGGCCAAGCGAACCGCCGTCCTCGACCGCATCGGCATCGCCATCTCCCGTGGCGCCGCCCGCCCGCAGGGACTCGAGGCGCTGGCCGGCTGCACGGTGACCGGCCAGCCCTCGGACGGCGGAGCGGCCGCCCCCAGCGCTCCAGCGGCGCTGCCCGACCCGCAGGGTCCGGACCTAGAGCTGCCGAACAACACCGGCGGTATCGTGCGGCCCGCATCGGTACTGATCGAGTACCGCGGCAACGCCACCAGCAAGGTCGTACCCATGCCGAAGTTCCTGCGGGCGCTCACCGGCGACGCCAAGCCGACCAGCCGTGGCCCGGCCAACGCCCGCGCCACGTGGACCTGCTCCGGCTTCACCGATCGCCTCGCCGACAAGTACCCGATCTGCCCGGCCGGCAGTCAGGTGCAGCGCGTGCAGGACTTCCCCGGCTGCTGGGACGGCAAGAACATCGACAGCACGAACCATCGCGACCACCTGGCCTTCGCCGACGCGGCCACCGGCGCCTGCAAGCAGGGCTTCGTGGCCATCCCGCAGCTGCGCATCACCATCTCGTACGACATCCCCCGCGACGTGCAGACCAAGGGTCAGTTCGCGCTGGACTCGTTCCCCGAGGAAGACCACAACCCGTTCTCCGACCACAACGACTTCATCAACGTCAACTCGGACCGGACCATGCAGAAGATCGCCACCTGCATCAACAAGGGCAAGACCTGCCGCTGACCGGAACCGCGTCCGCCGTGCCGCCGATCGGCGGTACGGCGCGACCGGTGCGGAAAGCCCGCCACCGATCAGCGGCGCGGCGCGACCGGTGCGGACAGGCCGCCGCCGAACAGGCGCTGGTCCACCTCGTTGAGCGCCAGTTTCAGGGCGCCGAGGGCAACCGAGTCGGCGCCCAGCGTCGAGGCGCGGACGTCCGGCATGCGCAGGCACAGCCGCTCCAGTTCGCGGCGCAGCGGATCGAGCACGAGGTCGGCGGAGCGGGAGAACCCGCCGCCGAAGACGACGACCTGCGGGTCGAGCGTGAGCACGAGTGCGGCGGCACCGACGGCGAGGTCCTTGACGTAGCGGTTGACGGCGGCGCGGGCCGCCTTGTGGCCGTCGCGGGCGGCATTGAAGACCCAGGCGGCGGCGTCGTCGGGCCCGACGGTCTCCGGGACGCCGGGGCAGTTCTGCAGGTGCGCGGGGGCGTCGAGCCAGCGAACCTGTTTGAGGGCGCCGATCTCGCCTGCGGCTCCGCCGAAACCGCGGCGCAGCACCCCGTCGATGATCAGGCCGGCGCCGGTGCGCATGCCGCCCTGCAGATAGACGATGTCGACGGCGTCGGTGGCGGCGCCCTGCCACTGCTCGCCGAGGGCGCCGAGCTTGCAGTCGTTCTCCACGACTATCGGGCAGGAGAATCGGCCGGCCAGGTGGGCGGTCAGGTCGACGCTCTGCCAGCCCGGCAGAGGTGTGAAGAAGCTGGTTCGCCCGCTGGCGTCGACCGCACCGGTCACCGCGACGGTGACGGCCCAGATGTCGGTGGGGGACTTGCCGGCCTGGCTCAGGCAGGACTCGATGACCGCGTCCAGTTCGGCGAGCCGTTCGGCGGGGCCGGCCTGAGCGTCGACGGCATGGCGGACGCTGTGCACGATGGTGCCGTCGAGGTCGGCGAGCAGCGCCAGTATCTTGTGCGCGCCCACGTCGACGCCGAGCACGTGGCCGGCGCCGGCCCGGAACTGGTACCGGCGGGCCGGGCGTCCGACGGCGCTGCTGGAGCCTGGTTCCAGCACGCGGGCCCAGCCGTCGGTGACGAGTCCCTGCGCGATGACGTCGACAGCCGGCCGGGACAGGCCGGTGCGTCGCGACAATTCGGTGACGGTGGAGGGCGGATGGTCGCGCAGGGCCCGCACGATGCTCAGGGAGTTCAGCTCGCGCAGCCGGGGCAGATCGGCCCCCGTCGTCGTCACCTCGGTCACGTCTCTTTCCTTTTTACGCTTGACGCTTTACAAAGTAGCAACCGACCGGCTCACGTGATCGGGTACGCCTGCGCCGACGGCGAGATCACCGCGCTGAAGTCGGCCTCGCGGCCGTCCACGGTGAACCGGTACCGGCCGAGCCGCCGGATCTCGGGTGTGGTCCGCAGATAGCCGGTCATGTGGTCGAGCTCGGTGGGCGTCAGCCAGCCGGGCGGGTCCGACACGGCCCGGAACCGGCAGATGTCGGCGAGGTCGCGCAGCCAGGCGAGCTGCTGGTCGGTGAGCAGGTTGAGGCGGCTGCGGAAGTAGACGACATCCGGGTCGACCTCGGTGAGCGGCTGGTGCCACAGCCGGTGCAGCGTGTTCACCACGGCGTTGCGCGCCATGGCGTCGGACGGGTCGTCGCTCGCGTAGTTCTGCCACATCGGCGCGACGTCGGGGCCGCTGCGCAGGCCGTCGAGAATGCCGAGCGACGGCAGCAGGATGGCCCCGCTGCCCAGCAGATAGACGTCGTCGCCGGCGACTTCGCGGATCACCGTGAGCGCGTCGCGATAACTTTGCTCCCGCTCGGTCCCGCCGGCTCGCACTCCCGGTACGGCGCCGGCGTTGATGAAGTCGAGCTTCAGATACCGGAAGCCCCAGTCGTGGACGACCCGTGCGATGAGTCGGCGGACGTGCTCGAGGGCGGCCGGGCGCGACAGGTCGAGCGCGTGGTAGCCGGTGCCCCAGTTGTTGCCCGCGATGACCGGCACGCCGCCGGCGTCGCGTAGCAGCAGATCCGGGTGCTCCCGGGCGAACCGCGACTCGGGCAGCGCGATGAAGGGCGCCAGCCACAGCCCGGGTACCAGTCCGGCGTCGCTGATCCGGTCGGCCAGGGCCTTCATCCCGGACGGGAACTTGGCGTTCGGCTGCCAGTCGCCGACCATCTGCTCCCAGCCGTCGTCGATCTGCGCGACGTCGAAGGGTATGCCGGTCAGGTCCTTGAGATCCTTCGCCAGCTGCTGCTCGGAGATCGTCTCGTAGTACGCGTACCAGGAGCACCAGACGTTGCCCGCGCGCCGGTCGCGGCGGCCGAACCGCTGCGCCAAATGCCGGGTGTAGGCGGCGAAAACCTCCTCCTCCGGGCCGTACGCCAGGAACCACGGCGCCGCTCCGCTCTCGTACCACCCGGCGAGGGTGTCCCGGTCGGCCTGCAGCCGCGGCGAGCCCAGGCCGAGCGCGCCGAGCAGCAGCACGTTGCCGTCGCCGGCGTCGAGGGCGGCCACCGCGGAGGAGTGGTGGCGGGCCGGGTCGTCCCAGACGTCGTCGTCGGCGGTGACCCGGCGCTGCGGGTTGGCGATGCGCAGCGGCGGATCGGAGAGCCGGCGCCAGCCGCACGGGCTCCAGGAGTTCTGTCCGTGCCGGTAGAAAAGGGCATCGCCCAGTCCGTGCAGCAGCGCGACCCGTCCGGGCGGCAGGATCAGGCCACCGTCGGCTGCCTCAGGGCTGCCGGGTCCCTCGTGGCCGAGGGCGAGAGTGCGACCGGCGAGCTCGACGAGCAGTGCCATGGATCTCCTTCGGGCAGGCGCGGCGGGACGGGCCCGCCGCGCCGGGTGGTGAGGGTGGTTACTTGAACAGGGCGTTGACTTGGTTGTTCGCCTTCTTCAGCGCGGTGGCCGAGTCGCTCTGGCCCAGCACCGCCGACTGGATGGCGTCCTGCACGGCCTGGCTGACCTCGTTGCCGTGCTCGGTGATGGGCAGGAAGAAGGTGCCGCCGGGCGCCTGGGCCTCGTCGACGAAGACCTGCACGTCCCGTTGCTTGGCCTGGTGCGCGGCCAGCGCCTTGGCACTCGCCGACTTGATGGCCGGGAAGACCACGGCCTTGTCGCCGACGATGTTCTGGCAGTCGGCGGAACCGAGGAACTTGACCCACTTCCAGGCCGCGTCCTTGTGCTCGGTGCCGGCCCAGATGGCGTCGGAGAGCCCGTTGATCGCCGTCTTGCGGCCCTGCGGACCGGCCGGGACCGGAGCGAACGCGAACTTCGCCTTCGCGTCGTCACCGAGGTAGGTGTTGATCGTCCACGAGCCGGCGTAACTGATGGCCCCCTTGCCGGCGCCCATCAGCGTGTCCCGGCTGAGGGTGGAGTTCTTGTCGAGCGCCGGGCTGTAACCCTTGGCGATCAGCGACTTGAACCAGTCGATGGTCGCGGCCAGGGCCGGGTCGTCGTACTTGTACTGCGTACCCCACGGGTTCTTGTCGAGGTAGGTGAAGCCGTTGCTCGCGGCCAGGTTGCCCCAGCCGTTCTGGCCCTGCGAGCCGTCCGCCCACTCCGGCAGATACCCGTACACCTGAACCTTGGTCTTGTCGAAGGCCGGGTCGAGGCCGTTGCGGCCGTTGGCATCGCGGGTGGCCTTGGCGATGATTTGCTCGAACGTGCCGCCGTCGGTGGGGTTCCAGCTGAGGTCGGCGAGGTCGTCGGCCTTGATGCCCTGCTTGCCGAGGTGGTCCACGTTGTAGACCAGCGCCATGGTGTCCCAGTCCTTCGGCAGGCCGTACCGCTTGCCGTCCTTGGTGAACAGGTCGGCCAGCCCGGCCTGGTACTGGCTGACGTCGACCTTGTCGGCGTCGACGTAGGGCTGGATGTCGAGGATCTGCCCGGAGGCGACGAACTGCGGGTAGTAGGAGCCCTGGTTGGTCCACACGTCCGGAGCGTCGCCGGAGGCGAGCTGGGTGGTGAGGTTCTGCCAGTACTGGTCCCACGCCGACTGGGTGATCTGGATCTTGATGGTCGGGTTGGCGGCGGTGAAGGCGTCGGCGCAGGCCTGGTAGGCGGCCTTCTGGTTGTCGTCCCAGAGCCAGTAGTCGAGGGTGACGGCGTCCCCGTCGCCGCTGCTGTCGCCGGAGGAGCAGGCGGTCAGACCGGTGAGCAGGGCGATGGACAGCAGGGCGGCGCCGGCCCGGGTTCTGCGGGTCATCTCAATTCTCTCTTCTGCGGTGTGGGCGGGGCTATTTGCTTCCGGTGAAGTTCAGGGACTGGACCAGCCGCTTGCCCATGAAGATGAGCAGGATCGCGACCGGGACGACCGACAACGTCGAGGCGGCCATCAGGCCGGTCCAGTCCGGCTGGGTGTTGGGTGACTGCTGGAGGAAGACGCCGAGGGCGACGGTGACCAGACGGTTCTGTTCCCCGCGGCCCACCAGCAGCGGCCACAGGAAGTCCTTCCAGGCCCAGACGATCGTGGTGAGGCCGATGGTGATCAGCGGGCCGCGGCTCATCGGCAGCGCGATGCGCCAGAAGATGCCCCAGGGGCCGTTGCCGTCGAGGATCGCGGCCTCCTCGACGTCACGGGGCAGTGACAGGAAGAACTGGCGCAGGAAGAACACCGCGAACGGCGTCATCAGCAGCGTCGGCGCCACCATGCCGGCCATCTTGTTGATCAGGCCGAGATCCTTGACCAGCACGAAGTTGGGTAGCAGCGTGAAGATCGGCGGCACCATCAGGGCGCTGATGATGATCGCGAACATCAGGTCGCGCCCGGGGAAGCGCAGCCGGGCGAACGCGTACCCGGCCATCGCGCAGAACAGCGTCTGGAACGCCGCGATCAGCGTGCAGTAGATGATCGAGTTGAGGATGTAGCGGGCGAAATCGATGTGCGCGCCCGAGCCACCGGCGGCGCGCGCCTCGGCCTCGCTGGTCAGGCCGAGCACCCGCTCGAAGTTGATCAGTGTCGGCTCGCGGGGCAGCAGGCCGGCGTTGTCGGTCAGCAGGTCGCCGGCCGGGGTCAGCGCCGTGCGGATCATCCACCAGAACGGGAAGATCGTGGCCACGACGATGATGCCCAGCACGGCCCAGCCGAGGAATCTGCGCACCGGAACGCTCCTCACGTCAGGTCCGAGGTGGACGCCCGCAGCAGGCGCAGCTGGACCGCGGTGAGGATGCCGAGGATCAGCGCGAGGAAGACCGCCGCCGCCGACGCGTAGCCCATCTGGAAGTACGAGAAGGCCTGCTGGTAGATGAAGTAGTAGAGGACCCGGGTCGCGCCGGCCGGGTCGCCCTGGGTGGTCACCGCGATGGTGTCGAAGATCTGGAACGAGCCGATCAGCGAGACCACCAGCACCAGCGCCAGGATCGGGCGCAGCAGGGGCAGCGTGATGGACCGGAACATCCGCCACTCGCCGGCGCCGTCGATCGAGGCACCCTCGTAGAGGTACTGCGGGATCTGCAGCATGCCGGCGTAGAGCAGCAGCGCCGTGTAGCCGGTGTAGGCCCAGGTGTTGATCGCGGCGATCGACGGCATCGCCAGGGTGGCGTCGGTGAGGAACCCGACCGGTCCCACGCCGAGCGAGGTGAGCAGATGGTTGACGAACCCGAGATTGGTGTCGAGCAGCCACATCCAGAGCAGGCCGACGGTCACGTTGGGGACGAGCCAGGGCAGCAGCAACGTGGCCCGGAGCAGCACCGATCGGGTCAGCCGGTGCATGAGCGCCGCCACGAGCAGGGCCAGGACGGTCTGCGAGCCGATGTTGAGGACCACGTACCAGATCGTGACCAGCAGCGATCGCCAGAACTGGCTGTCGTGCACCAGCTTGTCGTAGTTGTCCGCACCCACGAACGCGGGTGTGCTGAGCATGGTGTAGTCGGTGACCGAGTACCAGGCGCCGCGGATCGCCGGGTAGCCGTAGAAGACGGCGAACCCGGTCAGCACCGGCGCCAGGAACCACCACGCCGCGCGACGGTCGTCGCGCTGTTTCGTCGAGCTCATCCTCGCCTCTTGATTCGTCTCCGGGTGGCTCTTGCCAGCAGCCCCGATGTCGAATAATGATGTAGACCTTCGATATTTTGTCAATACCTCTTCGTAATCCCCGGGCAACAAACGACCCACGGAGACCGACAATGAGAAGATCGATCGGCGCCGCCGTCCTCGGCGCCCTCCTCGCTCTCACCCCCGTCACCGCGGTCCAGGCCGCCCCGGCCGGACCGCCCCCGCGTCCACCGGCACCGTCCACTCCCGACCCCGCGCTGACCGCCCATCCGCTGACCGCGGCCCCCGGGCCGCTGGACAACCCGCTCAAGGGCTGGGCGAAGTTCTACAACCCGGGCAGCAACCAGAACGTCGGCTACCCGCACTCGCTGACCTGGGGTTACTTCGGCCTCTCGGAGATCATGACCAGCGCGTCGACCTGCGGCAGCTACAACTGGTCGATCCTCGACGCGATGCTGGCCGAGACCGCCGCCAACGGGAACCAGGCGGCGATCCGCATCTACCTGACCTATCCCGGCGGCACCGGCAGCCACCCGGCCAACGCCATCCCGCCCTGCTTCAACGGCAACGTCGCCAACCGCTCGGACTCGTACTGGAACGTCACCCACCCCGACTACGACAGCCCGTTCGCGATCACGGCGCTGCGCAACTTCATCACCGCGTTCGGCGCCCGCTACGACGGCGATCCCCGGCTCGGCTTCATCCACCTCGGCCTGGTGGGGCTCTGGGGGGAGTGGCACACCTGGCCGTACGACAGCGACACCGCCGACGGCCGCCCCGACTACATGCCGACGGCAGCCAACGGCGCCCAGCTGATCGCCGCCTACGACGCCGCGTTCAACCGCACCAAGCTCGAGGTCCGCTATCCCGACGTCGCCGGCGGCGCCGCGAACAGCCGCGACATCGGTTACCACGACGACTCGTTCTGCTTCCGCGAGGGCTCACCGCTGCAGGGCGTCACCCTGCCGCAGTCGATGGGCGGCGCCTCGTACTCCCACCTGCAACGCACCCTCGCCGCCGGCGTCGAGAACAAGTGGATCACCAGCTCGATCGGCGGCGAGCTGCGTCCCGAGATCCAGTCCACGGCCTTCCAGTCCTGGCCGAACGGTGCGGGCGCGGTCGACGACCTGCGGGCCTGCATCGAGCTGCTGCACCCGAGTTGGATGATCAACGAACAGAGCGGCAACTACCCGGCCGGCGACGCCAACGTCGCTGCCGCCGTCCGCCTGATGGGCTACAACCTCACCGTCGACAACGCCTACTACCGCGACACCGCCACTGGCACGACGAATGTCGGTGTGCGCATCGCCAACACCGGGGTCGCGCCCTTCTACTACCCGTGGAAGGTCGTTCTCGGGCTCAAGAACAACAGCGGCACGGTGGTACGCACCTTCGACACCCCGTGGGACCTGCGCACCGTCCAGCCGCTGACTATCCGCAACTTCCCGGACTGGAACGCGGGCACCGGTAACCGGGACTTCGGCCACCGGCAGTACTTCCAGCAGAGCGTCAACCTCTCCGGGCTGACCGACGGCTCCTACCAGTGGGTCATGCGGGTGCAGAATCCACTGGAGACCGTCAACACCGGCGCGAAGAAGCTGCGTTTCGCCAACACCACTCAGCAGGCCGACGGCTGGCTCGGCCTCGGAGCGGTCACCATCGGCGGCGGCTCGGGCGGCCCGGCCAGTCACGAGGCCGAGGCCGGGACCCGCACCGGCGGCGCCGCCGTGGCCGCCTGCGCCGCCTGCTCCGGCGGCTCCAAGGTCGGTTACGTCGGCAACGGCGCCACCCTCACCTTCACCGGAGTGACCGGCGGCGGGCCCCGAACCGTCACCTTCCACTACCTGACCGCCGAGACCCGCACCGCCGTCGTCAACGGGCAGAGCGTCACGTTCCCGTCCACCGGCAGCTGGGACACCGTCGGCACCACCGCCGTCACGCTCACCCTGCCCGCCGGCGCCACCACGATCACTGTCGCCAACCCCGGCGGCTGGGCGCCCGACTTCGACCGCATCACCGTCAGCTGAGGAACGCCACCATGCGCAGAGCACTCGTCCTGGCCCTCGCCCTCATCCTGGCCATGGGCACACCGGCCGTGGCCAAGCCCGCCGCCTCCTGGAAACCGCTGGCCTATGCCACCGCGCCGGCCGACAACCCGCTCAAGGGTTTCCTGCCGTTCGCCGGCGACTTCGACACCTTCCCGCACAGCATGGAATGGTTCTATCTTCCGCTGCGCGACATCATGACCGGGCCGGACACGTTCGACTGGAAGCCGGTCGAGCAACAGCTGGACGCCATCGCCGGCCGCGGCCACCAGAGCGCGTTCCGCGTCTATCTCGACTATCCGGGCCGGCCCACGGGCATCCCGCAGTACCTGCTCGACGACGGCCTGCTCACCCGGCCGTACCCGGACTTCGGCAACAACGGCGTCAGCGTCGCCCCCGACTGGAACGACCCGCGACTGGTCACCGCCCTGGAGAACTTCATCACCGCGCTCGGCCGCCGCTACGACGGCGATCCGCGCATCGGCTTCCTCACCCTCGGCCTGATCGGGTTCTGGGGCGAGTGGCACACCTGGCCGTACGACGGGTCGACCCAGCCGGAGAACTGGATGGCGAGCACCGAGGTCCAGGCCCGCATCCTCAACCGTTACGACGACGCGTTCGACACCACCCGGCTGCTGGCCCGTTACCCGAGCCCGCAGAACCGCGACCTGAACATCGGCTACCACGACGACTCGTTCGCCTTCGAGACCCTGCCCAACCAGTCCTGGCACTTCGTGCAGCGCCTGATCGACGAGGGCGTCACGGAGAAGTGGCGGGCGGAGCCGGTCGGCGGCGAGTTGCGCCCGGAGATCCAGTCCTGCCTGTGGGACGAGCCGGTCAGCTGCCCCCAGTACGAGGACTTCACCGCCTCCGTCGCCCAGACCCACGCCTCCTGGCTGATCAACCACGCCGCCTTCACGGGCACCGGTTTCACCGGCGACAAACTGCAGCGCGCCTTGTCGGCGTCCAGATCTCTGGGGTACGAGCTGACGGTCACGCAGGCGGCCGTCAGCCCGGACCGGGTGTCGATCCGCGTCGCCAACCGGGGGACAGCACCGTTCTACTACGACTGGCCGGCCGAACTCGCCGCCGTCGATCGTCGCGGGCACGTGGTCCGGCGCTGGCGGACGCCCTGGACCGTCGCCGGCATCCAGCCCGGCCCGGACCCGGCCGAGATGTCCACCCGGATCAGCACGCGTGGGCTGCGCGACGGCCGCTACGACATCGTGCTGCGCGTGCCCAATCCGATGCGGGGAGGCATCCCGTTGCGGTTCGCCAACACCACGCAGGACGCTCGTACCGGCTGGTTGAAGCTCGGCAGCATCACCCAGCGATAGCACGACCGGCGCCCGGCCGGCTCCCGGCCGGGCGCCTCGACCCGAAGGAAGCGCATGAACCTCGACGACGTGCGGTTGCGCGACTACATGCCGGTGTCGTCGATCCGCCGCCCGCAGACCCGCGTTCCCCGGGCGTCGACAGCGGCCGTCGACATCCACAACCACCTCGGCCGCTGGCTCGGCGACGGCGACTGGCTGATCCCCGACGTCGGCGCGCTGCTGGATCTCATGGACTCCGCCGGAATACGCACGATCGTCAACCTGGACGGCCGGTGGGGCGCGGAGCTCGACGCGAACATCGCCCGGTACGACCAGGCGCACCCCGGCCGGTTCGCGACGTTCTGCCACCTGGACTGGACAGCCCTGCACCGGCCCGATCCGACGGGCACGCTGATCGCCGCGCTGCGCCGAGCCCGCGATGCCGGCGCTCGCGGCCTCAAGGTGTGGAAGGACCTCGGACTCGGCGTCACCGACGCGGACGGCCGGCGGGTGCTGCCGGACGATCGCCGCCTGACCGACGTCTTCGCGGCCGCGGGCGAGCTCGGGTTGCCGGTGCTCATCCACACCGCGGATCCGCTCGCCTTCTTCGCGCCGCTGGACGCCCGCAACGAGCGTCTCGAGGAACTGGCGCAGAACCCGGACTGGTGGTTCGGCGGCCCCGAACATCCCAGCTTCGACCGGCTGATGCAGGCCCTGGAGGCGGTGGTGGCCGGTGCGCCGGGCACCACGTTCATCGGCGCGCACGCCGGCTGCGCGGCCGAGGACCTGGCCTGGGTGGACGGCATGCTGCGCCGGCACGCGAACTTCCACATCGACCTGGGCGGACGGCTGGCCGAGCTGGGCCGGCAGCCCCGCGCCACCCGCCGGCTGATCCTCGGCCATCCGGACCGGGTCCTCTTCGGCTCGGACGCCTTCCCGGCGACGCGGGCGGCGTACGAGGTCTACTGGCGGTTCCTCGAGACCGAGGACGAATGCTTCGCCTACGCCCCCGATGCGCCCGTGCCACCGCAGGGCCGCTGGGACATCTCGGCGGTCGGCCTGCCGTCGGACGTGCTGGCCAAGGTGTACTCGACCAACGCCGATCGCCTCCTGCAGCTGCGATGAGCGCTCCGTTCAGCTGATCGGACGGCGCCGGTGAGGGCGTCACCGACGGCGTGATCGGCCGCGCTCTGCCGTACCAGGAACGCGAAGAAGGTGAAAAAGGCTGTTGCCGGGGATTCCCGGGCGGCGATGTCCTCCGCGCTGCGGACCAGGTGTTCGATCCGGTGCAGCGCGACCGCCCGGAAGAGCGACTCCTTGGTGGGGTAGTGCCGGGTGACGGTGCCGGTGCTCACGCCGGCCCGGCGGGCGATCTCACGGATCGACACCGAGGCGCCGTGAGCGGCGAAGGCGGCGAAGCCCCCTCGAGGACTCGTGCCTGATTGCGCCGGCCGTCGGCGCGCTGGGGCCTGCCTGCCTTGGCGCGCACGTCGGTGTTCGCTCGGTCTGGTGACATCGCTGCGATCGTAAGCCGTGTCTTCGTCCGCAGTCGAAACACACGACCGGAACAGCGCCCCGCTCAGCCTTGGAGCGGGCCGAACCCGCTGATCTGGTACCGGACGAGCTCCACGCTGCGCACTTCCGGCATCGGCGGCGCGGACATCGCGATGCCGGCCAGGTGTGCGTTCAAGTGGGTCTCGGATTCCCACTGCTCGTGGACGCGCTGCGACACGGCCATGAGGTCAATGCGCTCACCGCGACCCGGCCCGGATCAATCCGCGTCCGCAGCTTCATGTTGTCGGCGGCGACGTGCGCGATCCCGCTGCGGTGGCCCGGACACTCGACGGCGCCGACGCGATCATCAGCACCTTGGGCAGGCAACGACGAGGCCCTCACATCTGTGCCGAAGGCATCCGTACGGTGCTCTCGGCCGCAGCCGGCAACGGCCCCCATCGCCTGATCATCCTGAGCAACTACGGTGTCGCCGACAGCCGGCGCCGCACCGCCTATGTCGCCGCATCGTGGCTGCTCGAGCGGGCTGTGCTCCGGGACAAGGAACAGATGGAATCCCTCGTCCGCGACAGTGACGCCGAGTGGACCGTGATCCGCGCCCCCGTCCTCACCAACGGTTCCCGCACCGGCGACTACCGCACCGGAACCGACCTCCGGCTTTCCCTCACCGCCAAGGTGTCCCGCGCCGACCTCGCGGCATTCATGCTCACCGAGCTCCGTGAAAAGGCTACCCGCGCCGAGCAGTGGTCATCACCTCGTGAACGAAGCCGCCGGCACCAACGGTCCAATCCTTCTGTGGCGCCCATGTTCGATCCTGTCCAGTGAGGAGTTGCGCCGGGTGCCGGAATCGGCTCATGCGAATGCAGGAGCCTCAAATTCCCACGGGTAACACGCACGCTTGACGTCAACCTTCGGGGCGATTTCTCACCGATGCATGACGCACGCTACTTCTCGTCGGATCCGCCTACGAGGTTCACGTTTTCGCCCTTTCCGTGCATGCCGCTGTTATACGTTCCGAAGGGCCTCAGGAGTACCGTCCCGGGGCGCGACTGACGGAGAGCTGATCATGGTGGTCGATGTTGCCGCGGCGTCACGGGCCCGAGGCCCGCTGGCCCAGCTGAGGAACCTTCGGGTGGCCGGCAAGTTGGTCTTCAGTTTCGCGATCGTGTGCGCGCTGGCTGTTGTCATCGGTGTCATCGGTGTCCTGCAGGTGCAGGCGGCCAACGACCGGATGAAGGGCATGTACACCTCCAACCTGAAGGCCATCGAGTACATCGGCGCGACCGGTACCGCAGTCGCTCAGATCCGGTTCCAGCTGGTGAATCTGCTGATCATTGCCGACCAGGCCGGCATGGATGCGACCCAGGAAAAGATGCGGACGCTGGACAGTCAGGTCGACAAGAATCTCGCCGACTACAAGGCGACCGGTGTGGAAGGCCGCGAAAGTCAGATCGCCGCGCTCGAGCAAGGTCTGGCCGGCTACCGGAAGGTGCGCGACGAGAAGCTTGTACCCCTCGCGCTCGCGAATAACGTGGCCCGGTTCGTCGCGGTGCGCGGCGCGGAAGCGCAGCCCTTCCTCAATACCGTAGACAAGGCCCTGGCGGACCTGATCCAGTCGGAGGACGACTTCGCAGTCAAGACGCAAAGCGAGTCCGATACAGCAGCCGCCCGGGCCACCACGACCATCATCGTCATCGTCGTGGCCGCGGCCATCCTGTCGGCGATCATCGTGGTCGTCATCAGCCGGGCGGTGGCCCGGCCACTCGGCCGTGCGGTGACGGTCCTGGAACGGGTCGCCGAGGGGGAGCTCCTCGGCCGGCTACCGGTGGACACCACCGACGAAGTCGGGCGGATGGGCGGAGCGTTGAACACAGCGCTGGACCGCATCAGCGGCGCCATGCGCGACATCGGCGGCAACGTGGACACGCTCGCCTCGTCGTCCGAGGAACTCGCAGCTGTCGCGGCGCTGGTCAACGAGTCGGCCGAGCGGTCATCGGCGCAAGCCCACACGGCGTCCTCGGCAACGGAACAGATCAGCGTGAACATCAGCACGATCGCGGCCGGGTCGGACGAGATCGGAGCGTCCATCAGCGAGATCGCCCGGTCGACCACCAGCGCCGCCGGCGTTGCCGCGGGAGCGGTGACGGCTTCGGCGAGGGCCGGCGAGATCCTCAACAAGCTGGGCGCCTCGTCCAACGAGATCGGCGAGGTGGTCAAGCTGATCACCTCGATTGCGGAGCAGACGAACCTGCTGGCCCTCAACGCCACCATCGAGGCGGCCCGGGCCGGTGAGCTCGGCAAGGGCTTCGCGGTCGTCGCCGGTGAGGTCAAGGAGCTCGCACAGCAGACCGCCCGCGCCACCGAGGACATCTCCACCCGGGTCGCGGCGATCCAGGACGACTCCGAGGCGGCAGTCGTGGCCATCGAGGACATCAGCCAGATCATCGAGCAGATCAACGTGACCCAGTCGTCCATCGCTGCCGCCGTCGAGGAACAGACCGCGACCACCAGCGAGATGAGCCGCAACGTCAACGAGGTTGCGACCGGCGCGTCCCAGATCAGCGAAAGCATCGCCGCGGTCGCCGCCGCCGCATCGGAAACCACCAATGCGGCCGCCAACACCGCACAGACCTCGGACGACCTCGCCCGCGTTGCAAGCGCACTGCAGGGCAGCCTGTCCCGCTTCACGTACTGACGCTCTGCGCCCTGCAGCTCCGCACATGCGGTGTCAGGAGTGGGCGGGGTCGGAGATCTGCCGCATGAGGCCCATCATGTCGGGTGACACCCATTCCTCCGCCAGCTTGTCGCCTTCGACGCGGTAGATGTCAATGCTGGAGAACGCGACCTGCCGCTGAGTGGCCGGCACATCCTGGAATGATCCGGTGTGGGTGCCGCTGAAGTGCAGACGCACCGCGACCCTGTCATCGGCGCCGAAGATGTCCTCGATCGTGATGCGAAGGTCGGGGAATCCGTCGCGCATGGCTTGGACGCCGAACTTCCAGACCTCGCGGCCGTGCAGGGGCTCGGGCAGTCCGGGCAGGTTGATGATGAAATTTTCGGTGAGCTGTTCGGCGCACGCGTCGAGGTCGCCGCGCTGCATCTTTTCGAAGGCCGTCCGTACGACCGTCACGTGCCTCTCGATCGAATCCGTCATGGTGATCGCTTCCCTTCGCGGCCGAGTCTCGGCGTCCGCCGGTTTTGCAATACGACTGCACCGTATCCGCGTCGGCGGCCTTTTGCAATACGACCGCAATGTAAAGAGCGGGCACCCTCAGGTTGCAGCGCGGTTGTCCGAACGGAGGGGTATGCCGGACCAGATCTATCTACTGGGCAATCTGGTGATCATGGCCGCCTATGCGGCAATCACGGTGGCGATCGTGGTACCGGTCGCCCGGGCCGGGCAACTGCGCACCAACAGGCTCGCCACCGCCACCGCGTTGATCTTCTTCAGTTGCGCGGTCGGCCACGGTCTGCACGCGGTGATGGCCTACCGGACAGTCATCCAGGTCCCGGCCGCTCACCTGACCCACACGGACGGCGCCGGATGGCCGTGGACCTCGGCGCTGTGGGACCTCTTCACCGCCGCCGTAGGCGTCTACTACTGGACGCTGCGCCGGGGATACGGCGTCCTGCTGGGCAAGGGCGCCATCTACGTCGACCCGTGGGGCCAGCGCCGGCTGGACGAGGCCGACGCTCGGGAACGCGCCGCCCGGGACGCCGCGGAGGCTCATCGCGCCACCCTGGCGACCGTGGTCGAACATACCGACGACGCGGTCGTGGGCGTCACTCCGGAAGGGATCATCACGGCGTGGAACGGTGGCGCGGAACGCCTTTTCGGGTACAAGGCCGATGAGGTCCTCGGCCGGCTCGCCACCATGTTGGCCGACGAGACGGGATTCGGCGAGCAGCAGGACGCGCTCGCCCGGGTCAGGCAGGGTGAGCGTGGCATCGCGTACGAGACGCGGCGGCTACGCAAGGACGGGACACTCGTCGACGTCGCGCTGAGCATCACGCCGATCAAGGATCAGGCCGGCGCCGTCATCGGGGCCTCGGCCGTCGCCCGTGACATCACCGCGGCGAAGGAGGCCGCCGAACGCCGGCGCGCCATCGAGGAACGTAGCAATCAAGCACAGCGCATGGAGAGTCTCGGCAAGCTGGCCGGCGGCGTCGCCCACGACTTCAACAACATCCTGGCGATCATCGCCAACTACACCGAGTTCGTGGCGGAGCAGACCACTGATCGGCCGGACGTTCAGACTGACCTGACTCAGGTACGTACGGCGGTGGAGCGGGCCACCAACCTGACCCGGCAGTTGCTGACCTTCACCCGCGCGGAGGCCATCCAGCCTCAGGACGTGGATCTCAACGCGGCGGTCACCGAAGTTCAAATGATGTTGGAACGAACCATCGGCAAGCACATCGACCTGATTGCGGTGCACTCGCCGGAGCCGGTGACCGTGCGCGCCGATCCCGGCCAACTCCAACAGGTGCTGTTGAACCTGGCAGTCAACGCCCGCGACGCGATGTCTGAAGGCGGCACGCTGGTGCTGGAAGCCAACTGCGCCACCCTGGACGGCGACGAAATCGACATGCAACCACCCTTGCCCGCCGGCACCTACGCCCGCCTGCTGGTCAGCGACACCGGCGAGGGGATGTCGCCGGAGACCGCAGCGCGGATGTTCGAACCGTTCTACACGACCAAGCCCCAGGGCCAAGGCACCGGACTGGGCCTTGCCACCGTCTACGGCATCGTGACCGAAGCCGGAGGCAGTATCAACGTGTACTCGGAACCGGGCATCGGCACCACCTTCCGGATCTACCTTCCACTGGTGACCACAGCGGCTGACACGACCGCATCCTCGCCCGTGGCGACAACGCCGCCGCCGCGAGGAGACGGCAGCACGGTGCTCGTCGTCGAGGACGAACCAGCTCTCGCCCGTGTGACCACCCGCATCCTCACCGGCGCCGGATACCACGTGCTCACCGCCGCCGATGCCACGGAAGCGCTTGCCCTGTACGAAGAACACGGCTGCGACGCCCTGCTCACCGACGTGATCATTCCCGGGATCTCCGGGCGACGTCTGGCCGAGCTGCTGCACGAACGCCAGCCCGGCCTTCCCGTGCTCTACATGTCCGGCTACAGCAACGGCCTGCTCGGCACCACCCGCATCCTCGACGAGGACATCGCCTTCCTCGAGAAGCCCTTCACCGCCGCCGACCTGCTCCACAAGCTCGCAGCGACGCGCGAAAGAAGCCGGTCCCACGTTCGGCTATGATCGCGCTCCCGGGCCGGGCATGTACCACGAGGGCAGATAGCCGGTGTCCTGTTTGATCTGCTCGGCGCGGGCCGCGTGCTCGCGGTGGGCGGCCAGGTCCCCGCGGTCGGCGGCGATCATTGCCAGCAGTTGGGCCGCCTGGCATTCGGCCAGCCGGAACCGTCGCTCGTGGGCGCCCGACAACGCCTGCCGTACGTGCTCGAGCGCGGTGTCGACGTTACCGAGCCGATAGTGCCCGCTGGCCAGGCCGATGTGTCCCTGGAGTTCGGACAACACGAAGCCGGTCTCCTGGGCGATCTCCAGGCAGCGGGCGTGAGACTCGACGGCGAGGTCGTCCTCGCCTCGCACCCAGTGCGTCCAGCCCAGAGCCGTGCGGGCCGCCGCCTCGTACTCCTTCAGTCCCGCGGTCAGAATGAGCTGCAGTCCCTGCGTCGCATGGTCGAATGCCACGTCGGGCTGCCGGGTGTCGAGAGCCGTCAGCGCCAGCACGACGTTGGCGCTGGCCTCGTAGTGCCGCATCCCCGCCTTGCGAGCGAGGGCCAGTCCCTCGGTCACGTCTCGCCATGACTCGTCGTACTGGCCGATCAGCCGCGTCGACACCGCCCGGTTGATCAACATCGGGATCACGCGCTGGTTGTTCGCCTTCGCGCGGAACAGGTCCAGGGCTTCGGTGATGCAGGTGACCGCGGCGTGCAGTTCTCCCTCGCTGTGATGCAGGGCGAACAGGGTGGCGAGGGCGATCCCGGTCAGGTCGGCCAGTCCCTGCCGGCGGGCCTCGACGACGGCCTCGCCGAGCAGCGCCCGTGCCTGCGTCAGCTCACCGAGGTCGGCGTGGGCCGAGCCCAGCCCGACCGTCGCCGCGACCCGGCCGTCCCGGTCGTCGACCTGGCCGAACAGATCGAGTGCGGTCCGGTGGTTCCGGCGCGCCCCCGCGAAGTCGTCCACGAGGCCGCACAGGCTGCCGAGCGCGTACGACATGGTGGCCTCGGCCCGCACGTCGCCGGCCTGACGTGCGGCCGACAAGCCGGCCTCGACAACGGTGCGCGCGTCGGCCGTGTGCCGGTTCTGGAACAGGTAGGCCCGCAGCACGTCGGCCAGCTGCCAGGCGACCTCCAGCGGCCCGGTGTCGGCGGCACGGCGACACGCCGCCACGACGCACACCCGGTTGGCGTCCAGCCAGCGGACGGACTCCTCGGCCGTACCGAAACCGGCCGGGTCGGCCGGCGGCCGCGGCAGGCCGAGTTCCACCGGGAAGGTGCGCTCCGCTGCGGCTGCCGACCTGGCCAGGTAGTGGTGGCACAGCCCCTGCCACGCGACCTCCCGGTCGGGCTCACGGTCGACAAGCTCGATGGCGTACGCCCGGAGCAGATCGTGCATTCCGTACCGGTCACGGTATTGCTCGATCAGGTGCGCTGACGTCAGGGCGCCGAGGAGCGGTTCCACGTCGGCGAGCGGCTGACGGGCGAGGGCCGCGGCGGCCGGCGCGTCCCAGTCGTCGCCCGGGACGAGTCCGAGAAGGCGGAACAGTCCGGCCGCGGCGGGCTGAAGCGCCCGGTACGACCAGGAGAGCACCGCCCGCAGCGCCGTGTGGGGGTCGCCGCCTGCGGCAAACGCGTCCAGCCGGCGTCCGTGGTCCAGGTCTTCGACCGCATCCGGGAGCGGGGTATTCCCGCCGGCGACCCGGTCTGCGGCGATCCGCAGCGCCAGCGGCAGTCGGGCACACAGCCGGACCAGCTCGTCCAGCGCCTCGGGGTCGTCGTCGACAGCCGTCGGACCGAGCAACTTCCGGAGCAGTGCGACGGATTCCGGGTGGGTGAGCAGATCCAGCCGGACCCGGACGGCGCCGTCGCGAACCACCAGGCCGGTCATGTCGTCGCGGCTGGTCAGCAGGACGAAGCAACCGGGGGCGCCGGGCAGCAGGGGCCGGACCTGACCCGGGTTGCGGGCGTTGTCCAGCACAATCAGCATCCGGCGGCCCTCGAGCAACGATCGGTAGAGCCCGGCCCGAGCTTCCGGCTCCACCGGGATCTCTGTGCCGGGGACGCCCAAGCCGCGCAGGAGCACCGCGAGCGCCTGCTCAGGCGGCACGGTCCGGTCAGGGCCGTGGCCGCGCAGGTTCACCCACAGCTGCCCGTCGGGAAACTCGTCGGCGACCCGCCGGGCCCAATGCGCCGCCAGTGCCGACTTCCCGACTCCAGCCGTGCCGGTGACGGCGCCGATCAGCGGTGTTCCGTCCGGTCCGGTGTCACGCAGCAGGGCGTCCAACCGGGCGAGCTCGCTTGCCCGGCCGGTGAAGCGATGGGGTGCGGGCGGCAGCTGTCTCGGAATCCGCGGCCGGGTGGTCGACCCGTCCTGCGTCGATCCGCCGGCCAGCACGGCCGCGTGTATCTCCTGCAGTTCGGGGCCGGGATCGATGCCGAGTTCGTCGGCGAGCCGGTGGCGCACCGTCTGGTACGCCTCCAGCGCGTCCGCCTGCCTCCCGCCACGGTGGAACGCCGACATGAGCTGCGCCCACAGCCGTTCCCGCAGGGGATGCTGGGCTGTCAACACCATCAGCTCACCGGTCAGCTCCGCGTGCCGGCCGTGGCTCAGATCCACGTCGATGCGCCGTTCCAGCGCGCGCATGCGCTGCTCGCGCAGATGCGGCGCGACCTCCCGGTGCAGGACGTCGGAGGGCACGTCCGCGAGCGGTTCGCCCCGCCACAGGGCCAGCGCCTCGCGCAGGGCTTCGGCCTCACCGGGCAGATCGCCGCGCTCGCCGTGGCTGCCGGCGCGGGCGAGCAGTTCCTCGAAACGCCCGATGTCGACGTCCGTCGCCCGGGCTGCGATCCGGTACCCGTCGGAGGTGGTCTCGATGACGTCGCCGACCGCCGCGCGCAGCCGATTCACGTAGATCTGGATGGTGCTCCGCGGATTGGCCGGTGACCCGTCGCCCCAGACGATGTCGACCAGCTCGTCGAGCGGCACTGATCTTCCCGTACGCAGGAGCAGGGCAGCGAGCAGCGCCCTTTGCTTACCAGCCCGGATCGGCAACAACCGTCCTTCGTGGACCACCTCGAGCGGACCGAGCAGACCGAACTCCACCCCGCTACCGTAGCGAGCCGCGAACATCGCCACGACCGGCGGCACGGCGGACCGCTGCGCAACGGTCGTGCCACGCGTTGGCAAGCCGTTGGAGCAGGCGTTACCGCGCGCCAGGTGCGGCGCGCGGCAACACTTCAATCTCGGTGCGCCCGCCCCGGCGGGCATTCGCCGGATTCCCCCGAAAGTGATGAATACTTCGCAATGCGTCACCTCCAAACCCGGGAAATGCCTGCCGGAGAGCGGCCCCCGTGCGCTGAGCAAACGGTAGGACAGGGCGCTTTCGGCCGGCTTTCGCGGCGCTGTCGCGGGCACTCGGCGATGCTTCTCAGGGCGCTGGTGGAGCTGCGGTCCATGTGCACGACGACACCGGCACAGAACCGGGAGCCGGCATGGTGGGCGTCACATTGCGGCTCTGATCGGATCGACCGCGGCCCGCTCATCCGCGGGCGTCCCGGCGGAGGCCTCGAGGGTCGGTGCGCCGGTTGCCGGAGGAGGCGATGCCGGTCGTACGGCCATGATGCAGGTGTCGTCCTCGGCGTTGGCCCGGCGGAACCGGCCGACGAGGTCGGTCAACGGTGGGTCGTCGCCGGCGTCGCGCATCGTCTGGATGGCCGCCGCGAATCCGTCGGCGAGGGGTTGTTCCCGGTGTTCGACCAGCCCGTCGGTGTAGAGCAGGAGCACGTCGGATCGGTTCAGGCGTACTGTCGCGGTCTCGTAGACGGGCTCGGGCAGGGCGCCGAGCAACGGGCCGCGGGGCCGGTTCAGGGCGGTGATGCTGCCTTCGTGGCTCAGCAGGGGCGGCGGGTGACCCGCTTGCGCCCAGACGAGTGTGCGATCGACCGGGTGGTAGCGGGCGACCACGGCGGTGGCGGTGGCGATGTTGTGGTTGCCGGCGCGCAGGAGCATGTTCAGAAAGGACAGTAACTGTGCTGGATCGGTTGTGGTCGTGATGCTCAGGGCCGCGAGCGCGTGACGCAGGCGTGCCATGGCGGTGGCCGCTTGGATGCCGTGCCCGGCTGCGTCACCGACGGCGATCAGGACGTGTCCGTCGCCGAGAGCGGCGGCGTGATACCAGTCGCCGCCCACCCGGCTGGCTTGTTCCGCGGGCAGGTACCGGACTGCGGCGTGCAGTCCGGGTAACTCGATGGTTCCGTCCGGGATCGGCAGGATGATGTGTTGCAACTGGGCGGCGAGTTCGTCCCGGGCCCGCAGCCTCAGCCGGTGCTCGTGCAGCTGCAGCTCGATCTTGGCCAGATCGGCTCGGTTGACCTCCTGCGCGGTCACGTCCTGGACGACGCCGAACACCTTGATCGGACGGCCGGCGGTGTCGCGTACCGCGTCGACGACGCACCGCAGGTGCTTGATTCTGCCGCCGATGAGGGCGCGGTAGGTCATGTCCACTGTGTCACCGCGTCCGAAGGCGATGGCTCCTTGCTGATGGATCGGTTCGTCCTCGGCAAGCCACAGCGCCCGTGACTGCTGTCCGCTCAGCGGACCGTCGGCGGGTTCCCGCTCGTAGATCCGGTACATCTCGTCGGACCAGACGACCTCACCGGAGAGCAGGTCCCATTCACCCCACCCGAGACGGCTGAGCCGTTCGGTCTGGGCGATCCGATCGCTGAGCCGGCTCTGTTCGTCCGGTCGTGTCCAGGTGTTGACCAGCCCCGGGCCGACGGGGTGGATCTGCACAACCACCGGGACCGCGATCGTGGCCTCGCCGAAGGTGCGCTCGTAGGGCAGCGGTCCGACACGGCGTGGCGTCCGGTCGGCGAGGGTTTCCTGCCAGGCCTGCCAGATCGGCCCGCCGACGAGGCCGGGGTCCGCCTCGCTGACCAGGCAGCCGACGAGTTCGTCGCCGCGGCGGCCGGACGGGTCGACCACGGACTGGCTGACGGCCACGATGCCGAAATCGCGGATCCGCCCGTCAGCGTCACATATCGGCGTCACCGCAGTGTGATTGCCACCGACGGCCGCCAATACCTGTTGGGTCGTACGGGCCCAGCCGTCTTCGGCGGACATCTCGACATCGGCCCGGGCCGGTTCGGCGGGGTGCTGCACAGGTGGCCGGACAGGTAGCACTTCCTCGATCGCGGCCCGGACCACACGGGCGTCCAGCGGCAGCCCCGACTCCAAGGTGCTCAACACGTCGCCGGCGATCTCCTGCGCCGAGCATCCCTGCGCCTGGGCGATCCGCAGAATTTGTGTGTGCGCCTCGCTGACGCGGCAGCCAACGCGCCCGGCGATGAGGCCGGCCGCGCGTTCCAGGAGCGCGTCCGGAGGTAGCTGGGCGCCGGCGATGGACGCGTCAAGCTCGGCCAGGCGTTGCAGATAGTCGCGCGGCGAGTTCGCCATCTCAACCGCGATCCGGTCGCGAACGCCTCAGTGCCCCGATGCCTGACGAATCCATGAACTCCACTCCGACGAGGTCGCTTCGGACGTCCGGTGTATCGCGTGCCGATCACCCAGCTGGATCGCCGCTTGATCGGTGTCGCCGGTAGCGGCCGCTTCGACAACCGTCGCCGAGTGGTGAACGTTGTCCGACTCCGTCCGGCTGACCCAACGGTTGTCCCATCGCGTGATGGCGTGGTGTCGCACACTGAGTCCGATTGCGGCCCGACGGTGCGACTGGACCTCCACCACCGTCCACACGCGCGTCGGCACACGGTCTTCCTTACAGGTGTCGGCGCGGCGACACAACGCGCACAGGCAATCGTGCGTACGGAGGGCCGGGGTTGAACCTTCAGCCAAAACACCGCCCCGCTAGTGCAGATGCACGTGCAGAAGCTCGCGCCGCTGCGCGCGCACGGGGATGCTTGCGGCATCCGGGCCTTACTTGGTGGGCTCCGGCGACGACGGGGCGCGGCATGGAGCGAGAGAGCGGGTCCGGCGCACAGGTGTGGATCCTCGCGGAGACGGACTACCGGTTCGGCGCTGGTGAGCTGCGGATAGTCGTCAGCAGCGTCGACTGGGCACAGCCGCACGTGCTCGACGGTGAGAGCTGGTACGACGTTCGCGGCACCGAGGTCACTGCGGATGGCCGTGTCATCGGTCCACGGCAAACCATGGTGAGGGCCAGCCGGCTGAACGGCGCCCGACAACGTCCGGCTTAATGGTCGATTCACTGACGGCGGCAGCTTGGTTGGCGACCATCATCCCAAGGTGCTGCGCCTCGCCCCGCCACCCGGCGCCACTGTATGGTGACTCTGCGTCGACGAGCAACGATAGGGTGTCGTCTTGCCGACAGCGCCTTTCCACCCCTGTCCAGGGCGCGTGCAGCTAGCTGACCGACGCAGTGCTCGGCTAGGTGGTGAGATGCGAAGACGGTACTGGTTCGGCATCGCGCAGTCGTTCGTCGTCGTCGCCGGCGTGCTGACGGCATTGGCGGTCAACTTCGTGAGCGACGCGCCGGCCGGGCCGCTGAAGCTCGTGAAGGCTGAGCCGGTGCCGTGGCTGCTGGGCTTCGTGGTCCTGTCGTGCGTGGCCGCGGCGCTGCTCGGTCGGGCGGGTGCAGCGCGCGACGACAAAGGCCGGGGCAGGGAGCTCGCGGAGGCGCTGGCCGTCGCGGCCGGCCCCGCCGTCCCGCTGCACGACTGGCAACAGCGCATCGTGCCGTTGTCCGTGACGCTCGACGGGCACACCCGGCCACGCTTGCTGGCCCGCGTGCTGCGCCGGCACCGCCGCGGCGTCGTCCATCTGGAAGGTGACGCGCTGGCAGGCAAGACCACGGCGCTGCGCCATCACACCGACAGCTGCGCCGTCCGGGCCGGGCAATGGTGGCGTCGACCGAGCCGGCTCACCGTGTACGTACCGCTCGGCGGCTTCCGGCCCGACGGCGCCCCGGACTTCGCAAGCGTCTACCAGCACGTCGAGAAGGTCGTCAACATCGCGGGCGACACCACGATCGGCGCGATCTGCTCAAGGCCCTCGAGGACCGGCTCCGCCGAGGACAACTGCTCCTTCTCTTCGACGCGTTCGACGAGATCCCGGCGCTCACCGCCGTCGAGGGCGCCGACGACCGCGTCGCCCGCAACGCCAAGGCCCTCATCGACTTCGCCAAGCAGACCGGCTGCCCGGCGGTCATCGCGTCCCGCCTGTTCCCGGGGCCGTCGGCGGTGCGACTTCCCCGGGCGCGTGTCGTGCCGATGACCCGGGGGCAACGCAGGTGGCTGGTCCGGCGCAACGACGACCTCACGGACGGGCAGCGCGGGATGCTGTTCGCGGAACTCGATCACGCGTGGTCCCCGGTCGGTGCCTTCGCCGCCAACCCGTTTCGACTGGATCTTGCCTGTCGACACGTTGCGACCACCGATCGACTGCCCACAAGCGTGTACGCCGCGTTCGACGAATACGTTCGCGGCACCCTGCGGTCGGACGAGCTTCTCGCCCGGGCCGCCGACATCGCCTACTGCATGACGGCGGTCGACGGGCTGGGCCTCGCCGCCGACGAGCGCCACCTGCAGGCCGCGCTGACGGCGCACGACCCAGCCGTCTGGTCGGCTGCGGTGACGACCGACGTGCTCGACGGACTGATTCGCAGCGGCCTGGCCGACCGCACCGACACGACGCACGGGCGGATGTTCACCTTCCGGCACCGGCGTCTCCAGGAGTACCTCGCCACCAAGGCGGTCCTCGACCGGCCCGACCTGGTGAACCGATCGGCGCTGATCGCCGACGACCGGTGGCGAGAGGTTGCCGTACACGTTCTGCAGAGCGGCTCGCCGGGCAGCACGGCTCTACTCGGTGAGATCGAGGCGCGCCTGGTCCGCCGGGATCCGCGGGACGACGAGCCACCGTGGCCGGACGGTGTCCGCAAGGCTCTGGAGGTCTTGGCGGCCGGGCTCGGCGACCTCGCGGGCCGCGTGCCGCCCGCGTTGCGCCTCGCCGCCAGTGAGGTGCTGATGCACGCTTGGCGCACCGGACGCCGGGACGACCACATACGTGTCCTGCGCCTGCTCGCCGTGGCACACCCCGGCCGTGCCGGTGGCCGGCGTGGCAGCCGTGGCACACCTGGCACTATGGCACCGCCGTGCCGGGCTGGGCCGATCGGCGCTGCCGGTCTCCGTGGACCCACTGGTCGATTGGGAGATCCCGGTCCAGCGCGGCGGCGGCGTGGTCCTCCGGGTGCTGGGCCGGCTGACGCGAATCTCCGCCACCGCCGTCCTGATCGGCTGGGTCGTTCAACAGACCTCGTCCACGGCGGGCATCCTGGCCGGGTGTGCGGCAGTGCTGTACGCCCTGTCCTGGGCCGGCTGCGCGATGGACCTGGCCCTGACCGGCCGGACCCCGTCACCGATCCGCTGGGTCGCGATGCCCCTGGCCTGGTGGAACCGCAGCCGTGAACCCCTCTTCGACGCCCGGCTGTTCGGCATACTCGCCCACGCCATGGGCATGGTCATGGCGGCGATCGCGTCGGCCCTCGTCCTGGCGACGCTGGCCGGGCCGCAGACAGCTGGACGAACTTCTTTCCACACTTGCCGAACCCGTCGCACCCGGCCACGTGCTGGCGGCACTCGAGAAGGTAGGCGACTGGCGACACGTCCACCGCACGATCGCTGCCCTCCGGACGCGGCCCGGCTTGTTCGAGCCGGAGACACTGGACCTGCTGACCGACATCCTTCAGGCCAACCACGACGGCGTACACCGGCGGTACGTTGCGCCGCACGGCGACGAGTACGGCAACTCCTACCCCGGCCGTCCGGGAGTCGTCGCCGTGCCGCCCGGCAGCCGTCCCGCCTTCCGCGAATGGGCCAGGACCTACGCCCGGGCGGCCAACGTCGTGGCTGACCTGACCGGGGAGGCGGTGGACGAGATCGGCTGCCTACTGGTCGAGCGCAGCGGCGAGGTGGCGAGCCGGCCGCCGGCGGCTCGACGCGCCACCTGACTTCCGCTGGATCCGCAACAACCGAGTGCACGCCGCGAACACGTGACGGCCGGGGCCCGCGGGCCCCGGCCGTCATGAGCTGTGCTCAGTGCCAGGCGTTGTCGAACGCGTCGAGCAGGATGGCGCACGGGCTCGGGTAGTCGCCGCGGCTGTTGACCAGCAGCGACGCGTCGACGTGGATGTGGAACGACATGGCGCAGCTGCGCATCCCCCGGTTGCCGGACTGCGTCCACGAGCCGTTGTGGCCGTGGTAGGTGCCGTAGGCGCCGTCGTAGGAGTACATGCCGACGTTGTCGTCGACCATCAGCTTGCGCGCGTCCGCCGAGATCACCTTCTCGGTGTAGCGGATGTGCGACAGGAACGAGGTGATCCCGTTGGCGGACATGTTGTAGCCGTAGCCGCCGCAGCCGGTGGTGTAGTCCTGCGGGCCCCAGCCGGCTTGGCCGCCGGTCGGGTACGCGTACAGCTTGGTCGGGTTGGCGTCGGCGTTGGCGCAGCCCACTGAGGCCTTGGCCAGCGCCAGGACCGGCTTGAGGTAACCGAGGAACACGATCCCGGTCAGGTAATCGATCTGCGCCTTGGTGATGTTGGCCGGCGGCGCGTCGTACAGCGGGCTCAGGTCCACCCCGTACGCGATCTTCGGCACCATGATGCGGAAGATGCTGAAGTTCATGTTCGCGTACTTGAAGCCCTTGGACCCCAGGTCCTGGCCGATCGCGATGCGGATGTTGTCCCACGCGCCGGTCGACTTGCCACCGGTGGTGCCGGTGGCGGTCTGGTAGTTCTGCAGCAGGCCGCTGGTGTGGGTCATCAGCTGCCTGAACGTGATCTTGTCGACGTTGGCGCCGCGCTTCCAGGCTGACGGCAGCCACGGCCCGATCCCGCTGTCGACCGAGATGTTCTTCTGCTCCAGCAGGCGCAGCACGGCCGCCGCGGTGACCGGCTTGCTGACGCTGGCAATGGTCATCGCCTTGGTGGCCGACTGGGCGGTGACCGGGTTGTCCGGCGCCACCCGCGCGGAGCCGACCCCGGCCTGCCGGTCGAGCTGGCCGGCCTTGCCGATCGAGTACGCGTACCCGACGGTCTTGCCGGTCAGCGCGGCCCGCAGGTTGCGCTCGAACCAGGCCATGTCGAACGTCGTGCCCGGCGTGGCGACCTTGCCGGACCGCGGCCGGTCGGCCTCCTCGGCGGTGAGGTCGAGGCTGCTCGGCTCGGCTGCCGGGGTGGCCCGCTGCAGCCCGGCCAGGGTGCCGTCGGCTTGTAATTCGCGCAGTGAGATGTGCCGTCCGACCTGATCGAGCAGGCGTTGCAGCTCCGGCGACAGGCCGGTGGCGAAGGCGGGCACGGCCGGCCGGGCATGGGCGGGGGCACTCACTGCGGCGATGGCGCCGGCGCCGAGCAGCAAGGCGGTGACGGCGGCTTTCACCCGGACCGACCTGTGGGGATGGCTGGTGCGCATGTGACTCTCTTCCTCAACGGTTGCCGCGACGGTGCGGCTGGAAAGAATCAATCACGCAAAAGGCCTGGTGGTGGCGCCTTTGCCGCGAATCAACCCACCAGTCGCGGACCACGGCTGCCGGTGGTTCGGACTGGCGAGTGTGGAGTCGGATTGCCATGCGGCGAGCAGATTCGGCGCGACGAAGTGGAAATATGATGCATCTGTCCAGTTCCAGCGGTGCCGGTGCATCAGCAGATCGTTGTTCGGCCGGTTCACCGGTGCCAGCGCAGCGGGCCGGGGTGGAGGCTCCACCACAGGCGGCGCCACCAGGAGCGGCGGGCTCGTAGTTCGGTGGCGTACGCGACGGCCTGGTCGCCGGCCCTCGCGGCCTGGGTTTCGTCGGCCGAGCCGGGCGCGAAGCCGACCGTGTTGATGCCGGCGACCAGCTCGTCCAGCGGCGGCATCTCGCCTGCGGCGGGCTCCGGCACGGCCTTGCGCAGGCGCTTGCGGGGTGGTTCCGGTTTCCCCGCGTACGCCGCCGCCTCGCTGGCCGCCAGATGCGGGGGCACCGGCTGACCGGCGAGCCGCAGCGCGTCCCGGAACTCGGCCCACGCCCCCGTGATCCGGTCGTCCGGGCTGCCCGCGAACAGCCGTTGCCGGCGCAGCGAGCGCCGCAGAAGCACGACGGCCCCGGCCGCCGCGATCAGCGCCAGCAACACCGACCCGGACGCGCCGCCCGCCACCAGCCCCGCGGACGGTCCTCCGCCGGGCTCGGCCGCGAGCGCCGCGGGCGGCCCCGACGACGCGGGTGTCTCCGAGGGCGGCGGCGGTTCCGACGGCGGGGTCGGTGGCTTTGTCGGCTTCGGGGTGAAGTCCTCCTCGACCGGGCGCGGGTTCTTGTCCTTCGGCATCGGGTCGAACGCCACCCAGCCCAGCCCGTCGAACAGCACCTCGGGCCAGGCGAGCGCGCTGCCCGCGGTGACGATCCCGCCCGCCGCGGGCGCGTCGAAGCCCACCACGACCCGGCTGGGCAGCCCGGTGAGCCGGGCGAGCAGGGCGAACGACGCCGCGAACTGCTCCGACGTGCCGACCTGCCCGCCCTGTTGCCGCGGCCCGAACAGGAAGAAGTTCAGGTTGGGGAACGCGTGCCCGCTGGGGGCGTCGGCGACCTTGCGGTAGTGCTCGGCCAGGAACTCCTCGATCGTGATGGCCCGGTCGAAGGCGGCCCCGTTGTCCTCGGCGAGCTGGTCGGCCAGGCGCTGGATCTGCGGCGGGATCTGCGAGGCGCCCACGGCCAGGTAGCGGGCCACCGCGTCCCCGGACGGCACGTCGGCGGTCGGCAGCAAGTTGAGGTCCGGCGTCTGCAGTTCGGACGTGACCGCGTACCGCAGACCTGGTGTCAGCCCCTCGGGCCGGATCATCGTGCCGGTCGACGCGTCGAACGCCACCCGCGCCCCGTCCACCCCGGTCGGCGTGGGCACGACCGGCAGCAGCCGCCCGGTCAGCCCGTCCACGATGACGGTCTGCCGCACCTCGGTGATCTGAGCGTCCGGCATCCTCGGCTGCGCCGGCAGAATGCGCCCCGCGTTGCGATAGGTGGCGCCGACCCGCCAGGTCACTCCGTCGTAGTCCGGCAGCACCGCGAGCCGCAGCCGCAGCCGTTTGCCGGGTGAGGCGGACGCCTTCGAGACCTTCAGCAGCGGCTCCTTGGGCGTGAGGGCCCACCCCGAGATCCGGTTGAGCGGGCTCTCGTCCAGGCTGTCCACCTGAGGCGGCTCGACGTACTGCCGGGGATCCACCGGCGTGGACCCGACCTGCCCACTGATCCACGGCCCCACGGCCACGATGAGCACCAGCACGGCCGCCAGCCCCGCCGCGGCACTGACCAACGCCCGTCCACGCGCCTTGTTTCCCACCGTCCCGTCCGTCCGGGTGGTGTCCCGGGCGCTGGCGGCCAACGCGACCACCGC
The DNA here is from genome assembly GCF_019710575.1 of Paractinoplanes polyasparticus. Lineage (GTDB taxonomy): Bacteria > Actinomycetota > Actinomycetes > Mycobacteriales > Micromonosporaceae > Actinoplanes > Actinoplanes polyasparticus. Next base: position 9,652 of record NZ_JAHWFK010000056.1, on the reverse strand, counting down.
GAGCACGGCGAAGACAACGGTGGTGGTCCCCGCCGAATCAGCGTTGGGACCCACCACATACAGCGAACCACCATAAAGCCCGGCCACCGGTACGAGCCCCAGCAGCACCCGCCCGGCCCGGACCGCGATCTCGGCGCCCGCCAACCCCGCCAGCCAGGCCGCGATGACCGGCACGACAACAGTGTCCGGAGTGGGCTCCACCGGAATCAGGGCCGTGAGCAGCCGCGGGATCCCGTTCTCCAGGCTCTCCCGGACGATGCGCGTCAGCGGCCCGGTCAGCTCGGCCTGATTGGCCGCGATCAGCAGGGCCAGCACGGTGTAGCCGCCCAGCAGCACGGCCGAGAGCGGCGCCACCACCCAGTTGGGCAGCCGCCGACAAGCGAGACTGAGGCCCACCGACCCGATGGCCGCCCCCGCCACCAGTTCCAGCAGCAGAGCCCCGGAGAAGATCCGTCCCAGCACCACGCCCGACAGCGAGATCATGCCCGCCAGGGCCGCCGCCACCACCGCAGCGCGAATCCACCTCACCATCCGCGGACCCCGTCCCAGGCGGCGGCGAACTCGTTGCCGTCGGCGGCCTCGATGACGATCAGGCCGTCGCCCGCCGAGACCGGAGCGCCGTCGCGGTCGCCGAACAGGCCGGCCATCACCACGGGGTACGGGCCGCGCAGCGCGCTCACCGCCCCCAGGTCCTCGCGACCGCCGGGCCCGGTGAGGAACACCAGGGTGTCGCCGAGCCGCTGAGCCCGTACGCGTCGCAAGGTCGCCGCCAGATCGCCCGGCCGCAGCGTCGCCCGGGTGAGCACGTCGAGATAGGGTCCGCTCGCGACGTCGGTGACCAGGTGCAGGCTGACCGGGATGTCCTCGCGCACCGCCGCGGCCACGATGGACGCCGCCGCCTCGCAGGCCGCCTCGAACGACTCGGCCGTCCCGTCCCGCAGCTCCGGATGCGCGGCGGCCCGATCGTCGAGCAGCACGACGATCGTCGGCTCGGACGTGTCGAGCTGCTCGCGCACCATCAGCTCGCCCACCTTGGCGCTGGACCGCCAGTGCACCCGGCGCAGCTCGTCGCCGATCACGTACTCGCGAAGCGTGTCGAACGTGATCGTCCCGTGCGGCACCTTGTCGATACGCCCGTCGAGGCTGCGGGCCATCCCGGCCGGCACCGCCCGGAGCAGATGAATCCGCGGGTGCACCCACACTTCAGCGAGCCCACCGTACGTACGGGCCAGCGTCACCAGCCCGAGCGGATCCCCCCGGGTGACCCGCAACGGCCCGATCGGCACGATGCCCCGCCGGCTGGTCGGCACCGGATACCCGACGGTCGTGTCCCGCCCCGGCCGCAACCGCAGCAACGGCACCGGAACCGCCCGGCTCCCGCACCGATCCGAGGCCACCAGGTTGGCCGCCCGCAGCCGGCTCGTGTTCCGCACGGTGAGCGTCATCCGAGCCGCCTCACCCCGCGCGACCCGGTCCGGCTCAGCCACCCGCTCCACTCCGAGCCGAGGCCGCCACGAAGCGAACCCCACCGCACACACGAGAGCGACGCCCGCCGCGGCCCCCAACATCGCCAGATCCGGGTACCCGTAACGGAATCCCGCCACCAACAGCCCCGCCGCGGCCGCCGCGATCCCGTACCCGCGGGCCGTGACCCCCGTCAGACCACGCCATTGCCGCAGACGCGCGACCGTCAGGGAGGGGCCGCCGCCGGTCGGCGGAGCGCTGCCGACCGGCAGCGGCAGCTCTCCCGGGGGCGTAGGCGTGCTCACGCCCCGGCCGTGACGCGGGTCGTGTCGGGCAACGGCACCGGCACCGACCGCACCGCGTCCTGCAGCACCTCGCCCGCCGTCACCCCGCGCAGCTGGGCGTCGGCCGAGAGCAGCACGCGGTGCGCGAACACCGGCTCGATCAGCGTCTTGAAGTCCTCGGGCAGCACGTACCCGCGAGCGTTGATCAGCGCGTACGCGCAGGCCGCCCGGGTCAGCGCGATCACCCCACGCGGGCTGACCCCGACCCGCACCTGCGGGTGGTTGCGGGTGGCGGCGGCCAGCCGCACCGCGTACGTGTAAAGCGGGTCGGCAATGTGCACCCGGGTCGCCATGCGCACCATCTCACCGACCACCGCCGTGTCGGTGATCGGCTCCAGCGCGTCGGGGGAGCGCAGCGCCGCTCCGCGCAACACCTCGACCTCGACGTCTTCGCTCGGGTAGCCGACCGACAGCTTCACCAGGAACCGGTCGAGCTGCGCCTCGGGGAGCCGGTAGGTGCCGTCCATCTCGACCGGGTTCTGCGTGGCCACCACCAGGAACGGCTGCGGCACCGGGTGCGGCACGCCGTCGACGGTGACGCGGCGTTCCTCCATCACCTCGAGCAGCGCCGACTGCGTCTTGGGCGAGGCCCGGTTGATCTCGTCGGCGATGACGATGTTCGCGAACACCGGCCCCGGGTGGAACTCGAACCCGCGCGAGGCCTGGTTGAAGATCGTCACGCCGGACACGTCGGAGGGCAGCAGGTCGGGCGTGAACTGAATGCGCCGCCACTGCCCCTGAATGGACGCCGCCAGGGCGCGGGCCAGCGTCGTCTTGCCCACGCCGGGCACGTCCTCGAGCAGCACGTGCCCCTGCGCGAACATCGCGGTGAGCGCGAGCCGCACCACCTCCGGCTTGCCCAGCACGACCGCGCCGATCCTCTCGGCGAGCGCGGCCGCCACCTCGGCGAAGCCGTGAATGTGCTGCGGCGGCAGTGGTTCCGTCACTTGTGTTCCCCAGTAGCTCAGCTCAGCAGGTCGGCAGGTTGTTCAGCTTGTCCCCGCCTTCGAGGTTCAGCCAGGCCCACGGGATGTAGTTCTTGCCGCTGTAGTTGACCTGAACCCACCAGGTGCTGCGCTTCTCGTTGTTGTAGATGTAGGCGTACACCTCTTGGCCGGACTTCTTGCAGTACGCCTGCAGCCGCGTTCCCGGCTTGGCCCAGCCGACCTGGTTGCCGTTGTCCTGCCGGGCGACGCTGAAGATCTCGTTGCCGTTGCGGCCGTCGCGATCCTTGTCGCAGTACGTCGCGGTCTCGCCCTCCTGGCCGTTCTTGCAGGTGGCAACGCCGAAGAGCGCATCGGTGGTGGCCGTCGCGGTCTCCTTGACCGTGCCGGCCGCGTTCTTGGCGGTCACCGTGAACGTGTACCTCGTGCTCGGCTTGAGCCCGTTGACCCTGATGCCGGTGCACGCGCCGGACACCGCGGCGACGCCGTTGGCCGCGGCGGTGCAACTGGCCGTGCCGCCGCCCGCGTCCACGCTGAACCGCACCGTCGCCGTGTTGAACGTCGGGTCCACCCCGGTGATCGTGATCCGCGGCAACGCGACCGTCTTGGCGGTGGCCGTGCCCGGCTCACTCTCGCCGGCCTCGTTGACCGCGCGCACCTCGACCGCGACCGTGGCGCCGGACTCGAACCCGGTCAGCGTGGCCGCCGTGCCGTCGGTGACGTCCAGGCTCTTGTCGCCCGCGCTCACCACGTACTTGGTGATCGGGCGCCCGTTGTCGGCCGAGGGCTGCCACGCCACCGAGATGGAGCCCGCCTGGTCGCCGGCCGTCGCCGCGTCGGTGCCCTCGGGCTTGCCCGGCTTGGTGAACGGCACAACGCTGCCGCTGATCGGCGACGCCTTCGACCCGGCCCCGCGCTCGTTGACCGACACGACCGTGAACGCGTACTGCTTGCCGTACTCGAGCTCGCCGTCCTTGATGGTCAGCGAGGCCTCGGTGGCCTCGCCGATCGGGGCGCTGCCGCCCTCGCTGATCGCGGTCACCGTGTAGCGGCGGATCTCGAGCCCCTGCCCGTTGGCCGGCGGCCAGGTGACCACGACGGATCCGTCCGGCTTGGCCTCGGCGGTCACCGCGGTCGGCGCATCGGGCACCTCGGAGGTGGGACGCACGGAGTTGCTCGTTCGCGCCGGGCCCTCCCCCTTCTTGTTCACCGCGCGCACCGAGAACTCGTACGTCTGCCCGTTGACCAGCCCCGTGACGGTGAGCGCGCGCTGGTCGGCGCCGACCTGGAAGCTGCGCCCCGCACCGGTCACGATGTAGCGGGTGATCGCGGCGCCGTTGTCGCGCGCGGCCTGCCAGGTCACCCGGGCCTCGGCGTTGCCGGCGGCGGCCCGCACGTTGCGCGGGGCGCTCGGCTTGGTGACGACCGGCTTCTTGGGCTTGGGCGGCGGGGGAGGAGCCTCCGGCGGCGCGGGCGGAGCGTCGCCCCCGAGCACATCGTCGGCGTACTTGTCGACGGTTCGTACCGCGTGGGAGCCGTCGACGACGCGTGCGGTGGACGAGCCCGGTGCGTTGATGAACAGGTAGCCCTCGCGCACCTCGAGCTCGAGCGGCCCGCCCGGGTTGCGGAAGCCGATGTCTTTCTGCCGCTTGCCCGCCGAGTCGAACACGCGCACCGCGCCGGTCGCGTCGGCCACGTAGAAGTAGCCCTTCCAGGCCACGGCCGGTTGCAGGTTCTCGCCGTCGCCCGGCACCGCGAAGTCGCTGCGGAACCCATTTTCACCGGCCACATAGACGTGCCGCGCGTCGGGCACGGTCACCGGCACGCGCTCGCCGTCGGTGTGCGGGGCGAGCGTGCCCGGCCCCGGCAGCGGCAGCGTGGCGCTGGTGAAGGACGGCTGGCTGCCCAGCACGGTGTGCAGCTTGTTGTTGGTGCGGTCGAGCACGGCCACGCCGTCCTCGAGGGTCGAGAGGGTGAGGTCGTGTGCCGGCTGGGCCACGGACTCCGTACGTACGCGCTGGGGTTCGTTCTTGACCGGCGCGGAGGGGGAGGTGGCCGCCGGTGTGATCGCCGTGACCGTGCCCTCGCTGGGCGCCGCGACCCACAGCCGCCCCTTGCCGTCGAAGACCCCGCCCGCGACACCGGGCGGGAACCGCAGCGGATTGCCCACCTTGCCCAGCGTGCGCGGGTCGAGCTGCTGCACCTGCCCCTGCACGGTGTCGATGACGAACACCGAGTCCTCGTGCAGGGCGACCCGAACCCCGATGCCCGAGGTGGCGGAGGCGCTCCAGAACTCCTGCAGCGTGGTCAGGTCCATCGACCCGATCGCGCCGGTGTTCACGTCCCGCAGGATCACGAACCGGTCGTTCTGCACGATCTGCACCTGGTGGCCGCGGGCCTTGGGCACGTCGACGCGCGTGTCGACCTTGGCGGTGACCCCGTTGATCCGCGCGACCTCGCCCTTCGCCTTGCTCCAGACCCACGACGCGGAGTCGAAACTGGCGACGGCCTGATCGGCCGAACCCAGCCCCAGCACGGTGAGCGCGAGGCCACCAGCCAGACTCAGGACGGTGCCCACAGTGACCAGATAGCCGCGGCGCCTGCGGCGCTTCGGTTGGTCGACGGTCACCTCGTCTGCGCTGGTCACTGCCACTTCCTCCCCGTTGGAACCCGGAACGCAGGCCATCATAGGGGAGTGCGGCAGGCGTCGATACCCGCTGTGGATAAGGACGGTAGCGCAGAGTGATCATCTCTTCCGGAGAGTCACGGACCTCTATCGTGGAGTAGCCGAAGCCCGGCTGGTGCACGCCTGCGGCGACGTAGCGAACTGATTCCCGCTGTAGACGGCGACAACCGCGAAGCAGTAGTTGACGGTGGCGTTGAGCCCAGTCATCTCGAACGATGTCTGCCCAGGTCCGACCGTCCCGACCGGCTTCAATTCCTGCCCCGGCCGCCCCATGATGACCATGAAGGACACGGTGGCCTGGGTCGGATCCGTCCAGTTGACGTCGACCGTGGCCCCGGTGTCCCGCAGCCGCACATCGGTGGGCGGCGGCCCCGCCAGAGTTGGCACATTGTCATTGTCAGACGAGTCACTCGTCCGGTTGGCCAGCACGAAGACCAGCGCCGCAACAGCAATGACGGCCGCCAGCACCGCCGCCACAGCGGCGAAAACCCCGAGCCCCTTACGCCCGGCGGGGCTGTCGCTTGCTTGCGCGTACGGGCCGGCGCCGCCGGACGGGTACGCAGGCGCGAACACTTGGCCCGCACCCGGCGCCTCGGAGTAACCCGACCCGTGCGGATACGACTCACCCGGCGTGGTCGTGTAGGGGCCACCGCTGCCCGGTGCGCTCGGATAGACGGGCTCCCCGCGCAGCGTCCCCGGGTGGGCGCCTCCGCTCGACGGCACGCCCGGACGGGCGGGGTCGCCGGCGTCAGGGAAGTAGGGGTCGACGGGCGGCGCGCCGCCTCCACTGGCGGGCGCGTTCGGGTAGGAAGGGGCGCTTCCGCTGGCGGGCGCGTTCGGGTAGGAGGGGGCGCTTCCACTCGCTGGCACGCTGGGGTAGGACGGGGCGGATCCGCTCGCCGGCGCGCTTGGGGGAGGCAGGGCGGCTCCGCTGATGGGCGCGTTTGGGTGAAGCGGGGAGCCTCCACTTGCAGGCGCGTTCGGGTAGGGCGGGGCGGCTTCATTGCCGGACGCACCCGGGTGGAGTCGGCTGCTTCCACTGGCGGGCGCGGCCGCACCCGTGGTCGGTGCGCCGGGGTAAGCGGAAGTGCCGGGCGCCGTGCTCCGGTCGGGACTCGCATCGGGTCGCGGACCCGGGTGGGCGGTTGCGCTGAAGGGCACGCCCTGGGCGGCCGGCGTAGTTGGCTGGAATGCCTCGGACCGCTGGACCGGTATCTGGGGATTGTGCGGGTAAGGCGCGGACGACCCGGATCGCGGGTCGATGGCCGGCTGTTCTACCGGCGCTGGCCGGGGCCCGCTGACCGTGTCGGGCGCAGTCCAGACCTGCTGGTTGGCGTCGGACGGCGGTCGCACCTCGCCACGCCGAGGCTCCGGAGGCACGGCCTCGAACACCGTGGTCGGCGCGTCACCCGCAGATGCCGGGTGGCTCGGAACGCTTTCCCCCCGTACGCCTAATTGACCCGCCCCCAGATAGGCCCGAGCCCGGGCAACCGCCCAGTGCCCCGCACCCAACGCGCCCGGCCCCAACTCGGCCACCCGGGAGAAGGCCTTGCGCGCCTCGTGCCGATTCCCCAGCTCCTCAGCCACCACCCCGATGTCATGCGAAATCTGCAACATGAGCGGATCCGAGTCCCCCAGCCGCCACTGCCCAGCCGCGTAAGCCTCCTCCAGCACCCGCCGAGCCGCCATCGGATCATCACTCTGCTGAAGCACCCGCCCCAGCTCGAAGCCGGTGAGAAGAACGTCCGGATCATCCTCGGAAAGATTGATCTTCCCCAGCTCCACCGCCTGCTCGAGCATGGCCCGGGCCCCCGCCAGATCCCCCGACGAGGCAAGTGCAAGAGCCCGCTGCCGAGCGGGAGCAAGAGGCGATGGCTGCGACACGCAGGCCATGCTGCCCGCAACAGAACCCCCAGGCCACCCCACCCCACCCAACCCGGGCGTATGCCCCCTTTTGTCCCCACCCCCACCCTCCCTGCAACCCCTACGCGAGGCCGTGTAAAGTTCTCTCCTGTGCGGCCCGCTGGGACGCCGACCTGAGTCGGCCCTCAACAGGTAGCAATGCAGGTCCGGGTGGCGGAATGGCAGACGCGCTAGCTTGAGGTGCTAGTGCCCTTTATCGGGCGTGGGGGTTCAAGTCCCCCTCCGGACACAAATCCGTAGCATCCATGCACGGCATGGGTGTTCATGGGCACATGATATCCAGATGCCCGATCGTCAGTAGTTCTCGAAGCCATACGAGTAATGGCCAGCCCATGGGGCTGGCCATTACTTGTATGGCTTTGTAGGTGTTCTGAGCAGGGCAAATGCGCCGCAGGTGATCGCGGTCACACCGCTTAAGAATCTTCGGCCGGGACCGTGTCGTGAGGCTGGGTTGCGTCATTCGACCAGGTCAGAGCTTCGGCGCGGAGCATTGATGCCATGGGGTCCATGTCGGCGACGGGATGTGGTTCGCCGGTCATCGTGGCGAGTGCTTGAGCGATTTCCTGCAGGGTGGCTTTGACGTAGGTCGCGGTGGTGCCGGCTTCGCTGCCGCCGGCGTGGCCGGCGAAGGCGCGGGCGATCGCGTAGGAGAAGTGCCGTTCGATCCAGGTGAGGGTGGTGTGGCGTATCCAGTGGACGCTGATCTGTTGGACGGCGACCCAGGGCAGGTAGGTGCCGATGCGGTGCCAGAGGTGGTCGTAGCGGCGGCGGCCGACGGGTCGGCCGCCGCGATAGCGCAGCAGCTGCCCCGCCGGGCTGCCGTCGGAGCGTTCGCTGTGGTGGGCGATCAGCGATGCGGTGAGGGTCGGTGAGATCGGCTGCCAGCGTTGGGTTTGGCCTTTCTCCTGGAGCCGGACGAGGCACTGGTCGGTGTCGAGGTCTTGGCGTCTGAGCGCGAGTGCGCCGCCGCGGCGGCATGCGGTTTCTATGTGCAGGCGCAGGATGAGTAGGTCGAGGTCGGGGTCGTTGCCGGTTTCGCCGGCGACTTTGATGATTGCGGCGAGGGCGGGGTCGGGGAGTGCGTGTCGCAGGCTGGGCTGGCGGTGGGGTTTGTCGACCCGGGCGGCCGGGTTGTTTCCTGCCTCGATGAGCCGGTCGGCGACGGCGTAGCGGTAGATGCAGCGGAAGGCCGCGATGAGGTGTTCGGCGGCGCCGGCTCCGCCGCGGTGGTTGCGGCGGATGACGGCGTTTTGGCGGACTTCCTCGGCGAATCGTCTGATCTCCAGGGGTGTGGGCTCGTCGAGACGCCGGTGTCCCCATTTCTCGCGGATGCGCCGCCAGTAGGTGTCGTAGACGCGGCGAGTTCCGGCGACCACACCGTCGGCGACCTGGGGGATGTAGTCGTCGAAGGTAGGAATGGCTCGGTTCGGGCGTGGGGCAGCGTCGGTGCGGGGGAGCTGGTCGGCGGTGATGTTGAGCTGCGCCATGAGGGCAGCGACCAAAGCTATGTTGCTGTCGGTCGGGCTGGTGCCGTCGGCGTTCGGCGTTGTCACGGCGGTTGGTCCTGGTCGGCGGTGTAGGCGTGCAGGATCAGCGCGAGGACTTTCGGTGGGAGGAGCCGGAGGATGCCGGCGTTGGTGTCTGCGGCGGTGAGGAGCCGGTCGCCGGTGCTGATGTCTGCGCGGCGGCGGATGGCAGCAGGCAGGTTGAGGTGGCCTCGTGGGGTGACTTCCCGGCGCGGTGCGGTGCTGCCCGGCGGTGGCGGACCCTCGATGCGAAACGCGGTGATGAGGCGGTTGGCGTCGACGCCGAACTCGAGGACGGTTCCGGGTGTCCAGCCGAGCGCGCGCAAGGGAGTGGTTGCCGCTATCCGGCCGTGACCGTCGACAACCGTGACTGAGTAGAACGCTGGACGGACGTAGCGGGACTGCAGCAGAACGGGCACTGGAATCGGGGACGGAGAGGCTGCCTGCCGAGGTAGATGGTGCTGCGATGGTGGCACAGCCGTATGGCCCGGTGCGTGCTGGTGCACAACTGCTACCCCCTTGCCCAGCCACTGCGATGGAAGGCGCTCAGCTGGCGGAATCGCGAGCTGGGCGCTTCTACCAAGGACACCTCCTGGCTGTCCACGGCGACAGTGGTCTTCGGCTGTCCTTGGTGGTCCCACAAGAATCTGCGGTACCGCCCCGGACCAGAGAGGACTACCGCGGACCACTAGAGCCCTTTTGGGGTGGGGGTCAGGGTGGTGTTGGTGGAGGTAGACCTGTTCCGGTGAAGTAGCCGTCGATCAG
>NZ_JAHWFK010000055.1 GCF_019710575.1 Paractinoplanes polyasparticus | reverse complement strand
ACCTCAGAGCGACACACAATCCAAGAAGCCCACGACCACCCCTCGACCCCGCCGCACGGGTTAAAACTCAAGCTAGGGTCTGTTTCGCGGCGAGACTGCTCCGAAGATCGTGCCGGCCCCCAGCGCGCCGGCCGCGAAGGCGGTGAACCACGGCCAGAAGGTCGTGCCGGGCACCATCGCCATCACGACGACGGTGACCAACGCGCCGGCCGGCACGGCGGCGGCCAGTGGTAGCGGCGCGGCGGCTGGGTGCCGGGCCACCGCGATCGCCAGCGGCACGAAGAGCGGCAGATAGGGGACGGGCCAGTCCGCCGGCACCGGCTCGTCCCGGACGAGAATGAAGACGGCGGCCGCCGCCACGCCCAGGACCACGGCCGCCGCCGTCTGCACGAACAGGTAGGTGGCGCGTTGCCCGGCCGGGCCCTTCCGGCCGTCCGCCTCCGGCTCGCCCAGGCCGAACCACATGGCCGTGACCTGCAGCAGTTCCCGAATCCCGGATCGAACCCCGTCGCCCGCCATGCCCCCACCCTAGAGAGCGGCGCACAAATTTAGACGACCTTCGATAGAGTTGGCGAGGCCATGACATCGAAGAGCCACGGGGGAAAACGTTGTTCGTGCGTACCTTGATCGGCCGCGGCCTGACGGCTGCCGCCCTCCTGGCCGGCGCCACGCTTGGCGCCGCCGCTCCGGCCCAGGCCGCCGAGCCCGGTCTGACCGTAAGTGCTACCCGCCTCGTGTTCGAGCCGGGCGAGCACGGCTATACCGGCACCTACCACGTCACCGTCACCAACACGGGTTCCGCGGCGGTCGGCGCCGCGGTCAAGATCGTCGAGCCGGTCGCGGGCGCCTTCCGCCAGCTCCGTCCCGGCGTCGCGTGCATGTTCGCCGAGCCCGTCGACGGACGACGGACGCTCGACTGCGATCTTCCCGGCGGTTCGCTCGCCCCGGGCCAGGTCCGCAAGTTCCGGGTCGACGCCGAGGCGCTGACCACCCCGCGCGATTACGCCATGCAAGGAAACGACACTCTCACCACGGTGTACTCCCTGTCCGACTCGGCCCAGGCGACGGCGTCCTCGCCGACGCTGTTCCGCTCCACCACCGGCGTTTTGCGCAACCCGCAGCCGTACGTGCAGGATCGGGACGCCGACATCACCGCGACGGCCGGCGATGTCACGCTGACCCCGAACGGCGAAGGTGTTCTCACCGGCCGCGTGCCGGTGACGATCCGCTGGAACGGCGATGCCGGGCACAGCGGCATCACCACGGAGACGGTGGTGCCGGCGCCGTTCGAGGCGCGTGGCGCCGGTCCCGACAATGTCTGCATGTACCCGTACTGCGACGTGTCCGGTCCGATGTACCCGGGCCAGACCATCGGTGTCGAACTCGAAGTCGAGGCGCCCGCCGACACGCCGAGCGGCACCGTCACCACGGGCTCGATCCGCGTCTACGCGCCCCTGGGCAACGAGCAGCTGTCCGAGGACACCCCGGACGTGGCCGTGGCGCCGTTCCGAATCACCGTCGGCTGATCAGGCGGCGTACGCTCTCCGCGGTTGTGCCGTTCCGCGGCCGGCCGCGGAGAGCCAGATCTCCGTGACGGGCCGTGGTTGCGGCGCTTTGCAAGGGTGACGCCATGGGGAGCCAGACGATGGAAAACGCCGCCGAGACAGGACCGCTCACCCGTGAGCCGCTCGACCCGGCCCGGGCCGACGTGTACGCGCCGATGTTCAAGGCCCTGGGTGACCCGGTGCGCCTGCGCCTGCTGTCGATGATCGCCACCGCGCGCGGCGGCGAGGTGTGTGTCTGCGACCTGACGGGCGAGTTCCACCTGACCGGCCCGACCATCTCGCACCACCTCAAGGTGCTGCGCGAGGCCGGCCTGGTCGACAGCGACCGCCGTGGCACCTGGGTCTACTACCGCATGATCCCGGCCGCGCTCGCCGTCATGGGCACCCTGCTCGAGACGGGGATCCCGGTCTGACGCTCACTTCTTGAGCGGGTCATGGCCCCAGTTCATCAGCGAGTACCGCCACTTGGTGTCCTCGACGTCGCCCTTGGGGTGCTGGGCGAGGTGCCGGTGCACGTACCCGACGACCTTGCGCATGTGCGCCTCGTCGGCCTCGGTCAGGTCGGCCTTCTTCGTGCCGAGGATCTTGATGATCTTGCGGCCGGAGTCGTGCCCGACCGATTCGGCCCCCGACGACGACTTCTGGCCGACGTCCTTCGACTCGTCGGTCCTCAGCCACTTCTCGAGCTCGGTCGCGGTCATGTTGACCGCGTCCTTGAACTCGGCGTAGGTGTCCTGCTCAGCCATTCTTCTTCAGCGCTCCTGGCTTGTGCACGGCCTCGCGCCCCGTCTTGTCGCTCTTGACCTTGTACTGCGGGTCGTCGGGCGAGGCGTCGACCGTCCGCCCGGCCGCCTCGGTCCGCTTCGTGATCTTCTGCTCGACCTCGCCGTGGACGGTCTGCCCGTGGCTCTTCCAGGTCACGTCGTCGCCCTTTTTCAGGCTCTTGTCATCGGCCATGAACCCGAGGTACCCCGGCGCGGCCTGCGGAAACGGTCAGCCGGGCAGATCGGAGACGAAGATTGCCGTACCCGGGAAGAGCCGGCCGCGCAGCGGGCTCCACTGACCCCAGACCTGCTCGTGCCCCGCCGGCCACTCCGGTTCGACCAGGTCGCGCAGCACGAAGCCGGCCGCCACCAGTTCCCGCACCCGATCGCCGAGCGTGCGGTGCTGCTCGACGTAGGACGGCACGCCGTGCTCATCGGTCTCGACGTACGGGGTGCGGTCGAAGTACGAGTTGCGGGCGATCAGCCCGGACTCGTCGGGCTCGTCCCAGAAGATCCAGCGCATCGGGTGCGTGATCGAGAAGACCCACGAGCCGCCCGTACGCAGAACCCGCGCGACCTCCCGCATGGCGGCCTGAGAATCGGCCACGAACGGGATGGCCCCGAAGGCCGTGCACACGATGTCGAATACGCCGTCAGCGAACGGCAGGGCCAGCGCGTCGGCTTGCACGAGGGGCACCCGGACGCCCGTGCGGGCCTCGGCCGCCCGCGCATGTCGCAGCATGCCCGCCGAGAGATCGAGGGCAGTCACCTCGGCGCCCTGTCCGTCGAGCCACCGCGCCCCCGCCGCGGCGCCCGCCCCGAGCTCCAGCACCCGCCGGCCGCGCACGTCGCCGAGCAGCCGCGCATCGGCCTCGCGCAGCCCTTCGGGACACCAGACGAAGTCGAGATCGCCCAGGAAGGCGCCATGTTCGGCCTGGTAGTCGTCGGCGTCGGAGTCCCACCAGCCGCGGCTGGCGATCCGGCTCTCGGCGTCGGTGATCGCCGAGCCGGGCGCCGGCGGGTTGATCTCGGTCACCCCGACAAGGTACGGCACCGCCCACCGGCGTCCCGATTTCCGACATTACGGGCATGCTGCGGGGTTTCGACCGAACATTGTGCCTGGCTCGTCAGGAGGGCTTGCAACCTGTGGTAATGCGCACGGTAAGCTAGTCGATGCGCTCGCGGATCGTGTGCCTCGGCAGGGAGCAGGTTCCGTGGTCGTCGGTCTCGACATGATCGACTGCAAGGATCCCGATGGTTCTTGGGCTCGTTCGTGCCGTGCCCGCCGGCAGTTCCGCGGCGCGCGAGAGACACCACGAATCCATCCGTTCGGAGCAACAGTCCACATGACGAGCAGCATCGAGGCCACCTCGAGCGCCAACAAGGTCACCGTCGACGATCTCGGGTCCGAGGAAGCATTCCTCGCCGCCATCGACGAGACCATCAAGTACTTCAACGACGGCGACATTGTCGAAGGCACCGTCGTCAAGGTCGATCGGGACGAGGTCCTGCTCGACATCGGCTACAAGACCGAGGGTGTCATCCCCTCGCGCGAGTTGTCGATCAAGCATGACGTGGACCCCGCGGAAGTGGTGTCGGTCGGTGACCACATCGAAGCCCTCGTCCTCACCAAGGAGGACAAGGAAGGTCGCCTGATCCTCTCGAAGAAGCGTGCGCAGTACGAGCGCGCGTGGGGCACCATCGAGAAGATCAAGGAGGACGACGGCGTCGTTCGCGGCTCCGTCATCGAGGTCGTCAAGGGTGGTCTCATCCTCGACATCGGTCTCCGCGGCTTCCTGCCGGCCTCCCTGGTCGAGATGCGTCGTGTCCGCGACCTCCAGCCCTACGTGGGCCGTGAGCTCGAGGCCAAGATCATCGAGCTGGACAAGAACCGCAACAACGTGGTCCTGTCCCGCCGGGCCTGGCTCGAGCAGACGCAGTCCGAGGTCCGCACCGAGTTCCTCAACAAGCTTCAGAAGGGCCAGGTCCGCAAGGGCGTCGTGTCCTCGATCGTCAACTTCGGCGCGTTCGTCGACCTCGGCGGCGTCGACGGTCTGGTGCACGTGTCCGAGCTCTCCTGGAAGCACATCGACCACCCCTCCGAGGTTGTCGAGGTCGGCCAGGAGGTCGAGGTCGAGGTGCTCGACGTCGACCTGGACCGCGAGCGCGTCTCGCTGTCGCTGAAGGCGACCCAGGAAGACCCGTGGCGCCAGTTCGCCCGCACCCACGCGATCAACCAGATCGTGCCGGGCAAGGTCACCAAGCTGGTTCCGTTCGGCGCTTTCGTCCGCGTGGACGACGGCATCGAGGGTCTGGTGCACATCTCCGAGCTGGCCGAGCGGCACGTCGAGCTGCCCGAGCAGGTCGTCCAGGTGGGCTCCGACGTCCTGGTCAAGGTCATCGACATCGACCTCGAGCGTCGTCGCATCTCGCTGTCGCTCAAGCAGGCCAACGAGGGCTTCGTCGAGGGCGAGGAGCACTTCGACCCGACCCTCTACGGCATGGCGGCCACGTACGACAACGAGGGCAACTACATCTACCCGGAGGGCTTCGACCCCGAGACGGGCGAGTGGCTCGAGGGCTTCGACAAGCAGCGCGAGACGTGGGAGAAGCAGTACGCCGACGCCCGCGAGCGCTGGGAGGCCCACACCAAGCAGGTGCAGGCGTCCCGCGACGCCGACGCCGAGGCTGCGCTCAACCCGGTTCCGGCCGGCGCCGCGACCAGCTCGTCGTCGTCCACCTCGACGTCGTCCACCTCGTCCTCGCCGGCCCCGGCCCGGGCCAACGAGGAGCCGTCCGGCACCCTGGCCACCGACGAGGCCCTCGCCGCTCTGCGCGAGAAGCTCGCGGGCGGCAAGGGCTGACCCAACCCTTGGGCTGAGCCAGACCGCAGCATCTCCAAAGGCCGCTCCGACTCCGGTCGGGGCGGCCTTTCGCCGTTCCCGGCACTTCGCCCGAGCGGGCTGTCGCGTCCCGGGCCGGACGGGAATACTGGTCGCGTGCTGAAGGTGGGTCTGACCGGCGGGATCGGTGCGGGTAAGAGCGCGGTGGCGCGGCGGCTGGCCCGCAACGGCGCGGTGATCATCGACGCCGACGTACTCGCCCGCGAGGTTGTCGCGGCCGGCACCGACGGGCTGGCCGAGATCGTGGCCGCCTTCGGGGTGGGAATGCTCGCGGCCGGCGGCGAGCTCGACCGGCCCGCGCTGGCAGCCAAGGTCTTCGGTGACGACGACGCCCGCCGGGCGCTGGAAAAGATCATTCACCCCCGCGTACGGGCCCGGACGGTCGAACTGACCGCCGGCGCCCCGGCCGACGCGGTGGTCGTCAACGACGTGCCGCTGCTGGTCGAGACGGGGCTGGCCCCCTCGTACCACCTGGTGATCGTCGTCGAGGCCGGCCGTGCGGCGCGGATCCGGCGGCTCGCCGAGACCCGGGGCATGACTGCCGACCAGGCCGAGGCCCGCATCGCCGCCCAGGCCGACGACGCCGTGCGTCGCCGCGCCGCCGACGTGGTGCTGGCCAACGACGGCACCCTCGACGAACTGAACGCGCAGGTCGACCGGCTCTACCGCGGCCGGCTCCGCGCGTACGAGGGGAATCTGCGCCTCCGTGTCTCGGCGCGCCCCGACCGCCGGCTGCACATCGCCGAGCCCGACCCCACCTGGCCCGAACAGGCCGGCCGCCTGATCGCCCGGATCCGGCACGCACTGCCTCCCGGCCACCCGGTCTCGCACATCGGCTCGACAGCCGTCCCGGGGCTGCCCGCCAAGGACATCATCGATCTCATGCTGGGCGTGCGCACCCTCGCCGAGGCGGACGCACTGGCCGACCGGCTGGCCCGGGCCGGCTTCCCGCAGCGCCCGGGCGAGTGGGTCGACAACGCGCGCGGCATCCCCGGCGAGACGTGGCCGAAGCGCCTGCACGGCGGCACCGACCCCGGCCGTGCGGTGAATCTGCACGTCCGGGTGATCGGCTCGCCCGGCTGGCGCTTCGCCCTGCTCATGCGCGACCACCTGCGCTCCGTCCCCGAGGCCCGGGACGGCTACGCGGCGGCCAAGGCCCGGTGGGCGGCCGAGCACCACGACCGTTACACCTACGCCGACGCCAAGGAACCGTGGTTCGACGACGAGGCCCGGGCGGCCGACGACTGGGCCGAATCAACCGGCTGGCAGCCCGGCCCCGAAGATTGCCCGAGCTGACGGGGGCTTTCCTCCGGCGTGAACCGCCGACCCGCTGTGGCTCGCCGCCGTCCCCTCTCGGGCGTCGGCTCGGCCGTCGCCTCTCCAGCGCCGGCTCGGCCCGTTGGCCTCGGGGCAGGGGCGTACGGAAGAAAGCGGTTGACCCTCGGGTTGAAAGAAGGGCGCTCGCGGCGGCCGGTCTGCGCTGGGCGCGACCACCTGCGGGTGCGCTCGCCGGCTGACCGGGGCGCAACAACCACGGGCCGGCTGAGGGGGACCGTGTGGTGGCCCCGCTCGGTGCCGGGCGGCCGCCGCGAGCGGCCTACCCGACCAGGGTAGGCGTGCCGCACAACCGGCATCAATGCCGCCGGGCAGGGCCGAATGTGCACCCTCCGCACGACCGCCTCGCCCGGGTGAACGCACGGCCCCGGCGCGGGCCGGAACTTGTCATACCCCCGACGTACGGTAGGTCCCATGGCGCTCGACTTTCCACGACTCGACGGCCGCTTCGAGGTCGTCAGCGAATTCCAGCCGGCCGGTGACCAGCCGGCCGCCATCGCCGAGCTCGAGCGGCGCGTCCGGCGCGGCGACCGCAACACGGTGCTGCTCGGCGCGACCGGCACGGGCAAGAGTGCCACCACGGCCTGGCTGATCGAGAAGCTGCAGCGGCCGGCCCTCGTGCTGGCCCCCAACAAGACGCTCTGCGCCCAGCTCGCCAAGGAGTTTCGCGAGCTGCTGCCCAACAACGCCGTCGAATACTTCGTCAGCTACTACGACTACTACCAGCCCGAGGCCTACATCGCGCAGACCGACACCTACATCGAGAAGGACTCGTCGGTCAACGAAGAGGTCGAACGGCTGCGCCACTCGGCCACGATGTCGCTGCTCACCCGGCGCGACACGATCGTGGTCGCGACCGTCAGCGCGATCTACGGCCTGGGCACCCCGCAGGAATACCTCGACCGTTCCGTCGGGCTCAAGGTCGGCGAAGAGGTCGACCGCGACAAGCTGCTGCGACGCCTGGTCGACATCCAGTACTCGCGCAACGACATGGCCTTCCAGCGCGGCACGTTCCGCGTGCGGGGCGACACGCTCGAGATCATTCCGGCCTACGAAGAGCTGGCCGTCCGCATCGAGCTCTTCGGTGACGAGATCGAAAAGCTCTACTACCTGCATCCGCTCACCGGCGAGGTCGTCCGCGAGGTCGAGCACCTGGTGATCTTCCCGGCGTCGCACTACGTGGCCGGCCCCGAGCGGATGGAACGGGCGATCCACCAGATCGAGGCCGAGCTGGAGGAGCGGCTGGCCGAGCTGGAGCGGCAGGGCAAGCTGCTCGAGGCCCAGCGGCTACGCATGCGCACGTCCTACGACGTCGAGATGATGCGGCAGGTCGGCTTCTGCAACGGCATCGAGAACTACTCGATGCACATGGACGGGCGCTCGCCCGGCGAGCCGTCGTACACCCTGCTCGACTACTTCCCCGACGACTACATCACCGTCATCGACGAGTCCCATGTGACGATCCCGCAGATCGGCGGCATGTACGAGGGCGACGCCTCCCGCAAGCGCATCCTCATCGAGCACGGCTTCCGGCTGCCCAGCGCGGCCGACAACCGCCCGTTGCGCTTCGACGAGTTCCTCGAGCGGGTCGGCCAGTCGGTCTACCTCTCCGCCACCCCCGGCCCGTGGGAGATGCAGCAGGCCCAGGGCGAGTACGTCGAGCAGGTGATCCGTCCGACCGGTCTGGTCGACCCCCAGGTGGTGGTCAAGCCGACCAAGGGCCAGATCGACGACCTGATGCACGAGATCAAGCTCCGCACCGAGCGCGACGAGCGGGTGCTGGTGACCACCCTCACCAAGAAGATGTCGGAAGACCTCACCGACTACCTGCTCGAGAACGGCATCCGGGTGCGCTACCTGCACTCCGAGGTCGACACCCTCCGCCGGGTCGAGCTGCTCAAAGAGCTGCGCAAGGGCGACTACGACGTGCTCGTCGGCATCAACCTGCTGCGCGAGGGCCTCGACCTGCCCGAGGTGTCGCTGGTGGCGATCCTCGACGCCGACAAGGAGGGCTTCCTGCGCTCGGGCCGGTCGCTGATCCAGACGATCGGCCGCGCCGCCCGTAACGTCTCGGGCGAGGTCCACATGTACGCCGACAAGATGACCCCGTCGATGCGCGACGCGATCGACGAGACCAACCGCCGGCGCGACAAGCAGATCGCCCACAACGAGGCCAACGGCATCGTCCCGCAGGCGCTGCGCAAGCGGATCCACGACATCCTCGACGACATCTACCGCGAGGCCGAGGACACCGACGCCCAGGTCTCCCCGATGGTCGGCGGTGGCGGCCGGCAGATCTCACGCGGTAAGGCCCCAGTGCCCGAGACCAGGTCCAAGGGCCGCAGTCCGGCGCCGGCCGGCCCGGCCCGCGAGGGCATGGCGCGGGCCGAGCTGGCTCAGCTCATCCAAGACCTCAACGAGCAGATGCTCGGGGCGGCGCGCGAGCTGCAGTTCGAGCTGGCAGCCCGCATCCGCGACGAGATGGGCGAGCTCAAGAAGGAGCTGCGTGGCATGGACGCGGCAGGGGTGAAATAACGCCGGCCCGCCGATCGCGCCGGCCGGCGGCGCCGTCGGACCCGCACGGAGTCGGCCGGTGAGGTTCTTTGGGCGTGTCTGCCGGATCGGGCTGTCCGGCCGGCCCGGGGACTGGCCGACGATGTCTGGAGGCGTAACGGCTGGAGCGCGCTCGGGCTGTGGCATGGCCCAGCCCGAGTGATCCACCAGATACGCCCTACTCTGACCGGATGACTGCGACCGGCCGGACAACGTGGACCGAGCTGACCGGCTTGCCGGCGGAACTCCTCGCGCTCGCTGAACGGTGCTACGCGGCCGACGACGGCCTGCCCCTGGCGATCGACCCCGGCTTCCTGGGGCGGCGCTGGGCGGCCGACGGAGGGTCGGCCTTCGGGCTGACCGCTGCCGACGGCAGCCTGGTGGCGGCCGGGGCGGCTCGGCTGACGCCGGGCGGGCCGGCCTTCACCGGGCTGGTCGACCCGGCTGTGCGCGGCCGCGGGCTGGGCAGTGCCTTGCTCGACCACGGACTGACGCTGGCCTCCGAGTTGGCGAAGAACGCTGCCCCCGCCGCTCGTTCGGGAAGGCACGCGGCCGGCAGTGAGATCTCGGGTAGGCATGCCGCCGATAGTGAGGTCTTGGGCGAGCGTGCGGCTGGCAGTGAGGTCTTGGGGAAGCGTGCGGCTGGCAGTGAGGTCTTGGGGAAGCGTGCGGCTGGTAGCGAGGTCTTGGGGGAGCATGCGGCTGGCAGCGAGGTCTCCGCGGAGCATGCATCCGACAACGGACCGTCGGGTGAGCATGCTGCCGGTAGCGGCGCGGCGGGCGAGCAGGCTGGCGGCAGCTGGGCTTCGGGGAAGTATGCCGACGTCACGGTGGAGACCGAGACACTGACCGACGACGCGGCGGCGCTGTTCGAGGCGCGCGGGCTGCGGCAGGTCTTCGCCGAGCAGGTGACGCGGATCGAGCTCGACGACTCGCTGCCGCGGGCGGAGGCCTGGCCGGCGGGTGTCACCGTCGTCAGCTGGACCGGGGCGGTCGCGCCGCGGTTCCACGCGACGTATCACGCCTCGTTCTCGGACCGGCCGGGTTTTCCGGGCGACCCGGCCGAGGAATGGATCGCCGAGAACGAGGACGACGACGACTTCCGGCCGGAGTGCTCGTTGCTGGTCACGCTGCCCGACCTGGGCGACGCCGGCTTCATCATCGCGGCCCACGACTGGGTGGTCCAGGTCGGCGTGGTGCCGCCCGCCCGGCGGCGGGGACTGGCCGCGGCCCTGATCCTCGACTCGCTGTCGCGCATGCGAGCCGCCGGCGACACCCAGGCGTGGCTGACCGTCAACGTCAACAATCCGGGCGCGGCCGCCCTCTACCGCCGCCTCGGCTTCACCGACCGCGGCCGCCGGGCCCGCTACCAGCCCTGATCGTCCCGGCCCCGGCGGTGATGCTTCCCGGGCTGTGGGCCGGGCCGGCGGGAGGTATCAGCGGCCGATGGCAGGGTATGCGAGCCGTCGTGTTGTCCGTGCGCGCGGTGGGGGCGGTGTGGTGATGATTCGATGGGTGGACGCGTTCCTCGATCGGCCGGCTGATCGGCTCGACGCGGCCGTCACCTTCTGGGCCTCGGTGACGAGTTCGGATCCGGCGCCGCAGAAGGATCCGGGGTTCGTGCGGCTGCGCACCGCCGCCGGGGACGACTGGCTCGAGATCCAAGGCGTGCGTGAGGGTGCGGGCGGCCACCACCCCGACCTCTGGGTGGAGGATCTGGCCGGCTTCAACGGCCGGGCGCTCGCGGCGGGGGCGACGATGCTGGTCGACCACGGCGGATGGCAGACGCTGCGGTCACCCGCGGGGCTGGAGTTCTGCACGGCCGAGTGGCGCGGTCAACACGTACGGCCGAGGCCCTTGAACGGGCCCGGCGGGGTGACCCTGCGGCCGCACCAGCTCTGCTTCGACCTGTCGCCGTCGGTCTATGACGACGAGGTGCGCTTCTGGCAGACGCTCACCGGGTGGCGCCTCGACGAGGGTGTGCGGGTTGACGAGTTCGTCCGGTTGCAGCCGGAGCCGCCCGTTCCCGTGCGGTTCCTGTTGCAGCGCCTCGGTGAGGAACGGGCGGCGTCGGTGCACCTGGACGTGTCGTGCTCCGACATCCCCGCCGCGCGCCGGTGGCACGAATCGCTGGGCGCGACCTTCCTCGGCGAGTGGCCGAACTGGACGACCTTCCGCGATCCGGCCGTCGGCGTCTACTGCCTGACCAAGGGTGACCCGGCCGAGGACTGAGGGGTCGCGCTACTGCGGCAAGAAGTCGTGGTCGGGGCCGGGGCGGTCGCCGGCCGGGACGTCCAGGAAGTGCTCGACCAGGGGCGGCTTGGCGAAGAACTCGCCGATGAAGCCGCGCCACTGGGGGAAGCGTTCGCTGTTGCGGAAGTTCTCGAGGTGGGCCTCGACGCTGTCCCACTCGACCAGCAGCACGAAGCGGGACGCGGACTCGACGCCGCGGGTCATCCGCACCGAGCGGCAGCCGGGCGTGCTCGCCAGAATCGGGTGGGCGATCTTGTATGCGGCGGCGAACGCCTC
Source organism: Paractinoplanes polyasparticus (assembly GCF_019710575.1). Lineage (GTDB taxonomy): Bacteria > Actinomycetota > Actinomycetes > Mycobacteriales > Micromonosporaceae > Actinoplanes > Actinoplanes polyasparticus. The sequence continues at coordinate 15,575 of NZ_JAHWFK010000055.1, read as the reverse complement.
TTCCGCACCGGGGAGAATGTCGATCAACGCGACCTCGAGAACCATGAACCGCAGCCTGCCACACACCCTCTCGAGCTAGGTTCCTAGGACGATCCAGCGGGAGTATAGAGAGGCCAGGAGCGCGAGTGAACTCCAGGGACAGCAGTGGTCTCCGGTTGTCCGGGGTAACGTGGAGGTGGCCACCCTGGGGCTTACCGCAGGATGACACTCGACACGGTTTGCCGGGTGGCCCTGCCGTTGTGCCGTTCCATGAGTCACAATGGCTGCCGTAGGAGGGGAGTATTCCTTCGTGCCGGTCTCGTCAACACGGAGCGTCCAACCCCCTGAGGGGCGCGCCCGGGGCCGGTGGTCGCCGAAAGGCGGCGGAAGAGACCTCCGACAGTCGCACGACGCTGTTCCCGCCGCTCCCGGTGCGGGCGCAGCCTCGGACCGTGTCTGCCGGAGGCTTTGTTGAATATTTCTGCCTGGGTATGGATCGTCACTCTGGTCGCGGTCCTCGCGGTCCTCGCGGTCGACCTGCTGATCGTCGGCCGTCGACCGCACGAGCCCTCGATGAAGGAGTCGGGCGGCTGGGTCGCCTTCTACGTGGCGCTCGCCCTGGCCTTCGGCGCCGGCATCTGGATCTTCGCCGGCGGGCAACCCGCGGCCGAGTTCTACACCGGCTGGCTCACCGAGTACTCGCTGAGCGTCGACAACCTCTTCATCTTCATGATCATCATGGCCCGGTTCGCCGTGCCGCGGCAGCTTCAGCAGAAGGTGCTGCTTATCGGCATCGTGCTGGCGCTGCTCATGCGCGGCGCGTTCATCGCGGCCGGCGCGGCGCTGATCTCGCAGTTCTCCTGGGTCTTCTACATCTTCGGCGTGTTCCTCGTCTACACGGCGATCTCCCTGCTCAAGGAGGGGGAGAACGACGAGGACGACTTCAAGGAGAACGTGCTGATCCGCTGGGCCAAGCGCGCCCTGCCCGTCTCGTCGACGTTCGGTGACGGCCGGATGATGACCGTGACCGACACCGGCAAGCGGCTCTTCACGCCGATGCTCATCGTCATGATCGCGATCGGCACCACCGACCTGCTGTTCGCGCTCGACTCGATCCCGGCGATCTTCGGCATCACCAAGGAGCCGTACCTCGTCTTCACGGCCAACGTCTTCGCGCTGATGGGCCTGCGCCAGCTGTTCTTCCTGCTCGGCGGCCTGCTCGAGCGGCTCGTCTACCTCAACTACGGCCTGTCGGCGGTGCTCGCCTTCATTGGCGTGAAGCTCTTCCTCGAGGCGCTGCACACCAACACCATCCCGTTCATCAACGGCGGCCACGGGGTGCACTGGGCGCCGGAGATCCCGATCTGGCTGTCCCTGCTGATCATCATCGGCACATTGGGCATTGCCACCGCGGCCAGCCTGATCAAATCCTCGCGCGACGCCAAGAAAGAGCTGGCGGGCGTAAACCACTAGAGCAACACGACGCCAGGAAGAGCCAGCGGGTTCCGAACCAAGGCAAAGGCCACGACGCCAGGAAGAGCCAGCAGGTTCCAAACCAAGGCAAAGGCCACGACGCCAAGAAGAGCCAGCAACTTCCAAACCAAGGCAAAGGCCATGTCGTAGCGGGGTGGGCGGTACAGACCGCTGCTCCCGCCGAGGGCCCGGGCAGGGCGAGCTGGGCGCTGGCGCGCCCAAAGCGCTCGCCCTCCCCGGGCGGCCTGCGTGAGCGGTCACGCTCGAAAACCAATCAACCCCTCAGGCCGCATGGCTTGAGGGGTTGATCTTTGCAGTTGGGCGTTACCCATCACTCACGTCGCCGTGGTGGGATGAGCGCTCTGGGCGCGCCAGCGCCCTGCTCTTCCCACCACGGCCCTCGGCGGGAGCAGCGGTCTGTACCGCCCACCCCGCTACGACATTCGCCCGCCTCGGCGGGAGTGCCCTGTGTCAACCAGTGGGTTGTGGATTCTTCTGGAGCAGGGTTTGAGGGCTTGATGCTGGGCGGGGTCGTAGGCGGTGCCGGTGGTCCAGCATTTCCAGATCACGCCGAGCCAGGCGCGGGCGAGGATGCGGATGGCGTGGTTGTGTTTCTTGCCGCGAGCGCGGGCTTGTGCGTAGAGGTCGGCAGCCCACGGGTTCGCGCGGCGGCTACCGTCGGCGAAGTCGCAGACCGCGGCGCGCAGGTGTTTGTCGACGGCCCACCGGAACGCGACGATGCGGGTCTGGCCGGACTGCCGCGTGGAGGGGGTGACCCCCGGCCAGTCCGGCCGCGGGCGTCGCCGATCTCGGCGTGCAGCCGGGCCGCGCGGACCGTGCCGAGCGGGGCAGACTGGTCAACAGCGGCCCGTCCGGATGGGTGTGCAGGGCACCGGCGATTTGATCCTCGAGCACGTCGATCTGGCTCATGACGGCGTACAACGCGTTCAGATGGGCGATGGGGACCGTGGCCAGGGCGTGACCGGCCGGCCCGCCGGCTCCGGGCGGCGCCTGCCGCAGATCGGCCAGCAGCCGGGCGGCGGGTTTGCTGGTGTAGCGGTGCATTTTCCACCACTGGCTGAGCTCAACCTCGGTCAGCGCGTCGAGGGCGTCCTGGGGTGCCGTAGTCGGCGATGAACGCCCGCGAGACCGGCGAGTCCAGTCCGCTGAACAATCCCGCGGCCGCCGGCGTAACGGCCAGCAGATGTGCCCGCAACTGGTTACTGATCGCCAGGCGATGCCCGAGCAGATCCAGCCGGGCTCGCACCAACGCCCGCAAACCTTGCGTGAGCGCACTGTCGGGCTCCAACGGTGTCAACCGGCGCCCATCAGTGCGCACCGTATCGGCCGGCACGAACGCATCACAACGGTCGTCCTTGTCACCCGCCGACCCCGTACCGGCCACGCAAGCTCTTGACGCGGGCCGGGGCAATCACGAACACCGTCAGCCCCGCCTCGAGCAACGCGCTGACCACCACCGCATCGGGGCGTTCGATGCCCACCCCGGTCGCCGCTTACCGCTGCAACAGCCCGACCAGCCGGGCAACCCCGGCCTTGCTGTGAGCACATGTTGCCCGCTCGACGATCTCACCGTCACCGTCGATCACACAGACGGCATGATCAGCATTTTCCCAGTCGACACCCGCGACCAGAACTCGCGTCGGCCCGGCCGGCTCGGGCACACACATAGCTGCTTGACCTGGCCGCTCGTGTCAGCTGGACAAGCAACTGGCGCGTCCCGGGACATCACTGCCGGACGCTCGTTGAGAGGCGCTCGACGGCGCAGTAGCCCTGTCGCCAGTCGGGATGCCCGGACCGCCAGACCCCCGCAAGCCCTTGAACGGTGGGCGGTGAACCCAGCGAATTCAGGTGCTGCCCCGGCCCTGACGGGCGGGGCAGCACCAATGGTTCAGCAACGAGCGACGGTCCGTACCGCCCGTCCCGCTACGTTGCGGGACTACTGCTGGTGCTTGCGGCGGGCGGCGGCCCGGCCACGGGTCTGCTGGTCGAGCACGACCTTGCGGATGCGCACCGCGGCCGGGGTGACCTCGACGCATTCGTCCTCGCGGCAGAACTCGAGCGCCTGCTCCAGCGAGAGCTTGCGCGGCGGGATCAGCCGCTCGGTGTTGTCGGCGGCCGCGGCCCGCATGTTGGTGAGCTTCTTCTCCTTGGTGATGTTGACGTCCATGTCGTCCTCGCGGGAGTTCTCGCCGACGATCATGCCCTCGTACACCTCGGTGGCCGGCTCGACGAACAGCTGGCCGCGCTCCTGCAGGTTGATCATGGCGAACCCGGTGACCGCGCCGGCCCGGTCGGCCACCATCGAGCCGTTGCTGCGTGTGCGCAGCTCGCCGAACCACGGCTCGTAGTCCTCGAACAGGTGGTGCATGATGCCGGTGCCGCGGGTCTCGGTGAGGAACTCGGTGCGGAAGCCGATCAGGCCGCGCGCCGGGACCAGCCACTCCATGCGCAGCCAGCCGGTGCCGTGGTTGATCAGTTCTTCCATCCGGCCCTTGCGGGTGGACAGCAACTGGGTGATGGCGCCCATGTATTCGTCGGGGGCGTCGATCGTCAGGCGCTCGACCGGCTCGTGGACCTTGCCGTCGATGGTCTTGGTGACCACCTGGGGCTTGCCCACGGTGAGCTCGTAGCCCTCGCGGCGCATCTGCTCGACCAGGATGGCCAGCGCGAGCTCGCCACGGCCCTGGACCTCCCAGGCGTCCGGACGCTCGGTGTTGAGGATGCGCAGCGAGACGTTGCCGATCAGCTCACGGTCGAGGCGGTCCTTGACCATGCGGGCCGTGACCTTGGCCCCCTTGACCTTGCCGACCAGCGGCGACGTGTTGGTGCCGAGGACCATCGAGATGGCCGGCTCGTCGACCGTGATCAGCGGAAGCGGGATCGGATTCTCCGCGTCGGCCAGGGTCTCGCCGATCATGATCTCGGCAATGCCGGCGACGGCCATGATGTCGCCCGGGCCGGCGCTCTCGGCCGGCTTGCGCTCGAGGCCCTCGGTGATCAGCAGTTCCGAGATGCGGACGTTGCTGATCGTGCCGTCGGTCTTGCACCAGGCCACGGTCTGGCCCTTGCGGATCGTGCCCTCGTGCACCCGGCACAGCGCGAGGCGGCCGAGGAAGTTGGAGGCGTCGAGGTTGACGACGTGCGCCTGCAGCGGCGCGCCCTCGGTGTAGGTCGGCGCGGGAATGGTCTCGAGGATGGTGTTGAACAGCACCTCGAGGTCGGTCGCGTCCTCGGGGACGGTGCCGTCCTTGGGCTGGTTGAGCGAGGCGATGCCGTCGCGGGCGCACGCGTAGACGATCGGGAACTCGATCTGGTGCTCGTCGGCGTCGAGGTCGAGGAAGAGCTCGTACGTCTCGTCGACGACCTCCTTGATCCGGGCGTCGGGACGGTCGACCTTGTTGATGATCAGGATGATCGGCAGCTTGGCGGCCAGCGCCTTGCGGAGCACGAATCGGGTCTGGGGCAGCGGGCCCTCGGACGCGTCGACGAGCAGGGCAACCCCGTCGACCATCGTGAGCCCGCGCTCGACCTCGCCGCCGAAGTCGGCGTGGCCGGGGGTGTCGATGATGTTGATGGTGACGGGCGCGTCGGCCCCGGTCGGCTGGTAGCTGATCGCCGTGTTCTTGGCGAGAATGGTGATGCCCTTTTCCCGCTCCAGGTCTCCGGAGTCCATGACGCGGTCGGCCATCTCGCCCCGTGCGTGGGACTGGCTCCCCTGGCGCAGCATGGCGTCGACCAGGGTGGTTTTGCCATGGTCGACGTGGGCGATGATGGCGACGTTGCGTAGGTCGGTGCGGGTCTGCATACCACCATTGTCCCCGGAGAAAGTTGCGGTCGCGGGTCGGGGTCGATCGACGTTTCAGTCCTCGTTTAAGGGTGCTGCGCCGGATCGGGACGAAGAGTTAGCGTCCGCCGGCAACAGGTGCTTACGGGGAGGAATGAGATGGCGCGAGGACTCAAGATAGGCGCGGCGGTTGTCGCGCTGGTCATAGCCGGCGGCTGCGGGCTGGTCCGCGGCAACGACGACGCGGCCGCGCCGGCCCCGGCTGCCACCGGGGAGAGCCTGGCGCCGAGCACGGAGCCGGAGCCGATCATCGAGGTGGAGCCGCCGACGCCCTCGCCCGTCGCGACGTCGGAGAAGCCGTCGAAGAAGCCGTCGAAGAGGGCCACGACCAGGGCCGCCGAGCCGACCCAGCCCGCGTTCTGGAGCGAGTTGCCGGCCTGTGCGCACTACGACAAGACGAAGCCGGTGCCCAAGAGGACGGTCAAGAAGGCGCTCCGGTCGGCCTCGTCGCGCATCTACTGGCGTACCGAAGCACCGACCTTGAAGTTGAACTATCCGCTGGTCAAGGCCATCGCGTGGCAGGAGAGCGGCTGGCAGACCAACATCCACAACTGTGACGGCGGTACGGGCGTCATGCAGGTCATGCCGGACACCGTGGACTTCATCAACAACCGGTTCGGCCTGGCCTACGACGCGAAGAACTACAAGGACAACGCGTATGCGGGCGCCAACTACATGGCCTGGTTCACGCGGTGGGCGGGGCAGAACTACTTCAACGAGAACTACAACCTGAGCCCGAGCAAGTGCAAGTCGCACACCTCGTGGTGCCTGCTGAACGTGGTCATCTCGGGCTACAACGCCGGTCAGGGCGGCATCGAGGCGGCGGCGCAGAGCAAGACTCTGCCCAACCCGCAGTACGTGGCGGCGGTGCGCTCGCTGATGAACCGGTGCGAGTGCGACCAGTTCTGACGGCCGAGATACACTGGGAGGCGGAACCCGAGACTCGCCGTTTTGACCGGTTCACCGGCCCGGTTGTAAGGTCTCGGGGTTGTCGTGTGTTGAAGAAGCTGGCGAGCTGCTCTAGCTTGTGCAGCTCACCTTAAGGAGCCTTACGCAATGCCGCCCAAGAAAAAGACTCATGAGGTAACCCTCGCACTTGAGGCGGGTAACGCCGCGATGGTCGACCTCGGCAAGATGCTTGGTCCGACCGGGGCCAACATGCGTGCGGTCAAGGTCGAGTACGACGAGGCGACGGCGAAGAACCGCGGCGAGATCATCCCGGTCATCGTCAGCGTCTTCGAGGACCGCAGCCACTCGCTGGCCTACAAGACGCCGCCCACCAGCTTCCTGATCCGCAAGGCTCTGGGCATCCAGTCGGGCGCGTCCAACCCGCTGACCCAGACCGTGGGCACGCTGAGCCAGACCCAGGTCAAGGAGATCGCCGAGCGCAAGCTCCCCGACCTCAACGCGAACGACATCGATGCCGCGATCCAGATCGTCGCCGGCACCGCCCGCTCCATGGGCGTGAAGCTCGCTTCCTGAACCACCTGAGAACGGGCCCCGGGTTTCCCGGGGCCCGTTTTCATGCCTTGCCGATGATCTCGTCGATCAGCCCGTACTCGAGGGCCTCCTGGGCGGTGAGGCCGCGCCCGGCCGACAGGTCGTCCTCGATCCGGCTGCGCGACTGCCCGGTGACCTCGACCAGCCGCAGCGTCACCTCTTCGAGTTCGCGCAGGTGCTGTCCGGCGGCCCGGGCGACCTCGTCGGCCGTGCCGGTGACGCCGGTGGACCGGGGCTCGTTGAGCTTGAACCGGGCGTGCCGGTAGGCGGCCCGGCGCTCGGCCGCGGCGAGCAGGGCGACCACGGCCCCGCCGACCTGCGAGGTGACCACCGCGTGCACGGGCGCGGCCATCGCATCGATCACGTCGATGATCGACAGCACGGCCCCGAGTTCGCCGGCCTGGCTGGCCAGGTGCAGTTGCACCGGCGCCGGCCCGGCCGAATCCAGGGTCAGCAGCGCGGCGGCCATCCCGGTGGCGGCCTCGGCCGTGAGCTGGCCCCGAACCAGCACGATTCGCTGGTCGAACAGCTTTTCCTCGAGCCAGCCGGGCATGGCCGGTTGCTGCCACGGTTCCGGCTGCTGGGGCTGGGGCTGACCCCAGCGCATCGGATCGTGCCGCATCTCCACCGCACACCTCCCGACGCCCGCCGATCAGAGCCGCGGGCACCTTCACCCTATCCAGCCCCATCGGTCCCGACGCTCCCTTCCGCTGAGGGCTGAGGGCCCTCAGGTCCGCCACCGCCAGTTGACCTCGGCCTCGGCCGGGGGAGGGCCGGGCAGGTCGCCCGGAGCGCGCAGCCCGTCGAGCAGCAGAGTCACGTAGCGCCGGCGCAGTTCGGTGGTGCGGCCGGCGTCGAGCACCCGGACCGCCGCGCACATGTCGAGCAGCACCGTCATGTCGGCCGGCACGGCCCCCGGTCGCATGCGGCCGCGGGCACGCTGGAACAGCGCGTCGCCGAGTTCACTCGCCCGCATGGCGTCGGCGCTCATCTCGGCCGTGGGGGTGAACGTGCCGGCCAGGTGGACGGTCAGCGAGTGCACATCGGCCTCGACCACGCCCCGCAGGAACATCTCGAACGCCGCCCAGTCATCGGGTTCGCGCGCGGCCTGCTCGGCTTCGGCGATGAATCGGCGCAGCCCGTCGTGGCAGAGCGTGCGCAGCAGGTCCTCCTTGCCGGGGTAGCGCCGGTAGAGCGCGCTGATGCCGACGCCGGCGCGCTCGGCGACGGCCGCGATCGGCGCCCGGGCGTCGGCCAGGAACACCTCTCGCGCCGCGGCGAGGATCGCCTCACTGTTGCGGGCGGCTTCGCGCGCCCTGCCTGCCGTCATGGGCACAGATTACCTCTGGAACGGAACGTTCCGCTCTGCTATGTTCAAACGGAACGAAGTATTCCGTTCCGAACGGTAGACCGGGAGCCGACATGACCGAGATCCGCCCCTTCCGCATCGCCATCGACCAGACCGACGTCGACGACCTGCGCGATCGCCTCGCTCGCACACGCTGGGCCGGCGAGATCCCCGGCCAGGGCTGGCAGCGTGGCGTCCCGGTGGCGTACCTGCAAGAGCTCGCTCGTTACTGGGAGCGCGAGTTCGACTGGCGTGCCGCCGAGGCCCGGCTCAACGAGCTGCCCCAGTTCCTGACCGAGGTCGACGGCCAGACGCTGCACTTCGCGCACATCCGCTCGGCCAACCCCGACGCGGTCCCGCTGCTGATCAGCCACGACTGGCCCGGCTCGTTCGCCCTCTACCAGCCGGTCGTCGAGGCGCTCAGCCCCGACTTCCATCTCGTGCTGGCCAGCAACCCCGGGGTCGCTTTCTCCGGCCCGCTGACCTCGGCCGGCTGGTCTACGGGCCGCAGCGCCGCCGCGCTGGCCGAAATCATGAGCCGGCTGGGCTACGAGCGGTACGGCGTGCAGGGCAACGGCGGTGGCGCCGCCATCGCCGTCGAGGTCGGGCGTCAACAGCCCGGCCGGGTGATCGGCGTGCACGTCAACGGCCACATCACGTTCCCGTCGGGCGACCCGGCCGAGTTCGAGGGGCTCACCGAGGCCGAGCAGGGCCGGTTGGGCCGCCTCCAGGACTTCCGCGACGACAAGATGGGCTTCAACGCGATCCAGTCGACGCGCCCGCAGACGCTCGCCTACGGTCTGCACGACTCGCCGGTCGGCCAGCTGGCCTGGATCGTCGAGAAGTTCCAGGAGTGGACCGACCCGGCCGCCGCCCGGCCCGAGGACGCCGTCGACCGCGACCTGCTGCTCACCAACGTGAGCCTCTACTGGTTCACGGGCACGGCTGGCTCGTCGGCCAACCTGTATTACGAGATGGCGCACGACCCGTCGGCGTGGGCCCCGAAGGAGAAGTCGACGGTGCCGCTGGGGGTGGCCCTCGGGGTCACCGACATCACCGTGCGGCGGTTCGCCGAGCGGGACACCCCGGTCGCGCACTGGACGGAGCTGCCGGCCGGCGGCAACTTCCTCTCGGCCGAGCAGCCGAAGATGTTCGCCGACGACGTGCGCGCGTTCTTCGCCGGGCTGCCGCAGTAATTCCACAGTGGTTGGTCGCGCGGCACCGTGTGGGGTCACAGCCCCTGCGGGCAGCGGAAGGTCGACAACTTCTCGCCCAACGTGGTGACCAGCTGCAATCCGTCCTACCGCTACTGGGGCATCTCGGCCGGCAGGGTCGTCGCCCTGCCCAACGGCACGGTGGTCGGGCCGGCCAGCATCGCCACTCCGCGCTACGCGGTCTGCTGATTAATCGTCCGTGATCACAGCGGCAACTCTCCTCTGACGGGGGAGGGGGGTTGCCGCCGCCGGCGACCGGGTTTCCAGCGCGGCCGATCAGCACGGTAAAGGGCCTGTAACCGGTCAGGTCTAGAGTCCGGGCATGCCAGGTCCACGCCGCCGGTCGATCCTGATCTCGCGGCTGGCCGACCGGCCGCTGGGGCGCCCGCAGAACGTCATTCTCGACGAGCTGCGCGGCATCATCCTGGACGGGCAGGTGCCGCCGGGTTCCGCCATCCCGGTCGACGCGGTCGCGACCGCCTTCGGCGTGAGCCGGATCCCCGTACGCGAAGCCCTGATGACCTTGATCGGGGAGGGGCTCGTCGATCACCGGCCCAACGGCGGCTACCGCGTGGCCATGATGACCGCGCCGGAGTTCGCCGAGATCTATCTGGTGCGCGAGGCGCTGGAGACGGCCGGGCTGCGGGCAGCCGTCGAGCTGGCGTGCGCGGACGACGACGAACGGGCCCGGGCCGCGCACTCGGCCCTCGACGAGGCGATCCAGGCGTACGACGGAAGGCTCTACCACCGGGAGAGCCGGCGCTTCCACCTGGCGCTGATCCGGCCGTGCCGGATGCGGCGCCTGCTGCACATGCTCGACCTGGCCTGGAACCAGACCGAGCCGCTGCAGCCGATGTCGCATCTGGACAGCTCCGAACGCGAGCTGCTGCACGCCGATCACGCGGGCATGCTTGCCGCCTTCCGCGCGCGCGACGCCGACGCCCTGATCGCGGTGTTCGCGATCCACCACCATCGGCTGCAGGCCGCGATCGGGGCCTTGCCGCAGGACACCGGGCTGTTCGAGCCGGAAGATATACAGTTCCGCTCATCTATGTGAAACAGCCGATACCTAGCGTCACGGCTATGGCCGACATCACCACGAGCAAGCCCGAGGACCTGGTCGAAGCCGCCGGCATGCCGGTCGGCAGCGGCGTCATCAAACCCTCCTACGATCCGCGCCTGACCAACGAGGACCTGGCGCCCTTGCGGAAGCAGCACTGGGGCTCCTACAACATCTTCGCCTTCTGGATGTCCGATGTGCACAGCGTCGGCGGCTACGTGACCGCGGGCAGCCTGTTCGCGCTGGGCCTGTCGAGCTGGCAGGTGCTGGTGTCATTGGTGGTCGGCATCACCATCGTCTACTTCTTCTGCAACCTGGTCGCCAAGCCGAGCCAGGTCACCGGCGTGCCGTACCCGGTCATCAACCGAGCCGCGTTCGGGGTGCTCGGGGCGAACGTGCCGGCCATCATCCGCGGGGCGATCGCGGTCGCCTGGTACGGCATCCAGACCTACCTGGCCTCGGCCGCCCTCGACATCGTGGTTCTCAAGTTCTGGCCCGGTCTGGCCCCGTACGCCGATGTCGACCAGTACGGGTTCCTCGGCCTGCCGCTGCTCGGCTGGTGCACGTACGCGCTGCTCTGGGTCCTTCAGGCGGCCGTGTTCTGGACCGGCATGGAGACGATCCGCAAGTTCATCGACTTCTGCGGCCCGGCCGTCTACGTCGTCATGGTGCTGCTCTGCGGCTACCTGATCTACAAGGCGGGCTGGAGCGAGATCGACCTCAACCTGGGTGACGTGAAGTACCACGGCTGGGACGCGGTGCCGGTCATGCTGGGCGCCATCGCGCTCGTGGTGTCGTACTTCTCGGGCCCGATGCTCAACTTCGGTGACTTCTCGCGCTACGGCCGGTCGTTCAGCGCCGTGAAGAGGGGCAACCTGCTCGGCCTGCCGCTGAACTTCCTGTTCTTCGCGATCCTCGTGGTCGTCACCGCCTCGCTGACCCTGCCGGTCTTCGGCGAGCTGATCACCGATCCGGTCGAGACCGTGTCGCGCATCGACAGCACGTTCGCGATCGCCCTCGGCGCGCTGACTTTCACCATCGCCACCATCGGCATCAACATCGTCGCCAATTTCATCTCGCCGGCGTTCGACTTCTCCAACGTCAGCCCGCAACGGATCAGCTGGCGGGCCGGCGGCATGATCGCCGCGGTCGGCTCGGTGCTGTTGACTCCCTGGAACCTCTACAACAACCCGGATGTCATCCACTACACGCTCGAGACGCTGGGCGCCTTCATCGGCCCGCTGTTCGGCGTGCTGATCGCCGACTACTACCTGATCCGCCGCCAGCAGATCGACGTCGACGCGCTGTTCACGATGTCGCCCGAGGGCCGATACCACTACAAGAAGGGCTACAACCCGCCGGCGATCATCGCCACCGCGGTCGGCGCGGTCATCGCGATGGTGCCGGTGCTGTGGACCGGCGGGCCGGGCATGCGCACCACCGCGCAGTACAGCTGGTTCATCGGCATGGGCCTCGGCTTGGTGGTCTATCTGCTGCTGGCGGCCCGGTTCCGCGTCGCCGGGACGAGCGGCGTCGACCGGGTGCTCGAGGGCTGACATGCGGATCCGCGTCATCAACCCCAACACCACGGAGTCGATGACCGCGCTGATCGCGGCGAGTGCCCGGGCCGTCGCCGGTCCGGGCACCGTCGTCGAGGCGGTCACCCCGGCGATGGGGCCGGCGTCGATCGAGAGCCACTACGACGAGGCCCTGGCGGTCCCCGGCATCCTGCAGGCGATCGCTTCGGCGCCCGCGGCCGACGGTTTTGTGCTCGCCTGCTTCGGCGATCCCGGGCTCGACGCGGCCCGGGAGCTGGCGGCGGGTCCGGTGGTCGGCATCGCCGAGGCGGCGATGCACGCGGCCACGCTGGTCGGTCGCGGCTTCAGCGTGGTCACGACCCTTTCCCGTACGCGGGGGAGAGCGCACGATCTGGCCGGTCGCTACGTCGGCGCGGGCGCCTGCCGCGGGGTGCACGCCTGTGACATCCCGGTTCTGGACCTCGAGGACGACCCCGGCGTGCTCGATCGGGTGGTCGAGGTGGCCCGGGCCGCGCTCGACCGGGACGACTCCGACGTGATCGTGCTGGGCTGCGCGGGCATGGCCGACCTGTGCGCCCGGGCCTCGGCCGAGCTCGGTGTCCCGGTCATCGACGGGGTGGCGGCGGCCACCGTGCTGGTGCAGTCGCTGGTCACGCTGGGCGTGCGCACGTCGAAGCGCGGGGAGTACGCCCCGCCACCGGCCAAGCTGTACACCGGCCCGTTGACCGGGTTCACGAGAACGTCCGGCTGAGGCGGGCGCTCTTCTCGGCGTACATCGCGGCGTCGGCCACCGCCAGCAGGGCGTCCGCGTCGGGCTGGTCGAGATGGCCGGCCGCGGCCAGGCCGACGCTCACCCCGATCGGATAGAGATCGGTTCCCTGGCGTACGGGCTCCGCGGCCAGCCCGCGCAGGCGCTCGGCGAGCAGCCGAGCGTCCTGGTCGCCGTCCACGTCACCGGCGAGCACCACGAACTCGTCGCCGCCGAGGCGCGCGGCCACGTCGCCCGGGCGCAGAGCGGCCTCCAAGCGGCGGGCGAACTCGACCAGCACGGCATCCCCGGCCGCGTGCCCGTGCCGGTCGTTGACCTCCTTGAAGCCGTTGAGGTCGAGGTAGAACAGGACCGGGCCGAAGCCGTCGCCGCGTGGACCGGACAGCGTGTGTTCCAGCAGCGAGTGCAGCGTCGGCCGGTTGGCCAGGCCGGTGAGCTGGTCGTGCCCGGCCTGATGGGCCAGCGCGGCCCGGATGCGTTCCTGCTCGCGGACCACGAGGACGAAGCGCACCAGGACGAGCGTCGTCATCAGCACCACCGAGACGACGAGAGACACCCGGCTGAGCGTGGTCTCGAGACTGTGCAGCCCGGCCGTCGTCGGCAGCACCACCAGAGCGATACCCAGGAAGACGACCCGGGCGGGGTGCAGGCGCTGCTCCCGGGAGACCCGGTCGGCGATCCGGTCGGCGTCGCGGTGCACGACGGCGGCCACGAGCAGGCTGTTCGCCAGCAGCAGCACGCCGTCGAGGCGGTCGGTCTGGAGCGTCTCGGACAGCCCGGGGAACAGCTCCGGCAGCGTCGAGATACCGATGTCGCCGATCAGGGTCAGGGCGAGCGCGCCGACCAGGTAGGGCGTCGGGCCGCGCTTGGTGCCCGGCGTGAGCACGAGTATCGCGGTCGCGGCGAACAGCAGCACGTCGCCGAACGGATAGAACGCGGACACCACGATCTGGAGCGACAGCCGTTCGTGCTCGGCGGCCGGCAGGATGACGAACTGCCAGCACAGCCAGGCCATGACCGTGGCCATGACCAGGCCGTCGAGCATGCCCTCGCGCAGCCGGCCGGGAGCGCGCAACTGGGTCAGCCGGACCAGCCCGGCCGCCAGCAACGGGTAGCCGGCGATCCACAGCAGGTCGGATGGGGTAACCGTGTCGGTCTCTCCGAAGGTCCAGGTCAGGGCGTCGAAGAGCAGATCGCCGGTGAGCCAGACCGACAGCGCGGCCACGATGAACGCGTATCCCGAGCGGGTCGGGCCCCGCAGCGTGCGCAGCCGTAGCCAGGCCAGGGCGACCAGGGCCGCGAACACTGCCAGGTACGACCAGTGTGCCGCCGCGGTGCCCGGAGCTACTGCGGAAACTGCGCCGGCCGGCAGGGCAAACGTCGGCACCAGGAGGGCCGGCACACGTCTCATACCCTCCTCATCGGCACGGGCGAGCCGCGCTCAAGTCAACTACCAGCCGCGGTCGCGCCATTCGGCCAGATGGGGACGCTCTTTGCCGAGCGTCGAGTCGTTGCCGTGGCCCGGATAGAACCAGGTCTCGTCGGGCAGCCGGGTGAACAGCTTGAGCTCGACGTCGTTGAGCAGCGACTCGAAGTTCTCCCTGTTGCCACGCGTGTTGCCGACGCCACCGGGAAACAGGCTGTCGCCGGTGAACAGGTGGCCGACGCCGTTCGGGTCGTGGAAGAGCAGGGCGATCGAGCCGGGCGTGTGGCCGACCAGGTGGATCACCTCGAGGGCGTGCTCGCCGACCGCGATCAGGTCGCCCTCGCGCACGGTGCCGGTGATCACGGGGATCCCGTCCGCGTCGGCGGCGTGCGCCAGCGAGGCGGCGCCGGTGGCCTCGACCACCTCGGCCAGAGCCTGCCAATGGTCGCCGTGGCGGTGGGTGGTGACCACCGTCTCCAACCCGAACTCGCCGACCAGCTCGAGCAACGTCGTTGCGTCGTTGGCCGCGTCGATCAAAATCTGCTCGTCGCCGCTGCGCAGCAGGTAGGCGTTGTTGTCCATCTCGCCCACGGACACCTTGGTGATCGTCAAGGAGCCCAGGTCACGGACGGCGGGCGCACCGCCGCGCCGCACCTCTCCGGTGTACGCCATCACTTCCACCTCGTCGGGGTCGGGAGCTCACCGTCGGGCGAGACGGTGAGGTCGGCGCCGTCGCCCCGGCCGGTCAGCCAGGCCGCGATCGACTTGGTCGGGCCGCCGACCACCGGCGCGTCCGCCGCGTCGCCGATCGTCAGCACGTGCTCGATGCCATAGGGGCGCAGCTGCAGAGGGTGCGCGTCGGCGCCGGCCCCGGCGACGACCTCGCGCAGCAGCCGCAGCGCGAACGCGTCCGACCAGTCGGCCGGTGTGTACCCCAGTCCCAGGTCGACGTGGTGCACGGTCACCTCGCGCAACCTGGTCCACGGCACTGCCGCGGCCGACTGCCCCAGCCAGGGCAGGAAGACTGCCCACCCCTCGGCCGGCATGGCCGCCCCGGCGTCGGCGAAGCGCTCGTGCGCGGCGCGGATGTCCTCCAGCTGTTCGCGCAGCGGCCGGCCGGCGCCGTCGTTGATGCCGGCCTCGCGCTCCTCCGGTGACGCGTACGGCGGGGTCTCGACCCCGGTGCGGGCCGTGATCAGCAGATTCGTCAGGGCGTCGGCGTTGCGGGCCACGTGGGTCAGCACATGCCCGACCGTCCACCCGGGCAGCAGCGACGGCGAGCCGACAGCCGCCGGATCAAGGTCGGCCACCGTGCGCAGCAGGTCGTCGGTGGCTCGGTCAACGTCCGTGAGCAGGACGAGCGGATCCATGGTCATGACGGACTGCACCGAGCGAAGCGAGGG
>NZ_JAHWFK010000054.1 GCF_019710575.1 Paractinoplanes polyasparticus | reverse complement strand
CCGGGACGGCATGACAGCTGAGATGGAGTCATGACGGACTGCACCGAGCGAAGCGAGGGCCGGGACGGCATGACAGCTGAGATGGAGTCATGACGGACTGCACCGAGCGAAGCGAGGGCCGGGACGGCATGACAGCAGAGTTGGAGTCACCCCGACGACCCTAGCGGAGAGGAAATCACTTTCGCCCGGGTAGCCGCGACCGTACCGTCGGTGCAGACGCGTCGACCAGATCCCGCGAAGGAGGTGGGGAGCGTGCTGTTCGTCCTGGCGTCCCTTCACCCGGAGGCCTTGGGCTGACCCACGGTCAGGCCGCCTCCCGTCCCGAAACGGGTTCATCCATGTCGCACGATCTGTCCCAGCTCGGCTGGGACGAGTTCCTCGTATCCGCATACCGTCCCTACGACCGCTCCGACGCCACCGCGGGCCGTGTGCTGCGCGCCGACCGGGGCGTCTGCACCGTCCTCGGCCAGGACGGCGTCGCCCGGGCCAGCCTCGGCGGCAGTGTGCTGCTCACAGCGGCGAAAGACCCGGCGCTGCTGCCCTGCGCCGGCGATTGGGTGGTGCTGCGGCACTGGCCCGACCGGCGGACCACGATCGAGGCTGTCCTGCCCCGGCGCACCTGCCTGGTGCGCCGCACCTCCGACAAGGACAGCACCGGTCAGGTTCTCGCCGCGAACATGGACACCGTGGCCGTGGTCGAGCCGATCCACCCGGAACCGGACGACGCGCGCATCGAGCGCCTGCTCGCCCTGGCCTGGGAATCCGGCGCCCGGCCGCTACTGGTGCTCACCAAGGCCGACATGTCGGCCGACCCCGAGGCGATCAGCCGGCAGATCGCCGGGATCGCGCCGGGTGTGCCGGTGCTCGCGGTCAGCGCGCGGCTCTCGCTCGGGGTCGAGCAACTTCGCGCGTACGCCGGGAAGGGGCGCACCCTGGCGTTGCTGGGGCGCTCCGGCGCGGGCAAGTCGACGCTGGTCAACGCGCTGGCGGGCACGCCCGTCATGCCCGTGCAGCAGATCCGTGACGCCGACGGCAAGGGGCGGCACACCACCGCGTACCGCAACCTGGTTCTGCTGCCGGGCGGCGGGGCCGTGCTGGACACGCCGGGCATCCGGGGGGTCGGCCTGCTCGACACCGCCGAGGGCCTGGCCCGGGCGTTCGCCGACATCACCGGGGTGGCCGCGCAGTGCCGCTTCGACGACTGCCGGCACGAGACCGAGCCCGCCTGCGCGGTGGCCCGGGCGGTCGCCGACGGCACGCTGGCCCCGCGGCGGCTGGCCAGCTGGCGCAAGCTGCGGCACGAGATCGAGGTCGAGTCGGCGCGGCAGTCGGCCCGTCTGGCCGGGGCGGCCGGACACCGCCGCAGGCGTTCCTGACGTATCCCTCTGTCACAATGCACCGGTGCGTGCGGTGGAGGAAGTCGTCGAGGGCAAGGCCGGACCCCGGCCCGAGCCGCCGGCGCCGCGGCGGTCCTGGGCCGACCTCCGGGCCGGGCTGAGCTATCTGTCGCTCGCCGTGCTGGTGATGATCCAGCTCTGGCGCGACCCGAGCGGCCGGGTGCTGGCCAGCAACGACGACGACCACGGGGTCTTCCAGTTCTTCCTGGCCCACGGCGAGCGGGTGCTGTTCCACGGCGACAACCCGCTGTTCACCGAGCGCATCAACGTGCCCGACGGCGTCAACATGATGGCCAACACCTCGGTGCTCGGGTTGAGCCTGCCGTTCGCGCCGGTCACGCACCTCTTCGGGCCGGCCGTCGCAGTCGTGCTGCTGCTCACGCTCGGCCTGGCCGGCACGGCCTTCGCCTGGTACTGGGTGCTCTCGCGCCACCTGGTGACCAGCCGGGTCGCGGCCTGGATCGGCGGCCTGTGGTGCGGCTTCGCGCCGACGATGATCTCGCACGCCAACGGCCACGTGAACTTCGTCAGCCAGTGGGTGCTGCCGTTCATCGTCTGGCAGGTATTGCGCCTGCGCGAGCCCGGCCGGCAGTGGCGTGGCGGCGTCGTCCTCGGCCTGCTGATCGTGCTGCAGGTCTTCATCAACGAAGAGAGCCTGCTCTTCGCCGCGATGGCCCTGGGCGTGTTCGTCATCGCGTACGCCCTGATGGCACCGGCCCGGGCCCGGCAGGACGCGCGGCACCTGCTCGCCGGCCTCGGGGTCGCGGCCGTGGTGGCCGGCGCGCTGCTGGCCTATCCGCTGTGGTTCCAGTTCTTCGGCCCGGGCAACTACAGCGGCCAGCCGTTCGCCCCCGACAAGTACGCGACCGACCTCGCCTCGCTGGTCGGGTTCGCCCGGCAGTCACTGGCCGGCAACGCCGAGCTGACCCGGCAGATGAGCGTCAGCGGCACGGAGGACAACGTGTTCTTCGGCCCGGTCGGCTTCGTGATGATCGTGGCGTCGGTGGTGGTGCTGTGGCGTTCGGTGGCCGCCCGGGCCACCGCGATCGCCGCCCTCGTGCTGCTGATCGCCTCGATGGGCCCCACCCTCGTCGTCTTCGGTCACCGCACGTCCGTCCCGCTGCCGTTCGGCCTGGTCAGCCACGTGCCGATCATCGACCTGGTCAGCGTGACCCGGTTCGCCATGGTGCCCGCGACCATCGCCGGCGTGCTGCTCGCGCTGGCCACCGACCGCGTGCGCGCCTTCACGCCGCGCGGGCGCCGGCTGTGGCAGGTGGGCCTGGTGCTGGCGCTGGTGCCCTTGTTCCCCAAGCCGCTGCCGGTCGTCGAGGCCGACCCGCTGCCGCCGTTCATCGCCGAGGGCGCCTGGCGGCAGTACGTGACCGACGACCGCAGCCTGGTCACGGTGCCGCTGCCCGAGGTCACCACGGGCCGGGCGGGCGTGCGCTGGTCGGCGCAGACCCTGCTCGACTACCGGTCGCCGCGCGGCTACTTCATGGGCCCGGTCGACCCGCCGCTCGACCGCACCGGATCGTGGAACGCGCCGCGCCGGTTCACCTCCGACCTGCTGTGGCGGGTGCGCGAGTACGGCGTACGCCCCCCGCTGACCGCGGGCGACAAGGCCCGGATCACCGAAGACCTGATCTTCTGGCGGGCCGCCGTGGTGGTTCTGGTGCCCGGCAGCCGTAACGAGGGACCGCTGCTCGACACGCTCACGGCCGCGCTCGGCCCGCCTCAGCAGGTGGGCGGCGTACGCCTGTGGGACGTACGCTCGTTGCCTGTTCCCTCGAACGAGTGAGCTAACTGCACGTGATTCGCGGGAATTAGCGCGATGTGACAAGCGCTGCATCTACTCGGCGTTGTCGGCGGCAAAACTTGTCGTACCCCATGGCTAGAGTGGCCGCGGCTCTGCTCTTTTCAAACACCTGTACGGAGAGGCTGGCTGGTGGCCGACCGTTTGACTATTAGAGGCGCGCGCGAGCACAACCTGCGCGACGTCAGCTTGGACCTGCCCCGCGACGCCCTGATCGTGTTCACGGGTCTGTCCGGCTCCGGCAAGTCCAGCCTCGCGTTCGACACGATCTTCGCCGAGGGGCAGCGTCGCTACGTCGAGTCCCTGTCGTCGTACGCGAGGCAGTTCCTCGGGCAGATGGACAAGCCCGACGTCGACTTCATCGAGGGCCTGTCCCCGGCGGTGTCGATCGACCAGAAGTCGACCTCGCGCAA
This sequence comes from Paractinoplanes polyasparticus, assembly GCF_019710575.1. Taxonomy (GTDB): domain Bacteria; phylum Actinomycetota; class Actinomycetes; order Mycobacteriales; family Micromonosporaceae; genus Actinoplanes; species Actinoplanes polyasparticus. The sequence goes on along the minus strand of NZ_JAHWFK010000054.1, from coordinate 38,109 downwards.
CCCGCGCTCGACGGTCGGCACCATCACCGAGGTCTACGACTACCTGCGCCTGCTGTACGCGCGTACGGGCATCCCGCACTGCCCGGTCTGCGGCGAGCGGATCAGCAAGCAGACCCCGCAGCAGATCGTCGACCGGGTCCTCGAGATGGACGAGGGCACCCGTTTCATGGTCCTCGCCCCGGTCATCCGCGGCCGCAAGGGCGAATACATCGACCTGTTCGCCGACCTGCAGGCCAAGGGCTACGCCCGGGCCCGGGTCGACGGCGTGGTCCACCCGCTGACCGAGCCGCCGAAGCTGAAGAAGCAGGAGAAGCACACCATCGAGGTGGTGGTCGACCGGCTCAGCGTCAAGGCGGCCAGCAAGCAGCGGCTCACCGACTCGATCGAGTCCGCGCTCGGCCTGGCCGGCGGCATCGTGCTGCTCGACTTCGTCGACCTGCCGGAGGACGACCCGCAGCGCGAGCGCCGCTTCTCCGAGCACCTGGCCTGCCCCAACGACCACCCGCTGGCCATCGAGGACCTCGAGCCCCGGGTGTTCTCGTTCAACGCCCCGTACGGCGCGTGTCCCGAGTGCACCGGCCTGGGCACCAAGAAAGAGGTCGACCCCGAGCTGCTCATCCCGGACGAGGAGCGCAGCATCCGCGAGGGCGCCATCCAGCCCTGGTCCGGCGGCCAGACCCAGGAATACTTCCTGCGCCTGCTCGAGGCGCTGGCCAAGGCCGAGAAGTTCAGCGTCGACACCCCGTGGCGGCAGCTGCCCAGCCGGGCGCAGAAGATGATCCTGCACGGCTCGGAAGACCAGGTGCACGTGCGCTACCGGAACAAGTACGGCCGCGAGCGGTCCTACTACACCGGCTTCGAGGGCGTGGTGCAGTGGATCGAGCGGCGGCACAACGACACCGAGAGCGACTGGTCGCGCGACAAGTACGAGGGCTACATGCGCGACGTGCCCTGCCCGGTCTGCGGCGGCTCCCGGCTCAAGCCCGAGGTGCTGGCCGTGACGATCGCCGGCAAGAGCATCGCCGAGGTCTGCAACCTGTCGATCGGCGACTGCGCCGACCTGCTGGCGAGCATCGCGCTCGACGACCGGCAGAAGATGATCGCCGAGCGGGTCCTCAAAGAGATCAACGCCCGGCTGCGGTTCCTGGTCGACGTGGGCCTGGAATACCTGTCGCTCGACCGTGGCGCGGGCACGCTCTCGGGCGGCGAGGCGCAGCGCATCCGGCTCGCCACCCAGATCGGGTCCGGCCTGGTGGGCGTGCTCTACGTGCTCGACGAGCCGTCGATCGGCCTGCACCAGCGCGACAACCACCGGCTCATCGAGACCCTGGTGCGGCTGCGCGACCTGGGCAACACGCTGATCGTGGTCGAGCACGACGAGGACACGATCCGCACCGCCGACTGGATCGTCGACATCGGCCCCGGGGCCGGCGAGCACGGCGGTCACATCGTGCACAGCGGCTCGGTCGAGGGCCTGCTGAAGAACCGGAAGTCGCCCACCGGCGCCTACCTGTCGGGCCGCAAGTCGATCCCGACGCCGGCCGGTCGCCGCCCGCAGATCCCGGGCCGCGAACTGGTCGTGCAGGGCGCCCGCGAGCACAACCTGCGCGGCCTGACCGTCGGCTTCCCGCTCGGGCAGTTCATCGCGGTCACCGGTGTCAGCGGCTCGGGCAAGTCGACCCTGGTCAACGACATCCTCTACACGGTGCTGGCCAACCAGATCAACGGCGCCCGCATGGTGCCGGGCCGGCACACCCGCATCACCGGCCTCGAGAATGTCGACAAGGTCGTCGGCGTCGACCAGTCGCCGATCGGCCGCACGCCGCGGTCCAACCCCGCGACGTACACGGGTGTCTTCGACAACATCCGCAAGCTGTTCGCCGAGACGACCGAGGCCAAGGTGCGCGGCTACGGCCCGGGCCGGTTCTCGTTCAACGTCAAGGGCGGCCGCTGCGAGAACTGCGCGGGCGACGGCACGATCAAGATCGAGATGAACTTCCTGCCCGACGTCTACGTCCCGTGCGAGGTGTGCAAGGGCGCCCGCTACAACCGCGAGACGCTCGAGGTGCACTACAAGGGCAAGACGATCTCCGAGGTGCTCGAGATGCCGATCGAAGAGGCGGCGACCTTCTTCGAGCCGATCACGTCGATCCACCGCCACCTCAAGACGCTGGTCGACGTGGGCCTGGGCTATGTGCGTCTCGGCCAGCCGGCGCCGACGCTGTCCGGCGGTGAGGCGCAGCGCGTCAAGCTGGCGTCCGAGCTGCAGAAGCGGTCGACCGGCAAGACGGTCTACGTGCTCGACGAGCCGACCACCGGTCTGCACTTCGAGGACATCCGCAAGCTGCTGCTCGTGCTCAACGGCCTGGTCGACAAGGGCAACACGGTGATCACCATCGAGCACAACCTCGATGTGATCAAGAACGCCGACTGGCTGATCGACATGGGCCCCGAGGGTGGCAGCAAGGGCGGTCTGGTGCTGGCCACCGGCACGCCGGAAGAGCTGGCCGAGGTGCCCGAGAGCCACACCGGTCAGTTCCTGCGGCACATGCTGGGCCTCGAGGGCGAGGGCCAAGGCGCTCCGGACGCCACAGCACGGGCGGCCAAGGCCAACGGCAGCCCGGCCAAGGCCGCACCCCGGGCCCGGACAACGCGGTCACGGGCCAAGGCGGCTGTCTGACCTTCAGCAACATCACAGGTGACTCAAAGCTACGAAGCCCGGTCGAGGACATAGCCTCGACCGGGCAATGCTTCGTGCAGGGCAAAAGCCGATGAACCCCACCAGAAGTCCGCACCCGGCACCGGATAATTTCGCGGTACGCCTGAACTCGGCGAGCCGCGCCAGCGTATGTAGAGGCGACGCCGTGTGACCACTCACGCGGACCAGGCACTGGAGGACAACCGATGACAGACGTGCAGACCACGACCGACGCCGAGCTCCACGAGGAGGAGCCCGGACGTCCGCGTTCGGCCAAGACGCGCCGTGTGGTCCTGCTCGGCGCCGGTGCGGCGGGCGCTACGGCCGTCCTGGCGGCCTGCGGCACGGGCACCTCGTCCACCAACAGCAACGGCACCGACTTCAGCGACAACCCCGGCCCGGCCGGCAGCAACGGCCCCGGTGCCGGCAGCAACGGCGGCTCGGGCAACAACGGCGGTTCCGGCGGCGCGGCCCTCGCGGCCGTGGGCGACGTGCCCGAGGGCGGCGGCATCATCGCCGGCGACTTCGTGATCACGCAGCCGGTGGCCGGCACCTTCAAGGCGTTCAGCAAGGTGTGCACGCACGCCGGCTGCGACGTCAACAAGATCGACGGTGGCCAGATCTCGTGCCCCTGCCACAACAGCAAGTTCTCGATCGAGACGGGGGAGCCGACCTCGGGGCCGGCCACCAAGGCGCTGCCCGCGACCGAGGTCAAGGTGGACGGCGACAACATCGTCGCGGCCTAGATCTCCGACGATTCCCGGGCCGGAGGTCCGCGCCGTGGCGGCGGCGACGGACCTCCGGTCGGGTAATCATGTCAGTCCCCCGCACTACTGTTGAGCCTGTGCCAGACCCCTCCAGCTACCGCCCCGCGCCGGGCACCATTCCCGAGTCGCCGGGTGTCTACCGCTTCCGCGACCCGGGCGGCCGTGTCATCTACGTGGGCAAGGCCAAGAATCTGCGGAACCGGCTGAATTCGTACTTCGCCGACACCTGGTCGCTGCACGCCCGTACGCAGCAGATGGTCACCACCGCCTCCAGTGTGGACTGGGTGACCGTCGGCACCGAGGTCGAGGCGCTGCAGCTCGAGTTCTCCTGGATCAAAGAGTTCGACCCGCGCTTCAACGTGAAATACCGGGACGACAAGTCCTATCCCTTCCTCGCGGTGACGCTCAACGAGGAATTCCCGCGGCTCCAGGTGATGCGCGGCGCCAAGCGCAAGGGTGTGCGCTACTTCGGCCCCTACTCCCACGCCTGGGCCATCCGCGAGACGCTCGACCTGCTGCTCCGCGTCTTCCCGGCGCGCACCTGCTCGAGTGGTGTCTTCAAGCGCGCCGGCCAGATCGGCCGCCCCTGCCTGCTCGGCTACATCGGCAAGTGCTCGGCCCCGTGCGTCGGCACGGTCACCGCCGAGCAGCATCGCGCCATCGTCGACGACTTCTGCGACTTCATGGCCGGGCGCACCGACACCTTCGTCAAGCGGCTCGAGCGCGACATGATGCAGGCCTCCGAAGAGCTCGAGTTCGAGCGGGCGGCCCGCCTGCGCGACGACATCGCCGCCCTGCGCCGCGCGATGGAGAAGCAGACCGTCGTGCTCGGTGACGGCACCGACGCCGACGTGGTCGCCTTCGCCGAAGATCCGCTCGAGGCGGCCGTCCAGGTCTTCCACGTGCGCGACGGGCGGGTGCGGGGCCAGCGCGGCTGGGTCGTCGAGAAGGTGGAAGACCTGACCACCGGCGACCTGGTCCACCACTTCTGCAGCCAGGTCTACGGCGGCGAAGAGGGCGAGGGCGACGTGCCGCGCGAGGTGCTCGTGCCCGCGCTGCCCGACGACGCCGGCGCCCTGGCCGACTGGCTCTCCGAGCACCGCGGCAGCCGGGTCTCGCTGCGCGTGCCCCAGCGGGGCGACAAGCGGTCGCTGATGGAAACGGTGTCCCGCAACGCGGGCGAGGTGCTGCAACGCCACAAGCTGCGCCGGGCCGGCGATCTGACCACCCGCAGCAAGGCCCTCGACGAGATCGCCGAGGCGCTCGGGCTCGACTCGGCGCCGCTGCGCATCGAGTGTTTCGACGTATCGCAGATCCAGGGCACCGACGTGGTGGCCTCGATGGTCGTCTTCGAGGACGGCCTGGCCCGCAAGAGCGAATACCGGCGCTTCGCCATCCGCGGCAACCCCGACGGCAGCGGCACCGACGACCTGGCGGCGATGAGCGAGGTGATGCGGCGGCGGTTCGCCCGCTTCCGCGCCCAGCCGGGCGCCGATGCCCCGCGCGACCACCCCGACCTCTCCGACGCGTCCGACCTCTCTGACCCCGCTGCCCCCTCTGGCGAGCTCGGCGTTTCGGGTCTGGACGCCGTCGGTGCTGCCGGTGTCGTCTGGGCCGATGCCGCCGCGGCCGCGGAAGCGGCAGCCGAAGACGCGACCGCCGGCGAACTGGTCCCGGAGGGCGACGAGGTCGCCACCGCCGACCTGCCCGGCATCGACCCACTGACCGGACGCCCCCGCCGCTTCGCCTACCCGCCGCAACTGGTCGTCGTCGACGGCGGCCAACCGCAGGTCAACGCGGTGGCCGCCGTCCTCTCCGACCTGGGCATCACCGACGTGGCGCTGTGCGGCCTGGCCAAGCGGCTGGAAGAGGTGTGGCTGCCCGGCGACGACTTCCCGGTGATCCTGCCGCGCACCTCCGAGGCGCTCTACCTGTTGCAGCGCGTCCGCGACGAGGCCCACCGCTTCGCCATCACGTTCCACCGCCAGCGCCGCTCGAAGCGGATGACCGCCTCGGCGCTCGACAACGTGCCCGGCCTCGGCGAAACCCGGCGCAAGGCACTGCTGCGCCACTTCGGTTCCCTCAAGCGGGTGGCCGCCGCGACCCCCGAAGAGATCACCGAGATCCCGGGCATCGGCCGCCGCACAGCCGAGGTGCTGCTGGCCGCGCTCAACCCCGAGCCCGCCCAGCCGGCCGACGCCGGAAACGCGGAACCCGGCGCGGTGCCGGCCGGGGGCGCAGGTCGCACAAAGGCCGGCGCCAACCGGTCGAAGGCCCCCCGGCCCGAGGCCCCATCACACCAATAGCTCCTGTTTCGGAATGGGGGTCGAGTCGCGGTGCGGCCCGGCGGCGCCTGAGCCTCAGCGCGGCCGGCTGCCATTCCGAAACAGGAGCCAGTCACCGACGTCCGGTGACCGCCACCACCGAGCGGTGACCGGGCCTGCGCTCCCTGTGGACAGCGCCCGGCCCGTATCGCCGCGCCTGTGGACAACCCGAAGCCCGATCCTCCGAAAGAACGTAGGGTCGGCCCCGATCGGGAGGGAGGCTCATCAGACCCGTCACTGGAGCCCGGAGCGCGCTGGTCGGTTGCAGCCCGGTGGAGTCGGCGGCGTGGGTCAGCCAGTCGAGATCGCCGGTTGCGTCGGCGGCTACATGGAAAGCGACAGCCGCGGCCAGTTGCCGTCGAGGCGAGCCCACATGTCCTCGCGATCCATCGACGAATCAGCCTGCCGGGCCCGCGAGGCACTGATCCGGGCGACGCGGCTCACGGATGGCCGGGGCCCTCGCTGCAAGATCGAGACGGTGGGGTGGAACGCTGGACGCGATGTTGTTGTTGTGACGAGCGGAGCCGCGGCACCGATCGGATGGATGACAGGCGTCCGAGGGGATGCCGGCGCCGGCTTCGGCCTAGGATGTTGTGTCCGCCGGGGGCGCGGGCGAAGCGACGCTGGGAGGCGTGCGTGACGGAGTCGATGCCGGAGTTCGTGGCCGACGCGACCGATCCTGATGAGGTGGCCACCGACCTGGTGGTCGTGACCGGGGTCTCCGGCGGTGGGCGCAGCACAGTCGCCCGCGCGCTGGAGAACGTCGGTTTCTACGTGGTCGACAACCTGCCCCAGGCGCTCATGCTCGACATGGCCCAGCTCGCGTTCCAGGCCGGGGGCGCGGCCCGGCGTACGGCCATGGTGCTCGACGTCCGCAGCCGGGCGTTCTCGACCGACCTCGCCGGGGCCATCCACGCCCTGCACGAACGGGGCTTCTCGCCGCGGGTCGTCTTCGTCGACGCCGAGGACGACGTGCTGATCCGCCGCTTCGAGTCGGTGCGCCGCTCGCATCCCCTCCAGGGTGACGGCCGCCTCGCCGACGGCATCGCGGCCGAGCGCAAACTGCTGGCCGAGGCCCGGGAGCAGTCCGATGTGATCATCGACACCAGCCATCTCAACGTGAACCAGCTCCGCCGCCGCGTCGAGGAGCTGTTCGGCGGCGAGGACGTGCGCCGGCTGCGCATCACCGTGCTGTCCTTCGGCTTCAAGTACGGCCTGCCGCCCGACGCCGACTACGTGATGGACGCCCGGTTCCTGCCCAACCCGTTCTGGGTGCCCGATCTGCGCGACCACACCGGCCTGGAAGAGGCGGTGAGCACCTACGTCCTCGACCAGGAGGGCGCGGGTGACTTCGTGAAGACGTACGCCGGGCTGATCGCGGCCACCGCGTCCGGGTTCGAGCGCGAGGGCAAGCGCTACCTGACCGTCGCCGTCGGCTGCACCGGTGGCAAGCACCGCAGCGTCGCGATCACCGAAGAGCTGACCGCCCAGCTGCGCGACATGCGTCTCTCGGCCCATTCCTCCCATCGCGACCTGGGGCGGGAGTGACCATGCCCCCCGTACGGGTGGTGGCCTTCGGCGGCGGCCACGGGCTCAGCGCGTCGTTGCGGGCCCTGCGCAGCAGCGCCGCCCAGCTCGAACTCGACATCACCGCCGTGGTCACCGTCGGCGACGACGGCGGTTCCAGCGGCCGGTTGCTGGCCGAGCGGGACGCGTTGCTGCCGCCCGGCGACCTGCGCCAGGCCCTGGCCGCGCTCGCCGATGACCAGCCGATCACCCAGCGCACCGCTCGGCTGCTGCAGTACCGCTTCGCCGAGATTCCGGCGGTCCGCGGCGAGGGCAACGATCCGCTGGTGGGGCACGCCGTGGGCAACTTGCTGCTGCTGGGCCTCATGGAGATGCTGGGCGACCCGGTGCAGGCGCTCGACCAGGCGGCCGCGATGGTGGGCGCTCGCGGGCGGGTGCTGCCGATGGCCCGGCACGCGATCGGCATAGAGGCCGACGTCCGCGGCGCCGACCCGCAGCGTCCCCACGAGGTCGTCACCGTCCGGGGCCAGCACGCCGTCGCGGTCGCGCACGGTCACGTCGAAGCCGTCCGCATCGACCCGGCCGACCCGCCGGTGTGCGCCCAGGCCATCGCCGCGATCGACGAGGCGGACTGGTTGATCTTCGGGCCGGGCAGCTGGTTCACCAGCGTGCTGCCGCACCTGATGGTGCCGGGCCTGGCCGAGGCGATCATGAAAAGCTCGGCCCGGCGGCTGGTGACGCTCAACCTGGCCACCGAGAACGAGACGCTCGGCCTCTCGGCCGCCGACCACCTGGCCGCCCTGCACTGGTACCTGCCCGGCCTGCGGGTCGACGCGGTGGTCGCCGACGCGCACTGGGTGGGGGAGACCGAACCCGTCCGGCGGGCCGCGGAAGCTCTGGGCGCCCGCCTGGTGTTGGCACCTGTGGCCGTTGCGGACGGCAGTCCCAGGCATGATCCTGAGTCGTTGGGGGTTGCCCTGGTGCCTGTCCTGGGCGCCGATCGTTAAAGCAAGGGCGTAATGCGGCACTTATTGTTCAAGATCCGGCGCATGAGGTGACAACACGATGGCTATGACGGCAGCGGTCAAGGATGAGCTGAGCCGGGTCGACGTGCCCAAGCCCTGCTGCCGGCGGGCCGAGATGGCGGCCCTTCTCCGGTTCGCGGGCGGCCTGCACATCGTCTCCGGACGGGTGGTGGTCGAGGCCGAACTCGACACCGGCGCGGTGGCCCGGCGGCTGCGGCGCGAGATCGCCGACGTCTACGGCTACCCCAGTGAGGTGCACGTGCTGGCCTCGGGCGGGCTGCGCAAGGGCAGCCACTACATCGTTCGCATCGTCAAGGACGGTGAGGCGCTGGCCCGGCAGACCGGCCTGCTCGACGTGCGCGGCCGTCCCGTCCGGGGCCTGCCGCCGCACGTGGTCTCGGCCAACGTCTGCTGCGCGGTCGCCGCGTGGCGGGGCGCGTTCATGGCCCACGGCTCGCTGACGGAGCCGGGCCGATCCAGCGCGCTCGAGATCACCTGCCCCGGTCCCGAGGCGGCGCTGGCGTTGCGCGGCGCGGCCCGGCGCATCGGCATCACCGCCAAGGACCGCGAGGTGCGCGGCGTCGACCGGGTGGTCATCAAGGACGGCGACGCGATCGCCGCGCTGCTCACCCGGATCGGGGCGCACTCCAGCGTGCTGGCCTGGGAGGAGCGGCGGGTACGCCGTGAGGTGCGCGCCACGGCCAACCGGCTGGCCAACTTCGACGACGCGAACCTGCGCCGCTCGGCCCGCGCCGCGGTGGCGGCGGCGGCCCGGGTCACCCGGGCCCTCGAGATCCTGGCCGACGAGGCTCCCAACCACCTCACCTCGGCCGGTCAGTTGCGGCTGGAGCACCGGCAGGCGTCGCTCGAGGAGCTGGGCGCGCTGGCCGACCCGCCGCTGACGAAGGATGCGATCGCCGGCCGTATAAGGCGTCTGCTCGCCCTCGCCGACAAGCGCGCCCGTGACCTGGGAATTCCCGACACCGAAGCCGCCGTGACCCCGGAGATGATGGCCTGCTGACCTAGCCCCCTGACAAGCTGACGTGTGCCAACATGTCGCTTGTTCAGTTAATGCTGATCCGGCCACGCGCAAACCTCTTACAGCAACGCTCGAAAACCCGGAAGACTCCCTCGCCATGAGCGGCATCAAGGAACTTGAAAGCGGATGACGGCGGTGGAGGGTGAGATGAAGGAGGTGCGGACGTTGGCGGCTGGTGCGAGTCAAGACGTGGCCGACTATCAAGCGGCGCTGCGCGGTCACAAGCTGGCGCTTGAAGCGCTGAACACGACGCAGGTCGAGCAGTTCGAGACCCTGCGACGCCGAGCTGAAGGTGGGCATGAAGGGCATCCTTCAGCTGCTGGAAGGGCGCCGCGGGGACGCAGGTAAGGCCGAATCCTGATCCTGGGTGGCTGAGCAACACCTCCGGCCCCGGCGGGTGACCACCGGGGCCGGGCCGGAAGCTGTTCCGTTGCGGTTGGTGACGGTCACGTTGCGTACGGGATAAGGGTTTTCGAGCGGAAGAAGCGCAGGTTAACGCGGGGGCTCGGTAACGCTCAGGTTGCGACCCCGCGCAAAACAAGCGTGGGCACTCGGATAGGGTCAGGTCGACGGCGACGGTGCCGGCAGCTCGGCCGGCCGCGCTGTGCGCCGCCGGTTCGCCGCGGCGCCTCCTCAGTTCAGGCGCGGCGGCCGGACGCCCCTTTGCCGGCCCTCGACGCGGTCGGCAACGCAGACCCCTCCGCCGGTCGCATAATCCGGCGGACCGAAACGAGGAGATCCACCTGTGACCATCCGGGTTGGCATCAACGGCTTCGGCCGTATCGGCCGCAACTTCTTCCGGGCGGTTCTCGCCTCGGGTGCGGACATCGAGATCGTCGGCGTGAACGACCTGACCGACAACGCCACGCTGGCTCACCTGCTCAAGTACGACTCGATCCTCGGCCGCCTGCCGCACGAGGTGAAGGCCACCGCCGACGAGATCACCGTCGCCGGGAAGACCTTCAAGGCGTACGCCGAGAAGGACCCGAACAACCTGCCCTGGGGCGACCTGGGCGCCGACGTCGTCATCGAGTCGACCGGCTTCTTCACCGACGCCTCGAAGGCGAAGGCGCACGTCGACCAGGGCGCCAAGAAGGTCATCATCTCGGCCCCGGCCAAGAACGAAGACATCACCATCGTCATGGGCGTCAACGACAACCTGTACGACGGCGCGAAGCACACGATCATCTCGAACGCTTCCTGCACCACCAACTGCCTTGCCCCGATGGCGAAGGTCCTGAACGACACGATCGGCATCGAGCGTGGCCTCATGACCACGATCCACGCCTACACCCAGGACCAGAACCTGCAGGACGGCCCGCACAAGGACCTGCGTCGCGCCCGCGCCGCGGCCCTCAACATCGTGCCGACCTCGACCGGCGCCGCCAAGGCTGTCAGCCTCGTGCTGCCGGAGCTCAAGGGCAAGCTCGACGGCTTCGCGCTGCGGGTGCCGATCCCCACCGGCTCGGCCACCGACCTCACCTTCACCGCCGGCAAGGACACCTCGGTCGAAGAGGTCAACGCCGCGATCAAGGCCGCCGCGGACGGCCCGCTCAAGGGCATCCTGGTCTACACCGAGGACGAGATCGTCTCCTCGGACATCGTCACCGACCCGGCATCCTGCATCTTCGACGCCGGTCTGACCAAGGTGATCGGCAACCAGGTCAAGGTCGTCGGCTGGTACGACAACGAGTGGGGCTACTCGAACCGCCTCGTCGACCTGGTCAAGCTCGTCGGAGCCTGATCTTGAAGACTCTCGACGACCTGCTCGGCGAGGGTGTGTCGGGTCGGCGCGTGCTCGTACGCGCCGACCTGAACGTCCCGTTCGACAAGAATGCCCCCCAGGGGGTAAATGCTGTCATCAGCGACGACGGCCGCGCCCGGGCGGTGCTGCCGACGCTGATCGCGCTGCGTGACGCGGGCGCCCGCGTCATCGTCATGTCGCACCTGGGCCGCCCCAAGGGCGCGCCCGACCCCAAGTACACGCTGGCTCCGGTGGCCACCCGCCTGGGTGAACTGCTCGGCTCGCCGGTGGTCTTCGCAGCCGACACGGTCGGCGAGGACGCCCGCGCCAAGGCCGGCGCGCTCGAGGACGGCCAGGTGCTGCTGCTCGAGAACCTGCGCTTCAACGAGGGCGAGACCGCCAAGGACGACGCGACCCGGGCTGCCTTCGCGGGCGAGCTGGCCGCGCTGGCCGACTTCTACGTGGACGACGCTTTCGGCGCTGTGCACCGCAAGCACGCTTCGGTGTACGACGTGCCGGTCGTGCTGCCGCACTACGCCGGCGGTCTCGTCCTGCGCGAGGTCGACGTGCTCAAGAAGGTCACCGAGAATCCCGAGCAGCCGTACGTCGTGGTGCTCGGCGGCTCGAAGGTGTCCGACAAGCTGGCGGTGATCAAGGCGCTGCTGCCCAAGGTCGACAAGCTCCTGGTCGGCGGCGGCATGTGCTTCACCTTCCTCAAGGCCCAGGGCCACGAGGTCGGCAAGTCGCTGCTCGAGGACGACATGGTCGGCACCTGCCGTGACCTGCTGTCCGAGGCGCAGGGCCGGATCGTGCTGCCGGTCGACGTCGTCGCCGCGACCGAGTTCTCGGCCGACGCCGACTCGGTGACCGTGCCGGCGTCCGAGATCCCGGCCGACCGGCTCGGCCTGGACATCGGCCCCGAGTCGGTGGCCCTGTTCGCCGAGGCCATCGGCCCCGCCAAGACGGTGTTCTGGAACGGCCCGATGGGCGTGTTCGAGCTGGCGCCGTTCGCGGCCGGCACCCGGGGCGTGGCCGAGGCGATCACCAAGATCGACGGCTTCTCCGTGGTCGGTGGCGGCGACTCGGCCGCGGCCGTGCGCACGCTCGGCCTCGACGAGAGCGCCTTCGGGCACATCTCGACCGGTGGCGGCGCCTCCCTGGAATACCTCGAGGGCAAGACCCTCCCCGGCATCGAAGCTCTGGAGAAGTAATGGCGGACGCACGCCGGCCCCTGATGGCAGGCAACTGGAAGATGAACCTCAACCATTTCGAGGCGAACCTTCTGGTGCAGAAGCTGGCCGCGAGCCTGAGCGAGCAGCAGCTGACCGACGTCGAGGTGGCTGTCCTGCCGCCGTTCACCGACCTGCGCACCGTGCAGACCGCGGTCGACGGCGACAAGCTGCAGATCGTGTACGGGGCTCAGGACATCTCGGTCCACAAGTCCGGCGCGTATACCGGGGAGATCGCCGGCTTCATGCTGGAGAAGCTGGGCTGCACCTTCGTGCTGGCCGGCCACTCCGAGCGGCGTGAGTACCACAACGAGGACGACGCCACGGTCAACGCCAAGGTGAAGGCGGCCTTCGCGAACAACCTGACGCCGATCCTGTGCGTGGGCGAGGGCCTGTCCGTTCGCGAGGAGAGCGGGCACGTGCCGCACTGCAAGTCGCAGGTCGACGCGGGTCTCGCCGGGCTGAAGGCCGAGCAGGTCAAGCAGATCGTCATCGCGTACGAGCCGGTCTGGGCGATCGGCACCGGCAAGACGGCGACTCCCGAGGACGCCCAGGAGGTGTGCGGCGAGATCCGGGCGCGGCTCACCGAGGTGTACGGGGCCGAGGTCGGCGACGCCGTGCGGGTGCTCTACGGCGGCTCGGTCAAGGCGGCCAACATCGCCTCGATCATGGCCAAGCCCGATGTGGACGGCGCCCTGATCGGCGGCGCGAGCCTGGACGCCGAGGAGTTCGCCTCGATCGTCCGGTTTCGTGAGCACGTAGCACGCTGAGTCCGAACGTGTGCCCGGGCGTAACGATCGCCCGGGCACACGCTATTGTTGGACCGCTTGCAGTGCCCTTCGAGAGGAATCGTCCGACCATGCCGATGTGGTTCGCGTACACGTTGATCGCGTTGCTGGTCCTCACCAGCGTCCTGCTGACTCTGCTGATCCTGCTGCACCGCGGCAAGGGTGGCGGCATGTCGAGCATGTTCGGTGGCGGCGTCACCTCCAGCCTGGCCGGCTCGTCGGTCGCCGAGAAGAACCTCGACCGCTACACCGTCCTGGTGGGCATCGTCTGGTTCGCCTGCATCGTGGGTCTCGGGCTCTGGATGCGGCTCGCCGTCCCGAGCACCTGATTTCCTTACGCCCCGTGCTTCCTGACGGAGCGTGATAGTCGTAGAATGTGCCGCGCGTCCGGTTCTGCCGGGCGCGCGGCTATTTTATGGCCTTGTTTCGGCCTGATTTCCGGTCGGCAAACCCGCCCTCGAGACAGGAGCGACATCCGTGTCCAGTGGCAGTGCGATCCGTGGCAGCAGGGTCGGCTCCTCCCCGGTCCGCCCCGACGAACGCAGCGAGCCCGCCCCGCGCCGTGAGGTGACCTACTTCTGCGCGGCGGGTCACGCCAGCCAGATCTGGTTCTCCGCCGAAGCGCCGTCACCCGACGCGTGGGACTGCCCGCGCTGCGGTCAGCCCGCCGGCCTCGACCGGCAGAATCCGCCGGGGCGGTCGCGAGCCGAGCCGTACAAGTCGCATCTGGCGTACGTCAAGGAGCGGCGCACCGACGAGGACGGCGCGAAGATCCTCGAAGAGGCGCTGGCCAAGCTACGTCAGCGGCGCGGGCGCGGGGAGTAACGGCCCTCAGGCGGCTGTGTCGCGGCCCAGGTAGGTGACACCGGGCTCGGACGGCACAGCGATCTGTTCGAAGCCCAGCCGGTCGTAGAACGCGCGCGCGGCGGTGTTCGCCGGGGCCATGCCCAGGTGCACCCGCTGCGCGCCGGCCGCGTGCAGCCCGGCCAGGAACGACCACATCAGCCCGCGCCCCAGGCCGCGGCCCTGCCACTCCGGCAGCAGGTCGATGTGCAGGTGCGCGGGATAGCCGGCCAGTTCCGGCACGAGCATGCGCTCGGGGTTGTTGTGCAGCTCGAGCCAGAACTCGTCGCGGGGGTCGTCGCCGTACCGGCCGGCGGTGGCAGGCAGCCATTCCTGCCGGTAGCGCCGGACGAACTCGGCCGTGTCGGTGGTGCCGACGACATAGCCGACGGCGTTGCCCGTCCCGTCGTCGAGGATCCGGGCCACGGCCGGCTCGAGGATGACGTAGGGGGCGGCGAAGATGTCACCGACGAGGCGGTCCGAGCTGTTCTGACCGCGCGCGTCCCCTCCGGAGTCGGCGGTACGCACGCAGATGTCGTAGACGGCGTCGAGGTCGGTGGGCCGGTAGGCGCGGATCTCTGGCTGCACGGACGCATTCTAGGTTCCGCGTACGGTGTGGCCGTGGTCACCGTCCGATGAAACCATGTTCCGATGCGGAGCTCACCGATGCAGTGGACCCTCGAAGTTGTCGTCGTCCCCGTCGCCGACGTGGACCGCGCCAAGGAGTTCTACGCCGACCGTCTGGGCTTCGTCGTCGACCACGACACGAAGATCAACGACGATGTGCGGATCGTGCAGCTCACCCCGCCCGGCAGCGGGTGCTCGATCGTCATCGGCAAGGGCGCGGTGCCGAACATGCCGCCCGGCTCCCTCCGGGGCCTGCAGCTGGTGGTGCCCGACATCGAACAGGCACATGCCGAACTGGTCGAGCGGGGAGTGGCCGTGAGCGACGTCCAGGCGGTGGGCGAGAACCCGCGGCCCACGCCGCACCCCCTGGACAATGTCGGCTTCGTCTTCTTCGACGACCCGGACGGCAACAGCTGGGCCGTCCAGCAGATCTCGTCGCGGGCCTAGCGCTGGCCCACCTTGGCCGCCGCGGCCTTGTCGAGCAGCCAGTAGGTCTTCGTCCGTCCGGTCGCGTGTGCCGCCGGCAGCAGCTTGTCGCCGTCCAGAGCCCGGCTCACCGAGTCGGTCTTGTCCGGGCCGGCCGCGATGAGCCACACCTCGTCGGCCGACTGGATGGTCGGCATGGTCAGGGTGATCCGGTTCGGCGGCGGCTTCGGGCTGTTGTGGACGGCGGCGGTGGTGCTGCCGGTCTCGTTGAGCACCGGGTGCTCGGGGAAGAGCGAGGCCACGTGACCGTCCTCGCCGACGCCCAGCATCAGCACGTCGAACGGCGGCAGATCGGCCCCGCCGAGGCGCAGCTCCGCGGCGTACCGGGCGGCAGCCGCCTCGGTGTCGTCGCCGTCGGCGCCGTCCGAGGCGGGCATGGCGTGCACCCGGGCCGGGTCGAGCGGCAGCGCGTCGAGCAGGGCTTCGCGGGCCTGGGTCTCGTTGCGCTCCGGGTCGCCGGCGGGCAGGAAGCGCTCGTCGCCCCACCACAGGTCGAGCTGGGCCCAGTCGATCGCCTTGGCCTCGGGCAGCTCCTTGAGGGCGGCCAGCACCCGCTTGGCGATCCGGCCGCCGGTCAGCACTACGCCGGCCGAGCCGCGTTCCGCCTGCGCGTCCACGATCTTGGCGATCAGCCGGGACGCCACGGTCGCGGCCAGGGTGTCGGCGTCCGGAACGACCACCACCAGGGTCTTGCTCACAGTTGCTTCTCCTGTCGGTGTTGTCGGTGTCAAAGGGCTGAGGCCGCCCACCGATGACGGTGGACGGCCCCTTGCGTTTTCGTTTCCTACGCGGCTGTGCCGCCGGGACCGGCCATCGCGGACTCGTCGCCGGCCTGCGCGGCCAGCGCGGGATCCTTCCAGACGTGGACGCGCATCGGCGGCTTGTGGTCGAGGCCGGACACGCCGGCCATCGAGCCGAGGGCGTCGGCGTAGATCTGGTCGGCGTCCAGGCGGCGCAGTTCCTCGGCCAGCTCGTCGCCGACCGGCCGCTTGGGCAGCGGCATGTAGCGGTCCTCCTGGCCGGTGCGGCTGAACAGCGCCGTGTTCTCTTCCCGGGTCACGGTGACCGTGTCGCCGTTCTCGCACTGGAGCATCACCGCGTGCATGCGCGGGGCGCGGTCGCTCGCCTGCAGTTCGGGCACGATGCCGAGCCGGGACTGGAGCCAGCCCTTCATCAGCCAGGCCGTCGGGTCCTTGGGCGGGGCCACGATGGTCGCGCCGGTCACCCGGGCCTCGGTGGTGTCGAACGCGCCGGCCACCAGGGTGCGCCACAGGGTGATGCGGGTCCAGGTGAGGTCGGTGTCGCCGGGCGCGTAGTCGACCGCCCGCTGGCGCAGCGCGGCCACCGGGTCGTGGGCCTGCGCGCAGTCGGTGATGCGCCGGTCGGCCACCACGCCGAGGAAGTCGTTCGCGATCATGTCCGGCGGCTCCTGGTGCCACCAGGTGACGACCGGGACGTCGGGGGCCAGCAGAGGCATGACCACCGACTCGGCGTGCAGCGCGAGACGGCCGTACATGCGCATGACGACCGCCTCGGCCGGCCCCAGCCGGCCGCCGACGACGATCTCGGCGTCCAGCCGGCTGCGACCCTCCAGATCGGAGCGCACCACGATGAGCAGCCGGCACGGGTGCGCGGCGGCGGCGATCGTGGCTGCCGCCTCGGCCTCGCGGACCTTCTTCTCCTCGACCACGGCGACCAGCGTCAGGGCGAGGCCGGAGGCCACACCGCCGGCGCTGCGCCGCTCGGCGGCGAGCGCCTTGACCACCTCGTTGCCGGTGGTGTCCCACAAGCCGATCACTTCGTTCCCCTATCCATCAGGCACGCCGCCAGGCCCGGCCCTCGCGGGCCAGCATCTCGTCCGAAGCGCGCGGGCCCCACTCGCCGGCCCGGTAGGGCTCGGGTTTGGTGCCCGCCCACGCGGCCTCCAGCGGGTCGATGACCTGCCAGCTCTGCTCGATCTCGGCCGCGTCCGGGAACAGGGTCCGGTCGCCGACCAGCACGTCCAGCACGAGACGCTCGTACGCCTCGGGGCTGGACTCGGTGAACGCCTCGCCGTACTGGAAGTCCATCGCGATGTCGCGGACCTCCATCGTGGTGCCCGGCACCTTGGAGCCGTACTTCAGCACCACGCCCTCGTCGGGCTGCACGCGGATGACCAGCTGGTTGTGACCCAGCATCTCGACGTCGGCCGGGTCGAACGGCAGGTGCGGAGCCTTCTTGAAGAGGATCGCGATCTCGGTCACCCGGCGTGGCATGCGCTTGCCCACGCGTACGTAGAAGGGAACCTCGGCCCAGCGGCGGTTCTGGATGCCGAGCCGTACGGCTGCGTAGGTCTCCGTCGTGGAGTCCGCCGGGATGTTCTTCTCTTCGAGATAGCCGACCGCGCGCTCGCCGGCCACCCAGCCCGGAAGATACTGACCGCGGACGGAGCCCTTGGAGATGTCCTTCGGGATGGCGATGGCCTTGAGGACCTTCAGCTTCTCGGCCCGCACGTCGTCGGGGTCGAAGCTCGTCGGCTCCTCCATCGCCACCAGGGCCAGCAGCTGGAGCAGGTGGTTCTGGAGCACGTCGCGGGCGGCGCCGGACGCGTCGTAGAACGCGGCCCGGGTGCCGATGCCCACGTCCTCGGCCATCGTGATCTGCACCGAGTCGACGTACTTGGAGTTCCACACCGGCTCGAACAGGCTGTTGGCGAAGCGCAGGGCCAGAATGTTCTGAACCGTCTCCTTGCCCAGGTAGTGGTCGATGCGGTAGACGTCGCCGGGCGTGAAGACCTCGTCGACCAGCTGGTTCAGCGAGATGGCGGTCTGCAGGTCGTTGCCGAACGGCTTCTCGACCACCACGCGGCGCCAGCCACCGGACTTGGCGTTGTCGGCCATGCCGGTGCGGGCCAGCTGGTTGAGCACCAGCGGGAAAGCGGCCGGCGGGATCGAGAAGTAGAAGGCGGCGTTGCCCGGGATGCCGTTGCGCTCCCGCAGGTCGTCGAGGGTCTCGGCCAGATGGTCGAACGCGGGGTCGTCGTCGAACGAGCCGGGCACGAACTGGAACTGGCTGGCGAGCCGCTGCCAGACGTCCTCGCGCCACGGGGTCCGGGCGCCCTTCTTCGCCGCTTCGTACGCCAGCGACTCGAAGTCACCGTCACCCCAGTCGCGGCGGGCGAAGCCCAGAACCACGAAACCGGGCGGCAGGAGACCGCGGTTGGCCAGGTCGTAGACGGCCGGGATGAGCTTCTTTCGGGACAGGTCACCGGTGACTCCGAAGATCACCAGAGCGCAAGGCTCGGGGATCCGGGGAAGCCTGCGGTCCTGTGCGCTACGCAGCGGATTGCCCACGTGGTCCATCCTGCCAGTTTTCGGTGTCGAGCAAGTGTCTAAGCAGGGACAGAGGAGGGGACCCGCATCACGCGAGCCCCCTCACCGTTTGTGTCAGGCCGCGTCGCTCGGGTTGCTCGAGCCCTTGGCCGCTGCCTTGAGCGACTTGTCGACGCCCTCGAGCAGCTCCTTCCAGCTGGCCTCGAACTTGTCGACGCCCTCGTCCTCGAGCACCTTGAAGACGTCGGGGAGGTCGACGCCGACCGTGCCGAGGTCGGCGAAGACCTGCTTGGCGACGGCGTACGAGCCGGTCACGGCGTCGGCGCGGGTCTCGCCGTGGTCGGCGAACGCGTGGATCACGGACTCGGGCATGGTGTTGACCGTGCCCGGTGCCACCAGTTCCTCGACGTAGATGGTGTCCTTGTACTCCGGGTTCTTGGTGGAGGTGGACGCCCACAGCGGGCGCTGCGGCTGAGCGCCGGCCGACTCCAGGGCCTTCCAGCGGTCGGTCGAGAAGACCTCCTGGTACGCCTCGTACGCGAGCTGCGCGTTGGCGATGGCCGCCTTGCCCTTGAGCGCCTTGGCCTCGTCGCTGCCGATCTTGTCGAGGCGCTTGTCGATCTCGGAGTCCACGCGGGAGACGAAGAACGACGCCACCGAGCCGATCTTGGACAGGTCGTGCCCGTTGGCCTTGGCCTGCTCGATGCCGTCGAGGAACGCGTCCATGACCTGGCGGTAACGCTCGTTCGAGAAGATCAGTGTCACGTTGACGCTGATGCCGGCGGCCAGCACCTGGGTGATCGCCGGCAGGCCGGCCAGGGTGGCCGGGATCTTGATGTACAGGTTCTCGCGGTCGACGAGCCACCAGAGCGTCTTGGCCTCGGCCACGGTGCTCTCGGTCTCGTGCGCCTTGCGCGGGTCGACCTCGATGGACACGCGGCCGTCGAGACCGTTGGAGGCGTCGTAGGCCGGACGCTCGACGTCACAGGCGTCACGCACGTCACGGCCGGTCATCAGCCGGACCGCTTCCTCGACCGTGACGCCCTGGGCGGCCAGGTCCTTGAGCTGCTCGTCGTACGCGTCCGCGTCGGACAGCGCCTTCTGGAAGATGCTCGGGTTGGTGGTCACGCCGACCACGTGCTGCTCGTCGAGCAGCTTCTTGAGCGAACCGGTCGTGAGCCGAGGACGGGAGAGGTCGTCGAGCCAGACCGCTACACCAGCGGCCGAAAGCTCAGCAAGCCTGTCGGTCATTGTTGCTTCCCCTCAGTTACCGGTCGTGTGACCGGTGATCTCGCTGACCTTGGCCAGGGCAGCGTTGGCCTTTGCCACCACGTTGTCGGGGGTGAACCCGAACTGCTCGAAGAGGATCTTGGCAGGGGCGCTGGCGCCGTAGTGCTCGATGCTCACCGGCTCGCCCACCTCGCCGAGGATCCGGTCCCAGCTCTGTCGAATGCCGGCTTCGACGGTGACCCGGGCCTTGACGCCGCGGGGCAGCACCTGCTGCTGGTACGCGGTGTCCTGCTCGTAGAACCATTCGAGGCACGGCATCGATACCACGCGGGTCGGGGTGCCCTCGGCCTCGAGGCGCTCCTGGGCGGCCAGGCAGATCGACACCTCGGAACCGGTGCCGATGAGGATCACCTTGGGCTCGACGCCGGACGCCTCGGACAGGATGTAGCCGCCCTTGAGCGTGCCCTCGGCCGACGCGTACTTGCTGCGATCGATCGTCGGCAGGTTCTGCCGGGACAGCGCCAGGCCGGTCGGGCGGTCGCCGTGCTCGAGCGCACCACGCCAGGCCCAAGCGGTCTCGTTGGCGTCGGCCGGGCGCACGACGTCGAGGCCGACGATGGCGCGCAGCGCGGACAGCGTCTCGATCGGCTGGTGGGTCGGTCCGTCCTCGCCCAGGCCGATCGAGTCGTGCGTCCAGACGTAGACGACCGGCAGCTTCATCAGCGCGGACAGGCGGACGGCGCCGCGCATGTAGTCGCTGAAGACCAGGAACGTGCCGCCGTAGGGCCGGGTGCGGCCGTGGGCGGTGATGCCGTTGAGGACGGAGCCCATGCCGTGCTCACGAATGCCGAAGTGCAGCGTACGGCCGTACTCGTTGCCGGGGAACGCCTTGGTGGCGTACTCCGACGGGATGAAGGACGGCTCACCCTTCATCGTGGTGTTGTTGCTCTCGGCGAGGTCGGCCGAGCCGCCCCACAGCTCGGGCAGCACCGGGGCCAGCGCCTCCAGGATCTTGCCGGAGGCGGCCCGCGTGGCCAGGCCCTTCTCGTCGGCGGGGAACTCGGGGAGCGACTTCTCCCAGCCCTCGGGCAGCTTGTGGGCGGACAGCCGGTCGAACAGCGCCTTGCGCTCCGGGTTGGCCTTGGCCCATGCCTCGAACTTGACGTCCCACTCGGCGTGCGCCGCCTTGCCGCGCTCGACCACCTCGCGGGTGTGTGCCAGGACGTCGTCGGCGACCGCGAACGTCTCGTTCCGGTCGAAGCCCAGGATCTCCTTGGTCGCGGCGACCTCGTCGGCGCCCAGCGCGGAGCCGTGGATCTTGCCGGTGTTCTGCTTGTTCGGCGCCGGCCAGCCGATGATCGTGCGCAGCACGATGAACGTCGGCTTGTCGGTGACCTTCTTGCCCGCCTCGATCGCGGCGTAGAGCGCCTCGACGTCCTCGTGGTACTCGCTGCCCTGGGACGGGTCGCCCTTGCGCCAGTCCACGTGCCGGACGTCCCAGCCGTACGCGGCGTAGCGCGCGCCGACGTCCTCGTTCTTGGCGATGCGGGTGTCGTCCTCGATGGAGATCTCGTTGTCGTCGTAGATCACCGTGAGGTTGCCGAGCTTCTGGACGCCGGCGATGGCGCTCGACTCGTGGCTGACGCCCTCTTCGATGTCGCCGTCCGAACACAGCACGTACACGTGGTGGTCGAACAGAGAGTCACCGGTTTTGGGATCCGGGTCGAACAGGCCACGCTCGCGGCGGGCGGCCATCGCCATGCCCACCGCGTTGCCGACGCCCTGACCGAGCGGGCCGGTGGTGACCTCGACGCCGGGGGTGTGCCCGTACTCGGGGTGACCCGGGGTCAGCGAGTCCCACTGCCGCAGTGAGGCCAGGTCGTCCAGGGCCAGGCCGAAGCCGTTCAGGTAGAGCTGAATGTAGAGGGTGAGGCTGGAGTGCCCACAGGAGAGCACGAAGCGGTCCCGCCCGGCCCAGAGCGGGTCGGTCGGGTCATGCCGCATGACCCGGTTGAACAGCAGGTAGGCCGCGGGGGCGAGGCTCATCGCGGTGCCGGGATGGCCGTTGCCGGATTTCTCGACGGCATCCATCGCCAGGACCCGGACAGTGTCCACTGCCTTGCGGTCTAGGTCGGACCAATTGAGAGCAGGATCTGTGGCAGCCACGTCGGTTGTGCTCCTCGGGGCATGATTTTGGAAAACCCTTTTGAGCTTGACCCTATCCACTTGCCTTAAACCCCCGCCCGGGGAACGCCCGAGGCCCATACGCTGAGAGCGGACACGCGACGTGTGACGCCGTGCACCCGATGTGGGTCGCCGGAGCAGCGCAGATGGCTGAGCGTAGGCTGTCCCAGCGTGCCGCCGGCTGGCGCCGGCAACGGTCGTGAGTTGGCTAATGCCGAAGCCGGAAGGTGGCAGTCCGTGAGCATGATCACCGAGCGTCCCGTCCCTGGACGGGCGGTCGGCGTGGCGGAGGGCACCGCGGACGCGGTTCGCCCCGGAGCGCGTCTCGATCTCGTAGCCCTGCTGCGCGCGTACCTGTCGCTGTGCAAGCCGCAGATCGTCGAACTGCTCCTGGTGACCACCGTCCCGACCATGATGGTCGCGGCCGGCGGGTGGCCTGACCTGCGCACTCTTACCGTGGTGCTGATCGGCGGGGCGATGGCGGGCGGCGCCGCGAGCGCGCTCAACTGCTACATCGACCGCGACATCGACCAGGTCATGCGCCGGACGAAGCGGCGGCCGCTGCCGGCCAACGCCGTGACTCCGCGGGCCGTGCTCATCTTCGGTCTGACCCTCGCCGTGATTTCCGTCGCGCTGATGGCCGTCTTCACCAACTGGCTGGCCACGGCGCTGACCGCCGGGGCGATCTTCTACTACGACGTGGTCTACACGCTGTGGCTGAAGCGGCGGACTCCGGCCAACACGTTCTGGGGCGGCATCTGCGGCTCGGCGCCGGTGATCATCGGCTGGGCCGCCGTGACGGGCACCGTGTCGGCGCTGGGGTGGGCGCTTTTTGCGGTTGTCTTCTTTTGGCAGATGCCGCACTTCTATGCGCTCGCCATCAAGTACAAGGACGACTACGCCCGCGCCGGCATCCCGATGCTGCCGGTCGTGCGCTCGGCCCGGCGGGTCAACGGCGAGATCGTGCTCTACACCGTGCTCACCGTGGTGGCTTCGCTCGCTGTCTGGCCGCTGGGGTCGGGGCTGGGCCTGGGCCTGATCTACGGAATCACGGCCATCGCCACCGGGGCCGCCTTCCTGGGCGAGGCGCTGCTGCTGGTCAAGCGGTCCCGCGCCGGCGAGCCGCTCAAGCCGATGCGGCTGTTCCACTGGTCCATCACCTACCTGACGATCCTGTTCATCGCCGTGGCGGTGGATGCGCTCGTCTGAGCCTCCCGCTGACGCGCCGCGCGCCCTCCCGCTGCCTGCGGGACGGGCGCGCTGCCGTATCCGGGCCGGACGCTTCCCGGTGGCCGTTCGTTGAGTCGCGGCGTGTGCCACTTTTCGGAGTGGCGCGCAAGGCCGCAGGCGCGTATCAGTGGCGTTCCGTCGCGCGGCTCCGCCGGTCGATCGTCGGCCGAGGGTCACCGGCGTCGCACAACGTGACCGAATTCGCCGTATTTTTGGTTACGCAAGGTCACTCAATAGATGGAAACCTGTGGATGCGACCATATCGGGCAAAATAGTGTTTTAGCTACATGGCCAAAGGTTAAACCCGCAGGTAATTCGCCTCACAAAAGGCAGGCGGAGGTACTTGCCTCGGCCCGCGAGGTGCTTACTCTTCCGTTCATGGCTCAAGGTTCCGATACGACACTGACCGCGGGGATCAAGTCCTTCGCCGCCGGCCACGGTGGTGCCAAGGCGGTCATCGAGTACGTCGGCAAGCGTGGTGCCCGCATTGTCCTCGTCGGCGAGGACGGGGAGTGGTCCGACCAGTTCGCCGACGACACCAATCAGGCCCGCAAGGCTTGTGAGAACGCCGGCGTCGAGGTGGAGAACGAGTGGGAGCGCGAGCTCATGGAGCAGATGCGCCCCAGCAACGACCTGTGGCGCTCGATGTCCCGCCGGAGCATGGCCCGCTGAATTGACCGCGACTTCCGACCCTGCGACCCGGGAGCAATCCCGGGTCGCTCTCGTCACCTGCGACCTCTTCCCGGACCTCTGGGAGGACGACCTGCCGCTGCGCGATCTCCTGCTCTCCCGCGGCGCTGAGGTGGACGTCCTCGGGTGGGACGACACGGAGGCCGACTGGGCGGCGTACGACGTGGCGGTGATCCGCTCGCCCTGGGACTACGTCGCCCGCCGCGACAGCTTCGTCGCCTGGGCGCACAGCGTTCCTCACCTGCTCAACCCGGCCGACGTGCTCGAATGGAACACCGACAAGCGCTACCTGGCCGAACTGGCGAACGCCGGCCTCCCGGTCACGCCCACGGACTTCGTGGCCCCGGGCGACTCGTGGACCCCGCCGTCTGACGGCGAGTGGGTTGTCAAGCCCACGGTCAGCGCCGGCAGCCAGGACACGGGCCGCTACCTGTTGCCCGCCCAACAGGCCCTGGCCGAGGCCCACGTGGCCCGCCTGGCCGCCGCCGGCCGCACGGCGATGATCCAGCCCTACCTGTCCGCGGTCGACGAGCAGGGCGAGACAGCGCTCATCTTCCTGCCCGACACCGGCGGCGTCCTCTCGTTCAGCCACGCGATCCGTAAGGGCGCGATGCTCACCGGCCCCGACGAGGGCGCCATCGATCCCGGCAGCGAGCGCATCGACCCCCGCAGCCCGACCGAGGCCGAGCGCGAGACCGCCGAGCGCGTGCTCGAGGCCGTCCCCGGCGGCGCCGGGCGCCTGCTCTACGCCCGCGTCGACCTGATCCCCGGCCCCGACGGTGCCCCGCTGCTGGTCGAGCTCGAACTGACCGAGCCTTCCCTCTTTCTGAAAGAGGGCGGAGACGCCGCCACCCGCCGCCTGGTCGAGGCGATCCTCGCGCGTATTTGAGAGAGGGCGGAGACGCCGTCACGCGCCGCCTGGCCGGGGCGATTCTCGCGCGTATTTGTAGAGAGGGCGGAGACGCCGCCACCCGCCGCCTGGTCGAGGCGATTCTCGCGCGTATTTGAGAGAGGGCGGAGACGCCGCCGCCGTGGCTCGAGGCGATCCCGCGCGCGTCTGAGCGATAGCGGAGACGCCGCAACCGTCGCTTGAGACGAATCCCCCCGATCTGGGCGAGGGCTGAGACGCCACGGGCGCTTGGCCGGTATCGTCCTTCCGCCCATCTGACCGGCGGTTCTCCGCGAACAGGACTGGGGCCCGCGTCAGTTCGTGGCCGGCGAGAATGCAACCACGCAAATGGGTGGCTTGGCAGCCTGCTCTCGCCACCACCGCAGACGACCGCGCCGACCAGCGGGGTCCGCCGCCTGGAGGCGCCGCTATCCGGCGCCTGGCCGGGTTTGATCGTGGCAGCCTTCGTTGTGAGGCCGCCGCACGCGTCGGGTGATGGCCGGAGAGAGAAGACCATCACCCGCGCGCAGGTGGGTTGGTGCGGCGGTCGCGCAGAGACACCGGGAACGGCCGCCACACCGGCGCGTGCTGTCGTATAGAACCACCCTCTTTCTTCGGGAGGCGCTCGACCGGATGCCCTGCGGCGCGGCGCGCGGCGGGTACGCGCGGCCGGACGGCACGGTCGGGGCGGATCCGGCATCGCACGACGCGATGCCGTTGTTCGGGGACGGCACGGGGTGATGGCTGTTGGTGGGTGGCGTCCGGAGAGCCGTCCTCGGCGGGGATACCGGTGCCGGCGGCCTGCGGCGGACGCCACCCCTTCGGCAGGGTTTCGCGGGAGCCGCTCCGCCTGACGGGGAACGAAGCGGCAACCCTGCCGGGTCCAGATGGCCGGGCTGTGCGGGGTCAGCCTGGCCGCGGCTTGGCTGAGGTCGGTCGTCGCAGCATTGGGAGGGTCGGCCGGTGTGGAGTGAGGCTGATGGGTGCCATGGGGACAGCGTGCCGAAGCGGGCCGATCAAAGTCCGGCCGATGTTTTTTCTGTGGATGACACGCGGGTTATCCACAGGGTCCGATCGCCGCGGCGCAGGTCAGCGCGTTTCGTAGGTGGCGCGACTGCTGCAAGTCGGCCCTTTGGGCGAGGCGGGCGAGGCGGGCGAGGCGGCCAGGTGGGCGAGGCGGCCAGGTGGGCGAGGCGGCCAGATGGGCCAGGCGGCGAGGCGGGCCACGCGGCGAGGTGGGCGAGGTGGCGAGGTGGGCGAGGTGGCCAGGCGGGCCAGTCGGTCAGGCGGGCCAGTCGGCCAGGTGGCGCCTAGAGGTCCCAAGAGCAAGCGATGGCTTGAGCCCGGCGAAGGGCTGGCCGGCGCGTTGAGTTCGCCCGACGGCCGAAGCGGAAGTCTGAGAATTCGCGAGGCTTGCCGAAGCGGTGGCTCAAGCGCGACAAGGGCTCGCTGAGGCGGTCTGAGAGCGCGAGGGGTCAAGCGGTCCGACGGAGGCGGGCGACGCTGTGGTCGGGGAGCCCGACGAGTCCGAAGCGGACTTGTGAGAGTGAGGGCTGGCTGAAGAGGCCTGAGCGCGAGCGTGCGAGGCCGGCGGGCGCCCGGGCGGACCGATCCGGTGCCGGGTGTGCCGGCCGAGACCGGGGGTCAGCGCGAGGAGGGGACCGGTTCGTCGTCCGCCACTGGGGTGGGGGAGAGCTCGGTGGGGGACGCGGGCACGTCGGGGCGGGCCCGCAATGACCAGATGACGGCCAGGGTGGAGGTCCAGACCAGGGCCGCGCCGAGCATGTGGGCGCCGACGAGCAGGACCGGGAGGTGGGTGAAGTACTGCACGAAGCCGATCAGGCCCTGGGCCAGCTCGACCACCAGCAGCACCACCGCGGCGCGGACGGTGGCGGCGGGGGCCTTCACGGCGCGCAGCGCGAACACCAGGGCCACGGTGAGGCCGATGAGCAGGAACACCACGTCGGCGTGGGCCTGCGAGACCGTGGCCGGGTCGAGGCCGTTGCGCTTCGCGTCCTCGTCGCCGGCGTGGGGGCCGCTGCCGGTCACGACCACGCCCAGGGCGATGACCGCGGCGCTCACCGCGGAGAGGATCCACACGAGGTGGTTGATCGGGCGCGGCACCAGTGGCACCGGCTGTCCGTCGCCCTCGGCGGCGCGGCGCCACAGGGCGTACGCGAAAGCGATGATCACGATGGAGATGAGGAAGTGGATGCCGACGACCCACGGGTTGAGGTCGGTGAGCACCGTGATGCCGCCCACGACGGCCTGGAGCGGGATGTAGAACAGCACGGCGACGGACAGCAGCACCCGGGAGCGGCGGCGGGGCTTTTCCAGCAGAGCGGCGATCACGCAGGCGACCGCGATGATGCCGAGCGCGAACGTGAGCATCCGGTTGCCGAATTCGATCACGCCGTGCACGCCCATCTCGGCGGTCGTCGTGTAGGAGCTGTCGGTGCACCGGGGCCAGGTGGGGCAGCCGAGGCCGGACCCGGTGAGACGGACCGCCGCACCGGTGACGACCAGCGCGACGTTGGCGACGAGGGACGCCAAGGCCAGGGGGCGCAGCGGTAGGAATCTCACCTCTGGCATCGTACGCAGGGAATTGATCTTGAATTGAGGGCCCCGTGAGCCTCGGTGGCATGGATCACCGGGGGGTCGGTTTGCGGGTGTCCGCGGAAATACGTAACGTTGGCGTAGTGAAATACGAGGTGCAGATCCGGAGCGGAGTGGTGGCGTCAGCCAGCGCTTCGGACGGTCGCACCCGTGACCGGGTTGCCCAGCTGCTGCTCGAGCGTGGTTCCGCCACCGCGGCCGAGCTCGGCGCCGAGCTGAGCCTCAGCCCGGCGGCCATCCGCAAGCACCTCGACGCGATGCTCGCCGACCAGCTGGTCGAGACCCGCGAGGTCCGCAACACCGGCCCGCGCGGCCGGGGGCGTCCCGCCAAGGCGTTCGCGCTGACGGCGGCCGCCCGGGAAGATCTGAACCCGCACTTCTACGACGGTATCGCGACGGCCGCGCTGCGCTGGATCCAGCAGCACCACGGTCCCGAGGCCGTCACCGCCTTCGCGTCGGCTCAGGTCGGCGCGCTCGAGGAACGCTGCCGGGCCGCACTGCGCGAGGCCGGCGACGACCCCATCGCGCGGGCGGAGGCGCTCGCCGAGGCGCTCACCGCCGAGGGCTACGCTGCCAACGCGACCGTGATCGCGTCCGGCGGCCAGCTGTGCCAGCACTCCTGCCCGGTGGCGCACGTGGCCGCCGAGTTCCCTCAGCTGTGCGACGCCGAGACCGAGGTCATCTCCCGGCTCATCGGCACCCACGTGCAGCGTCTAGCCACCATCGCGCACGGTGACAGGGTGTGCACAACGCACATTCCGGCGCCAACACGTGTAACGCCAGCAACCACGGTTAGGACAGATACATGACCGACCAAATCGTCAGCCAGGAAGAGCACCTCGCCGCCCTGGGCAAGTACGAATACGGGTGGGCCGACGCCGACGTCGCGGGTTCGACCGCGCAGCGCGGTCTGTCCGAGGCCGTGGTGCGCAACATCTCCGCGTTGAAGAACGAGCCCGAGTGGATGCTCAACCTGCGTCTCAAGGGCCTCCGTCTCTTCGACCGCAAGCCCATGCCGAACTGGGGCGCCGACCTCACCGGCATCGACTTCCAGAACATCAAGTACTTCGTGCGCTCCACCGAGAAGCAGGCCGCCACCTGGGATGACCTGCCCGCGGACATCAAGAGCACGTACGACAAGCTGGGCATCCCCGAGGCCGAGAAGCAGCGCCTCGTCTCCGGTGTCGCCGCGCAGTACGAGTCCGAGGTCGTCTACCACGCGATCCGTGAGGACCTCGAGGAGCAGGGCGTCCTGTTCCTCGACACCGACACGGCGCTCAAGGAGCACCCGGAGATCTTCCAGGAGTACTTCGGCACGGTCATCCCGGTCGGCGACAACAAGTTCGCCGCGCTCAACACCAGCGTGTGGTCGGGTGGCTCGTTCATCTACGTGCCCAAGAACGTCAAGGTCGACATCCCGCTGCAGGCCTACTTCCGGATCAACACCGAGAACATGGGCCAGTTCGAGCGGACGCTGATCATCGCCGACGAGGGCAGCTACGTGCACTACGTCGAGGGCTGCACCGCGCCGATCTACTCGTCCGACTCGCTGCACTCCGCGGTCGTCGAGATCGTCGTCAAGAAGAACGCCCGGGTGCGTTACACGACCATCCAGAACTGGTCGAACAACGTCTACAACCTGGTCACCAAGCGCGCCACCTGCGAAGAGGGCGCGACCATGGAGTGGATCGACGGCAACATCGGCTCCAAGGTGACCATGAAGTACCCGGCGGTCTACATGACCGGCCCGCACGCCAAGGGCGAGGTGCTCTCGATCGCCATGGCCGGCGAGGGTCAGCACCAGGACTCGGGCGCCAAGATGGTGCACGCCGCGCCGCACACCTCCTCGACGATCGTCTCGAAGTCGATCGCCCGGGGCGGCGGCCGCACCTCTTACCGCGGCCTCGTGCAGGTGCTGGAGGGCTCGTCGTCCTCCAAGAGCACGGTCAAGTGCGACGCACTCCTGGTCGACACCATCTCGCGCTCGGACACCTACCCTTACGTCGACATCCGCGAGGACGACGTGTCGATGGGGCACGAGGCGACCGTCTCCAAGGTCTCCGAAGACCAGCTCTTCTACCTGATGAGCCGCGGTCTGACCGAGGACGAGGCGATGGCGATGATCGTGCGTGGCTTCATCGAGCCGATCGCCAAGGAACTGCCGATGGAGTACGCCCTCGAACTGAACCGTCTCATTGAGCTCCAGATGGAAGGCGCGGTCGGCTAACCGATGACCACCGAAGCAACGATTGCTCCGCCCAGCACCAAGTCGCAGGTGCTGCGCTCGTTCGACGTCGCCGAGTTCCCGGCCCTCAACGGGCTCGAGGAGGAGTGGCGTTTCACCCCGCTCAAGCGCCTGCGCGAGCTGGTCAGGGCCACCGCCCTGACCGGCACCGCGCCCCAGGTCGAGCACGGTGACCTGCCCGCCGGCGTGAGCGTGCGGAGCGTCGAGAAGGTCGACCCGGTGCTCACGCCGTTCGACCGGGTCAGCGCCCTGGCGTTCGGCTCGGCGGCCGGCGTGACCCTGATCGAGGTCGCGCCCGAGGCCGAGCCCGAGCAGGCCGTGGTGATCCGCCTGGTCGGCAAGGGCGGCGAGGCCGCGGCCGGCCGCACCTTCGTCAAGGTCGGCGCGTTCGCCAAGGTCACGCTGGTGCTCGAACAGACCGGCACGACCACGCTGGCCGACAACATCGAGGTCGTGGTGGGCGACAGCGCCCAGCTCACCTTCGTGACGGTCGCCGACTGGGACGCCGACGCGGTGCAGGCCCAGCACGTGAAGCTCCGGATCGGCAAGGACGCCCGGGCTGTCCACGTGCAGGTGGCGCTCGGCGGCGACCTGGTCCGCCAGTTCACCAGCGTCGAATACACCGGCCGCGGCGGTGACGCCGAGCTGTGGGGCCTCTACTTCGCCGACGCCGGCCAGCACTTCGAGCACCGCCAGCTGGTCGACCACTCGGTGCCGGACTGTCGCAGCTACGTCGGCTACCGGGGCGCTCTGCAGGGCGTGTCCGCGCAGACCGTCTGGGTCGGCGACGTGCTCATCCGCGCCGCGGCCACGGGCACCGACACGTACGAGATCAACCGCAACCTCATCCTGACCGACGGCGCCGTGGCCCACTCGGTGCCCAACCTCGAGATCGAGACCGGTGAGATCGTGGGCGCCGGCCACGCCAGCGCGACCGGCCGCTTCGACGAGGAGCAGCTGTTCTACCTGATGGCGCGGGGCATTCCCGAGGGCGAGGCGCGCAAGCTCGTGGTCCGGGGCTTCTTCGCCGAGCTGCTCAACAAGATCCCGGTCGAGGAACTGCGCGAGCGCCTGGGCGACGCGATCGAGGCTCGTCTGGCGGAGACAGGCGCGTGAGTTTTGAGTTGGTCGGTCCTGTCGCCGACGTCGCGAAGGGCGCCGCGATCTCGGTGGAGCTCGACGGCGTCGACATCGCGGTGGTGCACGCCGACGACGACAACTTCTATGCCGTACGCGACGAGTGCTCGCACGCCGCGGTCCCCCTCTCCGAAGGTGAGGTCGAGGGCTGCATGATCGAGTGCTGGCTGCACGGCTCCCGGTTCGATCTGCGCTCCGGTGAGCCGAGCGGCCCGCCCGCGTTCTCCCCCGTGGCGACCTACCCCGTCGAGATCCGCGACGGCGACATCTATGTATCGACGACCCCGAGTAATGGAGTAAACCCGTGAGCACCCTGGAGATCCGCGACCTGCAGGTGTCGGTCAAGCTGCCCGAGGGCGACCTGAAGCCGATCCTGGCCGGGGTCGACCTCACCGTGAAGTCGGGCGAGACCCACGCCATCATGGGTCCGAACGGCTCGGGCAAGTCGACGCTGGCGTACTCCATCGCGGGCCACCCCAAGTACGAGATCACCGGCGGCACCGTCACGCTGGACGGCGACAACGTCCTCGACATGACCGTCGACGAGCGGGCCCGCGCCGGCCTCTTCCTGGCCATGCAGTACCCGGTCGAGGTGCCCGGCGTTTCCGTGGCCAACTTCCTGCGTACGGCGAAGACCGCGATCGACGGCGAGGCGCCGAAGCTCCGCACCTGGGCCGGCGACCTGCGCAAGGCCATGGAGAAGCTCCAGATGGACCCGGCGTTCGCCCAGCGCAACGTGAACGAGGGCTTCTCCGGCGGCGAGAAGAAGCGTCACGAGATCATGCAGCTCGAGCTGCTCAAGCCGAAGATGGCGATCCTCGACGAGACCGACTCGGGCCTCGACATCGACGCGCTGCGCGTCGTCAGCGAGGGCGTCAACCGGGTCCGCGAGACCGGCGACACCGGCCTGCTGCTGATCACCCACTACACCCGCATCCTGCGCTACATCAAGCCGGACTTCGTGCACGTCTTCGTGGCCGGCAAGATCGTTCAGGAGGGCGGCCCGGAGCTTGCCGAGCAGCTCGAGGCCGAGGGCTACGAGCGCTACGTCGGCGCGCGGGTCTGAGCCGGCCTTTCTCGCTAGGAGAAGAACGATGACGTTCGACGTGGTCCGGGTCCGAGCCGACTTCCCGATCCTGACGCGGGAGGTCAACGGCCACCCGCTGGTGTATCTGGACAGTGCGAACACCTCGCAGAAACCGGCGCAGGTGATCAAGGCGATGCGCATGCACAACGAGCGGCACAACGGCAACGTGTCCCGCTCCGTGCACACGCTCGGCACCGAGGCCACGTCGGCGTACGAGGACGCCCGCGGCAAGGTCGCGGCGTTCGTCGGCGCGAGCACCCCCGACGAGATCGTCTTCACCAAGAACTCGACCGAGGCGATCAACCTGGTCGCGTACTCGCTCGGGCAGCACCTGGCGCTGAAGCCGGGCGACGAGATCGTGATCTCCGAGATGGAGCATCACTCGAACATCGTCCCGTGGCAGCTGCTGTGTGAGCGCACCGGCGCCACACTGCGTTGGTTCGGGGTGACCGACGAGGGCCGGCTGGCTCCCGACGACGATCTGATCAACGAGCGCACGAAGATCGTCTCCATCGTGCACATGTCGAACGTGCTCGGCACGATCAACGACGTGTCCGGGATCGTGGCGCGGGCGCACGAGGTCGGCGCGCTGGTGCTGCTCGACTGCTCGCAGTCGGTGCCGCACCTGCCGGTCGACGTCCAGGCGCTCGAGGCCGACTTCATCGCGTTCACCGGCCACAAGATGCTCGGCCCGACCGGCATCGGCGTCCTCTGGGGCCGGTATTCGCTGCTCGCCGAGATGCCGCCGTTCCTGGCCGGCGGTTCGATGATCGAGACGGTGACGATGGGCGGCACCACCTTCGCCGCGCCGCCGGCCCGCTTCGAGGCCGGCACGCCGCCGATCGCCGAGGCGGTCGGTCTCGGGGCTGCCGTCGACTACCTGACCGCGCTGGGCATGGAGGCGGTGCACCAGCACGAGCAGGACATCACCGCGTACGCGCTGAAGACCCTGACCGACGTGCCGGGGGTCGAGATTTTCGGCCCGGCCACCCCCGAGGGACGTGGCGGCACGCTGTCCTTCGGCGTCGACGGGGTTCACCCGCACGACGTGGGCCAGGTCCTCGACGCGCTCGGTGTCGAGGTGCGGGTCGGGCACCACTGCGCGAAGCCGACCTGCGCCCGGTTCGGGGTGCCGGCGATGACCCGCGCGTCGTTCTACCTCTACACCACCACGGACGAGATCGACGCCCTCGCCCGCGGCCTCGACCAGGTCAAGAAGGTGTTCGGCTGATGATGCTCGACGGGCTGTACCAAGAGATCATCTTGGACCACTACAAGCACCCGCACGGCCGTGGCCTGCGCGACCCGTTCAACGGCGAGGCGCACCACGTGAACCCGACCTGCGGTGACGAGATCACGGTTCGGGTCAGCTCCGCCGCCGGGGAATTCTCCGACATTTCGTACGACGGTCTGGGCTGCTCCATCAGCCAGGCCTCCGCCTCGGTGCTGTACGAACTGCTGCGTGGACGTTCGCCGGAGGACGCGGCGGGAATCCACGAGGCGTTCGTGGCGCTGATGCAGGGACGTGGCCAGGTCGAGCCCGACGAGGACGTGCTCGGCGACGGCATCGCGTTCGCCGGGGTCGCCAAGTTCCCGGCCCGGGTCAAGTGCGCGCTGCTGCCATGGATGGCGTTCAAGGATGCTGCCGCACGCGCAGGAATCGACGTTTCCTCAGAGGCTTCAGAGGTGAAGGCATGACTGACACTCCCGTTACCGCTCCCGCTTCCGACGAGGGCGCCACCGCGGTCGTTCCTTCGGAGGTCTCCAAGGCCACCGTCGCGGACGTCGAAGAGGCGATGAAGGACGTCGTCGACCCCGAACTCGGGATCAACGTGGTCGACCTCGGCCTGGTCTACGACGCCTACGTCGACGACGACAACATCGCCACCCTCGACATGACGCTCACCTCGGCGGCCTGCCCGCTGACCGACGTCATCGAGGACCAGACGCGCACGGCGCTGACCACCGGTCCCGGCGGCGGCCTGGTCAAGGACTTCCGAATCAACTGGGTGTGGCTGCCGCCGTGGGGCCCCGACAAGATCACCGACGACGGTCGCGAGCAGTTGCGGGCGCTCGGCTTCAACGTCTGATCTCCGCCCTTCTGTCGTACCCCACTGCTAGAAAAAGGGCATGGACTACCCGGCCCTCCTCACCCTGATCGACGAGCGGTCGGCGGCGCTGCGTGACGCAGTCGCCGCCGCTGCTGTCTCCGACGCCCGCGTGCCCGGCTGCCCCGAATGGGATCTCGGCGATCTCGTGGCGCACGTCGGCGCGGTCCAGCGCTTCTGGGCCGTGGTCGTCGGCGCCCACGATCCGACCGGCCCGCCCTCGCGCGCGGCGCTGGTTGACCGGGAACCCCACGGCGAGCTGCTGGAATGGTCGGCCGCGTCGACCGATCTGTTGCTGTCGGCCCTTCGCGGTTCGTCGGCCGAGGCGCCGGCGTGGGCCTGGTGGGGCAAGTCGTCCGCGCCGCTCGCCGTCGGGGCGATCGCCCGCCACCAGGTGCAAGAGGCGGCGGTCCACGCGTACGACGCGCAAGAGACCGTGGGAAAGGCCGAGCCCCTGCCGGCCTTTGTCGCGGTCGACGGGCTGGCCGAGTTTCTGCAGGTCGGGGTGGGGTCGCTCGGGGCTTGGCCGCATCGTCCGGCCCGGGTCGCCTTCGTCGCGGTCGACGGGCCGGGGCACATCCTCGATCTGTCGCCCTCGGGCGGCGTTCTCGACCCGGCGGCCGCGGGCGATCCGGTGGTCACCGTGCGCGGGTCGGCCAGTGATCTGGTGCTGGCGCTCTACGGGCGGGTGCCGTTCGAGCGCCTCGCTATCGATGGGGATCACGAGGTGCTGTCCCAGTTGCGGGCCTGGTCCAATCCCGACTGATTGGTTGCGTCGTCCGGCCGCCGTCCGCTACTCGGCCGGGATCGGTGGCCGGATCCTTGGTGCCACCAGCGCCGGAGATTCGGCAGTCACGGGCCATCCCGCAGTCGCGTCGTCTGCCGCGTTGCGGTGGGCGGCCGGTGGTACCGCGGGTTCGTGGGACGCTGGCTGGGCGTCGGCTTCTCGCGGCGTTGGCCGGGACGCCGGTTCTCGTGGTGTTGCTTCGGCTTCGGCTTCTTTCGGTGTCGGCTGGGTTTCCGCTTCTCGTGGTGTCGGCTGGGCTTCGGGCTCACGCGGTGTCGGTTCGGTTTCGGGGTCTCGCGGTGTCGGTTCGGTTACGCGTCCTCGCGGTGCCGGTTCTGTTTTGGGGTCTCGCGGTGTCGGTTCGGCCGGGACGAGCAGCAGGGCGTTGAGGTCGATGGCGATGTGCAGCAGGATCGCGGGGAGCAGGCTGCCCGAGAGCAGCGTCAGGAAGGTGAAAACGGCGCCGAGGACGGCCGAGTTCACCATGCCGAGACGGCCTTGATAGGCGTGGATGCCGACGAAGAGCAGCAGGCTCAGCACGACCGCGGCGACGGCCGGCAGGTGGAACACCTTGATGCCCAGCGCGATCAGGGCGTACCGGAAGACGACCTCCTCGGTTACGCCCGCCGTGACTGACAGGGCGGCGGCGAACCGGCGTTCGCGGTCGGTGCGCGGCACCAGGACGGCGATCTGGGCGCGACCCGGCGGCTGATGCCCGGCACGCATGCGTTTCCGCAGGCGGAAGCCGCCGATCACCATGGTCAGTGTGACCCACGCGGCCAGCAGCCAGGCGATGAGGGCGCCGGCGGGCATCCCCAGGGTGGGCAGTCCGGGCAGGTCCCAGCCCGGCGTCTCCGGCCCGGTGAAGGAGGCCGTCACCACCACCAGCATCGCCACAGCAGCCCGAGCCCAACCGCTGAGGATGGCGGCCCGATAGAACCGGACCCGGCTGGCGGGATCGGCCCGCACCTGGGCCAGGATGCGTTTTGTCCGCGCGGTGCCGACGAAGACGTCCGTCAGAAGCATGAGGACGAGCAACGCCGACAGGATGAGGGGAACCACGACCGGAGATCATGACGATCGATCACCGGTGCGGCAACCCCATCCGCCCACCCCGGCCCCAGTCGTAGTTCCGCCGTCCGGCACGAGCGGCGGAGCTGACTTCATGCGGGCGGCAGGTGGTCGACCGAGTTGTAGTAGGCCAGTTTCAGGCGGCCGTCGACCTCGACGAAGCGGCTCAGTGAGGCATTCCGGACGCTGCCCGCGGACCGTTCCGCCTCGAGCACCTCGTCCCAGCTGAGCTGTTCGATGACGGCGCGCATCATCAGCACGACCGCGTCGTGGGCAACGACGACGACCCGTTGGCCGGCGTGGTCGCGGTGCAGGTCGTCGAGGAACGAGCCGAGCCGCACCTCGATGTCGGCGAACGACTCGCCGCCCGGTGGCGTGTAGCGGTACTCGCCGGCTTCGGCACGCCGCTGAGCCTCGTCGGGGAAGCGCTGCGTCACGGCCGCACGCGTGAGCATCTCGAGGTCGCCGAGCAGCCGGTCGACCAGCCGGTCGTCGGTCGTCGGCTCGGGCAGGGCGACGCCCGACTTCTCGGCCGCTATCCGCCACGTCTCGCGCGCCCGCAGGTAGGGCGAGGTGATCACCACCTGGGGCAGCTCGTCCTCGGGCCGGTCGCCGATCCACTCACCGAGCGCGGCGGCCTGCGCCCGGCCGTACTCGGTCAGCGGCACTTCGGCGTCCCGGCCGCTGACTTCGGCCTCGAGCAGCCCGTCCTTGTCGGCCGCGGGAAACGCGACGTTGGCCAGGCTCTGCCCGTGCCGGACAAGAAGAAGTTCGGCAACCACACCCATGATTGGACCCTATCCAGCCGGCGGGCCGGCCGCGAACGTCGCCCGGTAAGTCTGCGGCGGAACGCCCACTATGCGGCGGAAATGGGGGCGCAGGGCCACACCGTCGGCGAAGCCGCAGGTGCGGGCGACGGTGTCGATCGGCAGGGACGTGGTGGCGCATGGCATCGGTGACGGTGTCGGCGCTGTCCAGCGGTGCCGTCACACTGCCCGGCGGCGATACGACCGTCACGGTGACCGGCGTGCCCGCCCAGCACGGCCCGGCCGAGCTCGAGCACATCACCGGCCCAGTGACTGGTTTTGTCCTCGAGGGCAAAGGCCTTCCCACCGTGTACGTCAGTGGCGACAACGCCTCGCTCGACGTGGTCCGCGAAATCGCTGTCCGATTCCCCGCTGTCGACGTAGCGGTCCTCTTCGGCGGAGCCGCCCGGACACCCCTGGTCGGCGCGGTTGACCTGACCCTCTCCGCCACCGCGATGGCCGAGGCCACCCGCATCCTCGGCGCCTCGACGGTCGTTCCGGCCCATGTGGACAGCTGGGCCCACTTCACCGAAGGCGTCGCCGAGGTCCGGGCCGCCTTCTCCGCCGCCGGCCTGGCCGACCGCCTGCGGGAGGTATCGCCGGCAGCGCAGTAAGCGCCCCTCGAAGGCGGATGTCCGAGCAGCGTGCCGACTCGGGGGATGAGTTGATGGTGCGCCCACGACCCGTCACGAGTGGACGAGAACGGGCGGCCAGCGGGTCGCCGCGGTGTGGCGCGCGATAAATCGGTCGCCGTGGCGGGAGGGGATCGGCAGCATGAGTGCGTGACCAAGCCGATGCTGTTTCCCGCTGTCCCTGTTGCTGTGGCCGAACGGGCCACGCGACAGCAGCGGGCCGGTCTGCCGGGAATGGCGGTCCGTCAGCAGCGGTCATGAGCGCGGCGTTTCTGGCCGGCGTTGTTGCCGGCTACGGGGTCGCGCTGCCCATGGGCGCTATCGGGGTGCTCATCGCCGGGCTCAGCGCCCGCACCTCGTTGCGGGTCGGCGCGGCGGCCGGTCTGGGCGCGGCGACCGCCGACGGAATCTTCGCTGCCCTGGCCGTGGCCGGGGGAGCAGCCATCGCCGGCGTGATCGTTCCCATCGCCGTGCCTCTGCGCTGGGCCGCGGCCGTGGTGCTGCTGATCATCGCCGCGATGACCGCACGCGCCGCTTTCCGCAAGCCCGGCACTGCCGCAGTCGACCGCCGCCCGACGACGCCGTGGCGCGCCTACGCCGGAGTGCTCGGCCTGACCCTGCTCAACCCGGCCACAGTCATCTACTTCGCCGCGCTGGTGCTCGGCCGGGGCGGCGAAGGCGGCGGCGTCCTGTTCGTCGCCGGTGTCGTGCTGGCCTCAGCCAGCTGGCAGCTGGTAATCGCCGGCGGCGGTTCCCTCATCGGCCGCTGGCTGACCGGGCCTCGCGGCCGGGCCCTCACCGCGCTCGTCTCCAGCCTGGTGATAGCCGCCCTGGCCGTCCGCCTCCTGCTCCCAGCCTGAGCAGCCATCCATCTCCGACTCCCCGCTTGAGCAGCCACCGACCCCGGCTCGCCGCTTAAGTAGCCACCGATCCCAGGTTCGCTGTTTGAGCGGCTGCGCGCCTTCGGTTGGTTGTTTGAGCGTTCGCCG
>NZ_JAHWFK010000053.1 GCF_019710575.1 Paractinoplanes polyasparticus | reverse complement strand
GGTTTCGGGGTTGGCTGTTTGAGCGGCTGCGCGCCTTCGGTTGGTTGTTTGAGCGTTCGCCGGGTTTCGGGGTTGGCTGTTTGAGCGGCTGCGCGCCTTCGGTTGGTTGTTTGAGCGTTCGCCGGGTTTCGGGGTTGGCCGTTTGAGCAGCCACCCGTCTCCGGCTCGTCGTTTGAGCGGGCGCCGACCACTGGCTGCCCGATTGCGGCCGTCCGGCTCGTGTTCCTCGCTTGAGCGGCCGTCCGCCTCTGGCTCGTCGCTTGAGCAGCCCGTCCGACAGCGGGGGAGCTTCGGTCAGCGTGGGAGGCGGGCGACCGCTCCGGTCTCGAGGGCTGCGTAGACGTCGCCGTCGGGGGCGAGGGTGATGCCGTGCGGCTCGGATGACGGGGTGGGCAGGTCGTGTTCCTCGATCTGGCCGGCGGGGGTGATGTGGGCTATGCGGTTGGTGGCCCATTCGGTGAACCAGCAGCCGCCGGCCGGGTCGGCGGTGATCGCGTGGGGCCGGGCGGCGCGGTCGGGGAGGGGGAACTCGGTGACCGCGCCGTCGGTGGTTATGCGGCCTACCTGGCCGGCGCCGATCTCGACGAACCAGACCGCGCCGTCGGCGCCCAGCGTGATGCCGACCGGGGCCGCGCCCTCGGTGGGTAGCGGGTGGATCGTCACCTGGCCGTCGAGGGTGATGCGGCCGATCGCGTGGGCCTGGTTGACCGTGAACCACTGGGCCTCGTCGGCGCCCGGGGTGATCATCGAGGGGAAGCCGCCGGTCGTCGGGAGAGGGAACTCGGTGATCTCGCCGTCGGGAGTGAGCCGGCCGATGACGTCGGTGTTCATCTCGGTGAACCACAGCGCGCCGTCGGCCCCGGTCGCTATCCCGAAGGGTGCTCCACGCACGGTGAAGGAGCTCTGCTTGCCGTCCGTGGTGATGCGTCCGATCCGGTCGTCACGGTTGCGGGTTAACCACAACGCTCCGTCGGGGCCGGCCGTGATGATGGAGGGGCCGCTTGCCGCATTGTCGAGCGGATGGTCCTCGACCGAGCCGTCGCCGGCCAGCCGCGCGATGCGCCCTCCGTGTACCAGCGTGATCCACAGGCCGCCGTCCGGCCCGGCGACGATGCCGTAGGGCCCGGCGGACGAATCCGAAATCATGACCTCCTGCATAGAAGCTCCTCTGTGCGACGGCCGACGTGCGCCGGGCGGGGCCGACGTGTGTGGGCGGCGGGCAGTGGGTGAGGTCGGCGTGGGCGGTCGAGGGACTGTGGTGTGGGCCGACGTGTGTGGGCGGCAGGCAGCGGATGAGGCCCGACGTGAGCGGCCGACGGGTGCCGGCTGGGACCGACGTGCGTGGGCGGTGGGGCAGCGGGTCTGGCCGACGTGGGCGGCGGCAAGGTGTGGGCGGGAGCGGTTAAGGCGGGCAGCGGACGCGGGCGGGTGATGGGCAGGGTGTGCGCGGCGGGAGCGGGTAAGGCCGACGTGGGCCGGCGGCGGACAGCGGACGAGGCCGATGCGGGCGGGCGACGAGCAGCGAATGGGGCCGACGTAAGCCGAGTGCGGGCGAACTCGCGCAGCGCGGCGTGGGCCGGCGCGGTAGGCGGTGGCGTAGGACGAGCGGAGCGGGGTGGCTGGTCAGAGATGCTTCATCGCCTCGCGGACGGACAGGCCGGACAGGCTTGAGCGGTGGGCCTCGACGAAGGCGCGAACCGCGTCGGGATCGGTGCGGGCGTACTGACGCAGCGCCCAGCCGATCGCCTTGCGGACGAAGAAGTCGCGATGACCGGCCTGGGCCTCGCAGTAGCCGAACAGCCGCCCCGTATCTGTCGCCGGGCCGTAGTGCAGCTGGTGCAGGATCGCCGTGCGGACCAGCCACATGTTGTCGTCGCCGGACCACTCGTCCATCACGGTGACCAGGGACGGATGGCGGGACACCAGCCCGCCCGTGAAGCGTGTGGCCAACACGTCAACCGTGTCCCACCAGGACTTGGCGGTGATCAACGCGCGCAGCGTCGGCACGAAGCCGGGGCCGGGGACGGCCACGTGGCGGACCAGGTAGGAACATGCCACGTATTGAAATTCGCGCTGCTCACGGGACCACAGCGCGGTTGCGGCGGACCGCAGCTCGGCCTCGGCCGGAGGGGGCAGGCCGCCCAGGGCCGCGCGTTCCAGCTTTTGCAGGGGGCGCGGGCAGGCCGAGGAACGGGAACTGGCCTTTCATGTATGCCGCCTGGGCCGCGGCCCGCACCGGGTCGGCCGCGGGGAGCAGATGCTCGTCGAGCCTTTCCAGCAGCGTTGCGGTCAGGTCCGTCATGGCCCGCATCCTGCCACCGTAGTCTGACAAGAATGGGCGAACGGGCGGCCGCGGGCGGCGGGAAATGGGTGGATGTCGCGCCGGAACGGCTGGTGCGGTGGCTCGAGAACTTCGAGCGCCGCCATGGCTCGTACCGGGAAACGGGTTTGACCTTGACCGCGGAGGACGGCGCCTCGGCCACCTGGCACACGCCGCCCGGCGCGGACGAGGTGGCGACGCTCGCCGAGCTGATCGAGACGGCGCAGCGGCCGCGAAAGCTGGGTCTGCTGCTGGCGCGCAAGGGTGCGGTCGCCGTGGGCATCGCGGATGGACCGAAACTGATCACATCCAAGGTGGACACGCACTATGTGCAGGGTCGCACGGCGGCGGGCGGCTGGTCCCAGCAGCGCTTCGCGCGCCGCCGGGACAATCAGGCAAAAGCAGCAGCTGCCGACGGCGCCGGCATCGTAGGGCGCATTCTTCTTCCGGAAGTACGCGCCATCGCCGCGCTGGTGACGGGCGGCGATCACACCGCCGTCGAGGCGATCCTGGCCGATCCCCGGCTCACCCCGGTGGCCGCCGCCCGCGCCGAGCGGTTCCTGGACGTGCCCGAGCCCCGGCACGCGGTGCTGGTGTCCGCGATCGCCGGGGCCCGGGCGGTGTCCGTACTGGTGAAGGAGCCCTAGAACGACGTAGCGCAACTCTCCGGGCTGCCCGAGTCGTAGCCCTTCTGGAAGTTCTGCTGGCGCTGCGCGGCCGTGCCGTGGGTGAACTCGGCCGGGTTGACCGGGTTGCCGCTGCGCTTCTGGAGCTCGTCGTCGCCGATCTGGCCGGCCGTCTGGATGCCTTCCTCGATGTCCTGCTGGGTCAGGCTCTTGAAGATCTTCTGGCCCTTGGTGTCGGTCGTCTCGGTGGCCGCTTTCGACCACACCCCGGCGTAGCAGTCGGCCTGCAGCTCGAGCTTCACCGACAGCGCGTTCTGCTCGCTCTCGCTCGCGCCCTGCTGGGCCCGGCGCATCTTGGCCTCCTGGCCGGTGATGTCCTGGATGTGGTGGCCGTACTCGTGGGCCAGCACGTACGGCTGGGCGAACTCGCCCGGCGCGCCGAGCTGCTTGGCCAGCACGTCGTAGAAGGTGAGGTCGATGTACACCTGGTTGTCGCCGGGGCAGTAGAACGGCCCGACCCCGGAGTCGGCGGCGCCGCACGCCGTGTTGACCCGCTTCGAGAAGATCACCGTCTTGGCCGGCTCGTACTGCTTGTTGAAGTACTCCGGCGTCGCCTTGGTCCAGTACGCCTGGATCGAGTTGATGAACAGGACGTTGCGGCACTCGAGCTGCTGGGTGGCGTTGTCCTGCGCACACGTCTGCTGGATGTTGGTGTTGTCGCCGGTATCACTACCGCCGCCGATCTGGTTGATGCCGAAGTAGCCACCGACCACCGCGACGACGATCGTGATGATGATGCCGACCAGGCCACCACCGCCGATGGGCAGGCCGCCGAACCCGCCACCACCACCGCCGGAACCACGTCGGTCCTCGACCTGACTGGTGTCGATGTCGGCGTTCTCGTTGAGTTCCATCTCATCCTCACAGAGCCGGGGCGGCGGGGGTGTCCGATGCGTACCCGTTGATCTTGGTCGGTAATCGGGTGGGAGCTACATGCGGGTGCCCGGTACTATTACCCCGTGCTGCTCTGCGAAGGCTGACCTGCCCCGCGCCGGACCGTCGGGAAATTCGATGGCCGGCGCTCATCTGTGCCCGGAGCCAGCCTTCTTCCTCGAGAGCGAGAGCCAGCAAACATGATCACCGCCACCGGACTCGAACTGCGCGCCGGCGCCCGGATCCTGCTGTCCCCGGTCACCCTCAGGGTGCAGCCGGGCGACCGGATCGGCCTCGTCGGCCGCAACGGCGCCGGCAAGACCACCACACTCAAGGTTCTGGCCGGCGAGGGCCAGCCCTACGCGGGTGCTGTCGAGCGCACCAGCGAGGTCGGTTACCTGCCGCAGGACCCGCGTACGGGTGACCTGAACGTGACCGGTCGCGACCGGGTGCTCAGCGCCCGCGGCCTCGACTCGATCATCGCCGAGATGCAGAAACTCGAGATCGAGCTGGAGGAGAGCGCCGACGACAAGCTGGTCCGGCGCTACGGCAACCTGGAGGACAGGTTCTCGGCCCTGGGTGGCTACGCCGCCGAGGCCGAGGCCGCCCGCATCTGTTCCAACCTCGGTCTGCCCGACCGCGCGCTGGCGCAGACCATCGGCACCCTGTCCGGCGGTCAGCGCCGCCGGATCGAGCTGGCCCGCATCCTGTTCGCCGACTCCGGCCAGAACGGCAAGGGCATCCTGCTGCTCGACGAGCCGACCAACCACCTCGACCAGGACTCGATCTCGTGGCTGCGCGGCTACATGGCCCAGCACAAGGGCGGGCTCGTGGTGATCAGCCACGACGTCGAGCTGCTCGAGGCCGCGGTCAACAAGGTCTGGTATCTCGACGCCAACCGCTCGGTCGTCGACATCTACAACGTCGGCTGGAAGAAGTACCTGGAGTCGCGCGAGACCGACGAGCGCCGTCGCCGCCGCGAGCGGGCCAACGCCGAGAAGAAGGCCGGCGCCCTGATGGCCCAGGCCGACAAGATGCGGGCGAAGGCGACCAAGACCGTGGCCGCGCAGAACATGGCCCGGCGGGCCGAGAAGCTGCTCGGCGGCCTGGAGGAGACGCGCGTCGCCGACAAGGTGGCCAAGGTGCGGTTCCCCAGTCCCGTGCCCTGCGGCAAGACGCCGCTGACGGCGACCGGCCTGTCGAAGTCGTACGGTTCGCTCGAGATCTTCACCGACGTCGACGTGGCGGTCGACCGCGGCTCGCGGGTGGCCATCCTGGGACTCAACGGCGCCGGCAAGACCACGCTGCTGCGCATGCTCGGTGGCCTGCTCCAGCCCGACACGGGCGAGGTGCGCCCCGGCCACGGCCTGCGGCTGGGCTACTACGCCCAGGAGCACGAGACGCTCGACGTCGACCGCACGATCCTGGAGCACATGCGCAGCGCCGGCGGCGACCAGAACGACACCGAACTGCGGAAGATCCTCGGTGCGTTCCTCTTCTCGGGTGACGACGTCGACAAACCGGCCGGAGTTCTCTCGGGTGGCGAGAAAACGCGTCTGGCCCTGGCCACGCTGGTCTGCTCGGGCGCCAATGTGCTGCTGCTCGACGAGCCCACCAACAACCTCGACCCGGTCAGCCGCGAGCAGGTGCTGGACGCCATCGCGAACTACCCGGGCGCGATTGTGCTGGTCACGCACGATGCCGGGGCGGTGCAGGCGCTCAAGCCGGACAGGGCGATCCTGCTGCCCGACGGCGACGAGGACGCGTGGAGCGACGACCTGCTGGAGCTCGTCGAATTGGCGTGATCTGCGGATCATCGCCATCGTCTCTTGTCAACCAGTGCCCACACAGACAGTGCGACGTTCGGGCGTTTGCGGTCAGGTCGGGCACCGATTCGGGCATCCCCAACTTGGCACAGCCGGCTCGGCAGCGGTGGGTAGGCGATGCATCGACGCTCAGTCATGCCCCGGGGCCGATGGTCCTCGATCGAGAGTTTCCGCAGGTGATCGATGGTCTTGCGGAAAAGACCGCGGATCCCGCCCCGGAGAGTGAAAGCTTTCACGGCAAACGACTGTTAACTGTCTGACATTGATGGACGCCGTCATCGTCAAGTTCCTGACAGTGATAAATGGGCACGTTGGCTACGCCTGGATACCTAGCGCATGATCGTTGGAGGCGGTCTAATAGGTGAGACCGTATGAACCGCACAGTCTGGGACGTGAGGATTCAACATGCCAGCCACGGGCACTGCCACCAGCACCGAGAAGGGTCGCCGAATCGTCGGCAGCGAGCGCCAGTCATTGGCGAAGGATCTGGTGAAGCGCTACACCTCGGGTGAGAGCATTCGTGCCCTTGCCGCATCGACCGGCCGGTCCTACGGCTTTGTGCACCGGGTCCTCACCGAGTCCGGTGTGCAGCTCCGCCAGCGTGGCGGCGCGCGTCGCCGCAAGAAGGCGTGACGACCGGCG
Source organism: Paractinoplanes polyasparticus (assembly GCF_019710575.1). Taxonomy (GTDB): domain Bacteria; phylum Actinomycetota; class Actinomycetes; order Mycobacteriales; family Micromonosporaceae; genus Actinoplanes; species Actinoplanes polyasparticus. The sequence continues at coordinate 52,397 of NZ_JAHWFK010000053.1, read as the reverse complement.
ACGCCGCATCCGGCCTCCCCGCCGACGAGTCGGGCGTTCGCTACGACCTGGACGGGCCGGTGGCAACGGTGACGTTGTCCCGGCCCGAGGTGCTCAATGCGCAGACGCCGGCGATGTGGGCCGAACTCTCGAACATTTCCCGGAAATTACCGGGTGACGTGCGAGTCGTCATTGTCCGAGGCGCCGGCCGTTCTTTTTCCGCGGGCCTGGATCTGTCGGTCGCGCGCGGTGAAGGCGATTCTTCACTCGCGAAGCTCGCGCAGTTGTCGCCGGAGGAGAGCGCGGATCGGATTGCCGGCTTCCAGTCGGCGTTCACCTGGCTGCGTAACCCCGGGATCGTGACGATCGCCGCTGTGCAGGGCCATGCGATCGGCGCCGGTTTCCAACTGGCGCTCAACTGTGACATGCGCGTCCTGGCCGACGATGCCCGATTCTCGATGGCCGAGGTGACACTCGGGCTCGTGCCCGACCTGGGCGGCACGAAGCGGCTGACCGAACTGGTCGGTCCCTCCCGCGCGCTCGAGATCTGTGTGACCGGTCGTCGCATCGGCGCGGACGAGGCTCTCTCCCTGGGGCTCGCCACCGCTGTCGTGCCGGTCGCCGACCTCGAGGGCACCGTCGCCGACCTGGCCGCCGCCGTGCTCGCCGCCGATCGGGGCGCGGTCGCCGAGATCAAGGCGCTGCTGGCCGGGGCGACCCAGCGCACGTACGCCGAACAGGACCGCGCCGAGCGTGAGGCGCAGACCCGCCGCGTGCGTGATCTGACGGAATAGTCCCTTCGCCTTCCGGAGTTGTCATACCCGCCGGGCAGACTCTGACTGCCCGCACCGATGACGCCCGGGAGGTGACGAGATGAGCATGTCCGGTTGGAACATGCTGCGCTCGATTCAGAACTCGGACCGGGTGGCCGAACACAGTCTCCGCCGGGGCACGACCCGCCGGATCCTGCGCTACGCCCGGCCCTACCGCCGGGACATCCTGGTCTTCCTGTTCACCGTGGTGCTCGCGGCCGTCATCGGCGTCGCGACACCCCTGCTCGCCGGCGACGTGGTCAACGCCATCACCGGCGGCGGCTCCGACGCGGCCTCCACCGTGATCCGGCTCGCCGTGATGATCGCGGTGCTCGCCGTGGCCGACGCGTTCCTCTCCCTCGCCCAGCGGTGGTATTCGGCCCGCATCGGCGAGGGCATCATCCTCGACCTGCGCACCCGGGTCTACGACCACGTCCAGCGCATGCCGCTGCAGTTCTTCACCCGCACGCAGACCGGCGCTCTGGTCAGCCGGCTCAACAACGACGTCACCGGCGCCCAGCGCGCCTTCACGTCCACGCTGTCCGGTGTGGTCAGCAACGTCATCCAGCTGGTGCTCACGGCCGCGGTGATGTTCAGCCTCTCGTGGCAGATCACCACGCTCTCGCTGATGCTCCTGCCGCTGTTCATCATCCCCGCGCGCCGGGTCGGCAAGCGCCTCGCCGAGATCACCCGCGAGTCGTACAACCTGGACGCCAAGATGAACGCGACGATGACCGAGCGGTTCAACGTGGCCGGCGCCATGCTGGTCAAGCTGTTCGGACGCCCCGGCGCCGAGGCCGACCGTTTCGGCGAGCGGGCCGCCCGGGTCCGCGACATCGGCATCCAGCAGGCCATGTTCTCGCGTACGTTCTTCGTCGCCATGCTGCTGGTCGCCTCGCTGGCTCAGGCTCTCACCTACGGGCTCGGCGGTTGGCTCGCGGTCACCGGCAGCGTCACGGCCGGCACGGTGGTCACCCTCGCCCTGCTGCTGACCCGGCTGTACGGCCCGCTGACCGCGCTCAGCAACGTGCGGGTCGACGTGATGAGCGCGCTCGTGTCCTTCGACCGGGTCTTCGAGGTGCTCGACCTCAAGCCCGGCATCGAGGAGCGTCCCGGCGCGGTCGCGCTGCCCGAGGGCGCGGGCCGGGTCGAGTTCCGCGACGTGCACTTCCGCTACCCGAGCGCGAGCGAGGTCTCGCTGGCCACGCTCGAGGACGTGGCGACCCTCGACCGTACGGAGAACGCGCCCGTCCTGCGCGGGGTCGACTTCACCGTCGAGCCCGGCCAGATGGTCGCGCTGGTCGGCCCGTCCGGCGCCGGCAAGTCGACCACGTCCATGCTGGTCTCCCGCATCTACGACGTCACTACGGGCGCCGTGCGGATCGACGGGATCGACGTGCGGGACGCGACCCTCGACTCGCTGCGCGACACCATCGGCGTCGTCACCCAGGACGCCCATCTCTTCCACGAGACGATCGCCGAGAACCTGCGGTACGCACGGCCCGAGGCGACCGACGACGAGATGTGGGCGGCGCTGCGCGGCGCCCAGGTCGCCGAGCTGGTGGCGTCGCTGCCCGACGGGCTCGAGACGGTCGTGGGCGAGCGCGGCTACCGGTTCTCCGGCGGCGAGAAGCAGCGGCTGGCCATCGCCCGGCTGCTGCTCAAGCGCCCGTCGATCGTCGTGCTCGACGAGGCCACGGCCCACCTCGACAGCGAGTCCGAGGCGGCGGTGCAGCGGGCGCTGGCCGTGGCCCTCGAGGGCCGGACGGCGCTGGTGATCGCCCACCGGCTGTCCACGGTCCGCGGCGCCGACCAGATCCTGGTGCTCGACGACGGCCGCATCGTCGAACGCGGCCGCCACGAAGAGCTCGTGGCCGCGGGCGGGCTCTACGCCGAGCTCTACCGCACCCAGTTCGCCACCGCGTCGCCACCGCCGGCCTACGCCGACGAGGTCGAGATCGTCACCGTCCCGGCCGGCCAGATCGAACCCTGACCCGCCCGCCCGGCGCAGAACCCCGGCCGACCAGCCGTCGGGTCGTTCGACCGCTGATACGTGGTGATCGGCTCGGGCCTCGGCCGACTGGGCGCTTGTTCGGCCGGGTGGCGCTGTGGCGAGGCTCGGCTGTTTGGGCGCTTGTTGGGCCGGGTGCGCTGTGCCGGGGCTCGGCTGTCTGGTGCGTGGCTCGGGGCCGGGGCGTGTGGGTCAGGCCACCGTGCGGCCGCTCAGCGCCAGCAGGCGCTCGAAGACGCCGGCGTCCTCCGGGGCCTGCACCTCGTCGCCGAAGGCACCCATCTGGCGGCCGGTCGGCACCATCTGCTGGACGAACGGGAACAGGTGGTCCACGGCGGCGTCGGCCGGCCGGTAGGGCTGGCCGGTCGCGGTGGCGAGATCCCAGCCGTGCACGGTGAGGTCGGCCAGGGCCAGGTTGCCCACCAGAGGCTGGGGCATGCCCATGCCGGGCGAGATGCCCTCGAGGGCCGCCGGATCCGACCAGGCGGCGATCATGCGCTCGGTCTCGGTGGCGAAACGGTCGCGCCAACCCGGGGTCACGAAATCGGGCATGTCGGAGAAGTCGAGCGGCTCCCTGCGGGCGGCTCCCTGGAAGCTGACGACCACCTGGAAGAGATGGTTCAGCAGGTCACGCACCTGGAACTTGTCACACGGCGTCGGATCGCCCAGCTGGTCGTCGCGAATGCCCTGGACGATCGGGACGGTTCGCTCAGCCGCCGCCGCCATCAACGCGCTGATCTCGGTAGTCATGACCCGACCGTAGCGACAATCCCCCCACGGTGGGGTCTGACCCGGTCGAGCGTGCGTCAGCTGCCGGCAGTCTCGCGCAGCTCGGCGTAGGCGGCGGCGAGAGTGTCCACCGTGTAGTGGGCGTTGAGGCCGCTCGGGTTGGGCAGCACCCATACCGGTACGCTCCCGACCCGGTCGGGCTGAAGGCCGATCGCAGCCTTGGGCTTGGCGAAGGCCGTGCGGTACGCCGTGACGCCGAGAACGGCCAGGTAGCGGGGCTTCCACAGCCGGGCCAGGGCGGCCAGCACCTCGCCGCCGGCGACCAGTTCGGCCGGCGAGAGCTCGTCGGCGCGGGCCGTGGCGCGGGCGACCACGTTGGTGATGCCGAGCCCCAGCGACGGCAACTCGAACTGCTCGGACGGGTGCAGCTGACGGTCGGTGAATCCGGAACGGTGCAGCGCCGGCCAGAAGCGGTTGCCCGGCCGGGCGAAGTGGTGACCGGTCGCCGCCGAGTAGAGGCTCGGGTTGATGCCGGAGAAGAGCACCCGGAGATCCGGGCCGATCAGGTCGGGGATGGTGCGGCCGGCGGCGGCCGCCACCTCCGCCGCGGTGGGCGCAGACACCGCACGAGCGTATCCACCGGGCTGCATCGGTAGCGGCTGGTCAGAGGGTGCGGAGGACGCCGCCGTCGATGGCGATGGCTGTTCCGGTGATGTAGCTGGCGGCGGGGGAGAGCACGAACGCGGCGGCGCGGCCGAACTCGGCCGGCTCGCCCAGGCGGCGGAGCGGGATGCTTCCCGCTGCTTCGGCCGCCGCGGCTGAGGCGTCGCCGGAGGCCTCGAAGAGCTCGAGGTTGCGGTCGGTGAGGAAACGGCCCGGGAGCAGGCTCACGATGCGGACGCCGCGCGGCGCGTACTCGTCGGCCATGTCCTTCGCGGCCATGGCGAGACCGGGACGCAGGCCGTTGGAGAGTCCGAGATTGGTCATCGGCGTCTTCACCGTCGTCGACAGGACCAGCGCGATCGCGCCGCTCTCGGGCAGGGCTGCCGCGAACATCCGCGCCGCCCGGACCGAGCCCAGAAACACCGTCTCGAAGGCATCGCGCCACTGCTCGTCGCTCAGCGCGGCGGCCCGGCCCGGCGTCGGGCCGCCGACCGAGATGAGGGCGCCGTCGAACCGGCCGAACTGCTCGCTGGCGGTGTCGATGAGCAGGCGCGGGGTCTCGGGATCGGTGAGGTCGGCGATCACACCCACCGCGTTCTCGCCGCCGCCGAGGGAATCGACCGCCTCGGCCACCCGCTTCTCGTCGCGGGACGAGACCACCACCTTGGCGCCGTCGGCCACCAGCGCCTCGGCTGTGGCGAAACCCAGCCCGCGCGAGGCTCCGGTGAGGACATAGACGCGATCAGCGAGCCCGAGATCCATGCCCCCGATCCTGCCACCTCCGCGGCTGTCAACGGTGCAGGGCGGCGGCGGTGCTGGGATCGGCGGGCAGGAAGGACTCGATGGCCAGTTCGGAAAGGGTCACGTCAAGGGGGGTGCCGAGCACCGATGTGATGCTGAAGAAGGACAGGTCGTCGAAGCGCAACGGCACAACCAGGCCGTTCGGCGGCGAGCCGGTAGCCGCCGGGCCGCCCGGGTAGGCGGTCAGCTCGGCCAGCAGCTCGCGTAACACCGGGTCGCTGGTTGCCGTGGCCTGCTGGTCTAGGCGGTGCAGCAGGTGGGCCCGCCACTCGGGCAGGTTGCGGATGCGCGGGGCCATGCCGTCGGGATGCAGCGACAGACGCAGCACGTTCACCGGCGGTTCGAGCAGCCAGGGCGCGCAACCACCGGTGAAGCGCCCGACCGCGTCGTTCGCGTCGACCATCGTCCAGTGCCGGTCGATGAGCACGGCCGGGTAGGGCGCGTGCCCGGCCAGTACGTCCCGCAACGACGCCAGCACCGTGGCGAGCGGCGGACCGTCAAGAGCCGATTCGGCGTACGCCGGTGCGAAGCCCCCAGCGAGCAGGAGCTCATTGCGTGCCCGCAGCGGAACACCCAGCTCCTCGGCCAGCCGCAGGATCATGTCGCGGGTGGGCCGGGACCGCCCCGTCTCGAGGAACGACAGGTGCCGGGCCGACACCCCGGCCCGCACCGACAACTCCAGCTGGCTCAGGCGCCGGTCCGACCGCCACCCCCGCAGAAGCTCGCCCACCCCGCTCATCCGCACCCCCTCCGGCCCGCAGCGTAGGCGCCGCCCGGGAAGCGTGCCCATTACCTCGCGGGTAATCGACCGGCGCCCGGCCGGCGAGCGACAGTCAGCGGACACCGAAACGGGAGGACCGAACGATGACCGATTTCAACGCCGTGATGGACCGCTATCTGGCCGTGTGGAACGAGCCGGACGCCACGACCCGTCGGAAGGCCGTGGACGACCTGTTCGCCGACGGGATCCGCTACGTCGACCCGTTGGCCGCAGCCGAGGGCCGGGAAGCTTTGACCGCCCTGATCGGGGCCGTGCAGCAGCAGTTCCCCGGCCACACGTTCGCTTCCGGCGGCCCGGTCGACGCCCACCACGACCAGATGCGCTTCACCTGGACCCTGACGGCCGGCGCCGGCGACCCGCTGGTGATCGGCTTCGACGTCGCCGAACTGGACGCCGACGGCCGCATCCGCCAGGTGCTGGGCTTCATCGACAAGGCGCCGGGGTAGCGGCATCAACCGGGTTCGCCATTGAGGAAAGAGGCGGGCGCTACGGGCGGCGGAGGAGCCAGACCCGGCCGGCCACCTGCAGGGCGATGGCGCCGGACGCGGTGCGGACGGCGGGGACGCGGCGGGACCTGGGGGCCGACGTGCCGTCGTAGTGCCAGGCGGCCTCGCGTTCGGCCAGTTCGGCCGCGGCCATCGGGGGCAGGGCGCCGCGGCGGGTCAGGTCGCGGGCCAGGTCCCAGCCGTCGCGCAGGGAGCCGTGGGTCGGGCGCGCGGCGGCCCAGGTGGCGAACTCGCGCGTCCACCGGTCGCCGAAGCCGGCGGCGAGCATCGGCCATTGTCGGGCGACCTCACCCGCCCGCTTGCGCAGCAGCGCCAGCCGCGCTGCCTCGAAGCGGAAACCGTCGAATCCTTCGGGTATGGGCCGGCCGGCCGTCAGCGCCTCGACCAGGGCGAGCTGCCGGTCGGCCAGGCTCGGGCCTAGGGTCTGTTTCGCAGCGGGGCCGGGGCTGCGGCGAGGCCCAGATCCCGCCTGGCGGCGTCCCGCGAAAACCCGGTTCCAACACCGGGAGCCGGGCTTCCGCGGGCCACCACCAGACGAAATCTGGACCGCGCCTCGCTCCCACCCCCGCTGCGAAACAGACCCTAGCGCCGGTGACGGAACCGGCCCGGACCCGGTCGGCGGATGCGGGTCGGGCGAGGCGTCGGGACTGGCAGCCGACATGGCTGTGGCGGACGAATCGGCCGGGTTCGAGCCAGGTGGCGCGGAGTCGGTGGTCGCGGGGGACGGGTGCGGCGAGATGTCGCCCGGGGGACCGGGGGTGGTCATGTGATGGGTGGGTAGCCGGAGGCCTTGGCTATCGCGTCGAGGTCGGCGGCCAGGGCAGGGGCGGGTGGGTAGTCGCCGTCGCGTTCGAGCATCAGGGCCGGGGGGACGTGGCGGGCGCACAGCGCGGCGACCAGGTCGAGCACCGGCTGCGGGACCGCGTCGGTGTGAGTGTCGTGGTAGAGGCCCTGATGTTCGGCGCCGCCGGCCACGTGGACGTAGGCGATCCGGTCGAGCGGCAGGTCGTCGAGCAGAGCCTCGGGGTCGGCGCCCCGGTTGCGGGCGTTGGCGTAGACGTTGGCCACGTCCAGCAGCAGCCGGGCGCCGGAGCGGTCGAGGATCTCGGTGAGGAACTGGGCCTCGGTGAGCTCGTCGTCGGGCCAGTCGAACAGGGCCGCGATCGGCTCGAGGGCGATCGGGACCGGCAGAGCGGCCTGCACGCGCCGGACGTTGGCCACCACCGCGTCCACCGCTTCCCTCGTGCGGGGCAGGGGGAGCAGGTGGCCGGCCTCGACGCCACCCGCCCGGACGAAGGCGATGTGCTCGCTGACCAGCGGTGCGTTCAACCGTGCGGCCACGGCCGCGAAGTGGTCGACCCGAGCCGGGTCGACCGGCTCGGTGCTGCCCAGTGACAGCCGTACGCCGTGTGGAATGACCGTCGCGCCGCGGTCGAGCAGCGCCTGCAGGCCGGTGGGGAGCTCGTCGTGGGCGTGCACCGACTCGGCCACCACTTCGGCGAAGCGCAGGCCGGGAAGACTCTCCACGAAGCCGGCGATCTCGGGTCGCCACCCTATTCCCACGCCGTACTCAGCCACCGCAACCGCCGCCACCGCCGCAGGAGCTGCCGCCGCTGCACGAGCTGCCGCTACTGCACGAGCTGCTACTGCTGTCGGTTCCGCCGGAGCTGCCGGCGCTGCCGCCGGTGGCGGCGATGCGCTGCACCTCGGCCTCGGCCGCGAACGCCGGGTCCATCGAATAGAGGGCAGCCCCGCCGTACAGCGCGACGCCCATCGCGGCGCCGGTGGCGCCGTAGGTCGCGTAGGACGGCGAGTTGACCGGCGCCAGGTGGGTGTGCCGGGACCGCAGGTCGCGCATGCCCCTGTGGGCGGCGTCGGTGGCCCAGCGGCGGGTACGCAGCATGGTCAGCGTCAGGACGAACGCGGCGATCGTGGCGACGACCAGGAAGCCGACCGGCCGGTCGTTGCCGAGGCCGGCCACAATGCGCGCGATGCCGATCAACACGAGGGCCAGGCCGCCGAGCACCCACAGCCGGGCCTCGCGCATCTTGCCCGCGCTGACCGCCAGGCCGCTGCGCTCGAGGTGGTCGCGCAGCTGCTCGATCGCCGAGGCGACCCACTGGTCGTTCGGCAGGTCGCGGGTGCGGACGCCGTTGCCGGCCGCGTTGTAGATCGCGCTGTCGAGCGGTGTCACGCCGCTGGGCAGCGGGCCGGTGCGGATGAGGGTGCGGCCGGGGCCGGTGCCCAGCGCGTTCGCCGCTCGCAGGCCGCCCATCGACGAATAGATCGCCAGACGGTCGCCGCCGTTGAGGTAGGCCACCTGCTGCGGGCCGAGGTTGTCGACGCGGGCCGAGCGGTCGCCGCGGAACAGCGTCTTGCGGTGGACTGCGGCGATGATCACGATCGCGATCGTCGCCCCGATGAAGTAGGTGAGGAAGGTCGGGCCGGAGATGCCCCAGGTGTCGTCCATGGGCTGGGCCTTCCTGCTCGTCGCGGCGTTTCTGTGCCCCATTGTGCAGAGCCGCGCAAGCGTTGTGATCAGGCCCTTCGGACGGCTTCCTCGACCAGATCGAGGACCCGGCTGAGCTCGCCGGGCGGGCGCCCCGTGGCCAGGTGGAGCACGAGGCCGTCGTACGCCAGCTCGAGGAACTGGGTGAGCACCTCGACCGGCACGTCGTCGCGCAGCACGCCCGCCTCCCGCTGGCGTTGCAGCCGGTCACGGGTGGCGTCGGCGATGGCCGCCGACCGCTCGGTCCAGCGCTTGGCGAACGCGGGGTCGGTGCGCAGCCGCCGGGACACCTCGAGCTGGGTGCCGAGCCACCCGGCCGTGTCGCCCTCGCTGCCGCCGGCCCGGGCCAGCAGGTCACGCATCACCTGGACGAGCCCGTTGCGGGCGACCGTTTCGACCATCGCAGCCGCGTCGTCCTCGGCGACGGCCAGGAAGAGTGATTCCTTGTCGCGAAAATGGTGGAAAATCGCCCCGCGGGACAGCCCGGTCGCGTCCTCGAGCCGCCGTACCGTCGCACCCTCGTAGCCGAACCGTGCGAAACAGTCGCGCGCCGCGGCGAGGATCTCGGTGCGGCGGGCGTCCAGCTGGTCCTGACTTACTCTGGGCACGCTCTGGATCGTGTCACGTGCGCCCTTTCGCATGCAATCCGTACGTACGTCTTGGCAAGAGTGCCCAGCACACGGGCGGATGGTGCGAATTCCCCCATCCCGCCCGCCAGTTGTTAACAGTCCTGGGCTGTTCGGTGCCCTCCCCGCTCACGTAAAGTGCCCGGGTGCCTCTTGTCCTGATAGCCCTCGACGACACCCTGCTCGACCGCAGCGGTGCGTTCCGGCTGTGGGCCAAGGGATTCCTCGACGAGATCGGGGCCGTACAGGATGATCTCGACTGGTTACTCTCCGTCGATGCGGACGGATTGACCTCCCGCTGGGACCTGGCCGACCTCATCCGCGACCGCTACCAGCTCGGCATTCCCTCGATCGACCTCGTGGAAGAGCTGCACGAGGGCCCGCTGGCGTACGAGAAGCTCGACCCCCTGGTCGGCTGTGCGCTGCAGATCGCCAAGGACGCCGGCCTCGTCCCGGTGGTGGTCACCAACGGACGGGCCGAGATCCAGGACGTCCGCATCCGGCGCACGGGTCTGGACCGCTACGTCGCCGATTGGGTGATCTCCGAGCAGGCCGGTGTGAGCAAACCCAACCCGCGCATCTTCGCGCTCGCCGCGCAGCGGGTGCGGATGAGGCTGGGCGGCGCCTGGGTGGTGGGCGACAGCCCCGAGGCCGACATCGGCGGCGCCGCGGCGATGGGTCTGCCCAGCGTGTGGCTGCATCGCGGCCGCGAGTGGGTGGACAACCGGTTCGCCCCGACCGAGATCGTCGGCAACGTGATCCAGGGAATCTCGGCGATCATGGCCGCCGCGAATAAATAGGTTGCGACTTCCCGGGCCGGTTCGGGAGAGTAAGCGCGTCGCCCGCACAGGGCCTGAGAGAGAAGGGGGTGTGAACACATGGCTGTCGTTGTGATGCCTCGTGTCCAGATTCGCCATCTTTCCTCTCTCAAGGAGACCCTCCAGTGCGCGAGCACGACTCTTTCGGCCCGGCAACCATGCGCCGCGGCCGTCGCAAGTTCGACGACGACGATCTGACCTTCCAGAAGCGCGGCGGTCCGGGCCCGCAGCTCAAGGAGGACCCCGACCTTCCCAGCACCGGTGACGGCTGGTCGACCTGGGACGGCGCGCTTCACGGCCCCGTTCCCCGGCCCGACTGGGTCCGCACCGAGCACGGCGCGGTCGACACCGAGCTCGGCATGCTGAAGACCGGCAAGGAAGCCGACGTCTACCTCGTACGCCGGGAACTTCCCGACACCGACAAGGTGAGCGTGCTGGCCGCCAAGCGTTATCGCGACGGCGACCACCGGCTCTTCCACCGCGACGCCGGTTATCTCGAGGGGCGCCGGGTCCGCCGGTCCCGCGAGATGCGGGCCATGACCAACCGCACCGCGTTCGGCAAAGAGATGATCGCCGGGCAGTGGGCGATGGCCGAGTTCGGCGCGCTCACCCACCTGTGGCAGGTCGGCCAGGAGAGCGGCCTGGTGCGGGTGCCCTATCCCGTCCAGCTGATCGGCACCGAGCTGATGATGGAGTTCATCGGCGACTGGGAGACCGGCGAGGCGGCGCCCCGGCTCGCGCAGGTGCGGGCCGATCCCGACCAGCTGGCCGACCTGTGGCGGCAGATGACCGACGCGCTGTCGGTGCTGGCCCGCGCGCAGGTGGCGCACGGTGACCTCTCGCCCTACAACACCATGGTGCACGAGGGGCGGCTGGTGCTGATCGACCTGCCGCAGATCGTGGACGTGGTCGCCAACCCGCAGGGCGGCGACTTCATCGCGCGTGACGTGCGCAACGTCGCGGCCTGGTTCACCCAGCGCGGGCTGAAGGTGGACGCGGACGAGCTGCTCGAGAGGCTGCTCTACGAGGCAGGTCTCAAGTGAGATGCCAGGCGTTCCGGCCGCGGCCGCCCAAACAGAGGCGGCCGCGGCCGGTGCGGCGTCACTGCAGGTAGCCCTCGACCTCGCCGACGCTGTGGGCCTGCTCGGCGTCGGGGTTGTTGCCCACCTCACGGGCGGCCCGGCGCCGGCGCAGCAGGTCCCAGCACTGGTCCAGGGCCTCTTCCAACTCCTTGAGCCGGTCGTGCTCCTCGCTCGACGAGATCTCGCCCCGGCTCAGCTGCCCGCGCAGCGTGTGCTCCTCATCGACCAGGCCGTGAATCCGGCTCAGCACAGTCTTGTCATCCATGCGGGAGAGCCTATGCGCAGATCGACAACACCGTTACGTCACCGTGGTCACTAGAGGTCGCGACGCTGGAACGCGAGTCCGGCTACGGCGAGCACCAGCGCCACCCAGACCGCCGCCCACAGCAGGTAGGCGCCGTGCAGCGGGTCCGCGCTGAGGAACGGGTGGCCCTCGAACGCCTCGCTGAACTGCGACAACAGGGACGGGTCCTGGAACGAGCGCATCGCTCCGCGCCACAGGCCGTCGGTGGGCAGCAGCATCTGCGACACGGTGCCGATGCGTTCGACGCTCTCGTTGCCCAGCGCCTTGCCCAGACCGCCGACCACGCCCGCGATCCAGGTCGCGCCGAACAGGCCGACGGCCACCACGCCCGACGCCATCGGGGAGATCACCGTGGACAGCAGCAGGCCCAGCGTCAGCAGCGTGACCGTCTGGGCGGCCAGCAGGGCCAGGCCGGTCGCCGGGTCGGGCGGCCAGTACCCGGTGGTCACCTTGACGATCACCAGCTGGGCCGCGCCGGCCGCGGCCACGAAACCGGCGCCGAACGCCACCAGGCCGAGCCACTTGCCCAGCAGGACCCACACGCGGCGGACCGGACGGGCCAGCACGGCCAGCGCGATACCGGACTCGGCCTCGCCGGCCACGGTCGGGCCGGCCAGGAACGCCGTGCCCAGCGCGGCGATCAGGCTCAGGCCGAACATCACCAGGTTGAGCACCAGGGCGGCCGCGAACTTCGATTCGCCGCTGGTCAGGCCCCCGAACTCGGCGTCGATCCGGGAGAAACCCCAGGCGCTCAGCGAGAGCAGCACGATCGTCAGCACGGCCAGCGAGCGCAGCACCCGTCGGCGGGCCGCCTCGCGCAGGGTCAGACCGGCGATGGTGAGCACGATTCTCATGCGGCCTCCCCGCCACGGATGATGTCGAGCAGGCGCTCCTCGAGCGTGATCCGCCCGGGTTCCACGGCGTGCACGCGGACGCCGAGCTTCACCAGCTCGGCGACGAGGTCGGGCACCTCGTCGAGGTCTCCGATCGGCACGACGAAGGTGTCTCCCTCTCGCCGGTGGTCGCCCATCCGGCTCTCCGCCGCGGGCGTCACGCCCTCCAGCCGGAGCCGCAACTCTCGCTGTCCGAGCAGCTCGGCCAGGGTTCCCGAGGTGGCGACGCGGCCGTGGTCGAGGATGACCACCCGGTCGCAGACCCGTTCCACCTCGCCGATCAGGTGCGAGTTGAGCAGCACGGCGACGTCCCGCTCGCGCAGGGAGAGAAGCAGATCGCGTACGTCGGCCCGGCCGATCGGATCGAGCGCGCTGGTCGGCTCGTCGAGCACCACCAGTTCCGGACGGGCGACCAGCGCGACCGCCAGCCCGAGGCGCTGCTGCATGCCCTTGGAGAAGCCGCCGACCCGGTCGCCGGCGCGGTCCGCCAGCCCGACCAGGCCGAGGCACTCACGCTGCTCCGCCTCGGGGACAGCCGTGCTCGCCAGCCGCGTGTGCAGCCGCAGCACCTCGGCCGCGGTCAGCCACGGCTGGTAGCGGAACAGCTCGGGCAGGTAGCCGACCCGGGCCCGCGAGCCCGGATCCGTGCCTGGCCGGCCGAGCAGCATGACCTCGCCCGCGTCGGGCCGGACGAGACCGAGCAGCATCTTGATGACCGTCGTCTTGCCGGCGCCGTTCGGGCCGAGCAGGCCGACCACCTCGCCCCGCCCGACCTCGAACGTCACGCCGTCCACGGCCTGCCGCCGCCCGTACCGTTTGCGCAGGCCCGAGGCCCACACCGCGGGAGAGGTCACCGGAGCCCTCGGGCCACCGACAGCACCTCGTCCGCGCTCACCGAGCCCGCCACCGCGGTGACCACGCCGTCGCGTACCCAGACCACGGCGCTCAGCACCCCGTCGCTGGCGGTGAGCAGGGTCGCCGGGACGCCGTCGACCTCGGTCGGCTTGCTGGTCATCTCTTCGGGCATCACGTGCAAGGGCAGCGTCGTGCCGTCAGCGGTGAAGGTGCGCAGTTGCTTGGCCACGTCCGCGGGCAGCCCCGACAGCGACAACAGGTAGTCCCGGGCCGTCGCGAAGGGCACCCCCGTCGAGTACGCGGTGGGCGCGACCGCCCGGGCCACGATCAGCGACGGAACCCCCTGCCGGCTCGACCACACGGCGGCGGCGCCCGGGCCGGCGGTCAGCCGGAAGCTGCTCCCGTCCAGGCCGGCCGGCATGGACGGGGTGGCCTCGCCCCGGCCCTGGGCGAACGCTGCCACCTTGGCCGCCCGGAACGTGAAGGTCGCGCTGATGCGCCGGCCCGCCTGGTACGCCGGACCGCCGGTCACCCCGCGCGGCAGATCGGCGACCCGGGGCAGAGCGAGGCCGCTCTCCTTCTGGGCGGCGGCCGCGTCGGCGACCTGGTGGATCTGCGGGCGCGACGTGATCTCGACGTCGCCCCACGAGGAGAGGTCGGGCATGGCCATCAGGTCGGCCTGGTGCACCGTGACCGGGGCGATGCGCTCGGTCCGGAAGATCGGGAACCAGTCGCCCGCGGCCGCCGCTCCCGCTCCGGCGAGAAGCACGGCCACGGCGGCGCCGGCGATGATCGGACTGCGGAAGCGGGCGCGGACCCGGCGCGGCGCGCTCACCGGCTCGGCGACCCGCAGGCGTTCCCACCCGGCGTCGACATCCGGATCGGCCGCAGTGTGCAGGGTCTCGGCGGCGAAGGCGGCATCCTGCCGGGCGGTGATCAGTTCCGCGCTGCAGACGGGGCAGCTCGCGACGTGCTCGCGGTCGGCGTCGGCGACCCCGGCCGGCTCGTCCACCAGCCGGCGCAGCACGCCGTCGTTCGGGTGGCGTTTCATGCGTTCAACTCCTTGCGCAGAGCGGACTCGGCCCGTCGCACGGTGGTGCCGACGCTGCCGGGGGAGAGGTCGAGGGCGGCGGCCACCTCGGTGTAGCTGAGGCCGCTGTGCCGCAGAACGAGGGCGATCGCCTGTTTCCGGGGCAGCCGGGCGAGGGCGGCCCGCACCCGGCGGCGTTCCTCGGCGGCCACCACCGCGTCGGCGACGTCGGGCACCACCGTGTCGTGGGACCGGGCGGCCTGCTCACGGCCGGCGCGGCGTTTTCCGGTACGGATGTGATTGAGCGCGGTGTGGGCGGCCGCCACCGAGAGCCAGGGCAGCGCCTCACCCGCCGGCACGTCGGAGCGGCCGAAGGTGAGGAACACCTCCTGCGCGACGTCCTCCGCCTCGTCGCGCGAGCCGAGCACGCGGGCGGCCACGGCCACCACTCGCGGGTAAGCGGCCCGGAACACCTGCTCCAGGTCGGGCCGGGCCGCCCGGGTTCTTCTCGACAGGGCCACGCTGTCCTTCCCGCCGTGGGCCAGTGCTAAGTCCATGCCAGGTAAGCACCGCCGGCCCCGCGGTTGTGACAGCGCCGTCTAAAGAATGATGTTGACCAGCACGGTCAGCACTATCGAGGCCACCACCGACAGCACGATCATGCCGAGGCAGCCCAGCGGCCCACCCAGAAACCGGACTTCCGAATTCCCGATACGCATGGCGCGCGCTTACCCACTGAGCCCGCGCCGAAGCCTGTCGATCAGCGTGCGCGAGATTCGTCCGATCCCGGCATCGATGCGAGCGGGGTCCGGTCGAGCGAGGTCAGGCCTGGACCGCCCGGACGGCGGTCGAGGAGACCGAAGCCAGAGCCGGTCGGGCCGGCATGAGCAGGGTGGGGATGCCCAGGGACTGGTTCATGGCGGCCAGTTCCTGTTCGTGGCGGGCGTCGGCGGGATTGCGGACGCCGCGGATGATGACGTCCGCGCCGTGGCGGTGGCAGTAGTCGACGGTGAGCCCCTGCCACGCGGCCACCGTGACGTTGTGCCAGGCGGAGGGCAAGGCGGCGCGGACGGCTTCGGCACGGGCCTCGCCCTCGCGCGTGGGGTGCTTCGCGGCGTTCACTGCGACCAGCACGATCAGCTCGTCGAAGAGGTGGCGGGCCCGGTCGGCGACGTCGAGGTGGCCGGCCGTGACGGGATCGAACGTGCCGGGAAACACCGCGCGCGTCATCGTTCGAGCATAAATCCGCGCCGGCGGGCACGCGGCTGCGCCGAGGCGAACCCCGCCCTCCACCGGGGGCCCCCGGCCACGGCCGATTTTATCGTTTTTGTGGACTCGCGGAGCCGCGGTCCGGCCGTCCTGTGGACAGGTGCGGATTGTGGATAACGGGCGATGCTCAGAGCGAAGCCCCGCCTGCCGGACCGGGCAGACGGGGCTTCGGGAACGCTCGGCTCAGCTCTCGAGCATCTTGCGGAGGACGTACTGCAGGATGCCGCCGTGGCGGTAGTAGTCCGCCTCGCCGGGGGTGTCGATGCGGACGTCGGCGTCGAACTCGACGCCGGTGTCGGTGCGGACCTTGACCGTCGAAGGGGTGTCGCCGTCGTTGAGGGCCGTCACGCCGGTGATCGTGAAGGTCTCGGAGCCGGTGAGGCCGAGCGACTCGGCGTTGGTCTTGGGCGGGAACTGCAGCGGCAGCACACCCATGCCGATCAGGTTGGAGCGGTGGATGCGCTCGTAGCTCTCGGCGATGACGGCGCGGACGCCCAGCAGCATGGTGCCCTTGGCCGCCCAGTCGCGCGACGAGCCCGAGCCGTACTCCTTGCCGGCCAGGATGACCAGCGGGACGCCGGCTTCCTGGTAGGCGACCGAGGCGTCGTAGATCGTCGTCTGTTCGCCGGTGAGGTGGTTGACCGTGAAGCCGCCCTCGACGCCCGGCACCAGCTGGTTGCGCAGCCTGATGTTGGCGAACGTGCCGCGGATCATGACCTCGTGGTTGCCGCGGCGCGAGCCGTAGCTGTTGAACTCGTGGCGCGGGACGCCGTGCTCGGCGAGGTATTTTCCGGCGGGGGAGTCGGGCTTGATCGACGACGCGGGCGAGATGTGGTCGGTGGTGACCGAGTCGCCCAGCTTGGCCAGCACGCGGGCGCCCGCGATGTCGTTCACCGGCTGCGGCGAGGGCTGCATGCCCTCGAAGTAAGGGGGCTTGCGGACGTACGTCGAGTCGTCGGCCCACTCGAAGGTCTTGCCCTCGGGGGTGGGCAGCGACTGCCACTGCTCGTCGCCGGCGAACACGTCGGCGTAGGCGGTGCTGAAACCCTCGGCCCCGATCGCCGAGGCGATGACGTCGTCGATCTCCTTGGCGCTGGGCCAGATCTCCTGGAGGTAGACCGGCTGACCGTCGGACCCGGTGCCGAGCGGCTCGGTGGTGATGTCGATGTCCATCGAGCCGGCCAGCGCGTACGCCACGACCAGGGGCGGGGACGCCAGGTAGTTCATCTTGACGTCCGGGTTGATCCGGCCCTCGAAGTTGCGGTTGCCGCTCAGCACGCTGACCGCGGTCAGGTCGGCCTCGTTGACGGCGGCCGAGACCTCCTCGGGCAGCGGGCCCGAGTTGCCGATGCAGGTGGTGCAGCCGTACCCGACGAGGTTGAAGCCGATCTTGTCGAGGTAGGGCGTGAGGCCGGACCGGTCGTAGTAGTCGGAGACGACCTTGGAGCCGGGGGCCAGCGTGGTCTTGACCCACGGCTTGCGGGTCAGCCCGCGCTCGACGGCCTTCTTGGCCAGCAGCGCCGCGCCGATCATGACCTGCGGGTTCGAGGTGTTGGTGCACGAGGTGATGGCGGCGATCACGACGGCGCCGTGGTCGAGCTCGTACTCCACGCCGTCCTCGCCGACCACCCTGGTCGGCTGGGAGGGACGGCCGTCGGCGCCGGTGGCCGCGCTGAACACGTGCGGCTTGTCGGCGGCCGAGTTCTCGTGGTTGGCCGGCGGGTCGCTGGCCGGGAACGATTCCTCGCTGGCCTCGTCGGCCGGGCCCTGGTCGGACACGTAGTTGGTGAGCGCGTCGCGGAACATCTGCTTGGCGGCGTTCAGCGGCACCCTGTCCTGCGGGCGCTTCGGGCCGGCCAGCGACGGCACGATCGTCGACAGGTCGAGTTCGAGCTTCTCGGAGTAGTCGGGCTCGGCTTGCGGGTCGAGCCAGAGGCCCTGCCGCTTCGCGTACGCCTCGACCAGCGCGACCTGCTCGTCGGAGCGGCCGGTCAGCTTGAGGTACTTGATGGTCTCGTCGTCGATCGGGAAGATCGCCGCGGTCGAGCCGTACTCGGGCGACATGTTGCCGATGGTGGCCCGGTTGGCCAGCGGCACGGCGGTGACGCCGGGGCCGTAGAACTCGACGAACTTGCTGACCACGCCGTGCTCGCGAAGCATCTCGGTGATCGTCAGCACGAGGTCGGTGGCGGTGGTGCCGGCCGGCATCTCGCCGAAGAGCTTGAAGCCGACGACCCGCGGGATGAGCATGCTGACCGGCTGGCCCAGCATGGCCGCCTCGGCCTCGATGCCGCCGACGCCCCAGCCCAGCACGCCCAGGCCGTTGACCATCGTGGTGTGCGAGTCGGTGCCGACCACGGTGTCGGGGTAGGCCTGCCCGTTGCGCTCCATGATCGTACGAGCCAGGTATTCGATGTTGACCTGGTGCACGATGCCGGTGCCGGGCGGCACGACCTTGAACTCGTTGAACGCCGTCTGGCCCCAGCGCAGGAACTGGTAGCGCTCGCGGTTGCGCTGGTATTCGAGCTCGACGTTGCGGGCGAACGCGTCCTGGCGGCCGAACAGGTCGGCGATGACCGAGTGGTCGATGACCAGCTCGGCCGGGGCGAGGGGGTTGACCTTGGTCGGGTCGCCGCCCAGGTCTTTCACGGCCTCGCGCATGGTGGCCAGGTCGACCACGCACGGCACGCCGGTGAAGTCCTGCATGAGGACCCGGGCCGGGGTGAACTGGATCTCGACGCTGGGGTCGGCCGTCTGGTCCCACCCGCCGAGCGCGCGGATGTGGTCGGCGGTGATGTTGGCGCCGTCCTCCGTCCGCAGCAGGTTCTCGAGCAGGATCTTCAAGGAGTAGGGCAGCCGGTCGTGCCCCTCGACCTTGTCGATCGTGAAAATCTCGTAGCTCGCGTCACCGACGCGGAGCTCGCTCTTCGCACCAAAGGTGTCGAGGCTGGCCACCGTCATCTCCTTCACACCCAGCGACTGTCGTTCAAGTCTTTCGCACCGAAAGGGCGGCCTTCTGGTTAGGCATACCTAACTCTCGGTTCAGGTCCGTCTGTAAACCGTACGTCCGTCTTGTAAGCCGGCGCAAGCCGGGGTCGCCCTCCTTTCACGTTTACCCCGGTCGCGCGCCGGGCACATCGGCAATCGTGCAGGCGCCTACCGACAGGGTCGGACTCAGCGAGTTCTTCGACCGCTACGGCACCGCTCTGACCAGCGGAGACGTGGTTGCCATCGCGAACTGTCACGCGCTGCCGGGGATGGTGGTCTCCGATGCGTACAGCTTCACGTTCGCCACGCCGGCCGCCGTCGCGCTGTCGTTCCTCGGCGCGGCCCCCAGCTACGAGGAGCGTCAGATCGTGGCCGCGCACGCTCAGTTGATCGACGTGCAGGCGTTGTCGCCGGTGCTGAGCCTGGTGTCGGTCGAGTGGGAATACCTGGATTCGCGGGGAAATGCGGTGCCGGGGGAGAGTTACAGCTATCTGCTGCGGCTTGGCGCCGATGGGCCAAGAATCACCACGGTCATCGCCAGGCGCTGAAACTGTCGGGCCCTGGTGCGAGTATGGCCAGGTGATCAGCTCTTCCGACGTCGTGGTGATCCACTACCAGCGGCCCGCCGGCGACTATGCCGGCTGGGGCCTGCACGCCTGGGAAGGCACGATCACCAAACCCGACTGGCGCCGCCCGCTCAGCCCCGCCTCGTTCGACGACTTCGGCGCCGTCTTCTCGGTTCCCGTACGCGATGACGCCATCGGCCTGCGTTTCGTGCTCCACCGCGGCGACGAGAAGGATCTGCCCGACGACCAGCGGCTCGATCTCACCGTGGCCCGTGAGGTGTGGCTGCGCGCCGGTGAAGCCCACCCCGTGCGCCCCTCGCTCGGCAGCCTCGGCCCCGAGCTCGACCGGGCCCGCGCGTTCGCCGTCTTCGTCGACCGCACCACGATCGCCCTGCCCGCCTGGCTGGCCGAGCGCGCGGTCACGTTCTCGCTGCTCGGCGAGGCCGCCGTCCCGCTCACCGCGCGTCCGGGCGGGCTCTTCCAGGCCCAGAGCCGCCGGTTCCCCCACCTGCGGGCCTACCGCGCCTTCTCCGTACGCGAGATGGGCGACGCCGCCCTGGGCGAGCTGCTCCGCGGCCCGGTGCTGGTCGAGGGCCGCGATGCCGGGGGCCAGGTCACCGTGCTGACCGCCGCGCAGCTTCCGGGCGTGCTCGACGACCTCTACGCCGACGCCGCCGACGCCGAGCTGGGCCTGATCCTCCTCGACGAGCGCCCGCGGCTGGCGGTGTGGGCGCCCACGGCCCGCACGGTCGAGCTCGAGCTGTTCAAGGCCCCGGACGACGAGCCGCGCCTGGTGCCGATGGAAAGGGACGCGCTGACCGGCGTCTGGTCGGCCGCGCTCAAGCCGAAGTGGCTGGGCCGCTACTACCGCTACCGGGTCGAGGTGTGGCACCCGTCGGCCCAGCGCGTGGTCACCACCAGCGTCACCGATCCGTACTCGCTGGCCCTGGCCACCGACTCCACCCACAGCCTGCTCGTCGACCTGGCCGACCCCGCGCTGAAGCCGTCCGGCTGGGAATCGCTGGCCAAACCGCCCGCGGTCGCGCCGGCCCGCATGCAGATCAGCGAGGTGTCGGTCCGCGACTTCTCGATCTTCGACCACTCGCTGCCGCCGGCCGAGCGGGGCACGTACGCGGCCTTCACCCGGCCCGGCTCGGCCTCGATGAGCCATCTCAGCTCGCTGGCCGAGGCCGGGCTGACCCACATGCACCTGCTGCCCGCGTTCGACTTCGGCAGCGTGCCCGACCGCCGCGCCGACCAGGCCACCCCCGACTGCGACCTGGCCGCCCTGCCGCCCGACTCGCCCGAGCAGCAGCGCGCCGTCATGGCCGTCGCCGCGTCCGACGGGTTCAACTGGGGCTACGACCCGTGGCACTACACGGCCCCCGAGGGCAGCTTCGCCGTCGACCCGGCCGGGCCGTCCCGCATCCTCGAGTTCCGCCGCATGGTGGCCGCCCTCAACGCCGCCGGGCTGCGCGTGGTCATGGACGTCGTCTACAACCACACCATGGGCGACGGGCTCGACCGGTTCAGCGTCCTCGACCGGGTCGTCCCGGGTTACTACCACCGCCTGCTGGCCGACGGCTCGACCGCCGAGTCCACCTGCTGCCCCAACACCGCGCCCGAGCACATGATGATGAGCCGCCTGGTCGTCGACTCCGTGGTCACCTGGGCCCGCGAATACAAGGTCGACGGCTTCCGCTTCGACCTCATGGGCCACCACCCGCGGGCCAACATCCTCGAGGTACGCGTCAACCTCGACCACCTGCCCGACGGCCGCGACATCTGCCTCTACGGCGAGGGCTGGGATTTCGGCGAGGTCGCCGGCAACGCCCGGTTCACCCAGGCCACCCAGGTCAACATGGCCGGCACCGGCATCGGCACGTTCAACGACCGGCTGCGCGACGCGGCCCGCGGCGGCGGCTCGTTCGGCGACCCGGGCGTGCTCGGCTTCGCCACCGGGCTCGGCTCGTCGACCCCGCTGCACGTGCACGACCAGATCAAGGTGGGCCTGGCCGGCGGCCTGGCCACCTACCGCTTCACCACCCACACGGGGGCCGAGCAGAGCGGCGCCCAGGTCGACTACAACGGTTCGCCCAGCGGCTACGCGCAGTCCCCGGGCGAGACGATCAACTACGTCGACGCCCACGACAACGAGATCCTGTACGACGCGATGGCGTTCAAGCTGCCGATCACGACCGCCCCCGTCGACCGGGCCCGGCTCCAGGTCGTCGCGCTGTCGCTGGTGGTGCTCGGGCAGGGCGCCGGCTTCGTCGCCATGGGCAGCGAGCGGCTGCGCTCCAAGTCGCTCGACCGCAACTCGCACAACTCCGGCGACTGGTTCAACCAGATCCGCTGGGACCCGGCCCTCGGCAACGGCTTCGGCCTGGGCCTGCCGCCGGCGGGCGAGAACGAGGACCAGTGGCCCCGCGCCCGCCCGTTGCTGGCCGAGCCGTCCCTGGTGCCGCCGCCCGACGTCATCGAGCTGACGGCTGAGCGCTACCGCGAGCTGCTGCGCATCCGCCGCTCCTCCCCGGTGTTCGGCCTGCCCACGGCCGAAGAGGTGCAGCGCCGGGTGGTGTTCCCGCTCGGCGGCCCGGGCGAGACCCCCGGCGTGATCGTGATGTGTCTTGACGGCACCGGCCTCGACCCGAGGTGGAGTCAGCTCGTCGTCGTCTTCAACGCGACCGACGAGTCCACCGTCCAGGCCGTGTCCGGTGTCTCCGAGAGCCTGCACCCCCACCCCGAGCTGGTCCGATCGGCCGACCCGCTGCTGCGTACGGCCAAGGCGGCCGCCGGCAACCTGACCGTCCCGGCCCGCTCGGTGGCCGTCTTCGTGGCCGACGCCGCCTGAGGTTCGGCTGTGAGTCGCCTCCCGGATGGCTGTGGGGGGTCGCGCTCGGCCGCGCACTGGGAAAGGATGGGTGCCGGGGAAGGGGTGTGCTGTTGCGCGAGGTGAATTACGACGACCGGCAACATCTGGTCTATGCGCGGGCTCGCGCGTTGACTCCCGACAGGCTGGCCGAGTGGCTGCGCGTGTTCGCGCGGCACGCTCCGGCCCGGCGCCCGCTCGAAGTGCTCGACCTCGGCTCCGGCACCGGCCGCTTCACCCCGGCCCTGGCCGCCGAGTTCGGCGGTCCCGTCTGGGGGGTCGAGCCGTCCGACCACATGCGAGCCGCCGCCGGCGAACACGGCGACCAGCCGGGCGTCAGCTACCTGTCCGGCTCCGCCACCGAGATCCCGCGGCCCGACGAGAGCTGCGACCTCGTTCTGCTGTTCCTCGTGCTGCACCACGTCCGCGACCACGCGACCGCGGCGGCCGAGATCGCCCGGGTGCTGCGGCCCGGCGGCCGGGTGCTGATCCGCAGCCTGTTCCCCGACCGCATGCCCGAACTGCCGTGGTACAGCTACTTCCCCGGCGCCCGGCTCATCGACGAACAGGTCTTCCCGCGGATGGACCCGCTGCTCGACACGTTCGCCGCGGCCGGGCTGAGGTTCGTGACGGTCGAACGGGTGCAGGAACGCATCGCCGACAGCCTGGCCGACTACGAGCACCGGTTGAAGCTGCGCGGATCGTCCACGTTCGAGCGGCTGACCGAGCTCGAGATCATCGAGGGGTTCGACGCGCTCGAGGCAGCGGTGCGAGCCGAGCGCCGGCCGCGGCCGGTCGAGGAGGAGAGCGATCTGCTCGTCCTGGAAAAGGCTAGCTGAGCGCCGCAGCCTTCCGGACGAGGACGGCCCGCTCCCGGGCGTTGCCGCAGAGCCGGGCGGCCAGCTCCAGCTCGGCGCGGGCCTCGGCCGTGCGGCCCAGCCGGCTGAGCAGCTCGCCCCGCACACTCGGCAACAGGTACGAGCCGGGCAGCCGGTCCTGGGCGACCAGCTCGTCGACCAGCAGCAGGGCCGGGCCCGGGCCGCTGGCCATCGCCACCGCCACCGCGCGGTTCAACTCGACGATCGGCGACGGCGCGACCCGGCCCAGAGCCTCGTAGAGCAGCACGATGCGTTCCCAGTCGGTCTCCGCGACCGAGGCGGCGGTGGCATGGCCGGCGGCTATCGCGGCCTGCAATCCGTACGGGCCGAGACCGCGACCGGCCGCAGTGGCCTGAGCCAACGCCGCCAGGCCGCGGCGGATCGCCGAGCGGTCCCAGCGCCGGCGATCCTGGTCCTCGAGCAGGATCGCCGAACCGTCCGGGCCGGTACGGGCCGGGAAGCGCGCCGTGGTCAGTTCGCACAGGGCGATCAACCCGAACACCTCGGGCTCGCCGGGCAGCAGCGCGGCCAGCGTCCGGGCCAGCCGGACAGCCTCGTAGGCCAGGTCGGTGCGGAGCAGGCTGTCACCCGTCGTCGCCGTCGAGCCCTCGGTGAAGATGACGTAGAGGACGCTGAGGACGCCGCCGAGCCGTTCCTTGCGGTCGGCCTGCGGCGGCACCTCGAACGGCACCCGGGCGGCCGCGATCGTCTTCTTGGCCCGGGTCACCCGGGCCTGAATCGTCGCCACCGGCACCAGGAACGCCCGCGCGATCTCCTCGGTGGACAGACCGCCGACCGTACGCAGGGTGAGCGCCACCCGGGCCTCGGGCGAGAGCACCGGGTGGCAGGCGACGAACATCAGCGCCAGCACATCGTCGTCGATCCGGTCCGGGTCCCACAGGTGACCGTCGCCGCCGTCGGTGTCCTCGGACGCCAGCAGCGCGTACCTCTCGTCCCGGGCGGCCCGGCGGCGGAAGCTGTCGATCGCCCGCCGCCGAGCCGTGTTCAACAGCCAGCCCACCGGGTTGGCCGGCTCACCGTCGCGCGGCCAGGAGACGAGAGCCTCGGCCACCGCCTCCTGAGCCACGTCCTCGGCCAGTTCCAGGTCGCCGCCGGTGTAGCGGGTGAGCGCACCGACGATGCGAGCCGACTCGATGCGCCAGACGGCCTCGAGTGAGGTCACAGCTGGCCGGTCTGCTCGCGCCAGGCCCGCTCCTTCTTGATCCACTCGTTGTCCTGCGGGAACTCGTCGATGCCGGGGACGCGCCGGATCTCGGTCTTCGAACCGGGGAAGGCCGGGATGCGCTTGGCCCACTCGACCGCCTCCTCCTTGGAGGCGACGTCGAGGATGTAGAAGCCGCCGAACAGCTCCTTGGTCTCGCCGTAGGGGCCGTCGGTGACCACCGGGGTGTCGCCGGTGTGATCGACGACCACGCTCTGCGCGGCGTCCTCCAGGCCCTCGGCCGCCACCAGGACGCCGGCCTTGATCAGCTCGTCGTTGAAGCGGCCCACCGTCTCGAGCATGTCGTCGAACGACGCGTCCATCATCTTGGCCAGGGACTCGTCGCTGTTCCGCATGATCAGCATGTACTTCGCCATGGTGCTGCTCTCCTCGGTATCCGATCCGGTCGCTCGTCGACCTTCTCACCCCCAGGTCGAACGGGCGCGCCCCCGATCGACACGGCCCGCGACAAATCTTGGGGGTGCGTCGTTGCGTTACATTGCGTATCGATTTTCGGTGAGGGGAGACGTTGTGCGGGTGCAATGGGCCTTGGGTGGCATCGCTCTGCTGGCATTGGTCGGCGGATGCACGTCGTCGTCGGATGACGCGAAGACCGCCCCGGTCGCGCCGGCGTCACCGCCGGCGTGGACCGAGCCGGCGGCGTACTCCTATGTGCTGGCCCGGGGCTGCGACGCGGCCACGCCGACCGGCCGGTATCAGGTGGACGTGAAGTCGGGCGCGGTCGCCGCGTCGAAGCGGCTGGACGCAACGTCGGCGAAGCCGTCGGCCGGGGGCGAGGCGGATCTGGGCCCCGCCACCGGTGACACCGGGGAGGAGATCGAGGCCTTCACGCTCAAGGAGCTGCTCGAGATGGCCCAGACCGCGGCCGACGACGGCGGACAGGTCACCAAGGCGTTCGACAACGCCGACGGCCACCCGGTGAAGGTGACCATCGACGTCGGTTCGGGCCCGGAGTGCTGGAACGTCAGCGACTACAAGCTGTAGGGCGGGATCCGGTCAGCCCGGCAGGCCGCCTTGACGGTCAGCCGGGGAGTCGCGGACCGGCCTCGCGCTGCGCGGCCATCCACGTCTCGACCTCGGCCGAGGAGCGGGGCAGGCCGGCCGAGAGGTTCCGGCAGCCGTCCGCGGTGACCAGCACGTCGTCCTCGATGCGGACGCCGACGCCTCGCAACTCGGCCGGCACCAGGTCGTCCTCCGGCTGGAAGTAGAGGCCGGGCTCGACGGTCAGCACGTAGCCCTCCTGCAGGGGGCCGTCGCGGTAGGTCTCGTTGCGGGCGTTGTTGCAGTCGTGCACGTCGATGCCGAGCATGTGGCCGAAGCCGTGCAGCGTCCAGCGGCGGTAGACGGTGCTCTTCTCGTCCATCGCCTCGTCGACGCTGACCGGCAGCAGGCCGAGGTCGGCGAGGCCCTCGGCGAGCACCCGCATGCAGGTCTTGTGCACGTCCTTGAACAGCACGCCCGGCCTGATCGCGTCCATGCCGGCCTGCTGAGAAGCGTGCACGATGTCGTACACCTGGCGCTGGAGCGGGGTGAAGCGGCCGTTCACCGGCACCGTGCGGGTCACGTCGGCGGTGTAGAAGTTGTGGCCCTCGACGCCCATGTCCATGAGCAGCAGCTCGCCCGGCGTGGTGGTGCCGGTGTTGCGCACCCAGTGCAGGATCGTCGCGTGGGCGCCGGCGCCGACGATCGAGCCGTAGCCGACGTCGTTGCCGTCGTGCCGGGCGCGCAGGCCGAAGACGCCCTCGAGCAGGCGCTCCTTCACTCCGCGGTCGGCCGGCAGCACGCGGGCCACGTCTTCGAAGCCGCGGACGGTGGCGTCGATCGCGGCCTGGAGCTGGGCGATCTCCCACTCGTCCTTGATCAGCTTGAGCTCGCTGAGCACCCAGGCCAGCTCGCGGTCGCGCGGCTTCTCGCGGTCGGGCTCGTAGGCCAGCACGGTGCGGTCGACATTCGGGTCGAGGCCGCGCAGCACCCGCGTACGCCCCGGGGCGGAACCGGCCAGAGCCGCGCCCAGCTCGCCCAGCGAGGCCGTCTCGACGCCCAGCTCGGTCGACTTCTCGGCCAGGGTGTGGGTGCGGCCGACCCAGAGCTCGCCGTTGCGGCTGCGGAAGAAGGCGTCGGTGTCCTTCGAGTTGCGCTGGTGGGTGTAGAGCACCGCGTCGTGACCGGAGCCGCTGGGGCGCAGCACGAGCACGCTGTCGGGGTCGCGGTCGCCGGTGAGGTAGACGAAGTCGCTGCCCGGACGGAACGGGTAGTCGGTGTCGTTGGCCCGGACCTTCTCGTTGCCGGACGGGATGATCAGCGTCTCGCCGGGGAACGCCTCGGAGAGCGCGTTGCGCCGTTTGGCGTAGTTGGGCGCCTCGGGCAGCGGGCTGACGGCCAGCGGGTCCTCTCGCCACCCGGACCGCATGAACTGCAGGAAGGCCTCGGGGAAGGCGGGGTCGTGAGATTCCGTCTTGGCTGCGGGTTGCGCAGCCTTCTGCTCGGCCATCGTGGCGCCTCCGATCGTGTGACCCCGACGTTACCGCCTCCCCCTGACACTCAGCGCTGCGGCAGGGTCAGACAGGCGACCCGGGGTCCGGCGGTGCCGGCGACACCGGCGGCGGTCTTGGTCTGCTGCGCGTGCAGGATCAGCGAACGGGCCGACCGGCCGGCCGGGAACGTCCAGGCCTGCACGGCCGACACGGTCGCCGTGCCGTAGCCGTCGGCGCTGAGATCGAGCCACACCTCGTTCCGCGGGTTGGCGTAGGACGGGTCGACCGACGGGGTCTTCGGGTCCTTCTGGTGCTGGTAGTGCGGGCCGGCCTGGTCGGGCACGGCGGTGCACGGCTCGGTGTGCAGGTGGGCCCCGTACGCGCGCCGGGGGATCAGCCCGGCCGCCTCCAGCCGTACCTCGGTGGTCCTGGGCATTTGGGCGACCGCGACCGTGGCCGTCGCACCAGGCGGAACCACCGCGGGGTCGTAGGTGATCGCCGTCGCGCCCGGCCGGAACGGCAGGAACGTGCCGGTGGCGACCGTGTCCGGCGCCCACGAGGCCGAGGGGGCGGGGCTGGGTGAGCCCTGGTAGATCGTCCAGGCCGAGGCGGAAGTGAACATCGAGGCGGACGTGGTGGGCCCGATCGGCACCGAGTTCGCGCAACCAGTGATCATGAACAGAGGAACGGTGAGGGCAAGCGCGCGTGAGAACATCCGGCGATCATCCCAAATATGGACATATCGTGCGAGCACTGGCGTGGCGCGTGCCGGAACGCGAGGCTGGTCCCACCACGACACAGGAGGCATGGCATGGGCTACGCGGTGGTGCTCGGCGAGGCGCTGATCGACCTTCAGGAGGCCGAGCGCGACGGTGAAGTGGTCTACCGCCAGGCCATCGGGGGCGCGCCGCTCAACGTCGCGGTGGGCGCGACCCGGCTCGGCGGCCAGGTGCAGTACGTCGGCTCGCTGAGCGACGACGTGCTGGGCAACCGGCTCGCCGTGTTCCTCACCGAGCGCGGCGTCGGCACGGCCGGCGTCAAGCGGGTCGCCGTGCCGACCACGCTGGCCGTCACCACGTTCGTGGGCGCCGAGCCGACCTTCACGTTCTACGGCGAGCCGCCGTCCTATGCGCTGCTCGGCCCGGCCGACCTCGACACGGCCATGGTGGGCGGGGCCGACGTGCTCTACACGGGCTCGATCTGCCTGCTGCGCGAGCCGTTCCGGGCCGCCGCCCGGGCCGCGTGGGCGGTGCCCGGGCCGCTGCGCGTCTTCGACCCCAACGCCCGGCCCACCCTGCTGCCGGACGGCGCCGCCGTGACCCACCTGCGGGAGCTCTCCGAGGAGTTCTTCGCCACCGCCGACCTGGTCAAGCTGAGCGCGGCCGACGCCGAGGTGCTCTACGACGGGGCGACGCCCGAGCGGGCGGCCGAGCGTATCCGCGGCCTGGGCGCCAAGGCCGTCGTCGTCACCTGGGGCTCGAAGGGTGCGTACGTGTCGGCCGGCGAGGGCGCGGTGATGCTGCCCGCGCCCAAGGTCGACGCCGTCGACGCCACCGGCGCCGGCGACTCGGTGATGGGCGCGCTGGTGCGCCGCCTGCTCGCCGACGGCCTGCCCAAAGACCTGGACGGCTGGCAGCGCAACGTGCGCTTCGCCCTCGCGGTGGCCGGCCTGGTCTGCGAGCGCCGCGGCGGCGCCGTGGCCATGCCGACCAACGAAGAGGTGACCGCCCGGTGGGGCACCCTCAGCTGAGGGTCTTCTCGATGAAGCGCTGACGGTCGAGCATCATCCGCTCGACCAGCACCTCGGCCGCCAGGGTCTCGCCCATCCGCACGACGACCTCGAAATACAGCTTGCGGCCCTCGGCCTTGGCCAGCGTGGCCAGCGCGTGCACCGAGCCGCCGACCGGCGTGGGCACCAGGTGGTTGATCTCGGCCCGGACTCCGACCGTGGTGAGGCCGCCCGGCAGGTGCCGGGCGGTGGCGGCGACGGTGGCGGCCTCGGCCAGCGCCAGCACTCGCGGCGTGGCCAGCACCGGCACGTCACCCGACCCGAGCGCCTGCGCGGTGTCGGCATCGGTGACGGTCAACTCGACCCGGGCGCTCAGACCGGGCGGGAATTCCGGAAGCTCCATGCCAAGAGCTTAGGGCCGCGTAGGCGACTGCCAATACGCCTCGGGGGTGGCGGAGTCCGGCTTGCGCGCCTGCCGGGCCCGCACGGCGAGCTCGGCGGCCAGCGCGTACGCCTCGGCGAGGTCGCGATCCTTGGCCTGGCCGGACCGGCCGCGCGCGGTGTCGGCGTACACGGTGGCCAGGCCCAGCATCCGCTGCAGGGGGCCCTGCACGACCCGGACGCTCTGCAACCGCGCGTACGGCACCAGGTGCATCTCGCGCGTCAGCAGCCCCCAGCGGGTCACCAGCACCTCGGGTGTCAGCCCGACGCCGATCGACCGCAGCGCGATCGGGTTGAGCCAGCGCGCGCGTTTCGGCGGCGGCGAGGTGGCCAGCGCGGCCAGGTCGACGCCGGGCAGCACCTCCCACACCAGGGAGCGGGCTGTGTCGAACTCGCCCACCGGCAGCAGGCGGTCGGAGCGCTTCGCGTCGCCGCCGCCCTCGCCCGCGTAGCCGGCCACGGCCAGCCGCAGGTGCAGCCAGCCCTGCCCGCGCCAGAGCAGCGGCCACGTCGCGCCGACCGCCTGCACCCGGTTGAGCGGCACGATCTGGCTGCGCGTCTCGAGCAGCCCGTAGCGCACTCCGAGCCTTTCCTCGGGGTCGCGGGCCAGGCGGAAATCCCAGTCCTGCAGCACCCGCCGCACCGGCTGCAGCAGCACGCCGGCCATCGCCGTCACCGTGCTGGCGATGCCGACGAAGGTCCACGACCCCTCCATCACGAACTGGAGCACCACGAACGCCACGCCGACGGGCAGAAAGAACGCCTGCGGGGTGAGCAGCTGGCTGACGACCAGGTCGCGGTTCCTGACCCGCAGCAGCGGGCGTTCGAAGGCGGGCGCGGCGGGCGCCGCGTCCGCGAGCTGGTCGGTGGGTTGCGCTGCTGCCTGCGTACGACCGGCGAGCGCGAGAAGCCGCTGCCGGAGCGCCGATGCCTCGCGCACCGTCAGGTAGGCCAGCGGCGCCTCGGTCTTGCCCCCGCCGATCACCTCGAGACGCAGCTCGGCCAGCCCGGTCAGCTGGGCCAGCAACGGCCGCCGCAGCTCCACCGCCTGCAGCCGTTCGAGCGGGATGGCCCGGTTGCGCCGCCAGATCACGCCGTCGGTGATGCGCAGCTCGCGACCGACCACCTGGTAGCCCGTGGTCAGCCAGCCGAAGATCGAGAAGATCACCACGGCGACCGCGATGACGGCCACCACCAGCGCGAACCGTTCGAGACCGACCTGCGACAGCGTCTGCCAGGAGAGGGCCGCCACGACCACCGCGATGCTCTTGGCCCCGTGCAGCACCGGGCTGAGCGGGTGCAGCCGGCGGCGCGGCTCGGCGACGGCGGCCTCGGGCGGCGCGGTCGGTTGCGGGGGACCGGCGGCGGTCACAGGCCCTCGGCCCGGTCCTCGCCGAGCGTGGTGAGCCGGTCGCGCAGGCGGGCCGCCTCGGCCGGCGGGACCCCGGGGATCTGCGCGTCGCTGGCCGCCGCGGCGGTGTGCAGCTGCACCGTGGCCAGCCCGAACGCGCGTTCGAGGGGACCGGCCGTGACATCGACGAACTGCATGCGCGCGTACGGGACGATGGAGAGCCGCCGGACCAGCAGGCCGTGCCGGACCAGAAGATCCTGATCGCGTTCGGCGTAGCCCCAGGCGCGCACGGCCCGGACGGTGACGAACGAGCGCCAGATCGCGTTGACCACCACCAGCGCGATGCCCAGCTGCCACAGCCAGTGGCCCTGGAGCACCAGGCCGACGCAGAGGCCGGCGGCCACGATCACCGTCCAGCTCCACCGGACGATCAGCTCCACTGTGATCAGCTTCGGCGAGACCGAACGCCACTCGACGGTGTCGGGCCAGGGGGTCAGGGCGTCGACGGTCACCCCTTGAGCCTAGGAGATGGGCGCATCGGTTGCCGTACCGAAGGGCGTCACTTCGCGCAGGAATCCGCGGAGATCCAGGAACTGGCCCAGCGTGACGCGGTGTTCGTCGCAGGCCAGCCAGGTTTTGCGATAGTCGAGGGTGTGGATCTTCGGGTTGTTCCACCGGAGCGTCCAGGAGGCATCCGCACGACATCCTTTGGCGGAGCACTGCGGCTCTACGG
The DNA here is from genome assembly GCF_019710575.1 of Paractinoplanes polyasparticus. Lineage (GTDB taxonomy): Bacteria > Actinomycetota > Actinomycetes > Mycobacteriales > Micromonosporaceae > Actinoplanes > Actinoplanes polyasparticus. The sequence continues at coordinate 21,454 of NZ_JAHWFK010000053.1, read as the reverse complement.
GGCCATCCACACCCTGAAGTGTATGAGCGCCGGGCGACCACGGGGGAAGTCGCCCGGCGACGGGGACGATGTTACACGCTTCGGGACGCCGCGCATCCTCCCCGCGGAGGTGCCCGATCCGGCGTATCGCGCAGAAAGATCAAAGCCCGTGGACCATGGTCAGGCGCACCGCCGGAGCGTAATGCGACACCAGAAGCACGCTCTCAGGCCGGTCGTGTAAGGCTTGAGCGTCGGCAATGTCTTTTCGACCCGCTGTGGAGGACTGGTGGCGCAGCCGCTCACGCCCGAGACCGAGACCACCCCCGGTGCCGGTGCGCCCGTGCCCCCGGCACAGGACGCGTCCCAGCTCGAGCGGGCGATGTTCGAGGTCAAGCGGGTGATCGTCGGCCAGGACAGGATGGTCGAGCGCATGTTCGTGGCGCTGCTCGCGCGCGGGCACTGCCTGCTCGAGGGCGTGCCCGGCGTGGCCAAGACGCTCGCGGTCGAGACGCTGGCCCGGGTGGTCGGCGGCTCGTTCTCGCGCGTCCAGTTCACCCCCGACCTGGTTCCGGCCGACATCGTCGGCACCCGGATCTACCGTCAATCCAGCGAGAAGTTCGACGTCGAGCTGGGCCCGGTGTTCGTCAACTTCCTGCTCGCCGACGAGATCAACCGGGCCCCGGCCAAGGTGCAGTCGGCCCTGCTCGAGGTCATGGCCGAGCATCAGGTGTCGATCGGCGGGCAGACCCACGAGGTGCCCACGCCGTTCCTGGTCATGGCCACCCAGAACCCGATCGAGCAGGAGGGTGTCTACCCGCTGCCCGAGGCGCAGCGCGACCGCTTCCTCATGAAGATCCTGGTCGGCTATCCCACCGACGCCGAGGAACGCGAGATCGTCTACCGGATGGGCGTGAGCCCCCCCGAACCCAAGACGGTCTTCACCACCGAAGACCTGCTCGGCCTGCAGCGCCGCGCCGACCAGGTGTTCGTGCACAACGCCCTGGTCGACTACACGGTCCGGCTGGTGCTGGCCACCCGCGCCCCGGCTCAGCACGGCATGCCCGACGTGGCCCAGCTGATCCAGTACGGGGCCAGCCCGCGCGCCTCGCTGGGCATCGTCCGCGCGACCCGGGCCCTGGCCCTGTTGCGCGGCCGCGACTACGCGCTGCCGCAGGACGTGCAGGACATCGCGCCCGACATCCTGCGCCACCGCCTGGTGCTCAGCTACGACGCGCTGGCCGACGACATCCCGGCCGACCACATCGTCGCCCGCATCATGCAGAGCGTCCCGCTGCCCTCGGTCGCGGCCCGGCAGGGCACGTCGCCGAACGGAACCCACCCGGTCGCCCCCGGCAGCGACGGGTCGCAGCCCCACGCTCCGCAGTCCGGTGCGGTATGGCCGGCACAGCACTAGGCGGCGAGGCCGGCACGGCCCGGGCCGAGGCCGTCCTCTCCCGGCTCCAGCTGCTGGTCACCCGCAAACTCGACGGGCTGCTCCAGGGCGACTACGCGGGCCTGCTGCCCGGCCCCGGCAGCGAGGCCGGCGAGTCCCGGGAATACCGTCCGGGCGACGACGTGCGCCGCATGGACTGGCCGGTCACGGCCCGCACCACGCTGCCGCACGTGCGCCGCACGGTCGCCGACCGCGAGCTCGAGACGTGGATGGCGATCGACCTGAGCGCCAGCCTCGACTTCGGCACCGCGAAATACCTGAAGAGCGATCTGGTGCTGGCCGCGGCCACGGCGATGGCCCATCTGACCGTACGCGGGGGAAACCGGATCGGCGCGGTCGTCGGCACCGGCTCCGGCGTCGCGAAGTCGCCGGGCCGCTTCCGGCGTCGTACGCCCGAAGCCCCGCCCGCCGCGCCCGTGATCCGCCTGCCCGCCCGGCCCGGGCGCAAGGAGGCCCAGGGTCTGCTGCGGGCGATCGCCGGCACCGAGATCCGGCCCGGCCGCACCGACCTCGGCGCCCTGATCGACCTGCTCAACCGGCCGCCCCGCCGTCGCGGGGTGGCCGTCGTGATCTCCGACTTCATGGCGCCGGTCGACGGCTGGTCCCGGCCCGTCCGCAAGCTCGGCGTCCGGCACGACGTGCTCGCCATCGAGGTCGTCGACCCCCGCGAGCTGGAACTGCCCGACGTCGGTGTGCTCGCCCTGGCCGACCCCGAGACCGGCGAGCTGCACGAGGTGCAGACCGCCGACGCCAAACTGCGACACCGGTACGCCGAAGCGGCGGCCGAGCAGCGCGGCGCCATCGCCGCCGCCCTGCGCGCGGCCGGCGCCGCCCACCTGCGCCTGCGCACCGACACCGACTGGCTGCTGGACATAGTCCGCTTCGTCGCCGCCCAACGACACGCACGCACCCGGGGGACCACCCGATGATCCGATTCCTGGAGCCGTGGTGGCTCCTTGCGCTGCTGCCGGTGCTGGCCCTGGCCGGCCTCTACACGTGGCGGCAGTTCCGCAAACGCACGTACGCGATGCGGTTCACCAACGTCGACCTGCTGCGCACCCTCGCCCCCAAGGGCCTGGGCTGGCGCCGGCACATCTCGGCGGCGGCGTTGCTGCTCTCCCTGCTGACTCTGGGGGCGGCCCTGGCCCGTCCGTCGGTCGACAAGGAACAGCCGCTCGAACGGGCCACGGTGATGCTGGCGATCGACGTGTCGCTCTCGATGGAGGCCGACGACGTGGCCCCCAACCGCATCGAGGCGGCCCAGGAGGCGGCGAAGGCGTTCGTCAACGAACTCCCGCCCACCTACAACCTGGGTCTGGTGTCGTTCGCGAAGGCGGCCAACGTGCTCGTCTCGCCGACCAAGGACAGGTCTGAGGTGATCTCGGCGATCGACGGCCTCACCCTGGCCGAGGCGACCGCCACCGGCGAGGCGGTCTTCACCTCGCTCGACGCGATCCGCTCGGTGCCCGCCGACGGCGCCGCCGGCGCGCCCCCGGCCCGGATCGTGCTGCTGTCGGACGGTTACCGCACGTCGGGCCGCTCGGTCGAGGACGCCGCAACGGCCGCCGCCCAGGCCAACGTGCCGGTGTCGACGATCGCCTTCGGCACCGACGCCGGCGTGGTCGACATCCGCGGCGCCCTGCAGCGGGTGCCGGTCGACCGCTTGTCGTTGCAGCAGCTGGCCGAGAACACGAAGGGCTACTTCTACGAGGCGGCCTCGGTCAGCGAGCTCAAGCAGGTGTACGAGGACATGGGCAGCTCGATCGGGCACCGCGTGGAGCCCCGCGAGGTCACGCAGTGGTACGCCGGGCTGGCGTTGCTGCTGGGTCTGGCGGCGGCCGGTCTGTCGCTGATCTGGACGTCACGGCTGCCCTGACCCGCAGTCAGGGCGTGCTGTGGGCGAGGACGAACAGGACGACCACGTAGACCGCGGCGACCGTGAAGGTCAGGGGTGCGATGAGGTTCTTCATCGGAGGCTTCTTCCGCTGGTGACCGGGCGTTATCAGCGCACGTCACGTCGCGGCCGGCACCCACGCGTCGTCGTCGCGGCGCACACGACTGAACCCCGGGAACGGGGCGATGCGGGGTTGAGAGAGGTCAGCGGTCAGTCACGCTGACGGGCGGCCCGGCCACGACTAGGAGGATCGCTATCTCGCACAGCGATCACCTCCAACAAGTCGTTCGGCGTCAGGACCGCCCGGAACTGTACCCCTTAAGACGCTACTAAGAAACGCGGCCCGGCAAGTCGTGTCGAGGACCACCCGACAGGACGACCCCGGCCACCGCTCGCAACGTGGAACTGCCCGGCACGAGATAGAAATCGTGCCCGGCAACACCGTCGGTGGGCAGGGCGTACGCCCCGAAGCCAGGCGACGTGGGCCGGCGCCCCAGCCCCAGCCCCAGCACCCGAACCTGCGGGATGCGGCGGATCCAGTCGGTCGGGGCGAGCGCCGACCAGACCCGCGCGCCACCGAGCTCGTCGGCCCGGTCGACGCCGATGCCGGGAGCGCCCAGCGTGACGACGTCGGCCACCTCAGGCAGGTCCTTCGCGGCGAGCCCGGCGACGATGGACCCGTAGCTGTGGCCGATCAGGGTGACGTGTTTCCCGGGCAGCAGGTCGCGGACGAACGTGGTGAGGGCGGCGGCGCCGTCGCGAGCGCGGCCTTCGGTGGCGGCGGCCAGGCCGATGCCCTCGGGCGCGTCGTAGCCGAGCCAGGCGATGACGGCGGTGTGCGGGGCGCGCTTGGCGAGCAGGTCGTGCAGGGCCCGGGCCTGGACGCCGGGGGCGCGCCGCGGGACGCCGCCGAGCCCTCGGTCGAAGTCGGCCAGGGTGGTGTCGACGCCGGGGATCAGGACGGCGACGCGGGTGGCGGTGGCGAGATCGCCCAGCACTTCGGCGGCGCGGCCGTCGCCGGCGGGGTCGAAGAACAGGAAGTGGCGCCCTTGGGCCGCCCAGGTGGCGTAGGGGCAGCCGCCGGCGAGCATGTGGGTGGCGGTTTCGCGGTAGGTGGCCACGAGAGTGCTTCTGAAGGTCGCAACCGTGGGCGTGCCTGTGGACAACGCCCGGCTCGATCGCGGCGAAACGGCTGGGCTGCCCACCCTGGGTGGGGCGGCGGCGGGCGCTCCGGCGGCGGCGGTGCGGCGCGCGGGAGCGGGCAGTGTGAGGCTGAGCAGGCTGGTCAGGACCAGGGCGAGCGGCAGGATTCGCATGCCGCGGAGCGTCCGGCTGAAGTGGACCCCGGATCGTCACACCACAGACCGCAATCGTGGGTGCTACCCCGGTACGACGAGCCCGGTTTCGTAGGCGAAGACGACTGCCTGGGCTCGGTCCCGCAGGCCCAGCTTGGCCAGAATGCGTCCGATATGGGTTTTCACGGTCTGTTCGGCCACTACCAGGTCTTCGGCGATCTCCTGGTTGGAGCGGCCGCGCGCGATCAGGCGCAGCACGTCTGTCTCGCGGGGAGTGAGCGCGTTGAGGGCCGCCGGGCGGGGGCGGTCGGCTACGGGGCGGGCGGCGAACTCCGCTATCAGGCGGCGGGTCACGGAGGGCGCCAGCAGGGCCTCGCCGGCGGCCACTATGCGTACGGCGTTGATGAGGTCGGCGGCGGGGGCGTCCTTCAGCAGGAAGCCGCTGGCGCCGGCGCGCAGGGCCGCGTACACGTAGTCGTCCAGGTCGAACGTGGTGAGGATCAAGACCTTGGGGCCGTCGTTGTGGTTCAGGCGGCGGGTTGCTTCCAGGCCGTCCATGACCGGCATGCGTACGTCCATCAGCACCACGTCGGGGCGGAGCTCGCGGGACTGGGTGACGGCGGCCGCGCCGTCCGCGGCATCGCCCACGACCAGCATGTCGTGCTGGGCAGCCAGCAGCGCGCCGAAGCCCTGGCGGACCATCGCCTGGTCGTCGGCGATCAGGATCTTGATCACTGGTTCTCTCCCTTGGGCAGAATCGCCCGTACGACGAAATGGTCGCCGTCGGGGGCGGCGGTCAGCGTGCCGCCCAGCAGCTCGGCCCGCTCGCGCATGCCCTCCAGACCGTGCCCCTTGCTCGCGGTGAGGGCGGATGTCAGCGGGTTGCGCACGGTGACCTCCAACCGGTCGTCGAGGCCGCGAGCATCGACGGTCACCGGGGCGCCGGGCGCGTGCCGCGCCGCGTTGGCCAGGGCCTCCTGGATGATCCGGTACGCCGCGAGCTCCGCCGCCGCCCCACCCAGGGTGGGCAGCCTAGGGGAGCCGTCACCGGAAAGGCTTTCGTTGTCCACAGGGCGTTCGGCATCAGGTGGGATATCCACAGAAGACGACAGCCCGGTTGCGTCGTAGGCGACGTTCACTCCGGCGGCCCGAGCCGTCGCGATCAGGTCTTCGACCTCGGCGAACCCGGGCTGGGGAGCGCGGGGCGCCTCGTCCTGCTCGGCCCGCAGCACCCCCAGCAGCCGCCTCATGTCGGTCAGGGCCTCGCGAGCCGCGTCCGCGATCGTCGCCAGCTCGTCCTTGGCCGGGTCGGACAAATCGCCCACCCGGTAGGGCGCGGTCTCGGCGCGCACGGCGATCATCGACATGTGGTGGGCGACCACGTCGTGCATTTCGCGGGCGATCCGGGTGCGTTCCTCCAGGACGGCGCGTTTGGCCCGCTCCAGCTCCGTCAGCTCGACGCTTTCGGCGAGCAGCGCCTTCGTACGGCGGCGGCGCGACACGATGTCGCCGAGCGCGGCGATCGCGACCAGCAGGATCGCGGCGCCCCAGGCGTTTGCGTACGGGGCGTACACGAAGACCGGGACCAGGCTGAAGGTGGTTGCCCAGATGGTGAGGGCGGCGTCCTCGACCACCGCGAGACGGCCCAGGATCAGCAGGAAGCCGAGGATCTGGACCGGGTTCCAGGGCCACGACTCCTTGAGGCCGGGCTGCAGCGAGCCCAGGAAGAGCATCAGAAAGCCCAGCCGCCAGGCGAGCACCGGGCGACGCAGAGTGACAATGATCGGCAGCACCGAGCCGACCGCGATGATCACGACCCAGATCGGGTCGAGCTGGCGGTTGTCGGTCAGGTAGGCGCCGGTGCCCAGGCCCAGGCCGATCAGGGCCAGCAGGCCGAGCGGCACCAGATAGATCCAGATGCGCGCCCGCGGTGCGGGGCGGGAAGTCTCGCGGGACCAGAACAGGCGGCGTAGCGGCCCCGTGGCATTGCGCCGGGTCACCGGGCCGATAGTCTCCACTCCGGCAGGTTACGGCGCTGCGCACCGCGCCGTCGTGCCCCCGCGGTGCCATCCGGCACCCCCTACCTGGGTATGAGGAGCGAAGGTCGTGGCTCGCACGGTACTGGTGACAGGCGGCAACCGGGGCATCGGCCTCGCCATCGCGCAGGCGTTCGCCAAGCAGGGTGACCGGGTCGCGGTCACGCACCGGGGCAGCGGCGCGCCCGAGGGCCTGTACGGGGTGCAGTGCGACATCACCGACCAGGCTCAGGTCGACGCCGCGTTCACCCAGATCGAGAAGGAGCTCGGCCCGGTCGAGGTGCTGGTGGCCAACGCCGGCATCACCGACGACACGCTGCTGCTGCGCATGAGCGAGGAGCAGTTCGAGCGGGTGATCGACACGAACCTGAAGGGCTCGTTCCGGGTCGCCAAGCGGGCCAGCTCCAAGATGCTGCGCGCCAAGTGGGGCCGGATCATCTTCATCTCGTCGGTTGTCGGGCTGTACGGCGGCCCGGGCCAGGTCAACTACGCCGCGAGCAAGGCCGGTCTGGTCGGCATGGCCCGCAGCATCACCCGTGAGCTGGGCAGCCGCAACATCACGGCGAACGTGGTGGCGCCGGGCTTCATCGACACCGAGATGACCCAGGTGCTGACGGACGACCGGCGGGCCGAGATCATCAAGGCCGTCCCGGCCGGCCGGCTGGCCACCACCGACGAGGTCGCGGCCGCGGTGACGTTCCTGGCCGGGGACTCGGCCGGCTACATCAACGGCGCGGTCATCCCGGTCGACGGCGGCCTCGGTATGGGTCACTGAGAAAACATCTAAGGAGTAACAACCCGTGTCTGGACTGCTGGCCGGCAAGCGGCTGCTCATCACCGGCGTGATCACCGACGCCTCGATCGCCTTCGCGGCGGCGAGGATCGCTCAGGAGAGCGGGGCCAAGGTCGTGCTGACCGGCTTCGGCCGGATGTCGCTGGTCGAGCGGATCGCCAAGCGCCTGCCCGAGCCGCCGCCGGTGATCGAGCTCGACGTCACCGATTCGGAGCACCTGGCCGCGTTGCCCGGCAAGGTGCGGGAGCACGTCGACGGGCTGGACGGGGTGCTGCACTCGATCGCGTTCGGGCCGCAGAGCGTGCTGGGTGGCGAGTTCCTCAACGCGCAGTGGGAGGACGTGTCCAAGGCCCTGCAGGTCTCCACGTACTCGTACCAGTCGCTCGCTGTGGCCTGCCTGCCGCTCATGCAGGCGGGCGGCAGCATCGTGGGCCTGACCTTCGACGCGACCAAGGCGTGGCCGGTCTACGACTGGATGGGCGTGGCCAAGGCGGGCCTGGAGTCGGCCAACCGCTACCTGGCGCTGCACCTGGGCAGCAAGGGCATCCGCAGCAACCTGGTGAGCGCCGGGCCGCTGCGCACGATGGCGGCCAAGTCGATCCCCGGCTTCGAGCAGTTCGAGGACGCGTGGGCCAACCGGGCGCCGCTGGGCTGGGACCTGCACGACACCACGGCCACCGGCAAGGCCATCTGCGCCCTCCTGTCGGACTGGTTCCCGGCCACGACGGGTGAGGTTGTGCACGTCGACGGGGGCTACCACGCGCTGGGTGCGTAGCCCGGTGGAATAGTGGACTGGTGGTCTATGACGCCTTCGTCCTGCTGTCCTTCGGCGGTCCCGAGAAGCCCGATGACGTGATGCCGTTCCTGCGCAACGTGGTGCGCGGGCGTGGAGTTCCGGACGAGCGCCTGGCCGAGGTGGCTGAGCACTACTACCATTTCGGCGGGGTCTCGCCCATCAACCAGCAGTGCCGTGACCTGCTCGCGGCGGTGAGCGCCGAGTTCAGGACGAGCGGCATCGATCTGCCCGCGTACTGGGGCAACCGCAACTGGCAGCCGATGCTGGCCGACACGGTGGCGCAGATGCGCGACGACGGCGTGACCCATGCGCTCGGGTTCGCCACCAGCGCGTACGGCGGGTATTCGTCGTGCAAGCAGTACTGGGAGGACATCGCGAACGCCCGGGCCAAGGTCGGTCCGGGCGCGCCGGTGATCTCGAAGTTGCGCCAGTTCTGGGACCACCCGGGTTTCGTGGGCCCGCACGCGAGCGCCGTGCAGTCCGCCCTGGCGACGCTCGACGAGAGCCGGCGCGAGACGACACGTCTCGTCTTCACGGCGCACTCGATCCCGGAGAGCATGGCGAAGACCGCCGGCCCGACGGGCGGGCGCTACGAGGCCCAGCTGCACGAGACCGCACGCCTCGTCGCGGGCCACGACGACTGGGACCTGGTGTGGCAGAGCCGCTCCGGCCCGCCGCAGGTGCCGTGGCTCGAGCCGGACATCAACGACCACCTCGAAAACCTCAAGGAGCAGGGCGTCACCGACGTCGTGGTCAGCCCCATCGGCTTCGTCTCGGACCACCTCGAGGTGCTCTGGGACCTCGACAACGAGGCCGCCGACACGGCCAAGCGGCTCGGTCTCGGATACGCGCGGGCGGCGACGCCCGGCACCGATCCGCGTTTCGTCACGATGGTGCGTGACCTGGTGCGCGAGCGTACCGAGGGTGCGCCACTGCAGCGGCTCGGTACGCTGCCGGTCTGGGACGACTGCCCGGTCCCGTGCTGCCCACCCCCACAGCGACGAGGAGCATGATGACTGAGCGCAAGGCCGTCGAGAGCTGGCTCACCGACATGGACGGGGTACTCGTCCACGAGGGTGTGCCGGTGCCGGGCGCCCCCGAGTTCGTCAACCGGATGAAGACGTCCGGCAAGCCCTTCCTCATCCTGACCAACAACTCGATCTACACGCCGCGTGACCTGCAGGCCCGGCTCACCCGCATGGGCTTCGACGTGCCCGAGCAGTCCATCTGGACGGCGGCGCTGGCCACCGCGCAGTTCCTGGCCGACCAGCGGCCGGGCGGCACGGCGTACGTCATCGGCGAGGCCGGCCTGACCACGGCCATGCACGCGGCCGGCTACGTGCTGACCGAGTTCGACCCCGACTACGTGGTGCTGGGCGAGACCCGCACGTACAGCTTCGAGGCGATCACCAAGGCGATCCGGCTGATCGACGGCGGCGCCCGCTTCATCTGCACCAATCCCGACGCCACCGGCCCCTCGAACGAAGGCGCGCTGCCCGCCGCCGGCTCGGTGGCCGCCATGATCTCGAAGGCGACCGGCGTCGACCCGTACTTCGTGGGCAAGCCCAATCCGATGATGATGCGCTCGGCCCTCAACACCATCAAGGGCCACAGCGAGAGCACGGCGATGATCGGCGACCGCATGGACACCGACATCCTGTGCGGGCTCGAGGCCGGGCTCGAGACGATCCTCGTGCTGACCGGCATCAGCACGCGTGAGGAGGCGGACCGCTACCCGTTCCGCCCGTCCCGCATCGTCAACTCGGTGGCCGATCTGATCGACGAGATCTGACCGCGATGGGCCACCCCGTGATGTTCGACGAAGAAGATCAACTGCTTCATCGCGTACGGGAGTTGGCGCTGAATTTTCCCGATGCGGCCGAGAAGGTGTCGCACGGGATCCCGGCCTTCTACACGACCAAGGTTTTCGCCTATTACGGCGGCAGCGTCAAGGTCGACGGCGAGTACCGGCGGCACGACCAGTCGCTGCTCGTGCTGCTGGAGCCGGACGAGCGTGCGGCCCTGGTCGACGACCCGCGGTGCTACCTTCCGGCCTACCTGGCGCCGGCGGGCTGGATCGGCATCGACCTGAGCGACGACACCGACTGGAACGAGATCGCCGAGCTGCTCGACGCGAGCTACCGCCGCACGGCGGGTAAGCGCCGAGTGGCCCGGCTCGACGCCGCTACGGGATGAGCCGGTTCAGCAGCGGGAACTCGTCGTAGGTCTGGTTCCAGTCGCCGAAGTGGCCGTCGTCGCGGACGATCTGGGTGCCGCCCAGGCGCTCGAACATGGCCCGGCCCTGGTGCTCGTCGCAGCCGTACGGATCCTGGCGGGAATTGATGAAGTAGAGCTCGCCGGCGTTGGCGCGGATCGTGTCCCAGTCGTAGGCCGCCTGCAGCACGGGCTCGTCGGAATCGTTGGGCCGGGTGCTGTAGCCGGCGACGAGGATGGCCTGGGCGACCCGCACGTGTTCGAGCACGGCCAGCAGCAGCGAGGCGCCGCCGGAGTGGCCGACCAGCACGGTCTGCTCGTCGAAGGTGTGTGCCTTCAGCACCTGCGGCAGTAACTCGGCGACCGGCTCGACGTTGAGTCCGGGGTAATGCGGAACTTCTACGTCGTACGCCCGCTCGGCCAGCCGTGCCGCGAGCCAGGGGTACCAGGCCACGCCCGGGTTGCCGCCGGTGCCGTGAAAGATGATCGCTCTTCGCATCGGAGCATTCTTGCAGGCCCGCGATTTGTCATAGTGTGGGGCGATGTACACCCGTAGGGCGGCGGTCGCGGGCGGGCTGCTGGCGGTGGCTCTGGGCGCCACCGCTGCCGTGGCCGCCACGCGCGCCGATCCCGGCGGGACCCTGACCGCGCGCCGAGTGCCCGCCGCCGTTCAGCCGGTGGCCGCGCCAGTGCCGGTGCCGAAGGCCGCACCCGCCCCGCCCGGACTGCCGAAGATCTCCTACTGGCACGCGGCGCCCGGCCTGGCCCACGACCCGGCCGCCCACTCGGTCGCCGCCCTGGTCGAAGGCCTGCGGCCGCACCGGAAGGTGGCCGTCTACGACGCGCCCGGCGGCAAGCCGAGGGCCTATCTGCCGCGGACCATCAGCGGGCTGCCGGTCACCGCGCCGATCGTCGGCAAGCGGCCGGGCTGGCTGGCGGTGCTGATCCCGTCGATCAACCGGCGCATCGGGTGGGTGCCTTCGTCGTCGGGATCGGTACGGCCGTTGCGCGATCAGCTCGTGGTCGACCTCAGCCGGCGCCGGCTCACCTGGCTGCGCGACTCCCAGCAGCGCGGCCAGTGGAAGGTCGCCGTCGGCTCGTCGCGGACCCCGACCCCGCTGGGCCGCACCTTCGTGATGGGCCGCACCATCACCCACGGTTCCGTGTACGCCGGTCTCGACGCGCTCGTGCTGGGCGCGGTGCCCGACGATCGGGACGCCCTGTCGGCCTCGCTGCGCAACGGGCACACCGCGATCCACGCCTGGCGCGACGAATCCGCCTTCGGCCGCAGCATCTCCAACGGCTGCGTCCGCGTGCCGCCCGACGTCCAGCGCCTGCTGCTGCGTCACCTGCCCGACGGCGTGCCGGTCAGCGTGGTGGAGTGACGGGCGAGGTGCGCAGCCAGGTCGCCTTGGCCGCGGCCCGCTCCTCGTCGGCGCCCGCCGCCCGCAGCAACTCGAGCACGGGCCAGAGCGAGATGGTGCCGGCCTGGCTACCGGCCATCACCTGGTGCAGATAGTCGCCGAGCACGTCCCCGAGCACCAGGCTGTCCCGAGTGAGCTCGCGCAGAGCGGGCAGAGCGTCCGAATGGTCGTCGCCCGGCCCCAGCCCCTCGATCATCGCGGTGACGCGCCCGGCCAGCGTCCGCTGCCCGTCGTCCAGTTCCGGCTTCTGCATCCCGTCACCGTACGGAGGTCACGCCAGCCTGAGTGCTCAGTCACGAGGACTCGGGCCGGCCTGAGTCCTCGGTCACGAGACGATTCGCACGACCGGCGTACGGGGCACCCGTCGCGCATGATCGACAGTTTCCGCGCCCTGCGAGCCGTTCCGTTCCGCTGGTACTTCGGCGGGCAGGTGGCCTCGGCCAGTGGCACCTTCGTGCAGCAGACAGCGATCGGCTGGCTCGTGCTGCAACTGACCGGCTCGGCTTCGGCGCTGGGACTCGTGCTCGCGGCCGGTGGCGTGCCGTCGCTGCTGTTCGGCCCGTGGGGCGGGACCGTCGCCGATCGCTTCGACCTGCGCAAGCTGATCCTCGTCACGCAGGCCACGTACGGCGTGCTGGCGCTGGGCCTGTGGCTGGCCGCAGCGTCCGGGCGGGCCGGCGTGCCGCTGATCGTCGCGGTCAGCGTGGCCGGCGGCATCATCGGGATCGTCGACTCGCCGGCCCGGCAGGCGTTCGTCAGCTCGCTCGTCCCACCGGCCGACCTGGCCAGCGCGGTCAGCCTCAACGGCGTCGTGATGAACAGCGCCCGCGTGGTCGGCCCGGCCCTGGCCGGCGTGCTGATCGTCGCGGTCGGGACGACGCCGTGCTTCGCCGTGAACGCCTTCTCCTACCTGGCTGTCATCGTCGCGCTGCTCGCCATCCGGCCGCTCGCCACGGCACGCCGCGCGGTCTCGCACAGCGGAGTGGCCGACGCGATCCGCTACGCCCGCACCCGCCAGCAGGTCTGGCTGCCGCTCGTGATGATGGGCTTCGTCGGCGTGCTCGCGTTCAACTTCGCGGTCGTGCTCCCCGTGCTGGCGAAGCAGACGTTCCACGGCGACGGCGGCACCTACGGGCTGCTCTCCACGATGCTCAGCGTCGGCGCGATCCTGGGCTCCCTCGCGGTCGGCCTCATCAAACACCCCCGGCGTACGTACCTGGTCTTCACCGCTTTCGCCTTCGCGGCCGGCATGGCCCTGACGGCGATAGCCCCCGACGTGCCCGTCGCCGCCGTCACCCTGCTGCTGACCGGCGCGGCCGCCTTCGGCTTCGCCACCCTGGCCTCCACAGCGATCCAGCTGCACGCGGCGCCCGAGTACAGGGGCCGCATCCTGGCCCTGTGGGTCTTCGTCTACCTGGGCACCACCCCGATCGGCAGCGTGCTGAGCGGCTGGGTCAGCGCCCAGGGCGGCCCCCGTCTCGCCCTGCTCATCGGCGCCGCCGCCTGCCTGGTGGCCGCGCTCATCGCGACGCGCGTGCACACCCCGCCCCACATCGACGAGTTGCAGGCTCAGGAGTCGCGCAAGCCCACCGAGTCGAAGTCCCAGAACGTCGCAGAATAGACGAGTGTGCCGGTCATCCACGCCTCGTAGGCGCTCAGCGGATAAACCTGGAACGCCGCATCCGGAATCCGCAGCGACGGCTTCCGGAACCCGAGCTCGCCGCCCGCCCGGAACCCCGACTTCGAGTAGTACGCCGGGTCGCCCTCGAGAAAGACCAGCGGCACCCGCTGTTCGTCGGCGATTTCGAGGCCGCGCTTGATGAGCGCACGCCCGACACCCTGTCGCTGATACTCGGGCAGGACCGCAAGCGGGCTGAGCACCCACACATCAACCAGCCGGGGCGGCGCGTCGAGCAGGCTGCGCGTGAACATCACATTGCCGGCAACCCGACCGTCCACCTCGGCCACCAACGACAGCAACGCCGGGTCGTCCTGCTTGAGCGCCCGAACCAGCTCAGCAATCTTGTCCCCGTCATCGCCGAACGCCACCCGATGCACCTCAGCGACGTCGTCCCCGCCCCGCTCCACCCGAATCTCCATGGCGCTGCAGGTTAGTGGCCGGGGAGGCTCCGCGTCCTCGATTTAGGCTCACGGCGTGACAAGTGAAGTGATTGCCGCCGCCTGGGTCCACGTCCGCGAACGCCGGGTCCTGGTGGTGCGGCCGGACGGTCTGGACGCCTTCTATCTGCCCGGCGGCAAACCCGAGCCGTCCGAGTCGTACGCCGAGGCTGCAGCCCGCGAGACCCGCGAAGAGGTAGGCCTCGTCGTCGACCCGGCCGATCTCACCCTGTTCACCGAGATCGTGGCGCCGGCCCACAACCGTCCACCCGGCACGACCGTACGGCTGATCTGTTTCACCGGTGGCAAACCCGACGAACGGCCGGTGGCCGCGAACGAGATCGCCGAGCTGGCCTGGTTCACGTCGGCCGACGCCGCCCGGTGCGCCCCCGCGATCCGGCTGCTGCTGGGCGAACTGGTCGCCGCCGGCCTGATCAGCTGAAGAACCGGGCTGCCACGGCGGTGTGCAGGCTGAAGCCGAGTTCGGCCGGGCCGTTCAGCACCTCCCAGCCGTACGTCTCGGCGTTGGCCTCGGGGGCCGGCATCTCGTCGACGGAAGCGAGCGGCGGGAACAGGGCGAATACCAGCAGTGTGCTGTCCGGGGCGCTGATGACGTCGTACAGCGTCGCCGTCGACGGGTCGACCGTCAGGCCGGTTTCCTCGCGCAGTTCGCGGGCCGCGCCGTCCTGCCAGGACTCGCCGTAGTCGATGAAGCCGCCGGGCAGGGCCAGCCGGTCGAGGGCGGGTGGGATCGCCCGGCGTACCACCAGCAGGCCGGCGCCGATCGGCTGGACGGCGACCGCGACAGGGGTGGGATTGCGGTATGTCGTTTCGGCGCAGGCTGTGCAGCGGCGCGGCCACGGCTGGCCGGGGACGAAGCGTGCGCCGCAGAAGGTGCAGTGCTTGATGCGGTCAGGCATGCAGGGGGGAGTTGCACGCGGCGACCAGGGCCTGGCGGCACGCGTCGAGCAGCGGGCGCAGGGCGGCGTCGCGTTGCTGGGCCTCGTAGCCGTTGATGGCTCCGCCGGGCGCGTTCGTCTCGGCCAGGGCGAGCACCTGGTCGAGGATCGACGCCCGGGCGAACAGGCGGCGGGCGCGCGGGTCGAAGCCGGGCGGCAGCGTGGCCGTGCTTTCGGGGCGCCGCAACGCCTGCAGGGCGCCGGCCAGCTCGGGCTTCCACTGCGCCACGTCGAGCTTGGTCAGCTGGCTGGTCGCCTCGCTCAGGGCCAGGGTCAGCTCGCCCTCGGCCTCGGCCGCGCCCATCTGGAAGACCGGGCGGTAGTTTTCCACCGGGAACCAGCGCCACAGCACCGTTTCGAACTCGACGCCGGAGCCGGAGACGTGGCGCCGCACCTCGGGCACCACACCGAACGACGGCGTCATCACGGCCTCGCCGGCCAGCATGGCCGCGCCGGTGAGCGGGCCGGGGCCGGGCAGGCCGCGCGGGTCGCCGGGGGCGGGCAGCACGAGCCGGATGTCGTCGGGGTGCACCTTGGCGAAGGCCGGCAGGCCCTGCGGCAGCGGCACGTCGGTCCACGTGCCGGGCACGTCGGCGACCAGGTGTTCCTCGTCGCGGGCGATCTCGTCGGCCAGCTCGTCGAAGGGGGCGAGCCCGGCGCGCCAGGCGCGCACCCAGGTCACGAACCGGGTGGAGCGCCGCGCGACGCGGGTGGCCGCATCTGCTGCGGGGGACATGCGAGCAAGGGTACGTGCCGGTTGGGAACCTTGTCTCGGCCGGAGAGTCAGAAACGCCGTGTCCCAACGCACGGGTTACGGTGCCTTGCATGTATGGGGAGGACGTGCTCAAAGGGGAGTGGCGGCGGCGCCGGGTCGTGCCCGAGGTGGACGCCGAACGCGACCTGGTCGTGGAGGACGCGGATTCCGGGTTCTGCGGGGCGGTCATCGGGTTCGAGCTGGGCGCGGTCGTGCTCGAGGACAGGCACGGCAAGCGGCGCAACTTCCCGCTGGCGCCGGCCGCGTTCCTGCTCGACGGGCAGACGGTGACGCTGCGGCGGCCGTCGGCGGCGCCCGCGCAGGCTCAGCGGAAGGTGACGGCCTCGGGGTCGATCGCCGTCGACAACGTGCGGGCGCAGGTGGCCAAGGCGAGTCGCATCTGGGTCGAGGGCATCCACGACGCCGCGCTGGTCGAGCGGATCTGGGGTGACGACCTGCGGATCGAGGGCATCGTGGTCGAGCCGCTGGACGGGATCGACGACCTGGCCGGCGCGGTGCGGGGGTTCCGCCCCGGGCCGCAGCGACGGTTGGGCGTACTCGTGGACCATCTCGTCCCCGGCAGCAAGGAGAGCCGGATCGTGGCCGCCGTGACCGATCCCGACGTGCTGGTCACCGGTCACCCGTACGTCGACATCTGGCAGGCCGTGAAGCCGGAGCGGGTGGGACTGCAGAAGTGGCCGGTGATCCCGCCCGGGCGTCCCTGGAAGGAGGGCATCTGCGCGGCGGTGGGCGTACGGGAACCGGCCGACATGTGGCGGCGGATCCTGTCCTCGGTGAGCAGCTACAAGGACGTCGAGACGCCGTTGATCAACTCGATGGAGCGGCTGATCGATTTCGTCACTGTGCCATGACCTGGCCCAGGCGCCGGGCGGCCTCGGCCAGCCGGTCGGGCGGGTTGGCGGCGTAGCCGAGCACCAGGCCGGGCGGGCCCGGGGTCATGCGGTGCCACGACAGCGGGTGGACGAGGATGCCGTGCTTCGCCGCCCGCTCGGCCGTCCGCGTGTCCGGCTCGTCGCCGTCCAGCATGATCAGCAGATGCAGACCGGCCGCCACCCCGGTCACCCGGGCCCGCGGCAGGTGGACGCGCAGGGCGGCCAGGAGCGCGTCACGGCGGCGGCGCTGGCGGTTGCGGACGTTGCGCAGGTGCCGCTCGTAGTCGCCGGTCGCGAGCAGCCGGGCCAGCACCAGCTGCGGCAGCGCGGGGTTGCCGAGGTCGCTGTCGTGCTTCGCGGTGAGCAGGGCGGGCTGCATCCGCCGGGGCGCGATCAGCCAGCCCAGGCGCATCCCGGGCGCGAGCGATTTCGAGACACTTCCCGCGTACGCGACCTGGTCCGGCGCCGAGCCCTGAAGCGCGGCCACGGGGGCGCGGTCGTAGCGGTGCTCGGCGTCGTAGTCGTCCTCGATGATCGTGCCGCCGGCCGCGGCCCAGGTCAGCAGGGCGCGGCGGCGGGCCGGGCCGAGCACGACCCCGGTCGGGAACTGGTGGGCCGGCGTGATGACGACCGCGGCCTGGGTGAGCGCGTCCACGACCAGGCCCTCGGCGTCGACCGGGACCGGCTCCGGCCGTACGCCCCAGTGCGCGAGCTGGTCCCGCGCCCCGCGTGACCCCGGATCCTCGACGGCGACGGTTCGCGTCTCGAGCGTCTGCGCGAGCAGCGCCAGCGCCTGGGCGACGCCGTTGACCACGATCACGTCGTCGGGCTCGGCCCGGACGCCGCGGGTGCGGGCCAGCCAGCCGGCCAGTTCGGCCCGCAGGCGCGGGGTGCCGCCCGGGTCGCCGTACCCCAGATCGGCCGCGGTGATCTCGTCGAGAACCGCCCGTTCGGCCCGCAGCCAGGCCGTGCGGGGGAAAGCAGCGAGATCGGGAACGCCGGGGGAGAGGTCGACATCGATGCCGTCGGCCGGCGGCAGGGGCAGGCGCAACGTGTCGAGCGAGCGGCGGCGGTCGGACGGGGCGTCGCGGACGTGCGGATGCGCCACGATCGTCGTGCCGGCGCCGGTGCGGGCCTGCGCGAGCCCTTCGTCGATGAGCCGCTGGTAGGCGTCGACGACCACGCCGCGCGAGATCCGCAGCTCGGACGCCAGCAGGCGGGTGGCGGGCAGCCGGGTCCCCGGCGCGAGGCGGCCGTGCGACACCGCCAGCCGGAGCCCGTCGGCCAGCCAGGTGGTCAGGCCCTTGGCCGGCGCCTCCTCCGGCCGCAGCTGCAGGAAGTCCGATCCGGAAATTGGTCCCCCTCGGTCGCCATGGATTGGTCCTTCAACTCGGACCATATCCCGGCCAGCATCGTTGGTGTGAAGACAAATCTCCTGCCCGCGCTGGCCGGGGCGACCGGTATGGCCTTCGTCGGCGGCAGCGTGGCGGTCTCCGGCTTCCTGGCCGACGCGCCGTCCCTGACCGTCCAATCCCTGCGGTACGCGGTGGCGTGCCTGCTGCTCATGCTGTACGCCCGCCTCGTCGGCAAACGGGTCGTGCGCCCGCGCGGGGCGGAGTGGCTGTGGCTCGCCGGCGTCGTCGCGACCGGCATGATCGTCTTCAACGTGGCCCTGGTGCAGGGTTCGAAGCACGCCGAGCCGGCCGTCCTCGGTGTCGCCGTGGCCTGCGTGCCGCTGCTGCTGGCCGTGGCCGGGCCGCTGCTCGAAGGACAGACCCCGGCCCGCCGCCTGATTGTCGCCGCGCTGGTGGTCACGGCCGGCGCCGCGCTCGTGCAGGGCTTCGGCCGCACCGACGGCATCGGGCTGCTGTGGGCGCTGGTCACGTTCGCCTGCGAGGCCGGCTTCACCCTGCTGGCCGTCCCGGTGCTGGGACGCCACGGCCCGCTGGGCGTCTCGGCGCACTCGACGTGGATGGCCGCCGTGGCGTTCGGCCTCGGCGGGCTCTTCGGCGAGGGACCGACGGCGGCGCTCCGGCTGCGGCTCGACGACGTGCTGGCCGGCGTCTACCTGGCCGTCGCGGTCACGGCGGTGGCGTTCGTTCTCTGGTACACGTGCGTCCAGCGACTGGGCTCGGCCCGGGCCGGCCTGCTGACCGGCATCGCCCCCGTCTCGGCCGCCGCTGTGGGCGTGGCCGTCGGCGGCCCGATGCCCGGCCTCGCGGTCTGGCTGGGCATCGGGGTCGTCGCCGCCGGGCTGGCGCTGGGCTTCCGTCCCGGACGGAGCACGGCTCAGCCGCCGGTGGCGCCCGCCGGTGACGTGGTGATGGCGGCCGAGCGTGTGGTCACCGCCGCGGGAACCGCCGCGGCCAAGGCGTAGGTGAGCCCGGCCGCGCAGGCCAGCGCCGCCTACGCCGGGCCCCACGCCCGGGAGTCGGGCAGGCTCAGCGCGGACACCCCGAGGTAGAGGGCGGGCGCCTCCGGGTTCCTGCTCAAGGACAGCCCGCGTGCGTCGATGCTGGCCGCGGTCCGGGCGGTGGGCCCTGCACGTCTCCGAGGCCACAGTGAAGACCCACGTCGCTCATCTGATGGAGAAGCTGGGCGCGCGGGACCGGGTGCACCTCGTGCTGATCGCCCATGGCCGGGCCGGGGTGGACGCCGGCCGGGCGCCGAGGCGGCTCAGGCGAGGTGCGCCGGGTCGCGGCTGAAGACGAACGTGGCGATGTCGATCGCGGTGACGCGGGCTTCGTCGTCGCGGAGGATCTGCAGGACTTCTCCCTCGTTGTCGCCGTCGACGCCGCGCCAGCGGTCCGGGGCCTCGCGGGTGAAGCGTGAGCGGTGGTTGGGGCCGGTCATGACCAGCGCGTCGCCGTCGGTGGTGACCTCGAACTCGCGGCCCATCCACCACCAGCGGCCGACCAGCGCGGCTGCCTCGCCGGTGGGCGGGGTGGGCGGCAGCCACGGCGGGCGGGCGACGGGCTCGGCTTCGACGGCCGCCGTCAGCGCCGCGAGGGCCACGTCCTTGATGGTGGTGCCGGAGAGGCCGTACGAGTTGGCGAAGGCGACCACACCGAGGCGGCTGCGGCGGTGGACGGCGAACTGGGCCACGTACCCGGGCATCGAACCGCCGTGGCCGGCGAACACGCGCTCGCCGACCCGGTAGAGCTGCGGCCCGAGGCCGTGGCCGCCGGTCCACGACTCGAGGTCGCTGATCGCCACCGGGGCGCACATCTCGTCGACCGTCTCGCGGGCCAGGACCGCCGGCGCCGGGTCGGTCCAGAACGCGGCCCACTTGGCCATGTCGGTCAGCGTCGACCAGAGCTGGCCGGCCGGAGCCATCGCCCCCGAGTCCAGGCGGGGCTCCTCGTGCAGCGAACGGTCCAGCTCATGCACCACATAGCCCCGGGCGAACGGCTCCACCGGCGAGTACGTCGTCCGCTTCATCCCGAGCGGGTCGAGCACACGCTTGCCGGCCAGGGCCTGCCAGCTCTCGCCGGTGACCTTCTCGAGCACGGCGCCCAGCAGGCCGTACGCCAGATTCGAATAGCGGTAACGGCGGAACGGCGGCCCCGCGACCTTGTCGTAGCCGAGGTCGGCCAGCAGCTGGTCGACGTCGCCGCCGGCGTGCCGCTCCCACCAGGCGCCGTCCGGCTCGCGCTGCAGGCCCGACACGTGGCCCAGCAGCTGGCGCAGCGTGACGCCGCCGATCGGGGTGCCGGGCAGATGCCGGTAGAGCAGGTCGTCGAGGGCGAAGAAGCCCTCGTCGCGCAGCTGCATGACCAGCGTGGCGGTGATCGTCTTGGTGATCGAACCCAGGCGGTACTGCGTCTTCGCGTCCGGGCGCGGATGCTCGCCGGTGAAGACCTGGTGCAGCACGGCGCGGTCGCGCACGACAGCCAGGACGAGCGACGGCGTACGCCCCTCGGCCTGGGCGCGCACGGCGATCTCCTCGACCCGTCGGCCGGTCTCCGGCAGCAGTGACACGGTGGACCCTCTCGATGTGTGACTCGTGGGTATAACTCCGCGCGGCCGATATGGCTACGCCGCCCGGCGGCCCGGATTGGATGGCAGTTCGATGACATTTTCCGCGAGGGAGCACGCAGCGTCGCCGGACGTGCGCGGACGTGTCACGATCGATGTGTGGAAGCTGTCCTGTGGATCGTGCTCGGCATCGCTTTGGCGATCGCCGAGGCTTTCACGGCCACTTTTCTGATCATCTTTTTCGGGGTCGGGGCTCTGGCCGCGGCTGGCGCGGCCGCGCTCGGCGCACCCTTCCTCCTCCAGATCATCGTGTTCGTGACCGTGTCCGGCTTGTCGGTGGCCACCCTGCGCCCGATCGTCAAGCGGCACGCCAGGCCTGCGATCGAGACAGGCGAAACCCCGTTCGGGGTCGAGGCGATCGAAGGCACGCACGCCACCGTCCTGGAGGAGATCGACGGCGCACACGGCATGGTCAAGATCGACGGCGAGCACTGGCAGGCCCGCTCGTTCGATGGCCAAGAGAAGTACCTTCCCGGCGAACGCGTCCGGGTCATCAAGGTCGACGGCGGCACGGTGATCGTGTGGCGCGACGATCTGCCCAACATATAGAGAGGTGCCATGGAAGCTGTAATCGGCGTCCTCGTACTGGTGGTCGCGCTGTTCGCGATCGTCACGCTGGTCAAGTCCGTTCGCATCGTTCCACAGCAGCGCATGGACGTTGTGGAGCGCCTGGGTAAGTACAAGCGCACCCTTAGCCCCGGCCTGAACCTGCTGGTGCCGTTCGTCGACGCGGTGCGCAGCAAGGTCGACATGCGCGAGCAGGTCGTCTCGTTCCCGCCGCAGCCGGTGATCACCTCCGACAACCTGG
>NZ_JAHWFK010000052.1 GCF_019710575.1 Paractinoplanes polyasparticus | reverse complement strand
CGCCCGCGCGGCCCGCCCCGGGGGGGGGGCCCCGGGGGGGGGGGGGGGGCCGGCCCCCCCCCCCGCCCCGCGACCCACTTCTACGCGATGTGGCTCTCCATGGCGTGCTCCTCGCGGGTCTCGGCAGGCGGGCTACGTCCGACCCTTCCGCCTCGGCCTACCGCGGCCCTTCCGAATGTCTACCTGTGCTCAGCTCTGCCAGCTGTTCCTCAGCTGCAGCACGAGCTGCCTGCCCCCGTCGTACGCGTGGTCCCAGGCGCCGCCGAGGATGATCGCAGCGATGACCACAGCGGTCAGGAGCACCAGGCCGAGCGCGACGGTGACCCGGGACCCTCGGTGGCTGGGGGGAACGTCGAGATTCATGTTCTCTCCCTTCTCAGGCCCGGCTCGTCTCGCCGGCCAGGTGTTCGTCGCTGCCGCGCTGCCCCGGCACCGGGATGGGCTCGTCCTCGAGCAGCCAGCCGAACGGCGCCAGCGGGCCGCGGCCGAGCGCCGGGTCGGTGGCCGAGACCGCGAAGTAGCGGACCTCGCGGAAGTCGCGTTCGGCCGCGTCGACCAGATTGTCCAGGCCGAGCCGGATCAGCCAGGCGCGGACCGCGTCGCCGTCGTCGTGCAGCCGGTCCTCGTACGGGAGTTGCTGCACGAGGTCGAGCTTGGACACCACGAAGGCAAGCCGGTTCCGGTCGGTTCGCACCCCGGACTGCCGCAGCCGGGTCGCGACGTTCTGGTACGAGGGTTCGGGCGGGTCGGCGGAGGCGTTGGCGGCGTCGAACAGCGAGCCGAACCCGCGCCGGTAGCGCTGCCTGATCTCGGGCACAGCGAACGGGTCCAGCACGAAGATCAGGGTCCGGGCGCCGTCGAGGTACTGGTATCCGGAGTTGCGTTCGGGGTCCGACAGGGCCTCGCCGGCGGCGTCGTAGACGTGCAGCAGCGCCGCCCGCCGTCCGTTGCGGAAGCGCAGGGTCACCGCGATCGGCTGATGCGCGGCGTCCGTCTTGCTGGCCGAGCCGCCGCGGTCCACCACCTGTGCGTAGGTCTCGAACGTCCGCCGGCTGTGCTCGTCGGCCAGGGCCACCGGACCGCTCGTTGTGCTGCGGAGCAGCCCCACGACGCCCACCATGACGAGATGCGTCTTGCCGGACGCGGGCGCGCCGAAGACAGGGATGCGGATGTCGGTGGCCATTCCGGCTCCCTCGTGCAGGCCGGTGCCGCACAGCGGGCAGTACGCGGCCATCGTGCGGCCGGCCCGCGTCACCATCGTGGGCAGTCGCTCCCCGCACCCGCACCGGCGGTAGAAGACACCGAGCAGGCCGGGCCTGATGTCCCGGTGCAGCGCCGTGTCGCCGTGGCCGCCGGGGCACCGGTAGACCGGCAGCGCCGAGATCTCGTAACAGCGCGGGCACGTGCCGGCTGAGCGCCGCACCAGCCCGGCGAGCCGGTCCAGCGCACGCAGAACCACCACGGCGACCAGCCCGAGGCCGAGGACCAGCACGGTCAGTACCGCAGCCACGACAGCGGCCAGCAGCACCGCGACGGCGGCCCCGGCCGTTCCCGCGGCCAGGAACACCGCTATCGGCAGCAGGACCGGCCACAGCGCGAGACCGAACCAGCCCATGGAGGAGGCGCCGTCGGCCGCACCCACCCACACCCGGGCTACCCACTGCGCGGCGCGCTTGACGACGACCGACCAGTCGAGCCAGACCTGGACGACGAAGTAGGCGGGCCACGCGAAGTCGGGCCGGATCGCCTTCGGCGGGCGCAGGATCCGGAGCCGGCCCGCTGCCACCCTGTCCGGCGTGAGCACCCGCTCCTCCTGATAACCGAACAGCACCAGGAACGCGATGACCAGCCCGGCCGCGACACCGACGGCGAGGCCGCCGCCGCCGGCGATCAGCGACACCGGGAACGTGAGGTAGACGAAGGCCAGTCCGCACAGCCACAGGTAGAGCCCGAAGGCGACGACTGCGGCCAGAACGGCGAGCACGATCGGCATCTCAGCTCTCCTTCCGGGGGCGGAGCTTGTTCCAGAGCGTCTTCTCGCTCTCCTGCACCAGCACGTTCCAGTCCTTCATCCGGCGCGGTTGAATCTCCGCGACCAGGTCGCCGGCCCGCCGGCGCCGCTTGTCGCCGGCCCGGCGCATCCACCGGCGGAGCTGGTCCGGCCACTCCTGCCGGAACTCCGGGCCGAGCAGCCGGGTGCCGCCCAGCACGGCGACGACGGCCGGCGGCACGATCTCGTTGCTCTTCCGCACGACCTCGAGCAGGGCGCGGCCGTACTCGGCCCGGATGCCTTCCGGCAGCAGGGCCGCCAGTTCGTCACAGGCCCACGGGTCACGGACGCTGAGCAGGGCGGTGGCGATCTCGTGCTGCCAGATCCGGCGTACGACCGGCGTCACCGCGGCGAGGATGCGGCGATGCTCCTCGAGCGCCTTCCGGTCGGCCCGGACGACGGTCTCGCACCACCGCTCCACGGCCGAGTCGTCCGCGAGCAGGATCTCGAAGCCGCGGGGCAGCCGGACCAGCCCGTGCTCGTGGAGCTTGCGAAGCAGACCGACCTCCGCGTGGCGGGCCCGGCCGGGTTGATCGACAGCCCGCAGCAGCGCCGCGAAAATCGGGTCCGGCAGCACGGTCCGAGCCGGCAGGATGTCGACGAGCATCGCGTACTCCGTCGTTGTCGGTGCGGTCCGGCGCCACAGCGCCTCGGCGGTTCGCCGTACCTCACGCGCTCCCAGCGGCACGGCCCGGGTCAGCATCTCGAGGACCATCGTCTGCCGGCCCTCGCCATTCGCCCGGGCCATCTTGGCGGCCAGGACGGCCTCGAACAGCGCGTCGTCGGGCAGGGCCTCCGGGATGACCCAGTGGTCGGCCCAGGCGTCACCCACCTCCGCACCCCGGCCTTCGCCGACCCGGTCCAGCAGCGTGCTGTGCAGCCGGGCGCGCAGGGTCGGCCCGGCGACGCCCCAGGCATCCGGCCGGTAGCGCTCGTGGGGGTGATCGGCCCAGTGCGCCATGAACTCGTGCACGGCCTCGCCCGCCACGTCCACGTCGTAGCGCAGGTCGAACCGGGCCGCCACCCGCAGGACTGCCTCGAACGACCGCGCGCCGCGCCACGTGACCAGCTCGTCGGGCACCAACTCGGCGCAGCGGGCGGCGTGCTGCTCGGTCCACATACCGGCCGGCAACGGTGGCAGCTTGAGATCCTCGGCGGTGCCGCTGGCCGAAGCCCGGGCCAGCTCCGCGCTGATCAGGGCGATGCGCACGTCGGGGGCCCACTCCCGGTCGATCTGACCCGTGCGGGCCACCTCGTCCAGGCCGAGCAGCACGTCCTCGGGCCACTGCTTGACGTTGCCGACCAGCTTGTCGACCAGCACGTTGCGATCCTTGGCCAGCAGGGTGGGCGGGGTGTCGCGCAGCCAGCCGACGGCGAGGCGGGCCACCGGCAGCGACAACACCGGCCGGCGCAGCACCATGGTGGTCGCCAGATCGAGGGCCTGCCCGGGATCGGGCAGGCCGTTCGCATCGGCCTGTTCGACCACGTCGAGGACGTCGTAGGCGTCCTCGTCCAGCAGCAGGCGTACCCGCCGGCGGGCGTCCTCCGGCACCGGCACGTCGCTGAACTCGTTACGGGTCAGGTCGAAGACCGCGTAGCCGCCGTCGTCAGCGACCCCGGCCGAGGTGCTGTCCCAGTCGGGGTGCACGGCGACGATCGGCTGGATCGCGTACGCCGGGTTGGTGGTGAACACCTTGAAGCCGATGCCCACGGCCTGCCGCTGGGGGAGCAGCAGCGTGGCGGCGCTGATCCAGCGCAACACCTCGGTGGCGTCCTCGCCGATGAACAACACCCGCGGACCGCCCGACGCCAGGCCCTGCACCGCGGCGAGGAGCCGCTTGAGCAGTTCCTCGCCGCGCGGGCTGGTGGTCACGAAGGTCTGCGCCGCCTCGATGTCGAACGGGCCGGGCTCCCAGTCGTCCAGCAGCGGCGGGCACTCGGTGGTAGGAGCGGGGCGAGTCGTCCAGAAGGGAGCGCCGAACATCTGCGCCGGCCGGACGAGGTCGTAGCGGGCCGGATCGGCGGTGACCACGGCATGAGTGAGCTGATTGCCCTCGCGACCGCCGTTGGCCTCCCGGCCCAGATAGACCCCGGCCGCGGTGACGTAGAGGCCGTCGGCCGTGTGGGCGAACGACGGCGGATAGTCGGCCACCGGGCGGCGCTCCCGCATCCATTTGGCCGGGGGTTCGTAGAGCACCGAGTTCTGGGCCAGGGCCATGGCGGCGCGGTCGGCGCCGGGGGAGCGGGCCTGGAACTGCAGGCCCGCGCTACCCTGCAGACCCTGACCGGGTACGCAGTCGGTGTAGATGAGCGTCTCGAACGCGGCGCCGCTCATCGCTGCCGCTGCCGGGGGATCACGTCGAACTGGCTCAACAGCCACAGCAGCGGCTCCGCCACCCGGAACGGGCGGATGCCGTTACGGTCGACCTCACCCGACGCGTAGTCGGGCTGGGCGCCGAGTGCCGAGACCGGGAAGTAGCGGTAGTTGGCGTAGTTGGCCTGCAGGTGGGCGTCGATGTCGTCGGCGCCCCACTCGTGCAGCAACGCCTTCACCTGCTCGTGGGTGTCCTCGCCGGCAGTCTCGTCGTAGCCGCCGGAGGCCGGGGGCACCCGCAGCATCGGATGCTCGGGACCCAGCACGTCGAAGAACGCGTCGATCTTGGCGAACGCCACCGCGACCGGGATCCTGATTCGCCCGCTGCGCCGGACCGCCTTCTCGTGACGGAGCTTCTCGGTCACCCGGTTGAGCACCTGCAGGGCCGGTTGCTCCGAGCGAACAGCCTCCTTGGGCAGCCGGATCTGGTTGCGGGCCGCGGGAATCATGAACGGATCGAGCAACAGGATGAGCGCGTCCGCGGCGTTCAGGTAGGTGAGGTCCTTGGTCTTCTCGTCGTCGTTCAGGTCCTCGCCCGCGGTGTCGTAGAAGGACAGGAAGGTCGTGCGGAACCGTTTCACCAGGTTGCCGAATCCCGACTGTTCCTGCCGCCACTCGAACACGGTCGGGGGCATCCGGCCGGTGACCGCCGCCGCCGTCTGGTTCATCAACCGCTGATCGGCATAGACGGTGCCGACGAATTCCCGGACGGGCTCCTTGACGGCGCCGGTCATCCGCACGTCCGCGCCGAATCGGCGGCGCAGATTGTTGAGCAGCTCGTGGGCCAGCACCGTCAGATAGACCGACTTGCCGGTGCCCTTGGCGCCCGCCATCGCGATCAACGGACTGGCGCCGGCGCCGAAGCTGGACGACAAAGGTGTGTGGCATTCGGGGCAGACCCGGTGCCGGCTGGTGGCGCCGCAGTCCGGGCAGTCAGCTTTCCCCGGGCCGAACGACAGACGCAGGGGCGGGGCGAACGACGGGCGGACCGACTCCTGGAATCCCGTCAGGTGCAGGCGGGCCTCGTCCTTCTGTTTCGTGCAGCCGGGACGGCCGGGAGTGCCGCGCCCCGTGCACTGATACCAGAGCCGGTTGCCGTCGATCTTGTTGTAGCAGTACGGGCAGGCCAGTCGAGTCATCACGACACCTTCAGCTCGGCGACCGGTGGGTCGATCAAGGTCACGTCGGCCGGCCGGACGACGAAACAGCGGATCCAGTACGGCTTGGCGGTTCGCGGCACGGTGAACTCGAGCGGCAGGGGGACACCCGGCTGCAGCACCAGGCCTTCGAACCGCTCCACGACCACCGCCGGGTCGGCCCGCAGCGGCATGACCGTCCCCGGCGCGACCACCACGGCCAGGTCCAGGCCGGCGCAGTCCTGATCGCTGACCAGCTCGATCACGCGCAGGGTCCGGTTGCGCCAGCCGGGCACGCCGCGGATCGAGTAGCGCATCCGGGCCGCGCTCCCGGCCACGGCCCGTGACACTGGCTCGGACAGTGACTCGCCGGCCGGCCCGACGGTGACCGCCCGGACCGTCACCTGGCCGCCCGCCGGTCCGACCGGCAGCACGCAGCCGTCGCCGTCGACGTACGCGGCGTGGGTCAGCCGGCGCTTCGTTCGCCCGGCGCCGGGCTGCTCCCACTCCACCTCGACGGAACCGGCGTCCGGCGGCCACACCCAGGTGACCGTCGCCTGGCCGCCGGTTCGCCGCACGTGCAGCCCGCGCACCGGCTCGGTCTGGCCGAGGTGGACGGCGCGACCGACGACCAGCCCGGCCGGACCGGCGGTCAGCGGAACGTACATCTGCGGACCGAGCGGGATGTCCGCCTCCAGCACGCAGGTGCCGGCGTAGTCCTCGGGCAGGCCCGGCACCTCGGCGCCCCAGCGGCCGGCCGCGGCCGGGTTGATCGTCGTGCCGTACTCCCAGGGCGGCGGCCCGGGCGCGTACCGGACGCGGACCGCCCCGGCGCCGGCCGGCCAGGTCAGCCGGACCAGGACGTGGTCGCCCAGCCGGCGTACCGCCTCGACGGCCAGCCCGTCGAGGGGATGAGCCTCGGCGGCGGTCGCACCGGAGACGACGGCTGTCCGGGACAGCACCTCGCGGCGCCGTTCGTCGTGGTAGACCGCGGTCAGGGCGTAGAAGTACGCCACGCCCTCCTCGACCTCGCGGTCGACCAGGGTGCCGGGGCCGGTCGCGACGACGATGCCGTCCTCCGGGCCCCGGGGTGGGTTTTCCGTCGTACGCCGCACCCGCACTTCGACCACGCCGGCCGGAACCTTCCAGGTCACCGTGATCCGGGTGGCGCCGGCCCGGACGGCCACGTCGGCCGGTTCCGGGGTGAGCCGGATGCCCGCCACGGCCGGGCGTGACCAGACCGAGCCCGTCGCCGCCTTGGCGAACACGGCGTACTGCAGGTCGCGGGCCGGGGGCGGCCGGCTGTCCGTCGCCGCCGACAGCCGGGCACCCTCGGCGATCACTTCACCGTCCTGCGGCGAGGCCGGCGCGACGCCTTCCCGCCGGACGACGCGATAGCGGATGTCGTCGACCGCCGTCGCCGGCGCCTGCCAGGTGAGCTTGACGCCGGTGCCGGCGGTGACGACCCGGAGGTCGCGCGGCGGCGCCATCGGGAGGCGTCCCTGAAGCACGAGCACGCCGTCGTCGTCCTCGGCGATCCGCAGGGCTTGCCGGAACAGCCGTTCGGCCTCCTCCTCCCGCTGCCGGTCGAGGGCCCGGTCGGCGTCGGTCAGCAGCGCGGCCAGCTGCTGCACCAGCTTGTCGATCTCGGCGACGATCTGCGGGCGCTCCGGGTCGTTGGCGGGCAGCGTGCCCAGGGCGTCCTGCGCGGCCCGCAGCCGTCCGGCCGCCAGCATCTCGCGCAGCTCGCCGGCCACCGGCGAGCCCCCGCTGACCCCGCTGGGCAGGCTGGCCACCACCAGCTCCGCGTCCTCCTGGGTCAGGCCGAGCCGGGTCGCCTGCCGCACCAGAAGCGCGTCCGCGAGGTTGTCGGCCCGGCCCGCGACCAGGTGCTCGACGATCTGGAAGAGCGCGATCTCGCGGAGGTCGGCGCCGTTGCCGGCCGCCGTGGAGAGGATCCGGAGAGCCGCCCGCCGGGAGCGCAGCACCGGTGAGTCGGCGGACCGGTCGGCGTCGGCGATCCGGGCGTCGAGCGTGGGACGGTCCAGCCGCCGGGTCCGCTCGCCGACCACCGAGAACTGCGCCACGAGCGAGAAGGGGCCGCTCAGATCCGGATGCAGCAGCTGCACCAGGGTCGGCACGCCGGCGTCGCCCAGACGCTTCTGCAGGTCGCGGTAGACCGTGCGGTCGAGGCCGCTCTCCTTGGGCAGTTGCACGACCTCGACAACCTGGATCCCGGCCTGCCGGACCGCGGCGTCGAGATCCGCCGGGTCCAGGCCGGGATACTGCTTGGCTGCCGCCTTGACCTGGGCCGCGGTCACCTTGCCGACCGCTCCGAACGCCTGGCGCAGGTCGTCCGCCAGCTGCGCGACGACCTTCCGGGAGTCCCGCGAGCGCTGCTGGGCGAAGGCCTGCCACCAACTCGGGTCGCCCAGGTCGACCCCCGGTCGCCGCTGCAGCTCGGCATCGGCGGCAAGCAGGCGCTTGCAGACCTGGGCCCGGCTGTCCGGTCCGCCGGCGGTCTGGTTCCAGTACGTCCGGAGCTTGCGCAGATGGGTGGCCAGCGCGGCCGCGTCGGTCATTCCCGGCTCGATGGCGTACCGGCGCAGCAGATCGTCGTCGGTGAGCGGACCCTTGCGGCGGCGCAGGTCGAGGACGACCTCCCGCTCGTAGCGATCGGGCTCGAAAGGCATCGTGCTCTCAGGACCTCACCGTGATGGCGGAGACGGTCGCCGCGGCCGACCTGACCTCCTCGTCGGAAAGCACGCTGACCTGCACCTCGATGATCAGGTCGCGGCCGCTGCGGGGCTCGTTGGCCTCGACCCGCAGCAGGCCCTCGCGACTGACCGTCATCTGCACCTCGATCGGCGAGCTCGCCGGCAGCCCGGCCGGCAGCCCGGTGATCAGGCCGCTGCCGTGGTCGACCGCCTTGTTGGCCGACAGCTCCCGGCTCTCCTCGCCGCCGGCCTGCTCGTAGATCTGGACCTTCACCTCGCGCTGGTCCGGGACCACCGTGCCGGCCGTCAGGTCCTGCCGGCTGGGCAGCGTCTGGTCGGCGTGCACCAGGTGCTGGATGTAGCTGTGGCCCTCGATGTCGTCCTGCCAGCCCGGCGTGTCGGTGTCGACCAGGCGTACGCCGAACGCCTTGGGCAGAACGGTGGTGATCTCCTTGCGGGCGAAGGCAGCCAGCTTGTCGGGGTCGAGATTGGCCGCCTGGGCGATCGCGGCCACGCGGTCCTGACGCTCCCGCGCGTCGGGGCTGTCGCCGTCGGTGGCCGCCCAGTCCCAGATCGCGCTGCTCAACGCGTACCGGGCGGCGCCCTTGGCCACGGCCAGGTCGGGGTCGTGCAGGCGCGGCTTCCAGCCCGGGAACTTCTTCTCCAGGGCTGTCCGCACCGCCGGCATCCGACTGGACCCGCCGACCAGCAGCACCTCGTCGATCAGCCCGGCCGGGTCGTCCGTCGCCACCTTGGCGGCGAGTTTCTCGAGCGTACGGTCGGTGTAGCCCAGGGTGCGATCGAGCAGATCGCCGGTCATGGTCTCGAACATGTCCCGGGTGACCTCGACGGTCGCCTGCTTGCCGCCGAAACGCAGCGGCACGCTGCGCGCGGAGACGCTGGACAGCTGCCGCTTGACGTCCTCGGCCTTCTCGCGCAGCTCCTGCATGAACTCCCGGTCGTCGTTCGGGTCCTCCTCCACCGAGGTCTGCGCGACGAACTCGTCGACCAGGTGACCGACGAGCCGGTCGTCCCAGTCGACACCGCCGAGCTCCTGGTCGCCGTCGGTGCACAGCACGTCTATCCGGTCGGCCGACACCCGGATCACGGTCGTGTCGAAGGTGCCGCCGCCGAGGTCGTACACGAGGATGACCCGCTCGGCGTCGGTGGCCGCCACGTCGTACTGCATGGCCGCGGCGACCGGCTCGGGAACGATGCCGATGACGTTGAGCCCGGCGATGGTTCCGGCCTGCTTGGTGGCCTCGCGCTCGAGCATGCCGAAGTAGGCCGGCACCGTGATGACCACGTCGCGGACCGGACGGCCGGTCTCCTCGGCGGCGTCCTCGGCCAGGCGCTTGAGGACCAGGGCCGAGATCGACTCCGGGGTGTAGGTGACCCCGTCGAACTCCCAGTTGCTCTCCTGGCCCATGCTGCGCTTGACCCGGGCCACGACCTTGTCCGGGTAGACGACGGCCAGGTTCTTCGCCTGCTCACCCACGACCACGTTGCCGGCCGACTCGAAATAGACGACCGAGGCCAGGGTCTCCTTGCCGGTGGAGGCGTTGCGGATCACCGCCGGCTTGCCGTATTCGTCGATGTAGGAGATCACCGAGTAGGTGGTGCCGAGGTCGATGCCGAAGAACGACGTGGGCTGCTCAGACATGGTCTTCCTTCTCCAGGGGCGCGGTGACGGGTTCGGTCCATCGGTGGACCCGTACGGTGGCGGGCGTCAGCGCCCGGCCCGAGGTCGTGTCGAGATAGCCGTCGCTGAGAACCGCGGCGATCCGGTCGTGGTCCTCCGGCCGCGGCGCCGGAAGCACACCGTCCGGGCGGTGCCGGGCGGGGTCGAAGGCATCGCCGGCCGCCGGCCGGATCGGGGCGACGCCGCCGCGCTCGAGTGTCAGCTCCAACGACTGGGCGTACGAGCCGAGCAGCCCGGCCACCTCGCCCGCGTCCAGCCCGTTGCCCACCGCGCCGGCCTGCCGGAGCAGGTCGTTGCGCAGACGCTGCAGATCGGTCAGCACCGGCATCAGGAGCAACCGGCGCTCGCCGGCCCGCAGCTTCTGGTTGTCCTCGTGCAGCCGCTCGATCATGCTTTCCCGCGCGGCCGACCGCTCGTCAGCGGCCCGCACTTCCTGCTGCAGCTCGGCCACCGCGACGGCGAGTTCGGTCAACCGGGCCCCAAGATCCGGCGCCGGCTCCGCCGCGACCGGTTCCGGCCCGGCCGCGCCGGCCGGCTCCTCCGTGGCGACCGCCGCACCCGCGTTCTCATGAAGGGTCATGCCCGGTCCTGACGGACAGCCCGCCCGAGCACTCGTCCGTCAGTACCGCGACGACGGCTGTCCGCGAACGATCGGAGTCCGATGGAGCCGGTGAT
This sequence comes from Paractinoplanes polyasparticus, assembly GCF_019710575.1. Classification (GTDB taxonomy): domain Bacteria; phylum Actinomycetota; class Actinomycetes; order Mycobacteriales; family Micromonosporaceae; genus Actinoplanes; species Actinoplanes polyasparticus. The sequence goes on along the minus strand of NZ_JAHWFK010000052.1, from coordinate 122,742 downwards.
CCAGGCGGCGCGGGTGGTACACCCAGCCGGGAGCGGAATCCGCCTGCTCGTGCCAAGAGTCGCTGACCAGGTCCGTGCCAGTGAATCGGCCCGGCTGTGCGGGATGCACACCAAACTGCCGCCGATGGAGCGGGCCGACCGACGGCGGTTCGACAGCTTTTGCGTGGCCGCGGCGGGTCGGCGGGTCCGCGAACGGCAGGTCGTCGTGATCGCCCATATCGTCGTCGCTGTCCTTGTCGCGCTTCCGACGGCTTGGCTGGTCGCGGCGACTGTCCGATCGCGTCCGGTCGAACTGTTCGGCTACGCGCTGGCCGCGGTCGTGCTTACCCTGCCGGCCGGATGGGCCCTTCGCGGGCGGCGGATAGTTCTACCTCTGGCGCTCGCCGTGTTTGCCGTTGTGGTGTGCGGCGCGGTCTGGCCGGGCGTCTCCGGGCCTCGACCGTGGGACCCGCGCTGGATGCTGCTGGCGCCTGCCGGCGGCCGGGAGCAGCTGATCTCCGGAATCGCCCTGGGTGCGGCTCTTACCTTCGTGCTGATCATTATCGCACTCGTGTTCCGGGTGGTGTTGGCGGTGATCGTCCGGTCGCGGCCGGGCGGCGGCGCGCTGCCGGTGCGGGCCTTCGACCAGCTTCTCGCCGTCGTCGACCTGCTCCAGCAGACTGACGCGCCGCCCGGCGACGATCGCCGCCGCAAGATCGACGCGGAGTTGCGCATGGCGGAGGTGACGCTTGCGGTCATGGCGCGCGGCGGGCGCCCGTCCGGTCGGCGCCACCGTCGTGAGTACAAGGATCAGCAGAAGAAGATCGTCCGGCTGCTGCAGGATCCCAATCCGCTGCTCGGGGCTCACGGACGCCGACGACGAACTGCTCGACCGGACCGCCACGTGCCTGCTGGCTCTGTGCCGCGACCGGCTCGGCGAGGTGCTGGTCGCGCTGGAGGACACGCAGGAGGTAGTCGCGGCCGGGGATCCCCAACCCGATGCGGACACCTCGGCCAGGGCCGGGCGGGAAGGGGCCAAGGAGAAAACTCTCCGCAGGTGGCGCATGGGGGGCGGGTTGATCGGCCCTACCGTGATCTTCTTGGTGCTGCACGTGTCCGGCTTCCCGATGCCGGACACGATGGCGGCTCTTCTCGGCGGCTTCTGTGCGCTGTTGCTCGTGGCTGGGGTCTTCTGGCTCGTCTACCCGGAGCCGGATGTCTTTCTGCAGCGGTTGCTGCCCGGCCTCAAAGAGATCTTGGGGTTCTTCGCCGCACGGACCGCTTCAGCCTCCCCGGCAGAGGATGCGGAATCGGCAACGGCGGCCGGCGGACCGGATGAGGGCTCGGGGCCCCGAGAGGCGTGACCTTGCTGGGGCATGTCCGCCAATCATCCGGCTCGATGTCGGCTGAACGTCTGGAGTGGACGGGGCGAGTAGACGTCAAGGTGACCGGATGGTCTCCCTCGGTGACCGTTTACGGTCTAGCTCGGGTGTCGCTCTTGGTTGTCCACTTTGCTGGCGCCGCGAAGTTCTGCGGCGTACGTCACCGACAACGGAGGGAGCCGCCGTGGGGATGCCCAGCTCATCCACGATGCATGTGTTCAGTGCCGTCCAACTGCGGGACCTCGCCCGGACCGGCTGGCTGGCCGGTATCGCGGCTCAGGCGAGCAAGGCGGAGCGCCGCGTGATGACCGGCGCCGCGTACGAGATCGTCTATCCGATCGTCTTCGCCCGTCTGACCCGGGCCCTCGAGCTCAGCCGCGGCCACACCGTCTGCGCCAAAGGCGTGGACCGGCTGGCCGAGGAATGTGTGGACGGCTTCCACGACGACGTGGAGGCCGTTGTGGAGGACTTCCTGACGCACTGCCGCAACCCGGTGCAGAACCTGGAGGCCTGGATCGGCGGGCGGGTGCGCGCTGCGACCGTGGACGCTCACCGGCGCCGCCGTGGCGAGCGGGGCGCGCTGCAACGTCCGCGGTTGCCCGGGTGGCTGTCCGCAGCCCTCGACGACGACCGCTGGCTGACCACGCTGGCCACCCGGATCCTGGTCTGGGTGGGTGTCGAGACGACTGCCGGCGGCCAGGTCTGGCCGTTCGAGTCGTGGGCCGGCGAGCGGGCCTCCCGCACCGGCGACTGGCTGGGCAGCACTCCGGCCGTGGTCGCACGCGAGATAGAGACGGTGCTGTCGGTCATGCGCAGCCGGCCCGGCTGGTACGAGTCGTACGTGGAACGGCCGCTCGGCCGCAAGCAGGCGCCCCTGGCGGCCACTCCCGATCTCGCGCAGCCGGTCGCGGACCCCTACGCCTCGACGGACAGCGAACTTCGCAGGCTCGCCGGCGAGGCCGTGACGGCGATCGACAACCGATGCCGGGTCGGCGAGGACACCCGTGCCGTGGTCGTCGACGTGATCCGCCGGGTCTTCGGCGGCACCTTCGCGGCCGGCCTGGAAAGGGCGCCGCACGCGACACCCGACCCGTTGGGCGGGGTGACGGGAGCACTGGCCGACGCGGCCACCGTCAACCGGATCGTCGGCACCGTCCGCGCGATCATCGCCGACACGGACTGAGCCGGGGTGGCGGCGCCGGCTCAGCGCAGGTTGCTCGGCCGGGCCGCCGCCCGCCACGTGAAGCGCACGCCGCCGATGTTGACTGTGACGTCCGGTGTGCAGTGTCGGCTCTCCCGGCGGGCTTCGCTGCCGTCCGGCGAGTACGTGATGCGCAGCTCCACCGGCGCCGAGCCCAGCGAGCCGCGGGTCGCCGAGACGGTTCCGGCGCCGGGAACCCCGGCGGCGCCCGCGGTAAGTCGCAGCTGTCGTCCGGACAGCGCGAGCGTCCGCTCCGGCTTGTCGCCGTTGCGTACCGACAGGGTGCCGAACAGCTCCGGGCGCAGCCGGCGCCCGCGGGCCCACCAGGCGACGGCGACCAGGGCCGCCAGCGCGACAAGGCCCAGGCCCCACTGGACGGCGCTGCCGCGCTGGGCGGAGAGTTCGACGTCGCGCCCGGCCGCCTTCAGGACGGGCGCGAACTCCAGGCCGAGCTCGCCGGTGATCACGTCGTGCCAGGGCGAGCCGATCCGGCCGGTCAGGGTCAGCGGGGCGGTTTCGCGCACGGTGGCGAACGGGGCGACACGCCGGGGACCGGCCGGCCATTCCACGGTTACCGGCACGGTGACGCTGCCGCCCGGCGGTAGCTCGATCGGCGTTCCCGGCACACTCGCCCGTGCGCCGGGATTGCCCGTGGCCACCGCGAGCCCGTCGATGGTCAGCGGCACGCGGGTCAGTTCGGAGGTCAGGCGGACGGGCAGGGTGCTGCTGCCCCGGCCGACGGTTCCCTCCGGCCACGTGACAGTGATGCCCTTCAGGGTCTCGCCGGCCAGCAGCGTCCGCGCCTTGGCCGCCCGGGCCGCCTGCTTGGGCTGATCGAGCGCGGTGGTCAGCCCGTCCAGGCCGGTCGGGCGCAGGGTGCGCGCACCCGGGAAGACCTTGCCGAGCAGCGGCGCCCCGGTGTTCGCGGACAGCGGGACGGCGAACGCGCCGAGAGAGGTCTTCTTCAGTGCCCGGGCCCGCTTGGCCAGCGCTGTCCACTGATAGCCACCGGTGAACGGATAGGGGCTGCCGGCCGGCGGCTCGTGCCGCCCGTCAGTCAGCAGCACCACGCTGGCCACGGCGGGCGCCTTCGGGCGGCTCAGCACGTCGAGGCTCTTCTCGAGGGCGGCGCCGATGTCCGTGCTCCCGCCGTCGGCCTCCGGCGGCAGCCGGCTGGTCAGGCGGGCGGCCGTGCGCCCGGCGGCCTGGGTCCGGGCCGGGCGGGGCTTCTCGGCGAACGGAACGACAGTGACCTGGTCGTCCGGCGCGAGCGCGGTCAGGAACTCGCTCAGGCCGCGCTTGAGCTGAGCGTACCGCGGTCCCCGCATGGAGCCGGAGACGTCGACCAGTACGACGTAGTCGGCGGGAACGGTGTTCACCCCGAGTGCGGTGTAGACCTGGTCCGATGTGGCTGGTGCGGCTTGCGCCGGCGTGGCCGCCGGCACCCCGCTCAGGACGAGCACCACCGTCGCTACGGCGCGCAGCATGTTATCCACTTCCTCCCGGCCTGCATCACCCCTGACTGACGGACAGCCCGGACTGACGGACAGCCCAGGGGTCAGCTTTCCGGCTTCCAGGCCATGCCGTACCCGTAGCCCTCGCGCAGCCGGTTGAAGCGACATATGACGTCGCCGTTGCCGTCGGGCTGCAGGGCCTGGGAACCGGCGGCGCCGTCGTTCAGGTCGAGATAGGGAACCTCGTCGAGCTGCCACACCTCGGCCGGCGGCCGGTCGGGGTGGAACCGCACCCGTACGCTGCCGCTCTCGCAGGGGTTGAGCGGCACGATCGCGTAGTGGTTCCAGGTCGGCTGGCCCGGTGGCAGCACGACCCGTAGCCAGAACTCGTGCTCGCGGTCCGTCTCGATCTTGCGCGGAAGGCTGAGCACGACGCGGTAGTGGTTGCGTTCGGACTGGTGCTCGACCTTGGTCACCCGCGCGCCGAAGAGCGTGTCGATCACCAGTTCACCCCGGACCCGTCCGTCCGGCGTCTCCGGCAGGCCCAGCCGGACGGTGACCTCCTCGATGTCGTGGGTGGCGACGATCCTGCGCATCTCGTAGAGCTCGGGGGTCGGCGTGTCGAGGCGGAACAGGGCGGTCAGCGAGGCGACTCGCCAGCCCGGGCCGGCGCTCGGCTCGAGCGCGCCGGAGCTGAAGCCCTCGGCTGCGGTCACCATTGCGCGAAGGGCGCTGTCCATGACCCGGCGGGCGGTGCGTGGTGCGCGGTTCTGCAGCCCGGCCAGCGTCTCGACCCGCTCGCGCAGCGTGGGGTAGCGGTGCTCGCGCTCGATGGCGAAGGCCAGCCGGCCCGCCTGCTGCAGGTCCGGCGGCAGGTCGGCGATCAGGCGCTCCAGCAGAGTGATGACCTTCTGCCGGACCCGCGGATCCTTGTCGGTGGCCGAGATCTCGCTGAGCGACCGCAGACGGGGCCCGATGTCGCCGGCGATGCCGGGGCGTTCGACACCGCGGCGATTGCGCAGGTCCATCAGCTCCTCGTACAGGCCGGCATCGTCGGGCATCGAACCTCCCGGAGAGACGTCGTCACCGTCTGTAGACGTTAGAGCAGCGGAGGGAACCGGCGCGAGCGGAGCCCGCGCGCACGGCGCTCGTTCCGCTACGCATAGTGATGGCCTTCCTGGCCAAGCTGGACAAAGGTCGGCCACAAACTCGGACAGCTATCGGCCCGATCTTCGCCTGACCAGGCGAGAGCATTTCATGGTGCAGCGTGGGAGCCTCTCGGGGCCTGTACGGAAAGTAGTCGCTTGTGTGCTCCACCGATCGGGTTAGCCCGGTGAGTGTGATGGCGCGGCCGAGCCGGACCGGCTCGCGAGCCGTGCGGTCATTTCATCGCCTGAGGGCTGGCCTCCCGGGCCTGCGCCTCTCGACACTCACGTCGAGCGTAAAACGTGCTTTCCGTGCGAAATATGAGGAATCATAATGTCCACTACGGGCCAAGCCGCAGCGCGCACCCGCGTGATTCCGGCGCAACGCACCCCGGCCGGGGCGCCGGAAACCGATGACGTACGCCGCCTGGCCGCCACGGCGAAGCTGGCGTCCACCGTGGCGGCGGCCGATGATGCGACCCGCCGCCGTTTGCGCGCGGCGATCCACGCGATCGCCCATCCGATCGTCTTCTCGGTCGTGACCCGTAAGGTCGAGATCCGCCGCAGTCATCGGGCCTGCCTGCGGGGCATCCGGCATCTCCGGCCGGCCTGCCTCGACGCGTTCCAGGACGACGTCGACGCCGTGATCGACCACCTTCTGGCCGGCCGGACGGCGATCGATGACCTGGACGCCTGGCTCGCCCACTGGGCGCCGCGGGCCGCCGTCGACGCGCACCGGCGACGGCGGGGCGCCCGGGGTGCGCTGCAGCGCCCCCGAATGACCAAGGCGCTCGCGGCCGGCCTCGGCCACGACCGCTGGCTGATCGACCTCGCGCTCCAGATCCTGACCTGGGTGGGCATCCCGGCCAACGCCGGCCGCTCGTTGTGGCCGCTCGACGAGTGGGCGCAACGCCGCGGCCTGCTCACGGGCGACTACCGGAACAGCCATCCCGGCGTGGTCGAGGCCGAGGTCGCGCTGGTGCTCGAGGTGATGCGCCGCCGTCCCCAGTGGTACGACAACCATGTGGAGCGTCCGCTCGGATGCAAGGACGCTCCGCTCGCACCGCCGCCGGGCGACAACGCCACCGACCCCCGGCCCCTGCGGGCCGCCGAGCCCGACGAGCTGGACGACGCCCACGCCGGCAGTCTCGCCTCGCTCGCGCTGACCGCGATCGAGGAACGGCTGCGCCGAGGGCTGTCGCCCGAAGCAGCGGTGTTACCTGTGCTCTCCGCGCTCTTCGTCGAGGGCAGCGGCGCCGACCTCATCGACCGGGCGCCGGGCGCGGGGCGGGCCGGCGACGACCGTCTGGTCGCCCTGCTGGCCGACCGGCTCGCGGCCCGGGGACTCGCCGAACAGGTGGTCGAGATCGTCCGGGAGGGCCGCCATGAGCTGATCGAGTGCGCTCCGGCGCTCGGCGACCAGGTTCGTGAGGTCGCCGGGCCGGGCGCCGGCGTCAGCCGCCTCTCGTAGCGAGGCGCGCAGCTCGGTCTCCAGCACCTCCTGGATGCGTGCGCGCTGGTGCGGAGTCAGTTCCACGGCGGTAACCGTCGGCAGTGCGGTGTCACGGTGTGTCTCCTCGCTCCGGTCTTCCGAGGTCGTCATTGTGCTCTGGCGGACTGGATCCCCGCCGGTACACCCGTGCGGGCCGGTCCGTCAGGGAATCGTGTGACCATACGTGCGCCTTCGGATGATCTTGCACGGATCGCCGTCATCGTCTGGGCGACGGCCGGCGGGGGCGACCTCGACGCTGCGATCGGTGAGTTCCGCCGGTTGGGGTCCGCCGCTCCGGCCCGGTCCGCGCTCGCCGCCGCGCTGGTGCGGGCCGACGTCTGTCGCGATCCGCAGATCGTGCCGTTGCGGCTGCGCGCGCTGGCCGAGCTGGTGGCGGTGGCTGATCTCGACCCGCCGCCGGTGGCGCAGTGGCGGCCGGTGCGCGCGGCGGCCCGGGCACTCGCCGTCGGCCAGGCCGCGGCAGACGGGGAGCTGCGCGATTTTCGGGCCGCCCTGGCCGAGTTCGATCTGCTCGCGGCCGACGCCGCCGCCGACCCGCCGATGCTCACTGTGGTCACCTCGGCCCGGATGGGCATCGAGTTCGCCCGGGCGACCATCGAGGGCGACTCGGCCGCGGCGGCCGACCTGGTGGATCAGGCCCGGCGCCTCGGCGAGCAGGCACGCGCGTCGGGCTCACCGCAGGGCGCGGAGATGGCCGATGTGATGGCCGCGATCGGTGACCTGATGGAGGCTCGGCGCCGGGGCGAGGATCTCGCGCCGCGCCTGGAGGAGTTGCGACGGATGGTGGCCGGTCTGCCGGACGGCAGCGCCCTGCGGGCCGCGGTCGAGGAAGCGGTCAGCATGGCGGGGTACCTCGCCGGCGGCGTCGATCGGCCCGATCCGGACCAGGTGCGGAGGCTGGTCGACCAGGCCGCACCAGGCAGCGCGGACCGCTCGATGGGCCTGGCCGTACTGGGCACGGCCGGGCTGGCCGACGAGACCGACCCGGACCGGATCGCCCAGGCGATCGCGACGATGCGGGAGGCGCTGGCCGGCCTCGGGCCCGGCCACCCCCGGCGGGCGTTCCACCTGACCGGGCTCGCGCTGGCTCTGTGGAGGCAGAGCGAGGTCAGCAACCGGGTCGACGGGCTGCACGAGGCCGAGCGGCTGCTCGTCGAGGCGGAGTCCCGGTCCGGCGGTCCCCGCAACCTGCACTCCGGCTGGATCGCCGAGATGCTGGCCGACATCCGCTATCGGCTCGGCGCCCGGAGCGGCGGGCACGTCGGTGCGGTCGATGCCATGCGTACGCATCTGTGGCACGTCCTGGCCCAGCCGGATCTCCGCTCGGCGGCCACCGCAGCCCGGCATGCGTCGCAGAGCGCAGCCGACATCGCGCGCAAGTGTCTGGTGGCCCATGACCCGGCCGAGGCGGTCCGGGCGCTCGACTCCGGCCGCGGTCTGGCGCTCCACGCGGCCACCGAGGCACGCAACCTGGCCGACCGGCTCGCCCGGGCCGGACACGACGACCTGGCTGCCCGCTGGCGAGCGGCAGCCGCCGGCGAGGGCGGCCCGTCGCGGGCCCTGCGCCGGGACGTGCTCGAGGTGCTCTTCGACGGCGACCTCGGCCGTACCCTCGCCGACCCGCCCGGGGCGGACGAGATCGGCGCCGCGCTGCGCGGCGCCGACGCGGATGCGCTGATCTATCTGCTGCCGGCGGACGGTGCGGTGCCGGGCTACGCGGTCGTCGTCTCGGCGGAGGGCGGGTTGAGTTACAGCGCGCTGCCCGAACTCCGGCTCGAGGCCGCTCCGGATCTGGACGCCTATCTGGTCGCCGCGACCAGGGACCTGCCGCCGGCGGTCGCTCCGGCCCGGACGAGCCTGACCGGCAGCCTGGAGGCACTCTGCGACTGGGCGTGGCGCGTTGCCATCGGCCCGATCTACCGCGGTCATCTCGCCCGGATCACCCCGTCCGGGCGGCCGCCGCGTGTGGTTCTGATCCCGATGGGCGTGCTCGCCCGGGTGCCGTGGCATGCGGCCCGGCGGCGGGACGGCACGTACGCGATCCAGCTGATGGCGATCTCCCAAGCCGCCTCGGCCCGGCTCTTCTGCCATTCGGCGGGTCTCACTCCGGTCCGGCCGGAACCGCTCGGCCTGATCGTCGGCGATCCGGCCGGCGACCTCCCGTCCGCCTGCGCCGAGGCGTACGCGGTGCACCGCTCCTTCTATCTCGGCGCTCGGTACGCCGGGCGGCGGCCGGACGGCTCGCCCGGCCATTCCGGTACGGGTACCCGTGACGAGGTCCGGCGCTGGCTGGCCTCGGCCGATCCCGACGCCGGGTCGATGCTTCACCTGGCCTGCCACGGCGTGGTCGAGCTCGGCGAGGACGCCCCCGGGTCCTATCTGGCGCTCGCCGACGGGCGGCTGGACGCCACCGGACTGGGCAGCGTGCTCGCCGCCGCGCCGGATCGGACGCTCGGACTTGTGGTGCTCGCTGCCTGCAGCACCGGCCGCTCGGTCACGTCCTACGACGAGGCGTACAGCCTGGGCACGGCGTTCCTGGCGGCCGGCGCGCGATCGGTGCTCTCCACTCAGTGGAGGGTTCCCGACGACGGCACGTCGGCGCTGATGTACGTGTTCCATCGAGCGGTGATGGTCGACGGGCTCGCCCCGTGGGCGGCGTTGCGCAGCGCCCAACTCTGGATGCTCGACCCGCGGCGCCGGGTCTGGCCGGAGATGCCGGAGGCGCCGCGGGAGCAGGCCGGACGCCCGTCCGCGGCGGCTGTCGTCAACTGGGCCGGATTCGTACACGGGGGACAGTAGCCATGACCGGGGACCTCGAGAGCCTGCGAGCCGAAATCGCACGGCTGCGCGGCCCGGCCCGCACCGAATCGCTGTTGCGCCTGGCTCAGGGGCTCGGCGATCGGTATCACCGAGCCGGACCCGGGCTGGCGGCGGCCCGGCCCTACCTGGACGAGGCCATCGACGTCCTGGCCGAGGCCTACGCCCATTTCGACCCGGCCGACGCCTGGCGTGGCCAGGTCGCGGCGATCCTCGGCCAGCAGTACGGCTTGCGGCATCTGGCGCACTTCGGCGCGGACCAGGACCGCATGCGGGCCGTCCCGCTGCTCGACGAGGGGCTGGCGTTCGAGCACCTGCCCGCGGCGCTGCGACTGCCCGGCTGGGTCACGCTCGGACAGTTGCACATGTCGCCGGTGATACGGCGGCTGCGAAACCCTCTGGCCATGCTCAGGGGCCTGCCGCACAGCGTCGCGGCCGACCTCGACCGCGCCGAGGAGTGCTACCGGCAAGCGCTGGCCGCACCGCAGCTGGGAGCGGAGGGCACCCGGGGCGCCCGGTCGCTGCTTGAGATCGTGGGAGTTCTGCGGGAATGCGTCGGCGGCGTCCACCCCGGCGCCCTGGTGAAGATCTTTCAGCGCCTGCGCGAGCTCCAGGCCGGCGTGTCACCCGTCGTTGTCCTCGGGGACGGCGAACCGGCCGATCGGCCGGTGGCGGTGGTGGACGTGCCGTCCACCCGTCGCGCGCCGGCCCGGCCCGGCTTCCGCCCGGCCCGCTCCCCGGCGCCGGACGTGTCCGCCCGCCGTCAGGCTCTGCGTGCCCTGCTGCCGTCCGGAGACCAGATGGTCGCGGCCCGGGCGCTGCTGCACGAGACGCCGGACCGGACCCGGACGGACCGGCTGGTCGCGCTGGCTGTCGGGGTTGCGGCCCTGGACCCGGACGACGGCGGGAACCAGCTGCTGCTGGCCGTCGCGTTGTGGCATCGGGCCCGGGCCGGATCCGGCGGCTGGCCCGGCTGCGACGACCTCGGCGCGGCCGGCGCAACCTTGCGTGCGGCCACCCGGCTGCTGCGGCCCCTCAGCCCACAGGCGCAGGCTGTGGCCGGGGAACTCACGGCCGCGCTGGATCAGGCGCGCCGGACAGGACCCGGGACAGCAGGGCGTACAGAACCTCGGCGGACGCACGGGCCGCGAACTCCTTGAACCGGTCGTCCTTGCCGGGACGGGCGCCGTCCATCACGCCCTTGGCCACGAGCCAATGGGGCACCCGGTTGTCGTGGGCCACGGTGGCGATCGTCGCCGCCTCCATGTCCAGAGCCAGGATCTTGCGTCCGCCTTGATCCTGAAGTTCGTCCCAGATCTGCGGATCCTCGATCACCGCGCTGCCGCTCGCCATCGGCCCGGCCTGAACGGCGAAGGGCAGCGTCACGGGTCCGTCGACGTCGTCGGCGAGCAACCGTTCGATCCGGGCGCTGCCCGCTCCGGTGAGCGTCCAGCTCCCGTCCCGCCAGGCGATGAGGCCCTCGCGCTCCATCCCGCTCAGGCGGGTGTTCCACGTGCCACGCGGGAAGTAGCGGGAACGCGCGGGATGGGTTCGCGCGTCCTGCCCCCGGTGCAGGCGCTCGAGGAGCCACCCGGCCGCATCCTGCTCGGTGGCGGCGTCATGGGCGGGCAGCGCGGAGGGGTCGAACTCCTGCGCGGCGCGCAGCCACCTCGTGTCCTGCGGGTACTGGCGGTGGTCGCCGCGGAAACGAGCGCCCGAGAGCTTGCCCTCGTCGTACTCGTAGGCCGGGTCGGCCACGACCACGTCGCCCGGCGCCGTGCGGTCCGGGTGGCCGGCGCAGACCCCGGACATCGCCAGGCACCGCGGCTTGAGGGCGAGGACGAGGGCGGCGGCGACCGGGCCGGTGCTCCGGGCGCCCATCGCCGTGGTCCGGGCGAGCGCGAGCGTGAGGCCGCCGTACCGGCCGGCGAGGTATGGCGCGGTGGCGGTGTCGCGGGCCTGCCAGTGGGCCGGGACGGCCGCCCGGGCGGCCTCGAACTCCTCCCGCAACGCGGTCACGACAACGACGTCGACTGCGTCCCGGCGGCGCTGCTCGTCCCGTACGACCTGGTTCTGCTGTTTGCCGTTGACGTCACCGTAAACGGTCGCGGTGCCGTAGGAGATCATCCCGATGTTGGTCTCACTGGCCATCGGTCGGCCCCTTCTCGGTCGTGGTGCTCGAACCGGAGACGTCGCCGAAGACGTTCGCCTCGCCGTTGTTGAGGATGCCGACGTTGAGCACCGATGCGCTGCGGGCGCGGAACTCGGTCGTGTCCACGTCGTGCCGGTCGAGAAAGTCCAGCACCTTGGCCTGGACCTGGGTCTCGATCAGCCGGCGGAACTTGAGGAAGTCGCCGCGCTGGGTGAAGTTGCGGAGTTCGTCCTCGGTGCCGAGCCGGCGCACGCTCACCACGGCGCCCCGGTCGGCCGCCCGCCGCGACCGGCGCAAGCCGCGAAGCGTCGCGGTGGAAGCGGCCAGCAGCCGTACGGGCGCGCGCAGGATGACGCCGGGGGTCTCCCGGATGCCGCACCCGAGGGCGCGCAGCCAGGCCCGTGTCCCGCGGCCGCGCTCCATGTCGACGATGCGGTAGCGCTCGCTGCACGGCGCCATCAGCGTGGAGGTGACCTCGAGGTAGAGCGACCGGCCCTGCACCGCGATGTGCACATGGACGGTGGTGACCACCTCGCCGCTCCACGAGACGACCTGGCAGACGAGGTGGTGCCGGGCCGGCTCGGTCGGGTTGCGGATGATCTCCAGCATCCGGTCGGGCCCGGTGTGCAGCGTCCGTTCGCCGTACTCGCCGGCGGACAGGAAGACCCGGTCGTAGATCTTGAGGTCCGGGATGCTCCGCTCGGGTTCGCCGGTGGTGAGCTCGTTGAGCTCGCGCCGCACGTAGCCGACGATCTCCTCGGCCGTGAAGGGCGGCTCGTCGAACTCACGGCGGCTCTCGCTCAGCTTCTCGGCACCCGGAGCCTCGGGCTGCTTGCGGACCAGCCGGATCGGAAAGCCCCAGGTGCCGATGATGTCGCCGGCGCCGATGAAGGGCTCGTAGTTGCCGTAGACCACGGTGTTCGTGCCTTGTTGACTCTCGATGTCGCGCAGCCGGGCGGTGTCACCCACAGGCGGCATCCGACGGTTGGAAGCGCACTGCTGGATCCGCTTCTGCCGCCACAGGGCGAAGACGGTGGGCAGGACGAACACCGCCGTGACGGCCGGGATGACCGCCACCGGCGACGTGGCACCGACCAGGATCAGGGCGATCAGGACGGCCAGGGCGACACAGGCCGCGGTCCAGCCGATCAGGACGGCCAGCGTGCGCCGGGTGCCCCGTTTCCGGATGCCGGCCTCGGCGGAATGCCACTGCTGGAAGCGCTCGCCGGTTGCCCGCCTGGCCGCGCCGGCCGTACGCAGAACGAGCAGGGCGACGGCGATGGCGGCGAACGCGCGCCAGTCCAGCAGGAGGGTGGCGGCCAGTGCCGCGGTGATCAGGCCGTCACGCGCGATCGCCAGCCGGCGGGCCCGCAGGCAGTGCCAGAGCACCGTGATCAGGTCGAAGCCGTACGACGGCGCGACGAAACGCCGCCGCTGGTGATAGACGTCCCGCAGGCAGGAGCGGCGGTATTCGTCGTCGAGATAGGCGCCGACAGCCAGATAGCGGGTGGCCGCGGTCGGGCCGGCGGGCGGCTCGCCGCGCCGGCCGGGCTGGTCGGTGAGGATCGGAGGCTCGAGGGTCGGGATAGCCATCGGACTGTCTCCCGTCGGCGGTGCCGGAGTTCATGTCGAAATGACACTAGGTACCATAGGGTGGAGAATCATTGATGTCAATCTGACATTTTCGACAGTGATCGAGCCGATGATCCCGGAGTGATCTACCGAGGATCTACCGCTTGCCGGCATGCGGGGCCGACCGGGCCGGGCGAGGGGGGCCACCCGGCCGCTGCGGTCTTGCCCCGTGGCGTGGAAGATGGGCCCTGATGCTTGCTTCGATGGAGGCCGTGCGGCGGCTCATGGATCTGCGGCACCGAGGGCGGGCCGAAGACCTGCCGGCGGTGCTGGCGGCGACCGCGCCCCTGCTCGGTGCCGAGGCCGCGATCGTGCTGCTGGTCGACTACGCGCAGGAGGCTCTGCACCCGCTGCGCGGGACTGTTCCCGATCGGGTGACGTCCTCGGCCATCGACGGGACGCCGGCCGGGCTGGCCTTCACCACGGCCCGGCAGCAGTGGGCCGACGGGGTCCTCTGGCTGCCGTTGCTGCACGGCTCGGAGCGGCTCGGGGTGCTGGAGTTCAGGGTCAAGGGCTATCCGTCGGAGCCGGTCCGGCACGACCTCGAAGTGATCGCGGCGCTGGTCGCCGAGCTGATCGCCAGCCGGCGGTTCTACGGCGACGCGGTCGAGCACACCCGGCGGCGGCTGCCCATGCAGCTGGCGGCGGAGATCATCTGGAATCAGCTGCCGCCGCTGACCTTCGCGGTGGACGGCACCATGGTCACGGCCGTGCTCGAGCCCTGTTACGACGTCGGGGGCGACGCCTTCGACTACGCCGCCAACGGGGACATCCTGCACGTCGCGCTGTTCGACACGGTCGGTCACGGGATCAGCGCCAGCGCCCTGACCACGTTGACGTTGAACACCTACCGCAATGCCCGCCGGTCGGGGCTGTCCCTGGCCGACACGTACCGGTCGATCGACAAGTGGATCCGCTCGCAGTACCCCGCCGCGTTCGTGACGGCGCTGCTGGCCGAACTGGACATGGAGACCGGGGCGTACCGCCGGATCAGCGCCGGCCATCCGGCCGAGCTCATGCTGCGGGACGGGCGGTCGCTGCCCTCGCTGCCCACGCCGAACGCCCTGCCGCTCGGCCTCGGCGCCATGCTGCGGCGGCCACCGACGGTGATCGAGCAGCAGCTGGAGCCGGGGGACACGCTGGTCTTCTACACCGACGGCATCACCGAGGCCCGGGACGCCGCCGGGACGCTGTTCGGGGCCGACCGGCTCAGCGAGTTCCTGATCGGCGCGATGCGGGACGGCGCCTCGGCTCCCGAGACGATGCGCCGCCTGATCCAGACGATCATCTCGTACGAGGCGGGCGAGCTCCGCGACGATGCCACGGCGGCCATGCTGCAATGGCGCCGTCATCCGTAGAGTTGGCCCATGGGAATCGACTTCGCCCCATCGGAAAGATCGCGCCTAGGGGTCGAGTGGGAGATCGCCTGCGTCGACCGGCGCAGCGGTGAGCTCAGCCCCGCGGCCCCGGAACTGCTGGCGAGGCTCGGCAGGGCGGACTCGTTCCCGCACGTGACCAACGAGCTGCTCACCAACACGGTCGAGGTGGTGAGCGCGCCCCAGCGGCGGGTGCGGGACGCCGTAGCCGATCTCACCCGGCTCGTCGACCGGGTGGGCGAGCTGGCCGAGCCGATGGGCGTCGACCTCATCTCGTCGGGCACGCACCCGTTCAGCCAGTGGTTCCAGCAGCAGGTGACGCCGGGCAAGCCGCGCTACGACACCCTGATCGACCGCACCCGCTGGTGGGGCCGGCAGATGATGATCTGGGGCGTGCACGTGCACGTCGCCGTGGAGGACCGGCGCAAGGTCCTGCCGATCATCGACGGGCTGCTGACCTACCTGCCGCACTTCCAGGCGCTGAGCGCGTCGAGCCCGTTCTGGGCGGGCGAGAACACCGGGTACGCCTCCAACCGGGCGCTGATGTTCCAGCAGCTGCCGACGGCCGGGTTGCCTCCGCAGTTCACCGAGTGGCGGCAGTACGAGGACCTGGTGGCCGATCTGCAGCACACGGGCGTCATCGAAGAGCTGAACGAGCTGCGCTGGGACATCCGCCCGTCGCCCAAATGGGGAACGATCGAGGTGCGTACGTTCGACGGCATCCCCACCGCGGGCGAGATCGGCGCGATCGCGGCTCTGACCCAGTGCCTGGTCGAGCACTTCTCCCGCGAGCTGGACGCCGGCCGCGAGGTGCCGACGCTGCAGCCGTGGTTCGTGCGCGAGAACAAGTGGCGGGCCGCCCGCTACGGCATGGAAGCGATCATCATCCAGAACGCGGCCGGCGACGAGCTGCTGGTCACCAAGGACCTGGAGGAGCTGCTGCCGCTCCTGGCCCCGATCGCCGAGTCGCTGGACTGCGTGGGCGAGCTGGCGAAGATGCAGGACATCATCGACGGCGGCGCCAGCTATCAGCGCCAGCTCCGCGTGGCCGCCGCCAACAACGGCAGCCTCAAGGCCGTGGTCTCGTCCCTGGTGCGCGAACTACGAGACGGCCACCCGGGCTGAGCGACCCCCTGCTCAGGCGGCCGGGAGGGGCTCGTCGAGCAGAAGTTCGATCGAGGCGGGGTCGACGGGACGGCCGAAGAGGAAACCCTGGCCGAAGTCGCAGCCGAGGCGGCGCAGGGCCGTCCACTGGTCGTCGGTCTCGATGCCCTCGGCGACGGTCTGCATCCGCAGGGCCTGGCTCAGGCCGACCACGGCGTCGACCAGGGCCTTGTCCCCGTCGTCGGTGGCGACCTGGGTGACGAAGGCGCGGTCGATCTTGATGATGTCGACGGGCAGGCGCTTGAGGTAGTTCAGCGACGAGTAGCCGGTTCCGAAGTCGTCGATCGCCAGCCGTACGCCGAGCCGGCGCAGCGCGTGCAGGGTGTCGGTGGCCGCGTCGATGTCCTGCAGCAACATCGATTCGGTGATCTCGAGCGTGAGGCAGGCCGGGTCGACGCCGGACTCGGCCAGCGCGTCGCGGACGTCGGTCACCAGGGCCGGGTCCTGGAACTGGCGGGCCGACAGGTTGACGTTCACCTTGAAGCCGGGCCGCTGCCAGTGGGCCAGCTGGCGGAGCGACTCGCACAGCACCCACCGGCCGAGCGGCACGATCAACCCGCTCTCCTCGGCGGTGTCGATGAAGTGCTGCGGGGCGAGCAGTCCACGCTCCGGGTGCTGCCAGCGGACCAGCGCCTCGACCCCGGTCAGCCGCTGGGTGGGCAGATCGACCACGGGCTGGTAGTGGACGACGAACTGCTGCTCGGTCAGCGCCGTCTCCATCTCGGCGCGCAGCTGGGCCTCGTTGACCAGGCTGGCGTACATCTCGGGGTCGAAGAGCGCGTACGCGTTGCGCCCCTGACGTTTGGCCGCGTACATCGCCAGATCGGCGTTGCGCAGCAGCTCCTCGCCGCTCTCGCCGCCGGCAGCCACACCGATGCTGGCGGTGCGGCGGATCTCGTGGCCGGCGACGCTGATCGGCTTGCGCAGCTCGTGCAGCAGCCGTTCGGCCAGGGCGCCCGGGTCACGGCCGTCGAGATCCTCGATGAGCACGGCGAACTCGTCCCCGCCGAGCCGGGCCAGCGTGTCGCCGGGGCGGACGTTGTCGCGCAGCCGGGCGGCCAGCGCGGTCAGCAGCTCGTCACCGGCGCTGTGGCCGAGGTTGTCGTTGACGCTCTTGAAGTCGTCGAGGTCCACGAGCAGGACGGTCACGTCGGCGTCCCGGCGCGCGGTGGCGTGCTCGAGGCGGTCGCGGAACAGCGCGCGGTTGGACAGGCCGGTGAGCGGGTCGCGGAAGGCCTGCCGGCTCAGCTGCTCCTCGAGCGCCTTGCGGGGTCCGATATCGCGGACGCTGAGCACGATCGCCCCGAGGTCGGGGTCGTGCAGGCAGTTCGTGCCGATCGCGTCGAGCACGGCCCAGGAGCCGTCGGCCCGCCGCAGTCGCGTCTCGATCTCGGCCACCGTGCCCGGCGCCGACGAGCGCAAGGTCGCCATCCAGCCGCGCAGCTGCGGCCGGTCGTCCGGGTGGGCGAGCGTGATGAGCAGCGAGCCGGTCACCGACTCGGGGGTGTGACCCAGCACCGTGCGCATCGAAGGGGTGGCGTACCGGACCTTGTCGTTGCGGCCGATGGCGAGCACCACCTCGGGGGAGTTCTGCAGCAGGGCTTCGGAGCGCCGTTCGGCGACGCGGCGCCGGTCGTCGAGCCGCCGCCGGTTGTGCGCGATGATCACGGTGATCAGCATGACGCAGCCCAAGACCGACAGCAGGCCGGCGACCAGCACCGAGCTCGTGCCCGGGTGACCGGGCAGCAGCGCGAGGAACCCGGCCACCGCCAGCACTCCGAGGCCGGCCACCGCGGTGGCCGGGTAGAGGGCGGTGGCCAGGATGACGATCAGCATGGCGCACGGCAGGTAATAGACGACGCCGTTGGGGTCGAAGTACGCGAGGAACGCGAGCGTGGGGAGCTCCAGCACCCACCACAGGATCAGTCCCGACCGTACCCGTGAATGCTGCACCCACCGGCGCCAGGGCAGCGCGGCCAGGACGGCCTGAGCGACAGCGGCCGCCGTGACCGGGATCGCCCACCACCGGCGTTCCGGCACCCAGACGAAGACCACCTGCAGGGCGCCGAGCAGCGTGATCAGCGTGGCGATGAGCGCACCGACGCGGATCTGGCGGGTCCAGTAGTCGACCCCGTGATCGTCCAGGCGCGGTAGCGGCATGCCGTGTTCATCGGCAGCAGGAATGGCCGGTTGAGGTCAATCTCCGGGCTGTCCGGCGAGGCGGTGGTCTGGAAGGGTGGACGGCTGCCGGCGTGCAGTGGGTGCGAAAGTCGGCCACAGGCATTGGTCTGCGCCAATGTCTGCCGAGGGGAAATGGGAACGCTCCCACGGGGGACTTTCCTCTGGAACGCCTTTACTTCCATCGATGTGCGTCATAAGTTGCTCACATCAGACCGAAGTTTTGATTTCTCTGAGAAAAGTCCGAAACACGCGCGTACGGCGGCCATGGCGGCGGCCGGCCGGACGCGGGCAGCGCCGTGCCCGGAAGCCGGCAGCTGCCGACAGGCACCCGCACGCCCACCCTCGACAGCAATGGCGTTCCGGCCCGGCCGGTGACGTTGGAGGACGCGCATGAACGACAACGTTGTCAACCGGGACGGGGAGAACCATCTTCGCCGCCGTTCCCTGCTCGCCGCGGCCGGAGTGCTCGGCCTGACCGGCGGCGCGGTCGCTGTGACCCGGGGCGAGCCGGCCCGGGCCGCAGCCGCGGTGACCAAGAAGATCACGATCTATGCCGAGAACCTGCCGGGCGGGCTGATCGGCTACGGCCTGACCCGGGGCGGCGCCACGGTGCCGGGGCCGGTCCTGGAGATGTACGAGGGCGACACGCTCGAGATCACCCTGGTCAACACGACCACCCAGCGGCTCTCCATCCACCCGCACGGGGTCGACTACAGCACCGAGTCGGACGGGTCGCCGTTCAACGACTCGTTCAACGCGCCGGGCGAGACCCGCACCTACACCTGGCGCTCGCACGAGATGACCACGGTGGCCGGACGCCGGTTCATGCCCGGCAGCGCCGGCTACTGGCACTACCACGACCATGCGCTGGGCACCGATCACGGCACCGGCGGCCTGGCCAAGGGGCTGTACGGCGCGCTGATCGTGCGGCGGCGGGGCGACATCCTGCCCGACAAGCAGATCACCGTCGTGTTCAACGACATGCTCATCAACAACAGGACGGCGCCGAACACGCCGATGTTCGAGGCCAACCTGGGCCAGCGGGTGGAGTGGATCGCCATCGGCCACGGCAGCCTGTTCCACACGTTCCACCTGCACGCGCACCGCTGGGCCGACAACCGCACCGGCATGCTCGAGGGCCCGTCGGATCCCAGCCAGGTCATCGACAACAAGGACCTCAACCCGGGCAGCGCGTTCGGGTTCCAGGTGCTCGCCGGTGAGGCCGTCGGGCCGGGCGCGTGGATGTACCACTGCCACGTCCAGTCGCACTCGGACACCGGCATGGCCGGCATCTTCCTCGTACGCAACGCCGACGGCACCATGCCGCCCGGCGCGCAGGAGGCGATCGACCGGTTCCAGGGCCACCAGCACAAGGCGGCGTCCTCGGCGGCGGCCGCGACAGCAACGGCACCCACGCACGTACACGGAGGGACTGGCTCATGAGGCTCAGACCGGCCGCAGCGACGGCTTTGGCCGCGCTACTGGCGATCGGCATAGCGCCGCCCACACAGGCAGCGGCGACTCCGGTAGCCGCGAAGGCCGCGGCGCCCGCCAAACCCAAGGTTCTCGTCTTCTCGGGAACGGCGGCGGCGCAGCAGGACCCGGTGACCCGGGCGACGCAGACCATCAAGGAACTCGGCGCGGCTCAAGGGCTCGACGTCGCGTCGAGCACCGACCCGGCCGTGTTCAGCCCGGCCGGCCTGGCGGCGTACCGGGCCGTGGTCTTTCTCTCGGCCGACGGCGTGCCCCTGTCCGCCGGGCAGGAGACCGCGCTCAAGTCCTTTGTGAACGCGGGCGGCGGCTTCCTCGGCATCGGTGACGCGGCCCGGGCCCAGCTCGACTCGACCTGGTTCACCGGCCTGATCGGCACCCGCCCGGCCGGCGCCATCCCGGTCTCGCACCCGGTCGCGGCGGTCACCGCGAGCGGTGAGAACCCGCCGAACGAGACCGCGGTCAAGCTCAACGACGGCGACTCCAACACCAAGTGGCTGGTGTTCGCGCCGACCGCCTGGATCCGGTACGAACTGGCCGCCCAGGCCCGGATCACCGGCTACGCCCTGACGTCGGCCAACGACTCGTCGGGCCGCGACCCCAAGGACTGGACCCTGCAGGGCTCGGCCGACGGGCAGCAGTGGTCCGATGTGGACCGGCGCACGAACCAGACCTTCGGCGACCGCTTCCAGATCCGGCGCTTCGACGCGACCACGCCGGGCGACCACAAGTTCTATCGCCTGAACATCACGGCCAACAGCGGCGAACCGCTGACCCAGCTGGCCGACCTGCGGCTGTTCACCGGCAGCACCGAGGCGCCGGCGCCGCCCGCGGTGAACCGGGCCGTGGTGAACATCCTCGACCGGCAGCACCCGGCGACCAAGGACCTGGCGCTGAACGTCACCCGTGAGGACCGCTGGTACAACTGGGCCACCAACCCGGTCGGCGCCGTGCACACGCTCGCGCAGGTCGAGGAGCGCCACTACAACCCGGGTCTGGGCGCCAACGGCCCGTTCCACCCGGTGTCGTGGTGCCGTGACTACGACGGCGGCCGGTCCTTCTACACCGGCATGGGCCACACCGAGGGCTCGTACGGCGAAGACGCGTTCCGCAAGCACCTGACGGGCGCGCTCGGCTGGACGAGCGGCATCGTCCGCGGCGACTGCCAGGCCACCATCGCCTCGAACTACAAGATCGAGCGGCTCACCGCGGCCAACCAGACCGGTCAGCTCGACCAGATCGGCGAGCCCCACGGCCTGACCATCGCCCCCGACGGCACCGTCTTCTACGTCGGCAAGGCTGCGTGCCCGACCGCGCCGGTCGTCCCGTGGACCGACCCCAACGTGGGCCTCGGCTGCGGCACCATCCACGCCTGGGACCCGGTCGCCAAGACGGCGAAGCTGCTCACCACGCTCAAGGTGATGGGACACCGGGGCAGCGGCGACGAGCTCCAGAAGAACGAGGAGGGCCTGCTCGGCATCGTGCCGGACCCGAAGTTCTCGGAGAACGGCCACCTGTTCGTCTACTGGATGCCGCACGAGTCGATCGACCGCGACAAGCGGATCGGCCAACGCACGATCTCCCGGTTCACCTACGACAAGGCCACCAAGACGATCGACCAGTCCACCCGCAAGGACGTCCTCAAGTGGCCGGTGCAGATCCACAGCTGCTGCCACGCGGGCGGCGGCATGGCGTTCGACGCCAAGGGAAACCTGTACGTCGGCTCGGGTGACAGCAACTCCTCGGGCGGCTCCAGCGGCTACTCGGGCAACAACTGGACGCAGGACTGGCAGGGCGTCTCCTTCCAGGACGCGCGCCGCACCTCGGGCAACACCAACGACCTGAACGGCAAGATTCTCCGTATCCACCCGGAGGCGGACGGGACGTACACGATCCCGTCGGGCAACCTCTTCCCGCCGGGAACCGCGAAGACGCTTCCCGAGATCTACGTGATGGGTGTCCGGAACATCTCGCGCCTGCAGATCGACCCGAAGACCCAGTGGCTGACCGCCGCCTGGGTCGGGCCGGACGCCTCGGCGCCCAGCCCGGAGCTCGGCCCGGCGAAGTACGAGACGGCCACGATCATCACCGAGGCCGGCAATCACGGCTGGCCGTTCTGCATGGGCAATCGGCAGCCGTACCGTGACCGCAGCAACACCGACGCGACCCAGCTGACCGGCTGGTACGACTGCGACGCCCCGAAGAACAACTCGCCGCGCAACACCGGCCTGGTGGACCTGCCGCCGGTCAAGGACAACATGATCTGGTACTCGCCGGACGGCGGCGGCCCG
This sequence comes from Paractinoplanes polyasparticus, assembly GCF_019710575.1. Lineage (GTDB taxonomy): Bacteria > Actinomycetota > Actinomycetes > Mycobacteriales > Micromonosporaceae > Actinoplanes > Actinoplanes polyasparticus. Next base: position 100,964 of record NZ_JAHWFK010000052.1, on the reverse strand, counting down.
GTCTTCCCGAAGCGCGAGGGCAGCGACATCCCGACCTACAAGGCCGCGGACGCCACGTACACCCAGCCCTACCTGCGCGGCGGCGGCCAGGCGGTCATGTCGGGGCCGACCTACCACCGCGACCTGGTCGACCCGAAGAGCACGGTGGCGTGGCCGTCGTACTGGAACGACAAGTGGTTCATCGGCGACCAGTCGAACGCCGCGAACCGCGTCGCGGTCACCGTCGACCCGGACGGCGTAGCGACCGGCAAGCCCCCGGTGCATGCCGAGACGCTCCGCGCGATCATCCCGGCGGGCGGCAGCAGCACCACGCTGCAGTCCTGGATGGACGCCAAGTTCGGCCCGGACGGCGCGCTCTACCTGCTCGACTACGCGGGCGGCTTCTTCAGCCTGCACGCCAACCAGAAGCTGATCCGGGTGACCTATCAGGGCGGGGCGCCCACGCCGGCGCCGAGCGCGACGTCGGTGGCGGTGCAGAACAAGCCGCTCACGGTGGCCTTCAACGGATCCCGCTCGGGCGGCCTGTCGTACAAGTGGACGTTCGGCGACGGCGGCACCTCGACCGAGGCCAACCCCACCCACACGTACGCCAAGGTCGGCAAGTACACCGCGACGCTGACCATCACCTATGCGGGCGGAATCACCTCGACCGTCTCGACCGCGGTCACCGCCGGGTGTGCGGTGCCGGATCCGTCCACGACCGTACGGCTGGACGCCGCCGACACCGGGGTGGCCAACCGCGTCGTCGGCGAGGGCTGCACGATCGACGACCTGATCGACGACGAGAGCACCTGGGCCACGCACGACGGGTTCGTCCGCCACGTCACGGCCGTCGCCTCATCGCTCGCCGACGACAAGGTGATCAACACTCGGGAGGCGGGCGCTCTGACCCGGTTCGCGGCGTCCTCGAAGATCGGCACCGCCGGCCACACCGGGTACGTCTCGATCTACAACGGAACGCCGGAATCGTTGCAGGACTGGGCGCAGGCGCCGACCGGCCAGTTCACGATCCAGCCCGACGGATCGCTGCGACCCAGCGGCGGGCTCGGGATGCTGTATTACACGAAGCCCTTCAAGGACTTCTCGGTGACGATGCAGTTCCGCGACGTCGCTCCCGGCACCGGCCGGGCCAACACGGGAGTCTTCACCCGGTTCCCCGACCCGCGGATCCCGCTCGACCAGCGGCCGGAGGGCAGCTGCGGCACGGTCGGTTCGGCCCGTACCTCGCAGGCCTGGGTGGCCATCTACTGCGGCCACGAGATCCAGATCTACGACGGGGAGACCGGCGAGACGCAGAAGACCGGCTCGATCTACAACTTCGACCCCAACCCGCTCAGCGCGGCCGGGGCCACGGCCAAGAACGTCTGGAACTTCTACGAGATCCGGGTCGTCGGCCAGCACTACACGATCATCCGCAACGGCACGGTCATCAACGAGTTCGACAACACGCCGGGCAAGCAGAGCTCGCGCGCCGGTGACCCGCCGACCGACCTGCGGCAGTTCACGGAAGGACTGATCGGACTGCAGAACCACGGCGACAACGACATCGCGGAGTTCCGTGACATCCGGGTGCGTGCCCTGTGAAACGCATCCTCGTCGCACTCCTCGGATTGCTGCTGACCTTCACCCTGGCCCCAGCCCTGCCCGCGGCGGCCGCCGGGACTCTGACCTGGACGACCGACGGCGACGTCACCCGGTACAAGTCGGCGCCGACCACCGCCAGCGCCGGTGCGACCACCATCGTGTTCGAGAACAGCGTGGCGACCGGCAACAACGTCGGCATGCCGCACACGCTGACCTTCGACACGTCGACGCCGGGCTACAACCACGACGTCACGCTCAACATCCTGGCCAACCCGTTCGACGCCAACGACGGGCGGCACGAGGCGACCGTCACCCTGACCCCGGGGCGCTACCGCTACTTCTGCGCGATCCCCGGGCACGGAACGATGGTCGGCGAGTTCGTCGTCACCGACGGCGGCGGCACGCCCGACACGACTCCGCCGACGGTCACGGCGGCTGCCGCCGGAACCCAGGACGGCGACGGGAACTACGTCGGCTCGGCGACGGTCACGGTCACCGCGTCCGACAGCGGGTCCGGCGTCGACACCGTCGAATACTCCCTGGACGACGCGGCCTTCCAGGCCTACACCGCGCCGGTGGCGGTGACGGCGGTGGGTTCGCACACCCTCCGGTACCGGGCAACCGACAACGACGGCAACGTCTCCGCGGTGGGGTCGCTGGCCTTCACGGTCGTCGCGCCGGAACCGGACGAGGACGTGACCCCGCCGACGGTCAGCCATTCGCTGGCCGGCACGCAGGACGACGAAGGCAACTACGTCGGGACGGCCACGGCGACGCTGACCGCCAGCGACGCGGACTCGGGCGTGGCCCGCATCGAGTACTCGCTCGACGGCGGGGCCTTCACGGCGTACGCGAACCCGGTTGTCGTCAGCACGCCCGGGACGCACATGCTGCATTACCGGGCGACCGACAACGCCGGCAACACCTCGGCCGAGAAGATGGCGCACTTCACGGTGCTGCCCGCCGAAGAGCCGGACACCACGCCGCCCACGGTTCTGGCCGAGGTCGACGGGGAGCAGAACGACAACGGCGGGTACGTCGGCTCGGCCACCGTCACCGTGACGGCGAACGACACCGAGTCGGAGGTGGCCTCGATCGAGTACGCCCTCGACGCGGGCGCCTGGACCGCCTACACCACGCCGGTCGTGGTCAGCGGGCTCGGGGCGCACACGGTCAAGGCTCGGGCCACGGACACGGCGGGCAACCGGTCGGCCGAGAAGTCGGTGACGTTCACCGTCGTGTCCTCCGGCGGGGGCGAGGCCTGCGAGGTTCCCGACACCCGCGCCACCGTGGTGATCGACGGTGACGACACGGGCGTTCGCAACTACCCGCTGGCCGACGGGTGCACCGTCAACGACAAGATCGCCGAGCACGGCGAGTACCGCGACCACGCCGCGTTCGTGCGGCACGTCGAAACCGTCACGGCCGCGCTGGTCGCCGGCGGCACCCTCACCAAACGGCAGCAGGGCACGATCGTCCGCGCCGCCGCCCGATCCGACATCGGCTCATGAGAGGCCCCTTCATGCGTAAGCGTCTTTCCCTCGTCGTCGCCGCCGGTGTCCTGGCCGGCCTGACGCCCGCCGTTCCCGCCAGCGCGGCGCTGGTCACCCACTGCATCGGCACGGGCGGGGCGGTCACCGTCCCCAACGACCTGTACGTCCCGGCCGGCGAGTCGTGCTCGCTCACCGGCACCATCGTCACCGGCAACGTCAGCGTCGCCGCGGGCGGCAACCTGGTCGTCGCCGGCGGCAAGTTCTCCGGCGACGTGCGCATCGCCGGCAACGGCTACTTCGACGCCTCCGACACCGAGGTCACCGGTCCGGTCGTGCTGGCCGCCGGCGGCTACGGCGTCTACCTGCGCGACGCCGCGACCGGTGCCGTGACCGTACGGGCCAAGGGCGCCACGACGGTCGACAGCTTCCTCTTCACCGAGAGCGCGACGGTGACCGGCAGCGTCAACGTGCAGGCGGGCGAGGTCCGGCTCGACAAGAACACGTCGGTCACCGGCAACGTCACGAGCACCGGCACCTACTACACGGACGTGCACGACTCGTTCGTCGACGGCACCCTGTCGGTGCTGAACAGCGGCACCGGCAGCGTCGTCTGCGGCAGCTCGATCCGCGGCAAGGCCACGTTCGCCGGCAACCTGGGCGCCGTGCAGCTGGGCCCGAACGGCCCGCTGGACTCCTGCGCCTCCGGCGGCTTCTGGGGCAAGGACGTGAGCGTCACCAGCACCACCGGCGGCGTCACCATCGACGACAACATCATCGACGGCGCCCTGACCGCCACCGGCAACACCCCCGCGGCCCAGATCGCCGACAACAACCGCATCCGCCGCGGCGTGGTCACCGACCCGCCCGCCGCCGCGGCCCGCTCGGCGGCCCGCCCGGCCGCCCAGCCCCGCACCGACGACACGGCGAAGGCGGACGAGCGCCGCACCGACGCCGTCCAGGAGGCTGTCGCGGCCGGTCCCGCGGACCTCTGATCCCGGTCAGCAATTTCTGAGGTGGACGTTCGCCCCGGCACGATCTCTGCTGATCGTGTTCGGGGCGTTCGTCATTGTCCCGGCTGCGTCGTTGCCTTCCGGAGTTCGCTCAGCCACTCGACGCCGAGCCGGCGGCCGCCGGGGAACTGATCGTCGCGGTCCCAGCGCCACGCTGTGATCATCGCCAGCACGAGGGTCCGGCAGTCCCGGAGCAGCTGGTGATCGACGCCCGGGTAGTGGTCTCCCACCTCGTCGGGCGCGTGGGCCAGGTCGAACTCGATCGGCCCGCGGCAACACGTCTCGAAGTCGATGAAGAGCGGCCCGGTCCGGGTCGCGAGCAGGTTGCCCGGATGGGGCTCGCCGTGCAGCAATTGCTCGGGCCGGCCGCTCCCGTTGACCGCTCTTCGCATACCGTCCAACGTGCCGGCGAGGAACGCCCGGTCCGGGTCGGTCAGTTCCGGTGTTCGGGCTCGGTCGGCCACGAGCGTCCGGGCCTCAGAGACCCGGTCCGTGAAGTGCGGGGCCGGCAGGTCGACCCTCCGCATTCCGGCGTGCAGACGTTCGAGCGCGCCGGCGTACTCCGCGTGGGGAATCGCCTGAGTGGTCACTGGTTCGTAGTAGTCCCACAGGGTGACCACGTAGTCGTCCCGGGCGAAGACCTCGGGCGATTCCAGCGCGGCCACCGGGCTCCCGGCCTCGGCCAGCCGCCGAGCGACATCCACTTCGAACTGGACGCCTCGGTGGGCTGCCGGGGCCACCCGGGCCACCACGTCACAGGGCCGCAGACGCAGCGTGAGTTTGTTCGAGTTGTGCAGGACGGTGGTGTCATGGGCGGCCAGGCCCAGCGATGAGGCGCTCGATATGGCTGCCTGTGTTGCCCGCTGAGTCTCGTCCGCCTGCATCGCAGCACCGTAGCCCAGCGTCCGTGCCGCAGCAGCCGCATTTAGCCCGCCCTGCGTCGGGAGGCCATAACGGCGGTGTACGAGGCCACCGGATCCTTTCCGGCTCTTGCCGGGTGTGATCAGGGCCGGTGGGATACGGGCATGAGCGAGCCGTCTGTCGAGCGCCGCATGTGGGCGCTGTTCGAGCCCCTGCACGCGGTCACCTACTTCGCCCCTCAATGTGCCGTGGCCTTCGAGGAGGCGGGGCTGACCGGCTTCTGGCGGCGTTACTTCGCCGGGCGGGCGGCGGCGCTCGGGGCGGTGGGTGCAGGACCGGTCACCGCCGCCTTCTTCGGGTTCGCGCCGGCCATGGTGGCACGGGCTCTGCCTGACGTCTGGGATCGGATCAGCCCGTCCGATGCGCTCGCCGCCCGCGCCGCCGGGGCGAACGCGACGCTGAGCGAAGTGTTCGCGGCCGAACCGCCGACCGAGGCGGCCGACCTGCTCGAAGAAGCTGCCCGGGCGGCCGATCTGGGCGGGCGTGTGCTGGCCGCTGCCCACGCCGACCTGCCGTGGCCGCGGGATCCGGTCGGGCGGCTCTGGCAGGCGGCCACCATCCTGCGCGAGCACCGCGGCGACGGGCACGTCGCCGCGCTGCTGACCGCGGGCGTGGACGGGTGTGAGTCGCTGGTGTGGCGCGCGGGCATCGAGGGCGGTCGCCTTCGTGCGGTCACCCAGCCGGCCCGCGGCTGGACCGACGACGAGTGGGCGGCCGCCGGCGATCGCCTCCGGGATCGCGGCTGGCTCACGTCCGAGGGCACCGCCACTCCGGCCGGCCGCGACGCGTACGCCCGGGTGGAACAGCTCACCGATCAGCTGGCGGCGAGCCCGTGGCGTCACCTCGGCGCGGCCCGGACCGATCGTTGCGCCGGGCTGCTGGCGCCGCTGGCCGAGCGGGCCTGGCTGGTGGTGCCCGACGACAATCCGATTCCGTTACGCCGCGGTGGACGATAGCCAGGCTGCGAGTGCCGTTCGCGGCGCGGCCGGCCGTCAGGGTGGCGGAGAGGTGACATGGCGCAAAACCGCCACGGGGACAGCGAAGCAGCTCACATAGCCTTGCCTCAATGTGATGTCGCGGCAGTGGGCGACCGGTTAACGAGAACGTGACGTACCGGATTTATCGTCAGCCATCGATTGCGGCATCGCTGTCGGAAGGCGGGGGCATGACGGATAGTGCGGTCCCATCGTTGGCCATCGGTATCGCTTCCTCGCCGGACGGGCGCCGGAGACTGGCGCAGTTGCTCGGTGGCAGCGAGGCCTTTCTCATCGTGTCCACACCGGACCAGGCGCGGCAGTTCCTCGATGTGGTGGCGCCGCCCGGCGGTAGCCCGCCGGAGGGCCTGCGTGTCGACTCCGACCGGCGGGTGCTGTGCTGGCATGACCGGGAGGTCGCGCTGACGCCGCTCGAGCACGACTTCCTGCGGTGCCTCGTGGCCGCGCCGGGGCGGGTCTGGACGTACGAGAAGCTGCATCTCGAGGTGTGGGGCAACGAGCATGTGGGCCGGGGCTCGGACATCCATTCGACGGTGCGGCGGGTGCGGGCCAAGCTGGCCCGGCTCGGTGCGGCGGCAACGATCCATGCCATCCGCGGCGTCGGCATCCGTTTCACCGCTTGACGAACCGGCCCGCCCGCGGCTGGCGGACGGGCCGGACTCATCTCAGGGCGTCAGCAGCGCGTCGGGGCGAGGGCGAAGTTCTCGACCTTCGGCTCGGCCGGGCTGACCTTGGACGTACGGGCCTGGGGCTTCCAGCCGTCCTTGGCGGCGATCAGCGTGAGCGGGTTGTTGCGCTTGTCGAGCCAGTACGCGTACTGGCCCTGGGCGTCCGTGGCGAAGGTGAGCGACGTCGCCCACGAGTCGACCTGGACGGTCGCGCCGGACAGCGGTGCGCCGGCGCCTCCGCAGGGAACGCCGGTGACCGTGCCCATCAGCTTCGCCCACGTCTTCGGGGGCAGAGCGTTGAGCGTGACGCCGACCGGCGGAACGGTGTACGGGGTGTTCTCCTTGAGACCGACCGAGGCGGTGTACGCGCCCGGCTGGTCCACCGAGGCGGTGAGCCCGACGGTGACCGTCACCTTCTTGCCGGGGGCCAACGTGGCCTCCGACTTGTCGAGCGTCATCCAGCTGACGTCGCTCGCCGCGCCACACTCCTCCAGACCGGGCAGCGCCTCGCCGCCGGTCGTGGGGTTGAAGCCACCCGACGAGCCACCCACCTTGTAGAAGCCGCACGCCGCCGCGCCCCGGTACCGGGCCGTGTTGGCGTTGGGCAGAGCGGCCCACGAGCCGGCGGCCGGGTCGTACGCGAAACCGGCGTTGGTGACCGCGCCGGCCTGCACACCGCCCACCACGAGGAGCTTGCCGTTCGCCGCGGCGGAGGAGGCGGCCCACTGGTCGGCCGGAGCGTCGGCGATCGGGGTCCAGGCGCCGGTGGCCGGGTCGAAGGCGTAGCCGGCCTTCTGCGAGTTCTGGCCGTCGTTGCCGCCGGTGCAGTACAGGACGCCGTCGATGCCGCCGCACGAGGCGAACGCCACCGACTTCGGGTAGTCGGCCACCGTCTCCCAGGTGTCGCTGCCCGGGTCGTACCGGACCACGTCGTTCGACATCGGCGTGCAGTTGGCGGTCGTGCAGCCGGCGACGGCGTACAGCTTGCCGTCGAGCACCGCCTGGCCCGCGGCCGACCGCGGCGCCGGGTTGTCCGCCTTGCGCGTCCAGCTGTCCGCCCCCGGGTCGTACGCCCAGGTGGTGGCGGCCGGGCCGGCCGGGCCCCAGCCGCCGGTGACGATGATCTGGCCGTCGGCCACGCCCACGGTCAGCGCGCTTCGGGCCTCGGGCAGGTCGGCGATCGGCGACCAGGCCTGCGCGACCGGGTCGTAGACGTAGTTCGTCTCGTAGGCCGCGTTGCCGTCGGTGCCGCCGAGGGAGTAGACCTTGCCGTCCAGGTTGACGACCCGGTTGTCCATCACGACCTTCGGGAAATCGGCGATGTTCGTCCACGGCTCGGCCAGCGGGCCGTCCTGGGCCACAGCGTTCGCTTTGAAGGAGGTCTTCGACGCGAACGAAACGGCCGTGGTGATTCGCTGCACCGGTGCGCCCGGCGATCCGAGGATCTCGCCCAGGGTCGTCCGCGAGCCGTCGGCCTTCAGCATGTCGAAGCTGCCGCCGCGCTCGGAGAGCTTCACCTCGACCGGCTGGGTGCCGGTGTTGGTGACCGTGAACTTCTTGGCCGCGCTGCCGTCGGGCATCCGGACGTCCGCGCTCACCGTGGCCGGGGTGACCGCGAGCTGACCGGCGCCCAGCTCGAACGCCGCCGAGCTCGTCCAGTCGGCCTCGACGTCGACCGTATCGGTGTCACCGGCGTAGTTGCCGGCCGTGGCCCCGAACGTGCGGGAGCCGGGCTGAGCGAGCAGCCAGAAGAAGCCGTCCGGCAGGGCGGTGTCGTCCGGCGTGGCGACCGTGGTGGCCTTCACGGCGGCGTCACCCTTGTCGGCGACGGTGGCCCCGTTGACGTAGCCGCCGGTGTTGCCGTCCTTGACGTGGCCGACGACCAGCCCGCCGTCGGTGGGCACGCACTCGAGCTCGCCGATCAGCACGTTGTCGACCTTCCACCACCAGGCGAACGAGCCCTCGTAGTAGTGGAATCGCACCTGCACGGCGGATTTGCCCGCGGCCTGCGGGATCGCGACCGAGGTGCGCTCGGGACCCGGCACGTTGGCGGTCTGCTTCAGCACGGTCGACCAGGTGGCGCCGCCGTCGACGCTGAGATCGACGTCGCCGGTCTCCTCGCCGTACTGCCGGTACTCCTGGTCGAAGCGGATCACCGGCGCGGCCACGCCGGTGAGGTCGACGACGGGGCTGACCAGCGACGTGTCCTGCGTGTGGCCGGAGCCGTAGCGGTCGCTGTCGACGATGGCGAAACCGCCGTCGCCGCCGGTGTTGTTGCCGCGCTGCCCGTCGTCGGTGAACTTCCAGGTCTGGCCTTCGCCGGCGTTGTCGACCACGGTCCAGCCGGTCGGCGCCGAGGCGCCGTCGAACGACTGGAAGTCGCCCTTGGTGGAGTTCTCATAGCCCGGCGCCGTCGTGCAGTCGTCCTGCGAGGCCGGAACCGCCACGTTCTGGGTGACGTTCTTCGTTCCGACGACCACGTCCTTGGTCACCGTCTGATAGCCCGGGTACTGCGACTCGACGGTGATTTTGTACGTGGACCCGGCCGGCACCTTGAAGCTGTAGCGGCCGTTGGACGGGGTCGTGTAGTCGGAGACGCCGCCCGGTCCGGCCACGGAGACCTTGGCGTACAGCGGCCAGCCGTGGCCGGAGCCGTCGGTCACCGCCCCGCCCACGGACACGGTCGGAACAGCCGCCAGCGCCACGTTCGTCGTGGTGGTCCGATCGGCCGTGACCGTGGCCGCCACCGTCCGGGCCGAATAGCCGTACGCCGTCACGGCGACCTGGTAGTCGCCGGCCGGCAGCCGCGTCGAGTATGCACCGTCGGTGCCCGTGGTGAGTTGCCGGTCGGCCGCCCCGGTCAGGGTCAGCGCCGCGTTCGCGACCGCCGCGCCCGTGGCCGCGTCGGTGACCTTGCCGGCCAGGGTGCCGGAGTCGCCGGTGGGCGCCTGCGAGATCAGCTTCAGCGCGTCCAGGCGGCCCTCGCCGAAGACGTTGTTGTCGTCGGCGTTGCCGCCGCACTGGGCGTTGTCGCTGTCGATGGCCGTGTCGTCCAGCAGCGCGCGGGTGGCGGTGACATCGCCGACGAGCGCCGGGGCAGCCGACCACAACAGGGCAACCGCGCCGGCCAGGTGGGGTGTGGCCATCGAGGTGCCGCTGATGCTGTTGTACCCGCTGTTGGGCCAGGTGGAGCGGACGTTGAGACCCGGGGCCGACACGTTCGGCTTGAGCTCGCCGTTCTGTCCCACGCCGCGGCCCGAGAAGTCGGCGATCGTGTTGTCCACGCCGTAGGCCCCGACCGAATAGTTGCTGACCAGGCTGCCCGGCGAACCGCTGGACTGACATCCGGGCCCGCTGTTGCCGTTGGCGAAGGCGCCGAATATGCCGGACGCCGTCCAGGCCGTCGTGATGTCCTCCATGAACGGCTCGTTCGACGGGTTGATCGTGCCCCAGGAGTTGTTGATGACGTTCGGCCGCTTGCTCGCGTCGGGGTTGGCGCCCGCCGAGTCGGTCGGCTCGAGCATCCACTGGCCCGACTCGATCAGCGCGGCGTCCGAGGGGCAGCAGCCGTTGGCGGTGATCCAGCGGACGCCGGGCGCGACCCCGACCTGGTTCGTCCCGTCCGAGCCGGCCATGGTGCCCATCGTGTGGGTGCCGTGGCCGTTGGTGTCGCACGGGGCGCCGGAACAGGCGCCGGCGGCGTCGAACCAGTTGTAGTCGTGGGTGAAGGTGCCGTCGCCGTTGTTGCCCCGGTAGGAGCCGACCAGCGCCGGGTGGTTGAACTGGACGCCGCTGTCGATGCTCGCGATCGTGACGCCCTCGCCCGTGATGCCGTACTGCGACCAGACGTCGTCCGCGTTGATGTTGGCGATGCCCCACTCGACCGCGTTGACGGCCTTCTGCTGGGTGCCCTCGACGACCTTGGGCGCCTCGACCTTGGCCGGGGCGTAGAGGCCCTCGACCTCGGGGCGGGCGGCGAGGCTCTGCACCAGCGCCGGCGATCCCTTGCTGACCTTGATCGCGTTGGTCGCCCAGAACGACTGGTAGCTCGCGCCGCCCTTGTCGAGCTCGGCCCGGACCCCGGACTGACTGTCCGCCGCCGCCTTCTTCAGGGCCGCGGCCACCGCCGTACCCCGCTCGTCCCAGTTCTTGATTTTGCCGGCCGCGGTCAGGTCGGCCCGGGCGCCGAACCTGATCCAGAAGTCGCCGCCCCCGCGCTCGGCCATCTGGGCCGCGAGCTCGGGCCGGATCTTGTCCTTGGGGGCCGCGGCCTGGGCGCCAGCGCCAGTCGCGACCACTCCCGCGGCGGCCATGATGACCGCCATCCCCGCACCGAGCACGGCTCGGGCCGCGCTCCGGTGATGTGGACTTCTTGCCATTCTGTCTCCTTCGAGGCGGCCCGGGATCGGGCCGTGGTGGAGAAAGGCAGGGTGAGCCCCTGCCCCGGGCGGCCCGCGGATCACGCCGGTCGCCCGAACAGAACGCTAGGAATCACAAGTTTCGATGCTCTACCTCCGGGCCGAGCAATACGTGAGCAGTTGATCAGCAGGTTGCGTCCCGACGTGCGTCCTGCTCCCGGGTTTTTGTCGTACGGCGCGGCTAAGGTTCCCGCCGATCACCATCGACGGGGAGGAATCGCCATGGGCGCATCCGGTTGGCACTACTACGTTCCCTATCAGCCCGACCTCGACGAGGCGCTGGCCTCCTTGCGGGACACCGTCTTCGCGAGCGGCGACTACTGGTGGGCGGTGCCCTACGAGTTCGGCAAGTCGGCCGCCGACTTCCCGAACCGGCCGAAGACCGAGGAACAGCTGTGGTCCGACGAGGCCGTGCAGGAGTCGGGCACCCACTCCATCCTCGACGTCCACGAGATCTCGCGGGCGCCCTCCTTCGGCGCGGTCGTGCCCGTCACCGACGAAGAGGCCCTGGCCACCGCGGGCACGGTCACCCTCACGCGTGAGCATGTCGAGAAGCTGGAGGAACTGGCCGCCGAGCGCTGGGTCGGGCGGCTCGCTGTCCTGCACGACGCCGGCGGCAAGCCCGCCGAGCTCTTCTTCTGGGGCTTCAGCGGCGACTGACACCCCTCCGCTTCGCCGGCGACACGGTCAGTTGTTGGCGGGCGAACGGGCGATGGTTGATTCAACAACCACCGCGCATCGTGGTGTGGCGCGAGTGAGGGGAGTGCCTGGTGGAGACGGTGGCGGAGATTCTGGCGGCCGAGCAGAAGTATTTCGACCACGTGTCCGACCACCGTGAGCGCATGCGCCGCCACCTGCTCGAGGCGCCGGGCGCGGCGGCGAACGCGGGCGCCGCGGTGCGGCTCCGCAAGGACGCCGAGGCCCGCCTCCAGCGCATCGGGCAGCCCGACGACGCCGTCGCGGTCGGGCGCATGGACGACGAGGACGGCGACGTCCTCTACGTCGGCCACAACACCATCTTCGACGACGACTCCGAGGTGCTGGTCGTCAACTGGCAGGCGCCGGCCGCCGCCCGCTACTACACGGCCACCCACGCCGACACCGGCGGTCTGGTGCTCAAGCGCACCTTCGAGTGCGACGGGAACACGATCCAGTCGTACAGCGACGTGGTTTTCCGGCAGTTGGCGGCGGCCGTGGCCGAGCTCGAGGCGCCCGGTGACGCCCTGCTCGACGACCTCAACCGCGACCGCACCGGCCAGATGCATGACATCGTCCGCACCATCCAGGCCGCCCAGTTCGACCTCATCCGCGCGCCCCTCGACCAGCTGCTCGTCATCCAGGGCGGCCCCGGCACGGGCAAGACAGCCGTCGCGTTGCACCGGGTCTCCTGGCTGCTGTTCAACTACCGCGACGCCCTCTCGGCGGCCGACGTGCTGATCGTCGGCCCCACGCCGACGTTCACCCGCTACACCCGCACGGTGCTGCCCAGCCTGGGCGACATCAGCGTCGTGCAGCGCGACATCGGCCAGTTCCACCCGCCGGTCAAGCGCGGCCGCACGGAAGGGGCCGGGGTAGTCCGCCTCAAGGGCGACGGCCGCCTGGCCGGGCTGCTGCGACGCGCCCTGTACGACCGGATCGGCGTGCCGGCCGACCAGCCCGCCGTCGAGGCCCAGCTCGACGGTCGTCCGGTCGTCTTCACGGCCGACGAGATCAACCAGATCGTCGCCCGCAGCCGGCAGACGCCCGGCACGTTCACCCAGCAGCGGCAGATCTTCCGCAGTCTCATGGTCAACGTCGGCATGGACCGGGCCCGCGACCGTCGGCTCGGCGTGCGCACATCGCTCGACCAGCTGATCGAACGGATCTGGCCCTCGTTCACCGCCCCGGCCTTCCTGCGCGAGCTGTTCGGCTCGCGCGACCGTCTCATCGCCGCCGCCGGCGAGGCGTTCACCGCCCGCGAGGTCGCCCTGCTGCACCGTCGCCCCGGCGAGCGGATCACCGAAGAGATCTGGAGCGAGGCCGACCTGCCGCTGCTCGACTACCTCGAATCACTGCTGCACGGCATCGACGACCGGTACGCCCACATCGTGGTCGACGAGGCGCAGGACCTCTCACCCATGCAGCTGCGGTCGATCGCCGCGCGGTCGTCGACGGGCTCGATGACCGTGGTCGGCGACATCGCCCAGTCCACCGGCCTGTGGGCCCGCGACGACTGGGACGACATCCTCGAGCACCTGCCCGCCCAGCTGTCCCAGCGCACGGCCGAGCTGCGCTACGGCTACCGCGTGCCGCGCCAGGTGTTCGAGCTGGCCGAGCGCCTGCTGCCGATCGCCGCCCCCGGCATCACCGCACCCCAGGTGGTCCGCGACGGCCCCGGCGACCCCGTGTTCCGCCTGGTCGACGACGAGAGCCGGGCCGCGGTGGCGGTCGAGGCGGCGATGGCCCACGCGTCCCACGGCCGCTCGGTCGCCATCATCTGCCCGGCCGTCCACCGCTGGGCGATCGAGTCCGAGCTGGCGGTACGCGACGTGGCCTGGCGCGCGGCGTCACGCAGCGAACTCGGCCAGGGCGTCAACCTGGTCAGCCCGCAAGAGGCCAAGGGCCTCGAGTTCGACGCCACCGTGGTGGTCGAGCCGAAGGACATCGTCGCCGAGGACGAACGCGGCCACCGCCTGCTGTACGTGGCCCTGACCCGCACGACCCGCTACCTGCACGTCGTCGGCGTCCTCCCCCTGACCGGCGGGCAGCTCTCCCTGAGTGGCCCCGACCAGACCGACGACGTGCCACCGCCCGCCATCGACGCACCAGTTTCGTCGGGCGTTGGCGTGCCGCTTTCCTTCGGCGTTGGCGTGCCGCTTTCGTCCGGCGTTGGCGTGCCGCCTTCCTTCGGGGGCCGAGAGCCGGCCGACGAGGACGTGCCGCTTTCGTTCGGCGGCCGAGAGCCGTCCGCCGCGGGTGTGCCGCTTTCGTTCGGCGGGCGGGAGTCGGCCGGCGAGGGGGAGCCGCTTTCGTTCGGCGGCCCGGAGTGGGCGGATGCAGGCGTGCCGCTCCTCTCCGGCGGTCAGGAGCGGGCCTTTCCGCCGGTCGGCGTTGAGGAGCGGGCGTTCCCGCCGGTCGGCCTTGAGGAGCAGCTTGCGGCTGGTGATCGAAGCCAGGTCGGCGACGCCCCGGCGATCGGTGCCGGCGAGCTGTCTTCGCGTGGCGGCCGGGGACGGGCCGGCGAGTTCCCGCCACTCGGCGTCGGTGAGTCACTCAGGTTTGGAAGCGGGGAGCAGCCCGGTGAGTTCTCGCCGCTCGACGGCCCGGAGCCGGTGGGTGGCCTCTCACCGGCTCGCGCTGACGAGCGGCTCTTATCGGGTGGCCGTGAGTGGACCGGTGATGTCCCGCCGGTGGACGGCTTCGAGCCGGACCGGGCGGCCCGCGACTTCGAGGTGACCCGCAGGATCATCGTGCCCTCGGTCGTCGGCACTGCCTCTGTTCCGTCCCCGCGCGTCGAGGTCATGCCACCCGAGGCCGACACGCCCCTGCCCACCTCGGTCGCCGCGGCAACGACCACGACGGTGGCCTCTGAGCCGAACGCAACGGCCGTGTCCACGCCGGTGGGTAGGGCGGCGTCTGCGTCGAGTGCGACGGACGTACCCGCACGGGCGGTGTCTGCGTCGAGTGCGACGGACGTACCCGCACGGGCGGTGTCTGCGTCGAGTGCAGCGGAGGTTCCCGCGCGGGCGGCGTCGGCATCGACTGCGATGGCCACGCCCACGCACGTCCCGGCGGTACCGCCTATGTCGAGCGCGACTGACGTACCCGCGCCGTTGACGTCCGCGTTGAGCGGGACGGCCGTGTCAAAGCCGGTGGCGGCGCCTCAGACGGGTGGGCAGTCGAGGGAGACGTTCGTGCCGCCTGCAGCGAGCGGGGCGGACGTGGACGCGGCGGTGGCGTCGAGCGGGATGGCCATGTCCACGCAGGTTGCGGTGGTGGCGCCTACGTCGGGTGTGGCAGCTGTGCCTGCGCCGTCAGGGGCATTGAACCCCGCGGTTGTCGATGCGACCGTGCCCACGGGGGCTTCGGCCGGCACACCGCCGCCGGTGCCGGCTCGGATGGGGAGTCTGTCTGCGCAGATCGTCGAGCTTGTCGCGGTGGAGCTGGCCAGTCAGGTCCGGGAGAACGTTCAGCCGGCGCAGTGGCGGGCCGTGCTGGATCGGGTCGGCGAGCTCCTGACGGACTAATGCCCCGGCCGCTCGGATCGTCGAGTCTGTGAGGCGGGAGTCGCCCATTACGTCACCGCCCTGGCAGAGCCGGGCGCTGATCAGGCGTTGCCCACCGGGCTGGCTTTGCGCCAATCCGGCGGACCGGTGATCACACGTGTGGGCGTGCCTGCGTCCGCACGGGCGAGCTTGCGCATGCGGATGGGCTTTGGCCTGCACGGCAGCGCTCAGGCGGGCAGCGCTCAAGTGGGCAGTGCTCAAGTGGGCAGCGCTCAGGCGGGCAGTGCTCAAATGGGCAGCGCTCAGGCGGGCAGTGCTCAAATGGGCAGCGCTCAGGCGGGCAGTGCTCAAACGAGCAGCACTCAGGCGGGCATCGCTCAGCGGGCGGACGGTGCTCAAGCGGCGGCGTGCGGCAACGCGGGCAGGCTGCGGCAACGCGGGCAGGCTGCGCCCAGGCGAGGTTGCGTCAGGGCGGTCGAGGCTGCGCTCACGTGGCCCACCCGCGCATATCTGAACGTTTCGGGCCCTCAGTTGCGGGCTTGCGCCCACCGGACCCGTGTTCTCCCGCGCCGGTGGGGACAGGCTCGGCGGGGATGGCAGCGACGATGCGTTGTCATGTGTGGCGCGCCGCCTGGTGAAACGGAGGGGCCGACGGCCGCAGGTCGCCACCGCGGAGAACAGGCCGGGCCGGTACTTCGGCGGGCCGGCGGACGTGACCGCGGGTAGTGCTGCCGTGCTGGGACGGCCACGGAGACGAGGCCCGGTGATGAGTTGTGGCGTCCGCACCCGTCATAACTACGACGGAACGCGATGAGGCGGAAGGATGACGTGATGAGTGCGGACACGCGGCTGGAGGAGCTGGGCGTGAACGGTCTGGGTGAGGTCGACGAGCCGGCGTTTTCGGGGCTGGCGGAGCGGCACCGGCGGGAGCTGCATGTGCACTGTTACCGCATGCTCGGGTCGTTCGAGGACGCCGAGGACACTGTGCAGGAGACGTTTCTCCGGGCGTGGCGGCGGCGCGAGACCTTTGCGGGGCGGTCGACGTTCCGGGCCTGGCTGTACCGGATCGCTACCAACGCGTGTCTTGACCTGTTGGCCAAGGTTCGGCCGGAGCCGGCTACCGGTGGCGAGGTGCGGTGGCTGCAGCCCTATCCGGACAGACTGCTCGACGAGTTGCCCGCGGGGGACGCGGACGAGCCGGAAGCCGTTGCCGTCGCGCGGGAGACCATCGAGCTGGCCTACCTGGTTGCCGTCCAGCACCTTGCGCCGCGGCCGCGGGCTGTCCTGATTCTGCGGGACGTGCTCGGGTGGCCGGCGAAGGATGTCGCGGAGCTTCTGGGGGACTCCGTCAATTCGGTGAACAGCGCGCTGCAGCGGGCCCGGGCCGGCATGCGGGAGCACCTGCCCGCCCAGCGGCAGGACTGGACCGGTGGCGAGGGGGACGCGGGCACGCGCGAGCTGGTGCGGCGCTACACCGAGGCCAGCGTGGCCACGGACATCGACGTGCTCACCACCCTGGTGCGGGACGACGTTCGTACGTCCATGCCGCCCACGCCGGGGCTGTATGTCGGGCGCGACATGGTGGTGAACTACTGGATCGAGAGCGGCTTCGAGGGCATGACGGGGCTGCGCGCGGTCCCGACCGCCGTGAACCGGCAGCCCGCCATCGGCTACTACCACTGGCGGAAACGGGAGGGCGCGTACCTGCCGTTGACGATCGACGTCCTGCGCGTCAGCGGCGGAAAGATCGCCGAGATCACCACCTTTCACAGCGACCAGTTCCCGCGGCTCGGGCTGCCGGAGCAGCTGCCGGCGGACGGCACGGAGTAGTCCGGTGCGAACGCTCGCGCTGCGTGGTGGCGAGCGGGTCGCGGTGGACGCAGCGGAATGGCACGACGCGTTCGCCGTTGTCGCCTGCGGGCGGGTGCAACTGGAGTTGCGCGACGGCGAGCCCGGGCCTGTCCTCGGCCGGGATGCCGGGTTCTGGCTGCGCGGCACCGGCGTACGTGCCTTGCGGAACCCCGGTCGTCGCACGGCGCGCGTACGCATCGTCACCCCCAAGATCAAATGATGGAGGAAACGATATGAAAACCCTGGATGACACCGATATCGCCGCAGCTTCGGGTCGAACCGGCCGCAATCACCGGTTCCGCGGACTCGCAGGCCGGGGCCTCGTCGCCACGGTGGCGGCGGTGGCGGCCACCAGCCTCGCCGCCGCGCTCGCCCGGGCCGGCGGCGTCGCCTTCGAGGTCCCCGACGGTGGCGCGACGATCCCGTTGTCCGGGATCGCCGTGGTGACCGGCTTCTTCTCGATCGTGGGCGTCGTCATCGCCGTCGCTCTTCTTCGGTGGAGCGCCCAACCGGCTCGGCGATTCGTGTGGACGACGGTGTCGCTGACCGCCGTCTCGTTGATTCCGCCCCTTCTCTCGGGGGCAGACACCGCCTGCGTCGTGGCCCTCATCGCGCTGCATCTGATTCCCGCGGCGGTGATGATTTCCACCCTGGCTCGGAGTCTGTCCGGCCGGACCGATTGACACGCGGCGCAGGGCTGGGAAGGCGGTCGGCCGCAGCGGACCGGCAGCGGCGTGGCCGGCCAGGCTGGGGCTTACGGGCTCACGACCTGGTAGGAGCCGGAGCGCACGTCGTCCAGCAGGGCGGGACCGCTGGAGCTCCACCCGAAGGTGTTGCGCGCCTTCCGGGAGGTGATGCGCGCCGAGGATCGAAGCAGCGCGGCCATCGGCCCCATGGCGCTCTCGGCCTGTTCGGCGGTGATCGAGGTCGCGGTGGTTCCGGTCAGTTCCGCGATCGCCTCGGCAAGGTCGCGGAAAGTGAACGGCTGCGGTCCGGCCGCGTTGTAGATACCCGCGACCGGGAGCTCCAGGGCCGTCAGGTACAGGCGGGCAAGATCGTCCACGTGCACCGGGGTCCACTCGTTGTCGCCGGCGCCGACGTAGGTGGCAGCGCCCGACTGGGCCGCGGCGCTGATCAGACTGGTCAGCAGCAGGCTGCCGCCTCGGCCGTAGACCAGACCGGCGCGGATGATGATGCCGTTGAGGCCCGCAGCGTGGCCCACCACGCGCTCGCCGACGAGCTTGAACGGCTGCAGGCCCGGCTCGGGCAGTTCCGCGTCCTCGTCGCGGGAATGGGCGGGGTCGAGCCCGTAGACCAGGTTGGTGCTCGTGTAGAGGAAGGGCTTGCCCGTGTCCGCCTTTCCCGCACCACGTGTCAAAGCCTCCACCGCAGCGGCTTCTGCCGCGACCGCTTCCTCGCCACCGAAATAGTCGACTGCGGCGTGCACCACGGCATCGGCTTGCGCCGCAGCCGTTTCCAGCAGCGCGGTGTCGGTCAGGCTGCCGAGCAGAGGACGCGCGCCCGCCTGCGTCGCTTTCGCTGCTGATTCCGGGGACCGGGTCAGCGCCACTACTTCGTGGCCTGCTGCAACCAGGTGTTCGACCAACACCGAGCCCAGGTAGCCGGTGCCGCCAGTGATCAGGATCTGCATGTTCTCTCCGGAGCCGAGCCGACAATGAAACGGATGAGCTATCCGCTTGCCGACCCTAGCATGAAACGGATGACTCATCCGTTTCGGCGGCCTGAAGGCACGACACGCTGGAGCGAAACGGAATGGAGCCGGGCCCGGGTGCGACGCGCCGGGGCCCGGGTCGTGGCGGTCCTACACGCTCGTACAGACGGTGCCGTTGAGGGTGAAGACCTGGGGGAGTGCGTTGGGCCCGCTGTAGGAGCCGACGAAACCGGCCGAGACGGTGGCCCCGGCGGCCAGCGTGGCGTCGCTGGTCACCCGGACGGTGCGGCCGGTCTGTTCCCACGTGGCGCTCCAGCCGCTGCTCACGGTCTGCCAGGTGGTGGGCCAGGTGAAGGCGAGGGTCCAGCCGTTGACCGGAGCCGCCGCGTTGTTGGTGATGTCGATCGAGCCGACGAAGCCGTTGCCCCAGTCGTTGGTGTCGCGCAGTTTCACCGTGCAGGCCGAGGTGGCGGGGGTGCCGGTGGTGAACGTCAGCGGCGGCGAGGACGGTGAGAGGCGTCCGGCGGTGTCGCGGCCGAGCACGTTGACCGTGTAGCGGCGGCCCGGCTCGAGGTTGCGTACGGTCAGCGACGTGCCGGTGGTCTCGCCGAGCAGCTCGCTGACGCCGCCGTTCTGGCGGTACACCTCGTACTTGAGCCCGGCGGGACCGGCCGGCCACGAGATCGTCGCGGTCCGGTCTGTCGTCGTGGCCGAAGGTTTCGCGGGCGCCGCCGGCACGGCCGCGTCGGTGCGGGCCGGGTGCAGGGTCAGCAGCGTTATCGAGTACGGGGCCAGGGTCTGCGTTCCGGCGGTGCCGGCCGCCGCGGTGGTCACCCCGTCGTCGCCGTTGGCGAAGGTGGACACCGACGGGGTGGCCGCGGCCGGCGTGAAGCCGTGGTAGTTCAGCTTCACCGTGCGTGGCTCCGCCTCGTCCTTGTTGATCAGCAGGACCGCGACGTCGCCGTTGGCCCGGCGGACGGCGTGGGTGCTGACCGAAGCGTCGTCCGTGCCCGTGCCGACGAACCGGTCACCCGTACGGGCGAAGTCGCCCATCAGTGACAACGCGTGGTACGGCGCGAACGGCGTGTTCAGCGGCGGCTGGCACACCGAGCCGTCGGCGTTGCAGTTGCCGCTGGAGAGCAGGCCGTAGTCGTCGTAGTCGGTCTCTCCGGCCACGGTGGAGACGTCGCCGAGGCCGTTGTGGACGTTCCACCAGTGCACGGTGAAGACGCCCTGGGCGAGCAGGCCGCTGTAGACGTCGGCCAGGAACAGCGCGCCGGGCTGGGTGTTGCGGCCGATCTCGACGTTGGTCTCGGTCATGCTGATGCCTATGCGGCCCGCGGGCTGACCGCCGTACCGGTCAATTTGTTGCCTGAGGAGGTTGACGGCCTCCGGGATGTGGCTCGACTTGGTGAGGGTCTCGGCCGGTGTGCTGCCGCCGGGATACCAGTGGACGTCGGCGAAGTCGATGACCGAGCCGGCCCGGGTGAGCACCTCCTGGTTCCAGCTGCTCTCGTCGCCGGCGCCCACGATGCCGTCGGGCCAGTTGCCGGGCATGGTCAGCACCGCGCCGATCTTGATGCTCGGATCAACGGCCTTCATGGCTTGCGCGTACGCGATGACGGTCGCCGCGTACTCCTTCGGGCTCTTGTCGGCGTGCTCGTCGGCCTCCCACGCCGAGCCGTAGTGCCCGTTGCCGTAGTTCTCGTTGCCGATCGTCCAGTACTTGGCGTCGTAACCCTTGGTGATGTTGGCGTACCGCACCCAGTCGGCCGCCTCCTGCGCGGTGCCGGTGCCGTAGTTCGCGATGATCATCGGCTGGGCGCCGGTGGCCCGCGCGCCCGCCATGAAGGTGTCGAAGTCGGTGTTCGGCGCGACGTAGCCGCCGGGCGCGCTGTGGTCGCGCCAGTGGTAGATGTCGGCGTAGGAGCCGCCGGGGTAGCGCACCATCTGCACTCCGGCGTCCTGCAGCAGGCCGGAGACGGCGGGCGGGCCGAGCTGGGAGTCCCAGATGGCGTGGTTGACGCCGAGCGCGACGTCGCCGACGGTGGCGAGCCCGGCCCGTACGTCGACGTCGACCCTGGTCTCGGCCGGGGCGGCGGCTCCGGCGGCCCGGGCGGCGGCTCCGGCGGCCGGTGGCGCCGCGGCGGTCGTGGCGGCGGCGAGCAGAAGCGCGCCCGTCAGCAGCCTGTGGATAACTCGGGCCCGTCGCTTGACAAGCGGGTAACGTGGGCCCGCCCCCTGGTCGGGCGGGGTGGGGGTCGTTGGGGGACGCGGAACGCTCATGGGGGATCTCCACGAAGGACGTCGGGCTGGGAGCGCTCCCATCGTCCGTTCATCCAGCGATGGATGTCAATTGACCTTTAGGGCTGCCCTGGCGGGGGTAGTCGGGCTGCATGACTGCCGCGCCCTCCGCGTGGGCGCCGCTGCGCATCGCCGCCTACCGGAACCTGTGGCTGGCCCTGCTGGCCAGCAACATCGGCACCTGGATGCAGACCGTGGGAGCGCAGTGGCTCCTGGTCGAGCAGTCCGGTTCGGACACGCTGGTGGCGATCGTGCAGACCGCCAGCACCCTGCCCATCGTCCTGCTCGCCCTGCCCTCCGGGGCGCTCGCCGACACCCTCGACCGCCGGCGGCTGCTGATCGCCGTCCAAAGCTTCCTGGTCGCCGTGGGTCTGCTTCTGACGTCGCTGACCCTCACCGGGCACATGCCACCGGCGCTGCTGCTCACCCTGACCTTCGCCCTCGGCGCGGGCCAGGCGCTGACCGCCCCGGCCTGGCAGGCCCTCATCCCCGACCTCGTGCCGCGCCCGCAGCTGGCCAACGCCTCCGCGCTCGGCGCGATCAGCATGAATCTCGCCCGCGCGGTCGGCCCCGCGGTGGCCGGCGTCCTCATCGCCCGCACCGGGGCCGGCGTCGTGTTCGCCCTCAACGCCGCCACGTTCGCCCTGTTCACGTTTGTCCTGTGGCGGTGGCGCCCGCCGCTCGTGACAACCGCCGCCGCGCCCGAGCGTTTCGCCGCGGCGGTGCGGGCCGGTGGCCGGTACGTGCGGCACTCGCCCGTGGTGCGGCGCATCCTGCTGCGCGCGACGTTGTTCCTCGTGCCCGGCAGCGCGCTGTGGGCGCTGCTTCCGCTGATCGCCGGCCGCCGGCTGGGCCTGGGTTCCGGCGGGTACGGGGTGCTGCTGGCCGCCGTGGGCGTCGGTGCTGTGGCTGGGGCCCTGTTGTTGCCCCGAATGCGCGCCCGCTGGTCGGTGACCAGGCTGCTGCTGGTGGCCGGCATCCTGTTCACCGCGGTGCTCGCCGTCCTCGGGCTGGTGCGCTCGGAGGCCGCCGTCGTGCTCGCCCTGCTGCCGGCCGGGGTCGCCTGGGTGATGGTGCTGTCCAGCGTGAACGCCGCCATGCAGCTGTTCCTGCCCAACTGGGTGCGGGCGCGTGGGCTCGCCGTCTACCAGATGGTGTTCGCCGGGGCCCAGGCCGCCGGCGCGCTGGCCTGGGGCGCCCTGTCCGACACGTTGGGGCTGGTCGCGGCGCACCTGGCGGCGGCCGTGCTGATGGCGGCCGGGGTGCTCACCCTGCGCTGGTGGCCGATGCTGGACACGGCCGGCATGAACCGCGAGCCGGCTTCGTACTGGCCGGAGCCGCACCTCGAGCTCGACCCCGACGATCACGAAGGCCCGGTGCTGGTCACCGTCACGTATCCCGTCCGGCCCGAGAACGAGCGGGAGTTCGCCGACGCGATGAGGGCGGTCCGCCGCAGCCGGCTGCGCACCGGCGCGGTGCAGTGGGGACTGTTCCGCCACGGCGAGGAGCCGGGCTGTTTCGTCGAGGCCTATCTCGTACCGACCTGGGACGAGCACGAACGCCAGCACACGGGCCGGCTCACCGGCGCCGACCGGGAGGCCGAGGAAAGGGCCTTGGCGCTGGCTGACGGCCCGCCCCGGGCTTCGCACCTGCTGTCCGCGGAGTGACCCCGGCCCGGCCGGTTGCCGACCAGGATCACTGTGACCCTTGACACATCGGGGTGATCGCAGAAGGGTTGGAACCCCGATCGAGGAGCTGCTGTGGCGACTTCCGACGATGTGAGCAAGGTGGCACGGGCCTTTCCTACCCGTTATCTGCCCGGTCCCGAGATCCGTGACATGCCCGACGAGCCGAGCGGCTACCGGCGGCTCATCGGCCCCGGCATCATCGCCGCCGGGGTCGGGCTGGCCTCGGGCGAGTTCGTCCTCTTCCCCTACATCGCCTCGCAGGTGGGGCTGGTGTTCGTGTGGGCCGCGCTGGTCGGCCTGATCACCCAGTACTTCATCAACATGGAGATCGAGCGGTACACGCTGGCCACCGGCGAGACCGCGCTGACCGGGTTCAGCCGCTACTGGCGGCACTGGGGGCTGTTCTTCGCGATCCTCACGTACTTCGCGAACCTCTGGCCGGGCTGGGTCACCAGTTCGGCCAGCCTCACCACGTACATCTTCGGCGGCAACCGCACGGTGATCGCCGTCTGCATGCTCGTCGTGATCGGCCTGATTCTCACCCTGGCCCCGGTCGTCTACGTGGCGCTCGAGAAGGCGCAGATGATCAAGGTGGCGGCGGTGCTCACGTTCTTCGTGATCGCGGCGATCTTCGCGATCGGCGCTGACGCCTGGAGCGACCTCCCGCAGGTGGTCACCCGGCCTCGGCTGCCGATCGACGAGCTCGGCTTCGCGCTGCTGCTGGGCGCGCTGGCCTTCGCGGGCGCCGGCGGCGGGCAGAATCTGGTGCAGTCCAACTGGATCCGCGACAAGGGCTTCGGCATGGGAAAGTACGTGCCCCGGCTGGTCAGCCCGATCACCGGCCAGCCCGAGGCGGCGCCGAGCACCGGGTACGCGTTCGAGCCGACCCCCGAGAACCTGCGGCGCTGGCGGGGCTGGTGGCGGTTCGCCAACATCGAGCAGCTCAGCACGTTCGTGGCCATCACCTTCGTGACGATCCTGTTCACCTCGCTGCTGGCCTACTCCACCGTCTTCGGCCGCGACGGGCTGGAGAACAGCATCGGCTTCCTCGAGATCGAGGGTCAGGTGCTGGCCGACCGGGTCGGCTCGTGGTTCCAGTACCTGTTCTGGATCATCGGCGCGTTCTCGCTCTTCGCGGCGGCGCTCGGCATCGTGGACTACACGAGCCGGCTGGCGGCGGACGTCATCAAGACCTCGTACGCCCGCAACGCCAACGAGAGCAAGGTGTACGCCGGTCTGGTGTGGGGCCTGGTGGCGATCGGTATCGTGGTGCTTCTGAGCGGGTTCAGCCAGCCGATCGTCCTGCTGGTGATCTCGGCGGTGGTCGGCGGCTTCATGATGTTCATCTACTCCGGCCTGCTGATCCTCATCAACCGCCGGATCCTGCCCGAGCCCATCCGCATCCGGGGCGTCCGCCTGGCCGCGCTGGTGTGGGCGTTCCTCCTGTTCGGCGTGCTGTCCATCCTCACCTTCCAGGACCGCATCGGTGAGCTCTTCAAATAGTTAGAACGGCTCGGCGACGGGTACGGGCCACGACATGCCCCAACCCGTCGCCGAACAGGTCGTCGTCATCACCGGTGCCTCGAGCGGAATCGGGCGGGCCACGGCCCTCGCCTTCGCCGCGGCCGGCGCCAGGGTCGTCTGCGCGGCCCGGTCGGCCGAGGCGCTCGGCACGCTCGTCGAGCAGATCCGCGCCGGCGGTGGCCTGGCCGTGGCCACGCCGACCGATGTGGCCGACCCGGCCCAGGTGCGGGCGCTGGCTGACCTGGCCGAGCAGACCTACGGCCGCATCGACACCTGGGTCAACAACGCAGCCGTCGGCGTGTGGGGGCGTGTCGAGGATGTCACCGACGAGGAGTTCGACCGGGTGCTGCGGGTCAACTTCCTCGGCTCGGTGCACGGCGTACACGCGGCCCTGCCCGCGCTGCGCCGCGCCGGGGGCGGCACGATCCTCGGCGTCGTGTCGGCCGAAGGCGCCCGCGCCGTCCCGCTCCAGGGGCCCTACACGGCCAGCAAGTTCGCGCTGCGCGCCTTCTACGACACGGTACGGATGGAGCTCGCCCAGGAGGGCGCGCCGATCCGGGTCACCTCGATCCTCCCGGCGTCGATCGCCACCCCCTTCTTCGAGCACGCCCGCAGCAAGCTCGGGGTCATGGCCAAGCCGCCACCGCCGGTCTACGCCCCCGAGGTCGTCGCGCGCAGCATCGTCTACGCGGCCGGTCACCCGCGCCGCGAGATCCTGGTCGGCGGGGCCGCCGCGGCTTTCGCGCTGGCTCAGCGGCTCTCCCCGGCGCTCACCGACGCGGTGCTGTCGATCCGCCGGCTGGGCGCGGGCTCGCAGCGCACCGACCGCCCGGACAACGGCGTGGACAACCTCGACGCCCCGCTCGGCGGACCGGGCCGGATCTGGGGCGCCTTCCCGGGGCGCGTGCTCCGCAGCAGCCCGTTCACCGCGCTGATCGGCCACCTTCCGCGCCCGGCGGAGCTCCTGACGTCGCTGGTGCGCCGGATTCAAGCCGTACCGGAGGAGGCCCGGGCCGAGGGGAAAGGGACCGGGCCCGAACAGTGGAATGAGAGGTCGGTGCGCCCGGTGGATCGGCCCGCTCAGCGGGTATGGCTTGGATCGGCACCTTCGACGAGCACGAGGAGAACTATGAGTTCCGCAGTCCCGACCATCTCGCTCAACGACGGCCGCACCATCCCGCAGCTGGGCTTCGGTGTCTTTCAGGTGCCGCCGGAGGAGACCCGCTCGGCGGTCGAGACGGCCATCGAGATCGGCTATCGGCACATCGACACCGCCCAGATGTACGGCAACGAGGCCGGCGTGGGCGAAGCCGTGAACAACTCCGGCCTCGACCGCAGTGAGTTCTTCATCACCAGCAAGCTCAACAACGGCTTCCACGAGCCCGACGACGCCCGCGAGGCGTTCGACGACACCCTCAAGGCGCTCGGCACCGACTACGTCGACCTGTTCCTGATCCACTGGCCGATGCCCGCCAGCTACGGCGGTGACTTCGTGCAGACCTGGAACACCCTCGAGGAGTTCTACCGCGAGGGCCGGGCCCGCTCGATCGGCGTCTCGAACTTCACCCAGCACCACCTGGGCCGGCTGCGCGCCGAGACCCAGGTCCGCCCGGCGGTCAACCAGATCGAGGTGCATCCGTACCTGACCAACGACGCCCTGCGTGCGTACAACACCGACAACGAGATCGCGACGGAGGCGTACTCCCCGATCGCCCAGGGCGAGGTCCTCAGCGACCCGGTGATCACCGAGATCGCTCGCCAGGTCGGCAAGAGCCCGGCGCAGGTCGTTCTGCGCTGGCACATCCAGCGCGGCGACATCATCTTCCCGAAGTCGAAGACGGCCGAACGGGTCCGCGAGAACTTCGAGATCTTCGACTTCGAGCTCGACGGCGGCGCGATGGGCAGCATCACCGCCCTCGACCGCGGCGAGAAGGGACGCACGGGAGCGAACCCCGACACCATGAACTACGGCGCCAAGAGCTGACCAACCCCGGCCCGGGTCAGCCGACCAAGCCGTGAATGGCCGGACCCGCTCGAACCGCCGGGCGGTCGGCCACACGGCGGGCGGGTCGTGGATGACAATGCCCTCATGCGGGTGCGCGTGGAGCAGGTGTCGTCGCTGACCTTCGACGACGGGACGCCGGTGCGGGCGGCGTCGGCGGTCGCTCCCTTCGGGGACGGGTGGCTGGTCGTCCAGGACGACGCGACGCACGCGGCGTGGGTTCGCGCGGGCTCGGTAACTCCGGTCCGCGTCGTCGCCCCGGTCGACGGCGTCGAGGTGTTCAGCTCGGCCGCGGGCACCAAGCACCTGAAACCGGACTTCGAGGCGGCCTGTCCGCTGCCTTCCGGCGGCGTCCTGCTGCTCGGCTCGGGCTCGACGGCCGCGCGGACGCGCGTCGCGCTGGTCAGCCCGGGGGAGACGGTGGTGGCCGACCTGCCCGCGCTCTACGCGGCCGTCGCGGCCCGGCTCGGCCTGACCGCCGACCTGCTCAACCTGGAAGGCGCGTGCCTCGTCGGCGACCGCCTGCGGTGGTTCCAGCGGGGCAACTCCGCGGCCGGGGTGCCGAGCGCTTCCGTCGACGTGGACCTCGCCGCCCTGCTGCGGGCCATGACGGACGGTCCGGACGACCGGATCGACGTCTCCGGCGTACGCCGGTACGAGCTCGGGACCGTCGGCGGCGTGGCCCTGGCGGTCACCGACGCGGTGGCCCTGCCGGACGGAAAAGTGCTGGTCAGCGCCGCTGCCGAGGACACGCCGAACCCGGTCGACGACGGGCCGGTCGTGGGGGCGGCGCTGGCGCTTATCGACGACCGGACCGTCGTGGCGGTGGCCGGGCTGCCGGCGGACGGCGGCGTCGCGCCCAAGGTCGAGGGGCTGGCCGTCCGCGGCACGACCCCGGACGGCGTGCGGTTGCTGGCGGTTGTCGACGTGGACGACCCGATCGTCCCGTCCCAGGCGCTCGAGATCACCCTGGAGTGGTGAAGGACTCGGTCTGATCCGGCTGGAACTGGGTAAACGCGTCTGTCCGACCCTGAGAGAGACGAGTAGCCGCACCATGATGATCTGGCCTGGTTCGCCGTACCCGCTCGGTGCCACCTACGACGGTGGCGGCACGAACTTCGCCCTCTTCTCGGAAGTCGCCGAGCGCGTCGAGCTGTGCCTGTTCGACGACGACGGCACCGAGACGCGCATCGACCTGCCCGAGCGGGAGGCGATGGTGTGGCACGGCTTTCTGCCGCGGATCGTGCCGGGGCAGCGCTACGGCTACCGCGTGCACGGTCCCTACGACCCGGCCGCCGGGTTGCGCTGCAATCCCAGCAAGCTGTTGCTCGACCCGTACGCGAAGGCCATCGAGGGACACAACGACTGGAACGAGGCGTTGTTCTCGTACCGGTTCGGCGACCCCGACGCCTACAACGACGACGACTCCGCCCCGTACGCGATGAGATCGGTGGTCGTGAACCCGTACTTCGACTGGGCCAACGACCGGCCGCTGCGCATCCCGTTCCACCAGACGGTCATCTACGAGGCGCACGTCAAGGGCATGACCGAGCGCAACCCGCGGATCCCCGAGGACGTCCGGGGCACCTACTCCGGCCTGGCGCATCCGGCCATGATCAAGCACTTCCGGGAGCTGGGCGTCACGGCGGTCGAACTGATGCCGGTGCACCAGTTCGTGCACGACAGCAACCTGGTCGAGCGCGGCCTGCGCAACTACTGGGGCTACAACACCATCGGCTTCTTCGCGCCGCACAACGACTACGCGTCCTTCGGTGGCCGGGGCGGGCAGGTGCAGGAGTTCAAGTCGATGGTCAAGGCGCTGCACGCGGCGGGCATCGAGGTGATCCTCGACGTGGTCTACAACCACACCGCCGAGGGCAACCACATGGGTCCCACGCTGTCGTTCAAGGGCATCGACAACCCGGCGTACTACCGGCTCGTCAACGACGACAAGCAGTACTACTACGACACCACCGGCACCGGGAACAGCCTCAACGTGCGCCACCACGAGTCGCTGCGGCTCATCATGGACTCGCTGCGCTACTGGGTCACCGAGATGCACGTCGACGGTTTCCGGTTCGACCTGGCCTCTTCACTGGCCCGCGACTTCCACGAGGTGAACCGGCTGGCCGCGTTCTTCGACCTGGTCAACCAGGACCCGGTCGTCTCGCAGGTCAAGCTGATCGCCGAGCCGTGGGACGTGGGCGACGGCGGCTACCAGGTCGGCGGCTTCCCGCCGTTGTGGACCGAGTGGAACGGCAAGTACCGCGACAGCGTGCGGGACTTCTGGCGCGGCGAACCGGCCTCGCTGGGTGAGTTCGCGTCCCGGTTCGCGGGCAGTTCCGACCTGTACGAGATCGACGGGCGGCGGCCGATCGCGTCCATCAACTTCGTGACCGCGCACGACGGCTTCACGCTGAACGACCTGGTCTCGTACAACGAGAAGCACAACGACGCCAACGGTGAGGGCAACCGCGACGGCGAGAGCCACAACCGGTCCTGGAACTCCGGCGTGGAAGGCCCGACCGACGACTCGGAGGTCGTCGCGCTGCGCGAACGGCAGAAGCGCAACTTCCTGGCCACCTTGCTGCTGTCGCAGGGCGTCCCGATGATCGCGCACGGCGACGAGCTCGGCCGCACCCAGGGCGGCAACAACAACGTCTACGCCCAGGACAACGAGATCAGCTGGATCGACTGGGCCGACGCGCGCCACCACGACGTGCAGACCGTCTTCACCCGGCAGCTGACCCGCCTGCGGGCCGAGCATCCGATCTTCCGCCGCCGCCGCTTCTTCACCGGCGCACCGGCCGGCGAGTCGAAGCTGCCCGACATCGCCTGGCTGCGGCTGGACGGCACGCCCATGCGCGACGAGGATTGGGCGCCCGAGGCCTCACGCACGGTGGCGGTGTTCCTCAACGGCCACGGCATCCCCGAGTCGGACGCCCTGGGCGAGGCCATTGTCGACGACTCGTTCCTGACGCTGTTCAACCCGTCGCCCGACGAGGTCGAGTTCACGCTGCCCGACCCGGCCTACGGCCAGGCCTGGGAGATCGCCGTCGACACCGCCGACCCTCTGCTGGCCAACGCCGCCACGATCAAGGCGCAGGAGGGCGTACAGGTGCCCGCCCGCGCCATGCTCGTGCTGCGCTGCCAGTACTGACTCAGCCGTCCGCGTCCGGCCGGGCCACGGGTTCCTGGCCGGGCGCGAACAGGCGGTCCTCGTCCAGGGCCGAGGTCTGCACGACCAGGACGTCGCAGACCGCGTTGCGGACGACCCCGGCCCGCACCGAGCCCAGCAGGGCGCCCTGGCTGGCGCCCGGGCCACGGTTGCCGACGACGATCAGGTTGGCCGGGTTGTTGCCGACCGTGTCGAGCAGGGCCTGGGCCGGGTCGCCGCGCACCACCAGCTGTTCGATGTAGCGGGCACGCTCGCGGGTCAGGCCGGTGACCGACTCAGGGCCTCGCGCGCCACGTCGGCGCCGTGCAGGTCGCGGTGGACGCCCTCGGCGGCCCCTTCCGGCCGGGCGTCGTCGTCGTCGCGGTAGGCCGTCACGACCACCAGGCGGGCCTGAGCGGCCTGCGCGACCTCGGCCGCCCGGTCCACCGCGTACAGGCTGGTCCGGCAGGGCCGCCCCGCCAAGATTCTGATAGACGAGTCCGAGGGCGCCGACCTGCTCGTGGTCGGCCATCGCGGCCACGAGGGCTTCGCCGGGCTGGTGCTCGGCTCGGTCAGTCAGCACGTGGCCGCGTACGCGAAATGCCCGGTGACCGTCGTCCGGTGAACCGCGGGCCTACATAGACGAATCTGAATGGAAACTTAAGTTTTACGTGTGTCGATCCCCCGTGCCGCAGGCAAACGCGACATGATCTCACGTATCGACAGGCATTAATGCCTGTGATCGTGGGGAGGAAACACGTGAGATTTGCTGTCGCGCTGGCCGGCGCTATCGCCCTGGTCAGTGGGAGCCTGGTGGTCACCACCACGAACGCGCAGGCCGCGCCGGCCACACCCGGCTCGTCACTGCTCGACCAGGCCGGTTCGGCGATCAAGAAGTCCGGTCAGGACAGGTACACGGTCTACAGCAGCAAGAAGGGGACTGTCCGCTACACCCGCACCTACGACGGTCTGCGCGTCGCCGGCGGTGACCTGGTCATCCGGACCAAGGCCGACGGCACGTACGCGGGCTCCTCGGTGGGTCTGGTCAAGCCCCTCAGCCTGGGCACCAAGCCGTCGGTCAGCGCCGAGCGGGCGGCGGCCACGGCCAAGGGCGAGTTCGAGGGCTCCATCACCGGCACCGGGAAGCCGGAGCTCTTCGTCGACGCGACCAGCGGCGTCGGCCGGCTGTCGTGGGAGACCGTGATCACCGGGTGGCAGCCGGACAAGCAGACGCCGTCGCGCTTCCACGTGATCTCCGACGCGCTGACCGGGGCCGTCGTCGGCTCGTACGACGAGATCGAGAACGTCGCCGGCACCGGCAACAGCATCTATTCCGGCGCGGTCGCGCTCGAGTCCACGGCGGCCGGATCCTCGTACAACCTGGTCGATCCCACCCGCGGTGGCGGCCTGACCTGCGACATGAACAACCGTACGTCCGGCGCCTGCACCACCTTCGCCGACGCCGACAACACCTGGGGCACCGGCGCCCCCGCCGACCGGCAGTCGGCCGCGGTCGACGCGCACTTCGGCGCCGCGGTGACCTTCGACTACTTCAAGGACGTGCACGGCCGCAACGGCATCTTCGGCGACGGGCGGGGCGTGCCGTCGCGGGTGCACTACGGCAGCAACTACGTGAACGCGTTCTGGGACGGCGCGCAGATGACCTACGGCGACGGCAGCGGCAACGCCAAGCCGCTGGTCGCGCTGGACGTGGCCGGGCACGAGATGGCGCACGGCGTCACCGAGAACGTGGTGCCGGGCGGCCTGACGTACTCCGGCGAGTCCGGCGGCCTGAACGAGGCCACCAGCGACATCTTCGGCAGCATGGTCGAGTTCCACGCGAACAGCGCGGCGGACGCCGGCGACTACGACATCGGCGAGAAGATCGACATCAACGGCAACGGCTCGCCGCTGCGCTACATGTACAACCCGACGCTCGACGGTCGCTCGCACGGCTGCTGGTCGACGAGCACCCGCAGCGTCGACGTGCACTACTCGTCCGGCGTGGCCAACCACTTCTTCTTCAACCTGGCCGAGGGCAGCGGGGCCGGCCCGTACGGCACCTCGCCGGTCTGTGGCACGGCCGACCCCGTGGTCGGCATCGGCAAGGAGAAGGCAGCCAAGATCTGGTTCCGGGCGCTCGACTCGTACTTCGTCTCGAACACCGGCTACGTCAGCACCGCGAGCCCGGGCAACACCGCGCGGGCCTATTCCCTGTCCGCCGCCAGTGACCTGTACGGCTTCTGCAGCGCCGAGTACAAGGCCGTGCAGGCCGCGTGGACCTCAGTGAACGTGGCCGGCGCGGACGAGCAGTGCTCGACGGGCAACGACTTCTCGGTGGCTCTTTCGGCGGCGACCGCTGCCGTCGGCCCCGGCGAATCGGCCACGGTCACGGCGACCACCGCGTTGGTCAACGGCGAGGCGGAGCCGATCACCTTCTCGGCCGGCGCCGCTCCGGCCGGCGTGACCGTCTCGTTCGAGCCGGCCACCGTCACGGCGGGTGAGTCCACCACGATCACAGTCAGCGCTGACGCCACCGCGGCACGGACGAGCGGGGCGATCCGGATCACCGCGGCGGCCCCGTCGATCACCCGGACGCGGGACCTCACGGTCACGGTCAACAGCGGCGCCCGGTGCGCCGCCACCAGCGCCACGGCCGTGCCGATCCCCGACAACACGACGGTGACCAGCACCGTCACGATCGACGGGTGCACCGCCAGGCCGTCGGCGACGAGCGGGGTCGAGGTGCACATCCGGCACACCTACATCGGTGACCTGGTGGTCAGCCTGATCGCTCCCGACGGCACGGCCTACGTCCTGCACAACCGGGCCGAAGGCAGCACCGACAACATCGACCGGACGTACGCGGTCAACCTCGCCGGCGAGACCGCCGACGGCACCTGGACCCTGCGGGTGCAGGACGCCGCCACGGTCGACACCGGCACCCTGACCGGCTGGACCCTCTCGCTGTGACGGACCGCGGTGCCCGCCGTCCGGGCGGGCACCGCTGTCCCCCGTACGCTCCGGACGACGCTCGACCGGCTCAGGCCGGTGCGCGCGGGCCTAAGCTGAGTGCCATGGATCAAGCGACCGAGCTGCGATGGTACGAGGCGCTGCAGCAGATCTTGGCGGGCTCCCACCGGTGGCGTCCCGACGAGATCGCTCCCGCCCTCGACGTGGTGATGGCGCGGCTCGGGGTGCGCACCCGCATCTGGGTGGTCAACTACGAGCAGACGGCGTTGACCCCCCTGTCGCAGCCGGGTCCGGCGCCCGATGTCCTGCCGATCGACGGCACCCTGCCGGGCCGGGTGTTCACCCGGGTCCGCTCGGCTCCGACCGGCGACGGGCCCGGCTACCGCTGGTGGACCCCGATGGTCGACGGCACCGACCGCCTCGGCGTGATCGAGTTTGTCGGCGGTGACGCCGCCGTGGCCCGTGAAGAGGGCTTCCCGGAGCGCTGTGAAATGGTCGCCGGGCTGGTCGGACACCTGATGAACAGCACCAAGCAACGCGGCGACCACCTGGAACGGGCCCGCCGGTCCCAGCCGATGTCGACCGCCGCCGAGCTGCTGTGGGCGTCGCTGCCGCCGCTGACGGCCAGCTTCGACCGGGCCGTGATCAGCACCGTCCTGCAGCCCTGCTACGACGTGGGCGGGGACGGATTCGACTACGCCGTCGACGACGGTGTCATGTGGCTGGCGGTGCTGGACGCGGCGGGCCGTGGTCTGGAGGCCGGCCTGACGTGCACGGTCGCGCTGGCCGCGCTCCGGGCAGCCCGGCGGGCCGGCGGGGGACTGATCGATCAGGCGCGGGCGGTCGACACCGCGCTGACCGGGCAGTTCCGCGACAGCCGTTTCGCCACCGCCGTACTGGCCGAACTGCACCTGGACACCGGCCGGCTGCGCTACCTCAACGCCGGGCACCCGGCCCCGGTCGTGCTGCGCGGCGGGCACGCGGTGCTCGAGCTCAAGGCCGGTCGCCGCCTGCCGCTGGGCTTGCCCGATGCGGCGGCCGAAGTGGCCGAGGAGGCGTTCGAGCCGGACGACCGGCTGCTGCTCTACACCGACGGCGTGACCGAGGCGCGAACGGCCGGCGGCGAACGGTTCGGCCTGCCGCGCACGATCGACCTGGTGGAACGCAACGCGGCGGCCGGGCTGCCCGCGCCCGAGGCGGTGCGCCGGCTGGCCCTGGCGGTCATCGAGCACCAGGGCGGGCCGCCCGCCGACGACGCCACCCTCATGCTGGTCGAGTGGTCGGCGGCCGCTTCGTTGAATACTCTGCCGACGGCAACGCAGCCGGACGAGATCGAGGAACCAGCATGACCGAACAGCTGACGGTGACCGTCGGTAAGGCCAACGGCCGGGACACCGTGCTGACCGTGAGCGGTGAACTCGACCGTGACGTCACTCACGTGCTCGAGGAAGCCGGCGAGGCCGCCCTGGCGTCCGGCGTCGAACGACTGGTGCTCGACCTGCGTGGCCTGACGTTCTGCGACTCGAGCGGCCTGCGCATCTTCGTCCAGCTGCACCGCCTGGCCGAGGACCGGGGCATCTCGCTGCGGCTGGCCGAGCTGCACCCGCCGGTTTCGACCGTGGTCGAGGTGGTCAACCTCGACCGGATGCTGGCCCTGTACCCGACGGTCGAGGCCGCACTGGCCTGACCTGCTGGTTCACAACGGCCCGGGTTGTCCGCGGGGACTCTTCCGGATCTGAGAGCCTTTTCACCTTCCGCCCTTCGGGCTTGGCCGTACGGGCCCGGGCGTGGATACCGTCGGCCGGTCCGCGAACGTGGACGCCCCGGGCGGAACGCCGAATCCCTGCCGCCGCCCCGAGGGAAACGAACCCAGGCATGGAGCGGGGGAACCACACGTTCCTCGGCGCGCTGACGCGCGCCTCGGGGTGAAGCCGCCACGTGCGGCCGGGCACCTCAGCCCGAACCCGACAGCTCACCTCGCAGGCGTGGAGGTAGCTCTCTCATGGCATTTGCACAGAAGACCCGTGTCGCGCTCGGACTGGCGGCCGCGGGTGTCGCCGGCGCGGTCAGCCTGCTCGGCCCGGCCTCCCCGGCCCAGGCCGCAGTGAACTGGGACGCGATCGCCAAGTGCGAGTCCGGTGGCAACTGGAGCATCAACACCGGCAACGGCTACTACGGTGGCCTGCAGTTCAGCCGCAGCACGTGGAAGGCGTACGGCGGCACGAAGTACGCCTCGACCGCGAACAAGGCCACCAAGGCCGAGCAGATCAGAATCGCCGAGAAGGTGCTGAAGGGCCAGGGCATCGGCGCCTGGCCGACCTGCGGCAAGAAGGCCGGCGCAGCCAAGCCGGCAGCCGCCAAGAAGTCGACCGCCGCGAAGAAGTCGGCGACCGCCAAGAAGGCGGCGGCCAAGAAGTCGACGGTCAAGGCCACAGGCAAGCACTACGTCGTCCGCTCCGGCGACACCCTGGCCAAGATCGCCGCGAAGAACCACATCAAGGGCGGCTGGAAGACCCTTTACCAGCTGAACAAGTCGATTCTGGACAGCCCTAACAGGATCTTCCCGGGTCAGCGTCTGGCGCTCTGACCCACCCGGCTCCGGCCCGGCCCGCGGCCGGGCCGGAGCCCGGACCGGTGATCTACTTGTGAATGGTGCACCCGGCCCGCCTGCACCGGTGACCGAGGCAGGGTGGCTGAGGGCCGCAGGTGCTGTCCACGATGGTCGCCGTCCGTCCGGCCCAGCACAGATCAGCATTTGATGTGGACGCGGGGACGGTGGTGGGCCGATGGAGGCGTCCGGGCCGGACAGACGTCTGCCGGCTGGCCCTACGCCCCGAGTGCCCGTCGGCTCCGGGAGGCGACCGACGGGCCAGGCGCCTGAGGTCTGGGGAGACGTGCCTCCCGGAACCCGGTCTTCACCGGTCGGCGTGCGCTGCTCGAACAGCTGGAGACGAGGTTGCGGACGCAGAACGTGGCCGCCGTGCTTCCGCAGGCGCTGCCCGGCGAGGGTGGGGTCTGCAAGTCCCGGATAGCCATCGAATACGCCTATCGGCATCGCAACAAGTACGACGTCATCTGGTGGGTTCCGGCGGAGCGCCCGGCGGGGATCCTGGCGTCGCTGATCGAACTCGGCGACCGGCTCGACCTCGACGTGGGCAACGAGGTCATTTCCGCTGTGCCCAAGGTCCGAGATGCCTTGCGCGCCGGAATTCCGTACGGAAATTGGCTTCTGGTCTTCGACAACGCGGAGAACCCGGAGACTGTACGCGACTATTCCCCGGAGGAAGGCTCCGGCAAGGTCCTGATCACCTCCGTAACCAGGAGTGGAGCGTGATCGCGGAATCGCTCGAGGTGGGCGTCTTCACCCGGGCCGAAAGCGTCCGCCTGCTGCAGCGCCGGAACCCGACCCTGCCTCAGCCCGACGCGGATCGGCTCGCCGGAGCGCTCGGGGACCTGCCACTGGCGATCGAACATGCCTCAGCCTGGCTGCACGCGACCGACATGGCGGTCAATGACTACCTCGATCTGATCAGGGAGAAGCAAGCCCGGCTGGCCGATCTCGATCTGGCGCCGGGCTGTGAGATACCGGTCGCGGCGGCGGCGAACGTCGCCCTGGACCGGCTGGCCGTGGAGACCCGGCGGCCCTGCAACTCCTGCAGGTCTGCTCATTCTTCGCGCCGGAGCCGATCGGTCGCGACCTGTTCGAAGGCGTCCGGGCCGCCACGGGGGCGCCGGAACTGGACGAGGCCTTCAGGAATCCGAGCCGGCTGAATCAGGCGATCCGCGACATCCAGCGATACGTGCTGGCTCGGGTCGACCATCGCGGCAACAGCCTACGCATTGGACACAGCAGTCCTCGACTTGTGCCGCGAGCAGATCGGCCGTGAGCACCCTTCGACCCTGGCGTGCTCCCTCAACGTCTCGTTCGATCTGACAGCGATCGGCCGGGCAGCCGACGGCGTGGCGCTGTTCAACGAGACCGTCGAGGCCTATGGCCGCGTGCTCGGTACCGACCACGCGGCCATCCATGCTGCCCACGCCGGGGCCCGCGCCAACTGCGACATCGATCCGATGCAGTTCTGAGGACCGGCCCCGGCGCGCGCCTCGCTCGTGACGCCGCTCAGAGCAGACGGCGGACTTCGCCGTAGGTGCGGTAGAAGCCGCCCCGGGCGGCCTCGCGCACGCCGGTCACGACGTAGCGGCTGCCGCGTTCCCGGATGCCCTTGGGGAACTGGACCTGCCAGTCCTGGTGGTAGCCGGACGAGACCACGCGGATGCGGAGGCGGCCGCCCTCTTCGACGCACTCGACGACCACGCCGCCGGCGACGTCGTGGACGACCTCGACCGTTGTGGACGGCACGACGGCCGGCATGCGGGGCGGGGCCTTCACGTCGACCGGCTCGGGGATCGTGCCTGCCACGGCGGCCTGGATGGCGGCCTCGCTCGCGTCGATGCAGGACAGCGATCCGTCGGTGGTGACGATGTAGAGGCGCTCGTCGTGGTATTGCATCGAGTAGGCCGAGCCGCAACCGGTGGACAGCTTCCACAGCCGGGTGCCCGAGGTGTCGAAGCAGTAGATCGAGGAGCTGCTGTCGCCGGCGAAGACGTAGCGACCGTCCTCGGCGGTGGCGCAGGAGAAGACGGGGGCGTCACACTCGTACGTCCGGCGGTGGACACCGTTCTTGCCGAGCTGGACGACCTGGCGCCGCCCGGTGCCGGCGTAGAGCGAGTCGCCCTCCTGCCAGCCGAACAGCACGTTGCTGGTTCGCGTGTTCCACAGCTCCTGCCCGGTGCGCCAGTCGTAGCTGGTGACGCCCTTGGAGTGGCCGTGGTGCACGGCCCGGGTGTCGCAGCGGACCATCCAGGCGCTGGAGCCGTGGCCCTGGCGGCGCCAGAGGAATTCGTCCTCGTGGTCGATGGCGGCGATGCCGCCGCCGGAGTCGGAGACCCCGAGCACGCCGTCGTGGATGTCGAGCCAGTAGATGTCGATGTCGGCGGCGATGCGGTAGGCCAGCCGGGGCACCTTGCCGGAGAGGTCGTAGACGTTGCCGTCGTCGCACCCCGCGTAGATCCAGTCGTCGTCGGCGACCAGGCACTTCACGCCGTCGGGCAGGCGGAACTGCTGGAGCACCTCCGCACCGTGGCTCAGCGTGGTGATCAGGCCGCTCTCGTTGCCGACCATGCACACGTCGTCGTCGACGAAGATGCCGAAGGCCGGGCTGCCCGACTTGTAGCGCCACAGCATGGGCGCGCGGGTGGTGGCCGTGGAACGGGTGCTGACGATCTCGCGGCGCGAGACGGCGCGGCGTTGCCGCACGCCCGGCACGGCGGGCGCGTAGCCCTTGCGTACCTTCTCGCCGATCTTTTTCGCCGCCTCGGACGCGGCCTTGTCGGGTGTGGTGTAGGAGGACTGCTTGACCTGGCCGCGGTCGCCGATGCGTCCGTAGCGGACGGTCAGGTCGGCGCCGTCGACCGTCACCTCATAGAACTTGTGCGCGCTCCCGGAGTCTTCGGAGAGCTCGAGGTACGTCGTGTCAGCCGGCATCCGTGCCACCTTTCGCAGTCTTGGCGCAGAAGGTAGCGGAGCCCTACGACATTTTCGCCGGGGCGGGTTGACACCACCGGGCACCGGTCCCAAACTCATGGACGTCTATCTATGTGAACGCTAACAGAGGATGATCATGCCCCGACCACGATGGATCGCCGCCCTGGCCGTCTCCGTGCTGGCCACGACGGGTGCGCTCGTCGGCCTCGCCCGGGCCGAGGCGGCTACGGTCAACACGTCCGCCTGGTACGTGCTGGTCAACCGCAACAGCGGCAAGGCGATGGACGTTTACGACCTGGCCACGAACGCCGGCGCGGGCATCGCCCAGTTCACCCGCAACGACGGCAACTGGCAGCAGTGGCAGTTCGTGGACGCCGGCAGCGGTTACTACAAAATCAAGAGCCGGCACAGCGGCCTGGTGCTCGAACTGCCGAATGTCAACGACGGCACCCAGCTCATTCAGAACACCGACAACGGCACGAACCGGCAGCAGTTCACGCTGCGCGATTCGGCCGGCGGATACGTGCGCCTGCTCAATCGCCACAGCGGCAAGGCTCTGGACGTCTGGGAATGGTCCACGGCCGACGGCGGCATCGTGTCGCAGTTCGCCGACGCCGACGGCGAGAATCAGCAGTGGCAGATGGTTCAGGTCGGCAGCGGAAGCAGCAGCGGCTGCGGTTCGGGAACGTTCCAGTCGGAGGTGACCGTCAGCGGAAGCACGTGGACGGCCCGCAACGCCTCGGGCGGCAGCGTCTACAGCGGCACGGATTTCCGCGCGGCAGTGCAGGCGGGCATCGGCAGCCTCACGTCCGGACGTACGTCGATTCAGCGGGTTGTGGTGCGGGGCAACGGATCCATGAGCGCCGGCTCGCGCATCTCGCTCGCCTCGTACACGTCCCTGTCGGTCTGCGGCACCATCAATGTGACCGGGTCGGGCAGCGGTGACTACGCGCCCGTCTACGCC
Source organism: Paractinoplanes polyasparticus (assembly GCF_019710575.1). GTDB lineage: Bacteria > Actinomycetota > Actinomycetes > Mycobacteriales > Micromonosporaceae > Actinoplanes > Actinoplanes polyasparticus. The sequence continues at coordinate 61,990 of NZ_JAHWFK010000052.1, read as the reverse complement.
CGCGGTGTCAGCAACATCGAGGTGCCGTACCTGAATGTGAGTGGCGCGCCCCTCTACGGAATCTTCCTGCGCAACGTCAGCAACGTGTGGCTGGGCCAGATCGACATGCGGCTCGGCGGCGGCCTCGGCGTGCGCATCGACAATCGCGGCAACACCGCCGAGTGGACCAGAAACGTCAGGATCGACAGCGTGTACGTCTCGGGAGCCTCGTCGCACGCGGTCGAGACGTACGGCGTCGACGGCATCACCATCGGCACGGTGACCGCCCGCAACGTCGGCGAATCGGGTCTGCTGCTCAACCAGACCATCAACGCCACGGTCGGCACGGTCGACGCCGAGAACGCCGGTTCCGGTACGGGCTACGCCGCCTTCCGGATGGCCAACCGCAACGGCCGGATCGGCAGCGCGTACCCGAACAACATCCGCGTCGGAACGGTGAAGGCCCGAGGCGGCGGCCGCGGCATCTTCTGCGTCTCGGAGAGCGGCGGCGCCACCATCGACCGCGTCGACATCGCCAACACCGGCAACAATTCCGTGCTCGTCGAGAACTGCTACAACGTCGTGATCGCCGGCGTCTCGGGCACGATCAGCGGCGGGGGAGAGGTCCGCATCGCGGCACGCAGCGAGTTCCCGCCCTCGTCCGGCATCCGCTTGCAGAATCTGTCGGTCTCCAACACGAACATCACGTGGAGCCCGTGCCAGGGAAGCAACAACACCATCAGCAACGTGACCCGCACCAATTCGACCCTCACCTGGTGTTGATCGGGTCCGGACGGGGAACGTCCCCGGCATGAGCCGATTGTCACGAGCACTCGGGCAGGCGGCCCTCGGCGGTGTGCTGATCACCGCCGGGGCCGGCCACCTGACCACGAAGCGCCGGGAATTCCAGGCCCAGGTTCCGTCCTGGTTCCCGGCCGACCCCGACAAGGTGGTCGTCGTCTCCGGCGTCGCCGAACTGGCGCTGGGCGCGGCGCTGCTGGCGACGTGGCGTCAGCCGGCCCGCTCGCTGCTCGGCCGGGCCGCGGCCGCGTTCTTCGTGGGCGTCTTCCCCGGCAACATCGCCCAGTTCCTCGAACGCAAGGACGGCTTCGGCCTCGACACGGACGCCAAACGCGCGGTACGCCTGCTCGGTCAGCCCGCCCTCGTGGCCTGGGCCCTGTCGGCCACGCGCCGGCCCTAGGGTCTGTTTCGCAGCGGGGCCGGGGCTGCGGCGAGGCCCAGATCCGCCTGGCGACGTCCCGCGAAAACCCGGTTCCAACACCGGGAGCCGGGCTTCCGCGGGCCACCACCAGACGAGATCTGGACCGCGCCTCACTCCCACCCCCGCTGCGAAACAGACCCTAGACTGCGAACGCCATGGAGACGTGGCGCCGAGCCGGCGCGGTGGGTTCAAGGAATTCTTCATCGCGGGCGCGCAGCACTGTGACAGCGGCTTACGCCGTGGCCTGACCGCTCTTATCCGTGTTGCCGGCTCCGGCAGTCGCGGTGACCATCTGCGCGACCTCGTCACCCCTTGAGGTAGCGGCGACAATATCTGCGGTTTCACCGAAGCCAGGCAGTGCCGTCGCATGGTCGTTGAGGGAAACCATGTCCGACACCGTAGTCGTTCGGCCAGTTCTTGCCCGGAACGTGCCAATCCTCGGCATGGACCCAACCACGGATTGAGCCGGTGCGAAGTCCTCCCGACAAAGGGGAGGACCAATGATCCGCAAACCTGTAGCGGCGGCCGGCGCCGCGGTGATCGCCGTGGCGCTGGCCGGGCTCGGACCCGCGACCTCGGTGGCCTCGAGCCACCGGGAAGCGCCGCTCATCGCCAGTGATCCGGCCGCGGACAACACGGACGTGTACGCGTTCGTCAGCCCGGAGCGGCCGGGCTACGTCACGATGATCGCGAACTGGACCCCGTTCGAGGAGCCGGACGGCGGCCCGAACTTCTATCCGTTCGCCAGCGACGCGGCGTACCGCATCAATGTGGACAGTGACGGCGACGCCAAGCCCGACGCCGTCTTCCGGTGGACGTTCAAGAACGTCGACAAGCGTGGCAACAGCACGTTCCTCTACAACAACGGCCCGGTCACCTCGCTGGACGACGAGAACCTGCTGTTCCGGCAGACGTACACGCTCGAGTCGTCGTTCGACGGCAAGCCGTTCAGGACGCGGGTCAGCGACGCCCCGGTGGCGCCGTCCCGGATCGGCGCGGCCTCGATGCCCGACTACCAGAAGCTGCGCGACCAGTCGACGATCCAGCTCGACGGCGGCTGGAAGCTGTTCGCCGGGCAGGCCGACGACCCGTTCTTCCTCGACCTGCGGGTCTTCGACCTGCTGTACGGCGGGGATCTGAGCGAGACCGGGCAGGACACCCTGGCCGGGTACAACGTGAACAGCATCGCGATCCAGGTGCCGTTCAAGGACGTGGCGCTGGGTGGGGACGCCCAGCGCAATCCGAACATCGGCATCTGGAGCACGACCGAGCGCAGCCGCTCGCGCGTCTCGGACGGCCCCAGCCGGGGCGACCGGGTGCAGGTCTCGCGGCTCGGCAACCCGCTCGTCAACGAGGTCGTGGTGCCGGCCGGGCTGAAGGACGCGTTCAACTCGATCACGCCCGACCAGGACGCCGGCATCCCGGCCGTGGTCAAGCGGGTCACCGACCCGGAACTGCCGAAACGGATCGAGAAAATCTACAACGTGAAGGCGCCGGCCACGCCCCGCAACGACCTCGTCGAGATCTTCCTGACCGGCATCACGACCAAGGCCGGCGGACCGATCAAGGCCGACCTGAACTCGCAGCTCAACAACAAGGACGTCGACCCGGCCCGGTTCCGGCCGTCGGAGATGCTGCGGCTCAACCTGACGGTGCCGGTGGCCGAGGACCCCGATCGGCTCGGCGTGCTCGCGGGTGACCTCCAGGGCTTCCCGAACGGGCGACGGCTGACCGACGACGTGCTCGACATCTCGGTGCAGGCGGTCGAGGGCGCCGCCCAGACCGGCAAGCTGATCGACGCGCTGGCGGCGGGGGACAAGGTGGACGCCAACGACAACGCCTTCGGCGAGACCTTCCCGTACGTGGCTCTGCCCAACCAGGGCGCCGTCAATTCCGGCCGGGACAAGGCCGCGGCACCGGCCGGCGCCACCCAGGAACCGACGGCAGCCGGACAGACCGGATCACCGGATCTGGAGCCGGCGTCGGCCGACAGCATGCTGCCCAACGGCTCCGCGGTCATCTTCGGCGCCGGCGGCGTGGGCGCGCTGCTCATCATGCTCACCGCCTGGTGGCTGATGAAACGGCGCCGCCCGTCCCCGATGACCTCCAGCAACGAACCCACGATCCGGTTCTGAGATGAACCGTCCGACAAGGGCCGCCCTGACCGTCACGGTCGCCGCGCTCGCCCTGTTCACTGTCGGCGCCGTGTTCGGGCTGCGCGATCAGCCGCAGCCCGGGCCGCGGGCCCTGACGGTGACCCCGGCCGACCAACCGGCCCGCACCATCGAGCGCGCCCAGCAACGCCTGCGCGCGCTGCCCGGCGACTACCGCACCTGGGCCGAGCTGGGCCTGGCGTACGTGGAACAGGCTCGCGTCAGCGCCGACCCCAGCCGCTACCCCCTCGCCGAGACCGCCTTGCGCCGCTCCCTCGCCGTCCGGGACAACCCCGACGCGCTCACCGGCCTCGGCGCCCTGGCCAACGCCCGCCACGACTTCAGTGCAGCCCGCACCTTCGCGCGGCGGGCGCTGCGGTCCAACGCCTTCGACGCGTACGCCTACGGTGTGCTCGCCGACGCCGAGACCCAGCTCGGCAACGCCGAGGCGGCGACCACCGCCGTGCAGCGGATGCTCGATCTGCGGCCCGGCCTGGCCGCGTACGCCCGCGGCTCCTACGACCTGGAGCAGCGCGGCCGCCTGACCGAGGCGGAAGACCTGATGCGCCGCGCCCTCGACGCCGCGACCGACCCCGCAGACCGCGCCTTCTGCCGCCACCAACTGGGCGACCTGGCCTGGTTCCGCGGCGACCTGACCCGGGCCACGGCCGAGTACGCGGCCGGACTCGCCGCCGACCCGGCCTATCAGCCCCTGCTGCGCGGCCGAGCCCGCATCTCGGCGGCAACAGGCCAGATGGAGGCCGCCGTCACCGACGCCGCCACGGTCGCCGCGCGCACCCCCACACCCGACACCCTTCTCGAGTACGCCGAATACCTGCGCCTCGCGGGCCGCAACACCGACGCCGACCGCCAACTGCATCTGGCCGGCGCCGCCCACCAGATCTTCGTAGCCAACGGCGGCCGCGACGACCTCACCGCCGCACTGCTGGCCCTGGCCCGCGGCGACAGGACAGTAGCCGTGACCGCGGCCCAGACCGAGTGGAGGCGCCGCCCGTTCGCCGAGGTGGCCGACGTGCTCGCCCGTTCCCTGCACGCAGCCAGCCGCGACGACGAAGCCCTGCCGTACGCCCGCAAGGCGGTTGCCCTCAGCCCGCACAATGCCGCCTACACCTTCCACGAGGCCCAGATCGCGCTGGCCCGGGGCGACCGCTCCACCGCCCGAGCTCTGCTGACGAAGACCCGGGACCTCAACCCCTACTTCTCACCCACCGACGGCCCTACCGCCACCCGCGCCCTGGCCGACCTGGAGGCCCAGCCGTGAGACGACTGATCATGGTGGCCGCGCTCGCGGTCGCCGGCTTCGCGGCGCTGCCCGCGGGACCGGCCGCCGCCCACCCGCTCGGCAACTTCTCGGTCAACCGGTCGGCCACACTGTCCGTCCACCCCGACCGCATCGACGCCTTCGCCGTGGCCGACCTGGCGGAGTTGCCCACCCTCCAGGACACGCCGGCGTCCTGCGACGAGGTCGCGGCCGCGCTCAGCGTGACGGTCGGCGGCGAGAATCTGCGCTGGGCGATCCGCGACACGTCTCTGACGTACGCCGCCGGCGCCGGCGGCCTGAAGACCAGCCGCCTCGAGTGCCGGCTTTCCGCATCGGCCAAGATGACCGACCAGACGCGCGTCGACATCGCCTACAGTTTCCGCGACGACCGCATCGGCTGGCGCGAGCTGGTGGCCACCGGTTCCGGCGTACGCCTGGAAGACTCCCCGCTCCCGGCGAAGAGCCCGACGAACGAGTTGCGTTCCTACCCGTCCGATCCGCTGGCGTCCCCCGCCGACGTGCGATCCGCGTCCTTCACGGCGGCTCCCGCCTCCGGCACTGCCCCCGCAGCTCAGACGGCCGGGACGTCGATCGACCGCCGGTCCGGCCTGCTGGCCGGCTTCGGACAAGAGCTCGACAACCTGGTCGGCGGCACCCGGCTGACCCCGCTGGTCGGCCTGCTGGCCGTGCTGCTGTCGCTGCTGCTCGGCGCAGCCCACGCCGCCCTGCCCGGCCACGGCAAGACCGTGATGGCCGCCTACCTGGCCGGCAGCGAGGGCCGCCCCCGCGACGCCGTCCTGGTGGGCGCCACCGTGACCTTCACCCACACGGCCGGCGTGATCGCCCTGGGCCTGTTCCTGACCGCGGTGTCGGGCGTGGCCGGCGAGACGGTGCTCGGCTGGCTCGGCCTGACCAGCGGCCTGTTGGTAGCCACAGTCGGCATCGGAGCCCTGGTCTCATCCCTCCTCCGCCGAACCCCAACCCGCTACGCCCCGCCCCACCACACCCACGACACCACGCCCACCCGCGATGGTGCGCACGTTGAGCGGTTCGCTCACGATCACGCACATGTCGAGCCATCCGTTCGCGGTCACGCCGACGTCGAGTCGCTAGGTCACGGTCGCGCACATGTTGAGTCGCTCGCTCACGATCGCGCACACGCCGAGCTGGCCACCCACGATCACGCCTACGCCGGGCCGCCCGTCCGTACTCAAGCGGGGCCGCCCACCCACGAGCAGGCCCACGCCGAGCCTCGTGCCCGCGAGCACGCGCCTAGCGCTGAGCCCACCGGCCAGCTAGCGGTTGGACCGGGGCGCAGCCAGGAAGGCGGTGATGTGGGGACGCTCGTCCGCTGGCGCGACGCTGTGTCCGGCCGCGAGCTGGCACATCTTGTGGCCGCCCGCGAAGAGATGACAGCCGTGCGCGGCAACGGTTTGCGTGGCGACGTGCGAGCCGCACACTCTCATTCGCACGGCGGCGTGTCAGAGCGCGACGCCGTCGCGGCACACGATCACGCGCCTGGTGTTGTGCCGTTGCAAGATCGTTCACCCGGCACCGTGATCGAGCACGATGAAGCGCACGCCCGCGGCGACGGCGACGGCGACGGCCACGCTCACGACCATGTCCTCGATCAAGCTCACGACTACGGACACGGCGATGACCACGGCCACGGCCACAGCGACGGCCACGGCCACGGGGACGGCTACGGCTACGGGCATGGGCATGGGCCGGGGAAGTGGGGGCTGGCGGGGTTGGGTGTTGCCGGTGGGCTCGTGCCCAGTCCGTCGGCGTTGGTTGTTCTGCTGGGGGCGGCGGCCCTCGGCCGGACGGTGTTCGGGGTTCTGCTCGTGTTCGCCTACGGTGTCGGCATGGCTGCCACGCTGACCGCGGCCGGTCTGCTGCTCGTCCGGCTCCGGCACCGCATCGATCGGCGCTGGGGTTTCGCGGCGCGCTGGCGGGCCGTTGCGCCCTCGGTCACCGCGGCGCTCATCATCGTCGTGGGTGTGGGGCTCGCCGGTCGCGCTCTGACGTCGGTCTCTTGAGCCTGTGCGTCGGCGACGAGCCGGTCTGACCGGGGCACGTGGGATGCCTTGGACGGCGTCGCCTAGGGGACGTCGAGAATCTGCATGATCGCGGACGCTATCTGGTCCGCCTTGAGGCTTTCGGAGTTGAAGACACGGGTGGCGGGGATCGCCGGCAGCAGCTTGCGGAAGCGGCTGTGCGCGGCGTGGTGGAAGTCAGGGTCGCGGGACAGGACACGACCCGGGTCGGACTGTGCGCGGGGGAGCGTCACCGAAACCGGGGCGTCGATGACGATCCACAGCACGGGCGTGCCGTCGGGAAGCGTTTCTGTCAGCGCGGCCTGTTCCTCGGACGAGTAGATCGGGCCGACCACGACGATGTCATCGACGGCCGAGCGCATCCATCGGCCGACCAGCGCGCCGTGTGCCTCGTGGGCGGCGAACCACAGGCCCGTCGCGGCCGCGCCCGGGGCACCGACCATTGCCGCCACGTCGTCGACATCGGCTACGACTACGGTTCGGCCGCGCTCGGTGAGGCTTCGGGCCAGTTCGTCGGCAACGGTGTTCTTACCGGCCGCGATCGGGCCGGTGAGGACGACGAGTCGGGGCACGCCGGGTGTCGTTACTTGTCTTGGTAGGTCGGGTAGCCCGCGCGTTCGACCAGGTTGCCGGTGGCCTTGGTGAACGCCTCGTAGATGTCGTCGTCGAAATGGTTCTGCCAGTCGCCGGCCTGGCCCTTGCGGTAGTGCGAGACCGTGGCGGTGCCCTGACGGCTGTTCATCTTGGCGAAGCTGTATTTGTCGAGCGTCTGCGCCAGCTCGGCCGGGGGCAGGTGGATGCCGCAGTGTTTCAGCAACTGTGCCATCTCTTCGGCCTGGTTCTCGCCGGTCAGGTCCTCGTAGCGGACCAGTCGGACCTCGGGCGTCGGCGGCGCGTCGATCCACGAGCGCAGCACGTTGAACCGGCCCTTCTTGGCCAGGTCGTCGATGAGCCAGAGCATGCCCTCTTTGCGCGGCTTGTCGAGCAGCACCCGGCGCTGTTCGAGCACGTCGCCCATGGGGCCGTGGGAGTTGCGGGTCGAGAAGTAGCTGGAGACCAGCATGTCGCGCGGGTCGCGCATCACGAAGAAAGCGCGATATTTCTCCGGTTTCGACATTTTGTCGAAGCGCGCACGCGGAATGAACATGGACAGGCCGATGCGGCCGCGCGGGACGACGTGGGGGTGCTTCCAGCCGTAGAAGCGCGGGTCGTACGTCAGCAGGCCGCTGTGGCGGTAGACGACCGGGTCGCTGAAGATCGCCTTGATCCACTGGCTGGCGGTCTTGCGGATCGCGCAGTGGTAGACGTTCTGGATCTCGCTGTGCGTGGTGACGGGCACGGTGAGCCGCAGCCGGGCGTTGTAGGCCTCGAGCATGGTGCGGCGCGCCAGCACCCGCACCTGCTCCGGCGCGTTCTGCTTGGCATACATGACGGCACTGTTGAACATCGTCCGAGCCCGTGTCCTTTGCGTACGAAATCGCGGGAGACGCCTATCGAAAAAGCGCGCAAAATATGACCTTGCGCGCTCGTGTGTGCCCGGACTTTACAACAAACTCGATCAAGTTGGTGAGATTGGGTCCTGAGAGTCTGCTGTGTAAACGACGTGATCAGCCCGGTGGGAACGGCACACGTGCGAAGGCCCGCGCGAGCAGCACGCACGCGCGGGCCTTGAGGTGTGCAGCAGGCGGGCGTCAGGCCCGGGCCCGCAGCATGCGGCGCAACTCGTCGCCGTACTCGAGCACGGTCTGCCGCACCACCGGCGCCGCCTCGGCCGCGACCTTCTCGGCGCGCGAGGGGAAGTCGTCGGTGGTGCCGAAGCGTGGCAGCAGCCGGCCGGAGAAGACCATGGCCGGGATCATCCCGCCCCGCTCGAAGCCCGGCAGCAGGCTCAGATACTTCTCGCCGTACGGGGCCAGGATCTCGTCCTGCCCGGGCCGCCAGAACGCCCGGGCCACCGCGCCCATCGACCCCACACCCACGGACCGGTCGACGGCGAGCATCTGCCACACCGCGGCCTTCTCGCCGGCGTCCGGGCGGGCCGCGCGCACCGCGAGGGCGCGGAACGTCGCATCCGGGTCGGGGTCGCGTTCCAGCAGCTCACGCACGTCGTCGTCGGTCTCGCCGCCCAGTTCGGACGCGCGCGTCAGACAGCGCCAGGCCAGGTCGTTGTCGCCGTCGGCGGCCTGACGCAGCCGAGCCACCGCGCCCAGGTCGGCTGCCGTCCGGGCCATACCCCGCAACGCGACCTGGCGCCGGCTGGGCTGCTCGGCGAGCCGGGCGCACGTCTCGAAGACGAGGGCCATCAGCTCGGGGCGGCTGTCGTTCCCCGCCCACAACTCGGCCGCGTCGCCGGCCAGGCGCAGGTACGGCTCGATCACCGTGTCCGACGTCTCGACGGCCAGCACCGAGGTCACGCAGCGCACCGCCTCGGCCGGGGTCGCCTCGCCGTTGGTCAGCATGTCCCACACGGTGGCGACCGCGACGCCCCGCGACACCGGCGTCGGCAGCAGACCGGCGTCGTCGATCAGAGTTTCGCGGTGGGCGGCCGACGGCCGGGTGGTGGCGAACGTCAGGTCGTCGTCGTTGACCAGGTACAGGTCGGCTCCCGCGGGCAGCGCCACCGGGGTCTCGGGTCCCTGCACCTCGACCAGTTCCAGAGCCATGCGGGTCAGACCCGAAGACCCCTTGGCGTACGCCCCGATCCCGAGCACCTGCGGCCGGGGCGGCCCAGCCGGGCCCGTTCCGCGCAGCACCCCGTCGGCCAGCACCAGACGGTCGACCCCAGCGGTCTCGAGCCAGCCGGCCCGCCACGCGTTCAGGTCGCGGCCGGACGTCTCGGCCAGGGCGTCGATGAGGTCCTGCAGGGTGGTGCTGCCCCACGCGTACCGGGCGAAGTAGATCTTCATGCCGGCGACGAAGCTCTCCTCACCGACGTACGTCATCAGCTGGTGCAGGACGGCGGCGCCCTTGGGATAGGTGATCGCGTCGAAGATGGACGCGGCCTCGGCGACGTCGGGCACCGGCTGGCGGATCGGATGCGACACCGGCCCCTGGTCGGCCAGGTACGCGATGAGCTTGTCGGCGGCGAGCAACCCGACCCAGGCGTCGGTGTAGCGGGTGGCCCGCACGGCCGCCCAGTAGCAGGCGAACTCCGCGAACGCCTCGTTCAGCCACAGGTCGTCCCACCAGCGCATCGTCACCAGGTTGCCGAACCACATGTGCGACATCTCGTGCAGCAGGACGACGGCGAACGTCTCCCGCTCGGCCGGGGTCGGGGTGGAGCGCTGGAGGTAGGAGTCCTCCCAGGTGACGCAGCCCCAGTTCTCCATCGCGCCGCCGAAGTCGGGCATGAACACCTGGTCGTACTTGCGCTGCGGGAACGGCAGGCCGAAGACGTCGCCGAAGAACGCCAGCCCCTGCTCGGTCACCGTGAACAGCTCGTCGGCGTCGCGGTCGAGCATCGGGGCCAGCGACTGGCGGCAGAACAGGCCGAGGTCGTAGCCGCCGGCCTCGCGCCGCACCTCGTGCAGCGGGCCCGCGTTGACCACGGTGTTGTAGGTGGCCAGCGCCGGCGTGTCGGGGAAGGTCCACCGCCGTACGCCGCCCCGGTCTTCGATCGTGGGGTCGCCGGTGTTGCTGGTCACCAGCCAGGCGGCGGGCGCGGTGACGGTGAAGGAGTGCGGCACCTTGAAGTCGGGCTGGTCGAAGCAGGCGAACAGATAGCGGGCCTCGTCGGGGGCGAACGTCGTCCAGACGTACACCTCGCCGTCGGACGGGTCGACCGACTTGTGCACGCCCGGGCCGTCGGTGGTGTCGGCCTGCACCGACTCGACGCGCAGCGTGTTGCGCTCGGCGAGCTGCGGCAGGGCGATGCGCCCGTCGACGGGGGCGTCCAGCGGTTCGCCGTTGAGCGTCGCGGAGATGACCGGAGCCACGCAGTCGGCGAACGTCGACGCTCCCGGCTCGCGGCACGTGAACGTCACGGTCGACACGCAGACCACGGTCGAGCCGGTCGGCAGGTCGGTGAAATCAATCGAGATGTCGTAGCGCTCGACGGCGATCAGCGCGGCCCGTTGCTCGGCCTCGACCTGGGTCAGACTGCTCATGCCGACGATCGTAGGACTTCGCCTCCCGAATCGCGCCCGGGTTATTCCGGACGTACCGTGCCAGAGAAAGTTCGCGCCCGGGCTCTCACCGCTCCTACGAGTGGCGGCGCAGCTCGGCCAGGGACCAGTCCTTCGGCAGGTGGCGCAACCTGGCCGGCAGCCGCGGGTAGACGGCCGCGGTGACCGCCAGGGCACGGTCCAGGCGGCGCTGCTGCCGGGCCGTCCAACTGAAGCCGAAGCCCGCTCGGACCGGCTCGGGCAGCAGGCCGACGGTCACGAACCGCACGAGCGGCTGGACGGGCCGCAGCGCCATCGGCAAGGTGCTCGTGCTCAGCAGCGCGCCCGCTATCTCGCGGGCCTCGGCGCTGACTCGCAGGGAGCCCAGCATGTCGTCGTAGTAGCGGGCGAACGCGGCCCGGTCGGGCGGCCAGGCGTCCGGCGGGCAGCCGATCGAGGTGGCGACCACGCTGTACCGGCGGTGGCACTCGTCGGCGTCCGCCTCGCTCAGCGGGCCGAACGCGCGCTGGTAGAGCAGCATCGCCGTGTCGTACAGGGTGGCGTTGACCCAGACCAGCAGCGCTGGGTCGTCGGCGGCGTAGCCCGGCCCGCGGACCCGGGAGTGCAGGGCGCGGACGGACCGGCTCATCTTCTCGGCCTCGGCGGCGGACCCGAACAGCACCGCGTACGAATAGAGAAGTGTCGACCGCAGCCGGGCCAGCGGGCGCGCCGCGAAATCGCTGTGCTCGTAGACGCCGCGAGCCACGAGCGGATGCGCGATCTGCAGCAGCGTGGCCCGCCCGCCCCCGGCCAGCAGCAGACCCTCGGCCGTGACCCGGCGCAGGGCCGCGTCGTGCCCGGTCACCGCGCCGGGCCGCGCCGGACCAGCCGTCGCACCTGTTCCTCGTGACGGAAGCGGAACGTCGAGCAGCGCGAGTCCCGCAGGCTCGCGTTCATCGCGTGGTAGGCGCAGCCGCCCATGCAGACCGGCAGCGCCACGCACGACCGGCAGTCCTCGTCGGCGAACGGGTCGTAGGTGAGCCACTTCGACAGGCGGTCGCCGGGCTGGGGCCAGGTGAGCAGGTTGCCGATCACCTCGGCCGGGTCGCCGACCGTCTCGGTGCACTTGTAGATCTCGCCCCGGCTGCCGATCACGAGCTCGTTGTCACGCACGGCGGTGCAGGGGGCGCCGCTCGGGGCGGGCGGCGCGACGGTGGCGAAGCCGAGCCGGTCGGCCAGCTCGGCGAACTCGCCCTCGGCCTGGGCGAACTCCGCTCGCGGGAGGCAGGCCGTGTGGTACCGGGCGCTGGGCGCGAGCAGGTTCACCCTGGTCGCGACCACGTGCCCGGGGGAGACGGCGATCCGCCCGGCCAGGCCGGCGGCGGCCAGCTCGTGCAGCAGCCGGGGCGCGTCGCCGAGGTTGCCGGTGTCGAGGTTGACCCGGACGGTCACGTCGAGGATGCCGGCCACCGCGACGACGTTGGCCAGCAGCTGGTCGAAGGTGCCCCGGCCGCCGGCGAGCGGGCGGCGCCGGTCGTGCACCTCGCGCGGGCCGTCCATGGTCACCTGTGTCGCCCGGACGCCGCGCGCCCGCAATCGGTGGGCGGTCTCGGCGTCCAGCAGGTGGCCGTTGGTGATGATTCCGGCCGAGTACGCCACTCCGGCCGCTGCGGCGCGAGCGATGAACTCGTCGGAGAGCGCCAGCAGGGCCGGCAGACCGACCAGGGGTTCACCGCCGTACCAAAGCACTTCCAGAGCGCGTACGGAAGAAAGCTTGCGATCGACCAGGCGCAACAGACGCTCCTGGACCTCGTCACCCAGCAGCGAAGGGTGTTTGGCCTCGAAGCAGTACGGACAGTCGAGGTTGCAGCCGAGACTCGTCACGACGGTCAGGTGGAAGCGGTCCGGGTTCGCGCGCGTCGCCTCGTAGCGTTTCCGCAACAGGTCGAGCTCGTCCGTTCCGTCCGCGACGATCATTCCGGCACGCGCCATGGCCGCCAGCAGTTGCGGGTCGGCCGGAGCGTCGTCGTCGCCGGCGATGAACCGCTGCAACGGCGCCCGCCGGTCGCCCGGCATCGACGTCACCCGGCCGGAGACTCCGTTGTAGACGTGCGTCCGGGCGCCGTCGTCGACCCAGACGTTGTAGCGGGATTCCCTCATGACGGGAAAACTGCTCTCACCGTGGCGGCGGCGTTGGGACCCCACACGAGCACGATGTCGCGCTCGGCGCCCGGTTCGGAGACCCGTGTCACGTCGCCGGCGATGAGACTGCACCCGCCGACCCGCAGCGGCGTGTGGCCGGCCGCCAAGGTGGATTCGATGCGTCCACGCAGTGTCTGTGTCTGCGGCTCCGTCGACCGGGGAGCGGGGGCGCTGTCGCCGGCATCGTCGGCGAGCATCCGGCCCATCGTGATGCCGTCGAGAAATGCGGACAGCAACTCGGCCGCCCGGCGAATATCGGCGGGAAAGGAGGTCAGCGATTCCGCGTCGATCACTACATAGTTGACTGTGGACGGACTCTGGCCGTCGGGCATGGTCGATCACTCCCCGCCTGGTGCTCGCATAAAGGTCTGACAAAAATGATCGAAAAGCGCCGGTCCGACTATTAACGCTTCCGCCGGGAAACGTGAATGTCAATACGCCGAGCGGGCTCCGTTAATGGGATGCAGGTTCGCCGTCGTTCCACTTAGCATTCCGGACATGGCCGCACGGTCGCGGACAGCCGCCGGGGGCGAGCGATCCGCCACGATGGTTGATCGCGCGCGGGAGCTTGCCGCACTGCGTGCGGGGCTTCGCGACGCCGAATCCGGGACGGCGCGGGTCGTGGTCATCGAGGGCGCGGCCGGGGTCGGCAAGACGGCGCTGCTGCAGGCGACCCGCGAAGAGGCGCTGGCCGCCGGTTTCCGCGCGCTCTGGGCGCGCACCCCGCACCTCTCCACGGCGGCGCCCTACGAGCTGCTGCGCCGCCTGCTCGGGCCCGAAGTGATGCGGATCGGTGGTCCCCAGGCGCTCTCCGGCGCGGCCGCCTTCGCGGCGCCACTGTTCGTCCCGGGGACGGCGACGGTCGCCGGCGTGGACTACGGCTGTCATTGGTTGCTGGCCACTCTGGCCGACGCCGGCCCGGTGCTGCTGGCGGTCGACGACGCGCACTGGGCCGACTCGGAGTCGTTGCGGATCCTGGCCGACGCCGCCGAGGACCTGCGGAACGCGCCGTTCGGCATCGTCGTCACCGCGCGCCCGGCGTCCGATCCGGCCGTGGGGGCGATGCTCGACAGGCTGGCCACGCTCGAGGGCGCGCGGGTGCTGCGGCCGGCGCCGCTCACCGGGTCCGGGGTCGCCGCCGTGCTGCGGACTGCCTTCGGCGTCGCGCCCGACGCCCTGTTCACGCAGGCCTGTGCCCAGGCCAGCGGGGGCAACGTCTTCTATCTGCGCGAACTCGTGCGACCGCTGGTGGCGGCGGGCCGGCCACCGACCGCCCCGACCGCCGCCGAGCTGGCCGCGACCGGACCGGACGCGCTCATCCGGACGGTCCGCTGGCGGCTGGGCGAACTCGGCCCGACGGCCACGGCCGTCGCTCAGGCAGCCGCCGTGCTGGGCGACGACACCCCTCTTCGGCACATCGGGGCGCTCGCCTCCGTCGACGATGCGTTCGCCCAGGCGGCCGCGTTGCGGGCCGCCTCGATCCTGGCCCGGGCCGAGCCGGCTGCGTTTCCCCACCCGCTCGTCCGCGCCGCGGTCGAGCAGACCATCGACGAGGGACAACTGGGGCGGCTGCACGCCCGGGCCGCACGCGTGCTCCAACAGGCCTCGGCCTCGAGCGCCCAGGTCGCCAAGCACCTGCTGCGGGCCCCGCCGGCGGCCTCGGCCGGCGTGATCGACCTGCTGGTCGCCGAGGCTCGCCGCGACCTCGAATCGGGCTCGCCCGAGACGGCGCGCCAGCTGCTCATCCGCGCGCTCGCCGAACCACCGGCGCCACCCGAGCGCCCGGCGTTGCTGCTTGCGATGGCCGGGGCGGAACGGGCGACGGGCGCGCCGGCCCGGGCCCGGGAGCATCTCACCGAGGTGGCCGAGACCGGCTCGCGCGAGCTGTCGATGTGTGCCCTGGCCGAGCTTTTCGAGCTGGTGTACGAGGTCGACGACGAGGACGCCGTGGCCGGGCTCCGCGCACGGGCGATCGCCGCCGAACCGTACGGGAACACCCCGGCCGAGATCCGACTGCGCTCGACGCTGCTGATGCACGTGGCCACCGGCCGGGCCGAGGACGCGCCGGCTCGGTTGACCGACGTCGACCTGGAGCGTCTGCCGACCGGCTCGGGGGAGCAGCGCCGCCTGTTGCTCTACGCCGCCGTCCACCGCCGGGGCACCGGCCGCTGCCCGCCCGCCGAGTTCCTCGCCCACCTCCGCCGCGTGGTCCAGGATCTGCCCGATCAGCGTCCGCTGACGTACTGGGAGGTGATGGCGGCGCTCGAGTCGGCCGGGTTCCTCGCCTCGGTCGAGGCCATGCCCGACGCCGACCGGGTGCTCGCCCGGCTTCGCCCCGAGGTGGCCCGGCTGCGGCACATCGCCCCCGATCTGCAGGCCGAGTGGTCGCACCGCACCGTGCTGAACCGGTTGCGGTGCGGTCGTTTCGAGGAGGCGCAGGTCATGCTGGGCGAGGCGGAACGGTTTGCCCAGCGGTACGGCCTGACGATCTATGTCGGCCTGGCGTACTCGGCCCGTGGTTGCATCCAGTTCGAGCGCGGCGACTACGCCGAGGCCGCCCGGCACCTGCGGCGCAGCGCGGGCGAGGCGTTCTTCGTGACCGCGCTCGAGGCGTTGCTGTCCGGCCGGCCCGCTCAGGCACTGGCCTGCCTGGCCCTGCCGGACAGCCCGGCGTCCGCGGTCACCGAGCGCGAGATCGAGTTCGAGGTGCATCTGGTCGCCAGCCACGCGTACGAGCAACTGGGCGACCGTGATCGGGCCCGGCACGAGGCCGAGCGCGAGCTGACCGTCCGGCGCCGCCACGGCCCGCCGTTCCGGCTCGCGCTGGCCCTGCGCCGCCGCGCGTCGTTCGCGCCCGCTCGGGAGTCGGTGGAACTGCTCGCGGAGGCGGTCTCGGTCGCCGCCGGCACCCCGCGCCTTCCGGTGCTGGCACGGGTGCGGGCCAGCTACGGGGCGGCGTTGCGCCGGGCCGGGCGGCTGCGTGAGGCCCGGGCCGAGCTCGCCGCCGCCCTCGACGACGCCGTCCGGCTCGACATGCCCCGCCTGGCGGAACGGCTCATCGCCGAGATCCGCACGGCCGGCGGCCGTCCCCGCCGCACCCGGGTGACCGGGGTGGCCGCGCTGACCGACAGCCAGGCCGCGGTCGCCCGGCTGGCCGCCGACGGCCGCACCAACCGCGAGATCGCGGAGAGCCTCTACGTGAGCATCAAGACGGTCGAGACGCACCTTGCCGCCGTCTACCGCAAGCTCGCTGTGCCCGGACGCGAGCACCTCGGGGCCGCGCTGGGAGCGGAACGCTAATTCTCAGGGGGCGCACCCTGACGCCGGCGGCCGGCCGGTAATTCGACGATGGGGAGACATCACACCCTCGGAGGCTGTAATGACCAACTCGGACAACCGGACGGTGGCGCTGCTCGCGTCCCGCAGACCGGCCGCTGCGGCGGCGTACGTCCGGGTGGTCGTCGCCGACGACCACCCGATGATCCGAGCCGGCATCGGCGCGCTGCTGGCCGCCTGCCCCGACATCGACGTGGTGGCCGAGACCGGCGGCGGCGAGGACGTCGTCACGACCGTCGCCGCCACCCTCTGCCCGGACGTGCTGCTGTTGGAGGTGCCGGGTATCGACGGCAGCGCGATCGACGCCATCGCCCGGGTGGTGGCCCGCGGGCTGAAGCACTGCGAGGAACGGCCGGTCCGGGTGCTCGCGCTCGCCGACGGGTACACGCCGCAGCTGGCCTGGGCCGCGATGCGCGCCGGGGCCGCGGGCTTCCTGCTGCTGTCGCGGCCGCCGCACGTGCTGGTCGGCGCGGTCCGCGCGGTGGCCACGGCCGGGGTCTGGCTCGACGACGTGGTCGTCCGGGACCTGCTGCTCGAGCCGGTGAGCCGGACCGGCGACGACAGCTCGAACGCCCTGATCCGCCGGCTGACCGTGCGTGAGCGCGAGGTGCTCGTGCTGCTCGCGCACGGCCTGGGCAACGCCGAGATCGCCGAACGGCTGTGGCTGAGCGACGGCACCGTCCGCACCCACATCGGCCGCATCCTGATGAAGCTGCAGTGCCGGGACAGGACCCGGGCGGTCGTGGTCGCGTACCGCTCGGGACTGGTCAGAGTGCTTCCGGCGGAGGCTGTTCCGGCCTGAGCAGCCGCTCGATCTCGGCGGCGAGTTCCTCGGTCTCCCGCGCCGTGGTCGGGTCGAAGCAGTTCAGCGCGCCGGCGTCGTCGACCAGCGGGCGGAGCATCGTGGCGGCGAGTTCCGGCTCCTTCCGTACGGTGCTCAGCTCCTGTTTCTCGTGGACCAGGTACGACCGGGAGAAGTGGATGCCCAGCGTGCGGCTCAGCGACACGGTGAGCGGATCGCGCAGCGGGTTCTCGACCACCTTCATTCGCTCCTCCCGGATCTCCCGGACGACGGTCGCGGCGTCGCCGAACGAGCTGCCGCCGGCCAGCGACGTCCACGCCCCGACCGACTGCTGCAACAGTCTTGTCGCGTGCATCTCGTCCAGCTGGGTCTTCGGGTACGCGACCCACACCGCCAGCGTGGAGCCCCTCAGCACGACCGTGGCCGGCCCACCCGCGCGGCCGGGAACGGTCAGCACGGGCGTGAGGCGGTAGCCGCCGGGCTCGGCCATGGTGAAGCCGCCGGAACCGAAGCTCAGGCTGACGTTGCGGGTCAGCGGCCGGTCGCCGGGGGCGAACGGACGGCGGCCCGGCGTGAGGTCGAGGCAGCGCTGGATGGTCGGGGTGAAGGCCTGCGTCTCGTCCGCCCGCGCGGTCCCCGCGGCGCCGGTGGGCTCGACCAGGATCTCGAGGTAGCCGGCCTTGATGTCGAGCACCCCGCGCGGCACCAACAGCGTGCGGCGGCCGGTGTTGCTCAGCTTCACCTCGAGCTGAATCGGCTGCCCGAAGGCGAAGTACGCGCCGACGGGCGGCGGGATGAGCGACAGCTCGAAGCCGGCGACCGTGCTCACCGGCAGCGTGGGCCGGCCGCCGGGCGCCGAGCTCCAGTAGTCGGCCGAGTGGAAGGGCGCGCCGCCGGGCATCACGGCGGACCGGGTGCCGTGGCGCAGGAACGCCAGCTCGTCCGGGTCGAAGCTGTAGGTGAAACGCCGCCAGAACCCGTCGACCCCGCCGCCGCCGTCGTACTCCTGGGGGTAGTTCATGACCGAGGTGGAACCGGCCCGCCCGACGGCCCGCTCGAAACGGTGGGTGAGGTTCAGCGCATGTCCGAGCTCGTGGGCCGTGGTCATGATGATCTCCCGCTCGCGTTCGGCGTCCGTGCCGAAACCGGCGCGGATCTCGTCCACGAAGACCGCGCAGCCCTGCCGCGGATCGGGTCCCGCCTCGTCGTACATGACGCCGTAGATGCCCTCCTGCGACGACCGTGACAACTGGAGCAGCTGGATCTGCCAGTCGACGCGAGGTCCCGGCTCTCGATGCGTGTTGGCCAGCGCCTCGAGCAGTGTCTGGACGTTGGCGTCGCTCCACCTCCACCCGCCGGCCTCGGCGTTGATGCGGGAGGGCCGGCCGGCGGTCGTCACCTCGATGCCGGCTCGCCGCAGGCAGTCCGCCACCGAGGCCCGCACACCGTTCACCGTCGTGGTCTCCGGCACCTGGACGCCCTGCTCGGTCTCCGTCTCGATGGCGAGCCGGCGGAACGCCGCCGACACCCACCGCGCGACCACGACGATCGGCTCGCCGAAGGGCAGACCCGGCAACGGCTGGTCGAGGCTCAGCTTCATGGTCACCGCCTCGTCGTCGCCCGCGAAACCGGTGAGGGTCAGGGCGCCGCCGCTGATCCGGCGTCCGGTCGCCTGGCACACCACCGACCAGCCGTCGTCACCCTTCCCACTCGTCCGGAACGACGCGAGATGGTCCCGCGGAGCCGGACCGGGCACGAACAGGTCGCCGCTGACGACGCCCCCGCCGGTGGAATCGAACCGTAGTTCGAGAAAATAGCGGCCGCTGTCTCCTTCGTACCTTCCTTCGAGCATGTTCCCCACCTCTCAAGCGGTACATCGATGCCGATCCTGCTCGCGTGCGTCGCTTTTCTCGTCCGCATTACCGCTGATTTCGAATGTCGGATCAGCGACGCAGAAAGGCGATCTTCTCCGCCTATTCGCTTACGCCGTGAGGCAGACGACGGATTGCCGCCCGGAATCCAGCCTGGAATGGCCATTCTTCTTCCGAAGGGGACAGCCATGACCACGAAAGTTCCGGCCGGCGTCGACATCACTCCCCAGGCCCGGATGCCGGTCGAGGACCCCACCCTCGGCATCGACGTGCCGGTCGATCGAAGCGGATCGCCGCCGCACCGCCTGGTCACCATCGGCGACTCTTTGTTCCACGGCTTCCAGAGCGGCGCGGTGTATCAGACCGACCTGTCGGCGCCGGCCGTCGTCGCCCACGAGCTCGGCTGGCTCGATCAGTTCCGCCGCCCGCAGTACTCGGGCCCGGGCGGCCTGCCGTTCAACGCCGAGCTGCTGTTCCGCGAGCTCGAACGCCGTCACGGCCCCAGCCTGAACCCGCTCGAGGTGCCGCTCGCCTTGTTCACCGCGCGGCAGTGGATGGACGTGCTCGAGGACTACTGGGAGCGCGGCCCCGGCTCGCCGGTGCCCCAGTCCACCGGCATCCCGCACAACCTGGCCATGTACGGCTGGGACCTGCGCGACGCGCTCGACCAGACCGTCGACGGCTTCCTGGCCCGGATCCAGGCGCCGACGGACGGCTTCGTCAAGCAGGGCGTGGAGAACCACACCGAGCGGGCCGCGCTGCGCCTCTATCCGACGCTGCCGGTGGCCGGCCGGGGCCGGACCGTCTTCGACCTCGCCGCGGAACTCGGCGACGAGGGCGGCGAGCACGGCATCGAGACCCTGGTCGTCTTTCTCGGCAGCAACAACGCGCTGCGCTCGGTCGTCGACCTGGAGGTCCGGTGGAGCGGCGAGGGCTACGACGACCTCGACCGCAAGGGCGACTACACCGTCTGGCACCCCGAGCACTTCCGTTCCGAACTGGCCGAGGTCGACCAGCGGGTCCGCGGGATCAAGGCGCGGCACGTCATCTGGTGCACGGTGCCGCACGTGACGATCGCGCCGATCTGCCACGGTGTGGGGTCCAAGGTCGAGCCGGGCTCGCGCTACTACCCGTACTACACCCGCCCGTGGATCTCGGACCGCGCCTTCGACCAGCGGCGGCACCCGCACATCACGGCCGAACAGGCCCGGGCCGTGGACAGCGCGATCGACCAGTACAACGAGGCCATCACCGCCCTGGTGTGGGACGCCCGCAAGGAGGGCGCCGACTGGTACCTGCTCGACCTGGCCGGAGTGCTCGACCGGCTGGCCGACCGGCGCTACGCCGAGGACCCGAACGCCCGGCCGTCCTGGTGGACCCCCTACCCGATGCCCAACGGCCTGGCCGCCCTGGACCCCCCGCTCACCTCGGGCTTCCTGACCGCGGACGGCCGCGGCGGCCGGGCCGGCGGCGGCCTGTTCTCGCTCGACGGCGTCCACCCGACCACCGTCGGCTACGGCATCATCGCCCAGGAGCTGATCCGGGTCATGCGCCGCGCCGGCGTCGTGTTCCACCGGCCCGACGGCTCGGTCCGCCCCGACCCGGTCACCGTGGACTTCGCCCGGCTGCTGCGCCGCGACACCCTGGTCAGCCATCCGCCGCAGAACGTCGGCTCCGGGCTGAAGGTGCTGGCCTGGGCGGAAGAGGCTCTCAACCTCGTCGGCCGGACACTGCCCCTGTAGAGGCCGTGACGACCGTCGCACGTGACGGCCGTCCCGCTTTCCGGATCCGGGCGTGCGCGATGGGTAGTGGCGGGGTCATGAGCGCAGTCACCGCACCCACCGCCCCGCCCGGGCTCACCCACCGCCAGGTGCTCCAGGTCCTCGGTGGCCTGATGCTCGGCCTGTTCCTGGCCTCCCTCGACCAGACCATCGTCGCCTCCGCCATCCGTACCATCGGCGACGACCTGCACGGCCTCAGCGCGCAGGCCTGGGTCACCACCGCCTACCTGATCACGGCGACGATCTCGACGCCGCTGTACGGCAAGCTCTCCGACATCTACGGCCGCAAGAAGTTCTTCCTGGCCGCGATCGCGATCTTCGTGGTCGGCTCGGCGGCGAGCTCCTTCGCGACGTCGATGTACCAGCTGGCCGGCTTCCGCGCCTTCCAGGGACTGGGCGCGGGCGGACTGTTCTCGCTGGCGCTGGCCATCATCGGCGACATCGTGCCGCCCCGCGAGCGCGCCCGCTACCAGGGCTACTTCCTCGCCGTCTTCGGCACGTCGAGCGTGATCGGCCCGGTGATCGGCGGCTTCTTCGCCGGCGCCCCGAGCATCCTGGGCATCACCGGCTGGCGCTGGGTGTTCCTGATCAACGTGCCGATCGGCATCCTCGCCCTGGTCGTGGTGGCCAAGGTGCTGCGCATCGACCAGGCGCGCCGGGAGCACCGCATCGACTGGTGGGGCGCGATCTGGCTCTGTGTCGGTCTGGTGCCGCTGCTCACGGTGGCCGAGCAGGGCCGCGAATGGGGCTGGGGCTCGCCGCGGGCCGTGGTCGCGTTCGCTGTCGGCGCCCTGGGCATCGGCCTGTTCGTGTGGGCCGAGAAGCGGATGGGCGAGGACGCGCTGATCCCACTGCGGTTCTTCAACAACCGCACCTTCAGCCTGACCGCCGTCGGCGGGTTCATCGTCGGCCTCGGCATGTTCGGCGGGCTCGCCCTGCTGCCCCTCTACCTGCAGATCGTACGAGGCGCCACCCCCACCGAATCGGGCCTGCAACTGCTGCCGCTCACCGCGGGCCTGATGGTCGGCTCGATCGTCGCCGGCCAACTCATCAGCCGCACCGGCCGCTACAAGATCTTCCCGGTCCTGGGCGCCGGGCTGGCCGCGATCGGCCTCTACCTGATCCACCTGATCGGTGTGGCCACCCCGTTCTGGCAGACCGGCATCTACATGGCCGTACTCGGCCTGGGCCTGGGTCTGATCCTGCAACCGATCACGCTCGCCGTGCAGAACGCGATGTCCCCGCGGGAGATCGGAGTCGCCACCTCCTCGGCCACCTTCTTCCGCCAGATGGGCGCCACCGCAGGCACAGCGCTGTTCCTGTCCCTGCTGTTCTCCACGGTCGGCGGCAACATCGCCACCCAGTTCCGGACGGCCGGGCCCGCCTTCCAACAGGCCGTGACCGACCCGGCCGTAGCGGCCGACCCCGCCAACCGGCCGGTCATCGAAGCCCTGCAAGGCAGCGGCTCGGCCCCCCTCAACGACACGTCGTTCCTCAACCACGTGAACCCGGTGCTCGCCTACCCGTTCAAGGCCGGCTTCTCCGACTCGATGGACATGATCTTCCTGATCGCGGCCGGCGTGATGGCCTTGGGCCTGCTGGTCTTCCTGCTCCTTCCCGAGCTTCCCCTGCGTACGAAAGCCGGGGTGAACGCCCTGGAGGAGGAAGCCGCCGAGCAGGCTCCCACTGAGCCGTCCGCCGCCGGGCCCGCGTTGGAGCCACGTCTTCCGCGAGCGACGGGGTCCGATGCTGGTGATTCCGCTCCGAGGGCCGACACGGCGGGTCCTTCCCGCTGACCGCGCCGCGCCGAGCCCGATCTCGCCGAGCCGCGCCGCGCCCGGTCTCGCTCCGCCACGCTGAGGCCCTGCCGCGCCGCGCCGTGCTGCGCTGAGCCCGTCCCTGTCCCACCATGCCAGGCTTCACCAATACGCCGAAGTGATCGACTTCAAGTGGCGTCAGGAACAGCGGGAGGTCACCGGGGAGAGCCAGCCGGTCAGGGTGGCGCCGAGGGTCTTCTCGACGTCCTTCGGGGTCTTGATGGTGCCGAAGAACTTGGCGTCGGTGGACTTGGCGTGCATCTGGGTGGCGGCCTTCTTGCCCGCTGACTTCAGGTCGGGGTCGGCGCTGGCCGCCGTTGCCTCCTGGACTGCGGTGGCGAACGAGGCCAGGGACTGCTGGGCGGTGGCGATCGTGGTGCGGTCGGACACGAACTTGGTCAGGGCCTCGGCGAGGGGAGCCATGTTCTTCTGGTACGCCTGGCCCAAGGCCTCGCAGGTGCTGCGGATCGCGGCGGGGGCGGTGGGGGCGGGGGCTGGGGCGCTCGAGGTTCCGGTGGCGGTGCTGGGGGACTGGACGGTTCCGCAGGCCGCGGCGGCTGACAAAACACCGAGCACCGCGATAGACCGGAGGAGGCGGCCCAGCGGCGCTCTGCGGGGCCCAGGCATGGGCTTGGAGGCGCGGCTGCGAAGCATGGGTCCGCGGCTGCCGGCGAAGGACATGGGCCCGGAGGCGCGGCTGGCAGGCATAGGCCGGCGGGTGCCGGCGGCGGACACGGGCCCACAGGCGCCGCTGGCAGGCATGGGTCCGGGAGTGCTGGCGGCGGCCAGGGGCCTGAGGGCGCGGGTTGCCGGCATGGGCGTCGGGGCGCCGGTGGCAGGCAGGGGTTCCGGTGCGCGGGGGGTGGCGCTGGGCCCGGGGGTCGGCGTGTGTCGGGACTGGGGGTGGGTGGGGTGCATGGTGGGGGCCTCCGGGGACGAGGTTGGGTCGATGGGAGCGCTCCCATCGACCCTGCACCATACGTGTTGTAGTGAGATCTGTCGATCAGTCGCGGTTGGGGAGGCGTTCGGTCACCTGTTGCAGGAGCCAGCCGTTGCCGTCGGGGTCGGTGAAGGAGGCGTAGCTGCCGTACGAGCGGCCGTCGGGGTCGGGGCCGGGGCGGCGGGTGCTCGTGTCGAGGCCGCGCAGGCCGTGCCAGGTTTCGCTGATCTTGATGCCTCGGCTCAGCAGGTCGTGGCGGGCTTCCTCGATGTCGTCGACGATCAGCATCAGGTCCTGGGAGGAGCCGGCGGGGGCGGCGGTCAGGCCCACGCCGAACTGGATGGACGCCTTCGAGCCGGGCGGGGTCAGCTGGACGATCCGCAGGCTGTCGTTGATGGGGAAGTCGGCGTCCAGGCGCCAGCCCAGGGTCTCGTAGAACTCCTTGGACCGGTCGACGTCGGACACGGGCAGGACGGTGACCTCGAAGCGGTAGTTGATTGTCATGTCCTCAGGCTCTCCCGCGGGGGGCCGGCCTCGCCCCAGGGTCGGTCCCTGGTGCGTACCCGGGGAACGCCGGTCTTGCCTTGCAGAGCGGCGGATTGAATACTGTCGATTGGGAGCGCTCCCAGCGTCCGCTTCCGCAGCCTGCTCCCACACCGACTCCGATCCCCGGGAGTACATGTGTTCCGTACTCGAATGACCACCTGCCTGGCCGTGTTGCTGGGCCTTACCCTCGCGCTGCCGGCCGTCGCCGCCTCGGCCGCCACCCACTCCGCCGCAAAGGCCCCGGCAAGGGCGGCTGCCGCGGCTCCCGGTTCCGACTGGCTGCACGTGAGCGGCAACCAGATCGTCGACGCCGCCGGCAACCCGGTCTGGCTCACCGGCGTCAACTGGTTCGGCTTCAACGCGTCCGAGCGCGTCTTCCACGGTCTCTGGTCGGCCAACATCACCGAGATCACCCGGTCGATGTCCGAGCGCGGCATCAACATCGTCCGGGTGCCGATCTCGACCCAGCTGCTGCTGGAGTGGAAGAACGGCCAGGCCGCGGCGCCCAACGTCAACACGTACGCCAACCCGGAGCTGGCCGGCCTCGACAGTCTCGAGATCTTCGAGTACTGGCTGGACCTCTGTGAGACGTACGGGATCAAGGTTCTGCTCGACGTGCACTCGGCCGAGGCCGACAACTCCGGGCACATCCACCCGGTCTGGTACAAGGGCTCGGTCACGCCGGAGCTCTACTACCAAGCCTGGGAATGGGCCGCGACCCGCTGGAGGACCAACGACACGGTCGTCGCCTTCGATCTCAAGAACGAGCCGCACGGTACGGCCAACGACACCACCCGCGCCAAGTGGGACAACTCGACCGACATCGACAACTGGAAGAACACCGCCGAGGTCGCGGCCCGCCGGATCCTCGCCATCAACCCCGACGTGCTGATCCTGGTCGAGGGCAACGAGGTCTACCCGCGCGAGGGCAAGACCTGGAGCTCGCCGAACACGAACCCCGACCTGTCGCCCAACTACTACTACAACTGGTGGGGCGGCAACCTGCGCGGCGTCAAGGATCATCCGATCAACCTGGGGGCGAACCAGGACCAGCTCGTCTACTCGCCGCACGACTACGGCCCGCTCGTGTTCAATCAGCCGTGGTTCGACAAGCCGTTCGACAAGGCCTCGCTGACCAACGACGTGTGGCGGCCGAACTGGTTCTACCTGCACGAGAACGGCACCGCGCCGCTGCTGATCGGCGAGTGGGGCGGCCGCCTCGGGCAGGACGAGCGGCAGGACAAGTGGATGACCGCGCTGCGCGACCTGATCGTCGAGAACAAGCTGCACCAGACGTTCTGGGTGCTCAACCCGAACTCGGGCGACACCGGCGGCCTGCTGCTGGACGACTGGAAGACCTGGGACGAGCAGAAGTACGCGCTGCTCAAGCCGGCGCTGTGGCAGCACGGCGGCAAGTTCGTGAGCCTCGACCACGAGACGCCGCTGGGCGGGGCGGGCAGCACGACCGGCATCAGCCTGGGCCAGCGTTACAGCGACGGCGGCGGCGAGGGCGACACCGCGGCGCCGAGCGTGCCGGGTCAGCCCACCGCGACCGCGGTGACGGCGACCGGGGCGACCCTGAGCTGGGCCGCCTCGACCGACAACGTCGGGGTGACGGCGTACGACGTCCTGCGGGACGGGTCGGTCGTCGCGACCGTGTCGGGCACGACCTACAACGCCACGGGGCTGACCGCGTCGACCGCCTACACGTTCAGTGTCCGCGCTCGCGATGCGGCCGGTAACGTCTCGGCGGCCTCGACCGGACGCACCGTGACGACCACGGCGGGCGGCGGCACCGGCCCCGATCAGGGCTGTTCCGCCACGTACCGGACCACCACCTCGTGGACCGGGGGCTTCCAGGCCGAGGTCACCGTACGCAACACCGGCACCACCGCCGGCAGCCGGTGGACCGTGGCCTGGACGTACCCGAGCGGCACCACGGTCGGCTCCGTGTGGAACGGCGTGCTGACCACCCCGGCCGTGACCGTGCGCAACGCCGACCACAACGGCGCTCTGGCCGTGAGCGCCAGCACGTCGTTCGGCCTGATCGGTTCCGGGGCGGCAGCCACCCCGGCACTGAGTTGCACGCTCGCCTGACCCACTGAGGGCGCGCCCCGGATCTGCCCACCGGATTCGGGGCGCACCCCGGTGTGCCGGGCGCGATCAGTGCGGCGTGGGCACTCGTGAGTGTTCCGGGACGGTGAACCAGAAGACGCTGCCGCCGGACGGGTTGGCATCGACGCCGACGTCGCCGTGGTGCCGCTCCACGATGCGATGCACGATGGCCAGCCCCAGGCCCGTACCCGGATAGTTCTCGCTGCCCCCGACCCGGGTGAACGCGTCGAACACGGCCGCGCGGTCCCGGTCCGGGATGCCGATGCCGTTGTCGCTCACCTCGCACCGCCACTGCCCGCCCTCGGCCGGCAGGCAGGTGACCCGCACCCGGGGCTCCCGGTCGGGCGGTGTGTACTTGATGGCGTTGCCGATGAGGTTGTCCAGCACCTGGCGCAGCAGCGTCGGATCGCCGGAGACGGTGGGCAGCTCGCCCACCTCGACCGCGGCCGGCCGGTCGGCGGCCCGGTCGCGGGCCACGTCCTCGGCCAGGCGGTGCAGATCGACGGGGACGGTGGCCATGGGCCGGTTCTCGGCGGTCGCGTAGTCGAGCAGGTCGTCGATCAGCACCCGCATGTTGTCGGCGCCCCTGCGCAGCCGGGCCAGGAAGTCGCGCTGCGTGCTGTCGAGCTGGTCGAAGGCCTCCTCGTGCAGGAAGTCGGCGTACCCCATGATGCGGGCCAGCGGGCTGCGCAGGTCGTGCGCCACGACGCCGGCGAAGCCGACCAGCTCGGTCTCGCGCTGCCGCAGCCTTTTCTCGATTTCCTCACGCTGAGCGATGTCGTTGCGCAACGCGGCCGTGGCTTCGTCGACCCGTCGTAGCGCCCGGTCACGGGAGCCCACGATGCTGCCGGTGAGCGCGACCAGCAGGGCGGCGAGCACCAGACCGATCAGCCACGCGATCCGGTCGAGGCCGCGGTCGGTGCCGGCGAGCAGCCGATGGGTCGCCTCGACGCGCAGGTTCCAGCTGCGCTGAGCCACCGGCACGGTGGTGTCGAGCGACCCCGCCGCGGGATCGAGCCGCGCGTCCGGCTGGGATCGGGCCATCGGGATGGGATCACCGGAGGCCCCGTCGAGCAGGGTGACCGCGACCGTGTCCCCGGCCGCGCCGGCCACCGCCTCCTGCAGGAAGTCGCCACCGCGAGTGCCCAGCGTGAGCCACCCGCGGAAGCGGCCGTTGTCGGGCGCGGTGGGGGAGGCGGCGTAGACCGGAGCGACGAACACGAACCCCAGCTGGCGCTGTTCGGGCGGCAGGCCGGCGTCCTTGAGCAGCCGGTAGGTGCGGCTGACGGCCACCCGGCGCTCGCGTTCGGCGAAGTCCATCGCCTCCACCGCCTCGGGCGACCTCGACAGATCCAGTCCGACCGAGGAGTCCGTTTCGTCCAGCGACTTGGCCAGGACAATGAAACGGTGCGTGCCCTCACCGGTCGGGCGCAACGTCAGGCCGGGCGAGCCGAGCTCCCGCCATTGGCTCTGCCGTGCCGACACAGCTGAGTGCGGGGTGCGAACCACGAAGGCCAGACCGGTGGCGCCGGGCAGGCGCTGACGGTCGACGGCGGCGGTGATCGCGGTGAACTCGGCCGTTTCGAGCTGGGACTGCGCGCCGATGGCGGCGGCCAGGTCGATCAGCGACGTCGCGTAGCGGTCGACCTCGGCCTCGATGGCCTGGGAGATGATGGACGTCCGCTGGTTCAGGGCGCGGGTGAGGCGGTCCTGCTCGATCCGGCTCAGCGCGAGGGCGGCCAGGCCGGTGCCGACCAGCCCGACGACGGCGACCAGCACCAGCGCCACCACGGAACGGTTGAGCCCGGCCCACCGGGGCGGGCCGTCCGTGGCGCTGCGGATCACACTTTCCGACGTTACGCCGGATATGCGGAGCGCACGGCGGGTTCGGTCAGGCCTTTGCCGGGTACTGCCGTCCCATGGCACGACCGATCTGGACCGGCGCGATCACGTTCGGCCTGGTGTCCGTCCCGGTGGCGATGTACTCGGCCACCCACGAGCACGAGGTGAGCTTCCACCAGTTCGAGAAGGGCACGGCGGACCGCATCCGGTACCGGCGCGTCAACGAACGTACGGGCAAGGAAGTGGACTTCGACGACATCGTCAAGGGCGCCGACGTCGGCGGCGGCGACTACGTCCTGCTCGACCAGGACGAGCTCGACTCGGTCGCGCCCGGCCGCTCCCGCAGCCTGGACATCCACCGCTTCGTGGAGCTCGCCGAGATCGACCCGCTCTACTACCAGAAGACGTACTGGCTCGGGCCCGGAAGCGAAGAAACCGCCAAGGTGTACGGCTTGCTGCGCGACGCGATGGCCGACACCGGCCGGGCGGCCATCGGCACGCTCGTCATGCGCGGCAAGGAATACCTGACCACGATCCGCGCCGAGGACAGCCTGCTGGTGCTCCACACGATGTACTTCGCCGACGAGGTGCGCGACCCGCAGGAGCAGATCGACGACCTGCCCCGCCGCAACACGGCCAAACCGGCCGAGGTGCACATGGCCCAGCAGCTCATCGACTCCATGTCCGGCCCGTGGAAGCCCGCCGACTTCCGCGACACCTACACCGACCGCGTCAACAAGCTCATCAAGGCCAAGCACAAGGGCAAAGAGATCAAGACGGCCGACCCCGCCCCCGACCCCACGGCCGCGTCCGACCTCTTCGAGGTCCTGCGCCGCAGCGTCGAAGCGGCCTCGAAGCGCCGCAATACCAAAACCCCAAGCGCAAAGGCGAAGCCTGCCGACCTCAAGTCCCTGTCGAAGACGGAACTGAACAAGCTGGCCCGCGACCTCGGCGTGCCCGGCCGGTCAAAGCTCGCCCGCCCCGACCTGGAAAAAGCCGTACGCAAGGCTCAGCGCCAAGCGGCCTAGCATCGACTCATGGAGAACCTGCGCGGCGGACGGCTGTCGCTGCGGCTCGACGCGCTCTACTGCGCGATCGTGGCGGCATCGCTCCTCGCCTTCCTCGACCCGCTTTCCCGTACGCTCGGACTCCGCCCCTCGGCCACGGCCGCGCTCGCGGCCGGCGTCGCCGCCTGGGCCTTCGCCCTCTACCGGGCATCCAGCCGTCCCCGGCTGCGCCGCACCCTCATGGTGGTGCTCGCCGCCAACGCAGCCGCCGCCACGCTGATAGCCACCTTCGCCGCGATCCGCCCGTGGCAGGGCTGGTTCACCATCCTCGTCGCCGCCGTGGCTCTCGAGGTGACCGCCTTCGCCGTCAGCCAGGCCGCCGCCCTGCGCCGCCGGTAGGGGCGGCGTCAGCGTTCGGTCAGCTGTCCGGCCGACTCGGTGTGTTCGGCTCCGGTCTCGGGGCAGATCCAGATGCCGTCGCCCTTGGGTGTCAGCGGACGGCCCGCCCGGCCGACCCAGCCGACGCGGCGGGCCGGGACGCCGACGACCAAGGCGAAGTCGGGCACGTCCTTGGTGACGACCGCGCCGGCGGCGACCAGGGCCCAGCGGCCGACGGTGACCGGAGCCACGCAGACCGCCCGGGCGCCGATGGCGGCGCCCTCGCCGATGGTCACGCCGACGGCTGTCCAGTCGTCGCCGGACTTCAGGCGGCCGTCGGGGGTCACGGCGCGCGGGTACTCGTCGTTCGTCAGGACCGCGGCCGGGCCGATGAAGACGCCGTCGGCCAGGCGGGCCGGCTCGTAGACGAGGGCGTGGTTCTGAAGCTTCACGTTGCGGCCGAGGGTGACGCCGGGGCCGACGTAGGCGCCGCGGCCCACGTTGCAGCCGGCGCCCAGGGTGGCGTCCTCGCGGATCTGCGCCAGATGCCAGATCCGGGTGCCGGGGCCGATTTCGGCGCGTTCGTCCACGTCGGCCGTCGGGGCGATCGTCACTCCGTCGCGGTTGTTCATACGCTGTCCTTTCCGGACATTCGGCGGCGTGCCAGCCTAATGACCGCAACGCCCTTCGCGACACCGGAACATCGACAGATCGGCTCACTCTGAACCGATGGTCGTCGGCCGGCCCGGCCGAGAGGCGGATCCCGGTGTCCGAAGGTACCGGGCCGCCTCCCGGCTTCCGACGGATTTCCGGCAGTGCTCTGGCGGCGGACGGCGACGCATCGATAGCTTTCCGTCGAACGCACCGTCCACCGTGCACCGAACCGTGCCGTTCCCGCAGAACCCAACGAAACGGGATGTCCGTGACTGTTCGACCACCCGCACCGATCGGCGTAGCCGTCGTCGGAGCCGGTTACTGGGGCCCCAATCTCGTCCGCAACTTCCAGGGCACGCCGGCCTTCCGGCTGCGGTGGCTGTGCGACCTGGACGTCGACCGGGCCCGCCGGGTCCTCGGCGGCTATTCGACCGTGCGGGTCACCGCAAGCCTCGACGAGGTGCTGGCTGACCCCGAGGTGCACGCCGTCGCCATCGCCACCCCGGCCGGCACCCACCTTCCGGTCGCGCTGGCCGCTCTGCGCGCCGGCAAGCACGTCCTGGTCGAGAAGCCCCTCGCCGCCACGTACGCCGAGGGTCTGCAGCTGGTCGAGGAGGCCGCCGAGCGCGGTCTGACGCTGATGTGCGACCACACCTACTGCTACACGCCGGCCGTGCTGCGCATCCGCGAGATGCTGCACTCGGGCGAGCTGGGCGAGCTGCACTTCCTAGACTCGGTGCGGATCAACCTGGGTCTGGTGCAACGCGACATCGACGTGGTCTGGGACCTCGCGCCGCACGATCTGTCCATCCTCGACTTCGTACTTCCCCCGGGCGTACGACCCGTGGCCGTGGCTGCCCACGGGGCCGACGGCATCGGCGCGGGCCGCGCCTGCGTCGCCTATCTGACGCTCGAGCTGAACAACGGCGCCATCGCGCACATCCACGTCAACTGGCTCTCCCCGGTCAAGATCCGCACGACGATCGTGGGCGGCTCGAAGCGCACCCTGGTCTGGGACGACCTGAACCCGAGCCAGCGGATCGCCGTCTACGACCGCGGCGTCGACGTGGCCTCGCCCGACGAGCTGGGCGACGAGCAGCGTCGCGACATGCTGGTCTCGTACCGCTCGGGCGACATGGTCGCGCCCGCCCTGCTCGAGCGCGAGGCGTTGCGCACCATGGTCGACGAGTACGCGCGGGCCATCACCACCGGCACGCCGGCGCTGACCGACGGCCGGTCGGGTCTGCGGGTGCTGGAGATTCTGCAGGCCGCCTCGGTCAGCCTGGCCGAGGGCGGCACGATGATCAAACTCGATGAAGGGCGCATGGCGTGACGGGCGTGGAAATTGAGGGTGCACGGGTCCTCGTCACCGGCGGGGCGGGCACGATCGGCTCGCACGTCGTCGACGAGCTGGTCCGCGGGGGCGCGGCCGAGATCGTGGTGCTCGACAACTTCGTACGCGGGCGCCGGGAGAACTTGACCTGGGCCACCGGGAACGGGCCGGTCGTCACCGTGGACGGCGACATCCGCGACCGTGACCTCGTGCGGAAAAGCACCGAGGGCAAGGACCTGGTGTTCCACCTGGCCGCCATCCGGATCACGCAGTGCGCCGAGGAGCCCCGGCTGGCCAACGAGGTGCTGGTCGACGGCACCTTCAACGTCGTCGAGGCGGCGGCCGAGGCGGGCGTCAGGAAGCTCATCGCCTCGTCGTCGGCGTCGGTCTACGGCCTGGCCGAGCAGTTCCCGACGACCGAGCGCCACCACCCCTACAACAACGACACGTTCTACGGCGCGGCCAAGGCGTTCAACGAGGCGACTCTGCGCAGCTTCCACGCCATGAAGGGCCTCGACTACGTCGCCCTGCGCTACTTCAACGTGTACGGGCCGCGGATGGACATCTACGGCCTGTACACCGAGGTGCTGATCCGCTGGATGGAGCGCATCGAATCGGGCGCCCCGCCGCTGATCCTGGGCGACGGTCTGGCCACGATGGACTTCGTGCACGTGGCCGACATCGCCCGGGCCAACATCCTGGCCGCCCGGGCCGACGTCACCGACGAGGTGTTCAACGTGGCCAGCGGCGCCGAGACCAGCCTGCGCGAGCTGGCCCAGGCGCTCAGCGACGTCATGAAGTCCGACCTCGCGCCCGAGTTCGGCCCGGCCCGGGCGGTCAACGGCGTCACCCGCCGCCTGGCCGACACCAGCGCCGCCGCCGACAGGCTCGGCTTCCGCGCTTCCTTGAATTTGCACGAGGGCCTCGAAGGCCTCGTCGACTGGTGGCGGTCATCGCGATGATCCCGGTGATGATTCCGATGCTCGGCGAGGAGGAAGCCCAGGCGGCCGCCGACGCGGTTCGGTCCGGCTGGGTCGCTCAGGGCCCTCGGGTCAAGCGCTTCGAGCAGGATTTCGCGTCCACCGTCGGCGCCGCCCACGGCGTGGCCACCAGCTCGTGCACCACCGCGCTGCACCTGGCGCTGGTGTTGCTCGACATCGAGCCGGGCGACGAGGTCATCGTGCCGTCGCTGTCGTTCATCGCCACGGCCAACGCGGTCCGCTACGTGGGGGCGACGCCCGTCTTCGCCGATGTCGAACTGGCCACGGGCAACGTCACGGTCGAAACTCTGGATTCCGTCCGTACGCCGAGGACCCGGGCGGTCATCGCCGTGCACCAGGGCGGGGTCCCGTTCGACACCGCCGCCCTGCGCAAGGCGGCCGACGGCTGGGGTGTCCACCTGGTCGAGGACGCTGCCTGCGCGGCCGGCTCCATGGCGTACGGGCAACCCGTGGGCGCCGGGGCAACGGTGGCGGCCTGGTCGTTCCACCCGCGCAAGCTGCTCACGACGGGCGAGGGCGGCATGGTCACGGTCGACGACGCCGCGCACGCCACGC
This sequence comes from Paractinoplanes polyasparticus, assembly GCF_019710575.1. Taxonomy (GTDB): domain Bacteria; phylum Actinomycetota; class Actinomycetes; order Mycobacteriales; family Micromonosporaceae; genus Actinoplanes; species Actinoplanes polyasparticus. The sequence continues at coordinate 29,011 of NZ_JAHWFK010000052.1, read as the reverse complement.
GGTTGCGACGGCTGCGTGAGCACGGCATGAACGTCTCCGCCGCCGACCGGCACGCCAGCTCCCAGCCGGTGCTCGAGGCCTACCTCGAGACCGCCTACAACTACCGGATGACCGACATCCAGGCGGCGATCGGGCTCGTGCAGCTGGGCCGCCTGGCCGGCCTGGTCGCCCAGCGCCGTTCGTTGGCTGCGCGCTACCACGAACTGCTGTCCGGCATCGACGGCTTGGAGCCGGTGCGCGACCCCGCCTACGGCCGAACCAACTACCAATCGTTCTGGGTGCTGGTCGGCGATCAATACAAGAGCAGCCGCGACGAGGTGCTGGCCGAACTGGCCGCCCGGGGTGTCTCGGCCCGGCGCGGCATCATGGCGGCTCACCTCGAACCCGCGTACGCCGATGTCACCCCGGCGCCGCTGCCGGCGACCGAGCGGTTGACCCGCAACTCGCTGATCCTGCCGCTGCACCACGCGCTGACCGCCGACAACCAGGAGCACATCGTCTCCGTCCTGCGTGAGCTCTCCCGGTGAACAGCCTCGTCATCGTCGGCGCCGGCGGCTTCGCCCGGGAGACCGCGGCCGCCGCGGGCCAGGACTGGAAGGTCGTGGGCTTCGTCGACGACGACCCGGCCCTGCACGGCGCCAGCCGATCGGGTCTGCCGATCCTGGGCGCGATCGACAGCGTGCGCGACATGCCGGAGGTCGAAGTCGTGGTCTGCGTGGGCAATCCGCGCAACTTCACCGCCCGCCGCGGCATCGTCGAGCGCCTCGGCCTGCCCGGCGACCGGTACGCCACGGTGGTGCACCCGCTCGCGTCGGTCGGCGCGGGCAGCCGGATCGGCCCCGGCACCGTGCTGCTGGCCGGCACGGTGCTGACCGCCGACGTCTCCGTCGGATCGCACGTGGCGGTCATGCCGCAGGCCGTGCTCACCCACGACGACCAGGTCGGCGACTACGGCACGATCGCCTCGGGGGTGCGCCTCGGCGGCGGCGTGATCACCGACGAGGGCGCGTACATCGGCGCCGGCGCTCTGATCCGCGAGGGCGTGAAGGTCGGCGCCTGGTCCCTGGTCGGCATGGGCTCGGTCGTGCTGCACGACGTGCCCGCCGGCGAGGTCTGGGCCGGCAACCCGGCCCGCCTGATCCGCCCACTCACGAGGAGCTAGAACATGTCCCGGATCCCGCTCGTCGACCTCGCCGCCGCTCACGCGGAGGTGGCCGAGGAGGTCGAGGTCGGATTCAAGCGCGTCCTCGCGGCCACCGCCTTCGTGGGTGGTCCCGAGGTCGCGGCGTTCGAGCAGGAGTATGCGGCCTTCAGCGGCGTGCGGCACTGCGTCGGCGTGGCGAACGGCACCGACGCCCTCGAACTCGCCTTGCGTGCCGTCGGCGCCGGGCCCGGCAGCGAGGTGATCCTGCCGGCCAACACGTTCATCGCCACGGCCGAGGCGGTCGCTCGCACCGGCGCCCGGCCCGTGCTGGTCGACTGCGACCCTCGTACGTACCTGATCGACACCGAGGCCGCTCTGGCCGCGGTCACCCCCGCCACCAAGGCGATCGCGCCCGTGCACCTCTACGGCCAGATGGCCGACGTCGAGCGCCTGCGTGCGAGCGGTGTGGCGATCGTCGAGGACGCCGCCCAGAGCCAGGGCGCCACCCGCCACGGCCGTCCTGCGGGTGCCGGCGGCATCGCGGCTACCAGCTTCTATCCGGGCAAGAACCTCGGCGCGTACGGCGATGCGGGCGCCGTGGTGACCTCCTCCGAGGAATGGGCCACCACGGTGCGCACGCTGGGCAGTCACGGCGGCCTGGAGAAGTACCGGCACGATCTGATCGGCATGAACAGCCGGCTCGACGCCTTGCAGGCAGTCGTGCTGCGGGCCAAGCTGACCCGCCTGGCCGACGGCAACGCCCGCCGCCGGGCCGCCGCCGCCCGCTACCACGAGCTCCTGTCCGATGTGGACGTCGTGCGCCCGGCCACCGACGAGGGCAACGAGCACGTCTGGCACATCTACTGCGTACGGGTCCCCGACGGCCGCCGCGACGAGGTGCTGAAGAGCCTGAACGAGGCCGGCATCGGCGCGGGCATCCACTACCCGGTCCCGGTGCACAAAACCGTTGCCTTCGCCCATCTCGGCGGCGTCTTCCCGAACGCCGAGGCGGCCGCCCCCGAGATCCTGTCCCTGCCCATCTACCCCCAGATCACGCCCGGCCAGCAGGCCCGGGTGGCCGAGGCGCTGGCCGCCGCCCTCGAGGCCTGACCTTCGTGTACGTCACCCTGCGGGACCGTCCCGGCGCCGGCCAGGGGCCGGCGACCGGCCGTGTCGTGCGGCGGGTCTCGTCGACGGTCGTTCTGCTCGGCACGGTCAGCCTCCTGACCGACGTGTCGTCCGAGATGGTGGCGTCGGTCCTGCCGCTCTACCTCACGGCCGTGGTCGGGCTCAGTCCGGTCGCCTACGGCTTCCTGGACGGCGTTCATCAGGGTGTGAGCGCCTTCGTGCGCATCGCCGGCGGCTACGCGGGTGACCGTGGCGGCCGGCCCAAGTGGGTCGCGGTCCTCGGGTACGGCGTGTCCACGATCAGCCGCATCGCGATGCTGCCGGCTGCCGGCTTCGCCGCCATCACCGCGGTGGTCACCGGCGACCGGTTGGGCAAGGGATTGCGTACGGCTCCTCGCGACGCCCTCATCGCCGAGGCGTCCGATCCGAGCATGCTGGGCCGGTCGTTCGGTGTGCACCGGGCGCTCGACACGATCGGCGCCGCGCTCGGCCCGCTCGTGGCGTTCGCCCTGCTGGCCGCCGTGCCCGGCAGTTACGACTCCATCTTCGTCGTGTCGTTCGCCTTCGCGCTGGCCGGGCTGGCCGTCCTCGTGCTGTTCGTGCCCGATCTGCGCACTGCGGCCGGAACAGCCCGCATCGGCCTGCGCCGGGCCCTGCGCGAGGTCAGCGGTCACCGGCTGCGGCGCCCCCTGCTCGCCGCGGGCCTGCTCGGCCTGCTGACCGTCGGCGACGGGTTCCTCTACCTGTCGCTGCAGGAACGCGACGACTTCGCCGCCATCTACTTCCCCCTGCTCTACGTCGGCACGAACGTCGCCTATCTGGCGCTCGCCGTGCCGCTGGGCCGGTTGTCCGACCGGGTGGGCCGCGGCCGGGTGCTGGTCGCCGGGCACGGCGCGCTGCTCGCCTGCTACCTGTTGGCGGCGCTGCCGGCCGGGGGCACCGGCCTGACGATCGTCGTCCTGCTGCTGCTCGGTGTCTTCTACGCGGCCACCGACGGGGTGCTGCCCGCCCTGATCAGCCGGCTCGTGCCCGGCGAGACGCGGGGGAGCGGCATCGCGGCAGCCCAGACCGTCGTGGCGCTGGCCCGCTTCGCATCCTCCGTGCTTTTCGGTCTGCTGTGGGCGCTGCAGGGTCCGAGCCGGTCTCTGGTGCTCTTCGCGGTGCTGCTGACGGCCGCCGTGCCCGTCGCCGCTTGGCTGTTGCGGGGAATCGGCCGCGAGGAAGAAGAGCGTGCCCAGGAGGTTCGACCGTGACGCTCCGCGTCCGGGTGGCCCTGCTGGTCGCTCTGCTGATCGCCGTCGGGCTCGGGGCGGGCGGCTACGTCTGGAACGTCCGGCAGAGTCAGGCCCAGAACCGGGCCGCCGCGCCCGTGGTGGCCCGGGGCGGCGACCTCGTGTCCTTCCGGGGCACGCCACATCTGGTCTTCCGCAGCACCGCGCTGGGCAACGAGTACGGCCGGGTCGCGGTGGTGCCGCTCGCCGCGCCCGCCGGGCCGCGTGCGTTCACCCCGGCCGCCTGCGAGCGTGTCTACGCCACCGCCGAGGACGCGATCTGCCTGTCGGCCGAGCGCGGCATCGTCACCAGGTACCGGGCGCAGCTGCTCGCCGCCGACTGGTCACCGGCGCGGGATCTGCCGTTGACCGGGCTGCCCAGCCGGGCCCGGCTCTCCCGGGACGGCTCGCTCGCCGCCACCACGACGTTCGTCTTCGGCGACTCCTACGCCAATCCGGGACAGTTCTCCACCCGTACGCTCGTGACCCGCACCGACGGCGAGGTCGTCGGCGACATCGAGAAGTTCGCCCTGACGGTCGAGGGCAGGACGGTCACGGCGGCCGACAAGAACCTCTGGGGCGTCACGTTCGCCGACGACGACCGTTTCTACGCCACCGCAGCCTCGGGCGGGAAGACCTGGCTGGTCGAGGGCAGCCTCAGCCGTCGTACGGTGAAGGCACTGCGCCGCGACGTGGAGTGCCCGTCGTTGTCGCCCGACCGCACCCGCGTCGCCTTCAAGAAGCGCGGTGATCTGCCGCCCGGCCGCTGGCGTCTGGCCGTCCACGACCTGCGGACCGGGGCCGAGACAATCTCGTCCGAGCAGCGCAGCGTCGACGACCAGGTCGAGTGGCTCGACGATTCCACCCTCATCTACGGACTGCCACGTACCGACACCAACGGCGCCGCCACCAGCGACGTCTGGCGGGTCCCGGCCGACGGCAGCGGACCTCCGCTGGTTCTCGTGCCGGACGCCTGGTCGCCGGCGGTCGTGCGATGACGAACGGAGAGACCGTGCCGCGACTGGCCATCATCACCCCGAGCTACGCGCCCGACTTCGAGCTCTGCGCCGACCTCCACGCGTCCGTGCGGGCCTTCGTACCCGAGGTCGAGCACCACATCATCGTGCCGCGACGTGATCTCGCCCGCTTCCGTTCCCTGACGGGCCGTCGGACGCAGGTGCACGATGTCGCGGAGTACCTGCCCCGGACGTTCCTGACCCTCCCCGCTGTCAACGGCTGGGTCAACGCCCGCCGCCCGTTCCCGCCGATCCGGGGCTGGATCGCCCAGCAGATCGTCAAGCTCGCGGCGGCGGCCCGCCTCGAGGCCGACGTGGCGCTGCTGATCGACTCGGACATCGAGGTGATCCGCCCGTTCGGCGCGGACACCTACCGCCGCGACGGGACGACCCGCTTCTTCCGCAAGCCCGGTGCGGTCCACGACGGGATGCCGCGCCACCTCGTCTGGCACGAAGCTGCTCGCCGGATGCTCGGGCTGCCGCCCGGCCGGCCGCCGTACACCGACTACATCTGCGCTCCGGCGCCGTGGGACCCCGCGATCGTCCGGGGCCTGCTGGCCCGGGTCGAGGAGGTGGCCGGCCGCCCCTGGCCCACCGTCGTCGGCGCCGAGCTGCACTTCTCCGAGCTGATTCTGTACGGCGTCTACGTCGACGAGCTGCTCGGCGCCCCGGCTACCGGCTACCCGAGCGACGACATGCTGTGCCCGCAGTACTTCGACGAGGTTCCGCTCGACGAGGCGGGTCTCACGGCGTTCCTCGACCGGGTGCGCCCGGCGGACATCGCCGTGATGATCTCGGCGAAGTCGGGGACGCCCATCGCCCTCCGGCGGGCCGCGCTGGCCGCCTTCGCGGCGAAGAGGCGGTGACGGCAATGCCCGAAGCCCCGCTGATCGTGCTGGGGGCCGGCACGCCGTGGGACGGTGTGCCCGGCACTGATCGCCGCATGGCCGCCGAACTGCTGCGGCACTCCCGGGTGCTGTGGGTCGATCCGGCGTTCTCGGTGGTGACCCGGCAGGGACTGCGCCAGGGGACGGCCCGGCGGTTCGGGCCCAGCCTCGACGAACCGGAACCGGGACTGATCCGGCTCCGGCCGGTCGCGCCGCCCCTGCACACCCGCCGGCAGATGCGCGCCGTGACCCGAGCGATCCTGCGGGCTCAGATCGACCACGCGCTGCGGCGGCTGGGACAACGCCCGCACGCGGTGATCGACTCCCGGATGGGCCGGATGCTCCGCGGCTGGGAGCCGGGCGTGCGCCGGGTCCTCTACGGCACGGACGACTTCGTCGGCGGCGCCGAACTCATGGGCGGTGATGCCGACGAGGTTCGCCGCGACGAACGGGTCTCGCTCGACAACGCCGACGTTGTCCTGGCCGTCTCGCCGACCCTGGCCGAACGCTGGCGAGGGCTCGGCGCGCGCGACGTCGTGCTGCTGCCCAACGGGGTCACGATTCCCCAGCCCGGCGACCCCGGCGACGTGGTGCCCGATGCCGGATTGCCTCATCCGGTCGCCGGCGTGGTCGGACAGCTCTCGGCCCGCATCGATTTCTACCTGCTCGAGGCGCTCAGCGACGCGGGCGTCTCGCTGCTGCTCGTCGGCCCCCGCGACCCGCGGTGGGAACCGCTGCGCTTCGAACGGCTCGTCGACCGGCCGAACGTCGTGTGGACCGACCGGCAACCGCACAGCGCGCTGCCGGGCTGGCTGCGGCAGATGGACGTCGGCGTCACGCCCTACGCGGACTCGGCCTTCAACCGCGCCTCTTTCCCGCTGAAGACCTTGGAGTACCTGGCCGCTGGGTTGCCCGCGGTCAGCACCGATCTGCCGGCCACGCGCTGGCTCGGCACCGGCCTGATCACCGTCGCCGGCCGCGACGGCTTCGTGGCGGCCGTCCGCGTGGGCGCGCGGCAGGCATCCGATCCGGCTCTGATCGCCGACCGGCGCGCGTTCGCCGCCCAGCATTCGTGGCGGGTACGGGGCGAGCAGCTCGCGTCCGTCCTCGGCCTGACCACCACCCCGGCCGACCGGCCCGGCACGGAGGAGACGCCCGCATGGCAGAGCTGAACGTCCTGGTCTATCCGCACGCCATGGAGGTCGGCGGCAGCCAGCTCAACGCGATCGAACTGGCCGCCGCCGTACGCGACCTGGGCCACCGCGTCGCCGTCATCGGCGAGGACGGCCCGCTGGCCGAGCGCATCCACGCGCTCGGCCTGGAACACCTGCCGCTGCCGTCGAAGCGCCGCCGCCCGTCCCCCTCGGTCGCCGGCCACCTGCGGTCGCTGGTACGCAGCCGTGGCCTGAACGTCGTGCACGGCTACGAATGGCCGCCCGCCCTGGAGGCCGCGGCCGCGGCGTACGGCAACCGGGGCGCCGCCGCCGTCTGCACCGTCATGTCGATGGCCGTAGCGCCGTTCCTGCCCGCCACGATGCCTCTCGTGGTCGGCACCGCCGCCCTCCGGAAGCACACCGCGTCCCGGCGGCCCGGCCCGGTGCACCTCATCGAGCCACCCGTCGACGTCCGCGAGAACGCCCCCGGCTTTCCCGCCGGCGACTTCCGGGCCGAGCACGGCCTCGACGGGTCCCTGCTGCTCGGCGTGGTCTGCCGCCTCGTGCCGGAACTCAAGCTCGAGGGCCTGCTGACCGCCATCGACGTCGTGGGCCGGCTCGCCGCCGACCACCCGCTGCAGCTCGTGGTGGTCGGCGACGGCCCGGCCCGCGACCAGGTGGCCGACCACGCCCGCAAGGCCAACGCCGAGGCCGGAAGGACGGCGGTGGTGCTCACCGGCCAGCTGATGGATCCCCGTCCCGCGTACGCGGCGGCGGACATCATGCTCGGCATGGGCGGCTCGGCGCTGCGAGCCCTGGCCTTCGGCAAGCCCCTGGTGGTGCAGGGGGAGCGCGGCTTCTGGGAACTGCTCACCCGGGAGAGCTGCCCGCTCTTCCTGGAGCAGGGCTGGTACGGCATCGGCGACGGCGCCGGCGGGGCCGGGGCGCTGACTGCCGTCCTGCGCCGGCTGCTCGGCGACCCGGCGCTACGCGAGCGGCTCGGCCGCTACGGGCGCGAGCTGTCGGTCGAACGCTTCAGCCTGCAGCGCGCCGCCCAGGTGCAGGAAGAGATCTACCGTACGGCGCTGGCGTCAGCCGCCGACGGCGGCCAGACCCGGGCCGGCCTGCGCTCGGCGGCCGGACTGATCAGCTACAAGGTGCGCCGCCGCTACGAAGGCATGCGCGGCACAGCCGCCCGAGACGACTTCAACGCCGCCGTCCTGGCCAGGGCCACGTCGACCGGCCGCAGCTGAGTCCGGCTCCCGTGCAACCCTCGACGCTGTTGCCGACGACAGAAAGGATGACAGCGGCCGGCGGAGGGGAGCGGGATGCGTCCCGATGAGGAACGGGAGTACGTGGAGTTCGTGCGGGCGCGCCTGACCCGGCTGCACCGCACGGCCTACCTGCTCTGCGGTGACGGGCACCGGGCGGACGACATCGTCCAGGCCGCGCTGACCGATCTCTACGTGCACTGGAAGCGGGCCGCCGCGGCGGACAACCTCGACGGGTACGTGCATCGCATCCTGGTGCGGCGCTACCTCGACGACCGGCGGCGGCCGTGGTCGCGGGTGCGGCTGGGCGACCTCACACCGGAGGCCGCCGCGGTGGCGGGCGCCGAGCGGGGTGTCGAGGATCGCGACGAGCTCCTCACCGCCTTGCGCTCGCTGCCGAAGGGCCAGCGGGCGGTGCTGGTGCTGCGCTTCCTGGCCGACCTGTCGGTCGAGGACACGGCCCGTGCCCTCGCCTGCTCGGTCGGCAACGTCAAGAGCCAGAGCGCGCGCGGGCTGGCCGCCCTGCGCGAACAGATGCCGGTGCGAGGGTGAGGAGTCGGGCATGACGGACGACCAGGATCTGCTGGACCGGTTCAAGACCGCGGAGGGCCCCGTCTCCCGGGTCACCGTGGAGACAGCGGTGGCCGCCGGCCGCCGCCGGACGGCACGGCGACGGGCGGCGCGAGCCGGCTGCGGCGCGGTGCTGGTGGCAGGAGCCGCCCTCGCGGTTCCGGCGCTGCTGCCGGACGCGAGCGACGGACCGGCGGTCACCTCGGGCACCGGTAGAACGAGCTGCGCGGCGAATCGGTTGCCGGCGCCGCCCGGGCTGACGAACGTCTGGGCGGTCACCGTCGATCCGACCGGCCGCTACATCGCCGGCTACGCCGTCACCGGCAACCTCGACATCGACCCGGTCACGCGGAAATTCACCGGTACCGCACCCTCCCGGCCGGTGCTCTGGACGGACGGACAGGCTACGACGCTACCCGCGCCGCTGCGGGCGGTCGAGCCGACCGGAGTCAACGCCGACGGTGTCGTGGTCGCCGTAGCGGGCGATCAGAAGCGTTTCGACTCCGTCCTGCGCTACGTGGACGGGGTGCCGGAAAAGGCGGTGCTGCCGGCCGGGCAGTGGGAGGTGCACCCGTACGCCAAGATCAACGCGCGCGGCGACATCCTCATCACCGTGGTCCCGGCCGGAAAGCCGGACAGCGAAGGCGTCGTCCTGCTCTGGAAGGCGGGCTCGCGCACGGCGAAGCGGATGCCGCTGCCGGTCGGCGCCGACGGCAAGGCGCTCACGGACAGCGGCGCCGTCGTGGGTGACCGGCTGGGATCGCGCGGCGACCAGCTGAGCGCTTACCTGTGGGACGAGCGCGGCAACGGCCGCAAGCTGCCGACGCCGCACGGTCAGCAGGGCTCGGTCAACACCGGGCGGGGGGACTGGGCGGTCGGCAACGTGTGGCCTTCCGGGACGGTGATCCGGTGGAACCTGAGCACCGGTGAGACCACACCCATCGAGCTGCACGCCCCGGCCCACGCGATCAACAGTCACGGCTGGATCGTCACCGACGGGACGCTGATGCGAGACGACGTCACCGTCGAGCTCTCCCCGGTGGCCCCCGGCGAGGTGGGCTTGCCGGTCGATGTGGCGGACAACGGCACGGTCGTCGGCTCGATCCCGGCCGAGTCCGAGGACAGACTGACCACGGTGAGCCGGGGCCCGGTCAGCTGGCCCTGCGGTCCGAAGTGAGCCCGGCGGCACGGCGCGGGTGCCCGGCCGGCAAGACGCTGGGCGTTCAGCCGGCGCGCAGGCTGCGCAGCGTGGCGCGCAGGCGGTAGACGAGCGTGCCGATCGCCGCCAGGCTGACTGCTCCCGCCACCACCAGGGCGAGCAGGTCCACCGAGATCGAGGCGGCCGCTGCCCAGGCGGCAGCGCCAACGGCGGCTGCGGCGGCCAGGGGAAGCAGAAGCTGCCGGGTGAACGCGCTGGGCGGCACCTGCACCCGGTTGAGTTCGCGGAGGTAGAGCGGCAACACCACCACGAGCGCGACGGCGAACTGGGCGGCCGCTGCGCCCGGGGCTCCGGCGAGGTGGGCGCCGGCCAGGACGGCCGGGATCAGGGCGACCAGCCAGACGACCTGGACGGTGAAGACGACCCGGGTGTCGGCCAGGACCACGAAGTAGTCGTAGACCAGCTCGAACAGGATGCGCAGCATCGCCAGCAGGCCCAGCCAGGGCAGCACCGCCGCCGCGGATTGCCAGGCCGGACCGTACACGAAGCGGATGAGCGGGTCGGCCGAGGCGGCCAGCAGCACGCAGACCGGCAGGGTCACCGACGCGAGCAGGCCCGCTGTCGACAGGAAAGTGCGGCGCATGGCCGGCGGGTCGTGCTGCAGGCGGGCCAGGGCGGCCGGGGCGACCGCCCGCACCGGCTGGGAGAAGACCGAGATCGGCCAGTTGGACAGGTTGCTCGCGAGGACGTAGAGGCCGAGCGGCACCGGGCCGAGGACGATGCCGACGATGAGCCGGTCGACGTTGCCGACCGCGAACACCACGATGCTCGAACCGGCCAGCGGCAGACCGAACTTCAGCAGGGCGGCGGCCTTCTCACGGTCGAAGCCGAGCCGGACCGCGCGCGGCTCGAACGCGACGAACAGCACCGCGCCGACGAGCGAGCCGGTGATGTGCCCGACGGCCAGGCTCATGGCCCCCATGCCGGTCAGCGCGCAGCCGATCGAGGTGAGCGCGCCGGCCCAGGTCGAGGCCTGGTCGGCGATCATCTTGAGGCCCTGCTTGAACTCGCGCTGCAGCATGGCGACCGGCGTGGCCACCAGGCCGCTGAACACGACGGCGAGGGTCAGCAGCCGCACCACCGGCACCGCCTCGGGGTCGCCCATCGCCGCTGCGAAGGCGGGCGCCCCGAGGTAACAGCCGAGGTAGATCAGCGCGCTGGCGCCCAGCGAGAGCGTGGCCACGGTGGGCGCGATCTCGCGGGGGTCGCCGGGCCAGCGCACGATGGCGAGGCTGACGCCGAGCTCGTTGAAGCTGAGCACCGCGACGAGGGCCACCATCGCCACGGCGTACGTGCCGAACTCCTCCGGCCCCAGGATGCGGGCCAGGGCGATGCCGATGGCGAGGGTGCTCAGCCGCCCGATCGCCGTGCTGGCGAAGCTGAAGCCGAGCGCACGACCGGCCCGCGAGATCAGGGTCCGATCGTCGACCGAGGAAGACATGGGTCAGGAGCCCTCCGGTTCGAAGTAGACGTCCACCCAGAAGTTGTGGTTGGCCGCTCCGTTCGGGAAGTCCCGCGCGCCGTACCGGTACAGGCCGCCACCGGCCGGGATGTGGAGCGGCGGCTTGTCGACACCGTCGTGGTAGAGGCCGTTGATGTCAGCCGCGTAGTTGCCCGTCGTGGTGTGGTAGGAAGCGACGTAGGTGGTGCCGGCGGTCACGTCGACCGGCGTGGCGAACCGGACGCTCTGCCAGCCGGAAGCCGTCTCACCCGGGAACACGGCCGACGCCATCTCCTGCCCGGTGGCCGACCACAGGGTGCCCGTGTGGGTGCCGGTGTTGCTCGCGCCCTTGTAGAACCGCAGGCCGGTGATGCTCCCGTCGACGTCAGCGGTGAAGCGCGCGCCGACCTCGATCTCGGCCGGGTCGTTCCAGGCCGCGTTGGCCGGCGTGGCACCGGCGGCGAAGAGGTTCACCCCGGTCGGCAGGACGACGGGATCGGTCGGCGTGGGCGTGGGCGTGGGCGTCGGTGTCGGGGAGGGCGTGGGGGTGGGCTCGGGGCCGTCGCCCGGGCGGAACAGCGGGTCCACCCAGTAGTTGGTGTTGTGGTACGAGCTCTGCGGGTAGCCCGCGCCGCCGTACCGGAAGACGCCGTTGCCGCCGCCGGGTGCGCTCAGCGTGCCCGCGCTGTTGGTCCAGGCCGTGTCGAAGAAGTTCTCGTCGTACGCGTAATTGCCGTTGGGCGCGAAGTAGGAGAGGACGTACGTGGTGCCCGCGGCGACGTCGGCCGGCGCGGCGAAGACGGCCGTCTGCCAGCCCGAGCCGCTGCCCGACGGGAACGTCACCTGGGCCATCGGCGACTGATCGGGACCCCACAGGGTGCCCGTGTGCGTGCCGGTGTTGCCCGGTCCCTGATAGAACCGCAGTCCCACGATCTCGCCGGACACCGACGGGGTGAACCGCACGCCGAGCTCCAGTGGGCTCGTGTCGCCGAACGCCGCCGGATGCGCGGGCACGGCGTCGGTCGCGAACAGCTTGTGCACGCTGGGGTCGAGCTCGGTCTGGAACGACCAGATCTTCGGCTCCTCGGCCGGGTGACCGGTGGTGTCGGTCGCGGTCACCGAGGCCGTGTACCCGGCGGCTGCAGCCAGCGGCGCGGCCGGGGTGAAGGTGGCCGTCCGGGTCGCGGCGGCGTAGCTGGTCGTGCCGGCCACGGTCGCGCCCTCGGTGTTCTTCAGGGTGAAGTCGATCGACGAGGTCGTCACCGCCTTGGAGAAGACCGCCTTGAGCGAGGCCGACACGGGCACGCCGTTGGCGTTGGCCAGCGGCGTGGTGGCGACCACGACCGGCGCGGCGTCGGCACTGGGCACGAAGCGCACGTCGACGTAGTAGTTGGTGTCGTCCCACGTGCGGTCGGGGAAGACGGAGCCGTACCCGAAGACCCCGTTCGGCTCGTCCTGGGTCGAGCGTCGTGCGGTCAGCGGCCCGGCGTCGTGGTCGGCGGCGCTGAAGAAGCGCGAATCGGCGGCGTAGTGGCCGTTGGGGGCGTGGTAGGACGCCACGTACTTGGTGCCGGCGTAGACGTTGACCGGCTGGCTGAAGACGAGCGTCTGCCATCCGGTGGCCGTCTCGTCGACGAACGTGCCGGATTCGATCTCGGAGCCGCCGGCGCTCCAGAGTGTGCCGGTGTGCGTGCCGGTGTTGCCGGAGCCCTTGTAGAAGCGGATACCGGTGACGAAGCCGTCGACCTCGGGCTCGAAGCGGATGCCCAGCTCGAGGCTGGTGCTGTCGTCGGCGGAGTCGGTGGCGGGCACCCGGGCGCCGAGCAGAGTGTTGGGACCGGTGAGCGTGAACTGCCGGGTGACCGCGACGCCGGCGTTGACGCTGTCGTCGATCGCGCGGACCTGGACGACCTGCGAGCCGACGCCCTCGGTGAAGAAGGAGTACGACCAGGACGACGTGCCGGTGGCGGGATGCCACCTCTGGCCGCCGTCGGTGGAGACCTCCACACCGGCGACCCGGCCTCCGCTGTCGGCGGCGGTTCCGGTCAGCGTGACCTTCGCGCCGTTGGCGACCGTGCTTGTCTGAGCCGAGGGCGAGATGACGGTGACGGTCGGGGCGGTTGTGTCGGCCGAGGCTGACGCCGGGTCGAGCTCGTCCATCAGGGCGCCCGGCTGCACGCCCATGTCGGCCAGCAGGTTGACGGTGGCCTGCTGCATCCGCGGATCGACCGGCTCGACCTCGCCGTCGTGGTAGGTGTCGAGGGCCCACGACCACTGGATCGAGCCCGCCGAGAACACGAGCGCGTTGCCGGCCGCGCGGTACATCGTCGTGTGGTGCGTGGTGGTGCCCGCGGCGACATTCTTGCCGAAGTCCTGGAGGTATTCGTCGGTGGGCCCGGTCGTCGTGGACAGCCGGATCAGCCCGGCCGGCCGGAAGCCGTTGTCGAGGTCCTCGTCCGACTCGTAGCCGACAGTGTGGGGGGCCATGGTCGTGGTCTGGGTGGTGGACAGGCCGGCGCCGCGCCACAGGCGGTACCGTCCCTGGTCGGCCGGCACCTGCAGCGCCAGGTCGACCGAGTTGGCCATGTACGCCGTGCCGGTGAGGGCGTTCTCGGGCCGCCCGCCGCCGTTGGTGGACGTCATGAACCGCGGGTCGCGCCAGGTGCCGGTCCACTCGGCCGGGACGTCCTCGATGCGGTCGTCGGCCCAGGTCTCCTTGAAGCAGACCAGCGTGCGGTAGGCCGTGTTGCTGCCGTCCTTGCTGGATTCCATGCGGGTACGCCAGTAGGCCTCGTTGCCGCTGAAGAAGGCCAGGTTGACCCCGGCGTCGCGGGCCGCCTCGACGTTGGCCCGCGCGTTGCCCGACCAGTACTCGTCGTGGCCGACCGACAGGAACACCTGGTGGTTCTTGATGAGCGCGCCGCGCCGGTCGGAGTCGACGTTGGTGGTGTAGCTGACGTCGTAGCCGTTGCGCTCCAGGAAGCGCAGCATCGGGTACTCGTTGCTGAACAGGAAGTCGCGCCCGGCCATGAGCCCGCGGGTGTTGAACGGGCGGTTGTAGCTCACCTTGAAGGCCCGGCCGTTGTCGCCGCCCTCGTAGAAGCTGGATCCGCCGTACGTGTTGTAGGCGTGCCAGGTCGCGTCGGAGGTCTGAAGGAGCAGGTCCGAGGTGCCGGCGTCGTTGCGGACGATGAAGGGCACGTGGCTGGCACCGCCGCCGGTGCGGTTGAGTTTGGCGATGTAGACACCCGAGACAGCCGTGGCCGGGACGTTCCAGAAGGCGGAGATGGCCCAGTTGCCGCAGTCGTAGAGCTCGACGTTCGTCTGCTCCACGCAGGACTGCGGTTGCGTCTGGGGGAGTGGCACCGAGGGTGTGACGTCGGTGATGAAGCGTGCGCCGTCGCCGTCGTAGTAGCCGAGCCGGTAGACCTTGATGCCGTACGTGGATCCGGGCGCTTTGATCTTGAAGTTGATCCGCTGACCGGCGTTCACGCTGATGTCGGTCGCGAAGCCCTGGATGTCCTCGTCGCCGGCGCCGGAGATGTCCCACTCCTCGTTGGACGTGCCGTCCTTGCTGTTCTCGCAGATGATCGGGTTGACCACCGGGTTGCACGGGTCGGCCGCAGCCGACTCGCCCGGGATGGCGACCAGCCCCACGGTGGTTGCCAGCAGGATGGCAGCCGCAGCCCGCAGGAGCCGCTTGACCCGATCATTCATCTCCGTCGCCTCTCCACAGTCCAGCCACTGTGGACGCTATTGGTGCGACCGGTTCCGAGACTCCGCTCATCGGCCGGTTGTTTCGCCGAACGCGTCAGGGATTCGGCGAAGCGGCGGATGCCGGCGGCCGGACGGTGGACCGTTGTCCGGCTTCCTGTCCGAAGCGGTTGGGCGCCGACGTCCGCACGGTTCGCTGGGGATGCGTGAAACGCCAGACCGCGGCGCATCCGCCGACCATCAACCACAGGATCGTGGCGTACGTGGTGAAGCTGAACGAATCGAAGGTGAAGGCCACCACGATGCCGATCAACTGGGTCGAGGCCAGGGCCGCGCAGAGGTGCTTGTCGACCTCGCGGGAGGCTCGGCGCACCGCCATGACGGCCAGGGTGAAGGCCGTTATGTGGATGAGCGCGAGCGCCGCCACGCCGACGATCCCGGTGGTGAGGGCCTGAGCGAACCATTGATTGTCGAGATACTGATACTGCGGCGAGACCCACGTGCCGGTGCCCCGGCCGAACCAGGGCCGCTGCACGAAGTACGTGTAGATCATGTCGTAGCGGTCGGTCCGCGAGGTCACGCTGGGGTCTTCGCCGGCGCCGGTGAACAGCCCCCAGACCGTCTCGATGAGCCCGGGCTTGGCCACGGTCATGCCGGCCAGCAGCGTCGTGGCCAGGACGAGCATGTTGTAACGCATCCGCCAGGTCCACACCGGCACCATCACGAGCAACGCCAGCGCCGCCGCGAGAAAGCCGGTGCGCGACACCGTGGCCGGGATGCCCGCCGCGACCATCAGAGCCAGGACGAAGAAGATCTGCCGGGCCCGGCGGGTGGCCGCGAACCGGGCGAAGTGGATGGCGAACGGCAGCGCGGTCGCCATCACGGCGCTGAACTCGATGTAGTGCATCGTGGTGCTGGCCACCCGGATCCCCGAGCCGCGGATCTCGAAGCCGGGCACGAAGCCCAGCGGCTCGAGGCCCGGCACCATGAGGTAGACGGTGACGTCGGTCCACAGCACGAACTGCAGCAGCCCGACGACTCCCATGAAAGCGGCGCAACAGACGAACACCTTCAGGACGAGTCCGAGGCGGGACCAGTTGGGCATGCCGTCCGCCACGATCAGCGCCACCCCGATGAAGGCGGCGGTGTACAGCATCGTCCGGTCGGCGTTGTTGGCCTCCATCGTGGTCAGCCCGCGCAGATATCCCACGGCGTACGAACCCAGCGTGGAGAGCACGTAAAGCAGGATCACCCAGCGCAGTGGCTGCGGACCGATCATGGCCAGCCGGGGGCTGAACCGGGCCAGGACCCACCAGCAGAACAGCAGGACGGCGATGATCAGACCGGGCCGGCCCAGGGCCGTCATGTTCGGCACGATCAGCTTGGCCGGTATGAGCATGAGCAGGCAGAGCATCAGGCCGAGCAGGACCGCCGCGTCGACGTAGGTGAAGCGGCGCCGCGAGGCGTAGGCGCCCCGGGCGAGCCGGGACGGCTCGAGGTCGTCCGGGTGCAGCAGCGACACCGTCAAGAGGGCTTACCCCTTGTCGTCCGGGGTCCGTTGGTTCGGCCGCAGCCGCACCGTACGGTCCTCGCCGATCACGATGGCCTGGGTTTCATCGGCCGACTTGCTGCGGGGCCGTGGCACATCGACCTGCCGGTTGACCACGGCATGCCCGTTGAGCGGAACGACGGGATCAGGCGCAGGTGACGCGGCGGGCTCGGGTGCCGCGACCGGTTCGCGCGGCTTCCGCCGGCGGAGAAGCGCGTCGAACGCGATGGTGAGGGCCACGGTGAGCAGCAGGCCGATGCCGCCGATCGCGACCAGGGCGCGCTTGACCTTCGACGTCGACTCGGTCACGTTGTCGCCCAGGTCGAGCTGCCGGATGGTGACCAGCTGGTCCTTGGGCGCTCCGTACTCGTTCTGCAGGGCCCGGACGCTGGCCTCGAACCGCTTGATCAGCTCTTCGGCCGTCGAGGAGGCCTGCCGGTCGGTGTGCCCGATCACCTCGAACGTGACGATGGGCAGGGACTGATCGAGCTCGAGCGTGAAATCGTCCGAGAAGCCGGCCTTGGCGAGCACCTCGACGACCTTCTGGTCCTGGACGGTCAGCATCCCGGCCTTGCCGAGCGAGCTGACGCCGAGGTCGAGCCACGGATTCTTCGGCTGCGGCGCCTTGCTGTCGGTCAGGCGGGGCGTCACCGCGGGGGGAACGAGCTGCACGTAGCTTGTCGCGATGTAGTCGGGCTCGATACGCGAGGCGGCCATCAGCGTGCCCGCGACGGTGAACAGCAGCAGGGGCCCGGAGATGTACCAACGCCGGAACAACAGCTTGGTGAGGTCCCAGAAGTCCACTACCGTCCTCTCGCCACGGTCACGCGAGGAAGGCGGTCTGCCCACTGTGTGCCCCCGTGACTGGTTCAGTGTCTTCGCCCGCCCGCGGTCACCGCAAGGCTGCGAACGGTTGCCCGGCCATCGGCCGTCAGGGTGTGATTCGGTAGATGTGATATGAGAACTCCTTCTCGAACGTGTCCGTGATGGACCCGCCCTGAACGGGCACCGAACGGTTCTCGAACAGCACCTCGGCCGAGGCCGCCGCCAGCTCGGTCGGCAACGACAGCGTCTGCCGGCCGGTGCCGCCGGAGCGGCCGGGCATGGCGAAGACGTAGTACGACCCGTCGTGCGCCTTGAGCATGGTGTCGAGGTCGGTGTCGAAGTCCCAGCGGTACGACTGGGTGTTGAGCACCTCGGCCAGGCCGGTGATCCGGCGGTTCAGCTCGGTCACCCCGGGCCGCACCGCCTTGCCGCAGCCGTCGCGCAACACGTGCTGGGAGATGCAGGGCCCGCCGAAGTTGTGGTTGAAGTAGAGGATGCCGCGAGCCTCGTGGATCAGGGAGCTGACGACCGCGCCGGCGATCTGGTCGGCCGTGATGGTGGGCGCGTCGGCCTCGCTGAACGGGTGTCCGACCTCGACGAAGGCGTACACCGGCTGCAGTTTGCCGTCGGCCGCGTCGAGGCCGCGCATCCGGTCCATGGTGAGCCCGTAGTTGGCCGCCCGGCGGCAGTTGTCCTTCTTGACGCCGAGCCGGGCGCCTTCGGAGCTCGACGTGCAGACGTTGGGATCGGTGTACCAGTAGATGTCGTTGGACACCGCGGTCGTGTAGTCGTTGACGAATCTGGCGGCTTCGTCGTCGCTCTGCCAGAACATCACGCCCTTACCGAAGTTGGCGTAGCGCAGGCGCCCGTCGTTGGCCGGCAACCGGCCCGCCAGCTGCTTCATGACGTCGAAGCCGCACGACTTGCCCCGGGTGCAGATCTCGCCCTCGCCCGGATACTTGCCGCTCCAGACGCCATCGCCCGGGCCGCCCCACATGTCGACCTCGTCGTTGAGGAGCCAGGCGGTGGTCTCGGCGCCGGCGTCCTTGCGGATCTCGGTCATCGCGTGCATGCCGCCGCTCTCGACCAGGTCCATGTTCGAGGTGCTGGTCAGCATGACGTACGTGTTGAGCCCGGCCGCCTTGTCCTGGGCGATGTCCGCGGGATCCTGGACGCTCTCGTACCAGACGCCGAGCGGGAAGAACTTCGGGTCGTCCCAGCCGGCCGTCTTGGCCTTGCCGAACTTCGCGTAATAGCTCGGGCCGCCCTCCCAGGGCACGCGCGTCATGGCGAGCGCGCCGGACTCGGCGGCCGCGGCGTTCGGCTCGGTCGCGGCCACCGCCGGTTCGACCGGATCGTCCCCGGTCGTGCACGCGGCCGTGAGGGTCAGCGTGGTCAGCAGGGTCAGGACGAGCCTGCGTCTCATGGCACAACCTTGTCGGTGTCGTCGGCGGGGGAGCGGGGTGCGGGCACGCGTACGGTCTCGGCCGGGCGCCCCCACCCGGAGCGCACGTCCCACGACGGCGACCGGCGCTTGCGCTCGGCCAGCAGCACCACGGCGACGTAGACGACGGCGGCGGGCAGCAGCCACGGCCGCCGCACCACCACATCGCGCAGCCACGACGTCGCATCCGCCTCGGCCGGCGCGGCGACGACGCCGGGGTGAGCCCGCAGGTAGCACTCGAACTCGGAGTTGCCGTCGCGGGCGCGGGCCACCCGCCGGATCAGGTCGCTTGTCGTGCGGGGGGCGATGACGCGTACGGGAACGTCGATCTCGGTCTTCTCGGCCGGCGCCACCACCGCATCGAGGAACATGTCGTCGGCGGTGATCTCGGGGAACCGGTCGAACCGTGCCCGGGCCCGTGCCGACACGGCGATGACACCCCGCCCGAACAGCCGTCCGCGGAAGATCGGCAGCCGGGTGTTGACCGCGTAGAAGGCGCGCACCGGCCAGCTGCTGGCCGAGGCGTCCACGGCCGGCCGCGGCACGGCCGCTTCGATGCCGGGGCGGTTGACTGCGTCGGCGAGCCGACGCAGCAGGGCTGCATCGGCCGTTACGTCGGCGTCCGCGTAGACGCGCACCTCGCCCGTCGCGACGTCGTCGGCCGCGTTGAGGGCCGCCGTCTTCGAAGGCGTGGCGATCTCGAGGACCCGGACGCCGAACGCGCGGGCCACCTCGGCCGTGCGGTCGGTGCAACCGTTGGCGGCGACCAGAATCTCGATGTCGGGGCCGAAATCCGGACTTTCGGTCAATGCGCGCAACGTGGTGCTGATGCCTATTTCCTCGTTGAAGGCGGGCATGACGACGCTTATTCGCACACCACGGATGCTTCCGGCCGGACCGTTTCTCAACAACCGGTCGAATGGACGAGTTGCTATCCCATTGTCGACAGTGCCGACGGCCGTTCGAGGGCTTGTCCACTTCGGATGGGCCGATAGGTTCCACGGTGTGACGGACTCTCAGATGGTCCCCAAAACCGTTGTGACGCCAGCAAATCGGATAACGTTGGCCGGCGTCCAATTTGATCGGTTGACCGAGGATGAGGTGGTTGCGCGAGTTCTGGAGGAATTGGCGGACGGCGATGGCGGACAGATCGTCACTCCCAATGTGGACATTCTCCACCGTGTCGTGCGGGATGCGGATTCACGGGCCCATGTACGGGCATCGTCCCTCGTTGTCGCGGACGGCAAGCCGCTCATCTGGGCCAGCCGGCTGGCCGGTGATCCGCTGCCCGCGCGGGTGGCCGGGGCCGATCTGATCTGGAGCCTGTCGGCCGCGATGGCCGGCGCCGGCCGGTCGGTCCACCTGCTGGGTGGCGAGCCGGGCACGGCCACCCGGGCGGCGGAGGTCCTGCGCGACCGGTTGCCGGCTCTCAAGATCGCCGGCTGCCTCAGTCCGTCCCTCGGCTTCGACACCCGCGAACAGGAGTACGCCGCGGTGTGCGACGAGGTCGTCGGCGCCGCCCCCGACCTGGTCTTCGTCGGCTTCGGCTTCCCCAAGCAGGAAAGGGTCATCGCCCGGCTCCGGCGCCGTCTGCCGCAGACCTGGTTCCTGGGCTGCGGCGCGGCGATCGGCTTCGTGGCGGGTGTCCACTCCCGCGCCCCCGGGTGGATGCAGCGCAGCGGGCTGGAATGGGTGCACCGCCTGGCCCTCGAACCGCGCCGGCTGATGCGCCGCTACCTCGTCGACGACGCGCCGTTCGCGGCCCGGCTGCTCGTCGCCGCCGCCCGGGAGGGCCTTCGCCGCCGCTCGGAGGGATCGCGATGAGCCGCCCCGACCTCTCCGTCGTCATCGTCTCGTACAACACCCGTGAGCTCACGCTGGACGGGCTGAAGAAGTTGATCGACAGCCGCACCGGCGCGGTCGACTTCGACGTGACAGTGGTCGACAACGCGTCGGCCGACGACTCGGCGGACGCCATCGCCGAAGCCTTTCCGGAAGTCCGGCTGGTGCGGCTGACCGAGAACGTCGGCTGGGGCCGGGGCGTCAACCGGGGCGTGGTCGCGAGTCGCGGCCGCTATGTCCTACTGCTCAACCCGGACGCCGCGCCTGTCGGCCATCCGGTCGACGAGCTCTTCCGCTTCGCCCGGCAGCACCCGCATCACGGCATCTACACCGGCCGCACGCTGCACGCCGACGGCACCGACGACATGTACTGCTGCTGGGGTCTGCCCAGCCTGCGCAGCTACGTCGGCTTCGCCACCGGGCTCGGCTCGGTGATCGGGTGGTTCAACCCCGAAAGGCTTCCCGGGTACGACCGGAAGAGCGTCCGCGAGGTGCCGGCGGTCTCGGGCTGCTGCATGCTCGTCGAGCGCGACCTGTTCGACCGCCTCGGCGGGTTCGACCCGATCTACTTCCTGTACAGCGACGACATCGACCTCTGCGCCCGGGCCGCGGCGCTGGGCGCTCGTCCGGTCGTGGTGCCGAGCGCCTCCGTCATCCATGTCGGCGGCGCGTCGTCCAGCTCCGAGGGTCAGCGCATCAAGATCCTGCGGGGCAAGGCGACGTACGTACGCCGGCACTGGTCGCCCACCAGGGCGCGGGTGGGCCTCGGCCTGCTGACAGCCGGCGTCGGCCTGCGCGCGGTCGGCACGACCGTGCTCGGCCGGGGCCGGTCCCGCAGCGCCGACTGGACGGTCATCTGGCGGGAGCGCCGCACCTGGCGGGCCGGTTGGCCCGAGGTCGACGAACCCCGTCCGCCGCACAGCGTCCTGCTCGAGGAAACCCCGACTGCCATGTGAGGCGGTACACCATGCCCAAGTCGTTGCGCCCGCTGCTCGCCCTCGTCCTGGTTGCGGCCGGCCTGCTGGCGCCGTCCGCGGCTGCGGCGGCCGATCCCTGCGCCCCGCTCGCCAATCCGGTCGCGTGCGAGAACAGCAAGCCCGGCACCCCGTCCTCGACCTGGGACGTGGCCGGCTCGGGCAGCGCGGCGATTCAGGGCTTCGCCACCGACATGAGCGTGAACGCCGGCGGGACGCAGCGCTTCAAGGTGAGGACGACGGCGGCCTCGTACCGGCTCGACATCTACCGGATGGGCTACTACGGCGGCGCCGGGGCGCGCCTGATCACGACCGTGAACCCGGTCGGCCGGCAGACCCAGCCCGAGTGCCTCACCGCCCCCACGACCGGGCTGGTCGACTGCGGCAACTGGGCTGTCTCGGCGTCGTGGACCGTGCCGGCCACGGCCGTCTCCGGGATCTACTTCGCCCGGCTGGTCCGCACCGACGGCACCTCCGGGGCGAGCCACGTCGTCTTCGTCGTCCGCGACGACGCGGGCCGGTCCGACCTGGTCTTCCAGACCTCGGACACGACCTGGCAGGCTTACAACCAGTACGGCGGCAACAGCCTCTACGCCGGGTCGCCGGCCGGGCGGGCCTACAAGGTGAGCTACAACCGGCCCGTCACCACCCGCGGCACCGGCTCGGAGGACTCGGTCTTCAACGCCGAGTACCCGATGGTCCGGTGGCTGGAGGCCAACGGCTACGACGTCAGCTACATCTCCGGGGTCGACACCGACGCCCGTGGCCCGCTGCTGACCAACCATCGGGCGTTCCTCTCGGTCGGCCACGACGAGTACTGGTCGGGGCGGCAGCGAGCCAACGTGGAGGCGGCCCGGGACGCCGGCGTGCACCTCGCGTTCTTCAGCGGCAACGAGGTGTTCTGGAAGACCCGCTGGGAGTCCTCGATCGACGGCTCCGGCACGCCGTACCGCACCCTGGTCGCGTACAAGGAGACTCACGCCAACGCCAAGATCGACCCCAGTGCGGAGTGGACCGGCACCTGGCGTGATCCGCGGTTCAGCCCGCCGGCCGACGGCAACCGCCCCGAGAACGGGCTGACCGGCACGGCCTTCAAGGTCAACGCCGGTACGGTGAACCTGCGGGTGCCGGCAGCGGACGGCAAGATGCGGCTCTGGCGCGGCACCACCGTGGCCGCCCAGGCGGCCGGCGCCACGGCCACGCTCGGCACCGGCACGGTCGGCTACGAGTGGGACGTCGACGCGGACAACGGCGCCCGGCCCCGCGGGCTGATCCGGCTCTCCACGACCACGGCCAGTGGGCTCGACGTGCTGCAGGACTACGGTTCGACGTACGCCACCGGCAGCGCCACCCACAACCTGACGCTCTACCGCGCGCCCAGCGGGGCGCTGGTCTTCGGCGCCGGCACGGTCCAGTGGTCGTGGGGCCTCGACAGCACCTACGACCGTGGCTCCGGAGCGGCCAGCACCCCGATGCGGCAGGCCACGGTCAACCTGTTCGCCGACATGGGCGCCCAACCGGCCACCCCGCAGGCCGGCCTGACCGCCGCCACGGCGTCCACCGACACCGCCGGGCCGAGCGCCGTCATCACCACGCCCGCCGCCGGGGCGAGCGTGCAGGCCGGTTCGCCCGTGACCATCTCGGGCACGGCCACCGACACCGGCGGCGGGGTGGTCGGCGGCGTCGAGATCTCCACTGACAGCGGCGCCTCCTGGCACCCGGCCACCGGCCGGGCCAGTTGGACGTACACCTGGAATCCAACCGTCAGTGGCCCGGCCACCATCCGGGTGCGAGCGGCCGACGACAGCGCCAACGTGGGCGCGGACGCGACCACGGGCGTCACCGTGGGGGCGCGGTCCTGCCCGTGCAGCATCTGGGGCTCGGGCCTCACTCCGGCCGTCGCCGCCGACCCCGACACCGCCGGCACCGAGGTCGGCACGAAGTTCCGGGCCGACGTGGCCGGGCGGGTCACCGCGATCCGGTTCTACAAGAGCTCGGCCAACACCGGCACCCACGTCGGCCGCCTGTGGACAGCCGCGGGCACGCAGCTGGCCTCGGTCACCTTCACCGGGGAGACGGCCTCGGGCTGGCAGCAGGCCAACCTCTCGACGCCGGTGTCGCTCACGGCCGGGACGACGTACGTCGTGTCGTACTTCGCGCCGAACGGCCGCTATGCCGCCGATACGAACTACTTCCTGACGCAGGGCTACGACAACGAGCCGCTGCACGCCCTGCGCGACGGAGCCGACGGCGTGAACGGCGTCTACCGGTTCGGCACCGGGTTCCCCACCTTGGCCTGGGAATCGGCCAACTACTGGGTCGACGTGGTGTTCAGCCCCGGCGGCGGCGCACCCGACACCACCGCTCCCACGGTGGTCACCCGTACGCCCGCCCCAGGCGCCACGGGCGTGGCCCGCACCGCTGCGGTGGCCGCGACCTTCAGCGAGCCGATCAGCGGCGCGGTCGTGGCGGTCAACGGCGTAGCCGGCTCCACTGCCTACGACAGCGGCAGCTCGACGGCGACCTTCACGCCCTCGGCCCCCCTGGCCGCCTCGACTCAGTACACGGTGACGGTCAGCGGCGCCCGGGACGCAGCCGGCAACGCCATGGCCACGACGTCCTGGTCGTTCACCACCGCGGCGAGCACCCCCAGCGGCTGCCCGTGCTCGATCTGGGCCGCCGCCGCGACGCCCGGCACGCCCGCCGACACGGACACCGCCGCGGTCGAGGTGGGCACGAAATTCCGCTCCGACGTGGGCGGTCAGGTGACCGGGGTGCGGTTCTACAAGGGCAGCGGCAACACCGGCACGCACGTGGGCCGCCTGTGGAGCGCGACCGGAACCAACCTGGGCACGGTGACCTTCACCGGCGAGACCGCGACCGGCTGGCAGACGGCGACGTTCGCCACGCCGGTGACGATCACCGCCGGCACGACGTACGTCGTCTCCTATTACGCGCCCGCCGGTCGGTACGCCGCCGATATCGGTTACTTCGCCACCTCCGGCGTGGACAACGGGACGCTGCACGCCCTGCGGGACAGGGTCGACGGCGTCAACGGCGTCTACCGCTACGGAACCGGCGGCGGCTTCCCCTCCGCCGGGTGGCAAGCGAGCAACTACTGGGTCGACGTCCTGTTCACTCCGGCTTCCTGAGAGGCTCATATGCGCCGACGCCCGTTGTTGCTCGCGCTCTGCCTGGCCCTGGTGGCCACGTTCCTCACCGCCCCGCAGGCCGCGGCGGCCGCCGTCTGCCCGTGCTCGATCTGGCCCTCGACGGCCGTGCCGGCCAACCCGGCCGAGCCCGACACCGCGGCCGTCGAGGTGGGCGTGAAGTTCCGCTCGGACAACAACGGCTTCGTCACTGCCGTGCGTTTCTACAAGGGCAGCGGCAACACCGGCACCCACGTCGGGCATCTGTGGAGCGCGGCCGGGGTCAACCTGGGCACCGCCACGTTCACCAACGAGACGGCGACCGGCTGGCAGACTGCCACCTTCGCGGCGCCGGTGGCCATTGCCGCCGGCACCACCTACGTCGCCTCGTACTACGCACCCAACGGCCGGTACGCGGCCGACGACAACACGTTTGCGACGGCCGGGGTCGACAACGAGCCCCTGCACGCGCTTCGGAACGGCGACGACGGTGGCAACGGCGTCTACCGGTACGGCGCCGGCGGCGGTTTCCCGGCCAACACCTGGATGTCGGCCAACTACTGGGTCGACATCGTGTTCACCGACAACGGCGTGGACACCACCCCGCCGTCGGTCTCCGCGTCGAATCCCGCCTCCGGCGCCACCGGCGTGCCCACGACGACCACGGTCAGCGCCACGTTCAGCGAGGCGCTCCAAGCGGGCTCGGCGGTCCTCGCTGTCGGCGGTGTGGCCGGGGCGTCCTCGTACGACGCGGTGTCCCGGACCCTCACCGTCACGCCGTCCTCGCCGCTCGCCGCCTCGACGTCCTACACGGCCACGGTCACCGGCGCCCGGGACGCGGCGGGCAACACGATGGTTCCGTACACCTGGAACTTCACCACCGCAGCGCCCGGCGGTGCTTGCCCCTGCACGATCTGGCCGCCGACCGCCACCCCGGCCACAGCCGCCGTGGCCGACAACTCCGCGGTGGAGCTCGGCGTACGGTTCCGCACCAGCACAGCCGGATTCATCACCGGCCTCAAGTTCTACAAGGGCAGCGGCAACAGCGGCACGCACACCGGCGGCCTGTGGACGAACACCGGCACCCGGCTCAGCACGGTGGCGTTCACCGGTGAGTCCGCGACCGGCTGGCAGACCGCCACCCTGCCCAGCCCGGTCGCGGTCACCGCCAACACCACCTACGTCGCCTCGTACCACACCGACACCGGCTTCTACTCCGCGACGGCCAACGGCCTGGCCGCTGCCGTCTCCCGCGGCCCGCTGACCGCCGTGGCGAACGCGGCCAACAGCGGCAACGGCCTTTACCGGTACGGGGCCAGCGCCTTCCCCACCGGCACCTACCAGGCCACCAACTACTGGGTCGACGTCGTCTTCAACACCGTGGCCGCCGACACCACGCCGCCGGTGCTGTCCGCCCGCTCCCCGGGCGCCGGCGCCACCGGCGTCGCGACCACGGCCCAGGTCACCGCCACGTTCAGCGAAGCGGTGACCGGCGCGGCCGTCGCGCTCACCGGCGTCGCCGGCGTCACAACCTACGACGCGGGCACCAGCACAGTGACCTTCACGCCGTCGGCTGCGCTGGCCCACTCCAGCGAATACACGGCCACCGTCAGCGGCGCCCGGGACGCCGCGGGCAACCTCATGGCCCCGGCAACCTGGGCGTTCTCGACCGCCGCCCCGCCCCCGCCGCCACCGGACCAGGGCCCCGGCGGCCCGATCCTCGTCATCAAGCCGAGCGGGGCCGGCTTCACCCCGTTCCTGGCCGAGGTGTTGCGCACCGAGGGCCTCAACGAGTTCACCACGGCCGAGCTTCCCGCCGTCACAGCCGCGACGCTGAGCCAGTACGACGTCGTGCTGCTCGGCTCGACGGCACTGACCGCGGCCCAGGTCGCCATGTTCACCACCTGGGTGTCCGGCGGCGGCAACCTCGTCGCCTTCCGGCCCGACAAACAGCTGGCGGGCCTGCTCGGTCTGACCAGCACGACGGGCACGCTGTCGGAGGGCTACCTCAAGGTCGACACGACGGCCGCGCCCGGCGCCGGGATCACCGACCAGACGATCCAGTTCCACGGCACCGCCGACCGGTGGACGCCGGCCGGAGCGCGGCCGGTGGCCATGCTCTACTCGAACGCGACCACGGCCACCACCAACCCGGCGGTCACCCTGGCCGACGTGGGCACGGCGGGCGGACAGGCCGCGGCGTTCACGTTCGACCTGTCCCAGTCGCTTGTCCACACCCGGCAGGGCAACCCGGCCTGGGACGGGCAGGACAGGGACGGCTCCGGGCCGGTCCGCTCCGACGACCTCTACTTCGGCGGCTCCTCGCCCGACTGGGTCAACCTGGCCAAGGTGGCCGTGCCCCAGGCCGACGAACAGCAACGCCTGCTGGCCAACCTGATCGGCGCGATGAACCTGGATCGCAAGCCCCTGCCGAAGTTCTGGTACTTCCCGCGCAGTCTCAAGGCGGTGGTGGTGGGCACCGGCGACGACCACGCCACCGGGGGAACGGCGGGCCGGTTCAACCAGTACGCCGCGAACAGCGTGGCCGGCTGTGATGTCGCGGCCTGGCAGTGCAACCGCTTCACCTCCTACGTCTTCCCGGACACGCCGCTGAGCAACAGCCAGGCAGCGGCGTACCAGGCCCAGGGTTTCGAGATCGGGCTGCACCTCAGCACGGGCTGCTCCAACTACACGGCCACCTCGATCGCGAGCACGCTCACGAGTCAGCTGACGACCTGGCGTACGAAGTACAGCTCCCTCGCGGCGCCCGCCACCAACCGCACCCACTGCATCGTGTGGTCCGACTGGTCCTCACAGGCGTCGGCCGAGGCGGCCGGCGGGATCCGGCTCGACACGAACTACTACTACTGGCCGGGCAGTTGGGTCGCCGACCGGCCGGGCTTCATGACCGGCTCCGGCATGCCGATGCGCTTCTCGGCCAAGACGGGCGGGCTGCTGGACATCTACCAGGCGGCCACGCAGATGACCGACGAGTCGGGGCAGAGCTACCCGTTCACCGTCAACACGCTGCTCGACCGCGCGCTGGGTGCGGAGGGCTACTACGGGGCCTTCACAGCCAACATGCACACCGACCTGACCACCACGTACGACAGCGACCAGGT
Source organism: Paractinoplanes polyasparticus (assembly GCF_019710575.1). GTDB lineage: Bacteria > Actinomycetota > Actinomycetes > Mycobacteriales > Micromonosporaceae > Actinoplanes > Actinoplanes polyasparticus. Next base: position 1,291 of record NZ_JAHWFK010000052.1, on the reverse strand, counting down.
GCTCGAGTCGGCTCGGAGCCGGGGCGTGCCGGTGGTCAGCGCGGTCCAGCTGCTCACCTGGCTCGACGGGCGCAACGCCTCGTCGTACTCCGGGATCTCGTGGTCCGGCACGACCCTGTCGTTCACCGTGAACGTGGGCACGGGCGCGACCGGCCTGACCGGGATGGTGCCGACCGTAGGCACGGGCGGCCGGTCGCTGACCACGCTGACCCGCGCGGGCACGGCGGTCCCGTTCACCCGCACAACGATCAAGGGCGTCGAGTACGCGATGTTCACCGCCGCCCCGGGCGCCTACGCGGCCGGATACGGCGCTGTCGCCGCCGCCCGCAAGGCTCCCGCCGCACCTGCCAGGTCAGCGCCGGACAGCCAGGCGCCGGCGGCGTCCGCCGTGTCGGTGCTGCCCTGGGCGGACGGCACGGCCCGGATCAGCTGGAGCACCGGCGAATCGGCCGCCGCCACCGTGCTCGTCGGCGTGGACCCGGCGGAACTGGACGCGTGGCCGGCCGACCTGAGCGGCCGTCAGCACCGAGCCGTGGTGACCGGTCTCCAACCGGGAACCACCTACTACTACCGCGTGCGAAGCACCGATCCCGCGGGCAACGTGACGGTGTGGCCCGCGCCGGGCCGGCCGCCGGCAACCTTCGTGTCCTCGGCGGCGGGCGTCGCCGATCACACGGCCGCCCAGTGGCGGACCGGTGCGGAGAACCAGGTTGTGGTCACGAGCGAGGGGGTCCGGCCGAGCGGGCGCAGCGGAACTCTGGTGTCGCGGGTGCTCGACGCCGGGCAGATGGTGACGTGGGACCGGCTGACGTATGAGGCCAGTGCGCCCGCCGGCGCCTCCGTGGTCGTTCAGGTCCGCACGGGCAGCACGTCGGCGCCCGGCGCGTCCTGGAGTGGCTGGCGCCCGGTGCGTCCGGACGACCGGGTGACGGGTGGCTCGCGGTACGCGCAGTACCGGGTGGAGCTCAGAGCCGGCCGTGAGGGCGCGGGACCGGTCTTCCGGGGGCTGAGCATCACCTCGGACGCCAAGCCCCGGCGGACGCCCACCGAAACCGGACAGTAGGTCTCATCGAGGACGCCCGGCGACGGCGAACCGACTGGCAACTGAAGGGCATCGGCCCAGCTACCAACTCTTCCGCGCAGGCGTCGAACAAGAACGGTGAGAGCCCCGGCAGCAACCGGGACCGCTTACCGAAAGGCAGTCGATGCGTTCCTCGATCACCAAGCGTCTGGCCCTGATCGCGATGATCCCCGCCACCCTGCTCGTCGTGGTCGCGTTCGCCTCGTCCGC
>NZ_JAHWFK010000051.1 GCF_019710575.1 Paractinoplanes polyasparticus | reverse complement strand
AGAGCGAGCCAGATAACCTCACCCCTGCCCCGACCGGCGGCAGGTAACCACCGCTCCATCAAAGCGGGGGCAACTCAATTCCTTTCGAGAGCGGCGATCGGGTTGGTTCGAGCTGCCTTTCTTGCCGGCCCCAGGCCCGCGGCCACCGTGGTGAGGGTGAGGAGCCCAGCGATGAGCAGCAGCCGGCCCCCGGGATGGTCAGTGGCAGATTCATTCGGAACGCGTTGAGTGCCAGTAGCCCTTGCCGTCACCCCACCTCCACCGGCCACCCCGAGCCGGGGATCGACAACCCGCCACCGCGGCGCAGCAGGGTCACCGGCGGGCTTGCCGCGCTGGCCTGTGCCGGCTGCTGCGCCCTGCCGCTCCGCGGCGGGCACCGGGTGCGGCGGTGCGAGGCAGAGGCGGCGCTGCCCCTACCAGGGCCGCATTCCGCCGATGTGCTGCGATACGCCCATGACGGTCATCCGATCCATCCTGCTGTTCGTCGTCGCCGCCATCGCCGAGATCGGCGGCGCCTGGCTCATCTGGCAAGGCATCCGCGAACACAAAGGCCTGCTCTGGATCGGCGCCGGCATCGCCGCCCTCGGCGCTTACGGCTTCGTCGCCACGCTCCAAATAGCAACGCCGACGCTGCATTCGGCTGGTCAGTTCCGTACGGCCGACAGGAGCTGGAGTTTCTCGTGGCTCGGTGTGCCGGGCACCGCGGTGAGCAGCAGGAGACATTGAGCCTGGTCCGGATCAATCACGAGCTGTGAGTACAGTTCGAGTTCGCCCACTGGGCATGGCGGCAGCGCTTGAGGTCCAGGTGGTGCGCGACCCCGACCTCATGCCGCTTCCAGACCTCGGCGAACTCCGGGCTCACCCGGGGCCGCTGGCGGACCAGGCGCCGACAGCGGCCAGCAACTGCAGCTTCTGGGAGCTCGGCGACCCCGGCGTGGCCGTGAAGACCAACAGCTCCTGAACCTGTTCACGATCGATCAACGCGGTAGAGGTGTATTTGTCCCGCCGGGTCATCGCGGTGCTGCGTTACATCGGTGGCACCCGAGCGTCGTGAGCCCCTCAGGCAACCGGCCCTCTTACGGCCGCCTCGCTCCACTGAACCATCCGATCGAGCGCGACCACCATGTACCGGCGCCAGAGCGGGGCGAACGGGCCGGCGATGATCCACCGTCGCCCCGGCAACGGCTTGAACTCGTAGGTCCACCGGATCAGCGTGCCGTCGCCGTCCGGATTGAAATTCCATTCCCCTCGTACGCCGACGGCCAGCCGGGAGAGGACGTTGGTGAACCCGGTCAGCTGATACGCGAAACTCACGCCGTCGACGCACTCGGTGAGCTGTTCGTCGGCCTGCGATCCGTCCTCGAACTGCGGGTTCCGGGTAGGGCCGGTGTGGTCCCAGGACTCGGTCTGATTCGCGACCGACCGGACACCGGGGAACGGCCAGACCGTGTCGAACACTGTCGGCAGATCGATGGGCATGATGAGCCGGAACGCGTCGGCGGGCGCCAGGGAGCTCCGCTGCTGGATCGTGATCGGGACTGTGTTGTCGGCTGCGCTGATCAGAAGCTTGATCGTCATGGCCAATACCCTGCGACAGAACCAGAGACTGTGGCAGGCACAAAAGATCCCCGGATACCGAGGCGCGGTTCGCCGGCCTGTCCATCCGGGGATCACTTATGCCTGGATCACATCGACGAGCCCGGACCGGACTCGGTTCTCACCGACCGGCGAAGGGAGTCGGTCGACGCCGAGGGTGGCACAGTGTTCGTCCAGGCCGAGGGAGACCTCGTGCCGGCCGGCACCGACACCAGGTATCAGAACGTCTATGTCTTCAAATTCGAGTTCCGCGACGGGCACATCGTCCACATCGACGAATACGCGAACCCGGTCGCCTACTCCCTGTTCGCCGGACTCCCGCTGCTGCACGCATTTTTGTATCTTCCTGACCAAGACTCGCTGATCCGCACGGACGGGCGGTTTCGCGCCCGCCGTCGAGTCGTGTGGTCGACAGTCTTTGATCACAGGCCGGCGAGATAGGCACGGACGTACCTGGTTCTGTCAGTGCCAGTCGAAGGCCCGTGCGTGTTGCCGATGACAGGGATCAGGCGGTAGCCACGGAATGGGAGACCTAGGCTAAACGTGGCCTTCATATCCCGGTTCCTTCCGGCGATGCTGGATTCACACCGGCAAGAGGGGAGGTCGACATGGACGGCAAAGCGCCCGGTGAGTTCCTTCGTCGTCGCCCAGAACCTGGTGGGCGTCCGGACCGGGTTGCCCGGTAACGATTCCAACGTCACGTGGCGCTGGTCCGCCGACCCGTCCGCCCGCGACAGCAACGATCCGGCCGAGCACGAGCGCATCGGCCAGGCTCACGCGCAGATTGCCTTCCTGGACCTCCTGGGGAATCAGAAGTTCGCCTGAAGCCCGCCGCTTCATTCATCACTGCAGAAATGCGGGCGCCTCCGCGTGCCCGAATCGCCGATCGAAGGAACCCCGTGAACATCACCGGAAACACCATCTTCATTCCCGGCGCGACGTCCGGCATCGGCCTCGGCCTCGCCCTGCGTCTGCAGGCCAAGGGAAACACCGTCATCGTCGGCGGCCGGCGCACCGAACTACTGCGGCAGATCGCCGCGGAACACCCCGGCCTCGGCACTATCACCATCGACACCACCGACCCGGCGTCGATCACCACCGCCCGCGACGAACTCGCCACCCGCTACCCGGCGCTGGACACCCTGATCACCATGGCCGGCATCATGGAGCCCGAGGACCTGCGCGACCCGGCGTCGCTGGATGTCGCCGAGCGCACGATCGAGGTCAACCTGCTCGGTCCGGTCCGGCTGATCCACGCGTTCCTGCCCGGCCTGCTCGCCCAGCCAACGGCGACCGTCGTGACCGTCAGCTCGGGTCTGGCCTACGTGCCGCTGCCGGCCACGCCGACCTACAACGCCACGAAAGCCGCGATCCACTCGTTCACCGAAAGCCTGCGGGTCCAGTTGCACAAGAGCGACGTGCAGGTGATCGAGCTGGTCCCGCCGGCCACCCGGACCACTCTGATGAACCAGCAGAACTCCGAGGTGGCGATGCCTCTGGAGGATTTCCTCGACGAGGTGATGAGCCTGCTCGAGACCGACCCGAAGGCGGAGCAGATCCTGGTCGAGCGCGTCAAGTGGCAGCGCAACGCCGTAGCCGAGGGCCGCTACGCCGACGTCCTGGGCGTGCTCAGCGGCCGCTACCGCTCCTGACCAGATGGCGCGGATCGACCAGCTGGACCGAGGCCAGGCGGGCCGCACCGGTCCGCACCCGGATCGCCTCTTCCTGCCCGACGGTTCCGCGCTGGTTTCCGAACGCGACTCGGCCCTGATCAAACGAGTACCCGCCGGCGGCGGCCCCGCACAGACCGTCGGCAAGGTTCCCGGCGTCGTCCCGAAGGCCGAGGGCGGTCTGATGGGCATCGCCGCCTCACCCGGCTTCGTCACCGACCGCACCGTCTACGCCTCGATCACCGGCGCCGACGAGAACTCCATCGTCGCGCTGACCATCGCCCAGGACTACCGGTCGCTGCGCCAGGAGCGAGTGCTGCTCGACGGCATCCGGACCGCCGAACGCCACCACGGCGGCCGCCTCGTGATCGGCCCGGACGGCAACCTGTGGATCGGCACCGGAGACGCCTTCGAACCGGCCGACGCCGCCGACGACACCTCCCTCAACGGCAAGATCCTGCGTATCCGTACGGACGGCACCGTCCCCGACGGCAACGCCGACGACAGCCCGATCTACTCGTCCGGGCACCGCAACGTGCAGGGCATCGCGTTCGGCCCGGACGGCACCGCGTACGCCTCGGAACTGGGCCACCGCACCTGGGACGAGGTCAACGTGCTGCGGCCCGGAGCGGACTACGGCTGGCCCGAGACCGAAGGCATCGCGGGCAGCACCGGAACGGCGCCGATCTGGACCGTACACCCGGACGACGCCTCACCCTCGGGCATGGCCCACGCCGCCGGCTCGCTCTGGATCGGCGCCCTCGGCGGACAACGCCTGTGGCAACTACCTGTCGACAACGGCCGTGCGACCGGTGAGGCGGTCGAGCACTACCGCGGCGAGTACGGCCGCATCCGTACCGTCGAGGTCGCCCCTGATGGCGCGCTCTGGCTGATGACCTCCAACACCGACGGCTCCACGTGGGGCGGCGTCGACCCGAAACCGGGAGACGACCGCATCCTTCGCGTCGAAGTCACCAGTAGAACTCAACGGTCCCGGCGCGGCGGTAGCCGATTGGCGGCTACCGCTCCTGACCACCCGCGGGGGCCGGTCCCCGCTCCGCCGCCGCGTGCGGATCAGGTCGGCCAGGTGGTTCAGCGATCGGGGTGGACAGCGTGACTGCGGTCGGACCCTGCTGCGCCTGCGCGACCCAGCTGAGGAGCATTTGCAGCGCGTCCGCCGTCGCTGTGCCGGGACGGGGAAGATACGCCGGCAGGAACCTCCACCCCGACGAACTAACTTGGCACCAGGTCCATGGTGAAGTTCGCGATCCTGCCCTTACCGCTGCGTTTGGCGTGGTACAGCGCCAGGTCAGCGTTGCTGATGAGCTTTTCGGCGCTGTCTGAGTGAAGGTTGCTGACCGCGGTGCCGATCGAGGCGCCGATTCGCACGGTGTGGCCGCCGATCTCGTACGGCTCGGAGAGTTCCTGACGAATTCGGTCGGCCACCGCATGAATAGTCTGCTCGTCAGCCATGCCGCAGCAAAGCACCAGGAACTCATCGCCGCCGAACCGGCTCACCAGGTCCTCCGGCCGACTCGTCGCCCGCAGTCGCTCCGCTACCTTGATGAGCAGTTGGTCACCGGCCGAGTGGCCGTAGGTGTCGTTGACCGGCTTGAAGCCATCCAGGTCGAGAAACAGTGCCGCCACCGGCCGGCGCTGCGCCATAGCCCGCTCAGCATGTTCGATGAACAAGGCTCGGGTGGGTAGGCCGGTCAAAGCGTCGTGCAGCCGGGCGTGCGCGAGACGGGTCAAACTGCTCAGCATTCTCGCACCGATGAGCAACATAAGGGCGACCGCCGAAGCGAATCCTGCGAAGATCAACCACGCCACCTGGTTGGCTTCCTGCACCGGTGCGAGCAGCGACGACCGCGAGGTCGTGACGACCACCCACCAAGGTGAGCCACTGACCGGCTGCCTCACGTAATAGTTGTCGCCGACTACGCCCTGTCCTGCCCCCCTCGTCGTGGTGGCCAGCCGAGCATCAGGAAGCGGCTGGCCGACAGGGGTGTTGTCTGTGGCAGCCAGGACTGCTCCGGCACTGTCGATCACGTAGCTGCGGCCTGAGGTCGTACCCAGCCCGCTTTGCAGGACGGACTCGACGTCACCCACGTTGAACGGCACGGCCAGGACGCGGGTACCACCGGCAACCACGAAGGGCTGGAATGCGTAGACGACTGGGACGGTGTTCTCGACAACGATATCGCCGTACGCCATCTGACCGGTCGCGACCGCGAGCTTGAATCCCGGACTGGTTGACAGGTGCGCCGCTCGTGTCCGTATGGAGACCGGCGAAGCGCCGAGCACCGTGCCGTCCGAGCGAAGCACCGCCAGCCACGTCACGCCGGCACGGTGAGCATCAAGCGCGCGCGTCAGCTCACGGCCTGAGCCGGTGAAGCTGTCCATCGCCCACGCCCGGGTCTTGGCGTCGCTTGCCGTAACGGTGTTCCCCACAACCCCGACGGCCAGCTGCGCTCGAGCAACAAAGTCGTCGAGAATTCGGGCTCGCGCGTCCTTCTGGGAGGCGGAGAGGTACAAGCCGGCGCCACCGACCATAGCGATGGCCAAAACGACGACGCAGGCCGCCGAGAACCGGCGGCCAAAGACTCGTGCGCGGTGGGACACACCATCTTTCTCGGCAGGCGCGGCCAATACTTGAGCGCTCCCTCACCCCCTACGGGACTCGGCCCGATGGCCACCTGATGTGTGTGCGAGCCCCCGACGTACGACGACGCCGGCCACGGCCGCCGTAGTGAGCACGCCGACGACGTTGTCATTGGTTCCTGGTCGCTGCATGAGGTCTACGGGATCGCCGAGACCGCTTCGGTGTCGGCGGGGTGGCCCTCAGGGTCACCAAGTACCTGTGGCCCCGCCGGCGCCGTCCCGGGACGGCGCTGAGCACGGGCCGGCGGGCAACTGAGTGCGCGGCGCCCGCCGGCCGCGCCGTCACACGGTGGTGGCCTGCTGCCGGGCCAGCTGGTCCCGCAGCCAGTGGTAGCTGGCCCGCGGCGTGCGGTTCCCGGTCGGGTAGTCCACGTGTGCCAGGCCGAAGCGTGGACCGTACCCCCTGGCCCATTCGAAGTTGTCGATGAGCGACCAGTAGAAGTAGCCGCGCAGGTCCACGCCGGCCTCGGCGGCGGCGGCGACGTGCGTGGCGATGAATCGAATCCTGTCCGGGTCCGCGCCGGGATCTTCGCGCACCTCGGCGACACCGTTCTCGGTGACGTAGATCGGGGGCAGGCCCGGGAAGCGGCCGGCGAGACCGGTCAGCGTGTCAGTCAGGCCCCGCGGCTCAATCGGCCAGCCCAGGTTCGTGACCGGCACCCCCTCACGCGGCACGGAACGTACGCCGATGTCGCAGGCGGTGCGCAGCGCCGGATCGGCCTGCTCGTACGGCGCGGCGGCGGCGTGGATCCGGTAGTAGTAGTTCACGCCGAGGAAGTCCAGCGGGGCGCCGATGAGCTCGAGATCGCCGGCGCGCCGGAACGACAGGTCGCTCACCCCGGCGAACAGCCGGTCGAACCCGTCCGGGTAGGCGCCGCCCAGCACCGGATCGGTGAACTGCCGGTTGACCAGCAGGTCCATCCGTCGCGCGGCTTCGGAGTCCGCCTCGGTGTTCGTCGCCGGCACGGCCGGGGACAGGTTGAGCGTGATGCCCACCCGGGCACCCGGGCAGGCGGCTCGGACCGCCGCGACCGCCAACCCGTGCCCGACCAGCAGGTGGTGGGCGGCCGCGAGCGCGCCGTGGCCCTCGGTGGCGCCCGGGGCGTGCCGGCCCTCGGCATAGCCGACGATCGACGAGCAGTACGGCTCGTTCAACGTGATCCAGTCGCCCACCCGGTCGCCGAGCCGCCCGGCGACCACCGAGGCGTACTCGGCGAAGCGCTCCGCCGTGTCCCGCACACGCCAGCCGCCCCGTTCCTCGAGCGCTTGCGGCAGATCCCAGTGGTAGAGCGTGACGAACGGCCGGATGCCGCGCTCGCACAGAGCGTCGACGAGCCGGTCGTAGTAGTCCACCCCCGGCTTGTTCACCTCGGCGTCGCCTGACGGCACGATCCGCGGCCAGGCGACCGAGAACCGGTAGGCGCCCGCGCCCAGGCCGTCGAGCAGGTCCACGTCGTCGCGCCAGCGGTGGTAGCTGTCGCAGGCCACCGCCCCGGAGCTCCCGTCGGCGACGGCGCCCGGGCGCCGGCTGAACGTGTCCCAGATCGAGTCGGCGCGGCCGTCCTCGGCCACCGCCCCCTCGATCTGGTACGCCGCCGTGGCGGCGCCCCAGAGAAACCCGGCCGGCATCCGCGGCAGTTCCGAGTCCGTCATCCTTTGATCGCTCCTTGCATGATGCCGCCGACGATCTGCCGGCCGAGCACCATGAAGATCACCAGGATCGGCAGGGTGGCCAGCAGCGTGCCGGTCAGGGTGAGGGTGTAGTCGGTGGTGTAGCCGCTGGCCAGCGAGGAGAGCGCGACCTGGACCGTGGCGTTGTCCTGCAGCACGACCAGCGGCCAGAAGAAGTCGTTCCACGCCTGCATGAAGGTGAACAGGCCGAGCACCGCCGCGGCGGGGCGCGCGGCCGGCAGCACGACGTGCCAGAAGAGGCCGAACGTGCCGCAGCCGTCGATCCGCCCGGCCTCCAGCAGCTCGTCGGGCACCGCCCGCCCCAGATACTGCGTCATGAAGAAGACGCCGAACGCGGTGACCAGGCCGGGGACGATCACGGCGGCGAGCCGGTCGGTCCAGCCGAGATCGGCCATCAGCAGGTAGAGCGGGATGATGCCGAGCTGCTGCGGCACCACCGACGTGCCGATGGCGACGACGAGCAGCACCTTGCGGCCGCGGAAGCGCAGCTTGGCGAAAGCGAAACCGGCCAGCGTCGAGAAGAAGACCACGGAGATCGTCACCGAGCCGCTGACGATGAACGAGTTGAGCAGCGCCTGGGCGAAGTCGGTGGAGTCGAAGACCCGCGCGATGTTGTCGAACAGGTGCCCGCCCGGGATCAGGACCGGCGGCACCTTGGCGACGGCGTCGCTGGTCTGCGACGACACGACCAGCGACCAGTAGAGCGGGAAGACCGATCCGGCCACGACCGCGAGCAGGGCGGCGTAGGTCCAGACCGAGGCCTTGCGCGGATAGCCGAAACTTCGGCGGCGGGCCCGGCGTGGCTCGGCCGGCGTCTCGGCGCGGGTGGACGGTGGGTCGGCGAGAACGGTCACGACTACTCCTCGTCGTTGGCGATGCGCCGGGTGATCAGGTAATTGACGATCGCGAAGAGGGCGATGACGAGGCAGAGCGTCCAGGCGACCGCGGAGGCGTAGCCGAACCGGAACTCGCGGAACCCCTGCTCGTACATGAACAGCGCGGCGGTCTGGAACTGCCGGTCGGAGCCGCCCGTGGGTGTCGAGCTGCCGGCGAACAGCAGCGGCTCGGCGATGATCTGCAGGCCGCCGATCGTCGAGATCACCGCGGTAAAGATGATCGTCGGACGCAGCATGGGCACCGTGATCTTCCAGAACTGCTGCGCCGACGACGCGCCGTCGAGCTCCGCGGCCTCGTACAGGTCATGGGGAACGGCCTGCATGGAGGCGAGGTAGATGAGCGCGTTGTAGCCGGTCCAGCGCCAGGCCACGATGATCGAGATGGCCAGGTGGGAGCTCCAGGTGTCGGCCTGCCAGTCGATCGGGCCGAGGCCGACGACCCCGAGCAGCCAGTTGACCATGCCGAAGTCGCGGCCGAACAGCTGGGTGAAGACGATCGTCACCGCGACGATGGACGTGATGTTCGGCAGCAGCACACCCATGCGCAGACTGGTGCGGGCCCGCAGCTTGTGGTTGAGCAGGTGCGCGATCCAGAGCGCGACGAGCAGCTGCGGCACCGTGGACAGCACCCAGATACTCAGGGTGTTGCCGAGCGCGTTCCAGAAGTACGGATCCTGCACCAGTTCGCGGTAGTTGGCCAGGCCCACCCATTCGTGCGCGCCGGCGTCGAGCAGGTCCCAGTCGTTGAACGAGACGTACCCGGTGTAGATCAGCGGGAAGAGCCCGAACGCGCCGAAGAGCAGGAAGAACGGGAGTACGTACAGATAGGGCGAGCCCTTGGTGTCGAGCCGGTTCAGTCTCGCCCGGCGGGCGGTCAGCGCGGGGATGGCCATGGTCGATCCTTCGTCGCCGGGGCGGCCGGCGATCCGGGGATCGCCGGCCGTACGGGTGGGCTACTTGGCGAGACGCTCGACGTCGCTGACCGTCTGCTGCCAGGACTCGTCGGAGCTCTGCTTGCCCTGCTCGATGCGCACCAGGCCGTCGCGGATGGTGGTCTGGATGTCACCGGTGCGCGGGCCCTGGTACTGCGGCTTCAGCTCCTTCGCGGCCGTCGTGAAAATCTTGCCGACCGGCGCGTCGTTGAAGAACGGGTCCTTGTACTCCGCGATCTCCGGCTTCTCGTACAGCGCCGGGATGGAGGGCAGCAGCCCCTTCGAGGTGAAGACCTTGGCCTGCTGCTCGGGTGCGGTGAGCCATGCGGCGAGCTTCTTCGCCTCCTGGACGTGCTTGCCCTGCTTGGGCACGGTCAGGTACGAGCCGCCCCAGTTGCCGCCGCCGCCGGGCACGGCCGCCACGTCCCATTTGCCGGCTGCGTTCTTGGACTGGTCCTTGATCTTGGCCATCATCCAGGCGGGGCAGGCGATGGTCGCGAACTGGCCCTTGGCGAAGCCGTTGTTCCACTCCGGGCTGCTCTCGAGCAGCTTGGCCGACAGGTCGCTCTGCACCGCCCGGACGACCAGGTCCCAGGCCTTGCGCACCTCGGGGTTGCTGCCGACGACGACGGTGTTGTCCTCGCTGTAGAAGCCCACCGGCGCCTGCCCGATGACGGCGTTGTACAGCGCGCCCGCGCCGTCGAAGAACGCGGTGCCGGCCGGCGCCTTCGCGGTGTACTTCTGCCCCTGCTCGATGTACTTGTCCCAGCCGCCGGCCCACGAAGCGGAGACCTTGTCGCGTTCGGTGGGCAGGCCGGCCTTCTGGAACAGGTCGCGCCGGTAACAGATGGCCAGACCGCCGACGTCGGTGCCGTACCCGATCTGCTGGCCGTCCTTGGTGAGCGACGCCTGCCACTTCCAGGGCAGGTACTCCGACTGGCGCTCGGTGCCGAGGTCGGTGAACTGCTTGCCGACGTCGCGCATCTGCGCGATGAAGCCGGTGTCGACAGCCTCGATGTCGCCGGCGCCCGAATTGGTGGCGAGGTGCGTGGCGAGGTTGCGGTGGTGATCGTTGTAGGCGGCCGTGCTCTGCTTGATCTTGACGTTGGGGTTCGCCTTCTCGTACTCCTTGTACAGCTCCTCGTAGCCGAAGTTGCCGAACAGGTTGACGTTGAGCGTGACGTTGCCACCGTCGCCGGCGCCGCCTTCGTCGCCGCCGGAGCCGCAGGCGGTCAGCATCACCGCGGCGGCCGCCGCCGCGGTGAGAGCTCGCACGGATCGAGACAAGAGCATGGCAGTTCTCCCCTTTTCATCTGATGTAATCGGTTACATGAAACCGGTTACATTTCGCAGAGCTGGCGTTTCGAACGAGCTGAGTCGCGAGAGAGGCCGGCATGGATGCGGCCAGAAAGTCGCTTCGACGGGGTCGGTGTAGCCCCTTGAGCCAAGAGTCTGCATCGACCGGTGCCGCTTTCGTCAAGTCACGAAAAGGTAACGCGATCCACTGTGTTGACCCGTGCGACACTGGGCTGTTACGTTTTTGAAACCGGTTACATTAGGGTGATCGCCGTGTCCAGCATCCGAGAATTGGCACGTCGGTGCGGCGTCTCCGTCGCCACCGTGTCCCGCGTCTTCAACACTCCGGAGGTGGTCAGCCAACAGACGCGCCAGCTCGTTCTCGGCATGGCCGCCGAGATCGGGTACCTGCCGAACGAGTCGGCCCGCACCCTGGCGACCAAGAAGTCCAACATGGTCGGCCTCGTGTGGGACACCGACCACCGCCGTCCCGGCTGGCGGCATCCGTTCCTGCAGGACATTCTCGTCGCATTGAAGAGCGCGCTCAGCGCGCACGGCCTGCACCTGCTCATGCTCGCTCCCGACCCGGGCGCAGGCCCAGGCGACCCGCGGCGTTTCCTGCGCGCCGTCCAGCGCCACAACGTCGACGGCGTGGTCATCATCGACAACGGCAGCCGGGACCCCGCGGTGCTCGCCCTGGTCGACTCTGAGGTGCCCTGTGTCGCCCTCGACCTGCGTTTCACCGGGCCGACCTGCACCTACATCACCTCCGACAACGCCGGGGGCGGCCGGCTGGCCGGGGCACACCTGATCGAACGCGGTCACCGGCACATCGCCACCATCACCGGCCCGGCCCGTAACTGGCCGGCCGCGCAACGCCTGGCCGGCTTCCGGGAGGCGCTCACCGAGGCAGGGATCCCCCTGGCCGATGACGACGTCGTGGCCGGCGACTTCTATCTGGACAGCGGACACGCCGCCATGACAAAGCTGCTCGCCCGCGACCCCCGCCCGACCGCCGTATTCGCCGCCGGCGACGAGATGGCGGTCGGCGCGATCAAGGCGATCCGTGAGGCCGGCCTGCGCGTCCCCGACGACGTCGCCGTCATCGGCTTCGACGACATCGAGGTGGCAGCGCTGATTCCACCCGGCCTGACCACCGTCACGCAGGACAAGACCGGCTTCGGCACAGCGGCCGCGGAGTCCCTCACGGCCATGCTCGCCGGCACGGCGACCCCACCGGAACCGACGACGCTGCCCACCACGCTGATCCTCCGCGGCTCGACCTGAGCGGTCGGCTCGCCCACGCCCGTTGTTCCAATCGGGCGAGCCCCATCACCCGGCCTCGCCGGATACGTATCTTTCGCCGAGGCGAACCGCAGCACAACGGCGTGACGATGGGCTTCCCAACCGAGGAGGATCCTCATGCGCACAGCTGCGCGCTCATACCGGCCGCTGACCCTGGCCGCCACGCTCGTAATCGGTCTCGCGGGTGCCGTCTCGATCGGTACCCAGGCCGAAGCCTCCGTCCCTCGTGGGGTCACTTGCGGCGGCCACGGCGTAGACCCCGACGCCCTGATCCGCTACCGCTCCGAGATCACCATCGACGCCCCGTTGAGCACTGTCTGGGGGCTGCAGACCGATGTCGAGCGTTGGCCGACCTGGCACGCACCGGTGATCACCAACGAGCGTCTCGACCGCGGTCCGCTGCGCAGCGGTTCCCAGTTCCGGTGGACGACTCCGGCGCCCGGCACCACGTTCACCATCACCTCAACGGTCGCGCAACTGCGCAACCGAAGCTGCATCCGCTGGAGCGGCCCGGCGGTCGGCGAGGGTCTCGGCATCGAACAGGGAATCCACGTCTGGAGCTTCACCAGGACCAAGGACGGAGTTCGCGTACAGACCGAGGAGACCTGGACCGGCGATCAGGTGGAGGCCGATGTGGAGTTCGCCACCGAAGCCCTCAGCGCCGGGCTGGACCAGTGGCTGAGCGACCTCAAGACCACCGCCGAAGCGACCGCCGCGAAATGCCGGCCCGGACACCGGGCGCGGTAATCGGTCACCTCCCGTGTTCCGGCCGAACCGTGGTTCGGCTGAGCCGAGGTGAATCCCAACCCGAAGGGTCGCGAAAGGATGTGGACCGTGAGAAAAGTAAGCCGGATGCACCACATAGGGGTGCCGGTCAGCGATCTCGCCCGTTCGGTGAGATGGTACGAGGACGTCCTCGGTATGAAACCGAACGGCACGACGATCTCGGCAACCAACCTGGCGATCGGTGCGGTCGTCGAGGTCGAGAATCCGTCGCTTCGAGCGTCGTTCGTGCTTGCCGGTGACAACGTCTTACTGGAACTCATCCAGTACGACAACCCGCAGCCGAAGCCCTTCACCGGTCGCAACTGCGACGTCGGAGTCATGCACCTGTGTTTCGAGGTCGACGACCTCGACGCGGCGCACCGCGACCTCGTGGAGCGGGGTGTGCATGTCAACGCCGATCCCGTGGAACTCCAGGACGGCGACGGCGTCGACGCGGGACCGCTGGCGGGAACGAAGATCCTCTACCTGCGTGACCCCGACGGCATCCAGCTCGAACTGTTCCAGTTGCCGAGCGGCTCCGATCCGGAAAGTGTTGGCGGCTTGCCCTGATGGCGTGAATCTGAGGTGGCCCGCATCAAGACGTCGACGTCCTCCGGCGGCCGCCCGCCGCTGCAATGAGTAGGCGGTGGGTACTCTCGAGGAGGATGACACTTTATGTTGCGGAGACCGCGCACTACTCGCTGATCAGTCGGCGTATGCCTTCCGTGCATGTGCCGTGTGATCTGACTCGGTTCGGCTCGCTCGTGACGCTGCGCATTCGCGATGAATCACATGCTCAGCTGCCGAACCCTGTCGCCCCGCCCACACCCCGGTTCTGGGAGCGGCGGAATGCCCGGGACCGGGACGCTCTGTTCCATCTGGTGAATGACGTGGACGGTTGTGCGATCCTGCATCGCGTCATGGGCGCGACAGTGATGATTCTGAGTAACCGGCCGATGCTGTACCAGCATGTCGGGTTGGACGATCCCGACCCGGCGCTGACAGGCATGGTGTGGGAATTGTCCGCCATGCTCGCGGAACGAGGTCATGTGCAGCGTGTTCTCGACGAGCTCGTGGCGGTCCGGGACGCGCTGCCGCCCGACGCTGATTCGCTTCCTGATGCCACCGATCGCATCGCCTTCGGTCAGGCCAGGTTGGAGCAGCTGACCGGAGCCATCGATTTCTACGACGATCAGGTCGGTGTGCTGGCTTCGCGGGTGCACGACTTCGTTCAGCAGCAAGCAGCGGCCGACCGCTACCACACCGCCCTCAGGAACTCCGATTTCCTGATCGATCAGAATTCGGGGCCGGTCGTCGCGCAATCCGCGGCAGCAGATTTGACCGGACGGATAGCGGCGGTCCTCGAGGCATACCACGACCTCACCACTGACCGCCGAGCAGACGATCACGGACCAGCATGACCCGCCTCAACCTGATCAGCAATGCCTGCGCGACCCGCATGGCCACGGCGCTTGGCAGGGCTGGCTAGGTTACGTGAGTGCGAAAGCTGAGCCAGAGCGCCGAACTCATCGGCAGGCGTGCGGAGAGGCAGCGGATCGACGATCTGGTTGCCGCCACCCGCAGCGGTCACGGCGGCGCGTTGGTGATTCGCGGCGAGGCCGGGATCGGCAAGAGCGCACTGCTGGCCCACGCCGGCCGCGCCGCAGCCGACGGTCGGCTCATTGCGGCAACCGGTTCCGAATTCGAAACCGAGCTGCCGTACGCGGCATTGCACCAGCTCTGCCTGCCGCTGCTGGATGGGCTGCACAAACTTCCCGAGCCTCAGCGCGAGGCGATGGAGGTCGCCCTGGGCCTGACGGACGGCAGGCCCGATCCACTTCGGATCGGGCTGGCCACCCTGAACCTGCTCGTCATCGGAGCGCGTGACCAGCCCCTGGTCTGCCTGATCGATGACGCGCAATGGCTGGACAACGCCTCGACCAGGGCGCTGGCCTTCGTCGCCCGACGCATCGGCGTGGAGCAGGTCGCCGTCGTGTTCGCAGTTCGCTCACCAGCGCCCGGGGACGGACTGGACGAACTGCCCTCATTGACGGTGCTCGGGCTGACCGATGCGGATGCGCGTTCGTTGCTGTCCGCAAGCAGTCACGTGGCACTCGATCCACAGGTACGCGACCGGATCGTGGCCGAGGCACGCGGAAACCCGCTGGCACTGCTCGAGTTGCCGAAGGCGGGCGGATTCATCGCCACAGCCACACTGCCGGTGCCGTCGCGGATCGAACGTGGCTACCAGAATCGGCTGACCGGCCTGGCTGACGAGCCACTGATGCTGCTGACCATTGCCAGCGCCGACCCCACCGGCAATGCGACCCTTCTGTGGTCCGCTGCACAACGATTGGGCCTCGACGTCACTGCCGCGGCCGGAGCGGTCAGCGCAACTGGTTTGGTCGACTTCGCCACCCGTATCCGGTTCTGCCATCCGCTGGCCCGCTCGGCCGTCTATCGCGCCGCTCCCGCGGACCGGCTTCGTGCCGCGCACCGGGCGTTGGCGGACGTGACCGATCCGGCGAATGATCCGGACCGGCGTGCCTGGCACCGGGCGCAAAGCTGCGTCGGCCCGGATGATGACGTCGCCGCAGAGCTGGAGCGGTGCGCCGCAACCGCCACCTCGCGCGGCGGCGTTCAAGCCGTCGCCGCGTTCCTCGAGCAGGCTGCAGCATTGACTCTCGATCGTGGCACGAGAATCGAACGCACCCTGAATGCGGCTCAGGCCAACCTCGATGCCGGCCACCTCGATGTCGCCGCGGACCTCCTTGCCGTCGTCAACGGCCTCGCGCTCGACGTCAGCCGGCAAGCCCGCGCCGACCGCATTTCCGGCGGGCTCGCCTTCGTCCGGCACGACGCCCGACTCGCGTCCACGTTCATGCTGCGCGCGGCGCGGAGCCTCGCGGCCGTCGATTCCACTCAGGCTCGCGATTGCCTTATCGATACGGCGGAGGTGAGTCTCACGGTCGGCTGCGCCAGTAGCGTCCTGCCGGCAGTCCTCGCCGAGGCGGACCATATCGCGCCGGCCGGGAGGGATCCGGATGTGCTGGACGCGCTCTCCGCCCTGGCGGAGCGTGGACACCGAGACGCTGCCCCGCTGATGCGGCGTGTTCTTGAAGGCGCCGGCGAACCTTTGTGGGTCCGCCGACCGTCGCTGGCGATCATGATCTCCTCTGAGCTGTGGGACGCGGACGCCTATGCTCTGATCGCCACGTCGCTGCTGGCGGCGGGCCGCAGGTCCGGTGCTCCGCTGCGGCTGCGGGTGGGTCTCGCTCAGGCCGCGCAGCACGCGATTCTGACCGGTGATATCGACGCCGCGATCACTGCGACCGCCGAGGAGGAAGCGGTAGCCGACGCGACCAGCCAGCCGCCGTTGGCATATCACCGGCTCCAGCTGGCCGCGATACGCGGCCGCCAGGCCGACGCAGATGAGGTTCGTCGGGCAAGCGCCGCCGCTCCGGTCGCCGGGCAACTCAGAGCCAACGTTTCGTGGGCGGCGGCGGTACTGTACAACGGCTTGGCCGACTACCCCGCCGCGCTGCTGGCAGCCCGCTGCGCAACCTCGTCGGACGACCTCTTCCTGACCGGTATGGCACTGCCCGAGCTGATCGAGGCGGCCGTACGTTGCGGCGAGGCCGACGAAGCGTCCGACGCTCTGCAACGGCTGGCCGAGCGGGCCGAAGGAAGCCGAACACCAACCGGCCTGGGCGTCCACGCGTACGCCCGAGGGCTCGTCACCGGGCAGGAAGCCGACTTCGCCGAAGCAGTGCAGCAGCTCCGGCACAGCATTCTGTTGACCTACAGAGCCCGCGCTCACCTGCTGTACGGAGAGTGGCTCCGCCGGGAAGGCCGGCGCCGTGACGCCCGCCGCGAGCTGCGTACGGCTCACAGCCTGTTCTCCGAACGTGGCATCGAAGGTTTCGCTCGGCGAGCGTCCAACGAGCTAGGGGCGACCGGCGAGAACGCCCGCCCGCGGACCGAGCACAACTTTGACCACCTCACCATGCAAGAGCTCTACATCGCGCGGCATGTCGCCACCGGCGCGACGTCCCAGGAAGTCGCTACCCGGCTGTTCCTCAGCCGTCGTACCGTCGATGCCCATCTCCGCAACATTTATCGCAAGCTGGGTATCTCTTCGCGCCGCCAGCTTCGTGACTTGCCCGTCGTCCAGGCCCACGATGAGAACCCCGGGCATACGTAGTTTTCGCCGACGCGAACACGGATGCGCCGACGGCACGGTGTTGGGGTGCAAACCTCGACTCCTCAAACCGACGTGCCGGACACCGGCCGTCGAAGTCCCGGCGCGGACCGGATCGGCAGGTCACTTCTGGCGTTGTGCTCCATCGCCACGATCGGCGCCTTCGTCGACGGGATCGGCCGGGTCGCCGGCGCGCGCAAACCGCCGTCATCGACGGCGCCGTGGTTGTCGCGACTCTGACCGCATACGTGCTCTGCCGCGGCTGGTACGCCTGGAAACGCCGCCTCTCTCCTACCAGACCGGACCCGGACAGAAATGCCTGAGCGACGACATCACCACTTGCCGATGCCGGCACGCACCGAAGGAAGGGTGAACGCGTGGAACAGTCCATCGAAGCCTTGAGTGCCATTCCCCTCCGGATGTACGAAGCATGGAACCGCGGCGACGTTGCCGGCTTCTTCGCCGATTTCGCCGAGGATGCCGTGTTCGCCGAACTCGAGGGGACCATCTACCGCAGCCGAGCCGAAATGATCACCAGCCACGAGGTTCTCCTCGGCACGCTGTTGACAGGCTCGCAGTTGGTTGGCGGCGAAGTGCACTTCGCGCTGATCGTGAGTCCGGGCGTGGGCGTGGTCCACAGCCGCGTCGGCATCCTCATGCCTGGGGAGTCCGAGCCACCGTCGACGCGCTATTCGATGCAGTTGTTCGTCACGGTGTGGCGTGACGACTCTTGGGTGGTGGTGGCTCT
Organism: Paractinoplanes polyasparticus; assembly: GCF_019710575.1. Lineage (GTDB taxonomy): Bacteria > Actinomycetota > Actinomycetes > Mycobacteriales > Micromonosporaceae > Actinoplanes > Actinoplanes polyasparticus. The sequence goes on along the minus strand of NZ_JAHWFK010000051.1, from coordinate 128,287 downwards.
GGAGAATGCGCGCATGCTGTCGATGGATACGATGGCGGCGCTGGAGTCCTTGCACACAGCTTGATCACCTGTGGTCCACCCGCGATGTCAGCGCACGACCGATTCGCTGGTGATCGAGGAACTGCGGGCAGGGCTCGCCGGCCCTGGCCTCGATCGCGATCGTCACTGGCGTCGCCCAGGCTGGTCGTTTGCACCAATGTCAGTAGCCGTCGTCGGCAGCGGGTCCGCCATGGGCGGCACTGAACATACCCAAGGTCGCCCACTACCCCACTGTGCGGGCACACTTGAGCTGTGGATCATCACGAGTTCGGCACCGCGGTGCGGCACCTGCGAGAGAGCACGAATCCCGCCACGGTCGGGCTGCCGGTCGGCCGGCGCCGGGTGCAAGGGTTGCGGCGGGAGGAGCTCGGCGAGCTCGCGGGAATGTCCGCGGACTACGTGCGCCGGTTGGAGCAGGGGCGCAGCCATCCGTCGGCCGGGGTGGTGAACGCCATCGCCCGCGCGCTACGGATCGGGCGGGCGGAGTACGAGCGGCTCTGCGCGCTGTCCGGGTACGCCGCCGCGGACGGGCAGGTGCCCAACGAGATCGGTCCGGGTGCGATGCGGCTGCTGGAGCGGTTCACCGACACTCCGATGTTCGTCTCCGACGGCGCGATGAATCTGGTCGCCGTGAACAGCGCGTTCCTGGCATTGGGGCACTGGACCCTCACGGGGCATCCCTGGGAGTGGAATGTCGCCTGGCGTACGTTCTGTGATCCGTTCGGTGGTTTCCAGCAGTCCGCGGCCGACGCGTCCGATCATGAGGCGGTGCTCGTCGCCCAGCTGAGGAGCACGCTGTTGCGCTACCCCGCCGACGCGTCGCTGGCCGCGCTGGTGGACGAGCTGCGAAGCCGAAGCCGCCGGTTCGACACCTTGTGGCGTACGCCACGACCGGTGACGGCGTACGAGAGCAGTGCTGAGTTCGTTCATCCGGACGGAACCGCCGTCACGCTCGTCGGCAACCTGCTCGCCATCCCGGGTGACGACCTGGCGGCTCTGATGCTCACAGCGGCGCCCGGCTCGGCCGATGCGGCGCGTCTGGCCGAGATCGTCAGCGGCGCCGGGCATCCGGCCATCGTCAAGGTGGGCCAGCCCGGCCCAGGCTGATCACGTCGGATCCTGCGAGGTTGAGTGACGTCCCCAGAAACACTTCGACGGCGTCCACGGAAGCAGGTTCAGCGATGAAAGCAGTACGTTTTCACGAATTCGGCGGTCCCGAGGTCCTTCGCTACGAGGACGTCGAGCAGCCCTCCCCCGGCAGCGGCCAGGTCCGGATCAGGGTCGCCGCGACGTCGTTCAACGGCGTCGACGGCAACATCCGCGCGGGCTACATGCAGGGTCCGATCCCGGTCGAGCTGCCCCACACCCCCGGCATCGACGTCGCCGGCACGGTCGACGCGCTCGGCGACGACGTGCACGACGTCGCGATCGGCGACCAGGTCATCGGCTTCCTGCCGATGACGGGAGCCGGGGCGGCCGCGGAATACGTGATCGCGCCCGCAGAGCTCTTGACCGGTGCGCCCAAGAACATCGCGCTGGCCGACTCGGCGGCGTTGCCGCTGGTGGGCCTGACGGCGTGGCAGGCGCTGTTCGACCACGGCAACCTGACCGCCGGTCAGCGAGTGCTGATCAACGGTGCCGGCGGAGCGGTCGGCGGATACGCCGTGCAGCTGGCCAAGGAGGCCCGGGCCCACGTGATCGCCACGGTCAGCCCGCGCAGCGCCGGGCGGGTCGAAGCCGCAGGCGCCGACGAGGTTGTCGACCACACCACCACCGACGTGACCGCGGCGGTGACCGAGCCGGTCGACCTCGTGCTGAACCTCGCGCCGGTCGCCCCGGAACAGCTGGCCGCGCTGGTCTCGCTGATCCGGGACAGTGGCACCCTGGTCAACACCACCGTCTGGATGCCCGCCCCTTCCGACGAGGAGCGCGGCGTGCGCGGCATCGACCTGTTCGTCCGCAGCGACGCCGACCAGCTCGCCGACCTGGCCGCCCGTGTCAGCACCGGGGAGCTGCACGTCGAGGTCGCCCAGCGGGTCACGCTGGCCGGCCTGCCCGCACTCCACGCCCAGGCCGGCGCGGGCGAGCTGCCGGGCAAGACTGTTGTCACGCCCTGACCCGCCAATTCGAAGGAGCCCAGCAATGATTCCCGATGACGACCCGTCCCGCTCGCTGAGCGTGGCCGATCCGGACGACCCGAGCACGACGTACGTCTCGCTGGTCGGCAACACCTACGCCATGCTCATCACCGGCGAGCAGACCAACGGCCAGTACTGCCTGATCGACATGCGCGTCCCCGACGGTGGCGGCCCGCCCCCGCACCGGCACGACTTCGAGGAGATGTTCACCATCCTCGAGGGCGAGATCGAATTCATGTTCCGGGGCGAGACCTACACCGTACGGGCCGGGTCGACGATCAACATCCCGGCCAACGCGCCGCACAACTTCCGCAACGTCTCCGGCGCCCCGGCCCGGATGCTCTGCATGTGTACCCCGGCCGGGCAGGACGAGTACTTCCTGCGCATCGGCGACGTGATCGCCGGCAAGGACGCGCCGCCGCCACAGCTGTCGCCCGACGAGCTCGCCGAGCGCCGCCGCCGCGCCGCCGAACTGGCCTCCACGTACCGCAGTGAATTCCTGTAGGTCGCGCCGGCGAAGTGACCTGGACGCGCGGCCCGTCGGGGCCTGCTCAGCGGGACAACCGTCAGCGGGCACGCGTGCCCGCTGACGGCCGGCCTTTTCCTCGTGACAGGTGGCGCCGGTCAGAGCTGCGAGCCGCCACCGTCGACGGCGAGCTCGGCACCGGTGGTGTAGGTGGCCTCGAACGCGAGGAACAGCAAGGCGCGCGCTACCTCGATCGGGGTGCCCATCCGCTGCATCGGCGCATCCGAGGCCATCTGGGCCTTGACGGGCTCGGCCGCCTCCGGGGGCATGGACTTCTCGAGAAGCCCCGAGTCGATTCCGCCGGGACTCACCGCATTGACGCGGATCCGGTGGGCAAGCAGCTCCCGTGCGAGGCTGCGGGTCATCGAGCGCAGCGCTGCCTTGCTCGCCGCGTACGCGCTGAGCATCGGCAGCGCCATCACGTTCGCCACCGAGGTCGTGAGCACGACACCACTTCCCTCATTCAGGAGCGGGGCGAGGCGCTGCACGGTGAAGTACGGCCCCTTGGCGTTGATCGCCAAGAGCTGGTCGAACAGCTCTTCGCCGGTCGCCTCGAACGGCGCGAAGCCGTTGATGCCGGAGCTGACCAGCAAAGCGTCAATCGTGCCGAACTCGTGCTTCACCCTGCCGGCGAGCGCGTCGATCTCCGGCAGTGACGACGTGTCACTGCGCACCGCGATAGCGCTGTCGCCGAGCTGCGCGAACGCAGCATTCAGCCGGCTCTCGTCCCGTCCGGTGATCAGAACTCGTGCGCCCTGCCCCACGAGCAACTCCGCCGCGGCCAGGCCAGATCCGCTGCTGCCGCCGGTTATGACGACCTTCTTGCCGGAATACTTTCCCATTCAGACGCTCCCGTTTTTGAGCCGGCGCCGGCTCATCGCAGCCGGACACGATGAGTCAACAATCAGGGCAAGGAGGGCGTCCAAGACCTCTTGGGAAACCCGTCATGCATTACCGGCATAACGCGGGCGCTCGCGACGGAGCAGCGGCTTTCCGTCTCCGGGGCGCACCTCGACGTTCGGGACGGCTTGCTCGTCGGGCTTGTGGGCAAGGACGTCGGTCAGGTAACTCTGCATGGTGGGCGCCCTGCCGATATCGCGTCCGGCGGATTCGGGCGCAGCCGTCGCTCGTTATGCCGTGGGTGCATGACGCGTAGGCTTCGAACGTGCTTCCCGATCTCGACCTGCGGCTGGTCCGGTACTTCACGGTGGTCGCCGAACGCCTGAACTTCGCCCGGGTCGCCGAGGAGCTGCGGGTGGCTCAGCCCTCGTTGAGCCGCCAGATCCAACGGCTGGAGAACATCCTCGGGGTACGGCTGCTGGAGCGCACCACCCAGGGCAGCCGGCTCACCGCCGCCGGCGCCGCGTTCCTCCCTCAGGCGCAGCAACTGCTGCACGGCGCCCGACAGGCCATCCTCACCGCCCGGTCTGCGGCGCCGGCCCGCACGATCACGATCGGCTACGCCGAGGATCTGGTCATCACCCCCGCCGTCCGCGATCTGCGCCGCCGCCATCCCGGCGCCCACATCCGCGCCCGTCATCTCGACATTCAGGACGCCGACGCCCTGCTCGACCGGCAGGTCGACGCCTTGGTCACCCGCACACCGCTGCCGATCCCGGCCGATGAGCTGGAGTTGACGACCCTGTACGCCGAGTCGCGGGCCCTGCTGGTGAACGCGGCCCACCGCTTCGCCGGTAAGGAGTTCGTCACCATGGCCGACGTCTGGGCGGAACCGCTGGTCGGCTGCACCGGCATGGGCGCGACGTGGACCGGCTTCTGGCGGCTCGAGCCCCGCCCCGACAGCAAACCCGCCCCGGTGGGCACGGCCATCGCCGACACGTACGACGACAAACTCGAGGCCATCGCCGAGGGCACCGCCGTGGCGGTCGTCCCGACCGGCGACCGGCGCTTCACCCTGCGCTCCGATCTGGTCGCCGTGCCCATCGACGAGGCCGAGCCGTGCCGGGTCGTCGTCGTCACCCGCGCCGCGGACACCAACCTCCTCGTCGCAGAGTTCGTCCGATCCGCGGAGAATTTCCTCGCCCGTGACGCCGGCCGCCGGCATGGGTCGCGGTCGAGCGAGCTGTGAATGAAGCCGTCAGCACCATGTGTGCTCGGTATCGGATCCACGCTGCAGGAGCGGAGGCCGTCGGCGTATGAGGTGTGCGGCGGGCGCGGCCCGAGGTGGTCGCGCGGAAGACTTCTCGTCGTGACGCGAGTCGACTCGATGGCGTTCGCGCTCCAGGACGCGGATCTTCTTCGTGCGCGCGGGGCAGCGCTGGATTTCGACCCACATATGCATGGGACGTACTCGGTTGTGGTCGTCATGAGCGGGAGCGCGCACATCAGGTCCAGCCGCTGGACCGGGACCGTCCGTGCCGGCGATGTGTTCTTCTTCAACCCGTTCGAGGTGCATGCGGGCCGGAGCGCAGCCGGTTCCGCTGAGTACCACGTCCTCTACCCGTCCGAGGCGTTTCTCGATGGTTGTACCGGCGCAGTGGGGCCGGACGAGGTACGGACCCTGCAGACAGACGTGCTGGCACGAAACCGGGCGACCCAGGAGTTGACCGACGCGCTGGCAGCACCGGTCATCGACGACACGGCAATTGAGGGAGCCCTCCGGCGGGTGTTGCGGGAGTGTCGTTTTGTGGTCGAGTCCCCCACAGCGACCTCGCGGTCGATCACGCGAACGGTGTGCGAGCTCATCAAGCAGGACTGCTTGAGCTCGACACGTACTGACGACCTCGCACGCACGATCGGCGTCAATCCCAGCCACCTCGTCCGGTCCTTCCGTCAGACGATCGGGATTCCCCCGCAGACCTACCTTCGCCAGGTCCGCGTTTCCCGGGCTCAGGAACTGATCTGCGCCGGATTCGGGTTGAGTGATGTCGCGCAGATGGCGAGGTTCTCCGATCAGCCCCACCTCACCCGCGAGTTCAAGAAGGTCTTCGGTGTTCCGCCCGGAACGCTGTCCCGTGTTGTGTGCCGCGCCTGAGCCGCGCCGGCCAGCACCCCCGGCAGCGCCGTTGCGTCGTTGAAACGCGGCGCATCGGCTCGAGCCGCGGGGCGCACATCCTGTTCAAGATCGGGGCTCCCGTTCGGCCTACCGTCGACGTATCGAAAGGTGGTCACGATGCCCGGCAGTACAAGAAATCACGTCAGCCGCTTCCCCGACGCGGACGGTTACTACGGAGACTTCGGCGGCGCCCACTGGCCAGAGCATCTGCGACCGGCTCTTGAGGAGCTTGCCGGCGCGTACGGGGAACTGAGGTCATCGCCGGCTTTCTGGGCCGAGCTCGACAGCGTCCGCACTGGTCTGCAGGGCCGGCCCACGCCGGTGCACTACCTGGAGAACATCTCCAAGCAGCTTGGCGGGGCCCGGATCTACGTCAAGCGTGAGGACCTCAACCACACCGGTGCACACAAGATCAACCATTGTGTGGGGTTCGCACTCCTCGCGAGGAGGATGGGAAAGCGGAAGCTGATCGCCGAGACAGGGGCCGGCCAGCACGGCGTTGCACTCGCCAGCGCGGCCGCTCGTTTCGGGCTCGCCTGCGAAGTGCACATGGGGGCGATCGACGTCGACAAGGTGAGTACGAACGTCAGCCTGATGCGCCTCCTCGGTGCGCAGGTCGTCCCGGCGACCTCCGGCCAGTCGACGTTGAAGGAGGCCAGCGACTCAGCGTTGGGCGCCTACACCGAGCAGCACGCCCATGCCCTCTACGCGATAGGTTCGGCTATCGGGCCGCATCCGTTCCCGATGATCGTCCGGGACTTCCAGTCAGTGATCGGGCAGGAGGCGCGCGCGCAGTTCCTGTCGATCACCGGGGGGACGTTGCCCGACCACGTCGTGGCCTGCGTGGCCGGTGGGTCGAACGCGCTCGGGATGTACTCGGGTTTTCTGGACGATGCCGAGGTCGCCCTGCACGCGGTCGAGCCCCTCGGCAAGGGTGCCGAGCTCGGTCAGCACGCAGCCACACTGACGTTCGGGCGCCCAGGGACCTTGCACGGAACCTCATCTGTCGTCCTGCAGGAGGACGGCGGTAGTCCCGCCCCAGTGAGATCGATCGCCTCGGGATTGGCCTACCCCGGCGTCGGACCCGAGATTGCCATGCTCTGCAAGTCCGGCCGGTTGTCCGTCGGCACCGTTTCCGACGACGAAGCAACAGCCACGTTTCTCCGCATCGCTCGGCACGAAGGAATCATTCCGGCGCTCGAGAGCGCACACGCTTTGGCATTCGCTACCCGCCTGGCCGCGAACAGACCTCCGAACGAGAGCATTCTGGTCAACTTGTCGGGACGCGGCGACAAAGACGTCAACTTCGTCCTGGCCGGTCACGACGGCGGTCAACCGCTTCAACCCTGACGGAGGCTTGTCGAGCGGTCCACAGCGGGACCGGCTCCTTTCATGGTGACGGGTGTAACGTCCGAACGAGTCACTCCCCCATCCATCGGAGTCCCGGATGTCCGCGAGCCTGCTGACCACGATGGCCGACCGCCTCGACGCCACTCCCGGGGCGCCCCTGTACACGTTTCTCGATCGCCACGGGAAGGAGATCGACGCGGCTGACCGCCAGGAGATCGTGCGGCGGGCGGCCGGCATCGCCGACTTACTGCAGGAGGCCGGGGTCGTGCCGGGCGACCGCGTGCTGCTCATCTTCCCGCCTGACGGTCTGGAGTTCGTCGCGAGCTTCTTCGGGTGCATGCTCCTCGGCGCGGTCGCGGTCCCGGTGGCCAGCCCCGACCCGCGGCATCTCGATCGGGAGCTGCCCAAGCTGCGGCACATCGCCGAGGACAGCGGCGCACGCGTCGCCCTCACCCATGCGAGGTACCGCGCGCTCACCACGCTGGCGTCGGTACGCGACGGCGTGGCCGGCCGCTGGCGCGGCCGCGAGACGTCGAGCTGGCCCGAACTCGCCTGGTTGGTGGCCAATCGCGTCAAACGCGCCGATCCGGAGGCGGCCGCGGCCCGGCTGGCCCGAGCGGCCGCCGAGTTCGGCCCGGACGACGTCGTCTACCTGCAGTACACCTCCGGCTCGACGTCGGCGCCCAGGGGCGTCGTCGTGCGGCACCGGAATCTGATGCACAATCTCCAGCTGATCGCGCGCAACACCCGGGTCGGCAGCGAGTCGGTGCTGGTCGGCTGGGTGCCGTTGTTCCACGACATGGGCCTGGCCGGCGGGATCCTCAACGCCATGTACACCGGGGCGCGCTGCATCGCCTTCTCCTCGACGACCTTCCTGGCCACCCCGCGTCTCTGGCTCCAGGCGATCGATCGCTACCGCGGCACGCACATCGCCGGGCCGAACTTCGGCTACGACTACGTCTTGCGCGGTCTGCGCGACGGCGACTCGTTCGACCTCTCGTCGGTCCGCTCCACTCTGCAGGGCGGTGAGCCGATGCTCGTCGCCACGATGGACCGCTTCGAAGCCGCGCTCAGCCCGATGGGCTTCGATCCGGCGTCGTTCGGCAACGTCTACGGCATGGCCGAGGCCGTGCTGTTCGTCTGCGGACGGGTCGGCCGGAAGCCGACGCTGCTCCGCGGGGATCGGGCCCTGCTGGATCGCGACGGCGTGATCGTCGCGCCGGCCCCGGGCGCACCCGCGGTGACGCTCGTGGGCAGCGGCGTGCCTGACGCGGAGTGGGGTGTTTCGGTGATCGCCGTCGACCCCGTGACCCGGCGGCCGCGGCCACCCTACGCCGTCGGTGAGCTGTGGATCTCCAGTCCCAGCGTGTCGAGCGGCTACTGGGGATGGACCGAGGAGGAGAACGCCATCTTCGCCGCGCGCCTGGCGACCGGCAACGACCCCGACGACGGGCGGCGTTTCCTGCGAACCGGTGATCTCGGGGTGATCGGCGACGACGGCGAGGTGTTCCTCTGCGGCCGCCTCAAGGACCTCATCATCGTCGGGGGCCGCAACATTCATCCGCAGGATCTGGAAGCGGCGGTAGTGGCGTCCGATCCGATTCTGCGGCCGGGCAACGCGGTCGCCTTCGGAGTGCGGGTCGACGGCGTCGAGCGGGTCGTGGTGGCGGCCGAGCTGCGCAAGAAGGTCCTGCGGAACGGGTTGCCGATCCCGCTGGACCGCGCGGCCTCGGCGATCCGGGCCGCGGTGACCTCGCACTGCGGGGTGCAGTGTCATGAGGTCCTGCTGTTGAGGCCGGACAGCCTTCCGAAGACGACCAGCGGAAAGCTGCGGCGCACACAGTCCAAGCACCAGTGGACGGTCGGCTCGCTGCGTTCGTCGGCGATCTCGGGACGACGCAGGCCGAGGTGGAAGACGTTGCCCCGGGCGGGCCCGGGCGGCGAGCCGGAGTACGTGCTCCGGCTGCTGCAGACCGAAGTCGCGGAGGTGCTGCACCTGACCGACCCGAACGACGTATCGGTGGATCGGCCACTCCGCGACGTCGGCCTCGACTCGCTCGGGCTGATCGATCTGGCCCAGCGCGTCGAGGACCGGACCGGAGCGCGCATCCCACCGGCGAACTTCGGCAACGACTCGACCTTGCGGGCGATAGCGATCTCGCTGGTACGGCACTTCGAGTCGGCGCCCGCCGAGCCGGGCGAGGCTCCGGACACCGGTGACGTCCCGTTCAGCGCCGCGCAGCGGCACGCCCTGGAGCTGGGGCAATGGGACGGTTCGACCCGTACGGTCATGCTCGGCGTCCATCGGCGGCTCACCCCGGACCGTCTCCATCGAGCCGCGTCCGCGCTGGTCGCCCGGCACGAGGCGCTGCGCCTGCGGTTCCGTCGGGACGACGGCCGATTCGCGCAGCGCTACGGTGACATCGAGGGCAGTTTCGCCGTCGAGTCGGTCGCGCTGGACCGGCCCGACGCGCTCCCGCCGCTGCTCAGCGAGCAACTACGCCGTGTCAGCGTCGAGCACGGCCCGCTGATGCGTCTGCTCCTGATCGAGACCGGCTCCAGGCAACGCCTGTTCATCGCGGTCAACCACCTCGTCATGGACCGGGTCACGCTGCGCATCCTGCTCGATGACCTCGATCAGCTCTGCCGGTTGGACGAACAGGGCGAGGCCCTGCGGCTGGCCCGGACACCGGCGCGCTTCGAGGTGTTCTCCGGCTGGATGAACGACTTCGCCCGCCGGGACGCGAAGGCGGATCTGGAGTTCTGGCGGACTCAGCTGGCAGCGCCGGCGCCGGCCACATACGACCCGCTGGCGCATCCCGCCGTGCAGACGGGGGACCTGGCCACCGCACGCCACAGCCTGCCGCCCGAGGAGACACGCGCGCTCCGCGACGTACGGATGACCGGGCCGGACGCACGCCGCGCACCGCTGGCCACCACCCTGCTCACGGCGCTGGTGCGGACCGCTCAGCGCCAGTGGAGCTGCGGGCGTCTCGTAGTCGAGCTCTCCGGATCGGGCAGACAGACAGCGGTGCACGGCCTCGATCTCTCGCGGACGGTCGGCGATCTGCACTGCACCTTCCCGCTCGCTTTCGAGGACAGCCGGTCCCAGAGCCCAGCCGAAACGCTGACGGCGGTGGGCGAACGGCTTGCCGTTGTCCCGTCCGCGGGGCTGTCGTTCGAAGGTCTCAAGTATCTGAACGACGATCCGGACCTGCGACAGAGCATCCGCCAGGCCCCGGCTCCGACGCTCTCGTTCAACTTCCAGGGTGAAATGCCGACGCGGAGCCGCAGCGGCCTCTTCTCGCTGAGCGCGGCCGCCATCGGCGACGTGCCGGATCCCGGGGCCGGCGTGCGGCAGCCGCCGCTCTACGTCGAATGCGCGGTCGTCGGCGGCACGACCCGCATCGTCTGGGAATACTCGCCCCGGCGGCTGTGGTGGACCGGAGCCGAGATCGATCAGTGGATGACCCGGTTCCGAAACGAGCTGTACCACCTGGTCGGAAGGGGCACGGGCTTCCCGGTCCGGCAGACGTCGCGGTAGGCGGCGAGCTCGTCGAGCATGCTAAGGCTCGGCATCCGGACGAACCGATGTCACCACGAACGGAATTCCCTGCTGGCACGACGTGACCATGTCCGGAACGACCCGGCCGGTCACGACGACACGGACACCGGCCTTGATCACCGTGCGATCGCCGCCCACCAGCAGGTATCCGTCGAGCAAGAGGCATTGATGTTCCACCCCGGCCGTGACGGTCCCGGTCACAGTGCTCAGGTTCGTGGCCATGTGCTCATCCTCCGTCCGTACGGGAATCTCCGAGACATCTTCCAGTTCATCGAAGACCATGCATAGGCTCCGGCCAATGTGAACGATTGTTCGCACACCGGAGGAAGCCCGTGTCAGCAAGAAGATCCGTTCAGATCGCCATAGCCGTCGCCGCGTCGGCAGCCCTGGTGGCCACCGGCTCCGACGTGGCCCGGAGCGCGCCGACCGCATCAACCAGCGTATATATCGTGCAGTTGGCGGCGCCGCCGGTCGCCGCATACGCCGGCGGCGTCTCGGGCATCCCCGCTACCCGGCCGGCCATCGGCGAGAAGGTCGACCTGGGCAGCAGCGCAGCCAAAGCGTACCGGGCGCATTTGAAGTCCGAGCGGCAGCGGACCCAGAAGCGGGCGGGCCTGACGGCCGGGGACGCCGTCTACGAGTACGACGTCGCGTTCAGCGGTTACGCGGCCCGGTTGTCCACCACCGAGGCGGATGTGCTCCGGCGCAGCCCGGACGTGCTCGCGGTTTCGAAGAACACCGTGCACAAGGCCGACACGATCTCCACGCCGGAGATGCTGGGGCTGACCGGCCGGGGCGGCGTGTGGCAGCGTGAGTTCGGTGGCCCCGCCCGGGCCGGCCTGGGCGTCATCGTCGGCGTGATCGACTCCGGCATCTGGCCGGAGAACCCCGCGTTCGCCGCGTTGCCGAGCCCGCGTCCGGATCAGCGGGTCATCGACGCCAAGTGGCGCGGCACCTGCCAGAGCGGCGAGGAGTCCGACCCGGCGCGCAGGGTGACCTGCAACAACAAGCTGATCGGGGCGCGGTACTACACCTCCGGCTCGCTCGACGAGACGAACCCGGGCGAGTTCCGGTCGCCGCGCGACTTCAACGGTCACGGCTCGCACACGGCCGGCACCGCGGTCGGCAACCACGACGTCGACGCCACGATGGAAGGCCGCAAGGTCGGCGACGCCTCCGGCATGGCCCCGGCGGCCCGCCTGGCCGTCTACAAGGCCCTGTGGGACCAAGGCGGTGGCTCCAGCGGAGCCACGGCCGACCTGGTCGCGGCGATCAACAACGCGGTGGCCGACGGCGTCGACGTCATCAACTACTCCGTCTCCGGCTCCACCTCGTCGTTCGTCGACCCGGTCGAGCTCGCGTTCCTGAACGCCGCCAACGCCGGCGTGTTCGTCGCCGCGTCCGCCGGCAACAGCGGACCGGGCGTCAGCACGGTCGCGCACAACTCGCCGTGGATCACCACCGTCGCGGCCGGCACTCACGACCGCGGATACGAGAAGTCGGTGACGCTCGGCAACGGCGCCACCTACGAGGGCATGGGGCAGGGGCCGGCCGTCCCGTCGTCGCCGCTGATCGACTCGGTGCAGGCCGGTCTGGCCGGCGCCCCGGCCACCGAGGTGCAGCTGTGCTACTCCGGCCGGCTCGACCCGGCCAAGGTCACCGGCAAGATCGTCCTGTGCCTGCGCGGCGGCAACAGCCGCACGGACAAGAGCCTCGCCGTACGGCAGGCCGGCGGCGTCGGAATGATCCTCTACAACAGTCCCGACAACTCGGTGAACGCCGACTACCACTTCGTTCCGACCGTTCACGTCAACAGCGCGGCCGGTCTGGCGATCAAGGCGTACGCGGCCACCCCGGGGGCCACCGCTTCGCTCTCGGCCAGCACCCAGATCAAAGTCCGTGCACCCGAGATGGCCGCGTTCTCGTCCCGCGGACCGGCTCTGGCGGGCAACGGTGACCTGCTCAAGCCCGACATCACCGCGCCCGGCGTCGACGTGGTGGCGCCGGTCGCCCCGCCGGGCAACAACGGCCGCACCTGGGACGCGTACTCCGGCACGTCGATGTCGAGCCCGCACATCGCCGGCCTGGCCGCCCTGATGGTCAGCGAGAACCCCGGCTGGGCGCCGATGTGGGTCAAGTCTGCGCTGATGACCACGGCCGGGCAGACCGACAACACCGGCCAGCCGATCCAACGGGCCGGCGCGCCCGCGACACCGCTCGATTTCGGCGCCGGGCACGTCCGTCCGGGACGCGCCTACCGGCCGGGCCTGGTCTACGACTCGGCCTACCCCGACTGGATCCGCTTCGTCTGCGGCAGCGGGGCCGTGGGATCGGCCTGTGACCAGTACGGCTCGAAAGACCCGAGCGACCTCAACTATCCGTCGATCGCCGTCGGCGACCTGGCCGGACAGCAGGTCATCACCCGTACGGTGAAGAACGTCAGCAAACTGCCCGGTCTCTACGAGGCGAAGATCCAGGCCCCGGCCGGCACGACCGTGACCGTCTCGCCGAAGCGGTTCGCTGTGCTGCCCGGCAAGTCGGTGTCGTTCAAGGTCACTGTGACCCGGACCGAGGCCGCGATCGGCCAGTGGACGTTCGGCTCCCTCACGTGGGTCAACAAGGCGGGAGCGGGCGGGCTCATCTCGTCCGACGTCCGCAGCCCGATCGCGATCCGTCCGGTGGCACTCGCGGCCCCGGCTGAGGTCGACGCGACCGGCGCCAACGGGTCGACGGCGCTGCGTGTCACTCCCGGCTACACCGGCACGCTGACCGCTTCCCCCGCCGGCCTGGTGCCCTCCGCGGTCGATCGCCTGCACCTGGTCGGCACGGAGAGCGACTTCGACACCAGCGCCCCGGCCGAGGGACCGGCCGTAGGCAAGGTGACCTTGACCGTGCCGGCCGGCACCCGTCTGGCCCGGGCGGCGACCTTCGACGCCGACCACCCGGCCGGCACCGACCTCGACCTGTTCGCCTACCGCACCGGCACGAACACGTTGGTGGCCTCCAGCGGCGGCGGGACCGCGGAGGAGGAGATCAACCTGCCGCCCGGCTCGTACGACATCTACATCGTCCAGTTCGCGCTCCCGGCCGGCCTCGGGGAGCTCGACGTCGTGCACCACTCGTGGGTCGTCGGCGACACCGCGGCCGGCAACCTGACGGCGTCCCCGGCCACCCAGTCGGTGACGCGGGGCCAGGCGACCACGGTGACAGCGGCGTGGACCGGGCTCACCGCCGGCGCCCGCTATCTGGGCCTGATCGCGTACGGCGACGGCACCGCCCGCATCGGCCAGACAGTCCTGCAAGTCACCGCCTGATGTGATGTGGGGACACAGCCGGCAACGGCTGTGTCCCCACGATCGCAACGCTCAATTGTCTCGGCAATGTCAGTGTTCGGGAGTCAGGCCGCCGGGCGTTCCTATAGTCCATGCCATGAGCGCGCACGTGGTGGTCGCCGAGGACGACGTCCGGCAGGCCGAGGTGGTCCGGCGTTACCTCCGGGCGGCCGGCTACCGGGCGTCGGTCGTGCACGACGGCCGGAGCGCGATCGAGCTGGTTCTCCGGTCCCGGCCGGAGCTGCTGGTGCTCGATGTGATGATGCCGGGGCCGGACGGGATCGAGGTCTGCCGCGCGCTGCGCCGGGAGAGCAACGTACCGGTTCTGATTCTGACCGCCCGGCGCGACGAGGACGACCTGATCCTCGGGCTCGAGGCCGGCGCGGACGACTACCTGATGAAGCCGTACAACCCGCGTGAGCTGATGGCGCGGATCCGGACGATGCTGCGCCGCAACGAATGGACGCCAGACGCCCCGTTGCGGGTGGGGGTGGTCGCGGTCGACGTACCCGGCCATCACGTGACCGTCAGTGGGCGCCGGGTCGACTGCACGCCCAGCGAGTTCGAGATCCTGGCCGCGATGGCCGCCGCCCCGGACCGGGTGTTCACCCGGGCGCAGCTGCTGGAGAAGACCCGGGGGTTCGAGGTCTCGGCGACCGACCGGACCGTCGACATGCACGTCGTGAAGCTGCGCCGCAAGATCGAGCCGGATCCGCGGCGGCCTTCGTACCTGCTCACCGTGTACGGCATCGGCTACAAGCTCACCGACGGGTCGCTGTGAGGTTCCCGAGCCTGGTGGGACGCCTGCTGGCCATGTCGCTGCTGGTGGTGCTCTGTGCCGTGCTGGCCACCACGTGGCTGGTGGTGAACAGCACCACGTCGCAGCTGCGGCAGGAGCTGGGCCAGGGCATCGCGTTCGACGCCCGGATCTATGAGGCAGTGCTCGAGTACGCCGCCGAGCACGATACGTGGTCCGGTGTGCAGCCGATGCTGGCCGAGCTGAGCGTGCTGACCGGCCGGGAGATCACGCTCACCGGTGAGGACGGCGCCTTCCTGGCCAGTTCCGAGGGGAAGCGGCCAGACCTTCCGGCCCGGCGGTCGGCGCTGGTCGACCCCCTCCAGGTCGAGGGATTTCTTGCCTCCAAAGAGTCGGACGCGAATGGCATCTACAAGCGGGCGTTCGGTCCGTACCGCTTGACCGCCGCCGAGCACCGCATGCTGTCCGGCCGGCTTGTCCGCGCTGAGGAGTGCATGACCGAGCTGGGCATAGCCACCGGGGCCGACACCTCCACCGCGGGCCGGCCGGCGTTGGCGCCACTGTTCACCAGTGCCGACCTGGTCTCCGCGCAACTGGCCGACTGCTATCGGAAGTCCGGCGCCGACGTGGTCACCGACACCGAACGTGCGGCTCTGGCCCAGCTGACCGCGCTCACCAACGCGTGCCTGGTGGGATCCGCGGCCGAGCCCGTGGTGACCGTGCTGCTCGGCTTCGCCTGGAAGCCGACCCGCGAGGCCCGCCTGGACCCCGGCCAGCCGCAGGAGTGCATCATTCAGTCCCGCCGGGAACAGCTTGCGCCGTACGTGGCCCCGCGCGCCTACCTCTATGTCGCCGGCCCGGCCCGGCAGGCCGGCACGGTGCTCGACCTCTCCCGGGCCGGCACCTCGCGGGTCACGACCGTGGCCGTGCTGGTCCTGGCCGTCGCCTTCGCGGTCACTCTGCTGGTCGGCCGGCGGATCTCCCGGCCGCTGCGCGCGCTCACCCACGCCGTCGAGAGCGGTGCGAGCGACCTCCCGGTCCGGGGCCGCGACGAGATCGGCCGGCTCACCGCCGCGTTCAACGATCTCTCCGAGCGCCGGGAGACCGTCGAACGGCAACGACGCGCGATGATCAGCGACATCGCCCACGAGCTCGGCTCCCCGCTGACCAACATCCGCGCCTGGCTCCAGGCCGCCCGGGACGGCGTGGCCGAACCCGACCCGGAGCTGCTGGACCTGCTCGCCGACGAGGCCGAGCTGCTGCAGCACGTCATCGACGACCTCAGCGACCTGGCCGCCGCCGACGCCGGCCGCCTCCGCCTGCACCCCGAGCTGGTCTACGTCAACGAACTGCTCGGTCAGGTCGCCGCGGCGCACGCCGGCCGCGCCGACGGCGTCACGATCGAGGTGGAGGCGGCGGACGACCCGGAGGTCATGCTCGACCCGAACCGGATCCGGCAGGCAGTCGGCAACCTGCTCTCCAACGCTGTCCGGCACTCACCGCCCGGCGCCACCGTGACCGTCCGCTCCCGGCTCGACGGCGGCTACCTGGTGATCGAGGTCGCCGACACCGGCGACGGCATCGCCGAGCACGACCTGCCGCACGTCTTCGACCGCTTCTGGCGCGCCGATAAGTCGCGCAACCGGAGCACCGGCGGCAGCGGCCTGGGCCTGGCCATCGTCCGCAAACTCGCCGAGGCCCACGGCGGCACCGTCACCGCGACCAGCCGGCTCGGTCACGGCAGCACCTTCACCCTGCGCCTGCCTACCTGACATCCCTTCATCCCCCACCGTGAGCGGCCCGGCCACTCGCGGCGATGACCCCTGCATTGGAGGCGGCCGATCGTGGCTGCGAAGACGAACCGCCTGCTGGCCCTGGACGGCCTGCGACTGCTGTGCGCTCTGGCGGTGGCCTTCCACCACCTCGGTATGGCGTGGTCGGTCGACGGCGTCCGGCCGACCACCGCGTACCTGCCGCAAGAAGTGAACTCGACGCTGATCTACGGCTTCCTCGGCGTCGAGACGTTCTTCATGATCAGCGGCTTCGTCATCTGCATGAGCGGCTGGGACCGGACCCCGCGCGACTTCCTCGCCTCCCGCGCCGCCCGGCTCTACCCCGCCTTCTGGGCCTGCGTCCTGATCACCACGGCGGTCATGACCGTCCTGCCGCTCACCGACGGCATCCCCCTGCCGCACGGCCTGACCGCCGGCGACATCGCCGTCAACCTCACCATGCTCGCCGAACCGCTGAACGTGCCATACGTCGACACCGTCTACTGGACCCTCTGGTACGAGCTGCGGTTCTACGCCCTGTTCGCCATCCTGGTCCTGATCGGCCCCACCCGCCGCCGGGTCATCGCCATCGGCGCCGGCTGGCTGGTCCTCTCCGTCCTCGTCCCGGCTCGGGCGCCGCTCGCCGAGCTGGTCATGCCCCAGTTCGCCCCCTACTTCGTCGCGGGCATCACGATCTACCTCGTCCGCCGCCACGGCCCCACCCTTCCGTTGTGGGCCCTGCTGGCCGCGGCCTGGACGCTCAGCCTTTTCCGCGTACGCGAGCGCGTGCTCTTCGCGAACCCCGGCTTCCCGGTACCGGTCTGGCCCGCGTGGCTGATCATCACCCTCGCGTACATCGTGCTGCTGGCCATCGCCCTGGGCGTCACCGACCGCTGGCGCCGGCGCTGGCTGGCCGTGGCCGGCGCGATCTCCTACCCCCTCTATCTGCTGCATCCCCGCATCGGTTACACCATGATCCGGTACGCCTACGACCGCACCGGCGTGCCGGTGCCCGCGCTCATCATCGCCGCGGTAGCGATCCTGATCGTGGCCGCCTGGCTGGTCCACCGCCTGATCGAGCGGCCGGCCGCCCCCGCCCTGCGCCGCTGGATCGCCACCGGTTCCATCCGCCCGAGCCAACCGCAGACATCAGACGATCGGAGACCACGGCAGCGCGTCGCGTAGGCGAGAGTCGATCTTTGTCCTCCACGAGCCGATCCTGCGTGCCGGTGGCCAGGACGAGCATTGACCTGGGTTTGACCACCGCGGGCGGGCATCGGTAACCTTCCCCGCGACCGCTGACAGAACGGGCTCTGACCACATCATGAGCATGCCGCTACGTCCCGGCGACCCGAGAAGTCTCGGGGTCTACGACCTGGTGGCCCGGTTGGGCCAGGGTGGTATGGGTAGCGTCTTCCTGGCCCGGGCCCCCGATCAGACCCTGGTCGCGATCAAGGTCGTCCGGCCCGAGTACGCCGACGACCCCGAGTTCCGGGGCCGGTTTCGCAGTGAGGTCAGCCGGGCCGGCCAGGTGCCGCCGTTCTCGACCGCCGCGGTGCTCGACGCCGATCCGGAGCACAATCCGCCCTACCTGGTGGTCGAATTCGTCGACGGCCCGTCCCTCACGGCGCTGGTCGACCGGCAGGGACCGCTCACCGGGGCCGCCCTGCAGGGCGTGGCCGTCGGCGTCGCCACGGCGCTGACCGCCATCCACGGCGCCGGCGTGATCCACCGCGATCTCAAACCCGGCAACGTGCTGTTCGCCCTGGGCGGCATCAAGGTGATCGACTTCGGCATCGCCCGGGCCTTCGAGGCGACGAGCCGGCACACCAGCACCGATCAGATGATCGGCACGGTGGCGTACATGGCGCCGGAGCGGCTCGACCCGTCGTTCGGCGCCGAGGTGACCCCGGCGGCTGATGTCTTCGCGTGGGGCGCCGTGGTCACGTACGCGGCCACCAACCGCACCCCGTTCGCAGGCGAGTCCCCGACCGTCACGGCGATGCGTATCCTCACCCAGCCGCCGGACACCTCGGGTGTGCCGGAGCCGCTGCGAAGTGTGGTGGAGAGTGCGCTCGCCAAATACCCGGAGCAGCGTCCGAGCGCCCGCGAGCTGCTCGATCTGCTCCTGGCGGGCCAGACCCGGACCGTACGGCCGGGGCCTCCGCCCTCACCCCCGCCGCCACCCCCGGACGACGTCGTCGAACCACCGGCGCGGCATCCTCAGCGCGGTAACCGGCTGCGCCGCGTGGCGGTGGCCGCCGCGGCGGTGGTCACCCTGCTGTCGGCCGGCCTGGTCGGTACGCACATGCTCAGCAGTGCCTCGTCGACCGACGCGGTGGCGCCTGCGAGCAGCGCCCCCGTCGATCCTCTCACGGCGATCCTGGCCGGCGACCGCCGCTTCTCGCTGCGGCTGGGTACGACGAGCCGGTTCTTCATGCTGGACGACGGCAGCGCCGAGCTCGACGTCTCGGACGGGACCGGCTCGCGGTCGCAGTTCGTGCTGAAGCCGGTGGGCGTCGACTACATGATCCAGTCGCTGACCAACGAGGGGTACGCCGGCCCGGAGATCTGCCTGGGCGTCAAGATCGATCCGGACGAGCCGATCGCGCCGGTGGTCGGCACCGCCTGCACGCCGACCAAAGCAACGCTGTTCTCCCTCGTCGACACCGGTAAGGACGCCGGCGGCCGGCCCGCCTACAGCATCGGCAACGACTACGGATTCCTGCTGTGGGACGCCGACAAGAAGCGCTCAGACGTCACCGAGGTCGGCGAGCCCCAGTTCGCCGACAAGTACACCTTCGTCGACCGCGGGGAGCCGCCGGCGGCCGCCGCACCGCCGACGTCGGCTAAGCCATCGACGTCGACGTCGACGTCGACGTCGACGTCGACGAAACCATCGACGGCCCCGCCCACCGGCCCCAAGCTCGTCGACGCCAACGTCGCCGAGTTGAAGAACTACGCGATCGACCTGGGCGTCCCGGTCGTCATCACCCTGACCGGCGACGCGGGCGGCCGGCACCACCTGCGTTCACACCCGGACGGATCGGTGGACTTCACCGGGACCGCCGTCACCGAGTCCACCCGGATGACGATCAAGCCGGCCAAGGTCCGCAAGCGCCAGGAGTCGAACCAGAACACCGTCCAGATCGTCGCCACACCCAAGGTGCCCGCGGCCGGGGCTCCGTCCTGCCTCACCGACGTCCGGAAGGCCATCCTGCGCATGGAGGCCTGCCGCCCCGGTGACGCCGAACAGTCCTGGAAGCTGACCCCGGCCGGGGATTCGGGCCTGTTCGAGATCTCGGGCGCCCACACCGCCGTCCGCAGCGAGGATGGCCCGCTGCTCACCGAAGGCGGCTGGTCCGCCTTCGAGACGGTCGCCGTCGCGTCGTAGCGCAGGTGCACCGGCGTTCACCACCGTGTCGGAGCCGAGAAAGGGCAGCAGTGCAGCGCCCGCCGCTGTGACGGGACCTGGCTGATTCTCGTGCAGCGTCATGCCTGTCCTCTCGCATCGTTCGGAGACAGCGACGGTCGAGTACACCCAGTTCCGCTGCGGCGCCGGAAATGCCAGCAGGCCGGTCTCGTCGTCCACGAACGTGACGAGGCCGACCGGCTGGCGGCGGTGCGGGTCCACGACGACGTCGAAGCGCCGCCGTCGGGCGCGGGGTTACTGCATCTGCTCGGCCACGTCCTCGGCGGTCAACCGGCCACGGTCGCCGGCCGCCATGAGCGACCGGGCCGACGCTGTCGGCGCGACCGGATCGGCCGGCCGCCGGTGATGCCAGTCGGTGACCGCCTGGTAGGCGCCGACCACGGACAGCAGCCGGTCCTCCTCGTACGGTGCGCCGCCGAGGATCGTCCCGATCGGCACCCCCGCTGCCGTGAAGCCGATCGGAAAGCCGATCTCCGGCAGCCCGAGGATGTCGAACGGCACCGGGCTGGTCTGCACCACCACGTCGCACTTGGCGAAGATTTGCTCGAGCACCCGTTCCAGCAGCAGAAGCTTGGCCCGCTGCCCGGTGATGAACTCGCCGGCGCCGAGCAGCGCGCCCTGCAGCCACCCGGTCACCGACACGCCGAAGCCACGCAGGTCCGACCGCAGATACGGCATGAACGGCTCGCTGCGCTCCGGCAGCCGCACGTTGTTGAACTCGGTCCCGGTCAGCAGGTCCCACTGGTCCGGGAACGGCACGTCGGCGAGCGAGATGCCGTCGATCTTGTCCAGGGCGGCGAGGAACGCCTGGCGTGCCGGGTCGGCGGCGTAGCCCGGCAGGACCCCGACCCGGACCTTGGTGCGGACCCGGTACCGGCCCCGGGACACGATCGGCGTGGCCGCGCCGATCAGGTCTGGTATCTCGGGCAGTCCTTGCGTCCGCGGGTCCGCCGGGTCCTCACCGGCCATCGCGGTCACCATGATCGCCGCGTCCCGGGCGTCGCGGGCCAGCGGGCCGGGATGGTCGCGGGTGTAGCTGAGCGGGATGATCCCGGCGAGCGACACCCGGCCCATCGTCGGCTTCAGCCCGGTCAGGTTCTGGGCGTTCGACGGCGCCGTGATCGAGCCGCCGGTCTGGGTGCCGGTTCCGGAGGTCGCCATCCGGCCGGCGACCGAGGTGGCCGTGCCGGTGGACGATCCACCCGGGTCGGTGGCCGGGTTGCCGGGCGTCCAAGCGTTGACCGTCGTGATCCGGCCGTCCGGGGTGGTCGCTCGGGTGGTGGCGAGCGGGCCCATCTGTGTCTTGCCGAGCACGATCGCGCCGGCTTTCTTGAGACGGGCGACCGCGGTGGCGTCGTAGGGCGGGACGAAGTCCTGGAACAGGTACGAGTTGGCGGTCGTCCGCACCCCCTGCGTCCAGTAGTTGTCCTTGATGGCGAGCGGGATGCCGTGCAGCGGGGTGCTCGGCGTCCGCCTGCCGGCGGCTGTCGCGGCGGCCCGGGCCTGGTCCGCCAGCACGGTGTTGAACGCCTGGTAGACCGCGTCGTAGGCGCCGATCCGGGACACGTAGGCCTCGACCAGAGCAGCCGGCTTGAGCTTGCCGTACCGGATCATCCAGGCGGCCTCGGCGACGGTCAGCTCGGTCGGGTCGGCCAGCGCCTCGGGGCGCGGCCTGGCGTAGGCGGCGTCGCTGAACTTCGGCGTCCTGCCGGACCAGGCGGACGCGGCGGCGGGCGCGGCGGCCGCCCCGACCGCTGCGGCCGCGGTGATCGCCGCGGTCCGGGCCAGGAAGAGCCGCCGGTTGAACGCGGACGTGGCGCGGTCCGGCTCGGCGGCCGGGACCTCGGTGGGCCGGTTCATCGGCGCCACGCGGTACCGATCGAGGGGTAGAGCATCGGCGCCGGCTGCTGGGAAAGAGCGGCGGCGTGCGCCGGGTCGCTACCGGCGGGGGCGGGCATCTGGAAGGAGGCGAGGGTGGCGACGCTGCCGCGCACGAACGAGCGCAGCGACGCGAGGACCGAGTCCCGTCCGGGCGACCCGGTCGCCGGGTCGGCCGTGGTGCCGGCCGGCAACTGGTCGAGATCAATGCCGAGGGACGCGAGACGAGCACGGATCATGGTGTTGAGCTCGGCGTCTGTAGGGGGTGTCGCAGCCATGATCGCCACTCTTGGGGCCGACCGTATCGAGGCCGTGTCTGCACGATCACGCTCGCGTTTCCGGCGCTGCACCCGGCCGGTCTCGGCGCCAAGATCGACCGCCAGGAACACAGGCATCGTACGAGCCTGGCCGCGAACCGGGGATCGGTGCGGCGGCGACTAAGGGGGTGGCGCTGGGTGTGGTCATGGCGCGGACCGCCCCCTCGACGCCGAGGATGTGCGCGGCCGCCGGCATGCGGGCGCTCGCTTTCCCGGTCGGCGATCAAGCTCAAGCGGTTGCAGCAGGCGCTCTCGCGCAAGCAGAAGGGCTCGGCCGACCGCAAGAAGGTCGTCGTGAAGGTCGCCCGGGCGCACGCCCAGGTGGCCGACACCCGGCGGGACTGGACGTCAACGCCGCCATCAACGTGTTGACCGCCGGACCGGCGGACAACTCAACGACCGCGGAGCGGAGCCACAAGCACCGCCGCGACGCAAGCGCCAGCAATCTCGTAATCTTCTTTACTTGTACTTTCCCGTGCCTTCAGTGCACCCCACGCTCTACTGCGGAAGCGCTCCCGTGAAGCGTATCGAAGCTATTCCTCCTCCACCGACGTCAATGCCTGTGTGCGAGAATTCCGGCCATGCTGCGACGAGACGAGGCCGCCCTGGCCGCCTACGTGGCCGAACGCCCCAGCCAGGCCGTGCTGGTGATTCGGGATACTCCCGACGATGAGACGGCCATGGCCGCCCTACGAGCCGCAGCCGACACCGTCCGAGCCATCCCCCACCCGGACGAGCCCACCGAACCCTTACCCAACTGGGTAAACGCCCTTCTGAGCGACGACGGCCCGACCCTCCACCTGGATCTGCAGGACCACGGCGCCCAGGCCCCCCGGGTGGTCGCGGCGGCCTTGGCCGCCCTCGACGCCAGCGGGGTGTCCGGCCGCCTGGAGCCGCTCCGCCCACCTGCGCCGCCTTACGAATACGACGCGAATGCCCACATCCTGACCGACGTGACATTCCTGGAATCGCTCGACGAACGCGGACTTCCACCCGCTTTCCCCGACGGTTTCCCCATTCCCGCCGAAGCGACTCTGGTGCTGGCCCAGCAGTCCAAGTCAGACACGTGGCAGCACGCGGCCTGGCGCCGCTCACACCCTTTCACCGAATATCCCGAAGCGCTGCGAGCTTTCGGTTGCGACTTGGAACCGGTGACAGCCCGAGACGCCCTCATGAAGGCCACAGGCATGACCCGAGACCTGATCCGCCACCCCACCGGCTCCGGCAGCGTCTCCCACCACGAATACGGCGCAGGCAACGACCCCCGGCTCTTCTACGTCAGCGTGGTGTGGCGCCCATCCCCTTGAACTCTTGCCCGCAGTGACAGCACGCGTTGTTGCCGATGCCGGCTGGTGAAAAATTCATTCCTTGCTCCGCAGAGTCGATGTGGCTGCGTGCCGGCACCAACTCTGCGGAGGCTGTCCAGGATTCTCTGATCAGTCGGTGACCGTGCCGGTCACCGTCGTGAAGGGTGTCTCGTCGGTGGATCCGTACATCTCGAGCCGCACCTGCTCGTCTGGCTCGTCCAGCGAGTCGGTGACGGTGGGAATGGTCAGCTCGGTGCTCGACTCACCGGCAGGGATGACGCCGAACGGACCCGCGAACGTTTCGGACAGCGGCCGGGACGGTTCCGGGTCCTCCCCGGTCAAGTCGGTGAACCACTGCGGATCGACGTCCGTGCTGGACAGCTCCGGGCCGCCGGGCGGCGTCGGCTGGCCGTACACGACAAGCTCCACACCGGCGGGCTGGTCGATCGTGGCCCGCCAAGTCAGCGTGCCCCCTTCGGTCACCCGGTCGGCGACCGGGGTGATGGTCACGGCCGGCGCCGGATCGTCCTCGGCCACCAGCAGCTCGCCCAGATAGTCACCCACCACCATGCCACGCACCGCCTTCACACCGACGTCGTACATTCGGTCGCCGGTGTAGACGGTGTCGCCCGGCACCCGGACCGGCACCAGGACCGAACGGTCACCCGGCCGCACCGACGCCACCCAGGAACGGGTGTCGCCGGTGTCGCGTTCCGTCACGAACACGCGAACCTGTCCGCCCCCGCGGCCACTGACTCGGACCGGCATCCGGAAGGTCTGTACGCCTGTGTCGCCCTCCGTCGCCGGTTGGGCCGCGAGTGTGCCCACGTCGACGCGCGGGAGCTCGACCGGACGGGGCGCCGGGGTTCCTGGCCGCCAGCCCCACGCGTCGACCAGCCAGGCCTGCCCGGCGGCACTGCGCGGGACGAGGTCCAGCCGGGTGACCCGCTGCGGCCGCTTCACCGGTACGCGGACCTCCTGCGCCCAGTAGCGTGGCAAGAGCTCGGTGCTCGGCAACCCGTCCAGCCGCACCTCGCCCAGCTCGGTACGCCGCCCTCCGTCGTCGGTCACCACGACGCCGAACCGGTTGTCCGACGTGTTCGGCGGCACGGCGATCCGCAGCGCCAGGGCGTCCGCCACCGGCACCGCGCGCGGCGGGTCGAACGACACCCCCTGGCCCGCATGCGACCAGTTCATCTTCACCGAGTATCGGCCCGCCTCCTCCGGCACTCTCCGCATGTCGGCGAAGTGCGGCGACTGGGCCAGCCCGAGTTCCGAAAGTGACAGGCACATCCGGTCGTCGTCGAGGGTGACCTCGGCGCACAGCTCGCCGGCGCCGGTCACCCGTACCTTCCGGTCGGGAACGATCAGCGGTGTCCGCGCGCCGCCGACCGCGTGGCTCAGCACCCGGACCGGATCGGCGGACGGTGCCCGCACGCCGGTGCCGTCGAGCAGCGGGCGCACCCGGTCGTCGCCACCGACGAACAGCCGCGCGGCCGCCGCGATGTACGTCGCCCCGGCCCGTTGTTGCTGGGTCGCGGTGATCCGGGTCGGCGTGCCGGGTGAGCACACCGCGTCCTCGATGTCGTCCGGGAAGTCGTCGAACGCCGGCGCCACCGCCTGCCCGGGCGTCCACTCGGTGTTGAAGTAGTTGTGGTTCGCGCCGACCATGAACAGCGCGCTGTGCAGCGCGCGCCCGCGGCTGACGCCGATCGTGCCGTCCACGAACACCTGGCCCTGCAGGTCGGCGACGTCGCCGTCGCAGCTGGGCAGGATGGTGGCCGACGGGACGTCCGGAACGATGTTCTGTCCGAAGATCGTCGGACCGATCAGCAGCAGGCCGCGGATG
This sequence comes from Paractinoplanes polyasparticus, assembly GCF_019710575.1. Taxonomy (GTDB): domain Bacteria; phylum Actinomycetota; class Actinomycetes; order Mycobacteriales; family Micromonosporaceae; genus Actinoplanes; species Actinoplanes polyasparticus. Next base: position 103,008 of record NZ_JAHWFK010000051.1, on the reverse strand, counting down.
GTCCAGCGGACCTGACCGTGGTACCCGTCCTGGTCCGCCGGCGGCGGGGTCAGGCTGTCCATCGCAGCCCTGCTCACGCCCTCGCCGCCCCGCGAGTGTCCGATCAGGAACACGCGGGCCAGATCAGCTCGCGGCGCCGCCCGGACCGCGGCCGGTGCCGACGCTCGGCCACTGCCGGACCAGTCCGCCCAGCGGGCCAGGTGCAGCCGGACCAGCGACGATCGCGCCTGGGCGCCGAGATCCTCGACGTCGTTGTCCTGCGCGTTGACGCCGTTCGCCGAGATCGACACCGTGACGTAGCCCTGCGATGCGAGCAGCCGCTGCGCCTCGAGGTAGCCACGGTGACTCGGGACCGCCGTCTTGCCCTCCGGGCAGGGCCACTCCAGGCTGATCTGTTCCAGATCGTCACCGGCGAAGCAGGTGAAATGCCGCCCGTGCAGGAAGAGGGCCAGCGGCCGCGGGCCTTCAGCGCCCTGCGGCGCGACGACCACGCCCTCCATCTCGATCGCCTCCGGATAGTCCGGCAGCGTGACGCGGGGCAACGTGTACTCCCCGGTCACTGTTGCGTACGGCCCCGGCCGCCCGGGATCGACCGCGCCGGCCCGGCCGAGCGCCGGCGGCTCCATGTCGCCCACAGACCGGCGCTGCGCCTGCGGCAGCGGCCCGTCGATACGCCGGCCACCCGCGCGGACCTGCAGCTCAGTCGGCTTCGGCAGTCGGTCCACCTCGAGCCGGAACGTACGGTGGTCGGTCGTGCTGGGCCGGCCCAGCACCCGGTCCCCGGCGTAGAACTCGACGACCGCGTCGCCGGCCATCAGCCGCGGCGCGGTCCAGGTCAGTGTGTGTCCGTCGCTCACCCGCCAGCCGGAGCCGGGTAACGGGTCGGACGGTTCCGCCGACGCCTGGACGGCTGTTCCCAACACCATCGCCGCGGTCATCACCGCGGCTGCGATCACCCTGCGCATCAGCGCCTCCCCATCGATCGACATCATCGTTCTAGTCGACGGGAGCAAACGAGCCGCTACCCAGCGACCCTCGACGCCGGCGGCGACCCAGCGCTCACCGCCACCTGAATCAGCGAGGCCACCGCGATCAAGAAAGCCGCTCAGACCCGTCACGGACGCCTTTGACGACCTGTTTCGGCTGCTCCGCGACGCTGATCCACGGGACCGGGCGGAGCTCTGCAGTCCGGTCAACATCCGCCGCGCGTGCCGGCTCCACGGCCGCGAACGCGTGTCACCGCCGCCCTGCTCGCTCGGCGGTGACCAGTGACCGCCACCAACTCCGGACCAGAGATCCTGCAAGCCGCGCGGTTACTGCGGCAGCAGATGGGCGTCTCCGGCACCGATCTGCTCACCGCACCCGCCAACACAGCGTCGGGTATGCCATCGTTCCGCGACTACGTGCCAGTCGTGATGGCCGCGGTATCGCCCGCATCCCAGCGCATGCACGGCACCTACTCGAACAAAGCCACGCCGGTCATCTCTCGGCGAGAGCCTCCACCGGTGTCGCGCGAGCCGCTCGCCGGCCGGGAAGGACCGAGGCGAGGATGCCGGCGCCGACGGCCACGGCGGCGACCGTCAGGGTTTGCGGCACCGACATCGAGAACCGGACGTTCTCGAGGTTCAGCTGGCCGCTGACCGCGTGGGTGCCGATCCAGCCGAAGAACGTCCCGGCGGCGATGCCCGCGACGGCGCCGGAGAGGCTGAGCAGGGCCGCCTCGACGGCGAGCATCCCGCGCAGCTGCCGCCGTTGCAGCCCGAGGGCCCGCAGCAGTGCGGACTCGCGGGTGCGTTCGAGCACCGACAGGCCGAGGGTGTTGCCGACGCCGACGAGCGCGATCAGGACCGCCACCGCGAGCAGCATGGTGGTCAGCGCCAGCAGCCTGTCGAGAGCCGCGTGGTACATGAGCTTCGCCGACAGCCCGCCGCCGACCTCGGCGCCGGTGAGCGGTTCGACGGCGGACCGCAGCTGCGACCGCAACGCGGTGACGTCGGCCCCCGGCCGCGCCTTGGCCCACACGGTGCCGACCGGGGCGCCGTCGTCGAGCGTGGCGAGCACCTGAGGCGCGACGACCAGCCCCTCGTCGGGTGCCAGATGGTCGGCCCGGACCGGCAGGGTCACCGAGCCCGACCGGCCGGTGACGGTGACCGGGCCGCCGTCCCGCAACCCGATCTCGTCCAGCAGGTACGGGTCGGCGAGGACGACCCCGGCGCTGACCGGCGGGTGCAGACCCGACACCACAGCCATCGCGTCGGCGCCGGGCCCCAGCACCCGGACCGGCCGTGGTTTGCCGCCGCCCCGGACGGTGACCCGCGACGACCGCACCCCGGCGGCGCCGGCGATCCCCGAGACCGCGGCGATGTCACCGGTCGCGCGGGCCGGCAGCGCCCCGTCGAACATCGACACGGTGACGTCGACCGGATAGCGCACGTCGAGATTGCCGTCGGCCGTCGCCTTCATGCCGGCCGCGCCGACCTGGAGCGCGACGACCAGTCCGACGGCCAGCATCAGCGCGGCGCCGGTCGCGGCCGCCCGGCCGGGATTGCGCACCGCGTTGTCGGTGGCCAGCCGCGCGGCCGGGCCGGTACGCCGCAGGGCCGAGCCCAGGCCGCGCAGCAGCGGGGGCAGGAACAGCCCGGTGGCCGAGAGCAGCCCGGCGGCGCACACGAACGACCCGCCCACCGAGTAGAGCAGTGCGACCGTGGTGTCGGTGAAGCCGAGGCCGATCGCAGCCAGCCCGAGGGCGATCAGGCCCAGAGACCCAGCCCGGCGGGCGAGTGAGGTGCGGCGCTCGGTCGCCGGGTCGGCGACGGCACGCAGCGCGTCCAGCGGGGCGATCCGGACCGCCCGCCGCGCCGGCACCAGCACCGACAGCACCGCGATCATGACTCCGACGGCGGCGACGGCAGCCACCTGCCCGGCCGGTAGGGCGAACTCGCCGTCCAGCACGGCCGCGACGCAGGCCGCGAGCGCCACACCGAGCCCGACGCCGAGCAGGGACCCGGTGGCGCCGATCGCTGTCGCCTCGACGAGCAGTCCCCGCCGGATCTGGTCCCGCCCGGCGCCGACCGCCCGCAGCAACCCGATCTGCCGGCGCCGCTGGGCGACCAGGATCAGGAAAGTGTTCACGATCATGATGCTCCCGACCAGCAGCGCGACCGCGCCGAAGACCAGCAGCAGGAGCTGGAAGATGAACACGCCCTGGGTCTTCTCGGCCAACTTGCGCTGGGTGAATCCCGCGGACGTCTCGACCCGGTCGCCACCGGCCACCGCGGTGACGCGTGCGGCGAGTTGGTCCTGCGTGACCGTGCCGTCGCCGATGACGAGGATCTCCGTCTGCAGCGACGTGTGGATGGAGCCGGCGACGCTGTAGAACGACGGTGCGACGAAGGAGCGCGGCGCCAGCCCGGACAGCAACGAGTTGCCCTCGTGAGCGAGGCCGGTGACGGTCAGGGTCGCGGACGAGTTGCGGTCGTTGATCGTGATCCGGTCGCCGATGTCCAGGTTGAGCTGCCGGGCGGTGACGCTGCCGAGCACGATCTCGCCGGGTGTCGCGGGCCAGCGGCCCTCGGTCAGGTCGGCCCAGCGGAGCTTCGGGTTGGCGGGGACCGACTGCTGCTGCACCCAGTCGGAGGAGCCGGTCACCCGCCCCTGGGACAGGAAGCTGAGGTCGGCCGAGGCGACCCCGGCCACCGTGCTGATCCGGGTGGCCAGGGCGGCGTGCTCGGCCGGATCACCGGCGCCGACGGTGACCACCACGTCGGTCGCGGCGGTCCGGGCGATGACGCTCTGCTCGAAGGTCGCCGATTCGCCGGCGAGGACGGTCACCGAGGCGGTGAGGTAGCCGACACTGATCATGATCGCGACGACGACAGCGATCACGCGGTGCGGGTTGAGGCGCAGTTCGGCGAGCGCGTTGCGGGCCATCGGGAAGCGGGTCCGGGGGACGGCGGTCATGCGGCGAGGCTCCGCATGACGCCCAGCACCGCGTCCGGGGTGGGATCGCTCAGCTCGTCCACGATCCGGCCGTCGCTGAGCAGCAGCGCCCGGTCGGCGTACGACGCGGCGATCGGGTCGTGGGTCACCATCACGATCGTCTGGCCCAGCTCACGGCAGGAGCGGCGCAGGAAGTCCAGCAGGGTCGCCGCGCTCTGCGAGTCGAGGGCGCCGGTCGGCTCGTCGGCGAAGACCACGTCCGGTCCGGTCACCAGGGCCCGCGCGATCGCGACCCGTTGCTGCTGCCCGCCGGACAGCTCGGCCGGACGGTGGTCCAGGCGGTCGCCGAGACGGAGCGAGCCCACGACGGCGGCGAGCTTGGCCGGATCAGCCGTACGGCCCGCGAGGTCCAGCGGCAGCAGGATGTTCTGCACCGCCGTCAGCGTCGGGAGCAGGTTGAACGACTGGAACACGAAGCCGATCCGGTCCCGCCGGACCCGGGTCAGCTCCCGGTCGTCGAGCACGGACAGGTCCTGGCCGCCGATGTACGCGTGGCCGCCGGTGGCCCGGTCCAGCCCGGCCAGGCAGTGCATGAAGGTGGACTTGCCGGAGCCGGACGGGCCCATCACCGCGGTGAACGTGCCGCGCCCGAAGTCGGCGGTGACGCCCCGCAGGGCGGGCACGGCCGTGTCGCCGGTGCCGTAGGTCTTGGTGAGGTCCCGCGCCGCGGCCGGACTGATTTCGGTCATGATCCTGAACCTAGGCAGCCGTCGGCCGGAACAGATCGGCCCGCAGTATCGCCCCTCACCACGCCATCTCCGACCGTGGTCGGAGCCGGCCGGCCGTCAGTCCGGTGCGGACACTCCGGCCTCGAACGCGAAGAGCACCAGGGCGACCCGGTCGCGGCACCGCAGTTTCGCCAGGAGGTTGCCGATGTGGGTCTTCACCGTGCTCTCGGCCATGTGCAGCCGCGTCGCGACCTCCGCGTTGGTGTCGCCGGCCGCGATCGCGCCGAGCACCTCGATCTCCCGCGGGGTGAGCAGCCCGAGACGGTCGTCGGGCGCCGCCGGGCCACCCGGCATCCGGTCGACGAAGTGCGCGATGAGCCGCCGGGTCGCGGCCGGCGCGACGACCGAGCCGCCGGCGGCGACACCACGGACCGCCGCCAGCAGTTCCTCCTGGCGGGCGTCCTTGAGCAGGAATCCGGCCGCGCCGGCGCGCAGGGCCGCGAAGACGTACTCGTCCAGATCGAACGTGGTCAGGATGAGCACTCGGGCCGGGTGTCCGAGCCGGGTCAGCTGCCGGGTCGCCTCGACGCCGTCCATGACCGGCATCCGGACGTCCATCAGCACCACGTCGGCGTCGACGCCGCGCAGCCTCGCCACGGCGTCCCGGCCGTCACCGGCCTCCCCCACCACGGTCAGGTCGTCCTCTGCCTCGATCATCATCCGCAGTCCGTCGCGGACCAGCCGCTGGTCGTCGACGAGGAACATGCCGAGCGTCATCGGCGCGCCGATCCTGGCGCCCGGTGCGCGGGCAGGACCGCGTGCACCTCGAAGCCGCGGCCGGCGTGAGGGCCGGCGGTCAGGGTGCCGTCGTGCATCCGGACCCGCTCCCGCATCGCCGCGAGACCGGTGCCCCGGCCGTCGGCGGCCGGCGACGTCCCGGACCCGTCGTCGCGGACGACCAGATCGATCGCCCGCTCTCCGATGTCGAGCCGGACGTCCACCGCGGCGCCGGGTCCGGCGTGCCGCAGCACGTTGGTCAGGCTCTCCTGGACCAGGCGGTACACCGTCACCCCGGCCATCGGGCCGACCTGCCGCCGGTCGCCGTCGACGCGCAGCCGGGCCCGGCCGTCGAGCCGGGACACCAGCTCGTCGAGGTCACCGATCCCGGGCGACGGCCGGTAGGCGGCCTCCGGCGAGCCGTCCACCGCTGATCCGTCGCCCCGCAGCATCGCGACAACCTCCCGCAGGTCGCCGAGGGACTCCCGGGCCGTCCCGGCGATGGTCTCCAGGATCTCCGGAGCGCGCTGCGGGTGCCGCGCCGTGAGCGCCCGGCCGCCCTCGGCCTGGACGGCGATGACCGACAGCGAATGGGCGACGATGTCGTGGACCTCCCGGGCCAGCGCGGTGCGCTCCTCGGCCGCCGCCTGGACGGCGCGATCGTGCTCGGCCCGCTCCAGCCGGCGCGAGGCTGTGCACCAGGATCGGCACGGCCACCGCGGAGACACTCGGACTCTCCAGCGTGCCGACCTGGACCACCGCCGCGACCGTCAGGGCGGCCAGCGCGGCCCGGGGGTACGCCCGGCGGATCACCAGCGGCGCGCACATGCCCACCACGACAGCCACGGCCCACGGCTCCCGGTAGGCGAACACGAGGCTCACCAGCGCGACGCCCAGCGCCAGCGGGGCGTCGCGCGGCAGCCTGGATCGGTCGCGTGCACTCATGACCCCACCACGCTATCCAGCCCGGCGTGGCTTGCCATCCGACCGCGGTCGGAGATCGCGCCGCCGGCCGGGCTGGGTCCCGGCCCGCGCGCCCCTCCCACTCACAGCCGTAGAACTGACTCACCGGTGGCACATCGTCTCCCTTGCCCACGCTCATCGGTGCCGCGCGATCACCGGCAGCGTCAGTCGGCTGGGATGGGTCGGGCCGTGGAAGATCCGATTCAGGGCGACCTGGGTCTCCGTCGTGGTGGCGATGGTGCCGCCGTTGTTGGGGTTACGGTCGTACCGCGGGAAGTTGCTGCTGGACACCTCGAGCCGGATGCGGTGGCCGGGAACGAAGACGTTCGAGGTGATGCCCATGTCGACCGTGGCCTCGACGATCGACCCGGGTTCCAGCGGCTGTGGTCGACCGACGCCGGCTCGATACCGCATACGGCACAGGCCTTCACAGAGGATGAGGGCACGGCCGTCCGGGAAGACGTCGACCAGTTTTCCCGTGACGTCGGTGTCGACGGCCGTCGAGGACATGTGCACGGTGAGGGCCACATGACCGGTGACCTCGAGCGGCTCCTCCAGGCGGTCGCTGGTGTAGCAGAGCACGTCGCCGCGACGTTCCACGGCCGCCTGATCGGCGGGGCCGGCGAGTCCGTCGGCCCCGAGCGTCGCTCCGCCCACGGTCGGGACGGGGTCGAGGGGATCGTAGGAGAACGAGTCGGCGACGTCGTCGATGGCTGGACTGCGGTGCAGCCGGCCGTCCCCTTCCGAAGTGTTGGCCGGTCCCGAACCGTGCAGGAAGTAGTCCTCGTACCGGGTGCCGGGCAGGGGCCAGTCGTCCTCCTCGCGCCACCGGTCCAGCCCCATGACGAAGATGCGTACCCGCGCACCCGGATCCACCCCGGTGCGGCCCCTCACCCACCGGTCGAAGAACCGCAGATGGGCTTGCGTCAGCGCCGCGGCCTTGACGGATCCGGCCGGCCCGAACGAGCGATCGGGGAAGATCCCCTGGTCGGCGCCGTCGCCGTGGCCCCACGGGCCGATGATGAGCTGCTGACCCTCGCGGGCCGCCGCGCTGCCGCCGGTGCGGCGCATGGTGGTGTACGAGCGTACGACCTCACCGGCGAACACGTCGTACCAGCCGGTCACATTCAGCGCCGGGACGGTGATCGCCGCACTGTGTTCCAACGCCGACTGGGCCGCCCAGTAGTCGTCGTAGCCCGGGTGGGTGAGCATCTCCCCCAGCCAGGGGAGGCCCCGCAGGAGCGCGCCCCGGCCACCGATCGGCAGCGAGTACAGGGTTTCGGCGTCGTCGAGCGCGGCCCGGATCTCGGCCGCGTCCCGCTGATCCGACGGGCCGTTGCTCTGCGGACGCGACAGGTTGGCCACAGCCATGCGGGCCGACCAGTTGAACAGCGTGCCCTGCGATACCGCACCCTGGGCCGAGTACCAGGCCCGGTACACGTCCGCCGAGGTCATCGTCGGAGCGATCGCGCGCAGCGCCGGCGGGGCCTCGGCGGCCACCCGCCATTGCGCGAAACCCATGTACGACGCGCCCCACATCCCCACGCTGCCGTCGCACCACGCCTGGCGGTCGATCCAGGCGATCGTGTCGACGGTGTCGCACTGGTCGAAGCGGTGCGGCTCCATCAACCCGGGAGAGGCCCCGGTGCCGCGTACGTCCTGAACGACCACGAGGTAACCGCTGTCGACGAGGGCGCGGATGTCAGGCAGCTTCGGGTTGCCCAGGTGGGCGGTGGAGGTCCGGCCGTACGGGGTGCGGGCGAGCAGGACCGGCCACGGACCGGTTCCGGCCGGCCGCCACAGGTCGGTTGCCAGCGTGACACCGTCGCGCATCGGCACGGCGACGGCGGTGTCTATGCGCAATCCCCTCGGTTCATTCATGTCCACGGGCCATTACCGATTGATCATCCAGTGGCTGAAAGCCACGTAGTTGGTCGCGAACTCCTCCGGCGTAGCCGAGTCCTCCACCCGCTGGGACAACTCGTTGACCTCGCGGTAGTGCGGAATCCGGTCCCGCTCGTAGGCGGCCAGCGCGTCGGCCACCCCGTCGGACGAGGCGAGCAGGCGGGCGAGCAAGAGCCCGTCCTCGACGCCCAGCGACGCACCGGCGGTGATGTGCGGGGAAAGCGCATGAGCGGAGTCCCCCGCCAGAGCCACCCGATGAGACACCCACCGCGGCAACGGCGGAACCAGCATGATCTGGTTGTGCAGCACCTGGTCGTCCGGCGTCGCCTCGATCAGGGCGGGCAGAGCCGGATTCCAGCCCGTCGTGTCGAGGAATGCGGCGCGTTCCGCGGCCTGCTTCTTCGGCGTACCGTCCAGGGGGTCCGCGTCGAACTGGTTGACCAGCCAGTACACCGTGCCGTCGACGGTGGGCACGTACCCGCCGCGGGTCCGTTTCTCACCGAGCACGATGACGCCCCGCTCGATGGCGGCGCCCTCCGGGGGCCGGACCACCGCGCGCCAGGCGTGATGCCCCTTGTGCTTCACGGCGTCGCTGCCCGGCAGCAGCAGGGAACGAACGACCGAGTAGGCGCCGTCCGCCCCGATCAGCACGTCGGCGGCGACGGTCGCCCCGCCCTCAAGACGGATCTCCACGGCGGCATCGGTCTCCTCGTAGCCGATCAGTCGGGAGTCCAGGCGAATGTTGTCCCGGCCCACCGCGTCGGCGAGCAGGTCACTCAGCCGGGCGCGGTGCACGAGCAGATACTGGTGGTCCTCCGCCGAGTACTCCGGCGGACGGATCAGCTCGCCCGTGTGGTCGCGGAAGTACATCTCCGCCGGCTTGCCGATGGCCCGTAGCTGGTCACCCAGTCCCAGCTCGTCGAAGACCGCCAGGGCGTTGGCCCACAGCCCGAGCCCCGCACCGGCCGCCCGGATCTCGGATGCCTGTTCGTGAACCACCGTCTCGATGCCGAGCTTCCGCAACGCGATGGCACTGGTGAGCCCGACGATCCCGGCTCCCGCTACTACTGCACGCATGTGTCGTACCTCCTGAGTCGACGGCAAATCATCGGTCGGTTGTCAGCGGAGCCGGGAGTGCGCGGTCGGCACCAGTCGCACGGTGTCCGCACCCGCGGCCAGAAGCTCCCCCAGCCGAGGCCTGATCTCGGACTCGAAGAGCGGATCCCGGTGCACCCGCTCCACGACTTCCTGTCGTTCTCCATCACTGTGGAATCGGCGGATCCAGACGAAGACGTCGTCCTCGCCGGGTTCGATGAACGCCCCCACGACGGTCATCCCGTGCGCCTCGTGGAACGGAATCGCCTGCTCGTCCATCCACCGGGCCAGCTCTTCGCCGCGTCCGGGCCGAGCCGTCTCGCGGCGAATTTCGTAGAACATCCTGAGCTCCTTTGCATGATGCGGTTGCGGTTCACGCCTGCGTGCCGCGGACGCGAATCCGCCGGATCACCTCCACCACGCCGGTGAGCACCAGAGCGAGCCCCATACCGACGGCGAAAGCCAGCAATGCGTTGTCCTGGAAGAGGGTGCCGCCGAGATAACCCGTCAGGACGGTATAGGTGCTCCAGGCGGTCCCGCCGAGAACGGTGTACAGGAGGAAATACCGATAGTCGTACCGCACCATTCCGCTGGTGACGGTGACGATATAGCGGCCGACCGGAATGAACCTGGTGCTCACGAGAACGAATCCGCCCCGCGCGGCGAGGTGCCGGGAGATCCAGTCATGCGTCGCCCGCCGTTTGGAACCGGGCGGAAGCCGCCTCTTGATGGGAGTGCTCAGCCACCGGCCGAGCGCGTAGGGAACCTGATCGCCGAGGAATGCGCCGACGGCGGTAGCGCCGATGACCAACAGGATGTTGGTGGTGCCCGTGGCGGCGAGGACGCCGGCGATGATGACGACGGGCTCACTCGGGATCAGCGGCAGGAACGAGTCCAGCAGCGACACCGACATGAGGACCAGGTACAGCCAGGGCGACGTCGCCAACGACTCCGCCAGCTCGATCCAGTCGATCATGAGGCTCGCGGTTCGAGCCGTGCGGCCGGATGTGTTCTGTCCCTGTTTCTCATGGAGATCCCTTCTCGTTGGTGAAGATCGATTGCCTCCCCCGCCCCGTGGCGTCAGGTGAGCGCACGAACCAAAAAGACCAGGCCGATCGTGGTGCCGAAGGTGACGATGAGGACCTTCAAAAGGCGGCTGGGCAGGCGTCTGGCCAGGACCGCTCCCGCGTAGCCGCCGACGACCGCCGCGGGGGCCAGGATCAGGACGGCCGGCCAGTTGACCGGTCCGAAGGCCGCGAAGACCAGCACGGTGACAGCGCCCACGGTGACGGTGAGAACGTTCTTGAGGGCATTGATGTGAATCAGCGTCTCGTCGAGCACCAGGGCCAGCGCGGCGACGTACATCACGCCCAGTGCGGCACCGAAGTAGCCGCCGTAGACGGCGCCGGCGAAGACGACCACCTGCAAGGCGATCGCCCGGCGGCGAGGGCTCTGCGTGCGCGGCTGTCCGACCAAGCCGCGCAGGCGCTCCTGGAAGAACAACGTCGCGGCCGCGCCCAGCACCAGGAACGGCGCCAGCAGCTCGAAGGTGCGAGCGGGGGTACGGAGCAGCAGGACGCAGCCGGCCGCTGAGCCGGCGACACAGGCGGGCATCGTCGCCGGGATGCGGCGCCACTGCCCGGCCAGCTCGGCGCGGCTGCCCAGCACACTGGAGACGACGCCGGGGAACACCGAGACCGAGTTGGTGACATTGGCCTGAACCGACGGCAGGCCGGTCGCCATCAGGGCCGGAAAGGTGATCAGCGCGCCACCACCGGCCAGGGCGTTGACTCCGCCGGCAATCACGCCGGCGACAACCAGTAGAAGTATGTGTCCGAGTTCCATAGTTGCCGCGATTCCTGGAAAGAGTGACGGTCCGGCCGCATACATGAAGGAATTGGCGACCGCCTCGCCGAAAACGTTAGGACGCGCATCGCGGGAAAGCCAGTGCGCTCTGGTGAAGCGGCCGTTAACCGCCACGCAATCGCGTGTCGAACAGTCAATGCACGGCAGTGAACGGCCGCTTAACCAATACGCATTGGAAATACCGACGGTGGCTGCTTAACGTGTCCAGCATGAATCTCACTGTTCTCGCCGCGTCCGGGCGTACCGGTGCGGAGCTCGTCCGGCAGGCCTTGCGACGCGGCCACACCGTCACCGCCATCGCCCGCGATGCGGCCCGCATCGCCGTCGCCGACTCGCCCGCCCTGCGCAAGGCTGCTGCCGATGTCAACGATGCCGGGAGCATCGCCGCCGTCGTCGACCCCGACTCAGTCGTCCTGTCCGCGCTCGGCACAGATCGAGCCGGCGTTCTCACCGCGGGCGCCAAGGCGGTGATCGCCGCCCGGCCCCGGCACATCATCTGGCTCGGCGCGTACGGCACGGGCAGGTCCGCTGAGGCGGCAGGCGAAGCGGCCAAGAGCCTCGGCGCGATGCTCGGTGACCGCCTGGCCGACAAGGTGCAGGCCGACGAATCCGTGCTGGCCGCTCGCGGCACGGTTTTTCACGCTTGCCTGCTCGGCGAAGGGCCGGAAAGTCAGAACCGGCGTACGGTCGGGCTGGCGGACGCACCCCCGCTCGACTTCTCCGAGAAGATCTCTCGCGCGACGGTCGCCGCGGCGATGCTCGACGAGGCCGACACGTCCCGCTTCTACGGCGCCGTCGCCGTGCCGCTCTCGGCCTGACCGGCGACCTCTGTCACCGCAGCCCGTACCCGGCCCCGCAGCCAGGCGTGGGCCGGGTCGGAGTCGTGCAGCTGATGCCAGACGCAGTTGATCGAAGCCGGCGGGAACGGGGCCGGCAACGGCCGGCTGACCATGTCGAACGCCTCGACCAGAGGTCGGCTGACCAGTGCCGTCGTGGTGACCAGCATGTCGCTCCGGCTCGCAACGTGCAGGGCCATGGCGCCGGTGGTCACCGCGGCGGCCACCTGACGGCGCAGGCCTTCCGCGGCGAGCACTTCGTCGATCGGCCCGGTGAGGCGGCCGCGCCTCGACACGACCACATGCGGATACGAGGCGTACGAGCGCAGATCGAGGCTCTCGGCGCCGGGATGACCGGACCGCATCGCCACCACCAGGGGATCAGTGCCGAGCGTCTCGGACCGGAACTCCGACAACTCCGGCCGGTCCTGACGGAGTTCGAGGTCGACGCCGCCGCGCCGGAGTTCATCGGTGTCGAAGGAGTTCTCGGACAGGATCCGGAGCCGTACGCCGGGAGCCTCGCTCTGCACCTGGCGCAGCAGCGCCGGCGCCAACGCCGTCGCGAGCCCGTCGTGGCATTGCAGCGTGAAGGTGCGCTCGAGCCGGTCGAGATCGAGCGTGCGGCTCGGCACCAGCACGGCTTGGGCCTGGCGAAGCAGCAGGCCGACGTCGTCCCGGACGGCCCGTGCGTACGGAGTCGGAACCATCGTGTTTCCCGCGCGGACCAGAATGTCGTCACCGGTCAGCTTCCGCAGCCGCGCGAGGCTGCGGCTGATCGCGGGCGACGACAGGTGCAGCCGCTCGGCCGCGCCCATCACGCTTCCCTCTTCGAGGAGAGCGTTGAGCACGACCAGCAGATTCAGATCCAGTTGCACCCGGGTAATTTACCTTCCTGGCCTTTCGCCGCAGCGGATCGACCGCCGTCGTCCCGGCGCTGCCGGAGGACCGCGCCGGGAAGTCAGTCACACGGCAGACCTTCGTCGACGCGTGACGGGGACTCCACAACGACGCCCAGCTCGACGTCATTCACCGCGCCAAAGAGCTGGCCCGCCAGCAGTTGCGGGCCGTCAGTCCGCCAGCGTGTCCAGCCATCGGTTGTACCGCAGGCGCAGGGCACGCTCGGTGCTGCCCACCGTCGCGCTGACCGCGAGCGCGATGTTGAACCAGGCCGACGCGTCGATCGGCGACTCGAAGACACCGAACCGCTCGGCCAGCGGCGGGAACCGAGAGAGCGACTCGACGGTCTGCGGGAGGCCGAGGATCAGCGGCACGACGATCAGGACGAGGGAAATAACGCCGATCCAGCGGCTGAGCAACGGATGCTCGCGGTCGAGCCGGGCCCGGCGCCCCTCGGCCGAGCGTGGATCCGGAACGAGCTGCTGCTCGGTCCCGTCGTCGGCGACGAAGTGGCAGCGCCGGAGGCCGAAGGCCGACGTCTCCACCTCGATCGCGCCGCCTTCGATCGGGAAGACGGCAGGGAGCCTGGCTCGTTCGAAGCGCCGGCCGTCGCGGTACAGATGGGCTTCGGTGTCGAGGTTCTCGTTGCTCTTCATGTGGTTCACGTCGACCGCGTATTCGACCGGCCGGCCCGCGCCGGCGTCCGCGGGAAGATAGAACAGGGACCGGGACAGAGGCTGCCACCAACGGAATCGCTTCAGCGGGCGCCCGTCCCCGAGCTTGATGCGCTGGATGGCCCGGCGCCGCCGCCATTCGTCGAACACCCGGTCATTCAAAACCGTGTCCCCGGAACACAGTCAAGGGGAACGGGCCGACGAATCCGCGGTAGACGAAACGGCCGATCAGAAGCTCCGGTCACATCGCGACAACTGAGGTCTTACCTCCGTCGACGGTCAGGACAGCGCCTTGGATATAGGAGGCTTGAGGTGACACCAGAAAGCGGATCGCCTCGGCCACCTCTTCGGCGTCACCTCCACGTCCTGCCGGGACGCTGCCGAGGTAGCCGGTGAACATATCCCTGAAGTGTTCGTTCACGCGGGTCAAGATGAACCCGGGTTCGACGGAGTTGACCCGCACGCCGCGCGGCCCGTACTCGGCGGTCCAGGACTTGGTCAGCATCATCAGCGCGGCCTTGGCCGCCTGGAAGGCGCTGGTCCCGGGGGCCGCCATGGTGCTACTGAGGCTGCCGACGTTGACGATCGCCCCCCGGCCACGGCCGGCCATGGCCGGGGCGAAGGCGCCCGTCAGGATGTAGGGTGCCTTGACGTTGAGATTGAACGCCGCATCGAACATCTCTACGGTGGTGTCCTCGGTCGCGGCAAAACCGCCGCCGCCCGCATTGTTGACCAGCACGTCCAAGGGTGCGTCGCCGACGACATGGCGAACCTTCCCTATCAGAGCCCTTACTGCCGCCGGCGAACTGAGGTCCGCGGTCAGATCCGTGGCTCGGCCGCCGGCCGACTCGATCAGCTCACGGGTCTCGGCGGTACGGGCCGGGTCGCGGCCGCAGACCACGATCGCGTAGCCGTCCTCAGCGAGCTTCAAGGCGGTCGCTCGGCCGATCCCGCTGGACGAGCCGGTGACCAGAGCCCAGGTAGGTGTCACTGCCGAAGTATTCATGATCGGGGACTGTAGGGAGGGTGCCACTGCATGGTCTTGGCCCACCGCGCCACCTTGAATGGAAGATCGACGACAACCACGAATGGGCACGCTCTATGACCGGCACGAACATCGGGGTTCTCTCCCTGGACACCCGGACGACAGGCGGTTTCCACGACTTTGGGGCAGCGTGGCGTGGGCACATGGGCGAACGTTTCGCCATGCCGTCTTTCCACCCGGCGACGACGGAAGACTTCCGGGCGAGGGCGGAAGCGGTTCGTCTCCATGACGTCGTTTACAACAGCATCGACACGGTGACCGCGGTCCGGACGACAGGCTTCGCCACGCGCAAGGACCTGGTGCGCGTCTGGATAGTGCGCCGAGGTTCTTGGCGTCTGGGAGATGAGCGGGGTACCGAGCACAGGGTCGCCGCCGGCCGGATGATGGTGTGCCGCGGGCCGATGACCCACTTCACGGCCGCTCCCGGCACCAGCACCCAGTTGCTGATCTTGCCGGCTGCGGCCGTCGGAACCGGGCGCCTCTTCAAGGTCGGTTCGGCAACTCTTCCCGAGGTGCGGGTGCTGCTCGCACACGCCGCCACGATTCGTACGTGGGCAAGCGATCTGGGGCTGCCCGGCCGACGTGCCGTCCGGAACACGTTGGTCGAGTTGGTGCGTTCGGTGACGTCGGGCCGGTGGGATGACAAGGAGCCGCGGTTCGGCCCGGCACTCGCGAAGGCCGCGCGCGACCTTGCGGATCAGTGGCTCACCCATCCCGGTCTCTCACCGGACGTGCTGGCGCGAGAGCTGAACGTCTCCCTGCGTACGCTGCAGCGCGCGTTCGCCGCGGAAGGCGATTCGGTTTCGGCTTACCTCCGCGCGCGGCGGCTGGCCGAAGCCCGCAAAGCACTGACGGTGCCAACGCTGTCCGGTTACCGGCCCGGCATCTCGGAGGTTGCCGCGCGATGGCAGTTCGCCGACGCCAGCCACTTCAGCCGGGAGTTCAGGCGCCGCTACGGCATGACCCCCGGCCAACACGTGTCGCAGCAACGTCTTCCACACTGATCCGCTGGAGTGCAGGCGCAGCCGCCAACAAGCCGTTCATCACGGCCTGGTGGGACTTTGAGCAGAGCTGGCATCGGATGGGCCAGCGCCGGTCGCCCGGTTGCGGGTGTCCTAAGAACACAGATTCTACTGATTTCATGGAACTGATCGAGAATGATGTCCGAGTGCGGCAAGCCGATCTCGACCGCAGTGGATCGGCGAGTGTCGTCGGCATGGCTCGCTGGCTCGAAGACGCACGTCTGCGGCTGTCACTGCGTCGTTTCGAGCGGCTCGTAGGCCGGGGCGGGTTCTCCCGCTTCCAGATCCTGTTCGTCGGCCAGCGAGTCGAACGCCTCGCTCACGCCGGGCGCACCGGGGACGTGGTCAGGGTGCGGACCGGAATTCACCGGATCGGTCGCTCCTCGTTCACCTACGAGCAGTCGGCGGCCATCGACGGCGCCTCGGTGACAGCCGGCGAGGCAACCGTGGTGCTGCGCGGAGCCCGCGGACCACTGGAGCTTCCCGAGGAGCTGATCGCCGATCTGAGCGAACTGCAGTCGAGCGACACCCCGCGAAGTCCCGCGACCGATCGGGCCGGGCCCGAACGGCGACGGCGGGAACACTACGAACGCTTCGCACCCTTGCGCGCCCGGATAAGCGACGTCGACGGCAATCACCACGTGAACTATCTCGCTCAGCTCACGTGGTACGACGAGGCAATCGCGGCGTCAGCTCTCGACACCGTCGATCCGGCCGGGCACCGGACGATCCTCGACCTCGCGCCGGATGCGTACGCCGTTCATTACCTCGGCGAGGTGACTTATCCCGGTGACTACGAAGTCGGCTCGCGGGTCCGGGACGACGGTGCGGACACCTTGTCCTACGAGTTGGCGATCTTCCGTGGCACTGACTGCCTCGGCTTCGCCGACGCTACCGTCAGCTCATGACCGGCCGAACCGTTCCTCCGTTGAAACCGCGGGCGTCGAAGAGCAGTTGCCGTTCGGGCGAGGCCCACAGCGCAACATTCGACGTTGGACAGCCCACCTGTCTCCTGCCGCAACGCATGTTCCAGTAAGGCACGGCAGACCCGGAAAGTTGGCGTCCCCGGCGGACCCCTCCGGGACAGCACCCCACCCGACAGCTCCATTCAGAGCCCAGGCAGGCCGTGCGCGGGTGTCGGCTCGGTCACTATAGTGGGCAAGCGGAACGTTGCTCCGTATGCTCTACGGGAACAATGTTCCGCTTACCGGCACCGATCGTCACGGGAGACGAAAATGCAGTACCGCAGCTTGGGTCGTACCGGCGTGCAGGTCAGCACACTCGCGCTGGGCGCCATGAACTTCGGCAAGATCGGCAACACCACGCAGGACGAGGCGACCGCCATCGTCGAGGCCGCTCTTGACGCCGGGGTCAACCTCATCGACACGGCCGACGTCTACAGCGGTGGCCAGTCCGAGGAAATGGTCGGCAAGGCCATCGCCGGACGCCGTGACGACATCGTGCTCGCCACCAAAGCGAGCCTGCCGATGGGTGAGGACCGCAACCGCCGCGGTGGATCCCGGCGCTGGCTCTTCACCGCGCTGGACGACAGTCTGCGCCGGCTGGGCGTCGACCATGTAGATCTTTACCAGATCCACCGGTGGGATCCGGCCACCAGCGACGACGAGACCCTGTCGGCTCTTACCGACCTGCAACGGGCCGGCAAGATCCGCTACTTCGGCTCCTCGACCTTCCCGGCCTACCGGGTCGTCCAGGCCCAGTGGGCCGCCCGCGAGCGTGGCCTGGGCCGCTACGTCACCGAGCAGCCCAGCTACTCGATCCTGCAGCGCGGTGTCGAAGGACACGTGCTGCCCGTGACCGAGGAGTACGGCATGGGGGTGCTCGTCTGGAGCCCCCTGGCTTCGGGCTGGCTCTCCGGCGCGATCCGCGCGGGCCAGGAGGTCGCCACGAACCGTTCGGGGTTCATGAAGCAACGCTTCGACACCAACATCCCCGCCAACCGGGCCAAGCTCGACGCCGTCGAACAGCTGGCGAAGGTGGCGGATCAGGCCGGCCTGACGATGATCCAGCTCGCCCTGGGCTTCGTCACCGCCCACCCCGCCGTGACGACCGCGCTCATCGGCCCGCGCACCATGGACCACCTGCATTCGCAGCTCGCCGCGGCGGATACGGTGCTGCCGGCCGACGTGCTCGACGCCATTGACACCATCGTCGCTCCCGGCGTCGACCTCGCCGCCCACGAAAAGAACGACACCCCGCCGGCTCTGCTCGACGCGACGCTGCGCCGCCGCTGACCCCGGACCAGGTCATCCGGTTCCGGGTCGCGGTTCGTGCGGGCACAGCTGTGGCAGCGGGTGGCCGATCCCGTGCCGCGCCGGAGCCCGGACGATGCGACCGGGATCCGGCGTAGCGGCCATCGTCAGCAACCCCGTCGTCGCGGCGTCCGTCCTTCAGCCGAGCGACGCGACACCATGACGATAGGCCCAGATGACGGTCTGGACGCGGTCGCGGGCCCCGATCTTGGCCATGGCCCGGCCGAGGTGGCTCTTGACCGTGCTGACCTCGACGACAAGCTCGGCCGCGATCTCGGCGTTGGACAGGCCCTCGGCGAGCAGCCGGACGATCTCGGCCTCGCGGGAGGTCAGCTGGTCGGCGCCCCCACCGGGCGCCGGGGCGGGCGGGGCCGGGCGTCGGCGCGCGAACTCGGCGATCACCCGCCGGGTGACCGTCTGGTCGACCATTCCCTCACCGGCGGCCAGGCGGCGGATCGCTTCGATGAGGTCGTCCATGTCGGCGTCCTTGAGCAGGAAGCCGCTGGCGCCGGCTTCGAGCGCCCCGAACACGTACTCGTCGAGCTCGAAGGTGGTCAGCACCAGGACGGCGGGCGGCGGGTCGATCTCGTTGACGATGACCCGGGTCGCGTCGAGGCCGTTGCCGCCGGGCATGCGGACGTCCATGCAGACGACGTCGGGGCGCAGCCGGCGCGCGAGCGTCACCGCGTCCGGGCCGTTGGCGGCCTCGCCGACGATCTGGATGTCCTCGGCCAGCTCGATCAGCGAACGGAACCCCGCGCGCAGCAGCGGCTGGTCGTCGACCAGGAGCACCGTGATCATGAGGGCCGGCCGGCCGTACGGGGAATGGTCAGCTCGACCGACCAGCGGCCGCGCAGGGCGCCGACTGCCAACAGCAGATTTTGCAAAGCGCTTTCCCTTCCGTACGGATGATGGCCGCGCTCCGGCGAGCCGCCCCCGGATCCCGGTCGAGCGCCCGTTCCACGACGGTCGCCTCCATGATGAGGGTTGTCAGGTGGTGAGCGACCACATCATGCAGTTCCGGGCCATCCGGGTGCGTTCGGCGCCGAGCGCGGCGTCGGTCCGTACGCGCAGGTTCTCCGCGGTCCCGGCGGCGCGAAGCTTGACCATTTCGGCCACCAGCAGTGCGAGGCGTTCCGCTACGAGAGGCGAGGGGGAACCGCAACAGTTTCGCCCGCCACATCGATCGCGACCTTGCCGCGGAGCCCGTACGACCGCCGGTTCTCCAAGATCTCATGAGCCTCCCCCATGCGAGCGAGCGGAAGAGTCGCGCCGATGACCGGCTTCACGAGACCGCGCTCGACCAGCGTGGTGAGCGCGTCGAGCTTCCCGCGGTTCTGCCGGGTGAAGACGAAGTGGTAGGCGGCGTTCCGGCCCCACGCCTCGATGAGATTCTGCGGCTGCGCGATGTCGACGATGCTGACGACACGCCCGCCGTCGGCGAGCGTCAGCGGGCTTCGCGTGAGCGTGTCGCCACCGATCGCGTCGAGAACGACATCGACTCCCTTGCCCCGCGTCATCTCGGCTACGGCATCGACGTAGTCCGTCGACGTGTAGTCAATCGCCGCGTCCGCTCCGAGAGAGCGCACGAACTCATGGTCGCCCGCTCTGGCGGTGGCGAACACTCGTGCGCCCATCGCCTTCGCGACCTGGATCGCGATCGTGCCGACACCGCCCGTGGCCCCCTGGACGAGGATCGTCTCGCCCACGATGAGCTGAGCTCGCGTCACCAAGCACTCCCAGACCGTTCCGCCGACGAGAGTCAGGCTCGCCGCCTCCAGGTGACTGAGGTTCTCCGGTTTGCGGCCGACGAGCTCGACGTCGGCGACGTGCTGCTCGGCGTAGGAGCCGGGGCCGCCGAAAATCCGGGGCGTGTAGTACACCGCATCGCCGGCGCGGAACTCGGTCACGTGGGATCCGACCTCCTCGACCACGCCGGAGATGTCGTGCCCGGTGATCGCCGGCAGCGGCACATGATCGGTGTAGTCCCCGCGACGGATCTGATAGTCGAGCGGGTTGACGGCGGTCGCATGAACGCGCACCCGCACCTGGCGCGGTCCGACTTGCGGTACGGCGACGTCGCGCAGCTCGAAAGCATCGGCCCCGCCGAAACGGGTGAGCACGACAGCCTTCATCTGATCAGTCATACCGGTGTTTCTCCTCATGTCTCAGCGGTGGCGGGCGCCGTGGCCGCCGCCTTCTTCAGAGATTCGTGCGTCGGGGCGTCCGGCACGTGGGCCGGTTTGCGCAGCAAACTCCCTGCGCAGCACCCGCCGGTGGCGAACACATCGAGGCCCACCTCCTCCGCCTTCAACGCGATGGTCACCATGGCCCGAATGCGCTCGTGCTCGGTCGGTGTCCGGCCCGTAGTGGGGTCCGGGGTGACATCACCCACGGTGAAGATGCCGAACTGCATCACGAGTCTCCTTCGGAACCGGACCGCCTCATGGATCCACTCGGTGTCGCGCCCATGTGTCAGCTCCCTGGCTGAGCCGGCGCGGCTCCGTTGTCGACGAACGTGTAAACGGTGCGCAAGGGCGCGTCGCTCAGCTCTTCGGCGATCAGGCCCCGGTCCGCGGAGATCTGCAGATAGGCGCCCTGGTTGCTGATGCCGTATCCGTCCGCCTCGGCCTCGGGCGCCTTGCGGACCCGGAAGAGCTGGCCCGCACGCCGGGTGTCGCAGGCGGCGGCCACGACAGTCAGCGGATTCGAGCCGTTGCTGCGGATGCCCATGCAGGACGGCTCACCGCCGGCCCCGGCCTTGGCGGTGCGGATCTGGTGGAGACCGTCACGGACCGGCACGAAGACGAACAGGGTGTGCTCGGCCTCCCCATCCGTGAGGTTGAGCCGGCCTTGAGCGTCGACGGCGAGAATGCCCTCGGCCTCCTGGGCCGGCCGGATGACGACCTGTCGCTTACCGCTGAGGATGGGACCGTAGCCGCCGCTGCTCCCCTGGTCGCCGTCGGGCGCGCCGGGCGACCCGGTGGCGCCGGTGGGCTTCGGCGTGGAACTCGTCGCGGAGCTCGTCACGGCCTCGGCCGGGGCGGTGATCGAAGGCACCGCCGTTGCCCCCGAGGCGTCCGGCGTTTCATCAGTGCCGCATGCGAACGTGGTGAAAGCAACTCCGGCCAGCAGAATCGCGTCGATGCCGGTGCGAGTGCGGGACATGACATTCCTCTGGGCTCGTGAGGGGGCCACTCGGAGGTGGTGGTGGCCCTATCAGAAACCGTGTGCTCACCACACAGTCAAGGTCGCCGGGCGTCACGTTGATCACTGAAAGCTTGACCCGGTGCCAAGAACAGGGCTTGTGCTGGCTCAGCACACCATGCTCGAAGGAGAAACGATCCGTACCTGGCCCCGCGGCCATTGACGTGCCCCACCGTGATCCTGCACGGGCGCCGACGACCGACACACAGCACGAACCGAAGGGACACCGCGATGAGCGACAACGTCAACGTGCAAGACAACCCCGCCCAGCACCGCTACGAGATCACGGCGGACGGCGAACTCGCGGGCTTCGCCGTCTACTACCTCGAGAAGGAACGGATCGTCTTCATTCACACCGAGGTGGCGATCGCGTACGAAGGACAAGGCCTCGGCAGCCGCCTCGCCCACGACAGCCTCGACGACGTACGCCAGCGGGGTCTGCGAGTGGTGCCGGCGTGCCCGTTCTACGCGAGGTACATCAGGAACCACCCGGAATACCAGGATCTGACCCGTGCCCGCGAGGCCCGACGCGCCGTGCTGGGCGAGCACGATGAGTAGCCCGAAGGCGAAGGCCTACCCGGGATCCGACATCACGGTCACGTTCGACGGCGGTCGCTGCCTGCACTTCGCCGAGTGCGTACGCGGGCTTCCCGAGGTGTTCGACGTCGAGGCCCGGCCCTGGATCACCCCGGACAACGCCGACGCCGCCACCCTGGCTGCCGTCGTGGAGCGCTGTCCCAGCGGCGCCTTGCAGTACACCCGCCACGACAACGTCGCGGAGACGCCGCCCGATCCCACCATCGTCACCACGGTGGAAGGCGGACCGATCCTCCTGCACGGCAGGCTCACTCTGACCGGACCCGGCGGGCAACCTCACCTTGAGAACCGGATGGCGCTGTGCGCCTGCGCCCGGTCGGCCAAGCGTCCGTTCTGCGACAACGCGTGCCACGCCTGACCTCGGTCAGCCCGCCGCAGCTCCCGGACGAGCACCTCGTCCGGGAGCCTCACACTCGACACCCGCGCCACCGATCGGCGGCAAGGGTCGGAAGATTGCCGCTTGACCGGGATGGGTGGTCCAGCCTCGAGGCCACCGCTCCAAGAAGTTGCAGATCTCCCGGGACCCGATGAACGCCGCCGGCATCCGTCGCCGTCGTGCCCATGACGCTGTTTCCTAATCGGGGAAGCGAACGGAGGCATTTTCGGCCACGCTCAGCAGAGTGGCGCCCAGTGCCGCGGCCAGACTGATCCGGCCCTCGAACGAGATGCCCTTCTCGGTCGCTCCGCCCGTCGTACGGGCCGGGGTCAACGTACGCCGGGCCGCTTCCGGGGTCGCCGCACCGTCGAGGGCGCTGGGCTGCGGCGCGGGTGGCTGCTCGATCATCGGTGAGTTCCCTTTCTGACGTGGCTCGCTCAGGGTCCGACGGCAGCCCGGCCGGTCCGGTCGAAACGGAGTCGGCGAACGCCGTGTGATCAGTCTTGTGCCTGAGGCGACCTCTTCGCGTCGGTAGAAATCACGCACGCCTCGACCGGGCGCGGCCGTGCAGCTCATCACCACGGCTGAGTTGGAGCAACGACGTACCGGGCTCTCACCGCCGTCATGAGATCGGCATCAGGTCGACCGCCGGGCTCGCCTGGTCTTTCACCGTCTCTTGACTCTGTGGCAGGAACGGGGTGTCAACTTCTCGCGGACAGCTGACCTTCAACCGCAGCCGCCATGCTCGGGTGGCCGGCGTGGCGCAGGAAGGGGCCGACGTGGCCTGGAGCACCCGTGAGCTCGCGGATCTGGCCGGGACAACGGTGAACACCGTCCGGCACTACCACCGGCTCGGTCTGCTCGAGGAGCCGACGCGCCGCTACAACGGCTACAAGCAGTACGGCATCGAAGATCTTGTCCGCCTGCTGCGCATCCGGCGATTGGTCGGCCTGGGAGTGCCCCTCGCGCAGATCCAGTCGATCTCGTCCGACGGCGACAACGGTTCGCAAGTGCTGCGACAGGTCGACACTTACCTCGCGGCCGAGGTCGAGCGCCTGCGAAAGGTACGCTCCGACATCGCCGCCATCCTGCGCGACGGCGGACCCGCCGACACACCGTCGGCCTTCGGAGCAGTCGCGCCCCGCCTGTCGTCTTCCGACAGCTCGCTCCTCCACGTCATCGCCCAGCTGTGTGACGAGGACGCCCTGGCCGACCTGAAGCGCATGTTGGAGAGCGACCCCGACCCGGTCGACCCGGAGTTCGACGCCCTACCGGCCGAAGCGGACGAGGCCACGCGCCAGCGCCTGGCCGAAAGCCTCACGCCCACCCTCGTCCGGCACCTCTTCGACTACCCCTGGCTGAGCGACCCGGCGGCCCGTCTGGTGAAGAGTGAGAACGTCACGCGGCAGACATTCGTCGACGCCGTGGTCGACCTGTACAACCCGGCCCAGATCGACGTGCTGGGCCGGGCCAGCATCCTGGCCCAGGAACAGATGCGCCTCGCGCACAAGATTGACGACGCGACCAGCGCGGCTTGACTGCGGGCCGACTTCTGCGGCCGGGGCTCAGGTCCCGTTTGCCCCGGCCCGGCCGGAAGCGATCCGTCGCGCCCGATCCCACTGCGGACACGACTCTCGTTCCCGCTCCGGCCAGCAGGTTCGCCTGTCCAAAAAATACCTTCAGTTGTGTCCGGAGGAAACGCCGGGCATGGGGTGCGGGACCGCCCCGGCCTCGACCTCTTCCATGTAGAACCGCGACTGGACGATCTCGTCCTCGCGGACCTTGATGATGATCACGCCGCGCATGTCGGAAGCACCCGGCCGCAGGTAGTGAAACTCGCCCCAGAACTCGTCGTCCGATTCGACGGAGCCGGTCACGGTGATGTGAACACGCCGGCGGCGTGATCACATCCACCAGCGTTCGTCCTTGACCGTGTTCCGGGAACAGGGACTGAGATGGCCAAGAATGCTGTGTCAGCTCGCACCCGCCGATGCGAAAGCGGTCGCAGGCGTCCCCTTCCGGAGTTCGGCCCTTGACAATGTCAGGACAACACGGTCTTCACTTATCCGCATACCTGCCGACTGCGTCCCCGCGGACCGGAACGCATCCCCGTCGAAAGGACAGTGCGATGACACCGCAGCCTGGGCCACCGATCCTGGGGGAAGACCTTTTTCTGTTGCTGTGCCGGCCTGATCCCGCGATACCGGCCGGCGGCGAGCACATGCTTCCTCCCGCCCTCGCCGGGGCCGTGCTGACCGATCTCAGCCTCGGCGGTCACGTCCGGACCCTCCCCGGCCGGGGTGGCTCGACCCGGGTCGGCGCGATCGCCGGGCGCCCACCGGCCGATGACGTTCTCCGGTCCGCCTGGGACGACCTCCTCGGCCGTCCCCGGGAGGTGCAGGCGGTGCTCGCCGCTGTCGGGCCGAGCTTGCGCGTGCCGTTGCTCGATCGGCTCGTCCGGCGCGGCGACCTGCGCCGGCCGCCGCGCGAAACGTTCGGCTCGGTCGGCCTCCATGAGCTCCAGGAGGGGGAAACCGGCCGCAGGGATCGCGTGCTTTCCACCGTACGGAAGGCGCTTGTCGACGGCGCTGAGGCGCCGGACCGGGCTCTCGGGCTGGCGGCGTTGTTGTCCGGAACAGGGTTGCTGCGGACCTTCGACCCGCAGATCCCCTGGACGCCTACGGTTGCGGCACGCGCCGCGAAGCTCAAGCGTGACGCCTGGGAAGCCCGGGCCGTCGCCGATGCGGTCGGCCGATCGGTCGCCCTGGCCCTCGTCAGCAACGTGTTCGTTGCGGCCGCCGTCCTTGTCTGACGGCTGCGCCCCGATCGGGAGTTCATTGCTCACAACCGCTCCGGCGGCCGTTGAGCGCGTCACGGAGAGCAGCCCGGGAGCTGATGCCGAGCTTCGGAAAAACCCGGTACAGGTGAGCCGAGACGGTGCGCGGCGAGAGCATCA
Organism: Paractinoplanes polyasparticus; assembly: GCF_019710575.1. Classification (GTDB taxonomy): domain Bacteria; phylum Actinomycetota; class Actinomycetes; order Mycobacteriales; family Micromonosporaceae; genus Actinoplanes; species Actinoplanes polyasparticus. The sequence continues at coordinate 77,852 of NZ_JAHWFK010000051.1, read as the reverse complement.
GGCGCGCGGCGATCTCCTTGGTGGCCAGGCCGGCCGCGGCCAACTCGGTGACCTCCCACTCCTGCGGGGTCAGCGCGGTTCCGACGCGAGCCCCCGACGCTCGCGCCTTCCCGGTGGCTCGCAGCTCGGCGGCGGCCCGCGCCACCCACGGAGTGGCTCCGAGCCGCTCGAAACGGTCGCGGGCCGCGGAGAGCTGCACCCGGGCTTCCGCCTTGAGCGCCTGCCGCCGGAGCTGCTCGCCGTAGGCCAGCTCCGTCCGGGCCCGCTCGAACGGCCACTGCTCGATGCCGGGCAACGCCAGGGCCCGGTCGAAGTGGCGCGCCATTTCCGCCGGTGGCGCCGTCAGGGCGGTCATCGTGGCGGTCATCAGCGCGAAGCGCGGCGAGATGCGGGCGACCCCGCAAGTGCGCATCACCGCCGCGTGCTCGCGGGCCGCATCGGCCCGGCCGGACCGGAGCGCCGCCTCGGCCAGATCGAGCGCGGTCCACAGCGCCTCGATGTTGAACGGCGGCAGCTGGCCCGGCGCGGTGATGGCTGTCGCGTGACGATAGGCAGTCTCGAAGTCCGAAGAGCCCAGCGCGGCCCGGGTCTGAGCCATGTCGGCCCACCGGGTGAAGCGGCCGAGCCGGCGGCTCGCCGCCCATTCGTGCAGCTCCTGCGAGTGGGCGGCGCACGCGGCGAAGTCTCCGCGGTGGGCCGCGAGCAGCGCGATGACATAGCGGCCGAACTGGCTGAACAAGTCGTATCCGGTCTCGCGGCCCAGGGCGAGGATCTCGGTCGCCACGTCCTGGGCCTCGTCCCACCGACCGGAGTACAGGTCGTCCATCGCGCACATGACCAGCGACGGAAGCGCTCCAGCGACGGTTCCGCCGTCTCGCGCGTCCCGGATCACCTGGGTCAGGGGCTGATGACATCCGGACAGGCGATCCAGGTACGAGGCGGTCAGCGCCGTCCGGATGATGACGTCGGTGTCCGTGACCTCTGGAAGTCGTGCGATCTGACCGTCGAGGTCGCGCAGCAGTTCGTCCGGGACCGCGCCCACGTCCTCCAGGATGCGCACCATCGAAACCGGTGAGCTGGCCGAGACGGGAGGGAACGGAGCCACCAGGTCCCGCAGCGGCGCCCAGAGATCGGCCCGGCCCGAATAATGACAGATGAGCAACAAGGTGTAGAGAGCCGGCATCAGCTCGTCCAGGTCGGTGGCGCCCGTGACCGCAAGGGGGCTGATCGCCTCGACCAGCATGCGATGCGCGGTCGCGGCGTCCCCATCGGTCATCAGGAGCAGATAGCCGCGGGCCGCGGCCACGGGCAGAGATCGGCTCGTGGCCGCGGCGCCGTCCAGCTCTCGCATCAGTCGATGGGACAACTCGAGGTGACCGGCGACCGATACCCCGATGTACGCGGCATGGGCGAGACGACGGTCGCCGACCGCTCGATCGGGGCTCAACGCGGCCGCACGACGCAGCCGATCCATCGCCCCCAGCACGTCACCGCGCCGCAGGCTTTGCCGAGCCCACTGCTCGACGAGCTGAGCGACCGGCTCGTCGGGGCCTGCGGCGGCCATCGACAGGTGATCAGCATGACGCTCGGGCCAATCGATCAGCACGTCGGCCAGCCGCCGATGCGCTGATCTGCGCTGCGCCAGAGTCGCTCCTTCGACAACAGCCGATCTGACCAGGGGATGCCGGAAATCCACGTGGCGCCCGTTCGCACTCACCTGGATCAGTAGGTCGCGTTCCGCGGCGCCGAACGCATCCAGCCCGCCCTCACCGGCCGCGGCATGGAGCACCCCGAGATCGCCGGAACTTTCCAGGGCGGCCAGCAGGAGCAGTTCACGCGTCCCTGCCGGTAGCCGCGCGACGCGGGCGGCGTAGAGCGCACGTACCTCCTTGGCCGGCCCGGCGCCGGGAACGGCGTCGCGCGGAGCGCCCGACACCCCAGCCAGCGCGCCGAACTCCAGCAGAGCCAGCGGGTTACCCTGCGCCTGACGCACCACAGCCGAGGCCGCGCGGCGAGGCAGCTCGGCGAACCGCTTCGACAGCAGATGGAGGGCGTCGTCCTCGTGCAGCGGCGGCACCCGCACCTCGGTCAGGCCCAGGTCATGCGAGCCCATCGTTTCGCTGCGGACAGCCGCGAGCACCCCGAGGCGCCGTCCCACCGCTCGCCGGGCGACAAAGCTGATCACCGACCGGCTGGGCCGGTCCAGCGCGTGCAGGTCATCGACAACGAGCAGCAACGGCCGGTTGCGGGCAGCTTCGGCGAAGAGCGAGAGAGCGCCGTGCAGGACGGTTATCTCGGCCGGCGTGGGCCCGGCGCCGAACCCGAGCGCGACCTCAAGCGCACACCGCGAGGGGCCGGGCAGCTGTGCCAGCTCGGCCGAGAGCGGGCCGACCAGCTGGTGCAAGCCTGAGAAACAGAGCGCCGTCTCGTGCTCGGCACCGCTGCCACGGACCACCCGCATCCCCCTCGCCGCGGCCCGCTCGGCGGCCGCGTTCAGGAGCGCCGTCTTGCCGATGCCCGGCTCGCCTGCGAGCAGCATCGCGGAACCGGTCCGGGCGGCCTCCTGCAGGAAGTCACCCAGGCCGGCGATTTCGTCGGCCCGTCCCACCAGGCCACACCCGTCGAGATCCATACCCGATTGGAAACCCCGTTCATAGAACACGGTCAAGCCAGGCGTGCGAGGGTCACCGATGACGGCCCGGGAACAATTGCCCCGCCGTGCAGGACCGGGTGCATCCCCGCACGCCCGCCGGGACCGCGTCAGCCGCGGGAGGCGTCCACGGGCTGACGCAGGCGGACGGCGATTGCGCGGACCTCGGCCCGGGCCCGGTGACGATCCGACCGGAGGGCCTCGCCCCCGGCGACGACCAGCTCGCCCGCCACCCGGACGTCCACGACGCTGCGGGCGCCGGCCGCCCACACCAGATTGCCGATCAGCCGGGCGTCCAGCAGACCGACCTCCTGCAACGATGCGGCGCACCGCGGCGACGTTCAAAGCCGGAAGTTCTCGGTGATGCGGCCTGACTTGACTCTGTCGTGAGCACACGGTGTCGACTGGGCGGCAACGGGCGGAGCCGTGGTGTGCCACACGTGAGAGGGCGACGTCCGTCGGGCGGGCCGGAACACAAGGGTGGTCCACCTTCTCCATGCGGCCGGAGCGTGAGCAACCCGGCCGCCCCACCTCGAGGAAGCACATCAGCCGCATGCCGCAGATCGAAACGTATCCGATCGGAGACGTGGCGCGCCGTACCGGTCTGGCGGTCAGCGCCATCCGCTACTACTCCGACGAGGGCCTCGTCAAGACCGCGAGCGTGGGCCAGGGCCGTCGACGCAACTATGACCTGCTGGCAATAGCGCAGCTCGAGTTCATCGGAACCCTCCGCGAACTCAGCACGCCCATGACGGAGATCCGCCGGTTGATCGCCGGGGTGACGAACCTGCGGGACGTGCTGATCGCGCATCTGACGGTGGTGGAACGCCGAGAGCTGGAGCTGCGCGGACGGCGGGCTGCGCTGCGGGCGCTGAGCCGCCTGGACGACCCGGCCGATCTGATGCACAGGTTCGTCGGTACGCCGGACGCCGAGCGCGAGCGGCTCGCCGACGACCTAGCGGCCGACACCGGAGTGCCGCGGCCGCGGCTGCCCGACGACCCGACGGCCGCGCAGTTGGAGGCATGGATCGAGCTGACGCGGTTGGCACGGCGCCGAGAGTTCCGAGCGGCCGTACGCAATCTCTCGGTCGAGGCGAACTCCGGTCGCGAGTCCCGTCGCGAGGTCATCGGGAAGCTGCTGGCCGCTCATCACAGCGGTCTGCCCGCCGACTCACCCCACGCCCGCCGGCTGGCGGCCGGTCTGGCCCAGGAGGACACGAACGTCCCACCGGAGCGTCCCGAATCCGACGTTGCCGCCTACCGGCGGCTGATCTCCCTGCTGGGCGCACCGCCGGCCGGCAACCGGGTCAGCGTCGAGTATGACCTCACCGGCTTCCGCGACTGGCTGACGGTGGCGTTGACGCCGCGGCCGCTGGACCGTGGAACGGGCTCCGCCACGCGGACGGCGAAGATCTGAGCCGCGTGGAGCGGCCGGGGAAGCAGTCCGACAACGCAGCGAGGAGAAACGCGCGGTGCCGAAACCACTTTCCACGCCGGACGACGACGTGGTCCGGCAACTGCTCGAGCCGCCGTCGAGCACGGTTCACCGGCTGCGGTTCCGGCACTGGTTCGGCATCGTCTCCATGGTGCTGACCGTCGGCGCCGTCTCGGTCCTTGTGCCGCCGCTGATCACCGGACCGGCTGAGGCGCCGACGCCGGTGGACTCATCGACGTGGTCCTCTTCGGCGCCGGCCTCCCGGCCGGGCGCCTCAACGGCAGCCGCAACGCGGCCCGCCAGCCCGCACCCGATGATCGTGGGCCGTCGGTGACCCCCGCGACGGCCCGGCTCAAGTCACTTCAACGATATCGCTCCCGCGGAAACCGATGTTTTGCTCGCGCAAACATCGACTGAGTACCGTGGCTCGCGCACTCGCCCGCCCCTCCCAAGGAGAGCCAGCCCTCGGTGATGAAACGGTTCATCGCGGCGACCGCCATCCTGCGCGCGGTCCTGATCGGACGACTCGTCGCCGCCACCGTCGCCACGGTGGTGACGATCCGGTTGAGCGCGGACGTGTCGGCCGCGGCTCTGACGTTGGCCCTGATCGCGGTGCTTACGATCGTCACGCTGGCCTGGATCAGTCGCGATCCGTCGCTGCTGCGCCACCGCGTCGCCGTGGTCACCGCCGATGCCGCAGCCACGGTCGCCGTCCTCGTGATCGGTCATGGCGGGGTGGCATACTTCTGCTTCGCCGCCGGCTCCGCCGCGCTGGCCGGCGTGTTGCTGGGCACGGCCGGATCGATGCTGTGGATCGCCCACACCGTGCTGGGGTTGTCCGTAGCGGTTCAGCTGCTCCGAGGCCTTCCGTCAGCGGCCCGCGAACAGGTCGCGCCGTTTCTCGTCGCCGTGCCGATGCTCATGCTGGTGTGCGGGGCGGGCGCCGCGGTGCTGACGGCCGCGCTGTACCGCTACATGCAGGCCTCCATCGCCATGGCGGTCGACGCGCAGCGCTCCGCGGCCGCCTCCGAGCGGGCCCGTCTCGCCCGCGAGCTGCACGATTCAGTGGCCAAGACGCTACGCGGGGTATCTTTCGCCGCCGTGGCGCTGCCGTCCTCACTACGCCGGCAACCTGCACTCGCCGAGCAGCTGGCCGCCACCGTCTCGCAGGGCGCCGACGCCGCCGTCCGCGAGGCTCGCGAACTGCTCACCGCACTCCGCCGTGATGTACCCGACCAGCCGTTCCGCACGACTGTTCATGCTGTCAGCAACGGATGGAGCCACTCGACGGGCATCGCCGTCCGGCTGACAACCGCTCCGGCGGAGCCGACGCTGGCCGCCCGCTATGAGCTGACCCAGATCCTGCACGAGGCATTACGCAACGTGGAGAGACACGCGGGGGCGACCTCGGTCGAGGTCACGCTCGACCAAGCCGGCCGGCAGGTCCGGCTGACCGTCCGCGACGACGGCGCCGGCTTCGCCCTGCCCGCCGACCTGTCCCACCTGTCGGCCCAGGACCGGTTCGGGGTGGTGGGCATGGCCGAGCGGGCCGAGACCGCCGGCGGGAACCTCCACGTGAGATCCCGGCCAGGGTTCGGAACCCTGATCATGGTCGACGTGCCGGCCGCGGTCGAGCGGTCGTTCGCTGCATGATCGACGTGCTGATCGTCGACGACAACCCGATCGTCCGGGCGGCCATCCGCATCTACCTGGACGGCGACGACGACATCCAGGTGGTCGGCGAGGCGTCCGACGGGCGCACTGCGCTGTCAGCGGTACAACGCCTGCGTCCGGCGGTCACGCTGCTGGACCACCGCATGCCGATCGCCGACGGCCTCAGTGTCATCAGCCGGCTCGCCGAACAGACTGCCGTCGTCGTCATCACCAGCGACTCCGGCGCCGACGTGATCGCCGGCATGCTCCGCGGCGGCGCCCGCGGCTATCTCGTGCACGGCGAGTTCGATCCCCCGGAGCTGCTGCGCGCGGTCCGGTCCGTAGCGGCCGGCAGTGGCTGGCTCTCTCCCGCCGTCGCATCCGTCACGATCTCAGTGCTGCGCGACCACGCCGTTGAGGAACGCGCCGCCGCCGACCGTACCGACCAGACGCGCCGCAACCGTGCGGCCTACGGGTTGACCGCACGGGAGGTGGAGGTGCTCGAGCTGATCGGCGAGGGCTACTCCAACGCCGCCATCGGCCGCCGCCTGACCATCACCGAGAAGACTGTGAAGAACCACCTCAACCACGTCTTCACCAAGCTCGGTGTCACCAACCGCACCGAGGCGGCGATCCGCTGGATGGGTAGCCGGTGAAGAAACCTTTCCGAATGAAGGTGAACTGGCCCGGCACGGCGCCCGTCGTAGAAGCAGCGAGCGGTTGCCCGCCATAGCCGTTGCCGTCGCCGGCAGCCGTCCGACCTGAGAAGGCGTGTTCGTGCCCGTTCACCGCACCGGCCCAGCCCATCCGAGCCCGATCGACGTGATGATCGCCCACCCTGAGCCGGCCGCCCGCGCGTCGCTCACGGGTCATCCTGCTGACCGGATCGACCGGGTCGCACGACGTGGCCACCCTCCTGCACGTACCCGCCCGCGGCTATTTGATCTACAACAATTTCGAGCCTGCCGATGTGCTGCGGGCGGTCGATGCGGTGGAGCGCGGTCTGGCCTGGCTGTCCCCCATCGCGGCCTCCGCCGTCGCGGCCGAGCTGCGCGAGTCGGCCGCGCGGGCCGCCTGTTCGCCGTCGCCGGCCCGGAACTGATGCGGATCGGAGCCGCCGAGAATGTCGCGAACGCTGCGCAGGGCATAGAACGAACGCGAGCGCACCGTGCCCTCCGGGATCCCCAGGCTCTCCGCGGCGTCGGCGACCGAGATGTCCCGGCCGTACAGCGCCAGCAGCACCCCGCGGTGCCGCTCAGACAGCCGGGACAAGGCGTCCCGCAGCATCTGCCGATCCAGCAAGCGATCGATGTCCTCGTCAGCCGTCGCGGCCCACGGCCCACGGTCGCTGTAGACCTCGGTCGGCCGGGCCATCCGGGTCCGGACCGCGTCGATCGCCACGTTGCGAGCGACCGTGAAGATCCAACGGCGTAGCGACTCGGCGTCCTCGGGCAGGTCGTCCACCTTGCGCCAGGCCCGCAGCATGGTTTCCTGGAGCAGGTCCTCGGCCGCGTCCGGCTGGCCCTGGGTGAGCCGCACGAGGTAACGCCGCAAGGGGACCGCCGTGGCCTCGAACAGACCGCGCATCCGCTGTTCCCGTGCCACCGGGTCGATCTCAGGCCTGCCGCACACGGCAACGCTCATCGCCGGTCTTCCCTCCGCTGTCGACACCACCGGCGGCGTGCCGGCCGGTGCTGCCGCGGACGGTAATGTCCCGAAAGGCCGGGACGAATGAGCCCAAGGACCCAGAAGGGCCCATGTGGGGGCCCAGCGCCGTATCGCGCCGACTGGACGGCGGAGCCGCCGGTTCCGCTGGGAGGGCCGCTTCAAGCCATGTTCCTCAACGGTGACGCGGCGCGTTCTTCTCACTTCCTGTTCCGTTGTTGCCTCTGCCGCTGCTGTCGTTTGCACCGACCAGCGGGCCCGGGCACCTCGCCCAGCATCACCGGGATGGGGCCGCCGACTCGGGCACCATGAGTATCTGCGCGAAGGCGGACGATCACGACAGTTGAAATCCCCCTTAAATCGCGCTCGATCGCGAACACGGAGCCGGGCGGCGCCGTCGTCCCGGGCGAGTGCGCGCGGACGCGCGCAACGAGCGTGGAGGAATTGATGCGAAAGATCTCGCGTACCCGGGCCCGAGTGCTGGCCGCCGTCGGCATGGCGGGGGTGGTCGGCACGCTCGGGGCGGTCACCTATCAGGCATCCGCCGACGAGGTCGCCGCGCCCGCGGAGATCGCTGCGCCGGTCGAGGCGGAGGCTTCGGCCAAGGATGTCCGCCAGGTCCGGGTGCCCGGCATCCCGGCCGCGATCAAGCCGCCGGCCGGGTCCCGGCTGGTCGGCGCGTCGGTCGTGGTCAAGGGCACGCAGACCTACACCTGTACGGCCGGCGTCTTCACGGGCGCCTCGGTGCCGGAGGCCCAACTCGTCGGAACCACCGGGCGGATCCACCACTTCAGGGGACCGAGCTGGCAGTCCACCCGTGACGGTTCCCTCATCACCGCGAAGAAGACGGCCGAGAGTGCGCGGCCGGGCAGCATTCCTGAGCTGCTGCTCACGGTCGACAGTCACTCGGGCCGGGGCGTACTGGCCAACGTCACCCACATCAGCCGCCTGCAGACCTCCGGCGGCCTGGCGCCCGCCGGCGCCTGCACGGACGGCGCCACCAAGGCTGTGAAGTACGGCGCGGTCTACGTGTACTGGACAGCGAAACAAAGCTGAGTGCTCGCTCTGATGTCCGCCCCCGAGGCGGACATCAGAGCCCCGCACCGCATGCAAGAACGGGTGCGTCGCGTCCCCTGGACCCCCGTCCAGAGGACGCGAGTCTCGCGAACGCGGCAACAAACACGAGCGCCTTGACGTGATCGTGCCCGGCGACCCTTGACTGTGTTGCGGCCACACGGTGTCACATCGACACCGCAAGGCGCAGAGCCCGAAAGCCGGCCCATCCCGGTGGACTGCGCGTCGCAACGTCGAAGGTCGGAGCATGACCGAAACCCAACCCGCATACCCAGACGACGACAACGCGCGGAGGGACGATGTGCTCTCGGACGCGTGCAACGCCGAATAGCTCACGCCGGCCGTCACGATCGTGATCGTCACCCACAACCTCCAGCAAGCCGGCCGCGTCGGTGACTACACCGCTTTCCTGAGTTCCGACTCCGACGACAACGACGACAACGGCCCCGTCGTCGGCCGGCTGGTCGAGTTCGGAACGACCAAGAAGATCTTCAGCCGCCCCGACGACAAACGGACCGAGGACTACGTCACGGGCCGGTTCGGCTGAGCCGTCGTCTCCACCAGTCTCGTTCGGCGGCTCACCCGTCGGTCCACGCCTCATCCACGACGGCTTCCCGCATGCGCAGGAAGTCCGCGGTCCGGCCGGCCGGATCACTGTTGCCGGCCAGGAAATCGGCCAGGACCGAGGCCTGCTTCACGGCTGACGCCATGCCGATGCCGTGAATCGGGTTGGAGGTGGCCACGGCATCGCCGATGTCGACGAGGCCGGCCGGGAACCGTTCGAGGTCCGCGACCCGGCGACGGCGGTTGTCGGTGTAGAAATACGTTTCGGCTCCGCCCACCGGCTCGCCCGCGGTGGCCTTCCGGAAGATGTCCGGCAGCCCGGCGCAGAGTCCCCGGAGATCCTTGACCGTCGCGTCTTCGCGGTCTCGGCCGTAGGCCATCCCGACGACCTGCCAGAGGTCTCCCTCGATCGCGTAGACGGCGACCGCGGCGAGTCCGCGGCCATCGACGCCGGGCGTGAACTGGTCGAGCGCGCACGAGATCGTCGGGCTGAGGTCGTCCGGGGACCGCCTGAACAGCGCGGTCGTGTAGCCGATGCCGACCGGAACCCACTGCACGGGGAGAGCCGGAAAGCCGCCCTGCTCGAGCCACCGCACCAGGCTGGTGCCCCGGCCCATCGCGTCGACCGTCAGATCGGCCTCGAGCACGCGTTCCGTGGCCGGCCCGCCGGGTGTCCGGTGAGCCACTCCGGCCACCGCCTTGTCGCGGTAACGAAGGCCCGTCGCCACGACGTGGCGGACCTCGACACCGGCGATGCCGGTGACGCGGCTGCGAATCCGTTGCTCGAGGAAGGGCCGGCTCGCCGTGAGCAGGGTAGCGTCCCAGTCCGCCATCGGCTCGCTGTTCATGTACAGGCGGTGGTGTCCGGGCGGAGCCGGCACAGCGCCACGCGCGACAGCGTCGTCGGTGAATCCGGGGAACCAGTCCTCCAACTGCTCCAACGCATTGGGCTGCAGGAAGTGACCGTGCCGGCCCTGGGGAACGGAGGTGTGCCCGACCGGTCCCGCGGCAAGCACGTCCCGCTCGAGGAGCACCACCCGCCGCGCGTGATCGGCCAGTGCTCGCGCCGCCAGCAGCCCGGCGACGCTCGCACCGATGACGCACACGGTTCCGAACGTCACGCCGGCCTCGAGCCGGTCTCAGCGGTCAGCGGTCCGGTGCGCCGGGTGGTGAACCAGACGACCACCACGGTGGCGAGGACCAGAGCGCTCGGGATGAGCGTGGCGGCGGTCGCGGTTCCGGCATCGCGGTCGGTTACGACGCTGTTCAAGTCCGACCGCATGGCGGTGGAGAAGACGAAGCCCAGCGTGTTCCACAGCGCGTGCAGGACGATCGCGACCTCGAGGCCGCCAGTACGCCAGGTGATGAGGCCCGTGCCGACAGCCAGTACGACGTACCAGAGATTCAGCCAGGCGTCGCTCGCCGCGTGGCTCGCCGCGAAGATCACCGCCATGACGATCAGGCCGAGAACGAGACCCGCTCGACTGCCCCGGGTCCAGCTTCCGACAATTCGGAACAAGAGCCCGCGGAACCCGTACTCCTCGCCCGCGGCCTGCCACGGAGTGAGCAGGAGGGTGGCGGCCAGCATCCAGAGCACATCGGTTTCCGACCACACGTTCCGCGGCTCAGGAGCCAGGTGGTCGCTCACGACCAGGGCCGCGACACAAACCGGAAGGATGAACAGCAGCGCACGACCGAACAAAGCGAACCGGAAACGCGAGAACACCGAGTGCAGCGACGCGCCCGGTACGCCGTAGAGCCAGCGCTGAATGACCATGCTCCACGGGAGAAGCAACGCCAGCGACAACATCGCGGCCGCATGCGTCAACGGTGTGTAGTCGCCGTCGCTGCCACGATCGTCCAGGACAACCGCGACCACCGACAACACGACGCTGAAAACCAGCAGGCCGCCGAGCAGCAGCACGATCGCGAGGATGCCGCGACCGACGCGGCGACGCTCCCCCGCGAGGACCCGGTGGTATTCGACGTTGCTCATGGGGTGTTTCCTCTCGGCGCGGAACTCGGCGCGGAGGCGGCCGGGAGGTGCCGACGGCGCCGCTTTCCCGGTTCGTCAACGGATTCCGTCGACGGGATCTCGACGTCGGTGACCATGAGAAACCATGTGCTGACCACACAGTCAAGCAGCGCGGACGATCTCCAGGCCCAGCCCACTGAGGTTTCGGTCACCTGGGCAGATTGCGCAACAGGGCCTCGAGGTCGAGCTCGCCGTCGCGGGTCTGAGCACCGTGCGCCAGCCCGCCGCGGATCAGCCGCTCGGCCGCCGGTCGCCGGTCGCACGAACTGTCCCCGCCAGGCATCGTGCTCGCGCTGGTAGCCCTCGGACAGATCAGCCGGCGCGATGGCATGCTTTGCCGCCTCGACGACACCGTCGGGAAGTGCGGCGATGTCACGGGCCAGCCCGTCGACGAAGGCGTCGAGGTGCTCGGCCGGCAGGGCCCGGTTGAGCCACCCGTACCGCTCGGCGGTTGCCGCATCGAAAAGCCCGGCGCCCAGCACCACCTCCAGCGCACGATTGCGGCCGACCCGGTCGGCCAGGTACTGCGTGCCGCCGCCGCCGGGGACGATGCCCATCAGCGCCTCGACCTGACCGAGCCCCGCCCGCCCGACAGCGCCGAAAGCCATGTCCGCCGCAGTGACGAACTCGGCGCCCCCGCCCCGGGCCAGACCCGCGAGCTTGACGATCGTCACCTGGGGCTGGCGGCGCAACACCTCGCCCAGCCCCTGGAAGACATTGACGCCGTCCGGGATGTCGGCGGCGAGCAGGTCGAAGGCGTCCGGCTGATCCACGAGCGACATGTCGACGTGCGCGATGAAGAAGTCCGGGTTGGCGCTCTCGAAGGCGATGACCCGCACCGAATGGTCGTCGCGCAAGGCGGTGAGGACCCGCAGCAGGTCGGTCATGAGAGCGACGTCGAGGACGTTGACCGGAGCGTTGTCGATGGTGACGCGGGCGACGCCGTTCTCATGGGCCAGACGCAGGGTGGTGTAGTCGTTGTGCTGGTTCATGGCCGCCAGTCGAAACTGTGTCCTTACCACTGTGTCAAGGAAGCACAGGAGCTGAATCATGAACTGACAGCGGGACCGCCCCGAGCCGGAGTGGTCCCGCCGCAGTCAACGGTCAGCGAGGCTCGGCGGGGCAGGCCCGGTCGTGCTGCGGGCGTTGTCCTGTGGCCAGGAATGTGGTCACCGTGTCATTCGCGCACGTGTTCTGAGCAAGCAGCACATAAGCGCCGTGGCCGCCCTGATCGGCCGTGACCATGCGTGCCCGCTGACCGAACGCCTTCCTCAGTTCCCGGGCCCCGACCAGCGGGGTTCCGGGGTCGCGCGTGTTCTGCACCATGAGGATGTTGGACGGTCCCCGATCACCGATACGCACCGACCGTTCGACCGGCGCGGACCAGTAGGCGCACGGCGTGATGTTGGCCGCACCCGCACCGTTCAAGGGATACGCCAGCCGGTAGGCGGCAACGTCACGCTGATACCTGCGCACGGACTTCGGCCAGCGCGAGTCACCACACAGCACGTGATGCCGGCTCGAAATCTGATTGTCGACGTCCGCCGGCTGCGGCTCCGGAGGCAACGGCTGATTCTTGTCGAGCGCCTGCCACAGCGCGGCCAGCGTCGGCAGGCCCACGTCGCTGTAGAGACTGTCGTAGGTGATTCCCCGGAACAACGAACCGTCGATTCCCTGGACCGGTTTGTTGGCCAGCCGCCCCGCCAGCTCGAAGTACTTCGCGCGCACCTGCTGCGGTGTGCGGCCCAGTCCGTACTGCGGGTTGGCCGCGGCGAACTTCGCGAAATCCGGGAAACGGTCCTGCATGCCGACCGCCGTCCGCAGCAAGGCCGTGTGGTCGAACCCCTTCGGACCGAGGTTGCTGTCAAGCACGAACCGGTCACTGCGCTGCAGGAACAGCGTCGTGTACACGGCGCCGAGATAGGTGCCGTACGACGTACCCAGGTAGGAGATCTTCGGCTCCCCCAACGCTTGGCGGATCCGGTCCATGTCCCGCGCCGTGTTCGCGGTGGTGATGTGCGGCAGCAGCGCCGCCGTCTCCGATGTTGCGCACTGCCGCGCCATCGCCTGGGCGACCCGGGCGTCCTTACGCACGTCGGCCGCGGTCTCGGGGTACCAGAGGTTGCGCCGGGCGATCTGCTCCGGGGTCACGTCGCAGGTCACGGGCGCGCTGTGGCCGACACCGCGCGGGTCGAATCCGATCACGTCGTACCGGTCCTGCACGACCTGCGGCAGTGGCTTCGGCACCGCCGGGTTGACCAGCAGACCCGGATAGCCCAGCCCACTGCCGCCGGGACCGCCCGGGTTGGTCAGCAGCACACCCCTGCGTTCCGACGGGTTCTTACTCATCACCCGGGAGACCGCGATATCGATCTTCCGGCCCTCCGGCTCGCGATAATCCAGCGGCACCGGAATCGTCGTGCACTGCAGGACGGGCGACAGGACGTCGGCCGGGCACGGTCCCCACTTCAACGGAACCGCACTGGAGGTCGTGGCCTCCGACATTCCACCGACCGAAGCCATCGTCACTGCCGCGACGGCCACGGCCAGGGCCGCGGACAAGGCTTTACGCATGGGATTCCCTCACTCGAGGATGCATGACGAGCTCAGTGGAAACCATGTCGCGGCAACACGGTCAACACGAGCCGTCAGAACGGCGACGGTGCTTGTGCTTGACCCTGTTCCGAGAACACGGTCTCCACTGGAATACCGACGCGTCGAGCTAAGTGAGCCCCTATGAATGCACCCACGCCTCGCTACCGGCTCGTGCCGATGGGGCCACGTGACCCGCACGAGACCGGCCGGACCGCGTCGTCGCTGGAGCTGTTCTTCGACCTGGTCTTCGTCGTCGCGGTCAGCATCGCTTCCGTCCAGCTGCACCACCAGCTCAGCGAAGCGCATCTTGTCGAAGGCGTCGTCAACTACGCCGTCGTGTTCTTCGGGATCTGGTGGGCGTGGATGAACTTCACGTGGTTCGCCACCTCGTTCGACACCGACGACTGGCTCTACCGCCTGTTGACCATCGTGCAGATGGGCGGCGTGCTCGTGCTCGCCTCGGGCATCCAGGCGGCGTTCGAGGACCAGGACTATGTCGTGCTGGTGCTGGCCTATGTCGTGATGCGCATCGCGCTGGTCGCGCAGTGGATGCGTGCGTCACGCCGGGCCGGAGACGCCCGCCGGTCCACCACCGCCTACGCCATCGGCATCGCCGCCCTGCAGATCCTCTGGCTGGCCTCGCTGCTGCTGCCCACCGGCGCGTTCTGGGTCGCCGTGATCGTCCTGTTCGGGGCCGAGCTCTCGGTGCCGATCGTCGCGGAACGACGGGGCGGCACCCCGCGGCATCCGCACCACCTCGCCGATCGGTTCGGCCTGTTCGCCCTCATCCTGCTGGGCGAGAGCCTGCTGGCCTCGGCCAACGCGATCATCGAAGCGCTGCACGAGGGAGACGCCCTCGGTCCGCTGATCGGGGTGGCCGTGCTCACCCTGGTCGTCACGGCCGCGTTGTGGTGGGTGTACTTCTGGGCGCCGCACCACACCGCCATCGGCGGTCTGGGCCTCTCGCTCGGTTACGGCTACGGTCACTACTTCGTCTTCGCCGCGGCCGGCGCGCTCTCCGCCGGCATCGAAGCCGAAATCGACGTGATCACCGGCCACAGTCAGCTCGACCCGGTGGTCGCCTCCTTCGCCTACACCGTTCCGATCGCCGTCTTCATCCTCGGGACCTGGCTGCTCGTGATGCGTCGCAACGCCGGACGCCACATCAACATCATCGTGCCGGTCGGAGCGGTCCTCGTCCTCGTCGACCCGCTCATCCCGATCCCGTTCGCCGTCACCGCCGTCATCCTCACCGGTGTGGTGGTCGCCCTGATCTGGAGAGACCCGGTGGACCGAACGCCGCAGCTGCCCTCCGAGTCCGGGGACACCGCGGTCAGCGTGTAGGTCAAGGCGCGCCCTTGGGGGTGGTCCTGCCTGCCCGCCTTCGTCAAGCCGGCGTGGGGTGGCTCCAGCATCGGGATCTCGACGTGCCCTTGACTGTGTTCCCAGCACATGGTGTGGGGTGGTCACATGACGACGAGTGACGTTCAGCATTGGCTTTGCGCTGCAGGTAGGCGTTACAGGCCGGCTCAGCAATGCCGGTACTCCCCGTCGATCGTCGTGACCGCCGGTTTCGAACCCATCCCTGTGAGCGCTGAACGATGACCGAACGCACAAGCATCAGTCAAGGTGACCGCGACGCCGTGTCGGCGCTCCCGGGCACCGACCCCGATCGTCCCTTCGGCGTCCACTTCCGCATGGCGCGATGGAAGTCACTCGTCGTTCTCATCGCGATCCCGGTAACGCTCCTGCTCGTCCAGGTCATCGTGTTCCAGGGGGTCGTGGCCATCGAGGGGCCGACCGACCCGAACAGGCCCACCCTCACGCCGCTCTCGATCGCCGCGACGGGCATCAGTACCGCCATCACCGCCGTGCTCATGACGATGCTGGTGGCGTCCATGGCCAAGGTGTCGTGGCGGGCGGTGTTCCGCCACACCCGAGCCTTCGATCGGCGCCGTGTCGGCGTCTATCTGTTGGGGTCTGCCGTTCTGGTGGGCTTGAGCATCCTCGTGACTCTCCTGATCGCCCCGGAGTCAACGGGATGGGACTCGTTCGCCGTCGGGGCGACCACCATCGCCATCATCCTCGTCACCCTCGTCGCCACCCCGCTGCAGTCCGCGGGCGAAGAAATCGCGTTCCGAGGAGCGCTCATCCCAGCCGCCGGCTCCTGGTTCCGCAACACCCGCCTCGCCATCGCCTTCGCCATCCTCGTCTCGGGCGTGCTCTTCGCGGTGGTCCACGTGACGCTGGACCCGTGGCTCGTCAGCTATCTGATCGTTCTCTCGGCATGCACGACCGTCATGGGTCTCATCAGCGGTGGCCTGGAAGCCGCCATTGCCCTTCATGTCTCGAACAATGTGATCGCGGGCATCCTGAACGCCCTGTTCACCGGGGGCGAATCGACGACACTCGACCGGTCCGTCGGCGCGGGCCCCGGCGCCAATCTCATCATCCTGATGGTGATGAATGTCGCGGCGGTCGCCATGGTCTGGTTCGTGGAACGAGCGAAGCGCAAACGGACCGCAGGAGCGTGAGAAGCACCCGAGGCGGCGCGCTGAGGGGATCGATGCCAGTGCCGATCGGGTGGTCCGGTTACGTTGAATTATTTCACGCCTACAGGGCTGGCAGGTCTGAATTATGACATCTGATCATGAGATCATTCCCGGCAAGTTCATCGATCTTTTGGAACGGCCGCTGATCGCACATCTGGCGACCGTGCGCGACGACGGCGCCCCGCAGGTCAATCCGATGTGGTTCAGCTGGGACGGCGAATTCGTCCGGTTCACTCACACAAACTTCCGTCGCAAGTACCGCAACGTCACGACCAATCCGGCGGTGTCCTTGTCGATCGTCGACCCCGCCGATCCGTACCGATACCTCGAGGTGCGGGGTGTCGTCGAGCGCATCGATGCTGATCCGGCGGGCGTCTTCTTCGTGGAGTTGGCCAAGCGGTACGACGCCCCGTTCGGCGCCACGCCGCCGCCCGACGCCGCCGCACGCGTGATCTTCGTGGTGCGTCCCACCGCCACCAGCGCACACTGAGTTGATCAAGCCGTGTGATCAGGTTCGCTCCGGTCGGGGCGTCGTCGCGTCCCGGTTTGTCCGGTGTCGCTGCCGGTCACAGCGTTGTCACGCTCCCGTAGCTATGGCAGTTGGTGGTTCGTGTCGATGAGAATCACCTGGTGCCGTGTGACCGGGGAGTTGAGCGACCATGAGCGCCCTCGTGGGGCGGCGCGCGGAGCGTGAGGCGCTCGAGCGGGTGCTCGTGCGGGCACGGGCCGGGCGCAGTGCGGCGCTGGTGGTGCACGGGGAGGCGGGCATCGGGAAAACGGCTCTGCTGGAGCATGCCCGCGAGGCCGCCGGCTCAGCGGGCTTCCGGGTGGAGTCCTGTGCGGGGGTAGGGGCCGAGGCGCAGTTCGCGTTCGCCGGTCTGCACCAGCTGTGCAGCCCGCTGCTGGGCCGTCTTCATGAGCTACCCGACCCCCAGCAGGCCGCGCTGGGCGTGGCGTTCGGGCTTCGAACCGGGCCGGCCCCGGACCGCTTCCTGGTCGGGTTGGCGACGCTCACCCTGGTGGCCGAGGTCGCCGAGGAGGAACCGCTGCTGTGTCTGGTCGACGACGCGCAATGGTTGGACGAGGCTTCTGCTCAGGTCCTGGCGTTCGTGGCGCGGCGGGTGTCCGCCGAGCGGGTGGCACTGCTGTTCGGCGTGCGTGACCTCGACCCGGGCGCGGGCGCGGCCGGTCCGTTCGCCGGGCTTCCCGAGCTGCGCCTGGGCGGCCTCGGCGACGCCGATGCGTTGACGCTACTGACCGCCGCGGTCCGTGGACCGCTCGATGACGAGGTCCGCGACCAGATCATCGCCGAGGCCCGTGGCAACCCCCTGGCACTGCTGGAGCTGCCGAACAACGCCCAGTCGGCAGTACTGGCCGGCGGGTTCGATCTACCGGAGGTGCCCAAGGTCCCTCATCGGGTCGAGGACGGCTTCCGGCGCCGCTCGGCCGGGTTGCCGGCCGAGACTCAGCTCCTGCTCCTGGTCGCCGCCGCCGACCCGACCGGCGAGACGGCGTTGCTGTGGCGCGCTGCCACCCACCTGGGTATAGCCCCCGAAGCGGCCGCACCCGCCGAGCAAGCCGGGTTGTTTGTCATCGACAAGCGGGTCCGCTTCCGTCACCCGCTGGTGCGCTCGGCGGTCTACCAGGCGGCCACATCGCCCGACAAGCGTCGCGCGCACGGCGCGCTGGCCGCCGCCACGGACCCGCACGACCCGGACCGCCGCGCCTGGCACCGAGCACAAGCTGTGCCGGGCACCGACGAGGACGCCGCCGCTGAACTGGAGCGCTCGGCCGACCGGGCTCGCGCCCGGGGCGGGCTGGCCGCCGCAGCCGCGTTCCTGCAACGCGCGGCCGAACTCACCCCGGACCCGGCCGCCCGGGCAGCACGGGCCTTGAAGGCCGCCTACGCCACGCATGACGCCGGGGCGGCCGAAGCAGCCCTGGACCTGCTGACCGTCGCGGCCGCCGGGCCGCTGGACGCCCTGCAGGAGGCGCGCGGCGAGCTACTACGCGCCCGGATCGCGTTCCGCCTGACCCGCGGCAGCCACGTGCCGGGGATGCTGCTCCAGGCCGCGGGTACGCTCGTTCCGCTTGACGCGGAGTTGGCCCGCGAGGCCTTCGTCGAGGCGATCGAGGCGACGTTCCACGCCGGCCGCTTCGCCCCCGTCCACTACCTGCGCGAGGTAGCCGTGGCCGCTGAGCGGGCGGCGCCACTGACGACGTCGTCGCGGCCGGTCGATCTGCTTCTGGCCGGTTTGTCCATCAGGTTCACGCGCGGGTACGAGGCCAGCGTTCCCAGCCTGCAGCAGGCCCTGGAGTCGCTCGTCAACAACGACTCCCGATCCGACGACGACGTCGATGGCCGCTGGGTCTGGCTGGCCTGCCACGTCGCGGCCATGCTGTGGGACGACGAGGCGATGTACGTACTGGCCACGCGCGCCGTCCGGCTCGCCCGCGAGGCGGGTGCGCTCGCGAGGCTTCCCTCCGCACTGAACGCCCTGGCCATTGTGCTCGTGCTCACCGGCGAACTCGGCCAGGCCGCCGAGTTGTTCGCGGAAGAAGATGAGATCACGCGAGCGATCGCTGCCCCGCCGCTCCCCAACTCAAGGCTCTCCCTGGCTGGTTGGCGCGGTACGCAACCGGGTACGCCCGAGCTCGTCGCGGCCGCGGTCGAGAGGGCGACGTCGCGCGGCGAGGGTCTGGGCGTCAGCAGCGCCGACCTCGCCCTCGCCTATCTGCACAACGGGCTGGGCAACTTCGACAGATCATGCGACGCGGCGTATCGACTGACCGAGCTCGACGAGCTGGCTCACGGCAGCATCGCGCTTCCGGAGCTGGTCGAGGCGGCCGTCCGAGCCGACCAGCCTGAGCGCGCTGCTGCCGCCTGCGACAAACTGGAGTCGCGGGCCGGGGCCAGCGGCACCCACTGGGCGCTCGGTATGGCGGCGCGCTCGCGCGCCCTGGTCAGCACGGGGCCGACCGCCGAGGCTCACTACCGTGAGGCGATCGAGCGGCTGGACAGCTGCCGCATGGCCGCTCACCTGGCCCGTGCGCACCTGGTGTACGGCGAGTGGCTGCGCCGCGAGGGCCGTCGGCAAGCTGCGCGCGAAGAACTCCGCACGGCGCACCGGCTGCTGTCGGACATGGGCGCGGAGGCGTACGCCGAACGTGCCGCACGGGAGCTCCGCGCCACCGGTGAGCACCCTCGCAGGCGAGGCGCCCAGCCGACCGACGCACTCACTGCCCAGGAGGCGTACATCGCGCGATTGGTGGCTACCGGGGCAACATCCCGCGAGGTCGCCTCGCAGCTGTTCCTCAGCCCGCGCACGGTCGAAGCGCACCTGCGCAGCATATTTCGCAAGCTCGGCATCACCTCCCGCCGGCAGCTCGCGGAGCTGCGGCTCCCCTGAACCGGGTGGACGACGAGCACGGTCACCGGTCCGTCAAGGTCCGCGGGGATGACGGCCCGGTTTCGGACCGGGCGTCATCCCCGCGGGCAGGATCAACTGATCACGTACGCCCGGATCACGGTCACGGTGGCGGTGTTGCCCGCCGTGTCGGTGGAGGTGGCCCGCAGCGACACGAAGCCGGACGTCGGATTGGTCACCCGGATGCTCCGGCGGTCACTGCTGACGGTTGCCGTACGCCAGGTGCGGCCGTCATCGGTGGAGAACTCAGCGGTCAACGTGCGGTTCGACCCCGCCGCCGACCCGGGCGCGCGGTCGACCGTCACCGGGATGGTGAAACTGCCCGCCGAAGCGTGCTTCGGGCTGAACCGAACCGTCGACACCGGCAGCACGGTGTCACCCGACGCCGACGAGAACGTCCACACCCCGCTGACCGACGTGCTCAGCCGGAACGGGGCCGAACGGGTGGCCGACTTCTCCAGCCGGTAAGCCGTGCGCTCCGCCGCCACCGGGAAATCAGGGAAATCGCCATCGGTCTCGCCGACCAGCTGGCCGGCCGCGTAGAGGGCCGTGCGGCGGGTATCCGTCACCGAGTCGCCACCGTGCCCGGCTCCGTCACCGAACAGCGGCACATAGGCCGCGATGGTGTCATCCCTGCGCGTCACCCCGGACAAGGCGGGGTCACCGGCGACCGAGGGCGCGAACACCGGGGTGTTCCACGTCTGCTGATAGACCTTGCCCGCAACGGGGCGCTGGGCCGGCCCGGTGGCGGTGCTCAGCGTCTCGCCGTCCAGCCGTTGCGCGAATTCGCCCTGCCAGTCCACAGTGCCGTCACCGCCGACGTACTCCGTGCGTTCGAACGGCAGCGAAAACGGCACGGACTCGGTGCTTCCGTTCCATCTGCCCAGGCTCGGACGGTATTCCTTGGTCCCGGTGGCACCGTCCACGTCCTGCGCGTACCGGGCCCTCACCGTGGCCAGGTCCGCGGTCCTGACCTTCATGTCGAAGCCGGTGAAGAAGTCACCACTGCGGGAGTACGCCACGTTGTAGGAGAACGGACTGTCCAGGAAACCCTCGTCGTCGTTCTTCCACTTCGCGAACGCGCTGCTGACCAGAGCGCTGAACTCGTCCGCTTGCTGCGCCGGCCCGACGCGGGCGGCCAGCAGGTCACCCGGGGCGTACGAGAAGGAGGTGGTTCCCGCCTGACCGTGGGATGTGGTCCAAACGGCATCGACGGTGGTGAGCACCTGCCGGGCGTCGGTGCGCGGCGGTGTCACCTTCACCGGCTTGGCCGTACGAGCATCCAGCGTGACAGTCATGCTCCGATCGACGACGAGCTTCGGATGCACCAGCACGCTGGTGCTGTCTCCGGCGAAGAACTCGGTGGACAACCCGTAGGAACCCTTGGGCAAGCTGATCGTCTCGTCCGGGCCTCCGCTGGTGATGTATTCGGTGGGCTGTTGACGATCGAGCCGGATGAGGCCCCCGAAGTGGAAGTCGGTGTCCGGCGCACCGGTGCGGTCGATGTGCGAGAAGGTCACGTCGTACCGCTCGACATCGCGGTTGACCACCACCGGCGTGACGATCCGGGTGTCCGGAGAACCCGACGCCACGACACGAGCGGTCTTGTAGCCGTCCGTCCCCTCGACCCGGGTGTCAGCGACCGCGGTGGCGGTCGCGGTGCCCCCGGCCGGAACGGTCAGGGTCGCCGGCGACACCGAGAACATGCCGGAACCGCCCTCGATCGTCAGGGCGAGGGCGACCGCTGCGGTGCCGCTGTTGCGGTACGTCAGCGTCTTGCTGATCGGAGTGTCGTCGGAGTGTGGCCATGCCTGAACTCCGAAGTTCACGCTCGGCAGGTCGGCTACCACGGTCTGGCGTACCGCCCGGCCCACGTCCACACGCCCGGCGCCCTGCTGGAAGATGTCCAGGGCGGTGTTCGGCTGCGCGGCGCCCATCAGCGCCGCCTTCTTACGGCCCGGCGACCAGTCCGCGTGCTGCTGGGAGAGAATCGCGGCGGCGCCGGCCACGTGCGGGGTGGCCATCGAAGTGCCGTTCAGGCTGGTGTATCCGTCGTCGACCGGCTCACCCATGCGGCCGTTGGCCGCCCGCGCAGCCACGATGTTCACACCCGGCGCGGTGATGTCCGGCTTGACCGCGCCGTCACCGACGCGCGGACCACGATTGGACAACGGGGCAAGATCGTCACGATCGTCGACCGCCCCCACCGCCAGCGCCGCGTCCGCGCTGGCCGGCGAGTCCACCGGCGCCGTCGGCCGAAGCCCGAGGTTGCCCGCTGCGGCCACGAACAGGGTGCCGTACTGCGCGGTGAGGTCGTTGACGGCCTGCTCCATCGGGTCCAGCTCCGAGGAGTCGGGGCCACCCACGCTCAGGTTGACCACTGACGCCCGCGGGGCGGCCCACTCCATGGCGGCCAGCAGCGCCGATTCGGAGCAGCGGCTCTTGCACGCTTTCGCGATCGCCAGCTGGGCGCCCGGCGCCACCCCCCGGTACTTGCCGCCGGATTTCGCACCGGTGCCGGCGACGATCGACGCGACGTGGGTGCCATGACCGACAAGGTCGTCGGTGCTTTCGTCGTCGGTGAAGTTCGCACTCGCCACGATCTTGCCGGCGAAGTCCGGGTGGGTGGCGTCGATGCCCGTGTCGATCACGGCTACCGTCACCCCGGTGCCGTCCAGGCCCTGCTGCCACGCGGCCGGAGCACCGATCTGCGGCACACTGACATCGAGGCTCAGATCGCGCTGCCCGTCCAGGTAGACCCGTTCGACTCCGGCGCTCAGCGTGCGAGCCGTACTCGGACCCGTGGTCATCGAGGTCCACAACGCTGCCCGCTCGGCCCGCGACGTCGTCGTCGCCAGCAGACCCGACGCGGCCAGGACCCGACCGGCCCGGGCCCCGACGCCGGCGCGCTTCGTGTTCTTCGGGTACTTCACCAGCAACGGCAGATCGCTGTCACCGGTGTAACCGAACTCCCGCAACGCGGTCACGTCGAACAGCCGGTCGTCGAGCCGGCCCTGCCGCAGCAGCGGCATCGCATCCGACGGAACGACGTGCCGATGACCGTCGACGATCCGGCTCGAGAACCGGATGCCGGCTCGGCCCGGACCGTGTTCGAACGTGACCCTGTCACCGGACACCGTGACGCGGTCGCCGGTGATCAGAGTGACCGTGAACGGCTTCTGTCCCGCCGGCGCGGGTCTGGGCGGAGCATTTTCCGCTGCCGCGGCGGAAGGGACGGCCACCGTGAGTGCGGCGGCCGTCCCCAGCGCCACCGCAGCGGTAACCCATCGTCTCGTACGCATCTGTCCGTTACCTCGCTCCAAAAGGGACCATCGGTCAATGGCATAGATCCCTGCCGCCGCCGATACGTTGCCCGGAGCAGTTGTCACAGAAGACACATCGACAATGTCAATATCACTTACGTATGATGCTGAGCCGCCGGATAAGCGCCCACCACCTCGCGACGACTGCCTGGCTTGACAATGTTCGGGCGGTGTACCTTGACCGTGTTCCTGGAACAGGGAATGCAATGAAGGAATGAGCCTTTCCATACCGGGCGTCGACCCGGATGACCCGCGCTATCACCGACGCGGCGCGATGTACGTCCCGGCCGATGAAGGCGTCACCAAATGGGTGGCGGGTGACGTCTACACGGTGAAGGCCACCGCAGCCAACACGGGCGGCGCGTTCGGTTTCATCGATGCGACCGTCCCACCGGGGCGCGGTTCCGATCCGCATGCGCACGGGAGCGAGAGCGAGGCGTTCTTCCTTCTCTCCGGTGAGCTCGAATTTCTGGACGGGGATCGTCGGTTCACCGCGCGACAGGGCGACTTCGTCTTCGTACCCCCGGGTATCCGCCACTCCTTCTTCAACCGCGGAGTGCACAGCGCACGGATGGTGTTCATGTACTCCCCCGGCGGCCCGGAGGGCATGTTCCTGGATGCGGGCGACGATCCCCGGGCCGGCGAGTCAGCACCGGCCTGGGGCCCGGAGAAAATCGCCGAGGTGCTGCCCGTGTTGACGCGGTACCAGATCGACGTGCTGCCGAACCTCGACTGACACGGTCGAGTCGGCCATCGGGCCCACATCCGGGCTCAGCGCACAGAAAGCCAGGCCCCGGGGTCGCGGGCAGCCCTTCGACCGCCGGGCCGGCTTGTAATCATGAACGCCGGCCGCCCTCGCGAGGAACGGTCAACTTGACCGACCAGCCGCCGTGCGGAGTCGGGCCCGCGGTCAAGGCGGCGCCGACCAGGCCGGCTCGCTCGCGCATGCCGATCAGGCCGAATCCGCGATGGTGACGGTCGGCTCGCACCGGCCCCGCAGTCGCCGGGCCGTTGAGAACCTCGAGCACGCTGCCGTCCGTACGGTGGTCGATCTTGACAGTCACCTCGGCGCCCGGGGCGTGATCGCGGGCGTTGGAGAGTGCTTCCTGGGCCACACGGTAGAAGGTCAGCTCCGCCGCCGCCGACAGGTCACCGGCTTCTCCCGACACGATCAATTTCGGGCGGTTCCACGTGTCCGCGTGGCTGGCCACCAGTTCGCCGATCCCCTGCAGTCCCGGTACGGCCGCGCCATCGAGTTCGATCGGCCCGGTCTCCCGAAGGGTGCCCACCACCGACCGAAGATTGCCCAACGCGCTCTTGCCCTCGGTACGGATGGCGGCGGCGGCGCGGCGGGCGGCGTCGAGGTCCCGGTCGAGCATCCGTTCCACGACGGTGGCCTGAACGATGAGGGCCGTCAGGTGATGGGCGGCAACATCGTGCAACTCGCGCGCCATCCGAGTGCGTTCGGCGGCCAGGGCGGCGTCGGTGCGAACGCGGAGGTTCTCCGCGGCCTCGGCCGCGCGGAGCTCGACGATCTCGGTGTAACGCCGGCGGATCGTGGCGCTGCGGCCCAGCAGAGCCGCTGTGCCGTACAGCAGCAGCGTCAGGAAGAACTGCCCGGAGAAGCGCGTGACCAGCGGCCAGGGCGACGCGGTGGCGTCCGCGGCCAGGGCCGCGGGAATCGCGCTGAGCACCACGAAGCTCCCGATCTCGATGAACGCCGCGAGCACGGCCAGAACATAGGCGCGGACCCCGGGCAGTAGCGTGCCGCAGGTGTAAACGGCGATGAGTAGCGCCATTCCCCGCAGACCCTCTCCCGGCGGCGCGGCCGAAGCCAGGGCGATCTGCAGGGCGAACACCGCGGCCGCGCACCAGATAGGTCGTACCCGGCGGAAACACAGGACCGCTGCCTGCGCCATCAACAAGATCAGGATGGGGACGTCCGAAGGGACAACGGAGGTGACCGGATGGGCACCACTGGGAAGCAGGTACAGGCCCGCGGTCAGGACCGCCACCACAACCGCGAACGCGGCGTCGCGCCGGAACGGTGTGCTCAGCCCCAGCGCGTCCAGCCGTCGGACCCAGTCGTCGAGAAAACGTCTTCGCTCGGCTGACTTGGCGAACCTCTGGGGTTCATCCATTGCCTTTCACCTGTTCACGCCTTCTCCTGCCGGTCCATTTCCTGCGCTGGTGATGCCGGCGGCAAGCTACCGACGAGCCCGCACCGATGCTAGCGACGCCGACGCCCGGAGCGACCCCTCCACCGCGGCCGACCGACAAGATTCATACCTGCGACGCAATCGCCTCCGCCGGCCTCCGTCGCAGGTCGCAAGCCGAAGTTCGTGCTCGCGCCAGATGTGCCGGCCAGGCGGCGAAGGGCACGGTTTTGGTGCCGCCCGGTGCGGCCGTCCGACGTTCCGCCCAGCCTGTTCGAGGAGCCCGCCATGGCGCAGCACACCACCGAACCGTTGGCCGAGTTCCGACGTTCGAACACCGCGAGCGGGGTGGCCGTCATCACCGCGGCGCTGATGGTCGGTTTGGCCCCGTTCGCGACATCGGAGGCCGCTGCCACTGCGTTCGCGGCTGGGCGTACCGGCTGGGAGGACATCGTCCGTGAACGGGTCGAGATCCCCATGGACGGCGGCTGGGTCGCGAAGGGCGAGTTGTCCTATCCTCGCGGCGCTGAAGGCAGACTGCCCACGGTGGTGCTGTTGCACGGCAGCGGCCTGAACGACATGGACCAGGCCTTGTCCGGATCAGACTCCACCTTCAAGCCCATCGCCCAGGCGGTGAACCGGCAAGGGTTCGCGGTGCTGCGGTTCAACAAACGAGGCGTGCTCGGCGTCGGCCCCTTACTCACCGATGATCCCGCCCAGCTGTATCCGAAGAAGCCGTACGAGCAGGTGCTGCGCGATGCCGCAGCGGCCGTCAGGTTCGCGCAGAAGCACAAGCGGGTGGACGCGAATCGGCTGTTCCTGCTCGGACACAGCGAGGGCACGATGGTGGCGAGCAACCTGGCCGCCGACCCGCAGCGTTTCGGCATCGTCGAGCCGGCCGGCGTCGTGATGCTGGGGGTGGTCGGCGGAGGGCCGCGCGAGACGCTCTACTACCAGTCGATCGGCGCGCAGCTCGGTCTGCTGCACGAAGGCGCCCCGAAGGGTTCGGACGCCTACCTCGAGGACATCGCCCGCTTCGCCCTGCCCGCGGACGACTTGCCGCTGTACTGCGGGCCGGTGCTGTTGCTCAACGGCGAGAACGACATCCAGACCAGGACGAGCGGCGCCATCGCCACCGACGCCGCGCTCACGAGGGCCGGTCACAAGGACCATCGGCTCATCACCTACCCCGGACTGGGCCACTTGATGAACCAAACGAGCGAGTACTCGCCGGGCGTCGGCAACCCCGACGAAGCAGTCATCAATGACGTCACCTCCTGGCTGACCAAGCACCGCTGACGCCCCGTCGGCCTCATCCAGGACTGCACAGTCGGATGGCGCTCGGTGTCGCCTTCAGCTGGTCGGTTCCCAAGGTTTTCGCGGCCAACAACGCCGAGATGCCACCGGCGGCTTGGCTCCTCTTCCTGGCCGGCGTGCTGTGGACAATGGCCTACGACACCACGTACGCGATGGCCGACCGCGACGACGATCGTTCGATCGGCATCAGGTCGACCGCGATCCTGTTCGGTGACGCCGACCGCCTCGCCGTCGGCATCATGCAGTCGTCGATGCTGGTCCTCATGTGGTGGGGCGTCCGTGGGCACGGCGACCCGTCTTCGGTGCGGCTGCACCGGCCCGGTCAGGGAAGTTGGAGTTCTTTGAGTTCGCGGCGTGAGGTGATGCCCAGCTTGCGGAAGATGTTGCGCAGGTGGGTTTCGATGGTCCGTGGGCTGAGGAACAGCTGTGCGCCGACCTCACGGGAGGTTGCTCCGGTTGCCACGAGGCGTGCGATGTGCAGTTCGTGGGCGGTGAGCGCGTCGGCGGGCTGGGCGTTCCGTTTGCTCGGGTGCTCACCGGCGGCGCTCAGCTCGCGGGCGGCGCGCGCCGCGAACGCTTCCGCGCCCATGTCCGACAACAGCTTGTGGGCGGTGCGGAGCTGATCGCGGGCCTCCTGGCGGCGACGTTCGCGGCGTAGCCATTCGCCGTAGACGAGGTGGGTGCGGGCGAGGTAGACGGCCATCCGGCAGTTGGTGAGCCGCTCGATCGCCTGGCGGTAGTGCTCCTCGGCGGCAGGACCAGTGGTCAGCAGGGCACGTGAGCGCGCGAGCAACCCCAGGGCAAACTGAGTCCCACTGGCACGGGCCCGGGAGTTGAGCTGCTCCAGCGCGGCGGCCGCACGTTTCGGCTCACCGGCACGGGATGCCGCTTCGATGAGCTCGGGCAGGGCCAGACTGCTGTACGCCAAGTCGTCGTACTGCCACGGCGGTTGCGCGGCGGCGAACGCGTCGTCGTAATTGCCCAGACCGTTGTGCAGCGCTGCGAGCGTGGCCTGGGCCAGGCCGACCGTGGCACCCTCGCCCCGCCCCGTCGCCTCTTCGACCATGGCCGCGTACAGTTCCAGCGTTTCGGGCTCGTGGCCACGCCAGGCAGCCAGCATGAGCCGGGCGTTGGGCAGCGGCGGAGCCCCCGTCGCCTGCGTGATCGCGGTTTCCTCCGCGGCCAGCTCGGCGGCACGGGCGAGGTCGCCGGTCAGCACGAGCACTGAGGCAACCGCGTTGAGCGCGGCGGGAAGCATGGACAGCGCGCCGGCCTCGCGGGAGAGCCGGACCGCGCGGTCTGCCAGTACGTAGAGTGCCTCGTCATCCCACAGCATCGCCGCGACGTGGCAGGCCAACCACAGCCAGCGGCGGTCGCTGTCGCCGGCTCCGGAGTCGTGGTCGCGCAGCGTCTCGAGTGCACCCTGCAGCGGGATGACACTTGCCTCGTACCCCTGCGTGAACCTCGTGGCCAGTCCGTCCAGCAACAGATCGACCGGCTGCGGCGGCTTCGAGGACGCGGGCGCGCCGAGGGCAGTTTCGGCTGCCTCCAGCGCCCCGCGGCCGCGAGCAAGGCGACCGGCGTGGATCGCGGCATCGATCGCGTGGAGATAGGTTTCGCGGGCCAGCGCCGGGTCCAGAGGGGCGAGTGTCTCAGCGGCGGCGAGCAGCATCCCGGGCACGTCGCTGCCTCGGCTCTGGTAGAACGCAATCTGGGCGCGGAGCAACTCGACGCGGGCGCGTGGCAGGGCGTCCAACGGTCCGGCGGCCGCAACCGCCAGCAGCTCGAGGGCGGTCTCGGTCGCACCGGCCTCATGCTTGGCTTGCGCTGCGTCCAATGCGCGTTTCGCGCGAAGCGCAGGTTCCGGCGTCAGCTCGGATGCGCGCTGCAGGAACGCGGCCGCGGCGGCCACTCCCCCGCGGGCTCGCGCTCGTTCGGCCGAGCGCTCCAACCCTTCGGCAGCTTCTTCGTCAACTCCGAGCACCGCCTGCGCGCGTTGCCAGGCGCGGCGGTCCGGGTCGGCCTTCGGGTCGGTCGCGTCGGCCAGCGCGCCGTGGGCGCGGCGACGGTCCGGCGGCGTGGCTGCTCGATACACTGCCGACCGCACCAGCGGGTGGCGGAACCGTACCCGCACGCCGGTCTCCAGCAGCCCGGCGGCCTCCGCGGGCACTGCAGCCTCACGAGCGAGGTTCAGACGCGCGGCCGCGCGCCACAGCAACGCCACGTCACCCGTCGGTTCGGACGCGGCAACCAGCAGCAGCAACTGCGTCTCGGGCGGCAGGCTGGCCGAACGGCGGCGGAAGCTCTCCTCGATGCGGTGCGGGACGTCGAGCACGTCGGGCAGCTCGAACCCGCCCGCGAAGTCGGCCAACCGAATGTTGCGGGGCAGTTCCAGCAGCGCCAACGGGTTGCCGCTCGCTTCGGCGAGGATCCGTTCGCGCACCCCCTCGTCCAGCGGGGTCCGCACCGCAGCACTGAGCAGCGCACGCGCATCGGACGCGCCGAGCCGTTCCAGACGTAGCTCCGGCAACCCCGTGAACGGAAGCCGGTCGCTGTCGTCGATGTCGCGCAGCCCGAACACGAGGGCCAGCCTTTCGGCCCCCACACGCCGGGCCACGAAGGTCAGGACCTGTGCTGACGCCTCATCCAGCCACTGTGCGTCATCGACCAGACACAGCAACGGCTCTCTCTCGGCGACCTCAGCCATCAGGTTCAGGATGGCCAACCCGACCAGGAACCGGTCCGGCGCGGCGCCACCGTGGAGTCCGAACGCCACGCCGAGAGCGACCCGCTGCGGCTCGGACAGCACGCCGGTGCGATCCAGCAGGGGCGCACACAGCTGGTGCAGCCCTGCGAAGGCGAACTGCGTCTCGGACTCGACGCCGACCGAGGACTCCACTCGGAAGCCGGCGGCGAGTGCCGTCTGCCGGGCGTGCTCGAGCACGGCGGTCTTCCCGATCCCGGCTTCCCCGCGCACCACCAGAGAGCCGCTGCGCCCGACCCGCGCCAGCGAGAGGAACTTCTCGACCGTTGCACGCTCCACGCGCCGGCCCACGAGATCCACCAGAACGTCCTCTGTCAAAGCCGCAGTTCAGATAGCCGACACGGTAGTCGTCCCGGACGCGGCACGCGATAGCTCCGGATCATCACCCGCCACCTGGGCGGCTTCCCGGGGTGCCACGCCGTGACAACTACGCGGTTGTTACCGACGCGACGGCGCGGCCGTCGGTGTGAGCCTGATACCGCCACGCCCGGGCAACCGGCGGCTTGCCGTATCCGGGCCGATGGACTCAGTAGCTCCGTGGTCGGGCGGCGAACGACTTCCGACCGGACGAACCATCCGATGTCCGACCTGTCTTGTCCGCAGCGCTTTCAGACAAGGAACAGCCCATGCCTTGGAGCACCCGCGAGCTTGCCGAACTAGCAGGCGCCACGGTGAACACTATTCGGCACTATCACCGGCTTGGCCTGCTGGACGAGCCCGACCGCGGGTACAACGGGTACAAAAGGTACGGGGTACGGCATCTGGTACGGCTGCTGCGGATACGGCGATTGGCCGATCTGGGCCTGCCACTCTCAAAGGTGGATGAGGTCAGCGCGGGAGGTGAAGGCACACCGGATGCGCTGCAGGAGCTCGATCGCCGGCTCGCGGCCAGCATCGAGCACATACAGCAGGCTCGAGCCGACATCGCGGCGATCCTGCATGGCGACGCGCCGGCCGATGCACCGGCGGGGTTCGAGTCCGTCGCGTCACACCTGTCCGATACGGACAACTCGATTCTTCACGTCTATACGCAGCTTTACGACGAGGCCGCTCTGGCGGACTTGCGGCGAATGGTGGAGGTCGATGCCGAATCCGCCGCTGTCGGGAACGAAATCAACGCTCTACCGGCGGACGCGGACGAGAACACTCGGCAGCGGCTCGCAGAACGGCTGGCGCCGGCTCTCGCGCAGAATCTTGTTGACTATCCATGGCTGAGAAACCCGGTGGGACACCTGTCGAAAAATACGGGCGTCACGCATCAGACGGTGATTCAGGCAGTGGTGGAACTTTATAACCCCGCCCAAATCGACGTTTTATCACGGGCTGGCGTTCTCGCACAAAGGCTTCTGCAGGACGGTGAGCACTCGGCGTCAATCTGACGACCGCTCCGCACACTGGAATGGATCAACAGCATGTCGTCGTGCTGTGCGCGGTACGACGCTGCCGTGGGCGTGGCGCAGAACAGCGCTTCACGCGGAGCCGATGCTTCAAGTCGGCATTCACACCCTGACAACGGATCGCGGCGCGCTCCCGTTCATGGCATCGGCGTGTTACGGCTCACTTGTCTTGACCGTGTCGTAAGGACACGGCCTCCACTCGAAGTCAGGACAGGCGCAGCCAGCGAATCCCCCGATCAGCCAGGGGAACCGGGGGGCTGAGGGTCGATCCGTCGAAGTACGTGTGGCGACGGAGCCAGCGAACATCCTGAGGAGACGGCATGACAGCCCAAGGCGCAACGCTCGGCCTCATCATCAATCCCGTGGCGGGGATGGGCGGCAGTGTCGGGCTCAAGGGCACCGACGGCGAGGACGTCCTTCAAGAAGCCTGGCGACGGGGCGCACGCCCGGGCGCCGAGGAACGCGCCCGCGGCGCGATGAACCGTCTGGTCGAGATCGGGACGCCGTTGCGTGTTCTCACCGGTTCCGGCGAGTTGGGCGAGGATGTGGCGCGCGCAGCCGGTCTCGATGTGGAGGTGGTGCACAGTCCGGGGCCCGGGCCGACCACGTCCGCCGACACGCGAGCGGCGGCTGAGATCATGGCGGCGCGCTCGGTCGATCTCCTCCTGTTCGTCGGCGGCGACGGGACGGCGCGCGACGTCCTGGCGGCGGTGGGCGACGGGGTGCCCGTGCTCGGCGTGCCGGCCGGCGTGAAGATGCACTCCGCGGTGTTCGGCACCAGCCCGCGCAATGCCGGACACCTCGCCACCCTGTTCCTCGCGGCCAGTCCGGCGGCGCGGCTGCGCGAAGCCGAGGTGATGGACCTCGACGAAGCCGCCTTTCGCGGCGATCGCCTTTCCGCACGGCTCTACGGCTACGCCCGTAGCCCGTACGAGCGTCATCTGTCGCAGAATGCCAAAGCCGGATCGGGGGCGAGCGGCGAAACCGCGCTGCGTCTCGCGGCCCAGCAGGTCGCAGCCGGCATGAAGCCCGGCCACCTCTACATCCTCGGTCCCGGTACGACAACACGTCGCGTCGCCGATGCTCTCGACCTGCCCTCGACCCTGCTCGGCGTCGATGCCGTGCTGGACGGCAAATCCGTCGGCGCCGACCTCGACGAACAAGCGCTTCTCGACCTCATGCAGGGCCGGGAGACGTGGATCGTGGTCGGCGTTCTCGGCGGCCAGGGCAGCCTGTTCGGACGGGGTAACCAGCAAATCAGCGCTGCAGTGATCCGCCAGGTCGGACGTGACCACATCATCGTCATCTCCAGCCTGGAGAAGCTGCTCGCCCTCGAAACCGCATCACTGCACGTGGACACCGGCGACGCCGAGGTGGACGCGATGCTCGCCGGCTATGTCCGGATCGAAACCGGCCCCAACCGCAGCACGCTCTTCAAAGTGGAGGCGTGACCGCTGCCCTTTCTCATCCCGACGAAGGAGACCTTTCATGGGAGAAAGCACGGCACATCCGTACATGGCCAACTCGGTGCCCGAACTTCAGCGGGAGATGCTCGACGCGATCGGCGCCGACAGCATCGAAGAGCTGTTCAGCCAGATCCCGGCCGACCACCGCACCAACCGTCCCATCGACCTGCCGCCCGCGCTCAGCGAGAGCGAACTCACCCGGCATCTCATCGGCATCCTGGCGAAGAACCGGACCGTCGAGCAGAACCTCAACTTCCTCGGCGCGGGCAGCTGGCAGCATCACGTGCCCGCCGCCTGCGACGAGGTGGTCCGCCGTAACGAATGGCTCACCTCGGTCTTCGGCGAACCCAGCTCCGACCACGGCCGCAACCAGGCATGGTTCGAATTCTGCAGCCAGCTGGCCGAGCTCGTCGATCTGGACATGGTCGGTCTGCCGGTGCGCAGTTGGGGCGGCGCGGCCGGGTCGGCGCTACGGATGGCTTCCCGCCTGACGGGGCGCAACGAGGTCGCGGTCGTGCGGGCCATCGACCCCGAGCGCCTCTCGGTGATCCGCAACTACTGCGAGCCGGTCGAGATGGCCAACCACATCGCCGTCCGCCTCGTCGGCTACGACCCGGCCACCGGCTTGATGGACTTGGACGACCTGCGCGCCGCGGTCGGCGACCAGACGGCCGCCGTCTATTTCGAGACGCCCTCCTATCTCGGCGTGATCGAGCATCAGGGCGCCGCCATCGCCGAGATCACCCACGCGGCGGGCGCGGAGCTGATCGTCGGGGTCGATCCCCTCTCGCTCGGCGTGCTCGCCGCGCCCGTCAGTTACGGCGCGGACATCGTCGTCGGCACGATCCAGCCCCTCGGCGTCCATCTGAACACCGGCGGCGGGGTCGGCGGCTTCATCGCGACCCGCGACGACGATCGCTACGCACACCAGTACCCGTCGCTGCTCATCAGCATTGCCGAGACGATCGAACCCGGCGAGTACGGCTTCGGCTTGAGCCTGTTCGAGCAGTCCTCCTACGGCAAGCGCGACAAGGGCAACGACTGGACCGGTCACTCGGTCTACATGTGGGCGATCGCCGCAGCCACCTACATGGCGCTGATGGGCCCGAAGGGTTTCGAGGAGATCGGCGGCGTCATCCTGCAGCGGGCGCATCACGCGGCGCGGCGGCTGGCCGAGATCGAAGGCGTACGCGTCACCTTCCCCTCCGGTTTCTTCAAGGAGTTCGTCGTCAACTTCGACGGCACCGGACGAGAAGTCGGCGAGATCAACGAATCCCTGCGGGAGCAAGGCATCTTCGGCGGCAAGGACTTGTCGCAGGAATTCCCCGAGCTGGGCGCGAGCGCTCTGTACTGCGTCACCGAGATCCACACCGGGAACGACATCGAGCGCCTGGTCGGCGCCCTCACGAAGGCGATCGCGCGATGAGCATCGAACCGAAGGAACTTCAAGCTCCGGTCTGGCGCGAGCCGGTCATCCACCAGATGGGCGCTGCGGGCCGCCGCGGGGTGCTGTTCTCGCGAGTGGAGGACGAGATCGAGGCCGGCGTCGGTCCGGCCGAGAACCTGATTCCGGATGCGGTGCGCCGCCGCGATCGACCCGCCCTGCCGGAGCTCTCCGAGCCGGAGGTGCTCTATCACTATCTGCGTCTGTCCCAGCAGACACTCGGCATGATGGGGATCAGCCTGTTCGGCACCTGCACGATGAAGTACAACCCGGCGGTCAACGAGGCGATCGCCTGGCGGCCGGAGATCACCGAGGTGCATCCGCTCCAGCACGAGGACACCCTGCAAGGAACGCTGGAAATCGTCCACGGCATGGACCTGATCCTGCGCGAAGTCTCGGGCATGGATCAGTTCGTCTTCCAGGCGGGTGGCGGCGCCGAGGCGGCGTACGTCAACTGCGCCGTGACGCGCGGCTATCACGCGGCCCGGGGCGAGCTGGAACAGCGCGACGAAATCATCACCACGATCCAGACCCATCCCTCCAGCGCCGCGACCGCGGCCATGGCGGGGTTCAAGGTCGTCACTCTTCCGCTCGACGAGAACGGCTATCCGTCCCTGGACGCGCTGAAGGCCGCGGTCTCGAACCGCACGGCGGCCCTGATGGTCAACAACCCCGACGACATGGGCGTCTACAACCCGGAGATGAAGGATTGGGTGCGCATCGTCCACGAGGCGGGCGGGCTCGCCTTCCACGACAGCGCGAACTTCAACGGCATCATCGGAAAGCTCCGGCCGCGCGAGCTCGGATTCGACGCCTGCATGTTCATGCTCCACAAGACGTTCGGAGCACCCAAGAGCGGTGTCGGCGGGCCGGCGGTCGGCGCCTACGGCTGCTCGGCCGAGCTCGCGCCCTTCCTCCCGTCGCCGCTGGTCGCCTTTGACGGCAGTCGGTACCACCTCGACTACGACCGGCCCCAGAGCATCGGCAAGATCCGCGAGTTCTGGGGCAACGTACCGGTGGTGGTGAAGGCCTACGCCTGGTCGCGAGCGATGGGCGCCGAGGGGATGGCGCAGGTCTCGGACCTCTCCGTTCTGGCCAACAACTACATGGAGAAGGGCTTGGTCGCCATCCGAGGGGTGACGCGGTCACACCCCGACGCCAAGTTGCCGCGTCTCGAGATGACGCGCTACAGCCTGCAGACGCTCAAGGAGGAGACCGGAGTCGACATCCACGACGTCCAGAACCGGATGTCCGACTTCGGCATCGACCCGCCGTGGACCAGCCACGAACCCTGGCTGCTTCCCGAGCCGTTCACGCCGGAAGCCGGCGAGATGTGGGGCAAGGAGGCGCTCGACACCTGGGTCGCCGTCGTCAAGAAGGTCTCCGACGAGGCCTACTCGAATCCGGAACACGTCAAGACGGCGCCGCACAAACAAGCGGTTCACCGCCTGAAGCCCGGCGCGACCGACGACCCGAAGACCAGGGCAACGACTTGGCGTGCCTACCAGCGAAAGACGGGTCGCTAGTCGTCACGGCGGCGGGCGGCGCAGGTTGAGGCGAGAACACGACCTCTACCACCGGTGAGTGCCGCCCAGCGGAATCTGCGCCCGGAAGGTGGCCTCCACCTTCCGGGCGGAGCGGGTGGGGAAGACCGCACGGAGCGCCCCGGGCAGGCGAGTCTCGGGGCGGCGTCCTCGTCGTCCGAGCACCTGAACGGCGGTCAGAAGCCGGCCTTGCTGAGCCACTCGGTCAGCGTGCGGCGGGCGGCCTCGGTCAGGGCGGGGCCGTGGCGGGCGGCCTGGTCCCGCAGGGTGCGGGGGTCGATCCCGGCGGCGGAGAGCGCTTCGGCATGGCCGATCAGCCAGCGTTCGAGGTCGTGCTGCGGGGTCTCCAGGTGGAACTGGAGACCCAGGAGGTGTGCGCCGTCGGCGAAGGCCTGATGGGGGGTGGTCGCGGTCGAGGCGAGGCCGGTGGTCCCCGCGGGCAGGTCGAAGCCGTCGTTGTGCCAGTGCAGCACCGGCACTCCGGCCAGGTGCCGCAACGGGGTGCCGGCTGCCTCGGCGGTCAGGTCGAGCGGGGCGTAGCCGATCTCGGTATGGCCGGTGGGGTGCACCTTGGTGTCGAGGGCGCGGGCCATGAGCTGGGCGCCGAGGCAGATGCCGAGGGTGGGCCGGCGCGCGTTCAGACGTACCCGCAAGGCGTTGATCTCGTCGGCCACGAACGGGTAGCGGTCGTCGTCGTTGGCGCCGATCGGTCCACCGAGGATGACGAGCAGGTCGGCGTCGAGAAGGCCGGCGGTGGTGAGGGGGTCGATGCCCGCGTCGACATACCGGACGGTGTGGCCGCGCTCGTGCAGCACCGGTGCGAGCAACCCCAGGTCTTCGAAGGCTAGGTGACGGACGGCCAGGACGGTGCGGGACATGAGAATTTCCTTCGTCAGCGGAGGTAGGAGGCGCCGTTGAGGTCGAGGACGGCCCCGGAGGACCAGCGCGCCTCGGGCGAGCTGAGGTGCAGCACGGCCGCGGCAACCTCTTCGGGAGTGCCGACCCGGCCGAACGGGCTCTGGCTCATCACCTCCGCGCCGTCGGGGCCGTCGAGTTTGGCCTGTTGGCGGTCCGTGCTGATGAAGCCGGGCGCGACCGAGGTGACGGCGATGTCGTACGGCGCCAGGGCGACCGCCATCGACTGGCCGAACGCGTGCAGGGCGGCCTTCGCGGCGCCGTAGGCCGGATAGTCGGGCTCACCCCGGTAGGCCCCGCGGGAGCCGACGTTGACGATGCTGCCGGGCGCCCCCCGCTCGATCAGGTGCGTGACGACGCCGTGGGTCACGTCGGCCGCACCGAGCAGGTCGACCTCGAGCATGCGGCGCCAGGTGGAGTGCCATTGCTCGTACGGGGTGGTGGCGATCGGATGCCGGTTGTCCGCACCGGGGGCGACGGCCGCGTTGTTCACCAGGACGTCGATGCCGCCGAGGTCTCGTACCGCCGACTCGACCACCTGCCGGGCCGCGACCGGGTCGCCGAGGTCTCCGCCCACCAGGACGTGACCGGTGCCCGTCAGGACGCTCAGCGTCTGCTCGGCGTCGGCCCGGGCCGACGCGTAGTGGACCGCCACCCGGTCGCCGTGCGCCGCGAACGCCGTCGCGATCGCCCGGCCGATGCCCCGCGAGGCGCCGGTGACCAGGACGCGCCTCATCGGGCGAACACCTGCGACTCGTCCCGGAACGCCTTGAACTCCAGCGCGTTGCCGGCCGGGTCGCGGAAGAACATCGTCCACTGCTCGCCGGGCGCGCCAGGGAAGCGCAGGTAGGGCTCGATCAGGAAGGCCGTGCCCGCTGCGCGCAGCCGGTCGGCGAGGGCATGGAACTCGGGCGTGCTCAGCAGCAGGCCGAAGTGCGGGATCGGCACCTCGTGGGAGTCGACCTCGCTCTCCCCGGCCGGGCGAACCGTGCCCGGGATCACGTGCGTGACCAGCTGGTGGCCGTGCAGGCTCCAGTCGACCCAGTGGTCGCTGGACCGGCCCTCGGCCAGGCCGAGCACGCCGCCGTAAAAGGCACGGGCAGCGGGCAGGTCGTCGACGGGAACGGCGAGATGGACAGCGGGGCGTTCAGGCATGCCCAAGAGCTTGCGCCGCCTGATGTTCGAATGTCAACATTCAGACATGACCAGCCCTGTGTTGCGCCGCGGCCTCGCCGACGAGGCCGCCGACCGGATCCGCGACGCCATCTTCGAGGGTCATTTCCCGCCCGGCGCCACCCTGCGCGAGGTGGAGCTGGCCGCCTCGCTAGGGGTCAGCCGCGGCTCGGTTCGCGAGGGCCTGACCCGGCTGGAGCACGAGGGGTTGATCCGTACGATCTGGCACCGCGGCACGCGCGTCGTCGACGTGACCGCGGCCGACGTGGGCGAGGTGTACACGCTGCGCGCCGCCCTCGACCGGCTGGCCGCCACCACCGCCCACCACGCCGCCACGTCCCAGCAGCTCGCGGGCCTGGACGCACTGGTCACCGAGATGGCGGCAGCCGTGGCCGCCGGGGTCACCGGCGCCCAGCTGGTCGCCCTCGACATGGCCTTTCACGAGGCCGTGTACGCAGCGGCGGGCAACACGCGCCTGCACGAGGCATGGCGTGCGTTGCGCTCCCAGGTCCACCTGTTCCAGCTGCGCCGGGTCACGGTCGGCGCCGCCCACTACCGCGACCGCGTCATCACCGAGCACCGCGAGCTCGCGGAGCTGATTCGCGAGGGCGATCAGGAGACCCTGGCCGCTGTGGCCGAGGAGCACGTGCACGCCGCCCGTCGAGCCCTGCTGGCCGACCTGCCGGCCTGACCTCGGCGGAGCCCATCAGTGGCGTCGCTGAGCGTTGACCTCGTCCAGGAAGTCGAGCATGAGGTTCGCGACGTCCTCGACCCGGGACTCGAGCAGGAAGTGACCGCCGGTCAGCAGGTGGATCCGCGCGTCCGGCAGGTCACCGGCGAAGGCCTTCGCACCAGCCGGGCCGAAGATCTCGTCACCGTCACCCCAGACCGCGAGCAGCGGCGGCCGGTGCTCGCGGAAGTACTCGTGCAGCCGCGGATAGAGCGACCTGTTCGTCGGGTAGTCGGCGAACAGATCCAGCTGCACGGCGTCGTTCCCGGGCCGGGACACCAGCGCGTGGTCGTGTCCCCAGACGGTGGGGTCGACCAGGCTCTCGTCAGGCTCGCCGGTCAGATACTGCCAGCGGATAGCGTCGAGGCTCAGCGCCTGCCGCATCGTCGCTTCGGTCTCGGCGTTGCGGTTGCGGCCGTACTCCCACAGGCCGTCCCAGAACTCGGGGACGAAGCCTTCCTCGTACGCGTTGCCGTTCTGGGTGATGATCGCCGTGATGGCGCCCGGGTCGCGCAGAGCGAGCCGCCACCCGATCGGCGCGCCGTAGTCCTGGACGTAGATCGCGTAGCGCTCGACGCCCAGCTGGCGCACCAGGCCCTCGGTGATCGTCGCGAGCGCGTCGAAGGTGTAGTCGAACGCGGTCACCGGCGGGGCGTCGGAGAGGCCGAAGCCGAGGTGGTCAGGCGCGATCACGTGGTAACGGGCGGCCAGCCGCGGGATGAGCTCGCGGAACATGTTCGAGCTGGTCGGATAGCCGTGCAGCAGCACGATGGCGGGGTTTGCCGGGTCGCCCGCCTCACGGTAGAAGATCCGGTGTCCGTCGACGGTCGCGTAGCGGTGATGAGTCATCGACCTAACCTCCTTGAGTTATTTAGCCGGTTACAAGAATGACTGTCATCCTGTAACCTGTCAAGCGAGCTTTGGAGGTTATATGGATGAGGAGCTGCTCCTCGCGCTGCTCAACAGCACCCCCGTGGTGGACGGCGTCCGCACCGAGACCCTGGAGCCGGACGCCGAACTCCGCGCCGGGCGCGACATCCTGCAGGCAGTCGTCCGCGGCGATCTCCCACCGTCGGCATTGACCCCACTACTGGCCGGGGTGACCTCACATCCGTCGATCTCCGAGGAGGGGCGGCTGACCTGGACGATCCACGCCCCCCAGGACCGGCTGATCCGGGCGATCGTGGCCTGGGACGAGCTGGAACGCAGCCGGCCCGGCCGGCTGCGCGCCTGCGCCAACCACGAATGCGCCCTGTTCCTGTTGGACCGCAGCAAATCGAACAACGCCCGCTGGTGCTCGATGGCGACCTGCGGCAACAAGCTCAAGGCACGGCGGCATTACCAGCGCACCCGCTCCGAGAGCCCGGCCGAGTCCACTTAGGTCTTCATGCGGCGGGTGACCGCTCGGGCCTCAGCCGGCCGCTACCCGGTCGGTGAAAGCGGTGAGCCTGGTCATGGCCCTGGCGACACGCTGATCAAGCGTAAGCGTCTCCTCAGGCTGAACCAGGCGTCCGCGGGGCTGGCGCTTACCGCGCAGATAAAGCGAGCAGGCCAGGTCCGAGCACACGTACTCGCCGACCGTGTTGCCTCGTCGGCCCGAGGCGCCGGCCAGTGGTGCCGCGAAAAGTGTCACACCCGAGGAGGCGTGCTCGGTCTGGCAGATACGGCACATGCTCGACCGCAGTCCGTGCCCCTTGCTCGCCGCGGATCGCCGGAGGACCAGACCGACCGGACCGTCGGGTCCCGGCGCGACCAAGGCGGCTCGCTGCGGCGCTGCGGGGTCGGGCCAGCCGAGGAAGTCGAGGTCGGCCCATGGCACAGACCCATCGGTGAAGCCCGGGGGCAGCTTGATGCGACCGGCCTCGCCCTTGCTGCAATTGACGAAGGAGCTCCGGATCTCTTTCTCGTCGAGCGGTTCCATGCGAGCGACGGTACCCGCAGAACGGCCGAAACGGAAACGGACGTCTGCTTCCGTTTCGTGTACAGTTGGCGCCGCATCAACCGTCCTGATGCCGAACGGCCTGCCGGACGGTGTCGGCTATACACTCGGCTTCGCCACGAAGGCGGTCGTACTAGCGGTAGCTGCCGTGGGCGCGCTTCTCATCCCTGAAACCCCCGCCACGCAACGGAAAGCTCCGATCACGCCGCCGGCTGAACAGGGTGAACTGGCAATGCGTGCCGGCGGAACAGGCGTTCCCGACGCGCCGGGAGAGGAGTTCTCGTGCGCCGAGACAAGGCCCGGAACCAGGAGCTGATCCTGAGGAGTGCCCATGAGGTGTTCTCCGAACTGGGAACTGATGTGGGGATGGAAGCTGTCGCCAGCCGTGCGGGCGTCGGCGTCGGCACCGTGTACCGCCATTTCCCGACCAAGGATCTCCTGCTCGACCAGCTGGTGAATACGCTGTACGAGGGCCTCATCACGGCAGCGCAGGATGCCCTCGCGCGAGGCGACGGGACAGGCCTGGAGGAATTCCTGCGACGGCTCAGCCGATCGCTGATCGAACACCTCGGCTATTCCGACAGGTTCATCAGTGGCCGAGGCCCGGGCGTGGGCGAGCGACTCGACAGCCTGTTCGATCAACTCCTGACCCAGGCGAAGACGCATCACATGATCAACGACAGGACCACGAAGGGCGACCTGCAGATCCTGATCTGGGGAGTGCGCGGTGTCGTCGCCGTGAGCGGCTCCGTCGCCCCCGACGCCTGGGAACGTTTCCTCGACATCCATCTCGCCGGACTACGCGTGTCTCCGTTTCCGAGCGCTGGTCCAGGCCCGGATGCCGCGCAGATCAGGCAGATGTTGGACGCACGCAACAAGAAATGACCTTCGTGGCCGGCGTGTCCGAGCACACGGCGACATCACAGTGCTTGCGGCCGGGCCGTCGTCGGCGCCGGCCATATCGAGGACCGGCTCGATGACATGCCGTACCTCGGCGCTCAAGACGCGGCGGCCACGAAGCGACGGTTCGGGCCGCCGGGTAGGCGGCCCGCACCGTCAGCGATCGCCGGAGGCGTCACGCCCATTTGCGGGTGTTGCTACTGGGCGTGGGTTGCGGTCTAGAGGTCGGCTGTCGTCACCCGGGAGGACTGATAGGTAGTAGTGGCCTGGGGAATCCCCGGCACGGTGGATACGCTCTTGACCAGCATGCCGGTCTTGGCGTCGATGGTCAGCACCTCGCCGCCCTCGCCGCCGAATACCTCGGGGCCGGCGGTGATCGTCAGCGTGGCCTTGCCGTCGGTGGTCGAGTTCTCGACGCCGACCGCGGCGATGGTCGACAGCAGACGCAGCACACCGGCCCGGACCTGCGTGTTGCCGTCGCCGGCGGACAGCGCTTCGGTGCTGTACGTCCACAGGGCGTTGTCGAAGTGCCGCTGGACAGCCTTCGGGCTGTACGGCGTCGGCTTGGCGTTGCCACCCTTCTGCTTGATGATCACCTGGGCGGCCGCCTGCTCCTTGTCCCACTCCGCCTTCTGCGCCGCGGGGTCCAGGCCGACCAGCTGGTCCCCAGCCGCCTTCAGCATCTGAGTCCGGCCGTCGGCCGGGCTGCTGTCCGCCGCTGCGACGGCCGCCTTGAGCAGTGGAGCGTAGCCACTGGCCCTCATCTGGTCCTGGTGACGGGTGATCGCCCGCTTGACGTCCTGCACGCTGTTGCCCGAATAGATGGCCCGACTGTCGGTGTACAGCGTGTAGACGACCTGCATGGTCTTGGTGCCGTTGACCTGGGTCGCTTTGACCAGCCACGCGTCGCCCGACGAGGGGGTGGCCGTCTTGATGGACCCGGCCAGAACCATCAGCGGCGCACGGTCCGCGGACCCGTCGGCGCTAGCCGGATTCGAGACGGCTGCCGACGTGTCCTTACCGGCCACCACGTCCCCGGACGCCGACGAGTGGAGCACCACAGCGACCACCGCCGCCGCGGCGGCAACCCCGACCCCGGCGCCGATGCCGAGCCGGCCCGCGATACCGAGCCCTCGGCGGCGCCGAATCGCCGGGCTGCTTTCCTGGTCCCGCGTGTCTGTCGTCGTTTCCATGGTTGAAGTCGTCTCCATTGTCGTTTCCTCCGCTGATATGTCGCGCAGTAACCGCACGGTTCCGGGGTCGGCCATCGCCGCCCGCAGCACCGCCCGCGCCCGCTGATACGCCTCCGGACGCAGTGGTTCTGCGCTGCCCAACTCACCGACCAGATCGAGCTCGTCGGTCATCGGTGTCTCTCCTTCGCGCTGTTGCGATCCTTCAGAAGCGCGGACACTCCGGGCGCCTCGCGCAGAGCCGTTCTGGCCTGGCTCAGCAGCCGACGCGCGGTGCCGGCCGGTATGCCGAGCGCCCGGGCGGCGTCGGCCGCGGTCAGGTCCTCCCAGGCGACGAGCCGCAGGACCTCCCGCTCCTGCGGTTTGAGCCGCATCAAGGCCGAACGCAGCGCTGTCCGGGCGTCCATCCCGAGGTCCACCGCTGACCACGGATCCTCTCCAGAAGCCAGGTCCGGCACGTCCGCGACCAGGTCCTCGGCCGGCCGGGACCGCAAGTAGCGGCGCAACCGGTTCATCGCCACCCCGTACAGCCACGGCCGCGCGCCGTCGTACGACCGGTCGTACGACCGCCGCGACTCGAACGCCGCCACCCAGACCTCGCCCAACAGGTCCTCGGCCGCATCACGCCCCACCCGCCGAGCGAGGTACGAACCGACGGCGACCTCATGACGCTCGACCACCTCCACGAAGGCGTCGACATCGCCGTCCAGCGACCGGCCAATCAAATCCGCATCCGAAGCCATGGCCCTCCTCGGCAATTTCGCGCTTCCAACCTGTTACTTGCCAATCGGCTCGCAAAGCGTTCAGACTTCAACACGCCAAGATCCACTGCCCTCGTTCGCGGGCTCCGGCCCGGTCTCGGCGGACCGCAGCTCGCCGAGTTCGGCGATCAGCTCCGCCGGAAGGTCGAGGGGCCCGCCGGCTGCGCGCAGCACCACGGTGGCCCCGCCGGACACCACGAATTCGCCATCGAGCAATGCCGTCTGCTCGTACGCGAAAGAGGTGCGACCGATCCGGCAATGAGCTCTGGGCACGGCGCTGCGACGGCATCGGTTCGGCTACGTCCTAGCGGTTGCCTGCTCGCACGGAGCACCGACCGGCCTCGGTGTTCACCGCGCTGATCAGATCGCCGCAGGCGCGCCGGACCGGGCGTGGCAACGGCTGTCCGCCGGCGACGGTGCGAAACGCCACCGCTACCAAGACTGGGCGTTCGTCAGCCTGGCCCTGGCCGCTCCAGGATGTTCCCGGTG
Organism: Paractinoplanes polyasparticus; assembly: GCF_019710575.1. Lineage (GTDB taxonomy): Bacteria > Actinomycetota > Actinomycetes > Mycobacteriales > Micromonosporaceae > Actinoplanes > Actinoplanes polyasparticus. The sequence goes on along the minus strand of NZ_JAHWFK010000051.1, from coordinate 34,693 downwards.
TCGAGCAGGTCTGCCATGTCTCGAGTCTGTGCTCGCTCGTCGAGAGCAGTCAGGCAAAGACCGATCGGGCACTGCTCATCCCGGTACAGCTCATCCGAGGATGAGCGCGGCGCCGGGCCGGGCCGCCGGACGACGGGCGGCCCGGCCCGGCCCGAATCTCAGGCCCGGCCGGATGACAGGGCTTTCGCGCAGGCCTTGTCGGTGGCGGGCAAAGCTCCGGTGGTGAGATAGGAAGTGAGGGCGCCGATCGCGCAGGCGTTCGGCTTCGGATGGATCAGCACGCCATGGCCGCCGGCGTCGACGGTGACCAGAACGGCATCCGAGCCCATCGCCCGGCGCATGCCGTAGGCCCCGCCCAGCGGGGTGGACGGGTCCCGTTCGTTCTGCAGAATCAGCACGTTACGCCGGCCGATCGGCTCGACCGTCGGCTCCGGTCCGGCCGGCTGCACGGCCCACGCCGAGCAGGGCGCGACGTTCGCGGGAGCACCGGCGGTCAGCGGGAACGTGGCCCGGTCGGCCGCGACGTTGCGGGCGTACGTCCCGACCTTGCGGGGCCAGGCCTTGTCGCCGCAGCTGTACGCCCACCCGACCGAGAGGAGGTTGTCCTGCGGGACATTCGGCAGCGTGCCGCTGGCGACCAGACCGTTGGCCAGGCCGGCCAGGAACGCACGATCGGCGGCGGTGGCGTGTCCCGCGGCGACAGCACCGGCAGCGCCCCAGAGCTGAGCCATCTGCGGGATTGGCGCTTCCTCGGTGGCGATGAGGGCGGCGTCGCTGTATGACAGCAGCCACGTGAACAGCCGGACGAAGTTGCCGTTGATTGGAGCTCGGGTCTCCGCCAGCATGACTGGGTGGCGGTCGAGCCGGGCCATCAGCGCCAGATAGTTCTTCCGCACCTCTCGTACGGTGTTGCCAAGACGTACGGAGCCGGCGTTGGCGACGCCGAAGGCGGCGAGGTCGGGCCAGCGGTCCTCCATCGCGCCGCTGAAAGTCTGGAAATCGGCGTAGCCGCGGACATTCGGATCGACCGAGCTGTCGATCACCATCCGGTCGACGGTGCGCGGGAACAGCGCCCGATAGAGCGAGCCGAGGTACGTACCCCAGGAGAGGCCGTAGTAGGAAACCGTGCGCTCACCAAGGGCCCGGCGGATCTGGTCCATGTCGCGGGCGACGTTCGCGGTGGTGATGTGTTTGAGCAGGTCACCGGAGTTCGCGGCGCACTGCTTGGCCATCCGCCTCGCGAACGACACGTTCGTGCCGATCGAGCCGTCGGCGGCGGGGAACGAAAGAAGTGACAGCTGTAAGTCACGGATCAGCTCTTCGGCACCGCGGCCGCAGCTCATCGGCGTGCTGTAGCCGATACCGCGCGGGTCGAAGGCCACCAGGTCATAGCTGTCACGCACCTCGGCGGGCAACAGGGTGCCGAATGCGGTCGGCACGTCGAGGTTGGCGCTGGGGCCCCCGCCGTTGAGCATCAGGACGCCTTTGCGCTTCGCTGGGTCGGCTGCCGGGATGCGCGACACCTCCACCGAGATCGCCCGGCCGTGGGGGTGGCGGTAGTCGAGCGGCACCTGCAGCGTTGCGCACTGCTGTGGAGCCGGCGCATCGGTGGGACAGGTACCCCACTGCAGCTTGGACACCACTGATCCAGTGGTCCGCGTCGTGGCCTCGGCCGGAAGCGACGACGCCGGCACACCGACGAACCGGTCCCGGGAGACCAGCGCGTCCACACTGCTCTGGACAGGGGAGGTGTCGGAGTGGGCCGCCGGCGCGGCGACGAGGCCGGCGCCGACGGTCACCAGGGCCGCCAGGATGCGGGGAAGGACACGGGACATCGCGATCTCCTGTCGGAAGGATTCAACACCGTGAAGTCTTCCGGCATCAGAAATGGTGTTCCCACGACACAGTCAAGCCGAGCGGCAGCATTCGACTCCGTTCCAGTACCAGGGTGGCATCGACGTCGAACACCCTTTCTGCCGCTGGGCCAACGTCCCCGAACGGCCGGCCACTGGTGGCCGGTCGTTCCTGAGGGTCAGCGCAGGCCGACCCCTACACCGGTGAAATGGAGGCCCTGCCGGAGCAGGGCTGCCCCGGGACCGGCCAGCCACTGCTCAAAGGTCAGCAGGAACGGGAACTGGGCGCGTAGCGTTTCCTGGTCGGCCTGCCCCGCCAGGCGGCCGGAGTCGACAAGCATGACCGAGTCGGCGAGAGCCCTCGACTGTGCCAGCAGTGTTGCCGGGAAACGGCTGTAGCTGATCGGCTTGCCCACTGCCCGGGTCAGATGGCCGGCCAGGTCGTTGCCGGTCAGCTGGTCGCCGGCGATCTCCAAGGTCAGGCCGAGGTAGCGGTCCGGGTCGGCGAAGATCGCGGCGACGATCCGGCCGATGTCGTGAACCGCGATGAACTGCATGCTCTGGCCAGGACGCATAAGGAACGACAGCTGTCCCTGGTCCAAGCCCATCCCGGGCAGGACCAAGGTGTCCATGAAACTGGCCGGGCGGACGACGGTTGCGGGAAGACCCAGACCGCGCAGATGAGCCTCGATCCGGATCTTGGTATCGAAGTGCGGAACGCCGGTGAGGGTGGCGCCCGCGGCGACCGTCGAGGTGTAGACGAAGTGGGCGACTCCGCTCTGCTCGGCGGCCTCGGCGACGCTGGTCGCGAAACGGATCTCGTCCTCGTCGGTCAGGTCGGCGCCGGCCTGACCCGAACTGGGCTGGACGCTGAAGACGCCGTGGGCGCCGGAGAACGCGGCACGCAGCGACTGCGGATCGCGCAGGTCGCCTCGTACGATGTCGACTCCCATGGCGGCGAGAGCCTGCGCCCGGTCCCCGACCGGATTCCGGACCACAGCGCGTACCGTCCGGCCTTGAGCCCGCAGTGCCGCGGACACGGCGCCGCCCTGTTGGCCGGTGGCGCCCAGGACGACGATCGTCTTGTCGGTATCGCTCATGCCGGGAACCGTAACGAAGCACCCCGTCCGTTTAGCTAAACTGAGAACGATGACGGAGCAAGTGAGAGAGGCGATGCGCTCGGACGCCCGCGACAACCGTGAGCGCATCCTCGCCGTCGCGCGCGGCGCTTTCGCAGCCGAGGGGCTGGATGTCCCGATTCGGGAGATCGCCCGCCGCGCCGAGGTCGGAGCCGCCACCATCTACCGGCATTTCCCGACCAAGAAGGCATTGCTCGATGAGGCCTTCGCGGAGCGGGCAGCATCCTGCGCTGCGATCGTCCGGCAGGGTCAGGCCGTCGACGACCCTTGGGCCGGTCTCCGCCAAGTCGTCGAGCAGCTGATGGCCCTGCACGCGCTCGACCGGGGATTCGCCCGGGCCTTCACCTCGGCGCTGTCCGCACCGGCCGAGCTGGCGGCCGAGCGCGATCAGACGGTGCGCGAGCTGCTGAGCCTGGTGCGGCGGGCCAAGGAGGCCGGTTCCCTACGTAAAGACTTCGAGCTCGAGGACATCACTCTCGCGCTCATGGCCAACGAGGGAATCCGCGCCGACACTCCGCAGCAGCGCGTAGCCGCCTCGCGCCGTTTCGCAGCGCTCATGCTGCAGTCTTTTCAGACCGACCCGGTCCGTCGGCCCCTTCCCCAGCCGTCCGGCTGCCTTCCCCGGGTTAGTCCCCCTCAACGGCGCGCCCGATCACGTCAGGAGTCAAGCACGGCGCTCGTCCAGCCGATTACCGCCGTCCACGACCAGCACCTGGCCGGTGATGTAGCCGGCCTTCGGCGAGACCAGAAAAGCGACCGCCGCCGCCACCTCGTCGGGCCTTCCGGGCCGACCGACCGGCGTCGCGGCGCCGGCCCGCAGTTCCGCCGGCGGGCTGGACGCGGTCGCGATCCAGCCCGGGGCGACGCTGTTGACGGTAACCCCGTACGGGCCTGCCTCCAGCGCCCACGTCCGGGTGAGACCGTCCATGCCGGCCTTCGCCGCGGCGTACGCGGACTGGCCGGGCACACTGACGAACGGGCCCGTGACCGAGGAGATGTTCACGACCCGACCGTGGCCGCGCCCGATCATCCCGGGCATGACCAGGCGGGTGACGTTGAAGCAGGTGGTCAGTGTGATGGCGAGCTGACGGTCGAACCCGTCCGGGTCGAGCTCGCCAAGCACGGCGGACTCGCCGGCGTACCCTGTCTGCACCATGCCGGCGTTGTTGACCAGGACGTCCAGCTCCCCCACCGCCGCGTGGACGTCGTCGATCAGCCGGCGCGCTTGATCCCGCTCGCGCAGATCGGCGACGAATCCGACCGTGCCGGCGCCGAGTTCCGCTGCGCGTTCGTGCACCCGGCTGGTGGTCGCGGTGATCGCCACGCGCAAGCCCGCCCCCACAAGCTCCGTCGCGATCGCAAAGCCGATGCCCTCGGGGCTACCGACGCCCGTCACCAACGCCACGGATACCCGCTCGTCGTGTGCCATCGCCATCATCCTCCTACTCAGCGACCGCAGCTCAGAGCTTCTCGGGCGGCGCCATCCGGTAGACGAACTCGCCCAGCCCGGACTGGGCGATCCCGAACAGGACACCGGCCAGACTCTCCTGGGTCGAGGCCGCGGTCAGCTGGCCCAGACGGACCGCTTCGTAGCCCGCCTCGTGACTGAGTCGCTCGACCACGTCCTTCGCTTCATCGTCGCCGGACCACAGGTTGCTCGGCCAGACCCGGGCATCGAGGACCCGGTCGAACAACGACGCGAAGTTGGCATTGAACGCCTTGGCCGTCGGCCCGCCGGTCACCGACCTGACGTACTCGGCGTTCGAGGCGAACCCGGCCGGGGGCCTGGTGTCGCCATAGAGGTTCGTGGCGTCAAGCACCGTCTTGCCTTTGAGCCCGACGACCGATGCCAGAGCCGCCTCCACAGCGTCCCCGGGCACGGCGAGCAGCACCACCTCTGAAGCGCCGGCGTCACCACCGCCACGCCCGAGCCGGGTCACGTAATGCTCGCTGCGCTCCCACCGGTCGGCCAGTCCGCCCCCGAGAGTGCCTCGTCCGATCACCGTGATGTTCATGTTTCCCCCTTGTGAGCCGGTGCGGCGCCTGTTGTGAGCGGAACCGTCACCCGTACTGGGGTGATCTGACAGCCTGTTGTAGGAACATGGTCAAGCTCTGAACGCCGCTGATGTGTGACTGTGCGAGCGCCGTCACAGTCACACGGTGCTCACACTCTTGGGTCGAACCGGTACAGGTGGCTCTCACCCCAGCCGGCAACCCCGCCGTCGAGGTGTCTCGCTATCAGATGCAGGACGTGTGCGCGGTGACGGCGGTCGGCTGCCGATCGGCCTCCGCCAGGACCGCGGCCAGCTCCGCCGGGCGGGACAGGAAGGCGGAGTGAGAGCTGTCCAGCGTGACCACCGCCGTCGCCGTGACGGAAACGGCGTCGATGTCGCGGACCATGCGGCGCTGCAGGGCCTCCGGGATGGCATTGTCCTTGGTGCAGACGACGTACGAGTGCGGGACCGCACCGAAGCGGTCCCGGGTCACCGGCACCTTCTCTGCGGCGAACTGCGCGGGCGCGTCGTTGCTGAGCAAGGCGATGGCCGCCTCGGCCTCCGACGCGGCGACGTCGCCGTAGAACAACTCCAAGATCTCATCTCGGAGGGCAGGGTTCGCCGGGTCGAGACGCAACGCGCCCACCATCGCCGGGTCAGCGACCAGCACCCGGTCGAAGGTGTGGTAGCTCGCGGCGAGCTCGCCGACGGACGCGGCGACGGGGACGTACGCGCTGAGATAGACGAGGTGCGCGAACAGCTCGGGGGCGAGCTCGGCGGCGGCTGTCGCGATCACGCCCCCCAGGCTGTGCGCGACGACGACACCGGGCTCTCCGTTCCCGGCCAGCCGGATCCGGTCGACGAGTGCCTCGGCCGCATCGCGTACGCTCACGCCGGCAACCGGCGAGAGTTCGGTGGCCAGCACGGCCGGATCGAAGGGCCGCGCGGAGCGGCCGGCCGGCGGCCGGCCGTTCAGACCGTGCCCGGCGAGGTCCACCGCGATCGATGGTATGCCTCGGGCGGCCAGGTGGGGCGTGACTGGTGTCCAGCACCAACTGCCGTGCCACGCCCCGTGGACGAGAATCATCGGTCGCAAGCGGCCCACCCTGATTTCATGATCAACACAACACCCGAGTTCCGTCGGCTCAGACCGAGCATTCCGGCGTCGGTCTGGGCACAGTTCGAACTCCTCTGCCTTCTCGGCAAGCCGAAACTATGTACCCGCTACCGAGTCAAGCACGAAGCGGAGTACGCGAGCGGGATGTTGAAGTCCGGCTCCCGGCATTGACTGTGTTGCCAGCACACAGTTTCTGATGGTCCCGGAAGCCCTTCGACCTCGAGCCACGAGCTCAGCTCGAGGCTCGGACGACATCGCACCGAGGTAGACAGTGGACAACGTACGAACTCCCTTCACCGCTCTGGACGAACAGACCGCCGACAATCGGCGCTTCCTGTTGCAGCACCTGGAAGTGACCGCCCGCTTGCCGGCGATCCGCCGAGTCCGCCGAAGGGCGCAGGAGGCATGGGACCTCCACGATCCGGCCCGGCTGCTGGACGTGGGCTCGGGCACCGGTGAAGTGGTGCGCGAGCTTGCAGCACTGGTCGGCCCGACGGGCGAGGTGGTCGGCGTCGACAGCTCGCGGGCCGCCGTGGACTTCGCCCGCGAGCGCGCCGACACCGCGACGGTGCGATACGAGCAGGGCGACGCGCTGGCATTGCCGTACCCGGACGATTACTTCGACGGAGCCCGGTGCGAGCGCGTGCTCCAGCACGTCACGGATCCCGACGCCGCCATCGCCGAGATGGTACGGGTGTTGCGCCCCGGCGGTCGGCTGTGTCTGATCGACACCGACTGGGAATCCATGCTGTTCGACGGGACGCCACAGCTGAGCGAGGCGTACCGCATGCTCGCTCCGACGTTGCCGACCGCGACGTCAACCGGCCGCACTCTGCGCCGCCGACTGGTCACCACGGGCCTCGCCGACGTCCGGGCCGAGCCGGTCACCGTCGCGATGACCGACTACGCCGAGGCTGCCGCCCTGATGTCCGTCCTGGATCGCGCCGTACTGCAAGGCCCCCTCTTGAAATTGGGCGAGACAGCTGAGCCGTGGCTGGCGGAGGTGGACCGAGCCGTCACCGACGGCACGCTGCTCGCGGTGCTCACGATCTGGGTCGTCACCGGCACGAAGCCCGGGCCCGGCCAGGCTTGATCAACGGCGGTCACCGCTACGTGGCGTCATTTGATTCCCGCGATTTTGCCAAGAAGCGCGTCTGAAGTCCGGGTCGGCAGAAATTTTCCCATGGCGATGGCCGCGCGTGAATCGATGCCCACCACATAACGTCGCCGAGGATTTCCTGCGGTGAGTGCGCGCTCGATGACGGCCGCTACTTTGCCAGGGTCGCCGGCCCCCTCCTCCACTTTTCTGCTGAACCTGAGGAAGGCATCCATGGCGTCGCCGTACAGGCTCTGTGCCGCGTTCGAACGGTCAGCTGTCGCCACCTGCTCGGTCTTGTGCCGGTTACGGGACTTGAAGCTGCCCGGCACGATGACGACTACCGGCACGTTCCACGGCCGGAGTTCCCGGCGCAGCGCGTCGGAGACTGCTTCCACGGCGTACTTGGAAGCGCTGAACGCCCCCAGCATAGGAAAGACGACGCGGCCGCTGGTCGAACTCACCATGACTACACGGCCACGGTTCGCCCTGATTGCGGGCAGGAATGCCTGCGTCACTGCTACCAGCCCGACAACGTTAATTTCGAACTGCTCTCGCAACCGGTCGAGAGGAAATTCTTCGATGGGTCCGGCGAAGGTCACCCCGGCGTTGTTGACCAGCCCGTGAAGCTCATCGATACCCCGCGCCGCCGCAGCGACCTGCTCGGGGTCTGTGACATCGATGATGATCGGCCGGATCAGCGGGTGTTGTGGAGCGTGCGCCGTGTCGCGTACTCCGGCCAGGACGTGGTGTCCACGTTCGGCGAGCCGCAAAGCCGTCACTCGGCCGATGCCGCTGGAGGTTCCTGTAACGAGGTATCTCATGCCTGAGCTTTCTGCACTGGATCGTGTTTTCCGACGTCCGTCCGCTCTACGACGTACGACACGCAGCTTTGGTTCACCAGCGGGATTCCTCGAGACTGAGGTGGTCTCAACGACTTGCGGGCAGGTTTCGGTATTCGGAGTGGGTGAGGTGTCCGGCGCCGCCTTCGCGGCCGTCATGGTGGCCCTGTCGAGCCACGTAGCCGGAGGGCGGTCGGCTGCCGGTGCGTCCGCCGTCTCTGCCCCGCTCGTGCGGCAGCGTGCTCAACGCTGCCGGGTGTCCGTCCACCCGCCGTCGGTCATCGTCGCGGGCCGTAGTGGGGCTTCGGCCGTAATGAAGCTGTTGCGCGAACGTAATCGATGATCTTCATATTGCTTGGGATCGCTCCCATCGATACCTTTGCGAGGCCCCTGGTGCCATTGTCGCGTTTACGCGGGGCAGGACTCATCGCCGTGTGCGTGGTCCCGCTCGCTCTAGCCCCGGCAGCTCCGGCCGCCGCCTCGACGGTCGCCTCACCCGGCGCCGGACCGACGGCAACGGTCACTCTCCTCACCGGTGAGAAAGTGACCGTCACCATGACCGCCGACGGAGCTACCAGCCCTCAGGTGCGTGATGAGCAGGGCCGGCCCGTCGGCTTTCTCGCACAGCGCAAGGGCAAGGACACTTTCGTCTATCCCGACCCGGCCCTGCCGTACGTCTCGGCCGGTCTGCTCGACAAGCAGCTGTTCAACCTGACCGAGCTCGTCGAGGACGGCTACGACGACGCGCACAGCGACCGGCTCCCGCTGATCGTCCGCTACGCCGACAAGTCCGCTCGGGCCAAGGCCTCCGCGTCGCTGGACAGCGCCGAGAAGGTGCTCGACCTCGAGAGCATCCAGGGCGCCGCGCTCAAGGCCGAGCGGTCGGACGACTTCTGGACCTCGATCACCTCTACCAGCCGGAAGCGCGTCGCCGGCGCCGCGCCCGCCCTCGGCGGCGGCATCACGAAGATCTGGCTGGACGGCAAGTCGCAGGGTGCCCTCGCCGAGAGCACCGCTCAGATCGGCGCGCCGCAGGTGTGGGCCGGCGGCAACATCGGCGCCGGGGTCGACGTCGCGGTGCTCGACAGCGGCATCGACCCGGATCATCCCGACCTGGCCGATCGGATCGTCGCCACGAAGAACTTCGTTCCCGAGTTCCCGATCCTCGACCGGCTGGGCCACGGCACGCACGTCGCCTCGACCATCGCGGGTTCGGGCGCCGCGTCCGGCGGTGTCGAGAAGGGCGTCGCGCCCGGCGTCCGCCTGCACATCGGCAAGGTGCTCGGCGACAACAACTACGGCGAGAATTCCGGGATCATCGAGGGGATGGAGTGGGCGGCGCGCGATCAGCACGCCAAGATCATCAACCTGAGCCTGGGTGACAGTCCGACCGACGGCACCGACCCGATGAGCATCGCGGTCAACGAGCTCAGCGCCGAGACCGGGGCGCTCTTCGTCATCGCGGCCGGCAACCAGGGACGCGAGTACGGGATCGGCACGCCCGCTGCCGCGGACGCCGCCCTGAGCGTCGGCGCGGTCAACAACACTGACGCGCTCGCCGGCTTCTCGAGCATGGGCCCGCGCCTCGGCGACCGGGCGGTCAAGCCCGACCTCACCGCCCCCGGCACCGAGATCCTGGCCGCCCGCTCCCAGTACGCACAGGAGGGCGAGGGCTCCTACCTCGTCATGAGCGGCACCTCGATGGCGACACCGCACGTCGCCGGCGCCGCCGCGCTGCTGGCCGCCAAGCACCCCGAACTGAATGGAGAGCAGCTCAAGGAGCTGCTGACGAGCACCACCAAGCAACTGCCGGGAATGACCGCGTACGCGGGTGGCACCGGCCGTCTCGACGTCGCCGCGGCGGCGAAGGCAACCCTCTTCGGCTCCGGCAGCGTCAACTTCGGCTATGCCGAGTGGACCTCACCGGCGGTGAACGCCCCGGTCACACGGCCGGTTCGCTACACCAACCTCGGCGACGACCCGGTGACGCTCGATCTGTCGGCCTCCTTCAACGGTCTCCCGGCCGGGCAGTTGACGCTCTCGCAGCCGCAGCTCACCGTTCCGGCGCACGGCAACGCTGAGGTGAAGGTGACCGTCTCGTTCGACGGAATGCCTTTCGACCAGGCGTTCTCCGGCTTCCTGACCGCGACCGCGGGCTCGGTGACCATGCGTACGACCCTGTCGGTCGGGCAGGAGACCGAGCGGCACAAGCTCGTCGTGACGACCAAGGACCGCAGCGGAAAGCCCTTGGCCGGAACCCTCACGGTGATGGGGGCCAACGGCACCTACGAGTACGTCAGCGTCGACGCCACCGGCGCCGCGACCCTGCGTCTGCCGGTTGACACGTACGCCGCATGGTTCCGCGGTGACGTCGAAGGGGTGCACGGCCCCTACTCGAAGGGCGCCGTCCTCATGCCGGCGAACGGGCTCAAGCTTGACCGGGACCGGGCCGTGGTGTTCGACGCCGCCAAGGCCAGGCGTGTCCGGACCAGCACCCCCGAACGCGCCGAGGTGACCGAGGCGAGCTTCAGTTTCAGCCAACAGAGCCGGATCAGCGGCGGTAGCAACTGGTTCGTCGGGGCGGCACCGGACGCCTCCTACGACAGTGTCTGGGCCCTGCCCACCGGAAACACCGAGACGGACGGCTTCGCGTTCGGCACCCGCTGGCGTCTCACCCAGCCCGCCTTGGAGATCACCGGCTACGACGACCTGCGGGCGCAGCACGCCGCTCAACCCCTGCCGGCCGGCTCGTCGCACGTCGACGCCGTCCTCGCCGGTGACCGCGACGCCCGCGGCAAAGCCCTCGTGGTGCGACACGACACCGCGAAGAAGATCGAGGACGAGGCGGCGGCCGCGGCCGCCGCAGGCGCCCGCATGCTGGTGGTCGTCAACGACGGAGTCGGCCGGCTCGCCCCGTGGACGACCTCGGAATGGGGGCCCGTCGACCCGCCGCCGGTCACCGTGGTCACGCTCTCTCACGACCAGGGGAACCAGCTGATCAGCCGGATCCAGCGGGAACGGCGGGTCAAGCTCGACGTGACGTCGAACCCGGCCGCGAAGTACGTCTACGACCTGCAGCGCGACTACCATGGTGGTCTGCCGGCCGACCTGACCTACCGGACGGACAAGTCCAACCTGGCTCGCATCACGGCGTCCTACCGCAACTGGCGTTCGGACCGCGTCCTGCAAGCGCGCGGCAGTCGCGGCGCCGGCAACACCATGACGTCGCTCACGCCGGCGCCGGCCCCGGCACAGGGCGAGCGAACCGAATGGGTCACCGCGGGAATCCCCTGGTCCACCCAGGTCCTGATCCCCAACGTGATCAGCCAACAGTCGGAATGGAAGACCTATCGCGCCGGAGACAAGGCCGCGGAGACGTGGTTCAGCCCGGTGCAGCGGCCGCGCCTGGCCAGCATCTCGGACACGGTCGTCCGGCACAGCGGTGACGCGTTCCAGGCGTCCGTTCCCGGCTGGGGCGACTCCGGCGCCGCACACATGGGTGCCATGGCGTGGGGTACGGCTCAACAGTCGCTGCAGCTATATCAGGGCAAGGACCTGATCGCCCGCAGCGATGACGACAACGGCGGGCTCTATCTCACCCTCGCCCCGGAACGCCTGCCTTACCGGTTGGTGTCGGAGAACAGCCGCGGCGAGGTTGCCGGACCGTACTCGACGAGCACGCACACCGAGTGGGGCTTCACATCGGGTCCGGTCAAGTCCGGCCAGGACGAGAAGCCGGCGCTGATCCAGCTCGACTACGCGGTCAGGACCGACCCGGCCGGGAAGGCCGACCGGCACGCCGATCTGGACGTGACTCCGTCGACCCTGCCGGGGGTCGTGGGCGCCGGAACCATCCGAAAGGTCACGGTCGACGTCTCTTACGACGACGGCAAGACCTGGCAGCACACCGGCCTGCGGCAGCAGGGATACGCCTGGCGGGCCAAGCTCGACGCTCCGCACGAAGCAGCGTTCGTCACGCTGCGCACGACCGCCTCGGACAGTCGGGGCAACACCGTCGAACAACGCATCACCCGCGCCTTCGGCTTGAAGTGATTCCTCCGGGGGTGGGACCGCGACGCGGCCCCATCCCCGGCCTCAATGGCGATGCCTGCAATCTGGCGTCAGCTGGGAGGAAGCGGCTGCCTGCCGGCGGCCGCTGCCCGGTCGGCGATTCCCTCGGGAACGGGAGGGTATGCACCACGCATGACGCCAGTGAAGGTAGGCCTGTGCGGAGCCGGCATGGCGCTGACGTCCTACGCGCAACGCTTCCGGGTGCTGGAGACACAGCAGACGTTCTACGAGCCGCCCCGCGAGGCGACGCTACGGCGATGGCGGGCCGGCGTTCCCCCGGCGTTCGAGTTCACCGTCAAGGCGTGGCAGTTGATCACGCCATGAGGCGAAAGCTCCACGTACCGGCGGCTGCGCACATCGCTGAGCGCCGAGGAACGCGCCGAGGTCGGCGGTTTCCGGTGGACGCCCATCGTCGCGCGCGCCTGGGACACCACGCTCGAGTGCGCCGCGATCCCGCGAGCGACCGCGATCCTTCTCCGATGCCCGGCGAGCTTCCGGACGACCGAGCCCGCCATCGCGCGGTTGCGTGAGTTCATCGCCCGGGCGCGCCGGCCCGACGGCGTCCGGCTGGTGTGGGAGCCGCGCGGCCCCTGGCCGGACGACGTGGTCCGGGATCTGTGCGAGGAACTGGACCTGACCCACGCCGCCGACCCGTTCCTGCGCCCCAGCTTGACGCCGATGGCCTACTACCGCCTGCACGGCATCACCGGCGCCCGCCACGTGTACACGGACGCCGAGTTGGCGCAGCTCGCCGACACCGTCGGCACCGGCCCGGCGTACGTCATGTTCAACAACGTGCCCCGCGCCGCCGACGCCGGGCGGTTCAGCCAACTGGTTCAACCGGACGGGCGGCGCGTCCACCAAGCGTCCGCTGACCCTCGATAACTCGATGCGGGTGCCGTCCGGCCGCCGGCGCGGCCTTGCTGGGAGCCGCCTTCCCGGACGTCCTGGCGACCAACCCCGCCTTCGCCCGCCCAGGAACGGACGGGACCGGCCCGGTGAACGAGGCACTGCTGCACTTACTCGCGCAGAACACCACTTCGAACCGGCCTGAGCTGCGCCCACTTCGAAAAAGGGGCTCAGCCGGCTCCCGTCTGTTCGGTGGGATTCTCCATCGCCTCGCGGATCGCGTACCGGATCTGGAAGGCTCTTGCCTCGTTGCTGACCGTCAGCAGCGACGTCCTGGTTCCGCGGTAGACGCCCTCCAGGGTGTAATCCTTGCGATGTCGCCAGTACCACGCCCAGCCGGCGGCACCGATCACCGCCGCCACGAACACCAAGATCGCGAACGGCCGCCACCCATACTCGTAGGCGATCACGGGACTCCCGTAGAGCATCGAGACGACCACCGAGGCCACCGGGAAGAGGTACACGAACCAGTTCTCGTTCGTGACGATCGTGAGATGCCCGGGGTCGAGGTCGCGCAGCGCGTACGTGGGGCCCTTCGGCGGGCGGATCGTCAGGGTGGTCGCGGTGACCAGCGCGTCCGAGCCGCTGTAGTAGGTCCGCACCCGATCACCCGTCGCGCGTGCTGCTGTTGGCCAGCGCCCACACGTAGTACCACTTGTTCTCCCGCAGGACCGTGGTGCTGCCTTCGCTCATGGCGCTGACGAAGCCCCACACCCCACCGCTCGCGCCGAGGGCGGCGATGGCCGTGGCCAGCGCCGGGCCGTAGACGGCGAGCAGCACGGTGCCGGCCGCCCCGAGCACGGCGCCACTGGCGGAGAGGGCCCGTTTGCGCTGGGCCACGACCATCGCGGCGCGCATGGCCCGTACCTCTTCGTTGATCTTGAGACCGATCTTGAGCATCTCGCGTTCGGACTGGACGTCGTTGAGGGCGTCGTCGAGCCCGAGCAGGGTCAGCCGCAGGAAGTCGCGGAAGGCGGCGAACGAGCCGAACTCGTCGACGGTGATCTTGCTGAAGTCGCGCAGGCTCACGCCCTGCAGGAACGGCAGTTCGGTGTGCAGGACGGGCCGGACCAGCTTGCTCTTGATCGGATCGGCGCCGGACGCGTCCACCGCCCGGCCGTCCCTGATGAGGTAGTCGAGGGCCTTTTTGGTCTCCACGGCCGGCTCGCGTGAGTCGTGACGGACTCCCTCGACCGTCGTGTACTTGTTCAGTGAGTAGCTCGGCAGGTACCAGGTGAGCCCCGCCCTGAGCAGCGGCTCCGCGTCCAGGATCCAGGTGCCGAGCGCGCGCAGGTCGGGGCAGTGCATGCCGAAGGCGGTGTTCACGCTGTTGCGCCGCTCCAGATCCGGGCGGGACAGGGACTGCCCGGCGGCGATTCCCATGGCCAACTCCGCCGACGGGGCGGCGCCCAGAAACGGGATGTGGGAGTCCTCCAGATCGAGCGTCGTGTGCCGGGTCTGCACGCCGATCTCGTGGTAGCGCGCCGTGCGATCGTGGGCCAGCAGCAGGGTGTCGGCCACCAGGGTGGCGCGCCGGGTCAGGTCGGCGAAGCTGTGTGTGCTGTCCCCGGTCGAGAGACCGACGTAGTACCGGGACCGCGACAGCTCGTCGGAAAGCAGATCGCCGGGCCGCCCGAACAGGTGCTGACCGTACCGATGGGCCACGAACTCGGGAACAGCCCGGTCGCTTGCCTTCAGCCTGTCGAAGAACCGGCGCATGCTGTCGGCAACGACCACATCCTGAACAACCCTCTTACGGCGGAACATCAACCCAGGATATGGGTACGCCGGGCAGTCAGCATCGTCGACGTCCGGAAGGGGTCATGCCGGGTTTGCAACTCCAGTCTCGGCACCGCCGGACTTCGGGCGGTCGCTCAGATCCGCCACCCTCGCAGGCCCTTGATCGATGTCAAGTGAAACCTCGCTTCGCGGACGGTCGCGGCGACCCGGCCAACCGCGCTACACCGGCCGACAGATCTGAGAGCCGGCAATCGGTCGACCACCACGAGACCGCCCCCGCTGACAAAGACCACCCGCACGCCCGGGCGCCGACCGACCCACGGCTGGAACACCAAATGGGGTTAACGTGTCCGGCAGATGTTGCTGCACGAGCCGGCAACCACGCCATCGAGCTATCTTGCTTACAAGATGCGGGACGCGTGCGCGGTGACGTTGGTCGGCTGACGATGACTCTGATTGACCTCGGTAACGCAGAGGCTGCCACCGGGGCAGCTGCCGCGCCGGTGAACCTGCCGCGGCTGCGCCGGCTGGCGCTGGTCGTTCTGACCGCGCTCGGTCTGGCCGCGATGACCGCCTCGACGCCGCCGGCGCCGTCCCTGGTGCGGCCGCTCTGGACGACGGCGCTGCAGCCCAGTGACACCGTGGCTGTGGACGGCCGGACTGTTTACCTGAATCGCAGCAGTCCTTCCGGGCCGGCCGAGGTTGTCGCCTTCGACCTGCACACCGGCCGCCTGCGATGGAGCACGCCGACCGGCGACGCGTACGGTATCCGGCCCGCCGGAGATGTCGTGCTGGTGACCACCGGCCCGCCACCGATCGGCTCGACCCCCTCTGCGCCGGGGCCCCGCACGATCGCGCTCGACGCGGCAACCGGCACACAGCTCTGGCAGGCCGCCGGCGCCTCCTCGTCGTCGCCGCTGGGTAGCGGCGTGCTGCTCGCCGAGACCAGCCAGTCCGGTGCGACCACCGGCCTGCGCCTGGTCGGGCTACGCGACGGCCACCAGGTATGGCGACGGTCGATAACCCCGGCCGAGGAATGGACAACCATCACCGAAGGTGCCCGGCCCACGTCGATCATCACGATGACCGCCACCGGCGACGCCACCGTCTACAACTACGACGACGGCGCCGTACGCCATCGCAGCCGCATCCCCTGGAACGGGGTGTATTCCGCGACGTTCTTCCCGGTCGGCGCCCAACTGGTGGTGATCCGCACAGCGTCCGCCCAGACCGCTGCCACCATCTACCACGCCGCCGACCTGCGCCGGCTGTGGTTGTCCGACGAGCTGATCGGCTACGTCACCGGCTGCGGCCCGTTGATCTGCACGGCCGGTGTGCGTGGTGTGGCCGGCCGCGATCCCGCTACCGGTCGTGAGACCTGGCGGCGCGACGACATGCGGTTCGTGTGGAATCTTGGCGCCGACCGCTTGCTGCTCTCCGCCGCCGCCAATCTGGCCTCGGCCACAACGGTCCTGGTCGACGCGGCCACCGGCCGCACGATCGGCCGTCCGCTCGGTGGCCAGGAGGCGTTCGTGGCCGGCCCGGCCGGTTCACTGATCCTGCTGCGCGCCACGGGCAGGCCCCATGATCGCACCGCCGTGAACCGCCTTGACCTGGCTGATGGCCGGCAGACCGCCCTCGGCACGGTTGACCGGCTCGCCGAGCAGAGCTGCCAGGGTGTGTCCGGCTACCTGATCTGCCCGCGCGGGGACACCTTGACCGTCACCGCCGTTGATTGACCCCCGCAACGTCGCTGAGTTCCCCGGTTTGGTGGAGCCTTTCAAGCATGATCGCCTGGTCATGAGGGGAAGCATCCGTCGCAGCACCGAAGAAGTACCCGACGAGCGGTGCCGGCGCTGAGATCTGGAAAGCCCGCGGCTTCACCTATGGTGCCGGCCGGGTGCACCGGTAGCTGCGCCGCGACGGCATCGCGGTCGGCCGCAAGCGAAGTACGTCCGCAACCCGTGAGGCTTCACGTGTCAGGCGGGACACCTGATCAAGCAGCCGACCGAAGTCGCAGACCCGCTATGACGGCGGCGCGTGGTTCACGGCCAAAAGGGCGCTACGACCGCGCAAGATCCGGAAGCCCGAGCGAAGGAAGAACGCCTGGATTCCGGCTGTCCCTGCGAGCACGCGGACAGCAGTGGAACGCTGGTTCGAGCCCGGGTGTCGAGCAGGTACTGAAGGGCTCGTTCCAGTCGCTGAGGGTCGTCGGCGAGTTGGCCCAGGGCGGAATTGCACCGACGGCACAGCAATCCGCGCGTGCAGTTGCCGCAGGTCGGGTTCTTCACGGTCGGCTCGTGCGGGCATCAGTTGTGGTCGTGGTCGACGCATCAGGAGTAGCACAGCCAACGGTCGGCCGGCTGAGCGGTGGCTACGGCACTGGCTGCAGTACCGCTTCGCTCATCCGGTGTGTGCATCCGTCTGCCGTCTCATACTCTGATCCGGTCCGGGGGACATCGGGAGGCAATGATGACGGATGTCGGCTGGTCGCGGATGGGATACAGGTCGTGGTCGGACCTCGCCCTCGTGCAGGAACGGCTCGCGGCCGGCGCAGACCCGAACACCCTCTGGGGCGGGCACGGGCGGCCGCTGCACCACGCGGCGCGGGACGGCTCGGCCGAGGTGGTGACGGAGCTGGCGCGGCTCGTTGACGACGTGGACGCCGTCGACGACGGACGCACCGCGCTCTGGCTCGCCGTCCATGCCGGCAAGCCCGACAACGCCCGCGCTCTGGTGGCCGCCGGGGCGGACCCCGAGCGGCCGATGATGTCCGGATGGTCACCGGCGCGGCTGAGCCGTGCCGGGGCGACGCCAGAGCTGTTCGACACGACTGCGACGCTGACGGAGGCCGAGGCCGCCGCCGTCGCTGAGGCGCGCGGGCTCATCGGTGCGCTCGCCGACATGTACGGCGAGGGCATGAGCCTGTGCTGTGTGGCCAACATCGACGCCGCCGAGGCGGTACGGCGCCTGGACGCCACGGTGGTCGGGGATGACATCGACGTCGAGGACATGTGGAACGCCACCGACGAAGAGTCGATCCGCACCGTCGGCGTCACCGACGTGTCCGGAGGCTGCATCGTCAGCCAGCCATGGGCGTACGGCGCTTCTATGCCGCTGGTCGCGCTGCTGCTGTCGGCCGGCACGGTGTGCTACGGCATGTACGCCAACCCGAAGAGCGGCAATCAGGGCGCGGCGGTGCACGACGGTGTCATCACCGGGTGGGACCTGCATCCGGGCGGCGGATGGTCCGAGGCCGACGCACCCACTGCCGAGATCCTGCGAGATTTCCTGTACCAGCACCACGCCATCGGGTACTGCTGCGCCTACGCCGGCGTACATCCCGCCGACGCCCGCCCGTTCACCGAGCCGGACCGATGGGTACGGCTGCCCGCCCGCGACTGGTGGGCAGTCTCAATCAACTAACGTGCCATGCGCCAATGATACTGGCCGTGCTGCGGCAGTGATTGGTGCCTGCCGGGCGGCGCGCACCGTGTCGGGTGCCGGCGGCGTGCCGGTACGAGCGCACTGAGAGGCCTCAGTGGAATCTCAGGAAACGATTGGCCACCAACTCCCCGGCATCCGCGGCCCCAGGTGGACGTCCAGCGGTGCCTCAGATCAGTTACCGGGTGTCAGGTGTGCGATGAGGACTGCTCCCGGAGAGCTCTCATCTGGACCGAGGACCATCTGCGCGTTGACCGTGAAACCTGCGTCGCGCAACCAGGCGGACATTTGCTCGGGCCGACGGCGATGGACGTAGACCTTCATCGGATGGCCGCCATAGCCCTCGGTCTTCAGGTCGAGCACGATCAGGTCCGGGTGCTGGCGCGAAGCGGCTTGCAGCGCGCTCGTGCCGTTCGGGGCGGTGTCGACGTCGTAGTTGCGGGCTCGCAGGTTGATGCGCAGGGCGCGGACGATTTGCGGCTCGTCGTCGACCACGAGGATGCGGGTCATGCGGTGCGCCCGGTGGGCAGAGTGAGGATCATGGTGAGTCCCCCTCCGGGGGTGTGTTCGGGGACGAGGGTGCCGCCCATCGCCTCGGTGAGGCCGCGGGACAGCGCGAGGCCAAGGCCGACGCCGGTGTGGTTGTCGCGGTCGCCGAGGCGCTGGAAGGGCAGGAACACGTAGTCCCAGCGGTCTTCGGGGATCCCGGGGCCGTGGTCGATGATGCGTAGTTCCAACGTGCTGCCGAGGGTGCTGGCCGTGATGGCCGGCGGTTCGTCGGCCGGGCTGTAGCGCAGGGCGTTGGCGACCAGGTTGATGAGGATCTGTTCGAGCAGGCCAGGGTCGGCGTGTACCGGCGGCAGGTCGTCGGGGATGTGCACGGCGACCTTGCGGCCCTCCGGCCCGAGCTCATCGAGGGCGCGGGGCACGGCGTCCTCGGCGCCGAGGTCGACGGCGTTGACGCCGAGCGCGCCGGCCTGCAGCCGGCTCATGTCGAGCAGGTTGGTGACCAGCCGGACGAGGCGGTCGAGGGATTCGTCGGCGGTGGCCAGAAGTTCCCGGCGGTCGCTCTCGTCGAAGTGCACTTCTTCGCTGCGTAGGCTGGCCACGGCGGCCTTGGCGGAGGCCAGCGGGGTGCGCAGGTCGTGGCTGACCGCGGCGAGCAGGGCGGTGCGCATCCGGTCGGCCTCGGCCAGCGGTTTGGCGGCTGCTGCTTCGGCGGCGAGGCGTTCCTGGCGCAGGGCGACGGTGGCTTGGGCGGCGAACGCCTCCACGATGCGCCGGTCGGAGGCTTCCAGGGGACGGCCGCGCAGCAGCATGGTCATGGTGTCGTCGACCTTGACCTCGACGTCGGCGTCCCGGGCCCTGGTGCAGGCCTCCCCCACGTGAGCGGCGACGGCTCCGTGGTCGAGAAGCGTTACCGAGTCGAGGGTGAACGTCTCCCGCAGCCGCTCGAGCAGTGCCATGAGTGGGCGCTCGCCGCGCAGCACACCGCCGGCGACGGTAGCCAGGGTCTGGGCGTCGGCCGAGGCGGCCGCGGCCTGCCTTGTCCTGCGGGCGGCGGTGTCGACGACCCAGCTCACCGCGAGCGCCACTACCACGAAGATGGCAAGGGCCAGGAGGTTGTCGCCCTCGGCGATGGTGAACCGGCGGTACGGCTGGACGAAATACCAGTTGAGCAACAGCGAGCCGGCCACCGCGGCGAGCAATGCCGGCCACAGCCCGCCGATCAGTGAGACGCCGACGACGGCGGCCAGGAAAAGCAAGATGTCGTTGATCAGCGAGAGCGACGGGCCGACCTCCAAGACGGCGGTCAGAGCCGGAAACCCGAGCACCACAGTCAGGAACCCGGCGATCCGGCGGCGCCGGGACAGGGCAGCGGGCATGCGTCGGGCCCGGCGGCCCTGCGCGGCGCGTTCGTGGGTCACCAGGTGCACGTCGATCGAGCCGGACATGGCTGTCGTGGTGACACCGACGCCGGCCGCGAACAGCTGGGCGAGCTTGCCGCGGCTCGATGCGCCCAGCACGATCTGGGTCGCGTTGACCGCGCCCGCGAAGTCGAGCAGCGCGCGCGGCACGTCCGCTCCGACCACCTGGTGGTAGGTGCCGCCGAGGCTTTCGACGAGGACCCTTTGCCGCGCCAGCACGGCCGGGTCGGCTCCGGCCAACCCGTCGTTGCGGGTGACGTGGACGGCCATCAGGTCGGCGCCCTTGTCGCGGGCGGCGATCCGCGCGGCCCGGCGGATCAGGGTGTCGCCTTCGAGGCCGCCGGTCAGGGCCACCACGATGCGTTCCCGGGTCTCCCAGGTGGCGCTGATGCGGTTGTCGGCGCGGTATTTGTCGAGCTGCTCCTCGACCTTGTCGGCCAGCCACAGCAGGGCCAGCTCCCGCAGTGCGGTGAGGTTCCCGGTACGGAAGTAGTTGCCCAGGGCGGCGTCGATCTTCTCCGGTTTGTAGATGTTGCCGTGGGCCATGCGCCGGCGCAGTGCCTCCGGGGTCATGTCGACCAGCTCGACCTGCTCGGCGGCGCGCACCACGGCGTCGGGCACGGTCTCGCGCTGCTGAGCCCCGGTGATCTGGGCGACCACGTCGTTGAGGGACTCCAGGTGCTGGATGTTGACCGTGGTCAGCACGTCGATCCCGGCGTCGAGCAGCTCGTTGACGTCTTCCCAGCGCTTGGCGTGCTTCGATCCGGGCACGTTGGTGTGGGCGAGCTCGTCGACGACGGCCAGCTCGGGACGGCGGGCCACCAGGGCGTCGAGGTCCATCTCGGTGAACTCAGCCCCGCGGTATTCGACGGTGCGGCGCGGCACCACCTCGAGGTCGGCGATCATGGCCTGCGTGTGCTTGCGGCCATGCGTTTCGACCAAGCCGATCACGACGTCGGTGCCGCGCTCGGCGCGCCGGTGTGCCTCCTCGAGCATGGTGTAGGTCTTGCCGACCCCGGGTGCGGCGCCGAGAAAGATCCGCAGTTCTCCGCGTGCCATGTGTTCCGCTCTCTCAAGCCCCGAAATATGACCAGGATGTTGTGTCCGGGGTGGGCCGAGCCTGGCGCTGACGCGCCCGGAAGGCTCGGCCCACCCGCGATGGGGACTTGCCCAGTCCCACTGTGGGTTTGCTACTGCTCGCCGTCGAGGGCCAGGTTCAGCTGGAGGACGTTGACGGCGGGCTCGCCGAGGAAGCCGAGCGCCCGTCCGTCCGTGTGCTCCTCGATGAGCTGGCGCACCCGGGCCTCCGTGAACCCGCGTTCCCGGGCGATTCGCGGTGCCTGCAGCTCGGCGTACGCCGGACTGATGTTCGGGTCGAGGCCGCTGCCGCTCGCCGTGACCGCGTCGGCCGGCACAGCAGGCGAGGACGGGGCGTTGCCGCGGATCGGGGTGATGACCCCGCCGAGCGCCTGGTAGTCCTCGCCGTTCTTCGCGGGTTCGACGGTCACACCGGCGTAGGTCTGTACGAACGGGTCACCGGTCTGGTTGACCGATACGGCGCGCGTGACCGGTCCGGTGAGGCCGTCGCGGTAGAAGACGGCGAGCACCGCGCCGACCCCGTCGGGCGTGCAGTAGGGCCGGCTGCCGTCGACGCCCTCGAGCTTGCCGACCGCCAGGCTGCGCTCGCAGACCTGGGTCAGCAGGCTCTGCGACGCGACCTCGGGGTCGTCGGAGAGCGTGTCGACGACGCTTTCCGGGCCGAGGTTGCCGGCCGAGGTGGCGGTGGGGTCGTAGCCGTCGCCCGCAGCTGACGGGCGGCTTTGGAAGTACTTCGGAACCGGGTTGCCGTCGGCGTCGGTGTAGGCCTGGCCGATCAGGCTGCTGCCGACGGTCTTGTCACCGACGGTGATCAGCGAGCCGTCCGCCTTGCCGTCGAGGCCGGGAACCCGACCGAGGGCGACGAAGGCGAGTGGGTAGGCGAGTCCGAGTAGGACGGTGAGGACGAGCAGCGCCCGCAGCGCCGCGAGGTGCTGGCCGAGCCAGGCCGGAAGTCGCATGTCAATTCCGATTCAGGGTGGCGAGCGAGGTGGTTGGACTGGGCATGTCAGATCCCGGGGATGAACTGGACGAGGAGGTCGATGAGTTTGATGCCGGCGAACGGCACGATGATGCCGCCGAGGCCGTAGATCCACAGGTTGCGCCGCAGCAACGCCGAGGCGCTCGACGGGCGGTAACGCACACCGCGCAGGGCCAGCGGAATCAGCGCGACGATGACCAGCGCGTTGAAGATGACCGCGGACAGGATCGCCGAGCCCGGCGAGTGCAGCCGCATCACGTTCAGCGTGTCGAGGCCCGGATACACTGCCGCGAAGATCGCCGGGATGATGGCAAAGTATTTGGCGATGTCGTTGCTGATTGAGAACGTCGTCAGCGCGCCCCGGGTGATCAGCAACTGCTTGCCGATCTCGACGATCTCGATCAATTTGGTCGGGTCGGAGTCGAGGTCGACCATGTTGCCGGCCTCCTTGGCGGCCGACGTGCCGGTGTTCATGGCCACACCGACGTCCGCCTGGGCCAGGGCCGGCGCGTCGTTGGTGCCGTCGCCGGTCATCGCGACCAGCCGGCCGCCTTCCTGTTCCTTCTTGATGTACGCGAGCTTGTCCTCGGGTGTGGCTTCGGCCAGGAAGTCGTCCACGCCGGCCTCATCGGCGATCGCCTTGGCGGTACGCGGGTTGTCGCCGGTGATCATGACGGTGCGGATGCCCATCTTGCGCATCTCGTCGAAGCGGGCCCGCATGCCGGCCTTCACGACGTCTTTGAGGTGGATGACGCCGAGCGCCCGCGCCGGCTGACCGGCCACGAACTCGGCCACTACCAGCGGGGTGCCGCCACTGCCGCTGATCGCGTCGACGATGCCGCCGACCTCTTCGGTCGGGTGCCCGCCGTTCTGCCGCACCCACTTCATGACCGCGGAAGCCGCGCCCTTGCGGACCTCGCGGGCCGGCTGCTCGCCGTCGGCCGCGAGGTCGACACCGCTCATCCGGGTCTGCGCGGTGAACGGTACGAAGGTCGCGTTCGGCATCAGGCCGGGCTCGCGCTCGCGCAGGCCGAAGTTGTTCTTGGCCAGGACGACTACCGAGCGGCCCTCCGGTGTCTCGTCGGCCAGGCTGGACAGCTGGGCGGCGTCGGCCAGCGTGGTCGCGGTGACCCCGTCTACCGGGACGAACTCGGCCGCCTGCCGGTTGCCCAGGGTGATGGTGCCGGTCTTGTCGAGCAGCAGCGTGTTGACATCGCCGGCGGCCTCGACCGCGCGGCCGGACATGGCCAGGACGTTGCGCTGCACGAGGCGGTCCATGCCGGCGATGCCGATGGCGCTGAGCAAGGCCCCGATGGTGGTCGGGATGAGGCAGACGATCAGCGAGACCAGCACGATCCCGGTCACGCCGTAGGCGTCGATGGCCAGCGTGTCCGGCGCCGCCGCGTTGAAGGCCTTCGAGAAGATTGCGAGGGGCTGCAGGGTCACCACCGACAGCAGGAAGATGATCGTCAGCGCGGCCAGCAGGATGTTGAGCGCGATCTCGTTCGGGGTCTTCTGCCGGTTCGCACCCTCGACCAGGGCGATCATGCGGTCGACGAAGCTCTCGCCCGGCCTCTGCGTGATCCTGACGACGATCCGGTCGGAGAGCACCTTGGTGCCGCCGGTGACGGCCGAGCGGTCCCCGCCCGACTCGCGGATCACCGGGGCCGATTCGCCGGTGATGGCCGACTCGTCGACGCTGGCGATGCCCTCGATGACATCGCCGTCACCGGGGATGGTCTGCCCGGCCACGACGACGACCACGTCGCCGAGTTTCAGCTCGGTGGCCGGGATCTCGCGGCCGTCCTGCAGGAAGGCGACCATGTCCTGCTTGGACGCCCGCAGCGCCGCCGCCTGCGCCTTGCCGCGGCCTTCGGCTACCGCCTCGGCCAGGTTCGCGAAGACGACCGTGAGCCACAGCCAGACCGTGATGATCCAGGCGAACACGCTCGGGTCGGCAATCGACAGGACGGTGGTGAAGACCGCGCCGATCTCGACGATGAACATGACCGGGTTGCGCCACATCAAGCGCGGGTCGAGCTTCTTGGCTGCCGCCGGCAGCGACTGCCACAACTGCTTCGGGTCGAGCAGGCCGCCGCCGACCTTACGGTCACCGGCCGGTCCGGCTGCCTCGGTTTGAGGCTTCTCGAGGGTGGGGGTGGTCATGACAGGCCCTCCGCGATGGGTCCGAGAGCGAGAGCGGGCAGGAAGGTCAGCGCGACCAGAACGACGGTGACGCCGACAACCAGCCCGACGAACAGGGGTTGGTGAGTGGGCAGAGTGCCCTCGGACTCAGGCGTGGCCTTCTGCCGCGCCAGTGAGCCGGCCAGGGCCAGCACCAGCACCATCGGCAGAAAGCGGCCGAGCAGCATGGCCAGCCCCAGCGCGGTGTCCCACCACGGCGTGTTCACCGTGATGCCGCCGAACGCCGAGCCGTTGTTGTTCGACGCGCTCGTGAAGGCGTACAGGACTTCCGAGAGACCATGCGGCCCCACGTTGAGGGCCGTCGAGTTGTTGCCCGTGGCGAAGGCGGCGGCCGTGCCGATCAGCACCAAAGCCGGGGTGATCAGGAAGTACGACGAGGCCAACTTCATCTCGCGGGCGCCGATCTTCTTGCCCAGGTATTCCGGGGTCCGCCCGACCATGAGACCGGCCACGAAGACCGTGATGATCGCCAGGATGAGAAGGCCGTACAGACCCGAGCCGGTGCCGCCGGGGGCGGCCTCGCCGAGCATCATGTTGACCATCGGCATCATGCCGCCGAGGGCGGTGTAGGAGTCGTGGAACGAGTTGACCGCGCCGGTCGAGGTCAGGGTCGTCGCCGCGGCGAAGGCTGCCGAGTCGGGGATGCCGAACCGGACGTCCTTGCCCTCCATCGCCGCACCGACCGCCTGCGGCACCGTGCCGGCCCCGTGCAGCTCGAAGCCGACGGTCAGCGCGGTCGAGGTGATGGCCAGCACGGCCATGACCGCGACGATCGCGTAGCCCTGCCGGTTCTGCCCGACCATGCGGCCGAAGACCCGGGGCAGGCTGAACGGGATCAGCAGGATCAAGAAGATCTGGATCCAGTTGGTCCAGGTGGCGGGGTTCTCGAACGGGTGGGCCGAGTTGGTGTTGTAGAAGCCGCCGCCGTTGGTGCCCAGCAGCTTGATTGCCTCCTGCGTGGCCACCGGACCGCCGGTGATGTGCTGCGCGGCCCCGGTCAACGTGGTCCCGTCGGTGCCGCCGGACAGGTTCTGCACCACCCCGCCGATCATGAAGATCAGCGCGGCTATCGCGGCCACGGGCAGCAGAACCCGTACGGTGATCCGGGTCAGGTCGACCCAGAAGTTGCCCAGCTCGCTGCGCCCGCGCGAGGCGAAGCCGCGGATCAGGGCGACGGCGACCGCGATGCCGACGGCCGCGGACACGAAGTTCTGCACCGCCAGGCCGGCCATCTGGACCAGGTGGCCCAGCGCGGACTCACCCGCGTACGCCTGCCAGTTGGTGTTGGAGACGAAGCTGACCGCGGTGTTCCACGAGACGTGGCTGTTCATGTTCGGCATGCCGAGCGACAGCCACAGCTTGTCCTGCAGACGCAGGAACATGAACAGGAACAGGATCGAGACGGCCGAGAAGGCGAGGACGCTGCGGGCATAGACGCCCCAGGTCTGCTCGGTGGCCGGGTCGACACCGACGAGACGGTAGACACCGCGCTCGACGACGTTGTTCCGCTTACCGGTGACGACCCGGTACAGGTAATCGCCGAAGGGCCGGTAGACCGCGATCAGCGCGATTACCAGGGTGATGACGAAGATCCAGCCGGCCATCAGAACTTCTCCGGGAAGAGCAGGGCTGCGACTAGGAAGGCGGCCAGCAGAACGGCCACGACCAGGCCGATGACGTTGACGGCGCTCATCAGCGTTCGACCGCCTTGATCAGCACGGCGAGCGCTGCGAACAGCGCCACCGTGATCACGACGAACACGAGATCAGCCACGGTAGGACTCCTAGACGAGGAATGTGTGGTGTTGCTTCGGGATGAAGCATCGGCGCACCGAAACCCTTTGTCATCGGCATTCACGCGATGACTACGCCCATCGGCCATTCGTTAACGCCCTTTTTACGGGGACGGTGACAGCCGCCACTGAGAGTTAGCCGTAATTGCGGCGTCAACATCGGCCCGAGCCTTGCATCAAAGCCGTTAAAAGAGCGCCGGAGGAGACCAGCGGGGCGTATACCTGCAGCCATGACCAATTTTCCCGGCGCCCAGCCGGACGCAGAGGACGTCCGGCACGAGGCGATTGTCTGCGTCCGGCTCAGGACCACTGTCGCGGGTAGCCACCTGCTCGATCACCTGCGCGCTCAGCCGTACGTCGCCGCGGCCTGGTGGATCGCGGCGGACATCGACGCCGTCGTGCTGCTGTCCGCGCCCAGCATGCGCGAGCTGCACCGAGCCGTCGCCGACCTGCGACTGCTCGGCGGCGCTCAGGACGCCGACACCCACATGGTGTTGCGCAAAATGAGCTTGGCCGCAATCAGCTGACGGTGTCAGAGCCAATTACGTCGCTTGAATATCCGGTGCAGCACGACACCGCTGACTGTCATCAGGGTCAACGCGAACGGGTATCCGAGCAGCCAATGCAGCTCGGGCATGTGATCGTGGCCTGTTCGATGTACTCCTCCCGATTACGGGTCAGCGCGGAGACGATCGCGTGCTACCTCGGCCGCAGGGTCGAGCGGCCAGGGGTAGCGGCAAACCTGAGGTCTGCCGGGAGGGCCCGGGAAAGGGGACGACGAAACGCCGGGGTGCCGCGCCCGCGGCACCCCGGCACTTGTGATCAGGCCGACGCCTGCCGGGCCGTGGTCCTGAGGCAGGCCGCCGCGAGAAGCAGGCCGCAGATGCTCACGGTCAGTCCGATGAGGGCACCCTCGCGGTCCGACACCAGGGCGACCAGTGCGCCGGCGATGTTCAGGGCGGCGACGGCGGCGACGGCCCACGCCGCCCACGGTGCTCGGCGGACCAGCCCCACGGCTGCGACGAGACCGGCCGCGCCCAGCAGCGTGACCACCCGTCCGAGCGGCGCGGCGACGTCTCCGTCGAAGGCGAACGGCAGGTTCAGCAATGCCATCAGGACGGTGACGGTGGCGGTCGCGTACGCAATTATCTTCACGATTTCCCCCGCAGCAGTTGGACCCCGACGGCGGCGAACCCCGCACCCTGCACGATGGCTCCGGCCACCTCGATCCATTCGGTCCCGGCCAGCAGGCCGGTGATGTGCAGCAGTGGCCAGGCCATGATCGCGGCGGCGGCCCATCGGGGGACCGCCCGGGAGCGCCACAGCGCGAGTCCGAGCAGGAACGTCCCGACGATGTTGCCGAGGACGAACAGCAGGAAGACCCACGTGCCGGCGGCGAACTCCTGCCTGGTGTCGAGCACCTGGGCGAAGTCGGCCATCGGGCCGCCGACGCGAACCATCGCGAGGGTGGTGAGGTCGGACATCAGCACGGCCAGGTAGCAGACGTAGCCGGCGGCGACCAGCGTGCCGCCGATGAAGGAGAGCCGCCCGGCTCCGGCGATCCGGGCCGCGCCGAGCGCCGCCGGAATCATCAGCAGTGCGCCGATCATGCCGAAGAGGACGACGTTGTGCAGCAGGTCCGGATGGGCCGCAGCGGCGGCCAGCGAGTCGGCGCCGGTCGCGTCGCTCGCACCGTCGGCCTGCGCTGTCGCCCAGCCGACGTTGCAGGCGAGGATGAACCAGGGCGCGAGCAGCGCGCCCGCGGCGAGGCCGAACCGTCTCAGGTCGGTGCCGGGTGGGCGCACGGCTGTCGCGTTCCCGGCTCGTTCGGACTTCATGGAAGTAGTCATGGCATCAGCCTGTGGCCGGCCGTCGCCCCTGGACCAGAGCGCCGGTTCCCGGCGTCCCGGGAGATGCTCCCGACCGCCGGGAACAACGGCCATTGCGCAGCCGGTCGGCGCAGCGGCATGCTCGGCTCATCGTCACGCGAACTGTTACAGCCAGGTTCGGCGCCGGCCATTGGGCGGCGGCGACGCTGGTCGCTGTGTTCGTCGGCACGGTGTTCCTGACGGTGTGGGCATCGTCCGGCCGGGCAGTGCCCACCGGCCACGATCAGCTGCCGGCCTGGGCGAACCCCATGAGCACGATGATCTCGTACGGAGTGGCGGGCGCGCTCCTCCTCGACCGGCGGCCCGATCTGCCGTTCGGGTGGTTGCTCAGCGCGGTCGCGGTGCTCCTCGTGATCGAGGTCGTCGTGGCCTTCCCCGCGGCTGCCGCGATCGCCGGCGGCGACCGCGGCATTCGCGCCGATACAGAAACTGAGAAGCGCCAGCGCATACCCCACGCCGATCCCCGAAGCAGTAGTACTCACTGCATGAGCGACGCTGGGTCTGGACCTCTCGTCTCGACGGAGCGGTTGGGTCGGCCGTTCACCGATGCAGCCCTCAACGTGGCCCACCGGCAGCCAGAGGCGGCAACGCCCCGATTAGTACGGTCCAATAGCGCCTCCCTACGGATGTACCGCCTCGCCGGCTTGCCGGCGAAGCAGAGCGGTGGAGATGACGGCAACGCCGACGCCGCTGCAGGCAGCCAATGCGACTACGAGCCGCGACTCCTTCGCCCGCAAGGTCAGATACTCCGCCTCGCTGATGACAGTCGTTTCACCGTTGTTGTTGACAACGTAGGTTCCGGCCTGCTCCTCCGCCACACCTGGCGAGCCAGTCAGGGCGAGAACTGCGATTAACCAGAACCCGGCGAACAGAAGCCCACTCGCGACCAGCAGCCAAACCGGCAGCGCTTCGCGGACCAGACGCCCCAATGCCTTGGCCTTACCAGCACGGGTCCCGGCCTTCAAGCTAGCCTGGCCTGTGCCTGCCACCAGGACGGCGACAAGACCCGGCAGCACTGGCAGTCCCGCTGACAACACAACAACGGGCATGGGCCACGAAAGGCCACCGGGCAGCGTTGTGGCCACCAACAGCCCGGCACACCAGAGAATCCCGGCGAGGGCGAGCCGTCGAGTCCACACCATGGGGGAAAGCTACAGGCACACCCCGGCCACACGCTGTCCCGTGAGCGGACGCTGGTGCGCGATTCGCGTACGCCTTTCCGGCCCGACGTATATCGGCGTCGTCGGTGGCTTGTCCGCACAGATCAGGGACCTGATCGAGTGCGCTCTCATCGGCTAGATCCGCGCATCTACGCTCAGAGTGGCTTAATGATCGCGTGTACGCAGGGTGATCGGGCCCGTGGGGACCGTCTGCACTACCGGGGCACCCAAAGACTCTCTCCGACGAAGTTCCGACACCGCTCTGCCCCCTCGATGCTGTGGGGCGGCGCCGGTCAGCGCATGCTCCGGGCGCTAGCTGATGTAGGACGATGAACCTATGAGTGATGGCGATGCTGGTCTGGTCATCTGGGACGTCGATGGGACCCTGATCCCTGCGGACCTTCGATGGCTGACCCGAGCCACCGCTCGCACGTACGGCATCACAGAGTCCGATGTCGTCTTCCCCGATAAGAAGGTGCACGGGTACACAGACGAGTCCATCGTCGTTGACACCGCGATCGCCTCGGGGATCGACACCTTGAGGGCTGAAGCCGGCATACCGCAGTTCCACGAAGCCATCGCCGCGGTCATGTACGAGGGCCGCCAAGAGCTCGCTGAGGTGCAGCCGCCGTATCAGGGTGCCAAGGCGAGCATCGCGGCACTACATCATGGTGGCTTTGTTCAGACGGTACTGACCGGAAATGTCCGTTCGGCCGCCGAGGTCAAGCTGGCAGTGTCGGAGCTTGACGAGTACCTCGATCTACGAATCGGTGGTTTCGGCTCGGATGCTCGTGATCGTTTCGAGTTGCCCGCGGTAGTAGCGAGTCGGTACTCCGAGGTCTATGGCCGCCAGCTGGATCCGGCCAAGGCAGTCGTCATCGGGGACGCTCCCAACGACATCGCCTGTGCCCGGCACGGCGGCTTCTGGGTCGTGGTCGTCGCTCATAGAGCCGGAAGCGACGAGCTGGCCGCTCATCATCCTGACGTGATCCTTGATCGTCTCGATCCAGACGAGGTTCTTGCTGCGGTCGGCTCCCTCACGAGCGGCGCATAACCGTCCGCGCGTTACTCAGGCAGCCATCCGCTCCAGCACGACAGACGCAGTCCGCCACCGCGCCAGACGTTCGCGGGCACGCGGAGCTCGAGCGATGCCGCGATGATTCCCGCCCGGCGGATCGGACGGGTCGCAGGATCCGGCTCAGCGGCTGTGGTTGGCGGCGGTCCCAAGGCTCGCAGCCTTATCGCCGATGTGGCTTCCACTCTAGGGCGAATCTGACGGATCATCACGCGTGGCCATGATCGATCGTTGCGGTTGTCGTGGCTGGTGATTTGACCGATCCGGAGTGGGAACGTCTGCAACCGTGGCTGCCGAGCATGGATCCGCAGCGTGGTGGCCGGTGGCGTGATCACCGGCAGGTGATCAACGGGATTTTGTGGCGCACGGAGAACGGCGCGAAGTGGCATCAGGTCCCGGACCGCTACGGGCCCTGGAAGACGGTCTATCACCGGTTCTCCCAATGGGAACAGGACGGCACCTGGGACCGCATCGCGCAGCGGCTGCGGACCGACGCGGACGCCGCCGGCGATCTGGACTGGCGGGCCCAGGCCGACGCCACCGTCGTGCGTGCCCACCAGAACGCATCCGGTGCCCGCAAAGGGGGCTGAGCCCGGCCGAATCGCGGGCAGCACAAGGGATCGGCCGCTCAAGGGGCGGCCTGACCACCAAACTGCATCTGCTCGCCGAGGGACGCGGCCGCAGCCTGGTCACCCGGATCACAGCAGGTCAGGCCGCTGACACCAAGGAACTGGTGTCGCTGCTCGACGCCGTCAGCATCGCCCGGCCCGCCGGCCAAGGCCGGCCCCGCAAACGTCTCGACCACTTGACCGCGGACAAGGCCTACGGCTCCCGCGCCAACCGCCAATCCCTGCGAGCACGCCGGATCCCACACACGATCCCGGAACGCGATGACGTCATTGCCGGTCGGGCCCGCCGAGGAAACCGCGGTGGGCGGCCACCGAACTTCGACGCCGAGCGGTACAGGGACCGCAACCAGATCGAACGCGCCTTCAACCGGCTCAAGCAGTTCCGGGCCGTCGCCACACGCTACGACAAGCTCAAAGACCGGTACCACGCCACCGTGACCATCGCCTCGATCATGATCTGGCTCCGCGCACGACCCGACCGCCGCCATGATCCGTCAGATTCGCTCTAGTCTTGAGCCGCGAACGATGGCCGGCATGTGCCGGGCTCAGGTCGCCGCTATCCGTTCTATTGGTGGCAGGGGTCTACTCCCGCTACGCGATGAAGGGCAGTGTTGCCGGCATATCCGCGCCGTGCGGCCGGCAGCCGAGCCCTGGGCACGTCAGCGGCTCCGCCGACACGGCACCTGCCTTGCCGCTGTCCGAGGTCCATGGGAGTTCTTGCGACGCGGCGTTCGCGCCGGTCGCCCGTTAGGACGATGCATTCCGGACGACCGTTGTCGGACACTGCTTAGTCCGTGACGATGCTGAACGCGGCGATGAGCTGATCGGAGCCTTCGTGTCCCCTGACACCGCCACCGACTACCGGTATGACGCGTTCATGTCGTACAGCCATGCGGTCAACGGTGAGCTGGCCAGAACGCTGCAGGGTTCGTTGGAGCGGTTTGCTACTGCGTGGTATCGGCCGCGAAGTCTGCGTGTCTTCCGTGACTACACAAGCCTGTCCGCCGGCCACAACCTGACAAAGTCGATCATCGCGGCGCTGGAGTCGTCGCGGTACTTCGTGCTGCTAGCTTCCCCCGAAGCTGCCTCATCGGAATGGGTCAATCGGGAAGTCGCCTGGTGGGACGAGAACAGGTCTCCCGATCACGTGATCATCGCGTTGACGAAGGGTGTTTTGCATTGGAGTGACGGCCTGAAGGGCTGGGATCGCGCGCTCACCACGGCGCTTCCACCCGCCGCTCTGAAGATGTTCGACGCCGAGCCGCTGTGGGTCGACGTCCGAAGCCTGACCACGACCGGCCGCTTGGACGCCGCGAATCCTGACCTGCTGCAAAACGTTGCGAAGATCGCCGCGCCGGTCCGGGGCGTGGACCTGGATCTACTTGTGGGCGAGCACATCACGCTGCATCGTCGTGCGCGACGGCAGCGCGCCGGGGCGGTCATCGCGTTGTGCGTGCTGCTGGTGCTGGTAGTGGTGGCCGCCGTCATCGCGGTCAGCCAGCGCCGCACGGCCCTCGATCAGGCCCGGATCGCCTCCGCCCGGGCTCTGGCGTCCGCTGCGGTAGCCAATCTCGACAGCCAGCTGGATTTGGCGCAGCTGCTGGCCGCTGAGGCGTACCGGCTCGATCCCGTACCGCAAACCCAGGCCGGGTTGTTACGCGCGATGACCGCCAGCCCCTCCTTGGTGCGGTACCTGCACGCCGGTGCTGAGGTCACGCGGGTTGCCGGCTCCCGCGACGGCAAGATCGTCGTTGCAGGCACGGCGGACGGACGGGTGATGCGCTGGCCGTTCACCGGCGCCAGGGCGCAGCAGCTCGCCGACCTGCCCGGAGAAATACGAAGCTTGTCGCTCAGCGCCGACGGCGGCACCGTCGTCGCTGC
Organism: Paractinoplanes polyasparticus; assembly: GCF_019710575.1. Taxonomy (GTDB): domain Bacteria; phylum Actinomycetota; class Actinomycetes; order Mycobacteriales; family Micromonosporaceae; genus Actinoplanes; species Actinoplanes polyasparticus. The sequence continues at coordinate 1,852 of NZ_JAHWFK010000051.1, read as the reverse complement.
CGATCAGTCCCGAGCAGTGGCCTGGGCGGCCGACTCCGGCATACATGACATCACTGTCCCGCCCGGTCACAGCGACCCGGTGGTGGCGGCGACACCGTCGGGAACGACGGCCATCGTGCACTCAGTCGTCGCGGACACATTTGAGCCGCCCGGCCGTCTCACCATGATCGATCTTGATCGAGGAACAACTCGGTCGGTAGACACCACCGACACCGGCGGCTGGAACGAGATCATGGCCCCGACTGACCAGCAGCTCGTGCTATTCGACAGCGGCTACGGCAACTGGGAACGGCGCACCCTTCCCACGCTCACTCGGTCTGCCATCGGCTCAGCCGGTTTCGGCGTGCAAAACTCCGCAGCCGCGATCTCACCCGACGGCAGCCTGGTGACCTACACCAATGGCGCCGACTGGCTTCCGATCTGGCAGACCCGAGCCCTGAGCGCCGCCACAACCGATCACCACCGCGAAGCTGCCAGCGTCGGCCGTTTCCCGACCGCGCTCGCGCTGTCCCGCGACGGCAAACGAGCCGCCACCGCCAGCAACGGCACCATTTACGTATCCGCCGTCGTCGCAGCCGGCGGCACTCGCAGAGCCCCACTCGCGTTGACCGGCAACGCATCGATCAACCCCGACACACTCGCCTTCCTCGGCGACTCTTCACACCTGATCTCCGGCGCCGGCTCGTCGGTTGCGCTGTGGGACACCAACCAGCTGAACCGGATAGCGAAACGAACCACAACATCGGTGTTGTCGCCGTGCACCGGGTGCGCCCCGGTCACCATTACGGCCAACCATGACGCGACCGCAGTAGTCGTGTCCGCAGAGGCCGGCGACGGTTTACGCATTCACCGCTTCGACGGTGTGCCCGGCACGCCGAGTGCTCCGATCACGACGGGCGGCGGAGTCGCTTGGACCCCCGACAACCGCCTCTTGGTCAGAGGATCCCCGGCCGATCTGCCGCTGCCCGCCCCTGCTGTGGCCTTCCCAGTCGACAGCGGCGTCTCTAGGACGAAGGCGGTGCGGGTGACAGATGACGGCACCCGTCTTGTGGTTGTCGACGCCACCAACACGATCGAAGTCCACGACACCCGTACCGGCGAGCTGCTGCGACGTATCGACACGTTGCCTGAGGGAGATCCGGAGATCGACCCGGGTGGAGGCATCGGAGCCATCAGCGCGGACGGAACACGCGCGGCGGTGATCACCACCGACGGGGTAGCCGTGGCGACGATCGACACCGACGACGTCCGAATCATAGCGGCCCGGTCGCCGCAGGAGCGTGCCACCGACTCCTACCTGGCCGCTAACAGCATCACCTTCGTCGGCGACAAACTCGCCGTGCAACGCCAAACAACCAACGTAGTCAACCTTTGGGACGTCGACGCGGGTCGGATCGTCCGCACTGTCGCCAACGATCCGGACACTCTGAGCGTGTTCGCGATCAGCAATCAGGACGAGCTGTTCGTGCAGCACCGCGGTGACGACACCGTGGTGGTCAAGGACAGCCGTACCGGCACCACCATAGGGTCGCTGGACCTGAGCCCGCCCGAGTCGGGCCTCGCGACGTCCATCGCGTTCTCCGGCAACGGGAAGGCGATGGTGGCCGCAATCGGGAGCAACCTCGACACCGACTTCCCCGGCCAGCTACAACGATGGCAGCTCTCGCCGGCCGAGTGGATGCGGCAGGCATGCGAAACGGCGAACCGCAGCCTTGCCGTCAGCGAGTGGCGGGAACATGCCGGCACGGAAGCGCCCGCGTCGCTGGAGTGCACACGTGAGTTCCCCCCGCTTTCGTGGAGCTTCTCAAACATGATCGACTGATCATGGGGAGGAAGCATTTGTGGCTGCACC
>NZ_JAHWFK010000050.1 GCF_019710575.1 Paractinoplanes polyasparticus | reverse complement strand
CTGCAGGCCCTTCCGCAGATCGCGAACGGCACCGCCAACAAGGTGTGGATCGTTCCGACCGAGCTGACCAAGGCCCTTGAGGGCATGGGCGGCGCGCTGGGCGGCCTGGCCAACATGGCGGGCGACATCCCGAAGGCGTCGGTCGACTCGGCCGCCGTCGAGCGCGAGGCCGTCGAGGCCGCCGAGGCCGCCGCCGCCGAGGCGCAGAAGGTCAACGACCAGGTACGCGTCGCCGAGGCCCAGGTCAGCGGCGACCCGGACAAGACGGCGGCCCTGCCGGCCCCCGAGCCGATCCCGCCGTCAGCCGCCCTGGGCGGCGCCGACTACAACGGCGTCGTCGACCGCGAACGCGCCTGACGCTCGCTTATCGAACGGCCGGCTCCTTTCAGGGAGCCGGCCGTCTCGCGTCTGAGGCCGCCTGGGCTGACCCGCTGACCCGCTGACCCGCTGGCCCGCTGGCCCGCGCGGGCCGGCCTGGCCCAGGCTGACCAGCCAAGCCCGGCCCGCGCGGGCCGGGCTTGGCTCGCTGGGCCGCTGGGCCGCTGGTTCGTTGGGCTGTTGGTTCGCTGGGCCGCTGGTTCGTTGGGCTGTTGGTCCGCTGGGCTGCTGGGCCGCCTGGCTGCTGGCTCGCGCTTAGCCCGCGTTGGGCCGCCGGCTTTTGCCGTTGCGGGCGGTTGCTGTCTCGGGCGGGCAGCGACCGGTGCCGGCGGGGCGTCGCGTTCAGACTTCCGGGTCGTCGCGGCCGAGCTCCCAGAAGGCGACGGCGGCCGCGGCGGCGATGTTGAGCGAGTCGACGTTGCGGCGCATCGGGATCTTGACGGGGACGTCGCTGGCGGCGAGCGCGTTCTTCGACAGGCCGGGGCCCTCGGCGCCCAGCAGCAGCGCCGTCTTCGCGCGCTGCGCGTCGGGGAGCCGCTGGAGCGGTACCGCCCCGGCATCCGGCGTCAGGGCCAGGACGGTGAAGCCGCTCTGCCGGAGTAGTTCCAGGCCGTCGGGCCAAGGCTCCAGGCGCGCGTACGGCACGGCGAACACCTCACCCATGCTGACCCGCACGCTGCGGCGGTAGAGCGGGTCGGCGCAGGTCGGCGAGAGCAGCACCGCGTCGATGCCGAGCGCGGCCGCGCCCCGGAACACGGCGCCGATGTTGGTGTGGTTGTTGACGTCTTCCAGGACGGTGACGCGCCGCGCGGAGGCGATGACGTCTTCGGCCGTACGCAAGGGGACGCGGTGGAACGAGGCCAGCACCCCGCGGTGAACGTGGAAGCCGGTGGCCTTCTCGAGCACGGCCGGGGTGGCCGCGTAGATCGGGGCGTCGCCGGGCAGATCGGCGATCTGGTCGGTGCGTTTCTCGTCGATCAGATAGGACCGCGGCCGGTAGCCGGCCCGCAGCGCGCGGCGCAACACCAGCTCGCCCTCGGCGATGAACAACCCGTTGGGCGGTTCCCACTTCGTGCGCAGTTCCAGATCGGTCAGGGCGCGGTAGTCGCCGAGCCGGTCGTCGCCGGGATCGGTGATCAGCTGGACCTCGGGCACGGCGCTCAGTCGACCCGGTAGGTGAGGTGGGTGGCGTGGCCGGACGCCCGCACGTGGATCTGACGGAGGCGGCGCGGCGTGGCCCCCTCGAACAGCTTCGTGCCGCCGCCGAGCAGCACCGGGGCGAGATGAAGCCGCAGCTCGTCGACCACACCGGCCTCGATCGCGCCGCGGACGGTCGCGCCGCCGCCCATGATGACGACGTCGCGGTCGTCGGCCAGGGACCGGCCCTTCTCGACGGCGCTGGCGATGCCGTCGACCACGAAGGTGAACCTGTCGGCCTGGCGGACCTCGGCCGGCGGGACGCGGGTGACCACGAGGACCGGTGGCTGCGCGGCCAGGCCGGCGCCGTAGCCCACCTCGTCGTTCCAGCCGTCGGGACCGTCGACCACATCGAACAGGGCCCGGCCCATGACGACGGCGCCGGTGGCGTCGGTGCTCTCGGCCAGGACGGTTTTGTCGATCGCGTCGCCCTCGAACGCCCAGAGGTGCAGCGCCTCGCCGCCGCGGCCCAGACCCCGGCCGGGACCGGGCTCGGGGCCGGTCACGAACCCGTCGAGCGACACCGAGATGTCGGCGACCACCTTGGCCATGGCAGCTCCTTCCACCAGGCCCCGGACGTTCCCGGGACTGACTGCGAGCATGCCATTGGGGTACGACGTTTCAGTGCTTGGGGATGAGCCGTCCGCCCGTCCAGGCCAGGCCAGTGCCCGCGGCCAGCAGCAACAGGGCGCCGACGGTCGGCAGCGGCCGCTGCGCGTGAGCGCCGGCGCCGATCGCCGCTGCGGCCAGCATGAGCAGCACACCGTCGGCCGGGTTGACCAGCTTCGAGCGGAAAACGGCCCAGCCCAGCAGAATCCAGCCCGCCCCGATGGCCGCGGTGGCGCCCACCTCGACCAGGCGCAGCTGCCCGGCGTCGAGCGGGGCGCCGGCGGCCACCGTGCCGGCCGGCAGGGCGGTCAGGGGCAGGGTGACGGCAATCCCGGCCAGGCCGAGCAGCAGCCCGAGCAGCGCGGAACGGCGGGTCCGGGACCCTGCGAGCAGACCGGCCAGGGCGATCATGGCGATGGCGGCCAGCCAGCCCGCGGCCACGGTCACCAGGAGCGGGCCGGGCGGGGTGTCGATGCCCAGCGTCGTCCAGCCGTGCAGCAGGGCCGCCGCGGGCAGCGCCCACAGGGCCAGGCGGGCGTAGCGCCGCACGCTCCAGACCCACACTGCTTCGCGTACGGGAAGAAGGTGTTCCGTGTCGGTCGTGCCGGCGCCCCCGACCCAGGCGGGCGCGACCCGCAGCGGTCGGCCGCTGGCCGTCTGACGGTGGCTGATGCTCATGGCTCCGCCTCGCGTGGCTCAAGTCGAGCGGCTCGGGGGCAACCGTCGGGATCCTGGGTGCAGCCTTCCAGAGCGCCGCCGGCCGTGCAGCGAATTCACAGAAACCCACCACCGGGAAACTGTCGGACGGGCACGCGAAGATGTCGGCATGACCACAGAACTGACCGTCCCCGCCCTCGCCGAACTCCGCCTGCGGCGCAGCATCAAGTGGCGCAGGTTCCCGGGCGACGTGCTGCCGCTCTTCGTCGCGGAGACCGACTATCTGCCGGCCCCGCCGGTCGCCGCCGTGCTGAGCGAGGCGGTCAGCCGCGGCGACATCGGCTATTCGACTCCCGGCCCCGAGCTGGGCAAGGCGTTCGCCGGTTTCGCCGGGCGGCAGTGGGGCTGGGAACCCGACCCGTCCCAGGTCACCCAGGTCACCGACGTCGGGGTCGGGGTGGTCGAGCTACTGCGCCGCCTGGTCCGCCCCGGCGACCCGGTGGTGATCAGCCCGCCGGTCTACCCGCCGTTCTTCGACTGGGTGCCCGAGGCCGGCGGCCGCGTGGTCGAGGTGCCGCTGGCCGGCACGAAACTCGACCTGGCGGCGCTCGAGGCGGCCTTCGCCGCGCATCCCGCGGCCTACATCCTGTGCAACCCCCACAATCCGGTCGGCCGGGTACACACTGCCGACGAACTGTCCGAACTCGTCCGGTTGGCCCGGCTCTACCACGTGCCGATCATCAGCGACGAGATCCACGGCGCGCTGGTGCTCCCCGGCGCGACGTTCACCCCGTTGCTTTCGGTGCCCGGCGCGGCCGAGGTCGCGCTGGCCGTGGTCTCCGCCAGCAAGGCCTTCAACCTGGCCGGCCTCAAGTGCGCGGCGATCGTCAGCGCCTCTCCAAGCATGGCCCGCGTGGTCGACGGCCTGGCCGTCGAGGTCACCGAACGCACCGGCCATCTCGGCGTCCTGGCCGCCGTGGCCGCCTTCACCGAGGGCGACGCCTGGCTGAGCTCGCTGATCACAACGCTGGCGGCCCGCCGCGACCAGTTGTCGTCGCTGTTGGCCACCCAGCTGCCGGCGCTGCGCTGGGTGCCGCCCGAGGCCACCTACCTGGCCTGGCTCGACGCCTCGGCGCTGGGCCGCGACGCCGAACCGTGCGACCGCTTCCTGACCGAGGCCCGGGTGGCCGTCGAGCCCGGCACCAGATTCGGCGCGGCCGGCTCGGGCTTCATCCGCCTCAACTTCGCCACGAGCCCCGAAATCCTGACCGAGGCGGTGGCCCGCATGTCTACCGTCTCCACCTGACCGCCCCTCGACCGCGAGCCCCCGACCCGTCGCGTCAGAGGCGTTCCCACGTCGCGTTGCCTCACGAGGCGCTGCCTCGCATCGTGCCGCCCAGGCGGTGTTGCGTTGGGCCGTCCTTCCCGTGGCTCTGCCCCCGGGTCGTGCTGTCCGGGCGGCACTACCTCGCGTCCGCGCTGTCCGGGCGGCACTACCTCGCGTCCGCGCTGTCCGGACGGCACTACCTCGCGTCCGCGCTGGCCGGGTGGTGCTGCCCCGCGTCGCGTTGGCCGGATGGTGCTGCCCCGCGTCGCGTTGGCCGGGTGGTGCTGTCCCGCGTCGCGCTGGCTCGGTGGCGCTGCCTCGCGTCGCGCTGGCTCGGTGGCGCTGCCCCCGTCGTGCTGCCGGGTGGTGTTGTCTCGGGCCGTCTTTTTCGTGACGGCGTGCGCGTCGTGCTGCTTGGGTGGCGCGGTGCCGCGCCGCTGAGCCGTGATGGCCACCCGGTGCAGGCTGACGAACGTTGTGTCGGTGACGGGGCTGTCCGGCGTCAGGCGGCATGTGTGGCTGTCGGCGTTGGCGGTGTTGCGATTCGCGGTGCTGCCTGCGTGTGGCGTGCGCTCTCGCGCCGCGCTGTCTCACGCGATCGCGGTGCGCCGGGTGCTGCGTTGTGACGGGGCTTGCGGCGCGATTTCCTGCGCGGCGTTGCGGGCTCGAGTAGGGCGGGTGGGGAGTTGGGATGCGGATTGTTGGGTGATCGCGATGCATGGGTAGGTGGGCGTGCTGTCTCGGCGGTAGAGCGGCGCGGGCGCGCGTCCGGAAGTACGGTTGAAGTGGCCGATGTGGTCCGCGAAGCGGGGGTGTTCCAGTGTCGTCCGGATCGGGCTCGGGTTCCGCCGCCGACCAGCATCTGCTGGCTCTGCTGCGGGCGATCCGCCTGCGTCAGGCCGCTCCCGACGCTGTGGCCGCCGGCATCGCTGACACGGTTGAGGCCCTGCGCGACCAGGTCGAGGCGGACCACCCTCAGCAGCTGCCGGCCGGCGAGCCCCACGAAGCTCTGCCGCCCGGCGTTTCCCGGCCCGGCCTGCCGGCTGCCCCTTCCCACTACGACGATCAAGCCGCCACCGGCCAGCCCGTGCGGCCGCGCTGGGCCACACCCCCCGCCGACCGCGGGGCTTTGAACGGGCCGGGAGCCGCGGAGTTGCCGGGCGCGGATCGAAGCGCCACCGGCGACCCTTCGGACAGCGACCGTGAGGGTCGGTCCGAGGCGGCGCACAACGGTGGTGATGGCCGGCCTGTCTCGGACCTGGCCGGCGGGTCTGTCGCGCCGGCCGAAGAAGCTGGGCCTGCGCCCGGGCGCTCCTTCTGGGACAGGCGTTCGGTGCGGGCTGTGCCGCCGGGTCCGGGCCGGAAAGGGGGGCCCTCGACGGCCGAGCCCGGCCTGCGGGCCGGCGGGGAGGGCGCTGGGCCGGCGGGGAGCGCGGGCGGCCGGGCGTGGATGCCGGCGATCGATCCCGCGCGGAAGCGGCCCGCGTCGGCACTGCCGCCGGCACCGGTTGACGCTGGTGCGATCACGGACGCCACCGCTGGGGATCTCGCGTCCGGGCTGTCATCGATGACGCCGGCGGAAGCCGGGCGATACATCGAGGCGTTCCGCGTGGCTGGTGCGGTGTCGCTGTCGCCGGGGGAGGCCCGGCTACTGGCTGAGGCGTTCCGGGTGGCCGGCTCGGCTGGTGGGCCGTTGATGACGCCGGAGGAGGCTGGGCGTTATGCCGAGGCGCTCCGGGAAGTGGGTTTGGCCGGGAGCGCGCCGGGGACAACGGACGGTGTCGGGCGTTCTTTGGAGGTACGCGGTGGCGAGCGGGCGCTGGTGACGCCGGATCACGGGGACGGTGGCGGCGGCGCGGGGCTCGGGGGTGTGGAGCGTACGGGAGAAGGTTCGGCGGGGGTGACGCCTGACGAAGCTGGGCGTTTCGCCGACGTCGAGGCGGTGGGGCGGCCCAGCCGGAACCAGTTCGCGGGGCTGCCGGTTCGGCGGGTGGAGAGTGGGGTTCGGCCGGTGACTGAGCCTTGGGCGCCGGACGCGCCTGAGGTGGAGGCCGGGCCGCGGCCTGAGTGGGCAAGCGGAGGCCGCGTACGGGATGAAGGTGGGTTTTTGCGAGGCGAAGGTCAGCGGGAGGGCGCTACGCGGGCAGCGGGAGCGCCGGCGCCGCGGTTGCCGGGGTTTGATCTGCCGCACGTCATGCCGCCGATGGTGTCGCCGAGCCGGGGCGCGGGGGACGGGATGGACCCGGCCGACGATGCGCTCCTGCGGGAGACGCAGCGGCTGCTCAGCACGAGTCTGACCTTCGCGGGCGGGCCGGTTGAGGTGGCCGAGCGATTGCGGGCCGCTCTGATGCAGGCGCATCCGGGGCTGATGGCGGCGCTGCCGGGCGGGCCGGCAACACATGCGGCGCAGCTCGCGCGGGCTCTGACCTGGCTGGTTCACCACCTCGACCGGCCGCCGGTGCTCGTCGAGGGCACGGGGCGGCTGGGGGCGGCGCTGGCCGCGTGCGGAGTCGAGCCGGGGCAGATGCGTCTCGTGGGGGCGGCGCTGGCCGAGGCGATGCGGGCCGGCATGGCGCCGGGGCAGTGGCGGCAAGATTTCGATCTGGCCTGGCGGTCCACCTGGCAGCACGTGTTCGAATGGATCTCCCACGGCGCGGTGCGGGCCGCCTACGACCCGCCGGTGTGGGACGCGACCGTCGTCGCGCATGAACTGCGCCGGCCCGACCTGGCTGTCGTGCGGTTGCGGCCGGATCTGCCGATGCCGTACCGGCCGGGGCAGTACGCGCGCGTCCAGGTGCCCGAGCTGCCGGCCATCTGGCGGCCCTATTCGCTCGCCGGGGCGCCTCGCCGGAACGATCTCGTCGAGCTGCACGTCCGCGCCAAGACGACCTCGGGCGTCAGCGGCACGCTCGTTCACCGGACGCGCGTCGGCGACCCGGTGCGCATCAGCCGGGCCGAAGGCGGGATGACCCTGCCTTCCGACCCCGGCCGCAACCTGCTGCTGATCGCCGGCGACACCGGTGTGGCCCCCTTGAAGGCCATGTTGATCGAGCTGGCCGACACCGGCGACCCGCGTTCGGCGGTGCTCTTCTGGGGCGTCCGCGATCTCGACGAGCTGTACGACATCGACGAGATAGCCGCGGCTGCCCGCGCCGCCCGCCGGGCCACCGTCGTGCCCGTCGTTTCCGAAGGGGACCCCGGCCCGTACGCGTCCGGCCTGGTCACCGACGCTGTGGCGGCCTACGGCGAGTGGTCCGACCACGAGGTCTACCTGGCCGGCCCGCCCTTGATGCTCGCCGCCACCAGCCTGGCAATGCAACAGCTGGGCGTGTCCCCGGACCGCATCCACCACGACCCACCGGAATAGCCCGCCACCCGGCCCTATTCCGGTGGCGGAACCTTGTAGCCGGCCACCGAGGGCCAGCGCACGGTCAGCACGACCGTGTCTTCCTCCTCGGCCAGCCAGGAATGGTCGACCCCGCGGCCCCAGACGACGTAGTCGCCGGGCTCGGTGAGGACCACCGTCCGGTCGGGGAACTCCATGTGGAAGCGGCCCTTGATCAAGACCAGCAGGGCCGTGCGCTGCTCGCCGGTCACCCACTTGGCGCGGCAGTCGCCCTTGGGGTGGCGGCCCCATTTGATCTCGACGTCGGCGCTGTGCCGCGGGTCGCCGGCCGGGCGGAAGTGGCCGAGCAGCCAGCCCTGCTCCTCGGGCGCGTCGAGGTCGGCCTTACCGACGTAGACGGCGCCGGGTTCGGCGTTGTGCTCGGTCACGGTGTCGTACACGGTCACAGGGCGTCGGTCAGGATCTTGGCGTAGGCGGCCGGGACGTAGGTGGGGCCGCCCGGGGTCAGGACGTCGTCACGGCTGGCGGCGGCCCACGCTTCGGCGGGGACGGCGGAGCGCAGCGCCACCAGCACGGGGGCGTCGTCGTCGAGCATGGAGAGGGCCACCACCGACTCCTCCACCTCGCCGACGCACTCGAAGGGCTTGTGGGCGTCGATGCCCAGCAGTTCCAGGAAGCCGGGGACCTGGGCCTCGTCGGCGAAGAGGTCGTGGCCGAAGATCTTGTTGAGGCGGGCACGGGGCATGGCGGGGGCCATCGCCAGATAGACGAAGCGGCACTTCGGGCAGTCGCCGCACCAGCGGACGGTCGGATCGTGCAGCTTGAAGGCCTTGTTGCAGCTCGTCACCACGTCGTCGTACTGGGTGTGACGGGCGAACAACTGCGCGATGTGCAGCTCGGACAGCGACCGCAACAGCGAGAAGTACGGCTCGGTGAGCCCCGCGTGGGTGGTGACCGCCGTGCGCAGCAGGCCCTCGGCCGCCACGCCCTTGGACCACTGGTGGTTGACCTCGTGACCGTTCCAGATCAGATTGGGGTCGGACGCCGAGCGCTCGTTGGACATCACCACCGGGCCCAGGCCGTGCCAGACGGCGGTGGCGATCGCGATCAGCGAGTTGATCGCGGTGACCGGGATGTGGCCGTTCAGCGCGCCCGCCTTGTTCAGCTCGAACAGGCGCGGGTCGAGCCGGCGGCGCGCGGACAGCGCGGGCAGGCCGGAGGCGGCGTTGACGTTCTGGATCACCGGGTTGGGGTTGACCGAGAACGGCACCGGGTCGAGCCCGGCCGCGCGCAGGATCTCCAGGGTGACGATCGAGTCCTTGCCGCCGCCGACCGCCGACAGGGGCCGCCCGTGGCTGTTGTCGACCGGCTCGGCCGGCTCGACGTCGCCGTCCGGCGTCTCGACCACCAGGGACAGCACGTGCGGCAGCTGGTTGCGGTAGGCGTACTCGGCCAGGCCCTCGGTGTAGATCGCCGTGAAGTAGCCGGCCACGGCGGGCGCGACCGGCCGGGGCGCGACGACGCGGGCCGGTGCGCCGACCTTGTAGTAGCTGACACCGGCCACGACGTGCAGAAGCTCGAGCACGCGGGGAAGCGCGGCCGGGACCGCACTGTCACCCGGCGGAACGGGCAGCGTGATCGTCTCGGTGAAGCGCAGCGGTTCCGGGCCGTCGAGCACGTAGTCGAACGTCGCCACCCCGGTCGTGGGGTCGAAGGCGTACGAAGGAAAGCGCATGACGTCGAACTGCACCCGGGAACTCCTGTCTGAGGGCCGACCGGCAATACTAATGCCACTCGTCGAAGGGAAGAGAACGTGCGCCTGGCAGACCTGAAGGGCCGGTCCGTAGCGGTCTGGGGCACGGGCCGCGAGGGCCGGGCCGCGGTGACGGCGATCGCCCCGCACGCGCCGTCACGGCTGATCGCCGTGGATGACAGCGCGAACTTCCTCTCCGTTGCCTGGGACGGCCCGCTGGCCGCGCTGGCGCCGCTGGCCGGCGGCGACCACGCCTTCCCGGCGCTGGTCACGGCCGATGTCGTGGTGCGTTCGCCGGGTGTGCCGCAGACTCACCCCTGGATGGCGGAGCTGCGCCGTCGCGGTGTGACGGTCACCGGCGGTAGCGCCCTCTGGATGGCCGATCACGCCGCGCGCACGATCGGGGTGACGGGCAGCAAGGGCAAGAGCACCACCTCGAGCCTGATCAGCCACCTGCTGACGGCGCTCGGCCGGCCCAACGTCTTCGGCGGGAACATCGGGGTGCCGCTGCTCGACCTGCCGCCGGCCGAGCAGTACGTGCTCGAGCTGTCGAGCTACCAGTGCGCGGATCTCACCGACTCGCCGCGGGTGGCCGTCGTGACGTCGCTGTTCCCCGAGCACCTCGACGCGCACGGCGGCGAGAAGGAGTACTACCGCGACAAGCTCAACCTGCTCCGCCACAGTCCGGAAATGATCGTCGTGAACGGGTCGGACGAGCGCCTGCGCGACGAGATCCGCGGGGTGACCGACGCCAATGGCTTCCCGCCCGTCCCGGCCGCCGCCGACGACTCGCGCTTCCGGGTCGAGGACGACGTCGTGTTCTGCTCCGACGAGCCGCTCTTCCCGCGCGCGACGCTGCGGCTCAAGGGCGGGCACAACGGCCGCAACCTGTGTGTGGCGCTGGCCGTGCTCGACGGCCTGGGCATCGACGTGCCGGGCGAGAAGGCGCGGCTCGCGGCGGCGGTCGCGTCGTTCGAGGGGCTGCCGCACCGGCTCACCGAGATCGGCGACCCGTCCGGGCTGACCTTCGTCGACGACACGCTCTCGACCAGCCCGTACTCGGCCATGCACGCCATCGAGGCCTATGCCGACCGCCCACTGACCGTGCTGCTGGGCGGCACCGATCGCGGTCTCGACTACTCGCCGCTACGGCACTTCCTGGCCGATCGCGAACTCACAGTGATCGGCATCCCCGACAGCGGGCCGCGGATCCTGGCCGAGCTGTCCGGCCTCGACAAGATCAAGAGTGTGGCCGCGGACGACCTTCCCGACGCCGTACGCCGGGCGCGCGAGCTGACCCCGGCGGGCGGAGTGGTGCTGTTGTCGCCGGCCGCCCCCAGCTACGGCCAGTACCGCAACTTCGAGCACCGCTCCGAGGCCTTCGCCGAAGCGATCAAGGCGACTGCCTGACGGAGGGGCGACTGCCTGACGGAGGGGCGACTGCCTGACGGAGGGGCGACTGCCTGACGGAGGGGCGACTGCCTGATGGAGGGACGGCCGCCTATGAGAGCGGGGCCCGCTGTCGGGCGGTCGCTTGTGAGGGGCGCGCCCATTCGCGGGTGATCGCCTGACGTGGCGTGGGTGGGGTCAGTCCCACCAGCAGCGCCAGACCGGCGCGTCCAGCAGGCTGGCGGCCAGGTCGGTGAGGTTGTCGGCGAAGTAGAAGTCGTAGTAGCCGTCGTTGTACGCCTTGTACTGCCAGGCCAGGTCGAGGGCCTCGGGGTGGGTGCGGGGCGGGCGCCTGACGGCGAACTCGGCGGTGGTGCCGGTCATCGAGACCAGGTCGGCGCCGTACCGGTCGTGCCAGTAGCGCAGGATCGCGGCGTGTTCGGCGGGGTCGGGGTAGTCGTTCCAGCCGCCGTAGTGCAGCACCATCGGAACCAGCCAGCCCGCCGCCGCGGGCACCAGGGCAACGGTCACCTCGTCGTCGGCGTGGCCGAATCCTGAGCCGCGCCGTTCCGGAGCCTCGGGCCAGTTCCGCTCCTCGTTCAGGTCGGCGTTGATCTCGGCGGTCAGCTCGGGGCCGTAGACGCGGAGGCTGCCGGCCCAGCGCTCGGCCAGCAGGGCGGCGCCGTCGAGGGTCTCGAAGCGGGCCTGGGCGTCCGCCGGGCTCTCGTACTCGTAACCGTCCGCGAAGTACTCCGGGGCGTCGGCGTCGAGCAGCAACGGCCAACAGCCGGTGGTGGGGTGGACGTCGCGCAGGCGCTGCCACCAGTCGAGGGCGTGATCGCCCGGCGTGGTGAAGGCGAGAACCTGCGCTCCCGTGGGGGTCGTCAGCAGGGGGCCGTGCGGCGGCAGGGCAGCGGCATCAGGAGGCACGGAACGATGATCGCCTATGGCGTCGAGCGGCCGGTGCGAGGCCGCACACCTTGATGCGGGCGGCGCGATCAGTGGCGCATCGGCATCCGGAGCGGTTTTCGCGTCCGTGCGGCGTGCGACCGGCGGGGGCCGGGCCGGCCTCGGGGGAGGGGCTGGACGGCGGCCGCGCGTCGAAGGTGCGCCTCGGCCTACCCGGGCCGGCGTCACGCCCGTACGGGAGCGAAGTTCTGATCTTGCTGAAGCCGAAAGCGGCTGCTCGTGCAGGCCCGATGCCCGTACGGGAAAGTGTTGACCTTGTTTCCCGAGTAAAGGTCACGTTTCAAAGTCGCCAAGAGATGGCCCCAACGGCCATGCCGCGCGTTCCGATCATCCAGTTGGCGTGCGCCGAACGGCCGATCTCAAAAGCGGACATACCCCCGCATGTGATGGCTGTCACGCCGTAAAGAACATTTCCGGATCGATGGCCGTCAAGCGGTGCCCGCGTAACACGCGTTCATCAGCGCAGGTCAGGTAACGGTTTGAAAACTTCGCCCAGAACCTTGACACGGAGGGGCGGTTAGTAAGAACTTTTACCGCGACAGTAAACACTGTTTCCTGAAAGGGTGGCCAATGAGCGAGCCGGAGATGGACGGCGCCGCGTCGACCGCGGTCGTCGACTCCCTGGTTCCGGGTGCGGGGGTCACCACCAGCCACAACAACGGTGGTCAGCGGAACTCGGACGGGGTGCTGGCCCGGGTGCGGTCGCTGCTGCCGGAGTTCACGGGCGCGCTGCGACGGGTCGCCGAGCATGTCCTGACCGATCCGGCCGCCGCCTCCCGGGCGACCATCGTCGAGCTGGCCGAGCGCAGCGGCACCTCGCCGGCGACCATCACCCGGTTCTGCCGCGCACTCGGCTTCGACGGGTACGCGGACCTGCGTCTGGGAATCGCGGCGGAGACCGGGCGGGCACGTTCCGCCGGGTGGACCGTCGACATCGGGCGCGAGATCCAGCCCGGCGACCCGCTCGACCGGGTCCTCGGCCAGATCATGGCGGCCGACACCCAAGCCATGCACGACACGGCTGCGCTGCTCGACCTGGCCGAGGTGGAGCGGGCCGCGGTGGCGATCGCTGCCTCGACGAGGGTCAACATCTTCGGCGCCAGCGGAAGCGCGCTGGTCGGCGAGGAGATGCAGTTCAGCCTGCACCGCATCGGGGTGCCGGTCTGGGCCTGGACCGACGTGCACAACGGTCTGGCCAGCGCCGCGCTCTCGCGGCCCGGTGACGTCGCGCTCGGCATCTCGCACAGCGGAGAGACCGGCGAGACGATCGAGATGCTCGCCGAGGCGAGCAGCCGGGGCGCCACCACCATCGCCCTCACCAGCTTCCCGCGTTCGCCGCTGGCCGAGCTGGCCGACATCACTCTTCTCACCGCCACCCAGGCGACGACCTTCCGGCCGGACGCGCTCAGCGCCCGTCATCCCCAGTTGGTCGTCCTCGATCTTCTCTACATCGCCGTCGCGCAGCGGACCCACGAACGTTCGCACGCAGCCTTCCAACGCACCGCCCAGGCAGTACATGGCCACAAGGCGGCCAAGGACGGCAGCACCACCTGAAATCGCATCATCCCCAGTAGATATAACTCCCCAGGAGGAAGCGTGAAGCGCAAGATCGCTGCCGCCGCGGCCATCGCTGCGACGCTGCTCGGTGCCGCTGCCTGCGGCTCCAACGACGAAGACGCCCCTACCACCTCGGCTTCCGGCAAGGTTGACGGCACCGGCAAGACCCTCAAGGTCTGGCTCATGGTCGACGCGCAGACCGCCTGGAAGGGCGTCGTCGACGACGCCAGCAAGCGGTTCACCGCCGCCACCGGCGCTCAGGTGAACGTCGAGTACCAGCAGTGGGCCAACCACCTCACCAAGCTGGACGCGACCCTGGCCGGCAGCGACGTCCCCGACGTCGTCGAGCTGGGCAACACCGAGTTCCCCAAGTACGTCTTCAGCGGCGCCTTCGGTGCGGTCAACCCGGCCGACTACGAGAACTCGGGCTCGTGGCTGCAGGGCCTCAAGGGGGCCTGTGACTTCGAGGGCAAGACCTACTGCGTGCCCTACTACGCCGGCGCCCGCGTGCTGATCTACCGCACCGACCTGCTCAAGAAGGCCGGTTTCACCGAGGCTCCGAAGACGTACGACGAGTTCCTGTCGGTCGCCGACAAGGTTCAGGCTGCCGAGAAGGCCAACAGCAAGTTCGGCGCCGTCTACATGCCGGGCCAGTACTGGTACGCGGCGATGAGCTGGGTCAAGTCCTCCGGCGGCGAGATCGCGAAGCAGGACGGCGACAAGTGGGTCGGCCAGCTGTCGACGCCGCAGTCGATCGAGGGCCTGCAGAAGTGGGTCGACCTGGTCAAGAAGTACTCGAAGGCCGACCCCACCAAGAACGAGAACGACCAGGCCAACACGTTCGCCCAGGGCACCGCGGCCATGTTCTACGGCAACGCGTGGGAGCAGGGTTCGGCCGAGGAGACCAAGAAGGACCCCAACGACCCGAACTCCAAGCTGGTCCCGACCAAGGTGAAGGGCAAGCTGGCCGCCGCGCCGATGCCCGAGATCCCGTCGTTCCTCGGTGGCTCCAACCTCGGCATCACCGAGAAGAGCCAGAACAAGGAGCTGGCCGCCCAGTGGGTCAAGGCCTTCACCGACAGCACCTCGATGGCCGGGCTGGTCAAGGCCAACGCGCTGCCGAACGCGACCGCGCTGCTCGACAAGGCCGCGGCGGACAACCCGAAGATCGCGCCGGCCGCTCTGGCCGCGAAGAACAGCTGGTTCCCGCCGAACGCCGAGAAGTGGGCCGACGTCGAGAAGGGCGCGATCCTGCAGACCATGCTGACCGACGTCCTCACCGGCAAGAAGTCGGTGGCTGACGGGGCCAAGTGGGCCGACGACCAGATCAACTCGACGCTCAACGAGAGCTGACATCCGCCGAGCTGCCCGCCTCCTCGAAGAGGCGGGCAGCTTGCCAGCCCCTTCAGAAAGGGAAAGCCGATGTCTGTCGTCGACTCCCCGGCGACCCGGCGGCCGAACGACCCCGGCCGGTCGCAGCAGAACCGGACGCCCGGTCACGCCGCGCCGAAGCGCCGCCCCCGTGGCAGTGGCCGCACCCCGTGGCTGCTCGCCCTGCCCGCCCTCCTGCTGATCGCCGGCCTGCTGGGATACCCGCTGGTCCGAATGGTCGTCCTGTCCTTCCAGAACATGCGCCTGCGCGAGCTGCTCAGCGGGCGCACGCCCCCGTGGGTCGGCTTCGACCAGTACACCCGGGTGCTCAGCGACAACGTCTTCTGGGCCGTTGTCGGGCGTACGGTGGCCTTCACCTTCGTCTCGGTCCTGATCTCGGTTCTGGTCGGCCTGGGCATCGCGCTGCTGATGCGCCGGGTCAGCCGCGGTGTCCGGCTGTTCATGGTCGTCGCGATGATGTTCGTGTGGGCGCTGCCGCAGCTCGTCGCCGCCCAGATCTTCCGGTGGATGACCGACTCCGACTTCGGCGTCGTGAACTACCTGATCGATCTGCTGCCGGGCGTGGACTACCAGAACCACAGCTGGTTCGTGAACCCGTGGCAGGGCTGGAGCGTCATCACCACGCTGGTGGTCTGGGCGGGCATCCCGTTCCTGGCCATCACCCTCAACGCCGGCCTGACCCAGGTGCCCAAGGAGCTGCTCGAGGCGGCCACGGTCGACGGCGCCACCCCCTGGCAGGCGCTGCGCAACATCATCCTGCCGATCCTGAAGCCACTGATCATGATCGTCACCACGCTCTCGGTGATCTGGAACTTCGGCCTCTTCACGCAGGCCTGGGTGTTGCGTGACGGCCACCCGGAGCCTCAGTTCCAGACGCTCGCGACCTATTCGTACACGCAGGCCTTCGGCCAGTCCCGGTACAGCCTGGGCTCGGCCATCGCAGTGATCACGGTGCTGCTCATGCTCGGCGTGATGATCTTCTATATCCGGCAGATGTTCAGGATCGGAGAGGTGGACTGATGGTCGCCCCCGCAGCGAGTCCCGCCGCGCCCGCGCCGGCCTCCACCGTGCCGCTCAAGCGCCGCCGGGCCAAGGCCGACGACGGTGTCATCACCGTCGGGCGCAGCCGGGCCGGCACGATCCTGGCCAACGCGGCCGGGGTCGTCTTCTCGGTGCTCATGCTGTTCCCGGTCTACTGGGTGCTGAACACCGCGTTCAAGCCGGCCGACGAGGTGCTGGCGCTGGAGCCGACGTTCTGGCCGACCAGCCCGACGCTCGACAACTTCATCTCCGCCTTCAAGGCCCCGCTGTTCCTCAAGGACATGCTCAACGGCGTCATCGTCACCCTGCTGGCGGTGGCCGGCGCCCTGGTCGTGGGCTTCCTCGGGGCGCTGTCGATCGCGCGGTTCTCGTTCTACGGCCGCAAGGCGATCATCCTGGTCGTCCTGGTGGTGCAGCTGATCCCGTTCCTGTCGCTGCTGATCCCGCTGTTCCTCATGCTGCAGAGCGCGGACTTGACCAACAGTTTGATCGGTGTGAGCATCACCTACCTCGTGCTGATTTTGCCCTATACCGTCTGGACGCTTCGCGGCTTCATCTCCGGCATCCCCCGGGAGCTGGACGAGGCGGCGTTGATCGACGGCTGCACCCGGGCTCAGGTCTTCTGGCGCATCATCCTGCCGCTCACCGGCCCCGGTCTGGTGGCGACCAGTGTCTACGGGTTCATCCAGGCCTGGAACGAGTTCATCATCATCAACACGCTCAACAGCCCGGACAAGCAGAACCTGATGGCCTGGCTGCTGCAGAACCAGACAACGCGCGGTACCGCCTGGGGGCCCCTCATGGCCGGTGCGATCATCACCTCGATCCCTGTGGTGATCTTCTTCCTGATCATCCAGCGCAATATCGCGACCGGCCTCACCGCCGGCGCGGTCAAGGGATGATCAGGACTCAACACCAGTAAGGCACCAAAACAGCAAGCACTGAGGAGATGCTGTGACCGACATATTCCCGAAGCCCGAACTGGACCGTCGTACGCTGCTGCGTCGCGCGGCTGCCGTCGGTCTCCTGGCCACCCCCGCCGTGGGCATGCTGAGCGCCTGTGTCGGCAGCTCCGACGAGGGCACGCAGGACCAGGCCACCGGTACGAAGTCGGCGGACAACCCGCTCGGCATCGACCCCAAGGCCGGCGTCGAGATCGTTATCTTCAACGGCGGTCTGGGCACCGACTACGCCACCAAGGTGGACACCCCGCTGTTCAACAAGAAGTGGCCGGAAGCCAAGGTCACGTACTCCCAGACCGAAGAGATCTCGACGGTCATCCAGCCCCGGATCAACGGCGGCAACCCGCCGGACATGATCAACAACTCGGGCTCGAAGCTGATGGACTTCGGCGCGATCGTGAAGGCCGGCCAGGCGGCCGACCTGACCGACCTGTTCGCCGCGCCGTCGCTCGACATCCAGGGCAAGACCGTGGCCGACACCCTGGTGCCGGGCGCGATCGAGCAGGGCAGCTACGACGGCAAGCCGTTCGCGGTGAACTACTCGTACACCGTGTTCGGCCTCTGGTACAACGCGACGCTGTTCAAGAAGAACAGCTGGACCCCGCCGACCACGTGGGCCGAGTTCACCGCGCTGTGCGACAAGATGAAGGCCGCGGGCGTCGTGCCGTTCGGCTACGCGGGCGCCAACGCGTCGTACTACATGGTCCGGGCCATCCTGACCAGCGCCGGCAAGATCGGCACCGAGCAGGTTCTCAAGGACATCGACAACCTGAAGGAAGGCGCCTGGACCAACGACGCCATCAAGCAGGCAGCCGAGGCGTGGGCCGGCATCGGCAAGAACTACATCAACAAGACGTTCCTCGGCCTGCGTCACACCGAGGTCCAGCTCCAGCAGAACCAGGACAAGGTCGGGTTCTACCCGTGCGGCTCCTGGCTCGAGAACGAGCAGGCCAAGGACACCCCCAAGGGCTTCGAGTACGCGATCGCGGCGTACCCGAGCGTCACCGCCGCCGACAAGCTGCCGGCCACGGCGATCAACGCGGCCGCCGGTGAGATCTACTTCGCCGCGGCCAAGGGCAAGAACCCCCAGGGCGGCAAGGAATACCTGCGCACCATGCTCTCCAAGGAGGCGGCGCTGGAGTTCACGAAGCTCACCAAGTCGCTTACGGTGGTGGCGGGCGCGTCCGACGGCCAGACGATCTCCCCCGGACTGACCAGCGCGAACGACGCGGTGACCAAGGCCGGCAAGGACATCTTCATGGGCTACCTGTTCGACACCTGGTACAAGAAGCTCGACGACGAGTCCCGCGCCGCGGCCAACGACCTGATGTTCAAGGACTACGACGCGGCCAAGTTCTGCGAACGGATGGAGAAGGCGTCCCAGGCCGTGGCCAAGGACTCCGCCGTCACCAAGTTCACCCGCAGCTGATCAATCGGTAACTGATCCAAAGCACGAAGGCAGGACGGTAGACGCCATGCGGCACGGCAAGTATCCCTTCATCATCGGCTTCCTTGTCGTGCCGGTGGCGCTCTACGCGGTCTTCGTGGTCTGGGCCTACATCCAGGCGTTTTATCTGTCGGTCTACGAATGGTCGGGTCTCGGGCCGGTCGAGAACTTCGTCGGCCTGGAGAACTTCCGGAAGATGTGGGACGACACGACCTTCTGGCAGTCGATCAAGCACAACATCTTCCTGCTGGTCTTCCTGCCGCTCATCACCGTCGTCCTCGCCCTGGTGTTCGCGTTCCTGCTCAATGTGGGCGGCGGGCACAAGGGCGGGGTGACCCGCGGTGTCTGGGGCTCGAAGGTCTACCGGATCATCTTCTTCTTCCCGCAGCTGCTGGCGCTGGCCATCGTCGCGGTGATCTTCGGCCGGGTGTTCGGGCCGGACAAGAGCGGCATGATCAACGGCTTGTTCCCGGAGTCGTGGTCACCCTGGCTGTTCCTGGCCGACGAACGCTACGCGATGGGCTGCATCCTCGTCGTGCTGGTCTGGCAGGCGGTCGGCTTCTACGTCGTGCTGTTCTCGGCCGGCATGGGCAACATCCCGACCGAGGTGTACGAGGCGGCCGCGATCGACGGCGCCAGCCGGGTGACCCTGTTCTTCAAGATCACGATCCCGTTGCTGTGGAACACGGTGCAGGTCGCCTGGGTCTACCTCGGCATCGCCGCCTTCGACGCCTTCGCGCTGGTCAACATCATGACCGTCGACCGCGGCGGCCCCGACGGCGCGACCTCGGTGCTCAGCCTCATGATCTACCGCAACGCCTTCGAGTTCTCGCAGGCCGGCTACGCCTCCGCGCTGGGCGTGGTCCTCTTCTTCCTGACCCTGACCTTCGCCTGGGTGACCCTGTCGGCCACCCGGCGCGAATCCGTCGAAGCCTGAGCGGCGAGAGGCGAGACGATGACCACCATCACCAAGACTCCCGGCACCACGGCGCCCTCCGCGGGCCGCGCGCCGGAACCCAAGCGCGACCTCAAGATCGCCACCGGCCTCTCCCACGTCGCCCTGGTCGCGTGGGCCCTGATCACGGCCGGGCCGCTGCTCTGGGTGCTGCTCGCGTCGTTCAAGAGCAACACCGAGATCTTCCTGGGCAAGCCGTTCGCGCTGCCCAATCAGTTCTCGTTCAGCACGTACGCCAACGCGTGGAGCGACGCGCACATCGGCCGCTACTTCATCAACAGCGTCTTCGTGGTGCTGATCAGCACCGCCGGCACGATGCTGCTGGGCGCGATGGCCGCCTATGTGCTGGCCCGCTACAAGTTCCCGGGCAACCGCGCGATCTATTACCTGTTCGTCTCGGGCCTGGCGTTTCCGACATTCATGGCGCTGGCGCCGCTGTTCTACATCCTCAAGGGCATCGGCCTGCTGGGCTCGTTCACGGGCCTGATCCTGGTGTACATCGCCTACTCGCTGCCGTTCACGATCTTCTTCCTGGCCGCGTTCTTCAAGAGCCTGCCGTACGAGATCGAGGAGGCGGCCACGGTCGACGGCGCCTCCCACGTCCGCAAGTTCTTCCAGATCATGATGCCGATGGCCCGCTCCGGCCTGGTCAGCATCACGATCTTCAACATCGTCGGCCAGTGGAACCAGTACCTGCTGCCGGTGGTCATCATGAGCGGCCCCGGCGCCGACCAGAAACTGCTGCTCACCCAGGGCATCGCTCAGATCAGCGTCTCGGCCGGCTACCAGGCCGAGTGGTCCACCCTGTTCGCCGCCCTGGTCCTCACGATTCTCCCCATGATCATCGTGTACGCCATCTTCCAGCGTCAGATCCAGGCCGGCCTCACCGCCGGCGCCGTCAAGTAGGTCCTGATCCCCCGGCGTCCCTGCGCCGGGGGATCAGTCCGTTCTCAACGAGGTAGCCGCTGCACGCCGGCGCTGTTGGCGTAGAAGATCCAGCGCGAGTCACCCTGAATGTCGTGCGCCTGGTTGCCGCCGAAGTACACGGCGGGCCGGCCCACGAAGCGGATGGTGCAGTTCCTCCAGGTCGCCCGGTCGCACCAGGACCAGACGATGTTCGTGCCGTCGTGGGAGATCGAGGTCACGCGGCTGTTCGGCGAGGGCCGGTATCCGACGGTCGGGTTGAGGCCGGTCCGGCTGCGCACCACGCCGGTGCGCAGCCCGTAGTAGACGGTCGAATTCCGTACGTGCATCGCGCTGACCGTCCCCGTCGTCCGGGGGATCAGCCTGGTGCGGCCGGTGCCATTCAGATTCGTGCGGAAGATCTGCGTGTGCTGGGAGAAGTAGAGATGGCTGCCACCGATGCCGACGTGCCGCAGGCCGGCGCCCGTGAACAGCGTGGCCGGCGTGCCGCCGGTCACGGGCACCCGGCGTACCCCGCCGGTGTCCGCCCAGAAGAGATAGCGGCCGTCGGTGATCAGGTCCCGGGTGCCGATCGGTTCCGGTGAACTGATGGTCCTCGGGCCGGGCCCGGCGAACTGCCTGATCGAGGACCGGTTGGTCCGCCGATCGTTGACCACCACCCAGAAGCGGAATGCGTTGCCGGCCCGGGCGAAGGTCACGGCGCCGAGCCGATACCGTGCCGCGGGGACGGAGAAAAGCTGCCGTTCCTGGCCGGGGCGGGCCAGCTTCGACGTGCGGAGCACGACCGCACGGTCGCCGCGAACGGTCGTCCAGTACAGGTTGCCGGTGGACTGTGTGAGCCGGGTCGGGAGTCCGCCGGCGACGACAGCGGATGCCGGTGCTGCCGGGCGCGGGTCGTCCCAGGCCGGTTGTACGGGCGAGGCTGCGACCACGGCGGTGAGGGCCAGTGCGATGGGTGCTTGCAGAGCGGACATGGAGTCCTCCTTGTCGGAATGACTCCACGCTGTCGCTCGAGGTGGTGCCCCACATCGGGAGCGGCTCTTCAGAACCGGCCGTTGTGCTCTTCAGAATCGGGCGCCTGATGTCTACGGGCGAGCTCGGCCAGCTCGATGCGGTTGGTCGTGCCGGTCTTGCGCAGCATGTTCGAGATGTGGACGCCGATCGTCTTCTCGCTCAGCACAAGAATCTTGGCGATTTCTGCGTTGGTGCCGCCCGTGAGCAGGTGACCGAGAACCTCTCGTTCACGCACGGTCAGGCCGGGCAGGTCGGGTGGCGCCGGCGTCGGCCGCTCGGCCGGGGTCAGGTCGACCCGGGCGCTGCGGGCCATCCTTTCGATGTCGTCCCGGAGTTTCCCGGCAGCAAGGTCTTCCGCCAGCCGGTGGGCCCGGCGTAGTGCCTCGGGAACGTCGCGGTGGTTTCGCCGATCGCGCAGGGCGGCCTGGGCCATGCGCCAGCAGGCGTAGGCCTCGTCCCACGGTTGCCCTCCCTCATGGCAGGCATCGGCTGCTACGCGCCACAGGGACACTCCGGCTGGATCATGGGCCGCCCGGGCCGTTTCCGCGTCTGCCAGCGCCTGAAATGCGCGCCTTCGTTCCTCCGGCAGCACTGCTCCGAGGTCAGCGATCACTTCGGGATATCGGCGGCGGAACTCGCTGAGCCGCGCCAGGACCGGTGCGGGATCGCGCCCGGAGTCGATGCGGGCCTCGGCCAGATCGGCGAGGGCCCGCGCGGCTATCGGCAGCATGTCTTCGACCCACCCGTCGCGTTCCATGCTGCGGACAGCCGCGTTGAAGGCGCGCTCGGCATCGCCCGCAGCCAGGGCTATCAACGCCTTGACGTCATGGAACTGCAGTAGCGACATCTCGTCAGTGCGATGCACGGGGAAGATCTCTTCTGCGCGGGCGATGTGTCCCTCGGCTTCGGCCTGACGACCCTGCAGACACGCGAGACGGGCGGCGGTCACTCGGGCACGTGCGTCGCCACGCCGACCCGGACGTGCTCCGAGGGCGACCCGCAGCCGCTGCTGGCATCTCCTCCAGTCGCCCGCCCACATCAAGAGATCGGCCTCCCACGCGCACATCTCGGCAACATGGCTGTGGGGGGCTCGGCAGTTGGTCAACTCTTCAGCGCCGCGCCCGAAGATCTCGGCCGTCTCGCGATGGGATCCGCCACTCACGTTCGCCGCTGCGTATATCGCGAGTTTGAACAGGACGTAGCGGCGCAGTCGTATGGCGATCTGCCCGGCCTGTGCCGCTGCGGCCCGTGCGGCGTCCGGCCGGCCCTTCCTCAGCTCCGCGTATGCCGCGGCAACGAGTGCTTCGGCCAAGGCCTCGTCGTCGCCGCAGGTCTCGGCGAGCTTGATCGCCGCTGCGGCAACGGTCACCCCGTCCGGATCGTGCTCGAACATCATGCCCAAAGCCAACTCGGCGGTGGCAATCGCATGTTCGGGGCTGTTCGGAGACGAGGCGGTGATCTCGACCGCCGTGCGCCTGAGGCCTACGTCCGGACCGCTGTAACCCATCTCGAAACGCAGCGCGGCCCGCTCGGTCGTGAGGCGGCCCCGCAGAAGGTCATCCCCGTCCGGCGGTAACCGGACGACGAGTGCTTCGATCGCCTCGAGTTGATCCTGGTCCAGTCCCGCCTGTTCGGCGGCGGCGCGGACGCACTCCCAGAGTTCGGCTTCGGCGATGCCGGGATCCGTGATGTCGGCCCACAACGACAGGGCTCGGCGAAACAGTCGCAACCGTTCCGCGGGGCGAGCGGTCGACGCGGCGGCCCGCAGAGCCCATCGGAAAGCCGGTTCCGTCATCTCGGCCCAGGCATAGTGGTCGGCCAGGTCCACCGGCTCGGCGCCATCGAGGTTCGCCGCCCACGCGCCGTGCAGTTGCCGCTGTTGCTCGGGCAGAAGATCGGCGACCAACATCTCGGCGAGCAGCGGATGGGTGAACCAGAAGGTCTCGTCCGGGCGCACCTGCAGCACTTCAGCCGCGACGGCCTCCTCCAGCGCTGGAAGTGCCGGGCCCGCGAATCCCAGAGCGGGCAGCACGCGCGCCAGGTCGTCGTACGGCCGCGGTTTCCCGCCCACAGCGACGATCAGAGTCAGGTCGCGTGCTCGAGCCGACATCCTCCGCCACGGCTGGACGACGGCGTCCCGCAGGTCCGATGGGCGCCAGGGCGGCAGCCTGGTGCTGCTCGGATCGAGATTCCGGACGAGTAGTTCGGTCAGATACGGGTTCCCGTTGGTGCGCGTGTGCACGTCGTCGACGAGCCGCTCGTCGGGTGGGCGGCCGAAGATGCCGCCGACCTGCTCACCCGTCCGAGCTCGATCGAGCCGGTCGAGAACCAGCTCTCGGACACGAGGGAGACGCCGGACGTCCGCCAGCCAGCTGGACAGCCACTCGCCCTCAGCCCCGGCCCGGACGGTGGCGATCACCACGAGTCCGCGGTCCGGACGTCCGGCGATCACGTAGAGCAGGACGTCGAGGGTGCTGCGATCGGCCCACTGCAGGTCGTCGACGACGAGCACCATCGGACGGTCGGCAGTCGCCGTGTCCAACCACGCGTCAAAGACGGGGAGAGTGACGTCCTCAGCGAGACGGGCCCGTCGCAGCACCTCTCGCAGAGGCAGGAGCGGGGCGTTCATCGAGGTCAGCGGCAAGCATTGCGCCCACAGCGTCTCCACTCGGCTCTTCGCCGCGCGACACACTTCGGTGACCAGGGAGGTCTTGCCCACGCCCGGCTCGCCCCGCACCAGCAGCGTCGAGGCCGTCCCGGCCGTCGCGTCGCGGATGCAGCCCAGCACCATTGCGAGCTCCTCGGCCCGCCCGGCCAGCGCCACGCCCCGAGTTTCCCGCCGGCCCGGAACCGCGTCGAGGCTTCTGTCGGCTGTGTCACTCCTGGGCGGCCGGGAAGCGCTCAGCCTGGTGTGTCCGGGTCGTTCTGGTGGCGGCGCCACTGGGCCGGGGGGACGCCGAAGGCGCGGCGGAACGTGGCCGCGAAAGCCACGTCCGAGGTGTAGCCGACCCGCGCGGCGACTGCGGCCACGGTCAGGTGTTCGTTGCGAAGCAGGCGGCGGGCGTGGTGCAGGCGCAGGGCCTGCAGGTAACGCATCGGTGGCTCGCCCACGGTGCGGGTGAAGCGGGCGGCGAAGGCCGTCCGGGACAGACCGGCTGCGGCGGAGAGCGAAGCCAGCGTCCAAGGACGGGCCGGGTCGGTGTGCAGCGCGGCCAGCGCCGTGGCCAGCTGGGGATCGCGCAGGGCGGCGAGCCAGCCGGGATGCTCGGCCACCGGGCCCGGCTCGCGCAGCACGCGGGCGATCAGCGCGTCGGACAGGCGGGCCATCACGACGTCGCTGCCGGGGCCGGCGTCGAAGGCCTCCTGACGCAGCACCTCGACGTAGGGCGCCAGCCACGGTGGCGGGCGGCCGTCCACGCCGGGCACGAACAGCACCGGAGGCAGGCCGCGGAGCGCCGGGTGGTCGGGGTCGCCCGCTATGAAGGCGCCGCAGACGATCGTCGCCGTCGCCCGGGGGCCACCGCCGCGCAGGCGGGCGCCCGGGGTGCGGGTCGCCAGCTCGAAACCCGAGGTGGCGGTGGCCGCGCGGCCGGAGCGCAACTCGTGGTCGTCGCCGCGGGGCAGGATGACCGTGTCGCCGGCGGTCAGGGGCGTGACGGCGCCGTCGGCCAGCACGAGCTCGCACGACCCGGCGGCGATCAGGTGCACACCGCGCAGACCGGGGCGGTCGAAGACCAGGCGGAACGGCGCGCCCATCTCGATCCAGCGGTAGGCGGCGCTGGCGAAGCTGACCTCGCGCAGCACCGAGCCCAGGACGTCCGGTGTGGTCTTCGGGACGGACACTCATGGAGTGTCCCGCCGTTCGTTCCTAGCGTCGAGGCATGAGAGATGTGCTGGTGACAGGTTCGAGCGGGATCGGTGGCGCGGTGGCAGCCGCGCTGGGCGAGCGAGCGCTGACGGTCGGGCGGGGTGGCATGGTCCGGGCCGACCTCAGCCTGCTGAGCGAGACAGCCCGGGCCACGGACGAGGTGGCCGCCCGGCAGCCCAGCCTCTCCGCGATCGTTTGTTGCGCCGGGGTTTTCACGCTACGGGCCGAGCACACCGCGGAGGGGCTGGAGCGGGCTTTCGTGCTCAACTACCTCTCCCGCTACCTGCTCGTGCGCCGGCTGCTGCCGCTGCTGAGGCCGGGCGGCCGGGTGGTGCTGGTGGCGAGCGCCGGTCGCTACCGTGACACGCTCGGCCCGATGGACGACCTGAACCTGCGCCGGGGCGGCCGGGGCCTGCGGATCGCGGGCCGTACCCAGTTCGCGTGCGACCTGTTCGCCGTCGAACTGGCCGAACGGTCGCCGGAGGCCGCCGTGAGCTGCGTCTTTCCCGGACCGGTGAGGACCCGCGTCTTCCGGGACGCGACGGGCGTCCCGGCGCTGGTGCGGCTGCTGCTGGACGCGGTGCAGCGCCGGGTCGGCACCGACCCGGCGCGGGCGGCCGGCACGCCGGTGGCGCTGGCCGTGGACGGCCGCGAGCCGGGCTTCTACGGCCTGGGCTGCGTTCGCCTGCCGGTGCCCGAGCGGGTGGTCGCGGGACGGCGGCGGGAGCTGTGGGACGCGAGCGAAAACCTGGTGCGGAACTGGCTGCGTTAGCCCCAGACCTCCTCGGCGGTTTCGACGATCAGGGCCAGTTTGGCGACCTCTTCGTCGTAGGTGAGCGCGTTGCCCTCGACCGTGGAGGAGAAGCCGCACTGGGGGGAGAGGCACAGCTGCTCGAGGGGGACGTAGCGGGCGGCCTCGTCGATGCGGCGCTTCAGCTGGTCCTTGGATTCGAGGGAGCCCCGCTTGGTGGTGACCAGGCCCAGCACGACCTGTTTGCCCGGTGGGACGAAGCGCAGGGGGGCGAAGTCGCCGGAGCGCTCGTCGTCGTACTCGAGGAAGAAGCCGTCGACGGCCAGCTCGCTGAACAGGGCCTCGGCCACGAAGTCGTAGCCGCCCTCGGCCGTCCAGGACGAGCGGAAGTTGCCGCGGCACATGTGGGTGGTCACGGCCAGGCCCTCGGGACGGTCGGCGATGGCCGCGTTGATCTGGCGGATGTAGCGCAGGTGCTGGTGTTCGGCGTCGTCGCCCCGTTCGGTCAGCAGCCGGCGCTGGGCCGGGTCGTTGAGATAGGCCAGGCTGGTGTCGTCGAGCTGCAGGTAGCGGCAGCCCAGGCCGGCGACGCGGCGCACCTGTTCGGCGTACGCGGCGCTGAGGTCGGCCCAGAACTGCTCGTGGTCGGGGTAGACCGCCGGGTCGATCGCGGCCCGGCCGCCGCGGTAGTGGACCATGCTGGGCGACGGGATGGTCAGCTTGGCGGTGACGCCGTCGTCCACGACGGACTGGAGGAAGGCGAAGTCGTCGCCGAAGATCGTCTCGGTCAGCCGGATCGGGCCGTCGACGGCCAGCGCCGCCGACTCGAAGTCGATCTCGCCGTCGGCGTTGCGGAAGTGGACCTGGATCTTCTCGTCGGTGGGATGGATGCCGCCGAGGCGATAGATGAAATCCATGTGCCACGAGGTGCGGCGGAACTCGCCGTCGGTGGCCGAGCGCAGGCCCACGTCGCGCTGCATGCGCACGACATCGCGGATGGCCTCGCTCTCGGTGGCGCGCAGCTCGTCGGCGTCGATCTCGCCGGTGGCGCGCCGCTCGCGGGCCTCGAGCAGGCGGGCGGGGCGGAGCAGGCTGCCGACGTGGTCGGCCCGGAACGGTGGCGTCTCGCGCAACGTCATGACTTCACCGTAACTCCGGAAACGCTTCGCCGCGGTTGAGTCCATCGATAAGTTTCAGTGCGGCCGCCGGGCCGCCGTGGGTGTCGAGCCATCGGCTGACCCGGCACCCGGCCCGGGAGTAGACCTGCTGGTCGGCGCCGGCGGCGCTCAGCCAGGCCGGCAGCGTCGCGGGCAGCGGAGCGTCGTCGACCGGCCCGGCGCAGTGTTCGCCCAGGTAGCGGGGGTCGGCCGAGACGACGACGGCGAGACCCTCGTCGAACCACTGCGGCACCTCGGCGTCGAGCCGTTCGTGCAGCTCGACGTGGGACATCTCGTGGGAGGCGATGACGGCGTCGAGCCCGCGCGGCGAGAGCATGACGGCGCGGTTGAGGACCGCGATGCCCTTCTCGCCACCGCCGCCGACGCGGTCGTAGCAGTCGTCGGTGAAGCAGGCGACGAGCCGCGGATCGGATTCGCGACCGCCGTAGAACTCGGCGACGCGCCGGCGGGCGTCGGCCGCGAGGGTGGTCAGCTGATCTTTCTGCGCCGTGGTGAGACCACGCTCGCTCCAGAGGCCGTCGTGCACCCGCGTCAACCCGTAGCAGCCGGGGCAGGTGGTCGCAGCGGCCGACGGGTAGGCGAGGGCCAGGCCGCCGACGGCCACGGCGAGCAGGACGATCAGGCCGGCGGCGATCCAACGGAATCTCACCCGGTCAGTGTTGCGGGGGTGGCGCCGGGGCGCATCGGACCAGGGTCCTAGATCGGATCGGGACCGGCCGCGGGGCAGGCTAGGTTGGTCTTGTTTTGTTGCATCCCCTGCGGAGGACAGCCGTGCCCGAGATCTACACCGCCGACGCGGACCGTTACGCATCCATGGAGTACCGCCGCAGCGGCCGCTCGGGGCTGAAGTTGCCGGTGGTGTCGCTGGGGCTCTGGCACAACTTCGGCGACGACCGGCCGCTCGAGACCCAGCGGGCCATCCTTCGCCGCGCCTTCGACCTGGGCATCACCCACTTCGACCTGGCGAACAACTACGGACCGCCGTACGGCTCGGCCGAAGCCAACTTCGGGCGTGTGCTCGCCACGGACTTCGCCCCTTACCGCGACGAGCTCGTCATTTCCACCAAGGCCGGGTACGACATGTGGCCGGGCCCCTACGGCGACTGGGGCTCCCGCAAGTATCTGACCGCGTCGCTCGACCAGTCGCTGCAGCGGATGGGCCTGGACTACGTCGACATCTTCTATTCGCACCGGCACGACCCGGAGACGCCGATCGAGGAGACGATGGGCGCGCTGGCCGCCGCCGTCCGGTCGGGCAAGGCCCTGTACGCGGGCATCTCGTCCTATTCACCGGAGAAGACGGCCGAGGCCGCGGCCATCCTGCGCGAGCTCGGCACGCCCCTGCTGATCAGCCAGCCGTCGTACTCGATGTTGAACCGCTGGATCGAAGGCGGCCTGCTCGACCAGCTGGAGCGCGACGGCGCCGGCTGCATCGCGTTCTCGCCGCTGGCGCAGGGCATGCTCACCGACCGCTACCTCAAAGGCGTGCCCGAGGGTTCGCGCGCGACCGAGAACAAGTCGCTGACCCCGGACTGGATCAACGACGAGAACCTGGGCAAGGTCCGGTCGCTGAACGAGATCGCGCAGCGGCGGGGCCAGTCGCTGGCGCAGATGGCGATCGCCTGGGCGCTGCGCGACCCGCGGATGACCTCGGTCGTGCTCGGCGCGAGCAGCGTCACCCAGCTCGAGAACAACGTGGCGGCCCTGGGCCGGCTCGCCTTCACGGCCGACGAGCTGGCCGAGATCGACAAGTACGCCACCGAGTCGGGTATCAACCTGTGGGCCCGCTCGAGCGAATCCTAGGCCAGCAGGGCCTCGCGCATCTCGCGGCCGGGGTTGAAGCCGCCGACGACCTGCGGGGACGCGGCGTCGTAGATGTCGACGGTGTGGTTGCGGCGCATGAGCTCGCGGACCGGGCGGGGGAGCGGGGGCTCGTCGCTCATCGCACCCCGCAGGTCGCGGGCGGCGCCGATCAGCCGGTGGGCGAGGGCGGCGGCGTCGGTGTCGGGGCGGACGCGGGCGAACTCCCACCCGTCGATCGTGAGGTCGAGGATCTCGAGGATGTGGGCCAGCAGCGGGCCCGGGGCGGTCAGCCGGGTGGCCCGCTTGGCCTCGGCGCTGATCACCCCGGCGGCCGCACTGACCTGGATGTACGGGTGGAGGCGGCACGGCAGGGTGAAGAGCGGCCAGCGCAACTGACCCTGCGTGTCGCGCCACAGCGAGCGGTAGTCGGCGCGGTCGACGGCGAAGGCGTATCCGGTGCGGCGGGAGAGCTCGGCCGTCTGGGTCTGAAGATCGGCGTACGCGCTGTCGGCGAACTCGCGCAGGATCGCGGCCGCCGCGGCCACCCCCTCGTCGCCGGCGAGCAGGGGAACGACCGCTTCGGCCTGCTCGTGGAACGACCCCGGCAGGTGGGCGCCGAACCGCTCCCGTACGTCGTCGACGATCGCCTGACCAGCGGCGGGATCTTTCTGCCGCCCGGAACCGAGCCGGAACCACCGCATGTCGCCTCGCTCCCGGGGGTACGTGAAATCGCGGCAATGCTAGTCGATCCGCCGGGTTATCCGGGGGTGGCGGGGTACGAGAGTTCTGTGGGGGCGTGAGGCCCCCGTACGCGAAAGAAGGTTTGATCATGCAGAGTCGCCGCATCGGTGACGTGACGGTCGGCGCGATCGGGCTCGGCGGCATGCCGATGTCGATCGAGGGCCGGCCCGACGAGGAGCGGTCGATCCGCACGATCCACGCCGCGCTCGACGCGGGCATCACGCTGATCGACACCGCGGACGCCTATCACATCGGCGCCGACGAGGTCGGTCACAACGAGTCGCTGATCGCCCGGGCCCTGGCCACCTACGGCGGGGACACGTCGAGCGTGCTGGTCGCCACCAAGGGCGGCCACCTGCGCCCCGGCGACGGCAGCTGGACGCTGAACGGCTCGCCGGACTACCTGCGGCAGGCGTGCGAGGCGTCGCTCAAGCGGCTCGGCGTCGAGGCCATCGGGCTCTACCAGTACCACCGGCCCGACCCGCAGGTCGACTACGCCGACGCGATCGGCGCCATCCGCGACCTGCTCGACGCCGGCAAGATCCAGATGGCCGGCATTTCGAACGCCGACCCGGGCCAGATCCGCCAGGCGCAGGAGATCCTGGGCGGCCGGCTGGTTTCGGTGCAGAACCAGTTCTCGCCGGCGTTCCTCTCGTCCGAGCCCGAGCTGCGGCTCTGTGACGAGCTGGGCATCGCCTTCCTGCCGTGGTCGCCGCTCGGTGGCATCAGCAAGGCGTCCGAGCTGGGTGGTCACGCCGACCGGTTCGCCGCGGTGGCCGAGCGCCACGGGGTGAGCCCGCAGCGCGTCTGCCTGGCCTGGCACCTGGCCAAGTCACCTGTGGTGGTGCCGATTCCGGGGGCCAGCCGTCCGGAGACCATCCGCGACTCGGCCGAGGCGTCCGAGCTGAAGCTGACGGCGGACGACCTGGCCGAGCTCGGTATCTGACCGGTTACTTCTCGAAGCTCGCGTAGTACGTGGCAGCCATGTCCTCGTCGCCGTGGCCCTGCTCGGCAGCACGACGGAAGCGCTCGGCCCCGGCCTCGGCCAGGTCGAGGCGGACGCCGTGCTGCCGGCCGGCGTCGGCGATCAGGCGTGCGTCCTTCTCGGCCGTGGTCACCGCGAAACCGGGCGGGGACAACTTGCCGGCGCGGATCAGGCCGACCTTGGCCCGCAGGTAGCCGTTGTCGAGCGGGCCGCCCTCGATGAGCTGGAAGAACATGTCGGGATCGACCCCGAGGGCCTCGGCCAGCGCGACCGTCTCGGCGCCGGCGTGGGTGAGCGCCAGCACCCAGCTGTTGGCGACCAGCTTGAGGCGGGTCGCGGCGCCGGGCCGGTCGAGCCACACCGTACGGGCTCCGACTGCCTCGAAGACCGGGGTGACCTGGTCGCGGCGGGCGGCCGGACCGGCGGCGAGCACGGTGAGCTGCCCCGCCTCGGCCGGCTGGCGCGTTCCCAGCACGGGCGCGTCGAAGAAGGCGAGGCCGTGCTGCCCCGCCTCGGCCGCCAGCTGGTCGACGTCGGACAGGCTCACCGTCGTCGACTGGACCCACAGGGCGCCGGCCTTGACCGACGGGAAGGCCTCGCTCATCACCTCGCGGACGGCATTCCCGTCGTAGAGCATGGTGAGCACGACGTCGGCGTCCCGCACGGCCTCGGCCGGGTTCGGGGCGACCACGGCGCCGTCATCGGCGAGGGGCTCGGCCTTGGCGGCGCTGCGGTTCCAGACGCGGACGGTGTGCCCGGCCTTGATCAGATTTCGGGCCATCGCGGCGCCCATGATGCCGGTGCCCAGCACGCCCACGGTCAGTGTCTCGGTCATGGAACCCATCTTTCCCCCTCGAGCGGCGAAGATCCGCGCCGGAAAGTGTCGTACCCCCGGGACAGAATGACTGGGTGCTGACAGCGGTGGTGGCGGAGGCGGGCGGTCGAGGGGGCCGCCTGCAAGACCTGCGCGCCGACGGCACGGCCGCCGGGCCCGTCCGGCAGGTCGGCGACCTGGCGGGGGCGATCGGCGAACGGGAAGCCGCCGACCACCCTCGCTGGGTCTGGCCGGCCACGGCCGACATCTACCCGGGCCTGCTGCGAGCCGGGGTGCGGGTGGCCCGCTGCCACGATCTCGAGCTGACCGAGGCGCTGCTCTCCGGCCACGCCGGGCGTTGGGGCGAGCCGCGGTCGCCGGCTGCCGCCCATGCACGTCTGCACGGTCTGCCGGTTCCGGCTGACCCCCCACCCCGCATCGCTGAGCCGCCGGGGTTCGCCCAGGCTGCCTTGTTCGAGTCCGCGGGGTCGCCCGTGGCGGCGGTCGACATCGAGGTTGTGCGAGAGGTCTGTGCCGACCAGATCGCCCGCATGGCGCAGACCGAGCACCCCGGGCGGTTCCGGCTGCTGGTCGCGGCCGAGTCGGCCGGGGCGCTGGTCGGGGCCGAGATGGGGCACGTCGGTCTGCCCTGGCGGGCCGATCTGCACGACGAACTGCTGCGTGAGCTGCTCGGGCCGCCTCAGCCGGTCGGGCCGCCGCGCCGGCTGGCCGAGCTGACGGCCGAGATCAACGCCGCCTTCGGCGCCTGGGGGCTGCACCCCGACTCGCCGGCCGAGGTCGTGCGCGCCTTCGCCCGGGCCGGTATCGACATCCCCAACACGCGGGCCTGGGTGCTGAAGAACGTCGACCACCCGGCGGTGCGGCCCCTGCTCGAATACAAGGAGCTCTACCGCATCTGGACGGCGCACGGCTGGGCCTGGTGCGACTCCTGGGTCAGCCAGGGGCGGTTCCGGCCGGAATACGTGCCGGGCGGCGTGGTCAGCGGCCGCTGGGCCACCCGGGGCGGCGGCGCCCTGCAGGTGCCCAAGTCGGTGCGGCGGGCGGTGGTGGCCGACCCGGGGTGGCGCTTCGTGGTCGCCGACGCCGGCCAGGTCGAGCCGCGAGCGCTCGCGGCCGTCTCGGGTGATCGGCGGCTGGCCGCCGCGGCCGCGGCCGGCGATCTCTATGCCGCGCTCGCCACCGATTCGTTCGACGGCGACCGGGCCAAGGCCAAGGTCGCGCTGCTCGGCGCCATGTACGGGCAGACCGGCGGGGCCGCCATCCCCGCCCTGGCGGTGCTGCGCAAGCACTACCCGACGGCGTTCGAGTTCGTCGAGCAGGCCGCCCGGATCGGCGAGTCCGGTGGGCTGGTCCGCTCCTGGCTCGGCCGCACCTGCCCGCCGTCGTCCGCGTCCTGGCGCGATGCCGGTCTCGATCCACCCGAAGAGGCGGCGGAGCCCGTCGGCGCCTCGGGTCGCGCGCGGGGGCGCTTCACCCGCAACTTCGTCGTGCAGGCGACCGCCGCCGAGTGGGCTCTGGTGCTGCTCGCGACGCTGCGCACCGCGCTCGAGGGCAGCAAGGCCGAGATGGTGCTCTTCGTGCACGACGAGGTGGTCGTGCACTGCCCGGCTGAGGAGGCCGATCGCGTCGTGGCGGCCCTGCACGAGAGCGCGGTGACGGCCGGGCGTCTGCTGTTCGGCGACACCGCCGTGCGCTTCCCGCTCGATGTGGCCGTCGTCGACGCGTACGCGAAGGCGAAGTAGCGCCGCTCACGTCTCACCCATTGGCGGTGCGCGGGGCGGGGAAATGAAAATCGGGTAAGTTTGTTGGTCCGAGACGAGAGGCGCTGCAACGGGGTGACACCCGCCACGCTCGCTCGGTGGAAACCGACCAAGGGCGCCTCCGTTGTACCGGAGGTGGTCGGTGTGGAAAGAACTGTGGACAACACTCGCGCGGCACGCATCAGTGAGCTCAAGCGCCTGCTCGACGAGCGGATCCTGGTGCTCGACGGCGCCTGGGGCACGATGCTGCAGGGCGCCAAGCTCAAACCGGAGGACTACCGCGGCGAGCTGATCAGCCCCGATCACCCGCAGGACGTCACCGGCGACCCCGACCTGCTGATCCTCACCCGGCCCGACGTGATCCTCGACGTCCACCGGCAGTATCTGGCGGCCGGCGCCGACATCACCACCACCAACACGTTCACCGCGACGAGCATCGCCCAGGCCGACTACGGCCTGGAGTCGTACGTCAAGGAGATGAACATCCGCGGCGCGCAACTGGCCCGCCAGGCGGCCGACGAGGCCGGGGGCACCCGGTTCGTGGCCGGGTCGATCGGCCCGCTCAACGTGACGCTCTCGCTCTCGCCCAAGGTCGACGACCCGGCGTACCGCGCGGTCACGTTCGACCAGGTCAAGGCGGCCTACGCCGAGCAGATCGCGGCCCTGGCCGAGGGCGGCGTCGACCTGCTGCTGATCGAGACGATCTTCGACACGCTGAACGCCAAGGCCGCCGTCGCCGCCGCCCGCGAGGTCGCGCCCGAGCTGCCGCTGTGGATCTCGGTGACGATCGTCGACCTGTCCGGCCGCACGCTGAGCGGTCAGACGGTCGAGGCCTTCTGGCGCTCCATCGAGCGGGCCGAGCCGCTGATCGTGGGGGTCAACTGCGCGCTCGGCGCGACCGAGGCCCGCCCGCACGTGGCCGAACTGGCCCGCCTCTCCAACGTCTACGTGGCCGCGCACCCCAACGCGGGGCTTCCCAACGCGTTCGGCGGCTACGACGAGACCCCTGAGCAGACCGGCGCCCTCCTCGAGGAGTTCGCCGCGGCCGGCCTGGTCAACATCGTCGGCGGCTGCTGCGGCACGACCCCGGCGCATATCGGGCAAATCGCTTCGAGAGTTCAAGGCACGGCGCGGCGTGTGATCAATCCGCCCGCCGACACCACGCGGTTCAGCGGCCTCGAACCCTTCGCGATCGGTCCCGACACCGGCTTCGTCATGATCGGCGAGCGCACCAACGTCACCGGCTCGGCCAAGTTCCGCCGGCTGATCGAGGCCGACGACTTCCAGGGCGCCGTCGACGTGGCGCTCGACCAGGTGCGCGGCGGCGCCAACCTGCTCGACGTGAACATGGACGCCGACCTGCTCGACAGCGAGCAGGCGATGACGACCTTCCTCAACCTGATCGCCACCGAGCCCGAGGTGGCCCGGATCCCGGTCATGATCGACAGCTCGAAGTGGAGCGTGCTCGAAGCCGGCCTGAAGTGCGTGCAGGGCAAGGGCGTGGTCAACTCGATCAGCCTCAAGGAGGGCGAGGAGCCGTTCCTGGCCCAGGCCCGCCGCATCCGTGACTTCGGCGCCGGCGTGGTGGTGATGGCCTTCGACGAGCAGGGTCAGGCCGACACCCGGGACCGCAAGGTCGAGATCTGCGGCCGGGCGTACGACCTGCTGGTCAACGAGGCCGGCTTCGCCCCCGACGACATCATCTTCGACCCGAACGTGCTCGCCGTGGCCACCGGCATCGCCGAGCACAACGGGTACGCCAAGGCGTTCCTCGAGGCGCTCCCGCTGATCAAGGAGCGCTGCCCGGGCGCCCGCACCAGCGGCGGCATCTCCAACCTGTCGTTCTCGTTCCGCGGCAACGACATCGTGCGCGAGGCCATGCACTCGGCGTTCCTCTTCTACGCCGTCAAGGCCGGCCTCGACATGGGCATCGTCAACGCCGGTCAGCTCGCCGTCTACCAGGACATCCCGGCCGACCTGCTCGAGCTGGTCGAGGACGTGCTGTTCGACCGCCGCCCCGACGCGACCGACCGGCTGGTGACGTTCGCGTCGACCGTCACCGGCAAGGGCAAGCAGCGCGAGGTCGACCTGTCGTGGCGCGAGGCCCCGGTCGGCGAGCGTCTCTCGTACGCGCTGGTGCACGGCATCGTCGACTACATCGAGGCCGACACCGAGGAGGCCCGGCAGCAGAAGGCCCGGCCGCTCGAGGTGATCGAGGGCCCGCTGATGGACGGCATGAAGGTGGTCGGCGACCTCTTCGGCTCGGGCAAGATGTTCCTGCCCCAGGTGGTCAAGAGCGCCCGGGTCATGAAGCGCTCGGTGGCCTATCTCGAGCCGTTCATGGAGGCCGAGAAGGAGCAGGCGCGTCTCGAGGGCCGGATCGACACCGGCCGTGGCCAGGGCAAGGTCGTGCTGGCCACGGTCAAGGGCGACGTCCACGACATCGGCAAGAACATCGTCGGCGTGGTGCTGGGCTGCAACAACTACGAGGTGATCGACCTCGGCGTGATGGTGCCGGCCGCCAAGATCCTCGACACCGCGATCAGCGAGGGCGCCGATGTCGTCGGGCTGTCCGGCCTGATCACCCCGTCGCTCGACGAGATGGTCGCGGTCGGCGCCGAGATGCAGCGCCGCGGTCTCAAGCTGCCGCTGCTCATCGGCGGTGCGACCACGTCCAAGCAGCACACGGCCGTGCGCATCGCGCCGGCCTACGACGGCTCGACCGTCCACGTCCTCGACGCTTCGCGTGTTGTCGGTGTGGTCAGCGACCTGCTCGAGCCCTACCGGGCCGACCGGCTCGACACCGCCAACCGGGCCGACCAGGAGCGGCTGCGCGAACAGCACGCCAACCGGCGCGCGCAGACGCTGCTGACCGTCGAGCAGGCGCGGGCCAACCGCGAGAAGGTCGACTTCACCGACCTGCCCACGCCGACCTTCACCGGCGTCCGCGACGTGCGCCCGACCATCGCCGAGCTGCGCGAGATGATCGACTGGCAGTTCCTGTTCCTGGCCTGGGAACTCAAGGGCAAGTACCCGGCGATCCTCGAGCAGCCGGTCGCGCGCGAGCTGTTCGACGACGCCAACGAGCTGCTCGACCAGATCATCAAGGACGGCTCGTTCGAGGCGCGGGGACGCTACGCGTTCTGGCCGGCGCACAGCGAGGGCGACGACATCGTGCTCGGCAACGGCGTCACGTTCCCGATGCTGCGCCAGCAGACCGAGAAGCCGGCCGGCCGCGCGAACCGCTGCCTGGCCGACTACATCGCCCCGGCCGGCCACAACGACCACCTCGGTGGCTTCGCGGTCGCGATCCACGGCGCCGGCGACCTGGCCGCCCAGTACGAGGCCGAGAACGACGACTACCGCGCGATCATGGTGAAGGCGCTGGCCGACCGGCTGGCCGAGGCGTTCGCCGAGTACCTGCACCTGCAGGCCCGGCGCGAGTGGTTCGAGCCCGGCTCGCAGCCCGACCTGGCCGACCTGCACGCCGAGCGCTTCCGGGGCATCCGGCCCGCGCTGGGCTATCCGGCCAGCCCCGACCACAGCGAGAAGAAAGACCTCTTCGAGCTGCTGGGGACGGCCGAGATCGGGGTCGGGCTGACCGAGTCGTACGCGATGACGCCCGCCGCCGCGGTGAGCGGCCTGATCTTCGCCCACCCCGGGTCGCGCTACTTCACCGTCGGACGCCTCGGAAAGGACCAGGTCACCGACTACGCCCGGCGCCGTGGGATGCCGCTGGACGAAGTCGAGCGCTGGCTGCGTCCCAACCTGGCGTACGAGATCGGCTGAGTTGGCTACGTCCCCGTCCGGGCGCGCCGGGTCACGAGCTGAGGCATGATCGGCTCGTGACCACTGTCGATCTTCGGAATCTGACCGGTGTGGACGCCGTGCTCGCGAGAGCGCGCGCGGGTCTGCGCCGGCTCGACCCCCACGAGACGCGGGCGGCCGTCACGGCCGGTGCGCTGCTCATCGACACGCGCACCGACGTGCAGCGCCGGCAGCAGGGTTCGCTGCCCGGAGCGATTGTCATCGACCGTACGGTGCTGGAATGGCGACTCGATCCGGAGTCGCCGCACCGCATCCCCGAGGCGGCCGACCCGGACCGGGTGATCGTGGTGGTGTGCCGGCAGGGCTACAGCTCCAGCTTGGCCGCCGCCAGCCTGCGCGCGGTCGGGCTGCGCAACGCGACCGACCTTGCCGGCGGGGTCGAGGCCTGGCTGGCCGCGGGTCTGCCGACGACCACCGGCCCCGAGGACGTGCGCTTCTGATGCCACTGCTTTTCTCGTACGGAACCCTGCGCGACCCAGCCGTGCAGAGAGCCAATTTCGGCCGTACATTGGACGGCCGCAACGACAGCATCGTCGGCTACCGCCTCGACCTGCTCGAGATCGCCGACGCCGAGGTGGTCGCCCTCAGCGGCGAATCCCACCACCCGATTCTCGTCGCCACCGGCGCGCCCGAGGACACGGTCGACGGCTCGGTCTTCGAGCTCACCGAGGACGAGCTGCTGCGCGCCGACGACTACGAGGTCGACGACTACCAGCGCCTGGAGGTGCCGCTGACTTCCGGCGGCACCGCCTGGGCGTACGTCAGTCACGGCCCCTGAGATATCGGAGCGCCCGCTGCCGGGCGGCCGCGGCGCTCCAGCACATGCCGGCGAACAGACAGGCGAGCGTCAGCGAGAGCCCGACCTGGAACCAGTTGTCGTCCAGAGCGGCACGCTTTCAGTACCGGGATCGGTAGCGTCGGCGCCGGCGGCGGGGGTCGCTGAGGACGCTGCGGCCCACGAAGAAGGCCAAGCCGACGATCACCGCCAGCAGGCCGCCGATCAGCGGCAGGTTGACCGACGACGAGGCCGGCGTGGCCGACCCGGACGAGGCCAGCGCCGGGCCCCCGCCGCCGCTGTTGCTGACCGGGGTCACGGCCGGCGGCGGCGCGGTGGGCAGCGACTCGAAGTCGACCAGGGTGCTGCTCTCGAGCAGGGTCAGGTGGGTCATCACGAACTGGTTGGCCCGCTGGGCCAGCTTGCGGATCGTGTCGTTGCGGGTGCTCGTCCGGATCGTCGCGATGGCCGGGAAGATCTTGCCGTGGGCCGCCCGCAGCCGGTCGATGTAGATCTGGTCGAACTCCTCGCCCTCGGCGTCGCGCATCTCGGCCAGCCAGCCCTGCTGGTCCTCGTTGGGCTTGTCGGGGAGCTTGATGGTCAGCTTGCGGGCCGCGTCGCGGACCATCTTGTCGAGCACGACGTGCTGGTCGGCGATGTCGCGCCCGATCTTCTTGATCTTCGGGTTGTTCGACCGCTCCTGGGCCATCTCGCCGGCCGGGATCTCCCACAGTCCGGCCAGCCGCACCTTGACCGCGAAGTCCTTGTCGGCCGCGGCGACGTCGCCGTCGCCGGTGTCGGAGATCAGCCCGTTGGGCGGCAGCGGCACTCCGGGTTCCGCGTGTGCGGCGCTCGGTTGGAGCAGGAGCACGGCCGTCGCGGCGACCATCAAGCCCGGCAACAGGCGGTTCCGGCGGAACAAGCGATCGACGGCGGACACGTCAACTTCCTCCAACTGCTCGGCGGACCCCCTGCTGGGCCTTGATACGGACCGGACCCCGCGCGCGGATCAAAGAAAGTCCACAGATTTCGGCCCCGCGACGCCGTGTTTGCCTGCCGTAGCGGCGGGTAGCCAGGGCCGCTGAAGGACTTACCAACCGGGAGGCTCCCTTGCATGCCATGGTCTATCGCGGCCCGTACCGGGTGCGTGTCGAGCAGAAGGACCGGCCTTCGATCGAGCACCCCAACGACGCGATCGTGCGGGTCACCCGGGCCGCGATCTGCGGCTCCGACCTGCACCTGTATCACGGGATGATGCCGGACACGCGGGTCGGCTCGACCTTCGGCCACGAGTTCGTGGGCGTGGTCGACGAGATCGGCTCGTCGGTGCAGAACCTCGCGGTCGGCGACCGGGTCATGGTGCCGTTCAACATCTTCTGCGGCACGTGTTTCTTCTGCGCCCGGGGGCTCTACTCGAACTGCCACAACGTCAACCCGAACGCCACCGCGGTCGGCGGCATCTACGGCTACTCGCACACCACCGGCGGCTACGACGGCGGTCAGGCCGAGTACGTCCGGGTGCCTTTCGCTGACGTCGGCCCCACCCTCATCCCCGACTGGCTGGACGAGGAGGACGCGGTGCTGCTCACCGACGCCGTGGCCACCGGCTACTTCGGCGCCCAGCTGGGCGACATCAAGGAGGGCGACGTGGTCGTCGTCTTCGGGGCCGGCCCGGTCGGCCTGTACGCGGCGGCGTCGTCGTGGCTGATGGGCGCGGGCCGGGTGATCGTGATCGACCACCTCGACTACCGACTGGCCAAGGCCCGCACGTTCGCCCATGCCGAGACGATCAACTTCACCGAGCACGACGACATCGTCGTGCACATGAAGAAGCTGACCGACCACCTCGGCGCCGACGTGGCCATCGACGCCGTCGGGGCCGAGGCCGACGGCAACCTGCTCCAGCACGTGACGGCGGCCAAGCTGAAGCTGCAGGGCGGTTCGCCGATCGCGCTCAACTGGGCGATCGACTCGGTTCGCAAGGGCGGGACGATCTCGGTGATGGGCGCATACGGCCCGATGTTCAGCGCCGTCAAGTTCGGCGACGCGATGAACAAGGGACTGACGCTGCGGATGAACCAGACCCCGGTGAAGCGGCAGTGGCCGCGGCTGTTCGAGCACGTGCGCAACGGCTATCTCAAGCCGAACGAGATCGTGACGCACCGGATCCCGCTCGAGCACATCGCCGAGGCTTACCACATGTTCTCGGCCAAGCTCGACGGCTGCATCAAGCCGCTGATCGTCCCGTCCGCCTGAGGGGGAACCATGGCCTACACGCCCGACAAGCCCAAGCTGGCCGAGACCAGCGAGCAGTTGCGCGCCCGCATCCCCGGGTGGGGCGCCGACCTCGACCCCCGGGACCGTCCGTCGGTGCCGCGGGAGCAGTTCGATCCGACGTTCAGCGGGGCCCACTGGGAGTTCCCCGAGCGCCAGCCCGAGCTGTCGCCGCGGGAGCGGTCGATCGAGCACGCCTTCCTGACTCCGGTCTTCGGCACCTCCTGCCCGCCGCGGGGCCTCTCCGGCATGATCCGCCGCTACTCGTACGCGAAATACAGCGAGGGCCGGGCGGCGCACTGGCTGCTGCTGCTCGCCTCGGACCGGGTCGACGCGGTGGAGAGCACGCTGCGCTCGTTCGTCTCGCGCCGCCCCGACAACCCGGTCACCGAGACCGGCGTGCTCGCCGAGGGGTCCCGGCACGGTCTGCGGTCCCGCCGCGAGGGCCGGCGCGCGGACAAGGTCCACCACC
The DNA here is from genome assembly GCF_019710575.1 of Paractinoplanes polyasparticus. Lineage (GTDB taxonomy): Bacteria > Actinomycetota > Actinomycetes > Mycobacteriales > Micromonosporaceae > Actinoplanes > Actinoplanes polyasparticus. Next base: position 106,639 of record NZ_JAHWFK010000050.1, on the reverse strand, counting down.
CGCTCGACCCGATCATCGTGGCCGCGCCGTGGGTGCTGGGCGCCGGTCTCGCGTACGCCGTGCTTCGCCGCGTCGTCGGCCGGGCCCGCGGCTGACAGCTGATTCGCCAGTTCTGCCGCCCGGGGGTCAGCACCCCCAAAAAGACGGGGGCCAGCACGATGGCCGCCGGAGCCGCGAATTCGTACGTTGAGGTCTCGTTCCGATGTGGAAACAGGGGGACCCGTGGAGACGAATTCTCGACACCGGCGTACGGCGATCCGGGCGGCCGCGGTGGCCACCGCGGCCGTGCTGGCCGTCTCGGCGATAGGCGCTGTTCCGGCCGCGGCGGCTGTCTCGCCTCGTTCCGAACTGCAGACCGCCCTCGACGATCTGCGCGATCTGGGCATCGTCGGCGCCCAAGGGGAGATCTCGGCCGGCCGCCACAACGTCGTGGCGCGCAGCGGGGTGGCCGACCGGCACAGCGGCCGGCCGATGCCGCTCGAAGGCCGGTTCCGGATCGGCAGCAACACCAAGACGTTCGTCTCGGTCGTGGTGCTTCAACTGGTCGGTGAGGGCAGGCTGTCGCTGGACGACACGGTCGAGCGCCGGCTGCCCGGCGTGGTGTCGGGCAACGGCAACGACGGGCGCCGGATCACCGTGCGGCAGCTGCTTCAGCACACCAGTGGCCTGCACAACTACACCGAAGATCTGGCCGCGCTGGGCTCGGCCGAGGACTACCGGGCGCACCGGTTCGACCATTACGATCCGGCGGACCTGGTCGCCCTGGCGATGAAGCACGAGCCGAGCTTCCGGCCCGGAGCGCGGTGGGAGTACTCGAACACCAACTACATCCTGGCCGGCATGATCATCGAGCGGGTCACCGGCCGGTCGTGGGCGACGGAGGTGCGGTCGCGGATCCTGCGCCCGCTGGGTCTGCACGACACGTCGTACCCGCAGGACAGATCCACCCTGCCCCGCCCGCATGCCCGGTCGTACCAGCAGTTCGGCCCGGGCGACCCGTTGATCGACGTCACCGAGTTCAACCCGACAGCGGCCGGCGCCGCGGGCGGCATGGTGAGCACGACGGCCGACCTGACCCGCTTCTGGCGCGCGGTGCAGCGCGGCGAGCTGCTGCGGCCGGCGCAGGCCGCCCAGATGCACCGGACGGTGCTCGCCGACGGCATGCAGGACATCGTGCCCGGCATCCGGTACGGACTGGGCATCTTCGAAGTGCCGAACGACTGCGGCGGCTTCTGGGGACACCCCGGTGACGTCGTCGGCACCAGCACCTTCAACGGTGTCTCGGGCGTCGGCGACCGGGCCGTGGTGCTCTATCGCACCACGGGGCTCGCCGACGCGGCCCCGTCGGCCGCCGTGGACAGCCGCATCCTCCGGCTCGTCGACGACGTCCTCTGCTGAACGTTTCCCGGTGCTCGCCGGGGCAGGTGAGCACCGGGAACACTCTCAGGAGGCGAAGACCGCCGTCAGCTCGTCGGGTTGCGGGGAGCCCGCCGATCGCGCCTTGCTCAGGGCGATGGAGGCGGCGTGCAGATACGCGCGGTCCCCGCTGGCGACGTATTGCGCGCGCAACAGCGCGGCGATCTCGTTCGCGGTGGCGAGGCGGGCTTCGGCGTCGGCGGTCTTGAACATGGGCACACTTTCTTGATCCAGGAACGAACCATGATGCGCCGCCGGAACCGGCGGCGCATCAACCGAACCGGTGATTGCTTTTCTACTCGAAGAACTTCAGGCCGAAGCCCGTGGTCGATGTCGCGCCGGGGACGTTCGCTCGGGTGTAGGTGCTGTTGCCCCACCAAACGAAGCTCCCGGTGTACCAGTAGCGGTTCTCCCAGGCGTACGGCGTGCCTTTGGGAACCGCGTGATACATCACCGGGAAGCGCGGGCCGGCCGGCGGGCTCGTGGCGATGTCGCCGTTGAGCAACACGAACGTGTGGTGGCCGGGCCCGTTGGCGTGGAGCGTGGGATCCCAGCCGGCCATCATGGTGGCCCGGTTCGAGCCGAACTGGCAGCCGTTCGACTTGTACCAGTCCCAGACGTACGTGGGATCGCCGCCCGCCCGCAGCCGCAGATCGGCCAGGCAGTACTGGTCGCTCCAGCTGCCGTTGGCCGAGTAGACGATGTGCAGCTGGCCGTTGGGATCGCGGATCGGCTCGGGACCCTCGTTGATGAACGGGTTGCCGACGACGCGCTCCCAGCTCTCCCGCGGCTGCGAGATGACGAACCGCGCGCCGGTGGTGGCAGTCGGGCTGCTCATCCGGGCGATGTAGAGGTTCTGTTCCACGTTGGTGGCGCCGGCCCAGCCCGACCAGACGAACCAGCGCTGCCCGTTGAAGACGAACATGGCGCCGTCGATGGCCCACCGGTCGTCGGGCAGGGCCATCCGCGTCTCGGCCGTGTAGCCGCTGTCGGCGGACGTCGAGCTGATCACGTACATCCGGTGCGCGGCGCCGCGCCCGGCCGAGAAGTAGATGTAGAAGCGGCCGTTGTCGGTGGCGATCTCGGGCGCCCACACCTCACCGAGGTTGCGGGTGTCGCTCCACACCTGACGGGCGGCGGCCGAGGCCAGCCCGTCGGTCGACGAGGACTGCCGGACGGCGATGCCGCCACCGGTCGACTGCACCGAGATGTACGTGCCGCCGACGCGCAGCACGCTGGGGTCGGCCGCGCGCATCGAGGTCTGCCCGGCGGCGGCGGGGGAGGCGAGGCCCAGCGTTGCGGCTATCAGCAGCGCGGAGGCGAGGGCGAGGTGTCGCTTTTTCATGGGGACTCCCGGGGGATGGGGGATCTCCCGAGAATCCGACTCGTTTTACAGCGTTGTCAACGCGTAAAGAGGCAGGAATCGTCGAAAACGGGCATCAGGCCAGCTCGCGGGGCTTCTCGGCCGAGGGCTCGTCGCGCAGGTAGAGATACCAGTACGACGTGGCCACGAAGACGACCGCGCCGACCAGGTTGCCCAGGAAGGCGAAGGCCCAGTTGCGCAAGGTGTCGTCCCAGCCCAGGCCGGGGACGCCGGCGAAGATCGCGGCCGGCAGGAAGAACATGTTGGCCACGACGTGGTCGAAGCCCATCGCGACGAACGCCATGATCGGGAAGAAGATGACCAGGACCTTGCCGGAGAGCGTGTCGGCGGCCAGCGACATCCAGACGGCCAGGCAGACCAGCCAGTTGCAGCCGACCGCGCGCAGGAACACCTGCCAGTTGTTCTCGTGCACGGCCTTGGCCTCGGCGATCGACGCCAGCCGGTCGTAGGTCATCGCGCCCGAGGTGCCCGCGTCGCTGCCGATGCTGCCGATCACCCCGGTCTGAACGGCGAGGAAGTAGGCGACGAACAGGGCGCCGAGCACATTGCCGATCAGCACCAGCGTCAGGTTGCGGGCCATGTCGCCCTTGGAGATCCGGCGCTGCATGGCGCTGATCGGCACCAGAAGCATGTTGCCGGTCAGCAGGTGGGAGCCGGCGACCAGCACGAGCACCAGGCCCAGGGTGAACGCGGTCCCGGTGAACAGGGTGGGCAGGCTGCCCCACGTGCGCGGGTCGAGACCGGAGGACACGGCGATGGCGACGAGGCCGCCGAAGGCGATGTACGCGCCGGCGAGGAACGACCCCACCAGCACCTTGTCCCAGCGCAGCTCGGCCTTCTTGACACCGGTGGCGACGGCGGCGTGGGCGATGTCCGAGGGTTCTTTGGCGGGCATGCCGGCCGCATACCCGGCGCGGCGGCGATCAGGCCAGCCAGCCGGGGCGGATCAGACCGGCCTCGTACGCGAAGACGACCAGCTGGGCCCGGTCGCGGGCGCCCAGCTTGATCATCGTGCGGCTGACGTGGGTCTTCGCGGTGGCCGGGCTGATCACCAGGCGGGCCGCGATCTCGTCGTTCGAGAGCCCCTCGGCCACCAGCACCAGCACCTCGCGCTCGCGGTCGGTCAGCTGGTCGAGAGTGGCCGGTGGAGCGGCCGGCGAGCGGCCGTGAGCGCCACCGGCGAACTCGCCGATCACCCGGCGCGTGACGCCGGGAGACAGCAGCCCGTCACCCGCCGCGACGGCGCGCACGCCGCGGATCAGCTCGACGGGCTCGGTGTCCTTGACCAGGAAGCCGGACGCGCCCAGGCGCAGCGCCTCGAAGACGTACTCGTCGAGCTCGAAGGTCGTCAGGATGACCACCCGGGTGCCGGACAGCGACGGGTCGGCGGCGATGCGACGGGTCGCTTCCAGACCGTCGACGCCGGGCATGCGGATGTCCATCAGCACGACATCGGGCTTGGTCTGCTGCGCCTGGGCGACCGCCTGAAGCCCGTCGGCCGCCTCGCCCACCACCTCGATGTCGGGTTCCGCATTGAGCAGGGCCCGGAAACCGGCCCGCACGAGAAGTTGGTCGTCCGCCAGCACCACCGAGATCACTCCACCGCTCCTTCGCTCGCCATCCGCCCGGACACCACGTCGCCGGGCGGGGCCACGTCGCCGGGCCGGGTCGCATCGTCGGGCGGGGCCACGTCGCCGGGCCGGGTCGCATCGTCGGGCCGGGTCACGTCGTTGGGCCGGGTCGCGTCGCCGGGCCGGGCCGCGTCGCCGAGCGGGGACGCGTCGTTGGGCCGGGTCGCGTCGTTGGGCCGGGTCGCGTCGCCGGGCCGGGCCGCGTCGCCGAGCGGGGACGCGTCGCCGTCGCCGACCGCGGGAAGCAGCACCGACACGAGGAAGCCATCGGGCACCGGGCCCGCCTCCAGGGTTCCGCCGAGGCTCTGCGCGCGCGCCCGCATGCCGGCGATTCCGGTGCCGGGCGGGCCGCCCTCGGCCGGCGCCGGGGCGTTGGCCGTGTCGTTGCGGATGGCCAGGTGTAAGGCGGTAGGCAGGTAGTCGACCGAAACCATCGCGGTGGCGCCTGGGCCGGCGTGGCGGCGGATGTTGGTCAGGGCCTCTTGGACGATGCGGTAGGCGGCCCGGTCGACCTCGGGCGGCAGCGGGCGCACCTCGCCGGTCACCTTGGTCTCGACCGGAAGGCCGGCGTCGGCGGTCAGGTCGTGCAGGCGGCTCAGGCCCAGGGCGGGCTGGCGGGGGGCTGCTTCGTCCTCGGTGCGCAGGGCGCCCAGCACCGAGCGCACCTCGCGCAGCGCCTCCGAGCTGGCCGTCTTGATCGCCGACAGCGCCTCACGGGCCTGCTCGGGGCGGTTGTCCATGAGGTGCAGGCCGACGCCGGCCTGCACGTTGATCAGCGAAAGGTGGTGGCCGATCACGTCGTGCAGCTCGCGGGCGATGCGCAGCCGCTCTTCCGAGGCCTGGCGGCGCTGTTGTTCCTCCTCGGCCCGTTCGCGTTCGGCCCGCACCTTGACCATCTGCGCCATCTGCTCACCCTTGATCTTGGCGATGCCGCCCAGGAAGATCGCCGCGACCAGCGCGATACCGAGCAGCAGCGCCTCGCGCAGCCCCGGCCGCACCGCCCCGGGCAGAGACAGGGGGCCGGCGAAGACCCAGAAGACCAGCAGGTAGATGGCATAGGCGACCCCGGCGCTGATGAACGCGGTGGTGCGCCGCCCGCAGCAGCCGAGCTGGAACAGCGCCACGATGGGCGCGACCGTCCAGAACCAGTGCGGCTCGGCGACCGTGGCGAAGCCGAGCGACGCCGCGGTCGCGATCACGAACGCCGCGACCGGGTAGCGCCGCCGGAGGAGCAGGGCGAACGGCCCGACCAGGAGCAGGATGTAGAGCGCCGGGCGCATGGCGACGAGGATGTGCCCCTCGCCGGCCTGCTGCTTGGCCCCCAGGGCCTGGAACAGCCCGGCCCCGATGGCCGCGCCGGCGCCGGGCCCCCGGAACTGTCCGGGGATCGGTGGCGACCCGTGGAACCGCCCGGTGCGGTATTCGCGCGCCCACGGCGGCATCGGCGGCCCGTGCATGTGCCTCATGCTCCTGCCCACGCCTCCGCTCCTTCCGTAGTCGCATCGTCCCGCCCGAACGCATCGCGCCCCGCACGAGCGCGTCGCTCCGCATGAAGCGAGGCGCGTCGCTCCGCATGAAGCGAAGCGCGTCGCTCCGCATGAAGCGAAGCGCGTCGCCCCGGATGAAGCGAAGCGCGTCGCCCCGCAGGGAACGGAGCCAAGCGATGTGCACTGCCGAAGTTACGGCACCGGCGGGTCCGGGGGCATCGGAGCAGGGTTTGGTTTCGGCTACTCCCGGGGTCGTACGCCGGGTCGGGGTCGTGCGCCCCAGGTCGTACGCCCCGGGGCCGGTTCCCTCCCGGAGGCCGCCCGGAAGATGCTCCGCCGGGCCGACGCCCCGCGCCCCGAAAAGGCCGACTCTGGGAACACGACGCCGACCGAGGAGGACCCCATGCAACCCAACGAGAGCACCGGCACCAAACGCGTCCGCACGTCGGACAAGGAGCGGGAGCAGGTCGCCGAGATCCTGCGGGCGGCGATGACCGAGGGCCGGCTCGACCTCACCGAGGGCGAGGAGCGCCTGGCCCGGGCGTACGCCGCGAAGTTCCGCGACGAGCTCGGCCCGCTCACCGCCGACCTGCCCAACGGTGGCTGGACCGCCCTGGCCAACACCCCGGAGGCCCGGATCGCGACACGCCGGAGCCTCCGCCGGCACGGCTGGATCATCGTCTCGATCGCCATGATCCTGACCGGCCTGTGGATCATCTCGGGCGCTCAGTTCTTCTGGCCCGCCATCCCGCTCACGTTCCTGGTCATCGGCTTCTTCAAGCACGCCCGGTACCGCCGCTGGCAGCTGGAGTACAGCCTCGGTCACGGCGTGGCCCCGTGGAACCAGCCGGGCTACGGCGGCCCGGACCGGTTCCACAGTGGACATCGAGGTTGTTGATCAACCTGCCGTGAGCTGAAACCCTCCTCGAACAGAAGTTCGGGGAGGGGCAACACAGACATGATGGGTCCATCGCATGCTCTTTCCGGGGCAACCGCCTGGCTGGCCGGCACCTGGGCCCTGGACCACTTCGCCGGGTACGAGCAGTCGCCGCTCGCCGTGGGCGTCGGCGCCCTGGTGTGCGCGGGCGGCGCGCTGCTCCCCGACCTGGACCTGTCGGGCAAGGTCACCCGTAACCAGGGTGGCGCGACGGTGGCCCGTACGTTCGGGGTGTTCTCGCTGTTCGCGGCCGAGGTGATCGAGAAGGTGTCGCTGGGCGTCTACACGGCGACCAGGCTCAGCAAGGACCCGCGACGGACCAACGGCCACCGCACGTTCACCCACACCCTGCCCTTCGCCGCGCTCGTGGGCTGGGGCACGACGTGGTTGAGCGGCCACTACGGCAAGTGGGCGGTGGTCGGCATCGTCTTCGTCATGGCCGGTCTGGCGCTGCGCGGCCTGTTCGACAAGTGGGCCGAGCGGGCCGGCTGGGTCATCGTGACCCTCTGCTCGGCGGTGATCGCCTGGTTCACCGCGGCGAATCTGCCCGGCGACCGGGGTTATCCGATGCTGGGGTTCGCGGTGGCCGTGGGCTGCGTGGTGCACCTGTTCGGCGACATGATCACGTCGGCCGGGGTGCCCATTCTCTGGCCGGTGCCGACCGGTCGCCGCCTGTGGCGGATGGTCGGCGTGCCCAACAGCATGGCCATCCGGGTCGGCGGCAAGGTCGAGACCGTCGTCCTGCGTACGGCGTTCGTCACCATCTCGCTGATCGCCCTGGCCGGTATTTTCGCGCCCGGCCTGTTGCAAAAATTCGAACTCGACACCTTTTCTTGATCATCCGTATTCACTCTTTGGTGGTTGCGTTTCCCGGGCCGATAATTGCGGCGGCGTCCCTAATATCTCCTGCATCAAGCGAAAGCTTGGTGTGTAGAGAGAAAGGCGTTGTCATGAACAAGGTCTCGCGCGTGTTCGCCATGACCGGCCTGGCGGTTGCCGCCGGCCTCGCGATGGGCGCCGGCCCGGCCTCGGCGGCCCCCGCCGCCCCGGCCGCGAAGGGCTCCGCCGTTCAGGTCCAGGATCACAAGTTCAAGAGCAAGGACCGCGTCGTCGGTTACTACCGCACGATGCAGGCCTGCAACCGGGCCGGCAAGATCGGTGAGTTCCGCAACAAGTGGGACGACTTCGACTGCGACCGGGTGCAGCGTGGCTTCAAGCGCGGCTGGGTCGCCCTCGAGGCGCAGTGGGACGTCCGCGGCCACGGCCACGGCGGTCCGAAGGGTCACGGCCCGTGGGGTCACGGCCACCGGTGAGCTGATTTCCGGTGAATAAGCGAGGGCCGCACCCCGGCGACGGGTGCGGCCCTCGCTTTTATTCACAGCTGATTCACAGAGAAAGCTTCGATGGGAAGTGGAACGAATTCCCGCCATTCTTTCCACAATTCTTCCGGCACGTTTCCGCGCTCATCCTTTCGGCCGCACATCTTCGTCCGGCGGCTTGCCTCAGGTCGGGCCGGACCGGACCGATACCAGGCTCCGTGCTGACTACATCGGGTACGTCGCGGTACGCGGCGGGCCGCCTGCGTGCGCTGCGGGCCACCGGTCTGCTGGAGGCCGAGAGCGTCCACGCGCTCGACCGTGTGACGAGGCTGGCCGCGCGCATGCTGGCCGCGCCCACCGCGCTCGTGTCGCTGATCGACGAGGACCGGCAGCGCTTCGCCAGCGCGTACGGCCTCTCCGGTGAGCTCGCCGAGACCCGCGAGGCCCCGCTGTCGCACTCGTACTGCAAGCACGTCGTCGACGACCAGAGCCCCCTGATCGTCGGGGACGCCCGGCTCGACGCCCGGCTGCACGACAGCCCGGCGATCGCCGACTACGACGCCATCGCCTACGCCGGCATGCCGCTGCGCTCGCCCGACGGCCACGTGCTGGGTTCGTTCTGCGTCGTCGACTCGGTGCCGCGGCAGTGGAGCCTCGACGACATCGCCCTGCTGCACGACCTGGCCGAGTCGGCCGAGTCGGAGGTCGCGCTGCGGATGGCCCGGGCCGAGCAGGCCATCTCGTCAGCCCGGCTGAGCGCGGTGCTGAGCACTACTCACGACGCGTACATCTCGACCGACCTCGGCGGCGACGTGCTCGACTGGAACGCGGCCGCCGAGCGGATGTTCGGCTACCGCGCCGACGAGGCCGTCGGCCGCAACATCGCCGAACTGATCATTCCGGAGCGGTTCCGCGCCGACCACCTGGCCGGCATGAAGCGGGTCCGGGTCACCGGCGACTCCCAGCTCTCCGGCCAGCACCTGCGCATCGCCGCGCTCACCAGCACCGGCCGCGAGTTCCCGGCCGAGATGACCCTGCGGGTCGTGGCCGAGCCCGGCGGTCCGGTCTGCCACGCGTTCCTGCACGACATCACCGGCCGCATCGTCGCCACCGCGGAGATGGAGCAGCACCGCAAGAAGCTCGACGAGGAGCACGCCTTCCTCGAGGCGGTGCTCGACAGCGTCGACGTCGGCATCGCCGCCTGCGACAACGAGGGCCGGATGACCCTGCTCAACCGGGCCGCGCGCGGCGTGACCGATCAACCGGTCACGCCCGGCACGACGGCCGCGGAGTGGCTCTCGGCCTTCGAGGTGCACGAGCCCGACGGCCGTACGCCCATCGCCGACATGCCCCTGACCCGGGCTCGCGCCGGCGAGATCGTCGAGGGCCACCACATGGTGGTCAAGACGCCCGGCTCGTGGCGGCGGTTCGTCACCAACGGGCGGCCGATCGAGACCGGCGACAACCGGCGGCTGGGCGCGGTGGTGGCCTTTCACGACATCACCGAGGTCCACCGGGCCGAGGAGCTGCGCCGGGCCCGGCACGCGGTCGCGCAGGTGCTCTCCGACGCCACCAACGCCATGGACGCCGGGATCGAGGCGGTCGCTGCCATCACCGGCTCGCTGGGCTGGTCGTGCGGCGAGTACTGGCAGGTCACCGACGACCGCAAGAGCATCGTGCGGCACAGCTCGCACACCACCGGTGACCGTGACCTGTCGGCCTTCACGGGCGGCACCCCGCTCACCTTCGTACTCGGGGAGGGCCTGCCCGGACTCGTCTGGGCCCGCAACCGCGAGGTGTGGTGGGACACCGGTGAGATGCCGACCGACATGGTCGACGAGGGGCGGGCCACGCTGCACGAGGTCGGCATCCGGGTCGCGGTCGGGGTGCCGGTGCGCTCCGGCCGCCGCACCCTCGGGGTGCTCGCGTTCTACACCGACCAGAACCTGCCGTTCGACTCCGACACCGTGCAGATGCTGGACGCGGCCGCGGCGCACCTGGGCCGCTTCGTCGAGCGCCGGTGGGCCGAGGACATGTCGATCGCGCTGGCCGCCGCCCGCCGCAACTTCGACCGGATCGTCGCGCAGGTGAACGACTACGTCTGGACGGTCGAGGCGATCGCGGACCAGGAGCCGCGGCTGATCTACGCCAGCCCCAACGGCGTGGCGGTCTTCGGCGGCCCGGTCTCGGTGACGGAGCCGGCCACCCTCGCCCACCAGGTCCACCCGGAGGACATCGGGATCCTGGCCGAGTTCAACCGGAAGCTGCTCGCCGGCGAGCACGCCGAGATGGAGTGCCGTGTCGTCGGGCTGGACGGCGTGACCCGCTGGATCTGGACCCGGGCCGCCGCACGCTTCGAGGGCGACCGCGTTCTCTTCGACGGTCTCTCGACCGACGTGACCGAGCGGCACGAGCTCTCCGATCAGCGCGAGCGCCTGCTCGACCGGGAGCGCGAGCAGGTCGAGCGGCTGCGTGAGCTCGACCGGATGAAGGACGAGCTGTCGGCCCTGGTCATCCACGAGCTGCGCAACCCGGTGAGCGTCATCAAGGCGTACACCGAAGTGCTGCTCGAGAGCCCGGCGCTGGACGGCGCCGAGCGCAAGCACGCCACCGTTGTCGAACGCACCACCCGGCACCTGCAGGGGCTGGTCGACGACCTGCTCGACCTGGCCCGCCTGGACGCCGGCCACATCAGCATCGACCCGTGCCCGCTGGCCGCCGACGGCGTGCTGCGTGACGTGGTGGACGGCCAGCAGCCCAGCGCGGTGGCCAAGAGCCTGACGATCCACGCCTCGATCAAGCCGGAGCTGTGCGTGCTGGCCGACGCCCAGCGCCTGCGCCAGGCCCTGGACAACCTGGTATCCAACGCGGTCAAGTACACGCCCGAGGGCGGCACGGTCTCGGTGACGGCCGAGCACGACGGCGACGCCGTGGTCATCACGGTCAGCGACACCGGCATCGGCATCCCCGCCGAGCAGTACCCGCACCTGTTCAGCCGCTTCTTCCGGGCCAGCAACGCGCAGAAGGCCGGCATCAAGGGCACGGGCCTGGGCCTGGCCGTCACCAAGGCGATCGTCGACGCCCACGGCGGCACGCTGACGGCCCGGCCGGCGTCCGGCGGCGGCACCCAGTTCCGGCTGTCGCTGCCGGCGCCCGACTTCGCCGGTCAGCGGTAGTCGCTCTGTAGCCATCGGCTCACCTCGCGTTCTCGTGCACAATCAAGCTGGTGGTGGCCATCGGTGGGCGAGGGTGAGGCAGGCGTGGCGGAGCGCTTACGGCTGGCGCAGGCCGACTCGGGCGAGCAGCCGTGGCGGGCCTGGGGGCCCTACCTGGCCGAGCGGGCCTGGGGCACGGTTCGCGAGGACTACAGCGAGCACGGCACCGCCTGGGATTACTTCCCGCACGACCACGCGCGCTCCCGGGCGTACCGGTGGAACGACGACGGCATGGCGGGGATCTGCGACGAACGGCAGACGTTCTGCTTCGGGCTGGCGCTGTGGAACGGGCAGGACCCGATCCTCAAGGAGCGCATGTTCGGTCTCGGCGGCGACGGCGGCAACCACGGCGAGGACGCGAAAGACTATTGGTGGTACCAGGACTCCACGCCCACCCATTCGTGGATGAGCTGGCGGTACCACTACCCTCAGGCCGCTTTCCCGTACGACCAACTGGTGCGCGTGAACGGGCAGCGCTCCCGCACCGAGCCGGAGTACGAGCTGGTCGACACCGGAGTCTTCGACGACGACCGCTACTGGGCCGTCACCGTCGACTACGCCAAGGCCTCCCCGCGGGACATGTGCATCGCCGTCACCGTGGCCAACCGCGGCCCCGACGAGGCCACCCTGCACGTGCTGCCGACGCTGTGGTTCCGCAACACGTGGTCGTGGGGCCTGCCCAACCGTCCCGTGCCGCGCCTGACCGGTCGTCCCGGCCGCCTCACCGGCACCCACCGCACCCTCGGCCACCTGCTGCTCGAAGGCGAGGGCGAACCCGTCCCGCTGCTCTGCGACAACGAGACGAACGCGCAGCGGCTGTGGGGCCAGCCCGGCAAGAGCCTCTATCCGAAGGACGGCATCAACGACCACGTCGTCGCGGGCGCGCCCACGGTGAACCCGGCCGGCGAGGGCACCAAGGGCTCGCTGCATTACGTGCTCACGCTGGGGCCGGGGGAGAGCCGCACGATCCGGCTGCGCCTCGCCCAGGACGACGAGCCGATCGACGGCCTCGACCTGAACGACGAATTCTCGTACGTGATGAGGGGACGCCGGGCCGAGGCCGACGACTACTTCGCCGAGCTGATCCCGGCGGCGGCGAGCCCCGAGGAGGCGATGGTGGCCCGGCAGGGCATCGCCGGGCTGATGTGGGCCAAGCAGTTCTACCACTTCGACGTGAAGCAGTGGCTCACCGGCGACCCCGGCTCCGCGCCCCCGCCTCCGGGCCGGCGCTACGGGCGCAACAACGCCTGGTGGCACATGAACAGCTTCGACGTCATCTCGATGCCCGACTCGTGGGAGTACCCCTGGTACGCGGCGTGGGACCTGGCGTTCCACTGTGTCTCGATCGCCCGGGTCGACCCCGCCTTCGCCAAGTCCCAGCTCGTGCTGCTGCTGCGCGAGTGGTACATGCACCCCAACGGCCAGATCCCCGCCTACGAGTGGGCCTTCGGCGACGTGAACCCGCCGGTGCACGCGTGGGCGGCGCTGCGCGTCTTCGAGATCGACGGCGGGCGCGACTTCGACTTCCTGGCCCGGGTCATGCACAAGCTGCTGCTGAACTTCACGTGGTGGGTCAACCGCAAGGACGTGGGCGGCAACAACGTCTTCGAGGGCGGCTTCCTCGGGCTCGACAACGTGGGCCCGTTCGACCGGTCGGCCGCGCTGCCGGTGGCCGGGGTGCTCGAACAGTCCGACGGCACGGGCTGGATGGCGATGTACGCGCTCAACCTGCTCGACATGGCGATCCGGCTCGCCCTGCACGACCGCGCCTACGAGGACATGGCCACGAAGTTCTTCGAGCACTTCGCGTACATCGCCGAAGCCGCCTACCGGCAGGGCCTGTGGGACGAGGAAGACTGCTTCTTCTACGACCAGTTGCGCCTGCCCGACGGGCACAAGCTGCCGCTGAAGGTGCGTTCGGTCGTCGGCCTGCTGCCCCTGGCCGCCACCACCCGGCTCACCAAGACGACCCTCGACCGGCTGCCCGAGCTGAACGCGCGGCTGCGGTGGCTGCAGGCGTCGCAGGGCGAGTACGCCGACATCATCAGCGCCCGCCGGCTGTCCGCCCAGGGTGTGCAGCAGCGTCTGCTCTCGATGGTGGGCCAGGACCAGCTGCTGCGAATCCTGGCCCGCATGCTCGACCCGGAGGAGTTCCTCTCGGCGTACGGGATCCGCACCCTGTCCCGCAGCCACCTCGAGAAACCGTTCACGGTCTCGCTCGGCGGCTCGGACTTCACCGTCGGCTACGAGCCCGCCGAGAGCACCAGCGGCCTGTTCGGCGGCAACTCGAACTGGCGCGGCCCGGTCTGGATGCCGGTCAACTATCTGCTCGTCGAGGCCCTGCGCGAGTACGCCGAGTTCTTCGGCGACGACATGAAGGCCGAGTATCCGACCGGCTCGCAGCGCAAGGTGCCCCTGGCCGAGGTGGCCGACGACATCTCGCGCCGCCTGATCTCGCTGTTCCTGCCGGACGAGAACGGCCACCGCCCGATCTACGGTGCCAACCGCATCCTGCAGGACCACCCCGACTGGAAGGACCTCATCGTCTTTCCCGAGTACTTCCACGGCGACAACGGCGCGGGCCTGGGCGCCTGGCATCAGACGGGCTGGACCGCCCTGGTCGTCGACCTCATCCTGACCCTGCGCCGCTGATTCCTGTTTAGCCCGGCCGAAGTGGGGGGTACACAAAGGACACCAACGACTCCGACGGGGAAAGGAACACTCCGATGACTCAGGTGACGACCCGACGCAGCGGCAGCATCACCGGCGCCCGCGTGTGCACGATCCTCGCGTTCGTCTTCGCCGCCGTGGCGATCCTCTTCGCGCCGATCATCTTCGGTCCGGCCGCGATCGTGCTGGGTCTGGTCGGCGGCTATCTCGGCGACCGCCCGCTCGGCTGGTACGCGGCGGCGGCCGGTGTGGCCGGCGGCGTGATCGGCGTCATTCTCGGTGCCATCGTGCTCAACGCTGCGAACTGACCACGGCTCCTCGTACGCTCCCCGCGCCGGCCCCCACCGCCGGCGCGGGGAGTTTCATGCCGCGGACGCGGTACGCCAGGTGGGGCGGGAGGGGGACGCCGGCTCCTCGGGGCAGACCGGGCACTTGCGGGTGATGCCGCAGCGGCCGCAGAACTCGTTGGTCTTCTTGAAGCAGACGAAGCCGGCCAGAAAGCCGGCCAGCAGGGCCGAGGCGACGGCGATGATGAGGATCATGAAACTCTCCCTCCCGCGCTTTTCTCTCACACGGGCTTCGGAGCCATCGGGTTCATAGGATCGGTGCATGGATTTCGGAGTCGGCTGCTTTCCTACGCACGACGGCATGCGGCCCGGCGAGATCGCCCGGCGGGCCGAGGAGCGCGGGCACAGCGCGCTCTACTTCGCTGAACACACGCACATCCCGGCGGGCCGGGAGACTCCCTGGCCGGGCGGGGCGCAGCTGCCGCAGAAGTACTGGCACACGTACGACCTGTTCGTGGCGCTGACGGCGGCGGCCGAGGCTACCAGCCGCCTGCGCATCGGCAGCGGCGTGTGCCTGGTGACCGAGCGCGACCCGATCACCACGGCCAAGGAGGTGGCGAGCGTCGACCACCTGAGCGGCGGGCGGTTCGAGTTCGGCGTCGGCCTCGGCTGGAACCGGGAGGAGATGCGCAACCACGGCACCGACCCGCGGCGGCGGGTGCCGGTGATGACCGAGCGGATCCGGGCCATGCGCGAGATCTGGATGAACGACGAGGCCAGCTTCCACGGTGAGCACGTCGACTTCGATCGCATCTGGTCGTGGCCCAAGCCGGCCCAGCGTCCCCACCCGCCGGTCCTGATCGGCGGCGGCGGACCGACCGTGCTCGACCGGGTGCTCGACCACGGCGACGGCTGGTTCCCGCAGTGGCGGGACGAGAACGTGTTCGGCCGGATCGCCGAGTTGCGCGCCCGCGCCGACCGGTACCTGCAGGTGCAGATGCTCGGCGTGCCGGCCGACCCCAAGGCTCTCGAGGAATGCGAGCGGGCGGGCGTCGAGCGGGTGTCGGTGTGGCTGCCGTCCGGTCCGTGGAGCGTCGTCGAGCCGGCGCTGGCGAAGTGGGAGGCGGCCATCGGCGAGCTGACCGGCCGGTGACCCCGGCCGCGCTGTTCGCGAGCGTGCCCGTGGCCCGGCTGGCGACGGTCGGGCCGGACGGGGCGCCGCACCTCGTGCCGATCGTGTTCGCCCTGGTCTCCACGGACGTGATCGTGAGCGCGGTGGACGCCAAGCCGAAGCGGAGCCGGGCGCTCAAGCGGCTGGCCAACATCGCCGCCGAGCCGCGGGTCAGCGTGCTGGCCGACCACTACGAGCAGGACTGGTCGCGGCTGTGGTGGGTGCGCGCGGACGGGGTGGCGCGCGTCCTCCCGGCGTACGCGGAAGGCCTGGAAGCCCTGGTCGAGCGCTATCCGCAGTATGTCCAGGCGCCGCCGGCGGGGCCGTTCGTCGAGATCACCGTCGGCTCGTGGTCGTCGTGGGTCAGTCGCGGCTGACGGCCCCCAGCTTGTCGGGGTTGGCGACGTTGTAGATGCCGGCGATGCGGCCGTCGTCGTCGAAGTCGAAGGTCAGGGTGCCGATCACCCGCTGCGGGCCGGTGAAGAGCAGGCCGGGCCGGCCGTTGATGTCGACCAGGTCGACCCGCATGTCGGCCGGCGCCACCCCCTCGTACGGGACCTGGCTGACCCCGGCCATCCAGGCCGCCACCCGCGCGGCGCCGGAGACGGGCCGGCGCGCGTGCCGGACCTTGCCGCCGCCGTCGGTCCAGAGCGTGACATCGGGCGCCAGCAACTCCAGCAGGCCGTTGATGTCGCCGCCCGACGCCGCGGCCAGGAAGCGCTCGGTGACGTCGCGCTGGTGGCGGTGGTCGGCGCGGAACCGGGGGCGGCGGGCTCGCACGTGCTCGCGGGCCCGGTGCGCGGCCTGACGGACGGCCGGCTCGGTGCGGTCGACGGCGGCGGCGATCTCGGGGTAGGGGAAGTCGAAGATCTCCTTCAGCACGAACACCGCCCGTTCCAGCGGGGTCAGCGTCTCGAGCACGACCAGCATGGCCAGCGAGACGTCGTCGGTGACGTCCTCGCCGGCGGTCAGGATCGGCTCGGGCAGCCACGGGCCGATGTAGGTCTCGCGCTGCCGCCGGGCCGCGCGGAACTGGTCCATCGCCTGGTGGGTGACCATGCGGGCCAGGTACGCCTTGGGGTCGGCAACCCGCGTGCGGTCGGCCGCCGACCACCGCAGCCAGGTGTCCTGCACCGCGTCCTCGGCGTCGGTGGCCGAGCCGAGGATGCGGTAGGCGATCGCGAACAGCAGGCGGCGGTGCTCCTCGAAGACCGTCATCGCGTGTACCGGCCGCCGCGGGGCCACCACGAAGCCAGCGCCGGCAGCTTCAGCATCCGGGCGTACGTCGGCCACGGCGAGGCGGTCACCGTCTCCTTGTACCAGACGGCGGCCCGGCCGGTCAGGTACGCGCGGCGCGGGCTGTCGTCGGGCCGGGTGAACTGGACGACGGCGTCACCCCGGCCCAGGCTGACCGGGCGGTGGTAGTAACCGAAGCGGAACGGCCGGGGCTGCCTGCCGTCGAGTTCACGGACGATGGAGGCGGCCGCGTGCACGCCGGTGGGCATGCCGCTCTGGCACGTGCCGTGCAGGGTGCCGAAGCCCTGCCGGACAGCGGCCGCGTCGCCCACCGCGTACACGTGCGGGTGCGAGACGGACCGCAGGCTGGGGTCGGTGACGATGCGGCCGCGGCCGTCGACGGTGAGACCCGCGGCGGCGGCCAGGGGCGGCACCCGGGTGCCGGCCGTCCACACCACGACGTCAGCTTCGAGACGGGAATCGGTCAGCTCCACGGCGCCGGGCAGAACCTTGCGGATCTCGGCCGTCCGCACCCGGACGCCGAGCCGGTCCAGGGCCGCGCGCAGGTGGTCGCGAGCGCCCGCGGTCATGAACGCGCCCGGTGCGTCGCGGCCGACCAGGTGCACGGCGAGATCCGGGTGCCGCTCGGCGATCTCGGTCGCGGCCTCGACGCCGGTCAGGCCGCTGCCGCAGACCACCACGGTGCCCCGGTCGAGGCGGGTGGCCAGGGCCTCGGCCCCGCGGAAGTCGTCGAACGTGTAGGCGTGCTCGGCCGCGCCGGGCGTCGAGGCGGTGTCGGCTGCGCTGCCCAGGGCGTAGATCAGGGTGTCGAACGGCAGGTCGCGGGCGTCGTCCAGGCGCACGGTCCGCGCGTCCGCGTCGACCGCGGTCACCCATCCGTACTCGAGGTGAACGTTGGCGCCGGCCAGGAGGGCGGACAGGCGCAGGTCGGCGGTGGGCCGCCCGGCGCCGGTCGAGTGCAGGCGGAGCCGCTCGGTGAACCGGTCACCGGCGTTGACGAGGGTCAGGCGTACGTCGTCACGGCGCCGGACGCGGCCGGCCAGGTTGGTCGCCGCGGCCAGGCCCGCGTAGCCCGCCCCGAGGATCACGATGTCAGTCATGCCCGCGGGACGTTCCTTCCCCGGGCGGCTGTGAGCCCGAGTGACGCGGGTCACTGATCGGCGAGGTCCCGGCGGATGAACCAGGCCGCGACACCCAGGGCCGCGGCGGTGTACCCGGAGAAGAGCAGCAGGCCTTGCGTGTTGCCGCCGGCGGCGCTCATGAAGGTCGTGAACGGCAGCGGCTGCTTGAACCGGAAGGCCAGGCCCTCGGCGAAGACGAACCAGGTGCCGTACGCGAGGAACAGCGCCACCGGCCGCCGGATCACCGTCGCGCTCGCCACCCCGAACAGAGCGAGCAGCGGCGTCGCCGCCAGAGTGCCCGTGAACTGCTCGAACTCGCGGCTGAGGATCGTCGTCACGCCGCTCACGACGGCCACGATCAGGCCCAGCAGGATCGCGCACACGCATTGGGCGGCCAGCGCTCGCAGCCGTCGCGGCTGGCCCAGGAAGAGCAGCACGGCCGTCCGGTGCTGGTAGTGCTGCGAGGTGATCACCACCGCGATGCCGAACACCCCGAGCGCCACGAACAGCGACCAGAAGTCGACGCTGAACAGCGCGAACGACATGCCCATGACCACCGCGAGGCCCATCGAGAGCCAGCTCGACGGGATGGTCAGCGTGCGGTGCAACTCGCTGCGCAGGACGGCGATCATGCGGCGCCGGCCAGGTCGAGGAAGGTCCGTTCGAGGCTGGGCTGCTCGGCGGTGAGCTCGTAGATCGCGATCCCGGCGTGCAGGGCGATCTCGCCGGCGTCCTCGGGGCCGATCCCGGTGACGAACAGAACCTGCCCGTCCGTGGTCACCTCGGCCCCGGCCTGCTCGAACGCCTGCCACAGCGCGTTCGGGTCACGTCCGCGCACCCGCAGGTGCCCGGCCTGCTCACCGGCCACCGCGGCGAGCGGCGCGTTCAGCCGCACCTGGCCGCCCGCGATGATCACCACGTCGTCGATGAGCAGCTCGAGCTCGGAGAGCAGGTGGCTGGAGATGAGCACCGTGCCACCCGCGTCGGCGTGCGCGCGCAGCAACCCGCGCAGCCAGGCCATGCCGGACGGGTCGAGGCCGTTGGCCGGCTCGTCGAGCACCAGGATCGACGGCTCGCCGAGCAGCGCCGTCGCGACCGCGAGCCGCTGCCGCATCCCGAGCGAGTAGTCGCCGGTGCGCTGGCCGGCGGCGTCGGCCAGTCCGACGTACTCGAGAAGCTCTTCACCCCGCCCGCGCCCGGCGCCGCAGAGCAGAGCCTGCGTGCGCAGATGCCCCCGCCCGGTCTGGCCGGGATGCATCAGGCCCTGCTCGAGCACCGCGCCGACCTGCCGCAGCGGATCCTTGAGATCGCGGTAGCGCCGGCCCTCGATCAGCGCCTCGCCGCTCGTCGGACGGGTGAGCCCCAGCAGCATGCGCAGCGTGGTCGTCTTTCCCGAGCCGTTCAGCCCCAGGAAGCCGGTGACCCGGCCGGGCTCGGCAGTGAACGTCACGTCGCGTGCGGCATGGGTGCGGCCGTACCGCTTCGTCAATCCCTTGGTTTCGATCATTGCCGGGAATTATGGCGGCTCGCGTCAAGATGAGTACGTGTGCTCACCCGCTCGTCCGGGCCGGGCACGAGGATCAGGGCATGACGTATCCCTGCCCGGCCTGCGGCAGCGCCGCCTCGCCGGAGACCGGCTGCCCGTCCTGCGGGCGCGGCCCCGATCCCGACGCGATCGAGGTGGTCACGGCCGACGCCGAGATTGCCGAGCTGAACCAGC
Source organism: Paractinoplanes polyasparticus (assembly GCF_019710575.1). Taxonomy (GTDB): domain Bacteria; phylum Actinomycetota; class Actinomycetes; order Mycobacteriales; family Micromonosporaceae; genus Actinoplanes; species Actinoplanes polyasparticus. Next base: position 87,024 of record NZ_JAHWFK010000050.1, on the reverse strand, counting down.
AGATCGGGCAGCTGCAGGAGAAACTGGCCCAGGTCTGGAACCGGCGGCAGGCCGCGGCGGCCCGGGTGCGGGCCTCGCTGCTCGGGGCGTCCCCGGCGCCGAAGGAGGTCTCGTCCAAGGTCGCGCAGAACGTCCTCTTCGTGCTCGGCGGTCTGCTGCTGGGCGTGGCCGCGATCGTCTTCGCCGCGGTGGCCTGGGCCCAGTTCGGCATCGGCGGGCGCGCGCTCGTGCTCCTCACGTTCACCGGCATCGCGCTGGCCGCGCCGTTCGCGGCGCTCCGTCGTGGCCTCCGGTCCACCGCTGAGACCTTCGCCGCGGTGGGCCTGCTGCTCGTGCTTCTCGACGGGTACGCCGCCTGGCACGTCGACCTGTTCGGCGTGGCTGCCACCAACGGCTGGGGCTACGCGAGCGCCGTCTTCGCCGTGACCGCCGCCCTGGCCGCCGGCTACGAGCACGTCACTGGCCTGACCGGCCCCCGCTACGCCGCCCTGGTGATCGCCCAGCCGGTGGTCCCGATGCTGGTGGCGCCGGCTCAGCCCGGCGCCACCGGCTGGGCCCTGACCTTCGCCGCGGTCGCCGGCCTGGACGTCGTCGTGCTGGCTCTGCTGTCGGGCGGTCTGCGCCGGGCCGGCGCCGTCGCCGGTGGCCTCGCGGTACTGGTGTCCGGCGTCTTCGCGCTGCTCGGCCTGTTCACGACGGGCGACCCGGGCGACGCCGCCGCGTCCGGCGGCGCCTTGCTGATCGCCGCCGGCGTGGTGCTGGCCGGCACCCGGCTGCTCTCGGCCCGGCCGGTGGGCGACAACCTGCTCGTGGTGGCCGCCGGCGTCGCCGCGAGCCGGGTAGCGCACCTGATCGTCCACGGGGACGCCCTGCTGACGGTGGCCGTCGTCGCGCTCGCGCTGGCCGTGGTGGGCCGCTTCTACGGCCGCTTCGGCGCGCTGGCCGTGGCGGCGGCGCCCGGTCTGGTGGCCTTCGTGCTGGCCGCCGAAGCCGGGGTGCGGGGGCTCGACAGGTCCCTGGCCGGTCCGTCCGGCTGGGAGCTGCCGGCGGCCGTCGCGCTGCTCGGCGCGGCCCTGGCGCTGCTGGCACCGGCCCGGTGGTGGCGGGTCAGCGTGCTCGGCGCGGCTGCCGTGCTGGTTCTGGCCGTGCCGGCCGGGCTCGGCCTCCCCTGGTGGACCGCCCTGATCCTCGACGGTGCCCTGCTCGCGGCCGGTCTCGTCCTCGGGCGGGGCCGATCGAGCTGGGTCGTCTACAGCCCGGCGCTGGCGGTCGGGCTCCTGCCTCACCTGTTCGTGATCCTGGCCGCCGACGACGACCAGTACGCGCGCCGGTTGGTGCTGGGCGTCGTCTGTGTGGCGGTCGTGGCCGCCGGGGTCGTCGCCCGGCTGCGGGCGCCGGTGATCCTGGGCGGCGGGGTGCTGGCCGTGCTGGCCCTGCACGAGCTGGCCGAGGTGTGGGACCTGATCCCGCGGTGGATCCCGCTCGCGGTGGCCGGTCTGCTGCTGGTGCTGCTGGCGACCACGCTCGAGCGGCGACGGCGCGACCTCGACCGGGTGCGTGCCGCGCTTCACCGGATGAGCTGACCTGGATTCTTCAGCAAGCGCATCCGGGTGCCGATCAGGAGGGCTCAGCCGCCCTGAGACAGATCGGAGCACGGATGTCGGCCTCCCGCACGCAGGTGTGCTTCGCCGCCTGGATAGCTGCCCTGACTGTCGGCTTCTACGCGTTCCCGCAGTACAGCATGTACTCGTGGGCGACGATCGGTCTCTCGGCGGCCGCCGCCGTGCTGGTCGGCGTGCGCTTGCACCGGCCGGACAGGCGCCTGCCCTGGTACCTGCTGTCGGCGGTGCTGGTCAGCTTCACGTTCGGCGACACCACGTACAACGTGCTGACCGACTACCTGCACATCGCCAACCCGTTCCCGTCGCTGGCCGACCTGTTCTACCTGATGGTCTACCCGATGCTGGCCGGGGCGCTGCTGATCTTCATCCGGTCCCGCTCGGGCGCCGGCAACCGGGCCGCGCTGCTCGACGCGCTCGTGCCCACCGTCGGTCTCGGGCTGCTCTCCTGGGTGTTCCTCATCGCCCCGTACGTCCGGGACACCGACCTCGGTTTCGTCGAGAAGGCCGTCTCGTCCGGCTACCCGCTGGGCGACGTGCTCGCCCTGGCCATGCTGGCCCGCCTGCTCACCGCGGGCGGCCGCAAGCCGGTCGCGCTGCACGTGCTCGTGGCCGGCGTCGGCAGCCTGCTGATCACCGACGTCATCTACGGCCTGCGCCAGCTGGAGGGCACCTGGCAGGTGGGCGGCCCGGTCGACGCCGGCTGGGTGCTCTTCTACACCGCCACCGCGCTCTCCGCCCTGCACCCGTCGATGCGCCGCCTGACGACGGGCGAGCGGCTCCCGCAGAGCCTGACCGGCGGTCGCCGCCTGGCCCTCATGTCGATCGCCGCGCTGATCGCCCCGGCCGTGCTCCTGATCGAGGACCTGAACCAGGGCGTGACCGACGCGCCGATGATCGCGACCGCCTCCAGCGTCATGTTCCTGCTGGTCATGGCGCGCGTGGCCGGGCTCATGCAGCTGCAGCGCGAGAACGTGGCCCGCGAGCGCACGCTGCGCATCACCGGGACCGACCTGGTCGCGGCCAGCAGCGTGGACCAGGCCGGCGCGGCCCTGACCAACGCCGTCACGTCGATCGTGCCGACCGGCGAGGACCACCGCTGGGTGATGCGGGGCTCCGACGCCGAGCCGAACGCGGTCACCGGGCTGATGTCCACCGGCCGGGTGCGGGTCGCCGACCTGCCGGCCGACGTCGCGGCCGAGCTCGAGGGTTTCGAGTGGGCGCTCTACGCCGAGGCGGTCTCGGCCGGGCGCACGAGGAACGGCCCTCTGCGCCACAACCAGGTCTACCTGGCCGCCGGCGACGAGGTGCTGACGGCGATCGAGCCCTCCTTCGAGGCGCTGATGGCCCAGGCCACCATGGCCGTCGAGCGCATCAACCTGACCGACGAGGTGAACCGCCGGAGCAGCGAGGACTACTTCCGGGCGCTGATCCAGAGCGCGTCCGACGTGATCCTGATCGTCGGCGACGACGAGACCATCCGGTACGCCAGCCCGTCCGCGCTGCCCGTTTTCGGCCGCACCGACCTGATCGGCCTGCCGCTGGCCCGCCTGATCGCCGGCACCGACCACGCCGAGCTGCGTGACCTGCTCGATCAGGTGCGCAACGGCCGCGGCCCGCGCGACGGCGTCGACCTGACCGCGGTCTCCGGCGAGGACCTGCTGCTCCAGGTGGAGTGCACCTGCCGCGACCTGCGGGACGACCCGGCCGTGAACGGGCTGGTGGTCACCATCCGCGACGTCACCGAGCGCCGCCGCCTCGAGACCGACCTGGCCCACCAGGCGTACCACGACGCGCTGACCGGGCTGGCCAACCGCGCCCTGTTCCAGAACCGGCTGGAGAACGCGGCCTCGTACGCCGCCGAACGCCGGCACGAGGTCGGTGTCCTCTTCGTCGACCTGGACGACTTCAAGGAGGTCAACGACAGCCTCGGCCACGCCGCCGGCGACCAGCTGCTGTCCGTCGTGGGCCGCCGCATCACCGACGTGGTGGGCCCGCTGGCCACCGTGGCCCGCACCGGCGGCGACGAGTTCGCCGTGCTGATCGACCGGATCAGCGACGCCGGCGAGGCCGAACGGGTGGCGGACCGGATCGTGGCCGCCCTGGCCGAGTCGATCGAGGTCACCGACGCCACCGGCGCCGTCCACCAGATCCGGGGCGCGGCCAGCGTCGGCATCGCCACCAGCGCCGATGCGGCCGGCATCAGCGAGCTGCTGCGCCGGGCCGACGTGGCGATGTACGGCGCCAAGACCGAGGGCAAGAACACGTGGCAGCGCTACGAGGACGAGATGCACGACGCGATGCTGCACCGGCTCGAGATGCGTTCGGCGCTCAACGACGCGGTGGCCGGCGGCCAGATGCGCCTGCGGTACCAGCCGATCATCGACCTGCCGACCGGAGAGGTGGCCGGGCTCGAGGCGCTGGTGCGCTGGCAGCACCCGGTGCGCGGTCTGCTCGGCCCGAACGAGTTCATCGAGCTCTCCGAGGAGAACGGCTCGGTCGTCGCGATCGGCGGCTGGGTGCTGCGCGAGGCGCTGAGCACCTTCGCCCACTGGCGCCGGACCGAGGCCGGCAGCCACATGCGGTACGTCAGCGTGAACGTCTCGGCCCGTCAGTTCCGTACACCCGGCTTCGTCGACGAGGTCCGTACGGTGCTCGCCGAGACCGGCGCCGACCCGCGCTGGCTGCTCCTCGAGGTCACCGAGAGCCTCGTGCTGCACGACGCCGACCAGGTCTGGCGCGACCTGGGCGAACTCCGCGCGATGGGCGTGCGGATCGCCATCGACGACTTCGGCACCGGCTACTCGTCGCTCAGCTACCTGAGCAGCATGCCGGTGGACGTTCTCAAGATCGACAAGTCGTTCATCGACGACATCCTGCACAACCCGCAGCAGATGGCGCTGGTCGAGACGATCGTCAGTCTCGCCCGCACCCTCGAGCTGGCCGTGGTGGCCGAGGGCATCGAGCTCGACGGGCACCGCGCTGCACTGACCGCGATGGGTTGCTCGTACGGCCAGGGCTACCTGTTCTCCAAGCCGGTCACCTCCGACGAATTCCTGGAGTACCTGCGCACGCAGGACTCCGCTGTCGCCCACCACTGAAAGGACCTTCATCCCCATGAACGACGCTCCCCTCGCCGGTTCCGGACTCGAGTTCGTCAAGCGCGACGGACGCTGGGCCGACCTGGAGCGGTTGCGCAGCGGCAACCCGATGTACGACGCCACGATCGAAGAGGTCAAGGGCCGTCGCATCCGGGTCGGCGACCACTGGCTGGCCGACTTCGCGTCCTGCAACTACCTCGGCTTCGACCTCGAGCCCGAGATCATGGACGCGATCGCCCCCGAGGTCGCCCGCTGGGGCACCCACCCGAGCTGGTCGCGCCTGCTCGGCAACCCGTCGCTCTACCCGCAGATCGAGGAGAAGCTGACGGCGCTGCTCGACGCGCCCGACACCCTCGTGCTGCCGACGATCACGCACATCCACATGTCGGTGCTGCCGATCCTGGCCGGCAAGGGCATGATCTTCCTCGACTCGCAGGCTCACAAGACCATCTACGACGGCAGCATGGTCGCCCGTGGCTTCGGCGCGACGGTCCAGCGGTTCCGGGCCAACGACCACGAGCACCTGCGCGAGCTGCTCGCGGCGGCCCCCGGTGGCGTGTCGAAGATCGTCGCGATGGACGGCGTGAACAGCATGACCGGCAACGCGCCCGACCTGAAGGCGTTCGCTGCGGTGGCCCGCGAGCACGGCGCCCTGCTTTACGTCGACGACGCCCACGGCTTCGGCGTGATCGGCGAGCGTGGCGCCAACGAGAAGTCGCCGTACGGTCTCAAGGGCAACGCGATCGTCAAGTACAGCGGTGAGACCTATGACAACGTGGTGCTCGTCGGTGGCTTCTCCAAGTCGTACTCGTCGCTGCTCGCCTTCCTGGCCCTGCCGACCTGGCTCAAGAACCACCTCAAGGTCTCGGCCGCGCCCTACCTCTACTCCGGCCCGGCCCCGACCGCGTCGCTGGCCACCGTCAACGCCGGCCTCGACCTCAACGAGAAGCGCGGCGACGACATCCGCGCCGACCTCTACCGCAAGACCATGAAGGTGCTCGACCACGTACGCGGCCTGGGCGTCTACACCCCGAACACCGGCAGCACCCCGGTGATCGAGCTGCCGCTGGCCGAGGGCGAGGACATCGACGCCGTCGGCAAGCTGCTCTGGGACCGTGGCATCTACGTCACGCTGGCCGCCTACCCGCTGGTGCCGCGCGACCAGGTGGGCTTCCGGGCCCAGGTCACGGCCGCGAACTCCGACGACGAGCTCGACGAGCTGAACGCGGTCATCACCGAGCTGGCCGCGGCCGGCAGGCTGCGCAGCGCCGAGTGAGCCTCCCCGGTCCACTGGCGCCGCTCAGGCACCGCCAGTTCCGGCTCCTGTGGACCGGGATGAGTGCCTCACTGGTGGGCGACGGGGTCCTCCTCGTCGCCCTGGCCTGGCAGGTCTACGACCTCTACGGGACGCCCGCCGCCATGTCGGCGGTGGGCGTCGCCCTCTCCCTGCCGCAGGTCGTCACGCTGCTGTTCGGCGGGGTGGTGAGCGACCGGTTCGACCCGCGCAAGGTCATGCTCGCCTCCGACCTGGTGCGGCTGGGCACGATGGCCACGCTCGCGGCGCTGAGCGTGACCGGGGCGCTGAACTCGCTGTGGCCCATCCTGGTCATCGCGGCGGTGCACGGGGCGGCGGCCGGGTTCTTCGGGCCGGCCTTCGACGCGACGGTGCCCCGGATCGTGCCGGCCGGCGATCTGGTGTCGGCCAACGCTCTCGACCAGTTCGTGCGCCCGGCCGGCATGCAGATCTTCGGTCCCATGCTGGCCGGCGCGGTCATCGCGATCGGCGGCGCCGGCTGGGCGTTCGGGGTCAACGCGGCGACGTTCGCGCTGTCCGTCGTGTGCCTGCTGGCGATGCGGCGTACCCCGCTCGCGGCCGACGACTCCGCGACCGGCTCCATCTGGCAGGAGATGCGCCAGGGGCTGAGTTACGTCCGCAAGCACGTGTGGCTCTGGGGCACCTTCCTCTCGGCCACCTTCACCTACCTGCTCTTCGTGGGCCCGACCGAAGTGCTTCTGCCGTACGTGGTGAAGCACGAACTCGGCGGCAGCGCGTCGGCGCTGGCCCTGGTGCTCACCTCGGGCGGCCTGGGCGCGATCGCCGCCGCCCTGGCGGTCGGCTGGCTCGGCATCCCGCGGCGGTTCATGACCTACACGTACGCGGTGTGGGCGGTCGCCACCCTGGCCGTGGCCGGTTACGGCGCGGCCAGCCACACCTGGCAGCTCGCCGTGGCCTGCATGCTGGTCAACGGCTTGGAAGCGGCCGGAACGGTGGCCTGGGCGACCACGAAGCAGCGATTCGTGCCGGCCGGGATGCTCGGCCGGGTGTCCAGCGTGGACTGGTTCGTCTCGACGGCGCTGCTGCCGCTCTCGTACGCCCTGGCCGCGCCGGTCGCGGCCTGGATCGGCGTACGCGAGACGCTGATCGGCGCCGGCCTGCTGGGCGCGGTCGTGACGTTCGGCTTCCTGTTCCTGCCCGGCATGCGCCGGATCGAGGCGCTCGAGTACATCGAGCGCCCCACTGCGATTCCCTCGGCCGATTCCGCCGCTTCACACGAGACGATGAAGGTGCCGGCATGATCGACGGACCCGGGCAGGCCGTGCGTGATCTCAGCGAGGCGTTCGCGGCTCGCGACCTGGGCGCGGCGCTGGCCTGCTTCGCCCCCGGCGACGACATCGGTTACGCCGGATCCGAGCGGGCCGAGTCGGCGGTGGGCCGGGCCGAACTGACGGCTCTGCTCGGCAAGGTCTTCACCCGGACCGAGGCGTACGCCTGGGAACCGCGGGAGACCACCGTGCACCTCGCCGGATCGCGTGCCTACGTCTTCGCCGAGGCCGACGGCGTGGCCCGCGCCGACGCGGGCGGTCACGAGAACTTCCCCTACCGGGTGTCGGGGCTGGTGGAGCAGGTGGAGGGCCGCTGGCTCTGGCGTCACTGCCAGGGCAGCGAACCTTCGTCCTGAGGTCCGGCGCCCGGAGGGTGGGGATGGGGAAACGGCCGGCCGGTGGGGCTCTCACCGGCCGGCCGTCGCCGTGTCACCCGACCATCTTCTCGATGAGGTCGGCTGCGCGCGGGGCGCCGCCCTGGGTACGTACGTCGCGCTGAATCTCTTGACTGCGGGCGAGCACGTCGGGGCCGGTGAGGGCGATCAGGTGGTCGCGCAGCTCGCCGGCGGTCGCGGTGGCCGAGTCGACGACGCGGGCCACGCCCAGGGCCGCCAGCTGCTCGGCGTTGGCGAACTGGTCGGCGGCCTGCGGGGCGGCGATCATCGGGGTGCCGCAGTACAGGCCCTCGGCGGCGCCGCCCATGCCGGCGTGGGTGACGAACGCGTCGGCCTGCTCGAGGACCGCCAGCTGCGGGACCCACGGGTGGACCTCGACCGACGGCGGCACCTCGCCCAGCACCGCCGGGTCGACCGTGCGGCCGATCTGGAGCACGGTGTGCCAGCCGGGCAGCGAGCCGAACGCGGCGACGCACCGCCGGTAGAACTCGGGATGGTCGGTGAAGGCCGATCCGAGCGAGACCAGCAGCACCTTGCCGGCGCCGGCGGGACGCGTCCACGTGCCCTGATCCGACCGGTCGCCGAGGATCGGGCCGACGAAGTCGTAGACGGCCGGGTCGACGCGGTCCGCGTTCGGCTGCAGGGCCCGGGGGATCAGGACCAGCGCGTGCTCGGGGCGGCCCTGGAACGACATGCTGTCGGTGGTGGAGGAGCCCTCCGCAGCCAGCCACTCGGAGAAGCGGTCGTAGTAGGCGGCGCCGCGTGGGTCGGCCCGCATCGCCTCGATCATGGGGGCCATCTCCTGCTCGTAGCCGTCCCAGGCCACGAAGGTGGGGGAGAGCTGCACGGCCGGGATGCCCCACTGCTCGCCGAGCAGCCGGGCCGGGGCGCCCGCGATGTCGTAGAGGAACAGGTCGGGGCGGTCGTCGTCGTAGGCCGCGCGCAGCTGCGGCAGCATCGCGATCCCGTCGTCGAGGAACATCGTGAGCTGGTCGATCGGGTCGAGGTCGCTGTGCGTGCCGGCCGGGGGCAGGGTCGATGCGTACGGCTTGAGCTCGGCGCCGGTGGCGGTGACGGCCTCGGCGAACGACGGGTCGTTCGCGTACGTCACCCGGTGGCCTCGCCGGACCAGCTCACGCACGACTTCGGCGCTGGGGTTGACGTGGCCGTGGAACGGGATGCTGACGATGGCGATATGCGGCACAGGGACCTCGCTTCCGGTGGAGACCTGACGAGACGAGACGTCTCGTCTCGTCACGCGGTCAAGCGAGACGATACGTCTCGTCTCGTCACATGGCAAGGCGAGACGAGACGTATCGTCTCGCTAGGTGAGCCGATCCCGGCCGAGCCGATTCAGCCGAGACGACGTCTCGTCTCGGACGAGTAGGGTGAGCGCGTGCCCGATGTCGCCCGCCGCAGTGAGCGGTCCCGCCGAGCGATCATGGACGCCACGCTGGCGCTCCTCGGCGACACCGGTTACGCCCGGCTCACGGTCGAGGCGATCGCCTCCCGGGCCGGCGTCGGCAAGCAGACGATCTACCGGTGGTGGGAGCGGGGCAAGCCTGCGGTCGTACTCGACGCGATGGCCGAAAATGTCGCGTCCAACCCGGTCGCCCTGCCCGACACGGGAAACCTCGAAGCCGATCTGCGGGTGGTCATCCGGGCCACCGTGGCCGAGTTCGCCGATCCGAAGCTGTCCGCGACGACCCGGGCGTTGACGGTCGAGACGATGGTCGACGACGAGTTGGCCGGCCAGGTGCGCGACCGGTTGTTGCGGCCGCACCTCCACGCCGTGCGGCGAAGGTTGGTGGTCGCCCGCGACGCCGGCCAGGTCCGCGCCGAGGCCGACCTCGATCACGCCGTCGAGTCGATCTTCGGCCCGATCTTCCACCGCTGGCTGCTACGCACGGGCCCGCTCACTGACGAGTACGCCGACGGGCTGCTCGAACACGTGATGGCCGCGCTCCGGCCAGGGTCGGCCTGACCGGAGCGCGGCCATCCACGGGGCAGGTCAGACGGTCGTGAGGGCCGGGGCGTGCACCTCGGCCACGAGGCCGGTGGAGAGGCAGTACTGCGCGGGTACGGCGATCACGGAGCCGCGGCGGAGGGCGGCGTCGACCATGGACGATCGTTCGCGCAGCAGGTCCAGCGTGTAGCGCGAGTGCTGGGCGCTGATCTCGGACTGGGTGACGGCGCCGGCGCGGCGGGCGCGGGCCACGTCGGGTGCGATGCGCTCGGCGATGTCGCGGATGTAGCCGGGCGGGACCAGGCCCTCGTCGACGACGCGGGTTGCCGCGGCGACGGCGCCGCAGCCCTCGTGGCCGAGGACGACAATCAGGGAGACGCCGAGGATCTCGACGGCGTACTCCACCGAGCCGAGCGCGGCCGCGTCGACGACGTGGCCGGCCGTGCGCACCACGAACAGGTCGCCCAGTCCCTGGTCGAACAGGATCTCGGCCGGCACGCGCGAGTCGGCGCAGCCCAGCACCAGGGCGAACGGGTTCTGCGATTCGTTGAGCTGCGCGCGGCGGGCCGCGCCCCGGTCAGCGGCGGCGGTGCTGCGGTCCTGGGTCCAGCGCAGGTTGCCGTCGCGGAGGCGGGTCCAGGGGGTTGCGTTGCTTGACATGAGTGGACTCCGCTCAGTTGAGGATGGCGCCGGTGACAGCGACCTGTTCGGTGAGAACACCGCCGATCGACCGCTGCGTCTGGTTGATCTCTTCGACGGCGGTCTGGATCTCGGCGAGCGACGCGGTGACCGCGTCGACGCGAGCCTGGATGGCGTTGACCTTGGTGCTCACCTCGGCGGTGGCCCGCTCGGTCTCGTCGGACAGGGCCTTGACCTCGCCCGCGACCACGGCGAAGCCCTTGCCGGCCTCGCCCGCCCGCGCCGACTCGATGGTCGCGTTGAGCGCCAGCAGCTTGGTCTGCGCGGCGATGGACTGGATGGTCTTCACGACCTGGCTGATCTCGGCACTGGCCTGACCGAGCGCGGCGACCTGCTGGTTGGCCTCGACGGTGAGGCGTTCGCCCTGTTCGGCGACGGTCGCAGCCGAGGTGACGTTGCGTTCGACCTCGGCGATGGAGTCGAGCAGCTCGCGTCCGGCCCGGTGCAGCTGCTCGGCCGAGACGAACCGCTCCAGTGCCTGACCGACCAGGTAGGCCGTGTTGCGCAGGGCCGACTCCCGGCCCGGATACATGATCAGCGTCCGGGTGGCGAAGAAGTCCATCGTGCCGATGAACCGGCCGTACACCTTGATCGGCAGGCACACGCCCGACTTGACGCCGGCCGCCTGGGCCGCGGGACGGCGGACGCAGTCGGTGAGCTCCCCCAGATCCTCGACGAACACCAGGTCATCACGGGCCCAGGCCCGTCCCGAGAGCCCGACCCCCTTGGCGAACGACGCGGACATCGTCACCCGGCGGAACTCGGCCCCGGCGTCGCCCGACTCGAGCGAGAAGTGCAGCTCGGACCCGGCCTCGTCGAGCTGCCAGAAGGAGCCGTACTGCCAGTCGAAGTCCTGGCGGATGGTCTCGAGCGCGGACCGCAGCGCCTGGTCGCGGCTGGTGGCCTGAGTCAGCTCGCGGATCACGGTGGAGACGGCGTGGACGTCCTGGGCGGCCTTCTCCTGGCGGACGGCCTCGTGCAGCCGGGCCAGCGCTCCCGAAACCAGCTGCCCGACGGCGCGCAGCACGGCGAGGCGGCCCTCCGACGGGTGCAGCTCCTCGGTGGCGAAGAAGTCCATCGTCCCGACGACCTTGTCGTCCTCCATGAGCGGGAAGCAGACACCGCTGCGGACCCCGGCCCGAGCCGCTACGGGAGCGCGGACGCAGTCGGTGACGTCCGCGATGTTGCTGACGAAGACCAGGTCGCGGCTGCGCCAGGCGCGCCCGGACAGGCCCACACCCTCGGCGAACGAGGCGTTCAGGGTCACCCGCCGGAACTCCTCGTTGACGGTGCCGCTCTCCTGGGCGAAGGTGAGCGCCCGGCCGGCCGGGTCCAGCTGCCAGTACGAGCCGTAGGCCCAGCCGAAGAGGCTGCGCACCTGGTCGAGCGCCCCGCCGATGGCTTTCTCGGGGGAAGAGGCGCTCTCCATGGCCCGCATGATCGCGGTGATCGCCGCCACGTCGGCCTGTGACTCGGCGAGTTCGGCGCCTGCTCGCTCGGCCTCGGCACGTCTAGCGCTACGGAACACCGCTTGCTCCCTTCGTCGTGACCGGCGCTGTGCCGCTCGTTGAGAGACCCTTCGGCTGCCGCCGGGCCGGTATGCGACTTCGGAGGCCGGTCGTCGAGTGCTATTCGGTAGCAGCTCGGGCACAGTGACGGGATGCGACTTTCGATCTGGCCCGGCGCGGGGCAGGACTTCGCCGGCGTTCTCGAGGTGTCCCGGCACGCCGAGACGACGGGGTGGGACGGCGTCTGGTTCGCCGACCACTTCATGCCGAACACGGACCCGGGCGAGGACGACACCTGGCCGGTGCTCGAGTGCGGGTCCGTGGTGGCGGCACTGGCCGCGGCCGTGCCACGGGTGCGGATCGGCACGCTCGTCTACGGCATGACCTACCGGCACCCGGCCGTGCTGGCCAACATGGCGGCGACCGTCGACCGGATCAGCGGCGGGCGGTTCGTGCTCGGCGTCGGCGCCGGCTGGCAGGTCAACGAACACCAGCAGTACGGGATCGAGTTGCCCCCGATCAAGCAGCGCATCGACCGCTTCGTCGAGGGCCTGCACGTGCTCGAGGGGTTGCTGAACGACGCCCGTACCACTGTGGACGGAACCTACTACCAGGTCACCGACGCGGTGTGCGAGCCCAAGCCGGTGCGGCCGTTGCCGTTGCTGATCGGCGCCAAGGGCGAGAAGCGGATGCTGCGGGTCGTCGCCGAGCACGCCGACGAATGGAACTGCTGGGGGCGGCCCGATCTGGTCGCGCACAAGTCGGCGGTGCTGGACGAGCACTGCGCGGCGGTGGGGCGCGACCCCGGAGCGATCCGGCGCACGGCGCAGGCGCTCACCGTGGTGAACGGTCCGCTGCCGGAGGGCAGCACGCCGGTCATCGGCGGTTCACCGGAGAAGCTCGCCGAGGACGTGGCCGCGTACGCGGAATTCGGTCTCGACGAGCTGATCATCCCGGACGGACTGCTCGGCACGGGCGCTGAGCGTCTCAAGGCGATGGATGTGATCCGCGGGATCGTCTGACCGCCGGCGCGCCCGGGGATCCCTTCAATGCATTTCTGGTTTGTCACGTCACCGTGTGGGGCAGGACAAGCACTGGCCGTCAAGTGACCAAGATCACTCGACGTGTTACCGGCCGGATGGAGGGTCAATGGCGATCACAGACCGACATCCGCAACGGCGCACCCTGCGCGCCCGGGCACTCGCGGCGGGAGCCGCGATCACCCTGCTCGCACCGTTGGCAGCCTGCGGATCAGACGAGGGCGGCGTGCCCGTCCTCAATCTCTATCAATTCCCCGTCGAGAACATGCAGAACGTCATCGACACCTGCAATCAGGAGGCGGCGGGCAGGTACAAGATCGTCTACCAGGTGCTGCCGCGTCAGGCCGACGATCAACGGGTCCAGATGGTGCGGCGGCTCGCCGCCAAGGACGACAGCATGGACATCCTGGGCATGGACGTCACGTGGACCCAGGAGTTCGCGAGCGCCAGCTGGATCAAGGAATGGACCGGCGACGACCGGGCCGAGATCGAGAACGGCACGCTGCCCGGGCCGATGGCCTCGGGCGAATACAACGGCAAGTTGTACGCGGCCCCGAACAACACGAACGTGCAGCTGCTCTGGTATCGCAAGGACCTGGTGCCGACGCCGCCGAAGACGTGGGCCGAGATGATCCAGATGTCCCAGCAGCTCAAGGCCGAGGGCAAGACCTACCAGGTGCTGACCATGGGGGCCCAGTACGAGGGTCTGGTCGTGCTCTTCAACAGCCTGGTGGCCAGCTCCGGCGGGCACGTCGTGAGCGACGACGGCAAGAACGCGGTGATGGACCAGGGCTCCGTCGACGCGCTGAGCACCTTGAAGACGTTCGCCACGGCCGGCGTCACCAGCCCGTCCTTCTCGAACGCGATCGAGGACGACGTCCGCCTCGCGTTCCAGACCGGCGGCGGCGCGTTCCAGCTCAACTGGCCGTACGTCTACGCCTCGATGCAGGGCGACGCGCCCGACCTGGCCAAGAACGTCGCCTGGGCCCGTTACCCGGGCATCGACGCCGGCACGCCCAGCGTCACGACGATCGGCGGGTCCAACCTGGCCGTCAGCGCCTACAGCAAGCATCCCGACCTCGCCTTCGAGGCGGCCAAATGCCTGCGCGGGCCGGAGAGCCAGAAGTACCTGGCGATCAACGCCGGGCAGCCGCCGTCCATCGAATCCGTCTACGACGATCCCGAAATGGCCGAGGCCTACCCGATGAAGGACACGCTGCTCGAGGAGTTGAAGAACGCGGCGCCGCGGCCGCGCACCCCGGCGTACCAGAACCTCTCGACGGTGGTGGCGGCCGAGCTCTCGCCGCCCGCCGGGATTGACCCTTCGCGTACGGCGGAGTCGCTCAAGAAATCCATTCAGGCCGCCATCGACTCGAAGGGGGTGCTGCCGTGAGCGTCTCCAGCACGACCCCGGCGAGCTCGGCCGCAGCCGACGCCGAACAGCAGGCCATCCCGAAACAGCGCGGCCGCCGCAAGCGCGTCGAGCTCAGCGAGGGCAAGAAGCAGGAGAGGAAGCTCGGCTGGCTGTTGTGCGCACCGGCCGCGATCGTGATGGTGGCGGTCACCGCCTACCCGATCCTCTACTCGTTCTGGCTGTCGCTTCAGCGGTACGACCTGAAGTTCCCCGACGAGCGGGAGTTCGTCTGGTTCTCCAACTACGTCACCGTGCTCACCAACGGCTACTGGTGGACGGCCTTCGGGGTGACAATGCTGATCACGGTCGTCTCGGTCGTGGTCGAGCTGGTCCTCGGCATGGGCCTGGCGATCATCATGCACCGCACCCTGGTCGGGCGCGGCCTGGTGCGGACGTCGGCCCTCATCCCGTACGGCATCGTGACCGTCGTGGCCGCGTTCAGCTGGCGTTATGCCTGGACGCCGGGCACGGGCTACTTGGCCAACCTGCTGGCGCCGGACGGGGCACCTCTCACCGAACGGGCCAGCGCGCTCGGCATCATCATCCTGGCCGAGATCTGGAAGACCACGCCGTTCATGGCGCTGCTGCTGATGGCCGGGCTCGCGCTCGTGCCGGACGACCTGCTCAAGGCCGCCTCGATGGACGGCGCGACCTGGTGGCAACGGTTCACCAAGGTCATGCTGCCCGTGATGAAGCCGGCGATCCTGGTCGCGCTGCTGTTCCGCACGCTCGACGCGTTGCGGGTGTTCGACAACATCTACGTGCTGACCAACGGGGCCAACGAGACGTCCTCGGTCTCGATGATCGCCTACAACAACCTGATCAAGGGGCTCAACCTCGGCATCGGCTCCACGATGTCCGTGCTGATCTTCCTCACCGTGGCGATCATCGCGTTCGTCTTCGTCAAGTTGTTCGGCACGGCCGCGCCGGGTAGCGACGAAGGGAAACGCTGATGGCTGTCGCCACCACCTCTGCCAAGGTCAAATGGGGTCTGCTCGACGCGGTTGTCGTCGTGTTCGCGCTCATCCCGGTGCTCTGGATCGCGTCGCTGTCGTTCAAGACGCCGGCCACGCTCACCGACGGCAACTTCATCCCCCGGGAATGGACGTTCGAGAACTACAAGCTGATCTTCCAGACCGACCAGTTCGTCCGCGCCCTGATCAACTCGATCGGCATCGCGCTGATCTCGACGCTGATCGCCGTGGTGCTGGGCACGATGGCGGCGTACGCGATCAGCCGGCTCGACTTCCCCGGCAAGCAGCTGCTCGTCGGCGTCTCGCTGCTCATCGCGATGTTCCCGCAGGTGTCGCTGGTGTCGCCGCTGTTCAACATCGAGCGCAACACGGGCCTGTTCGACACCTGGCCCGGCCTGATCCTCCCGTACATCACGTTCGCGCTGCCGTTGGCGATCTACACCCTGTCGGCCTTCTTCAAGCAGATTCCGTGGGACCTGGAGAAGGCAGCCAAGATGGACGGCGCCACGCAGGGCGAGGCTTTCCGCAAGGTGATCGCGCCGCTGGCCGCGCCGGGCGTCTTCACCACGGCGATCCTCGTGTTCATCTTCTGCTGGAACGACTTCCTGTTCGCCATCTCGCTGACCTCGACCGAGCGGTCCCGCACGGTCCCGGTGGCGTTGTCGTTCTTCACCGGTGCCTCCCAGTTCGAGGACCCCACCGGTGCGATCTCCGCGGCCGCCGTGGTGATCACCATTCCGATCATCCTGTTCGTGCTGTTCTTCCAGAAGCGCATCGTCGCGGGCCTCACGTCCGGCGCCGTGAAGGGTTAGGTATCGATGGCTGACATTGTTCTCGACAAGGTGACCAAGAAGTACCCGGACGGCACCACCGCCGTGCACGAGGTGGACCTGGAGATCGCCGACGGGGAGTTCATCATCCTGGTGGGGCCGTCGGGCTGCGGGAAGTCGACGACCCTGAACATGATCGCCGGTCTGGAGGACATCTCCAGCGGGGAGCTGCGCATCGGCGGCCAGCGGGTCAACGAGAAGCAGCCCAAGGACAGGGACATCGCGATGGTGTTCCAGTCGTACGCGCTCTACCCGAACATGACCGTCGGCGAGAACATGGCGTTCCCGCTGCGACTGGCCAAGATGGACAAGGCGCTGATCAAGCAGAAGGTCGACGAGGCGGCGCGGGTCCTGGAGCTGACCGAATACCTCGACCGCAAGCCGGCCAACCTGTCGGGCGGCCAGCGGCAAAGGGTGGCGATGGGCCGGGCGATCGTCCGCAGCCCGAAGGCGTTCCTGATGGACGAGCCGTTGTCCAACCTGGACGCCAAGCTGCGGGTCCAGATGCGTACGCAGGTGTCGCGCCTGCAGAAGCAGCTGAACACGACGACGGTGTACGTGACCCACGACCAGACCGAGGCGATGACGCTGGGCGACCGGGTGGTCGTGATGCGCGGCGGATACATCCAGCAGCTGGGTGATCCGCAGACGCTGTACGACAACCCGGTGAACCTGTTCGTGGCCGGGTTCATCGGCTCGCCGTCGATGAACTTCCTGGCGGCGACGGTCGAGGAGTCGGTGCTGCGCACGCCGCTGGGTGATCTGCCGCTGGGCGACCGCATGCGCAGCGCGCTGAGCGGCGCGGACGCTCCGCGGGAGCTGATCGTGGGCATCCGCCCCGAGCATTTCGAGGACGCGGCCCTGATCGAGGAGCACCAGCGGGCCAAGGGCTTCGAGTTCACGATGCCGGTGGACCTGGTCGAGTCGATGGGCTCGGACAAGTACGTCTATTTCACGGTCGAGGGCGAACGCGCCGCCGCCGCCGACCTGGAAGACCTGACTGCCGACGCCGGCGGCGCCGACCTGCCTCCGCAGGACAACCTGGTCACCCGGCTGTCGGCCGAGTCCCGGGTCCGCGACGGCGTCGACGCCCGGGTCTGGATGAACCTCGACAAGATCCACCTGTTCGACCCCCGCAACGGCCACAACATCACCCTCCACGAGGGCAAGGCAGCAGGCGTCTCCGCCGCCTGATCCCACCCCGCCTCCGAGCGCAGGGCGTCCGGCCTCCCCGCCGGGCGCCCTGCCGTTTCCGCCGCGCTTTCACACCAGGCCGGCGTCGTGGACCATCACGGCCGCCTGCGAGCGGTTGTTCATGCCGAGCTTGCCCAGAACTCTCGACACGTGGCCCTTCACCGTCGAGACGCCCATGCCCAGCGCGCTCCCGATCTCGGCGTTGGACCAGCCGTGCCCGAGCCCGATCGCGACCTCCCGCTCCCGATCCGTCAGCTTGCCGAGCTGCTCGTTGGCCTGAGCCCGTCGCGACCCCGCCCCCGAGGCAGCGACAAAGCTCACGACGGCCCCGATCACCTTCGGCGAGAGGATGCTCTGCCCGGCCGCCACCTTCCGGACGGCCGCTATCAGCTCCTCGGGCGGTGTGTCCTTGAGCAGAAAGCCGGTAGCGCCGTTACGGATGGCCTCCAGCACGTACTCATCGGCGTGGAACGTCGTCAGGATCAGCACCTGCGGAGCCCGAGGCCGCGCCCTGATCCACCGCGTGGCCTCCACCCCATCCATCCGGGGCATCCGGACGTCCATCAACATCACATCGGGCCAATGCGCCTCGGCCGCCGTGATCGCCTCGGCCCCGTCCGCGGCCTCCCCCACCACCTCGAGGTCGGCTGACCCGCCGAGCATGAACCGCAGCCCCGTCCGCACCATCGGATCGTCATCCACGATCACCACCCGCACCGGGCGCGCGCCGGGAGTCAGCTCCGCCATGGCAGCCACGCCTCCGCCCGAATCGGCCCGCCCGGAGTCAGCCCTGCCATGGCAGCCACGCCTCCGCCCGAATCGGCCCGCCCGGAGTTACTCCTGCCATGGCAGCCACGCCTCCAATCGGAAGCGGTCGCCGTCGGCGCCGTACTCGACGCGGCCCCCGACCAGAGCCACCCGCTCGCCGACGCCGACCAGGCCCGTGCCCGAGCCGGGCAGCTCCTCCTCGCGGACGTCGCCGTGCCACGAGCCCAGCGAGTTGTCGACCAGAATGCGGAGATCGCGGTCGCCGCCGCCGTCGAGCATGACCCTGACGTCGGATCCGGGGGCATGCTTCCGAGCATTCGTCAGAGCCTCTTGCACCACCCGGTAGACCGTGCGCCCCAGTTCTTGCGAGGGCGCCGCCCGGGGCACCACCCAGGCGAAGTCGATGTTCATGCCCGCTGTGCGCGCGCCGTCCAACAGCTCGGGCAGATCCCAGAACCGCGGTTGCGGCGGCTCGACCACCAGGCGCTGCAACCGTTCGGCGACGCCCTCCGCCTGCGGCTCGTCGCCGGCGTCCCGAAGATCGTCATCGTCGGCCGGGTGGTCTGCTGCGTGCGCTGGGCCGGCCGCCCCGAGCGTGGAGCCGGCGGGCGCCGGCGTAGAGCTGGCCGATGCCGGTGTGGAGTCTGTCGCCGGGGTGAGGAGTGCGGAGCCGCCGTCACCGTTGGGCTGAGATCGAGGCTGCCCGGGGGTGGTGGGCTGGCGCAGGATGCCGATGACCGAGCGCAGCTCCTCGAGGGCCTCGTGGGCGCTGATGCGGATGGTGCGGGCGGCCGTCGCGATCTCGTCGGGGCGGGCGTCGGACCGGACCTCGAGGGCGCCGGCGTGCAGGCTCACCATCGACATGCGGTGGGCCAGCACGTCGTGCATCTCGCGGGCGATGCGGGCACGCTCGGTCAGCCGCGCCTGTTCCATCCGCAACTGCTGCTGGGCCCGCTCGTTCGCCGCCTCGGTGCGCAGCGAGGACGTCAGATGCCGGTAGGCACGCAGGAACAGCCCCCACCCGACCGCCGCGAGCACCGTGACCGATCGCAGAAGCAGATCGACCCAGAGATCGAACGGCGGATCGTGCTGAAGCGCGTAGTAGACGACGCCGGTGCCGACGTGAACGGCGGCCAGCCCCAGCATGAGGGTCGCCCGTCGCCGGATGGCCACCGTGAAGAGCGCCACCAGGATCGGGCCCGTCGCCATGACCGAGATGGCGCCGAGCGGCAGCAGCGCCAGGCAGAGGCCGAGCGGCCACCGGCGGCGCAGGAGCAGAGCGGGGAGGCAGGCGACGCCGATCGCGACGTCGGCCTGCCACGGGATCGCGGCCTGCGACGAGGTGGCGTCGCCGAGCGGAACCATGATCGCGCCGTAGAACAGCGCGATCAGCAAGGACAGGACGTCGGCCGTCCGGTCGCGCACGACCGCCAGCCGGTTGCCCGGCGGACCGGGCACCAGCAAGGCGAACAGAAGCGACGACATGAGCGAAGCCTACGAGCCGCGGAGTCGGTTGAGGACCTACCAAAGTACTGGGTCGACCCCCGACCGATGGCGGCTGTGCATCCGGGCGCGAGCCGCAATCCTCAGCGCCATGACGTTACTTCCCGCATTTCTCTGGGGCCTGGCCGCTGCGCTCTGGGGCGCGGTCGTGGGGTGGTTGACTCCGCGTGGCCCGCTCACTATCACCCAGGCGCTGGTCTCGGTCGCCGTCAGCGCGGCGATCGGCTGGGCCGCCGGCCGCTCGGGCCGGTCACGCCTGGTGTGGCTGGTCGTGCCGGTCCTGTTCGTCGTGGCGCTCGAGGTCGCCCGCACCGGCGTGGCGGGCCCATCCACCGGCCCGCCCCACGGCAGCCCGTTCGGGGTGATCGTCCTGGTCACCGGCCGGGGCTTGCAGGCGGTGCTGACCCTGCTGCCCCTTCTGCTCGGGCTCGCGGTCGGCCGCGGTGTCCGACGCCGCCTGAGCCGGGTGCTGGTCGCCCTGCCCACGGCCGCTGTGCTGCTTCTGACCGCTGCCGTCGCCGTTCCGGCCCGCACCGCGCCGATTCCGGGCGGGGTGGCCGAGCTGGCGCGGGTGGGCCGGCTCGGCGTCATGATCCGTGGTGCCGGCGCCGACCTTCCGGTGCTGCTCTTCGTTCCGGGCGCCCCCGGCGGCTCCGAGCTCGGCAACGTTCGCACCCACCTGGCCGCCGTCGAGCAGCGCTTCGTCATGGCCACGCTCGATCGGCGTGGCGGCGGCTCGTCGTATCCGGCGCTCGACCCGACGTCGCGCGTCACGCTCGACCGGGCGGTCGACGACATCCTCGACGTGGCCGACTATCTGCGGGAGCGGTTCCATCGGGAGAAGATCTACCTGCTCGGCCATTCCGGCGGCTCGATCCTGTCCGTGCTCGCCCTTCAGCGGCATCCGGAGAAATTCGCCGCCTACATCGGCTCCGGTCAGGCCGTCGACCTGCCGGCGAGCGACCGGATCTTCTACGACGACATTGTGGCCTGGGCGCGGTCCACCGGCCGGGCCGAGGTCGTCCGGCAGCTGACCGCGCAGGGCCCGCCCCCTTACGCCGACGTCTGGGGCTACGAGCCGATCATGACGTACGAGAATCAGGCCTACGACCAGCCGGCGCCCGGCTTCGGGCTCGGGGTCGAGGAATACACGCTGCTCCAGAAGGTCCACGTGCTGAACGCGATCCTCGACACGTGGAGCGTTCTCTATCCCCGGATGCAGGGGATCGACCTGCGTCGCGACGCGCCGAGCCTGCCGGTGCCGGCCTGGTTCCTCCTGGGCGGCAACGAGATGCGCGGACTGCGGGTGATCTTCGAGGATTGGTACGCGCAATTGCGCGCGCCGAGCAAGAAGCTGACCGTCGTGCCCGGCGCGGGTCACGCGGCACTCTTCGAGCACCCCGAGAGGCTCATCGAGGTGCTGGACGATGTGCTGGCCGGGTGAGCACCGGGGTCGGAACGACTCGGACAGCCTGTCGATATGGCCGGTTGAGTGTCCCGCCGGCGAGCGGGGCCGGTGGCCCAAGCGGAGGCTCTCGATCCCCTTGAACCACCGGCAGTCCTCATCGCTACCCGTTCGTGGCCGGGCTAATCACATCCGTCATCAATTGCGGCAGAAGTTCGGTGAGGACGGTCACTCCGTCGCGGCTCAGCACCGACTCGGGATGGAACTGGAAGCCGGCGAACCCGGGGCCGCGCAGTGCGTGCACGGCCGAGTCGGCGGGGTCGCGGGCGATCTCCACCGGGCCGTGGGCGGTGGTGATCAGCTCTTGCGGCGCCAGCGCGGTGAAACTCGAATAGAAGCCGACCCGTCGTTGCACGCCGAAGAGGTCGACCTCGCGTGCCAGCCCCTGGTAGGGGGAGTTCCGGCGGTGCAGCGTCAAGCCCAGCAAGCCGGCCAGGATCTGATGGCCCAGGCACACGGCCAGCAGCGGCTTGCGGTCCGCCAGGCGGGCCGCGATCAGCCCGCGCAGCGCCACCATCTTCGGGTCGTGCGCGTCGCCGGGATCGCCGGGACCCGGGCCGGCGATCACCAGGTCGGCTCCGGCCACGTCGACGTCCGCCGTTCCGAGCCGGGCGAGCGCCGCCCCGACCGGCAGGGCTGTCCACGGGACGACTGTTACGGCCAGGCCCAGGGCGCGCAGCTGGTGGGTCAGCATCGCGGTGAAGGTGTCCTCGCCGTCGACGATCACGGCTGTGCGGCCGGCCAGGGCGGGGACGGTCAGCGCGCCGGGGGCGCGGGAATCCAGCCAGAAGCGGGCCAGGCCGTCGTTGCGGGCGGCCAGGGCGGCCTGCGCCTCGGGCGATTCGGCTTCCGTGCGTGCCGGGGAGGGCTGGGCCTTCACCGCGCCCAGGGCGGCCAGAATGCCGGCCGCTTTGGTGTGTGTCTCGGCGATCTCGCCGGCCGCCGTCGAGTGGCGTACGAGCGTCGCCCCGACCGGCACGCGCAGCTCGCCGCTCGGGGAGATCTCCGCCGTCCGGATCAGGATGGGCGCGTCCAGCGTCTGGCGGCCCTGCGCGTCGTGGTCGAGCAGGGCCAGCACGCCTGCGTAGTAGCCGCGGCCCCGGCGCTCGTGGCGGGCGATCACCCGGCACGCGTTCTCGATCGGGCTGCCCGTCACCGTGGGGGCGAACATGGTCTCGCGCAGCACGTCCCGGACGTCCAGCGAACCGCGCCCGGCCAGCAGATACTCGGTGTGGGTGAGGTGGGTCATCTGTTTCAGGTACGGGCCCGCCACCTGGCCGCCGTGTTCGGCCACGGTCGCCATCATCTTGAGCTCCTCGTCGAGCACCATGTAGAGCTCCTCGACCTCCTTCGGGTCCTGCAGGAAGTCGAGCAGGCGGCCCGAGCCGTTGCGGAAGGTGCCGCTGATCGGGTTCATCATGGTGATCCCGTCGGCCACGCTGACGTGCCGCTCCGGGGTGGCCCCGATGAGCGTGCGGGTGCCCGTGTGCACGAGGAACGTCCAGTAGGTGCCCTGTTCGGCGGCGAGCAGGCGTCCGAAGGCGGCCCGGGCGGCGGCAATCGGGTCACCCTCGACCCGGGCCTGGAAGACGCGGTGGATGACGAAGTTGGCGCCCTCGCCGTGGCCGATCTCGTCGCGCAGCACGTCCTCGACGATCTCGCCGTACTCGTCGTCGGAGAGGTCGAAGCCGCCGCCGCTGAGGCTGAGCGGGCCGGGCGGGAAGGCGTCGAGCGGTTCCTGGCGCGACGAACGGACGACCAGGCATTCGAGGGGCGCCCCGTCGTCGACGCAGTCGAAGCCGCGTTCGGTGATCTGCCGGTAGGGGATCACGGCGAGCGTGGGCCGGCCCCGGTGCAGCGGGATGTCGTCGAGCGAGGCGACGGTCACGACATCACCGGTGAGCACCTCGACGTGGTCGGCGCCGTCCCGGTGGAGCAGGGCGAAAGGCCGCATGGTGGTCCTCTTTCGGGTCTCGGCGGCGCCGACCGAGGCCTGACCATGCGAAAGCGGCCGCCTCGGGGAGGCGGCCGCGTGGTTGTCAACGCGCGTGGGGTCCGCCGGTCAGGCGGGCCACCAGTTCAATCGCGCGTTCAGCATGCCGCCGAGCCTAAGGCCCACGGCCGATCCCGCACCACCCCTGTCCCACATTTCCCTCAACCGGGGATGGTCGGGCGACGAAAAGGGGGACCAGGCGCCGAGAGCGGCCAGGCGCCGAGAGCGGCCAGGCGCCGAGAGCGGCCAGGCGCCGAGAGCGGCCAGGCGCCGAGAGCGGCCAGGTGCCGAGAGCGGCCAGGCGCCGAGAGCGGCCAGGCGCCGAGAGCGGCCAGGCGGCGAAAGCGGTCAGGCGAAGGCGTTGCGGACGGCGTTGCGCGCCCAGCGCATGCGGCCGAGGGCGCAGTCGGGGTGCTCGCCGAACTCCTGGGCCACCACCTCGGCGCAGCGGGCCTCGCCGAGGCGGTCGACCGTGGTGCTCACGACCTCGCGGATCAGTTCGGGGGTGGGGCTCTGGGAGCGCTGCAGGGTGGAGGCGAAGAGCGCCTCGGAGCGGATGGAGTCGAGGACCGTGTTCATCGGGAACCTCCTGCTGTCCGGTGCTGGTGGGGCCTGCAATCCAGGAGACCCGAGCGGGGATGCAGCTCTGCTGCGCGGCGGGTGCGCATCAGTTGCACAGTTCCGCTGCTTTCCGGCATTCACGGAGCGGCCTCACAATCGTGACTAACCGGATATGGTCCCGATAAGTAGCGACTGCGCTGACAACCGAGGGAGAGTGCCGTGACGGTGGTCCTGGTCGCCGATGACGACGCCGACATTCGCGACCTCGTGGCGTTCAAGCTGGAGCAGGCGGGCTTCGAGGTGATCGCCGTCGAGGACGGGCAGACGGCGGTCGAGCAGGCGCGGAGCCGGCAGCCGACGCTGGCGGTGCTGGACGTGTCCATGCCCGGGTTGTCGGGGATCGAGGTCTGCCGGATGCTGCGGTCCGACCCGGCCACGGCCGGGATCCTGATCATCATGCTCACCGCCCGCGTGCAGGAACAGGACGTCGAGGGCGGATTCAGCGCCGGCGCCGACGACTATGTCACCAAGCCCTTCAGCCCTCGCGAACTGGTCTCCCGCATCCAGGCCCTCCTGAGCCGGGCCCGGGCGTGAGGGCCGGGCGGCTGCGCGTGAGGGCCGGACGGCTGCGCGTGAGGGCTGGGCGGCTGCGCGTGAGGGCTGGGCGGCTGCGCGTGAGGGCTGGGGGGCTGCGCGTGAGGGCCGGACGGCCGGGCGCGCGTCGGGACGATGCGACGTGAAGGGACCGTCGGCAGGCTGCTGAACAGAGCCTTCGCGGTTCTGGTCGCGCTCGTCGTCGGCTCCGGGATCGCCGAACTGGCTGTCGTGCTGGTCGAGAACCGGGTCGTGCAGCAGCTCACCGGCGAGGTGCAACCGTTACAGCTGGCCAACGCCGAGGTTCGGGCGGTGCTCAGCGACGCCCAGCGCGGGTTGCGTGGCTACCTGCTGACCGGCGACGAGCGAATGCTCGACACGTACTACCGGGCGCGCAGCGAGTACGCGGTGGCCGGGGACGATCTGCGCCGGCTGAGCGGGCGGCAGCACGCCTCGTCGGCCGCCGTCCAGGTCGCGCGGGCCGACGGCTGGTGGGCCAACGCCGAGGATCAGCGTCTCGAGCCGCCCCGCAGCGCCGCCGCGATCCGGTCCGCCGAGCGCGGATCCACCCTGTTCCAGGACTTCGCCACCGCCAACGACGAGCTCCGGCTGGCGCTCGAAGCCCGTTCGGACGACCTCCGGGGCCGGGTCGACGCCCTGCGAGTGATCGCCATCGGGGTCGTGTCGGTGCTCACCCTGGCCGTGACGGCGGGCGCCGTGCTGACCGCCGTGCGCACCACCCGGCGCCTCACCCGGCCGCTCGGCGCGGTCGTCGAGACCCTCGATCGCGTACGCGAAGGGGAACGTCACGCCCGGGCCGACCCCACCGCCGGCCCTGCCGAGATCCGGGCCCTGGCCGAGGCGGTCAACGCGGTCGCCCGGCGCAGTGAGGACATCCGCCGCCACGAGGAGGAGGTCACTGCCCGGCTGCAGGCGCTCGACACGGTCAAGACCGATTTCATGTCGACCGTGTCGCACGAGCTGCGCACGCCGCTGACCAGCATCTCGGGGTATCTGGAGCTGTTGCGCGACAGCAACCCGGACGAGCTGAGCGAACCGCAGCGGCGCATGCTCGACGTCATCTCCCGCAACACGCGGCGCCTGCGGGACCTGGTCGAGGACATCCTCACGCTCTCGAAGATCGAGTCCGGCGGTTACGGCAGCGACCGCACCCCGCTCGACTTCGCCAAGGTGATCGACCGCGCCCTGGTGACGATCGGCCCGGTGGCGGCCAAGAACGGGGTGACCCTGCATCTGGATGTGCGGGGCCCTCTTCCCGTACGCGGTGACGGCGCGCAACTCGACCGCGTGCTCGACAACCTGCTGACCAACGCCGTCAAGTTCACCCCGGCCGAGGGCATGGTGACGGTCAAGGCCCAGCGCCGCGGTCATCAGGCGGTGCTGGTGGTGGCCGACACCGGAATGGGCATCCCGGCCGCCGAACAGCAGGCGCTCTTCGGCCGCTTCTTCCGGGCGACCAACGCGATCAAGCAGGCGATTCCCGGCACCGGCCTGGGTCTGGCCATCGCGCGCACCATCATCGACAACCACAGCGGCACCATCGAGGTCGCGTCGGACGAGACCAGCGGCACCACCGTCACCGTCCGCCTTCCGGCCGACCTCGCGGCCCGCGAGACGCCGAGCGCGTACGGGAACGACGACGCGCAGGAGTACGAGGGTGAGAGCGACCCCATCAACGCCTGGCACGCCGAACGCGCCGCCCACGCGCAGGCCGACACCGAGAGCGCGGCCCACACCGAGAGCGCGGGCCGGGCCGACTGAACGAGCGCATCCAAGGCGGTTGATGTCGATCACGCAAAGTGTCGATGCCGCCGCCGTACGTACGAGGGTTTGAGTCTTCGCGGAGAAGGCGGCACTATGCTCCGGTGCGGTCATCCCGAAACCTCATCATTGCTGTGGCGGCGGCCGTGATTCTGGGCGGCGGCGGCCTGATCGTTCTCGGTCTGACCGACGACGACGAAGGCGTCCTGCCCGCGGCGATCAGCGGCGGCAACGCGAAACCGGCCGGCCTCAGTGCCGAGGAGCTGGCCAAGCGTGAGCGCGCGAAGCGAGCCAAGGCGCTCGACGCCGCGCTCAAGCAGATCGCGACCACGACGCCCGACTTCTCGGTGGCCGTCCTCGACAAGAAGACCGGCCAGACGTACGCGTACCAGGGGTCGGAGACGTTCGACACGGCGAGCATCGTGAAGGCCCAGATCCTGGCCTGCGAGCTGCTCAAGGCGCAGGACGCCGACCGGGAGCCCACCGAGGGCGAGATGGCCCTGGCCACCCCCATGATCCAGTCAAGCGACAACGACGCCACGACCGAGCTTTTCCAGCGTCTCGGCGGCAAGAGCGCGATCACCAAGTGCAACAAGCGCCTCGGCCTCAGCCAGACGACGGTGAACAAGGCCTGGGGCCTCACCAAGACGACGGCCGCCGACCAGGTGCGGCTGCTCAACAAGCTGGTCGACACCAAGGGCCCGCTCGACGAGGACTCGCGCAAGACCGCCTTCACGCTGATGAACACCGTCGACGACACCCAGGACTGGGGCGTGCCGGCGGTGGCCAAGCCGGGCGAGACCGCCACCGTGAAGAACGGCTGGGACACGCGCTCGGCCGACGGCGGCCTGTGGGCGGTCAACACCATCGGCCGGGTGACCTCGCCCGATGGCAAGGTGAACGTCTCGGTGGCCGTGCTGTCGCACAACAACCAGTCGATGGACGACGGCATCGCGCTGGTCGAGAACGTCGCCAAGCTGACCCGGCAGCACCTCAAATACTGACCTTAACCACATGAATGATCGTTAAGGAATACTCGCCGGTAATTTCCTCCGGCGGGCGGCGGATTTAATCGACTGGCATGGATTAGTTCAGCCGTGGGCCCGAGGCTCGGAGCATCCCCTCACAGGAGGCTCCGATGACCCGACGCGTCCTCGTCGTTCTGCTCCTCGCCGTCGCCGCCCTCTTCCCGGCCGGTGCCGCCCATGCGGCGGACTCCAAGGCCACTGTCCTCGCCCGGTGGACGCAGCCGACCGCTGCCAGCACCGCGGCCTGGAACGACGCCCGCACCAACCGTCCACCGTGGGTGTCGTACAACTTCGACTGGTCGACCGACTACTGCTCCTCGAGCCCGGACAACCCCCTCGGCTTCACCTTCGACATGTCGTGCTGGCACCACGACTTCGGCTACCGCAACTACAAGGGGATCGGCGCCTTCTCCGCCAACAAGGCCCGCCTCGACAGCACCTTCTACGCCGACCTGCAGCGGGTCTGCGCCACCTACAGCACCGTCCCCCGGGCCGCGTGCAACAGTCTGGCCTGGGTGTACTACCAGGCCGTGAAGAACTTCGGCTCCCTGGCCGCGGTGAAGCAGGCTGACATCGACCGGGCCGCCGCCCTCCTGAAGAAGTAGTCCCGGTATTCACCTTCACGTCACCGGCCGTTGGAGCTTCCCACCGGCCGGTGACGGCATTCTGCAACGATGCTCGGATTCCTGGCCGGTGGCCTCGCGGTCGTGTGGGGCGTGCTGGTGGCCGCGCTGGATCAGGCGCCGCCCAGCCCTCGTACGCGCAAGCTCTGCACCGCCCTTCTGGTCGCCCTCGGCGCGGTGGTCGTGGTCGGCGGAGTGGCCACCGTGACCGGCGCCTGAGCCGGCCTCCGACTCTCCCGGACGAAATCTTCCAGCCCCTCGGCGCTGGAGTGAAGCAGGCCGCGGCGCCTGCGGGTCTCTGCTGAGCGCATACCCGGCACCCAAGAACTCGTGCGCTTCATTGTTATAGTAGAATGCAAACATGTTGTTCCGGGTGGACGTGGCGGCAGCCGAGCCGCTGGCCGATCAGATCGCCGCGCAGGTGCGCGGCGGCATCATGCGCGGCGAGCTGGCGCCGGGTGACCGCCTGCCGGCCGCCCGCGAGCTGGCCGACGTGCTCGACGTCAACCTGCACACGGTGCTGCGGGCCTACGCCAAGGTCCGCGACGAGGAACTGATCGAGCTGCGGCGTGGCCGGGGCGCGATGGTCCGCGGCGACGCCGACCCGGCCCGCCTGCGACTGGTCGAGCTGGCCCGCCAGTTCGTCGGCGAGGCGCGGCGACAGGGCCTGGGCGACGCGGAGATGCTCGCGATGATGAGGGAGGCACAGCCATGAACCGACCGAGGACTCCGGCCGCGATCATCCTGATCTGGTTGCCCGTGGTGATCACCGCGGCGACCTGGCCCACCTGGTCCGACCGACTGCCCGACCGGATGGCGACCCACTGGAACGGCGCCGGCGCGGCCGACGGTTTCAGCTCGTCGAGCGGCTTCTGGACGGCGATGCTGGTCCTCGGCGTCGTGGCCGGGATGGCCGGCATCGTGATCGCTCTGCGCGCGGGCGGCGCTTACGGCTCGCGTTATCTGCTGGGCGCGGCAGGGGCACTCGCCGGCAGCACCGCCGGCGTCTGGGTGGCCTCCGCAACGGCGACCCTGCAGAGTCCGGGCGACCCGCGTCTGGGCTGGCGGCTGCTGTATTTCGTGGCCGGCCTGGGCTGGGGCGCCGTCGTCGCCCTGGTCGCCGGCTCGTTGCCGAGCGCGGTGCAGCCACCGGCTCCGGCCGTGGCGCCGCTCGACCTGGCCCCGACCGAGCGCGCCGCCTGGAGCACCACCCTGCGCGCCCCGCTGATCCTCGCCCTGACCGCCGCGTCCGCCGTGCTGATCGCGGTGGTCGCCGCCGTCGGCGCGGCCCCGATCTGGCCGCTCGCGGCCGTGCCGGTGGTCATCGGCCTGGTCTTCGGCCGCCTCCGCGTCACCGCCGACCGCCGGGGCCTGCGTCTGGTGGCCGGCCTGCTCGCCGTTCCGCTGAAGACCATCCCGCTGACCGACGTCGCCGGCGTCGAGGTGACCGAGATCGAGCCCCTCGAGTGGGGTGGCTGGGGCTACCGCGTCACTCCCGGCCGGGCTGCTCTGGTGATGCGCCGCGGGCCCGGCCTGGTCGTCCACCAGACCAACGGTCGCCGCTTCGCCGTCACGCTGGACGACCCACGTACGCCCGCCGCCCTGCTGACCGCCCTGCAGTTGCGGTCCGGCTGACAGGGCGCGGCGCCGGGACGCCGGTGTTAGCTTACGACGGTGTTGATTCAGCCGTTCACGATCGCCGTCGACGACGAGGTGCTGACGGACCTGCGCGAGAGGATCGCGCGGACCCGGTGGCCCGACTCGGTCGAGGGGGCCGGGTGGGCGTACGGCGCCGACCCGGCCTATCTGCGGGAGCTGGTCATCGACTGGGGCACGGCGTTCGACTGGCGGGCGCGGGAACGCGAGCTCAACCGGCTCGCGCACTTCCGGGCCGACGTCGACGGCCTCGGCGTTCACTTCGTGCACGAGCGGGGCCGCGGACCCCGGCCGATGCCGCTCATCCTCACCCACGGCTGGCCGAGCAGCTTCCTCGAGCACCTCGAGGTGCTGCCGTTGCTCACCGACCCGGCGGCACACGGCGGGGATCCGGCGGACGCCTTCGACGTGGTGGTCGCGTCGCTGCCCGGCTACGGCTTCTCCGACCGGCCGCGCGAGCCCGGCATGACCAAGGCCGCCATCGCCGACGTGTGGGCTCGGCTGATGCAGGGCCTCGGCTACGACCGCTTCGGCGCGCACGGCTCCGACGTCGGGGGTGGGGTGACCGTTGCGCTCGGCCGGCAGCATCCGGATCGCCTGCTCGGCCTGCACCTGAGCGCCTACACCTTTCCGGCGCCGCCCGAGCCGTGGACGCCGGCCGAGCGTGCCTTCGCCGAGGCCCAGGAACACTGGCACCGGACCGAGGGCGCCTATCACGCGCAGCAGGCAACCAAGCCCCAGACCCTCGCGTTCGGCCTGACCGACTCACCGGCCGGGCTGGCCGCCTGGATCCTCGAGAAGTTCCGGGCCTGGAGCGATTGCGGCGGCGACCTGGAATCCCGCTTCTCGCGCGACCAGCTGCTCACCAACCTGACCGTCTACTGGGTCACCGAGACGATCAACTCGTCGACCCGGGTCTACTACGAGGAGCGGCAGAACCCGTCGCCCGCCACCGCGCCGGTGCCGGTGCCGGCCGGCTTCGCTGTCTTCCCCAACGAGTTCGTCCCCGAGGGCCGGCCCCCGCGCGAGCTGGCCGAGCGGACCTTCGATGTACGGCGGTGGACGGAACACCCGCACGGCGGCCACTTCGCCGCCCTGGAGGAGCCGGCCGTCCTGGCCGAGGAGATCCGAGCCTTCTTCCGCCCCCTCCGCGCTGTCTGAGCACGCGCACGGTCGAACGCGGGATCAGAGCGGCATCGGATCGACGTCGCAGTTGGCCCGCTCGCCGGCCAGCGCGGCCACGATCGCCGGGTGCTCGCGTCCCAGCACCCGCTCGTACGCGTCGACCACGCTGTCGAACCGTTGCCGTCCTTCCGCCGTGCGACCGACCGCAGTCAGGTCGAACGCGTAGTTGAGCGAGCAGGCCAACGTGGAGGGATGCTCCGAACCCAGCATCCGTTCGGATCGTTCCAGGGTGTCCGCGTCGAGCTCGAGGGCGCCCGCGTGGTCGCCGGCGGCGGCCAGGTCACTGGCGAGATTGGTGGAGCAGGTCAGCGTCAGCAGGTGGTCGGGGCCCAGGCTGTCCCGCAACCCGGCATAGGCTGCCGCGTCGTGCTCGCGGGCCACGTCGAACTCGCCCAGCAGGCGCAAGACGATGCCGAGGTTGGTGCGGGCGTACAACGTGTACGGGTGGTCGGGCCGCAGCTTGTCGCGGTACTCGTGCCAGGTTCGTTCGGCGAGCTCGCGCGCCTCGCCCAACTGATCGTTCTCGCGCAGATCGACGGCATAGTCGAGGGCACAGGCGATGGCCTCGGGGCTCAGCTCGCCGGACATCGTGCGGAGCACGTCCATGGTTTCCTTGGCCAGTTTCCGCGCGGCGGCCTGGTCACCGGCCCGGCGACGGGCGACGGCCAGGTTGCGCGCGGCCAGCAGGGTGATCGGGTGGCTCGGGCCGAGCGCGCGGTGGGTGCGGTCGTACAGGAGCTCTTGTTGCTTGTGGGCCTCCACGTACTCGCCGTACTCGCGCAGATCGAGGGTGAGGCCGTTCTGGGTCAGCAGGCTGAGCGGGTGGTCGGGGCCGAGCACGGCGACCCGGCGTCGTACGGTGTCCATGTCCTGTTGCAACGCCGTCCGGAAGTCGCCGGCCGCCCGCAGGCTGGCTCCGAGCGAGTGCGCCGTGGTGAGGGTGTGCGGGTAGTCGGGCCCGAAAACGCGATTCGAGATCTCGTACGCCTCGGTGGCCAGCCGCACCGCGCCGTCGAAGTGCCCGGCCGCCCGCATGTCGTCCGCGACCAGGATCATCGCGTCCAGCGTCTCCTCGTCGTCATGGCCGACCGACGCCCGCAGCTTCTGCAGGCAGTCAGCGTTGATCGCGGCCGCCGCCGTGAAATTCCCCAGCTGCCGCTCGACGAACGCCAGCCACCGGGCGGCCTTCAGGATCTGCGGATCCTCCGGCGCCAGCATGGTCCGCCAGCGCTCG
Source organism: Paractinoplanes polyasparticus (assembly GCF_019710575.1). Taxonomy (GTDB): domain Bacteria; phylum Actinomycetota; class Actinomycetes; order Mycobacteriales; family Micromonosporaceae; genus Actinoplanes; species Actinoplanes polyasparticus. The sequence goes on along the minus strand of NZ_JAHWFK010000050.1, from coordinate 55,288 downwards.
ACGACCTTGAGCGCGTACTCCCGGCAGCCTCGTTGATCGCCCAGGAAGAACAGGAAGCTGACGATGTCGATGGCGAGCTGGCGGGCCCACTCGTCCTCGCAGTCGACGATGTTCGAGGCGAACACGTGCGGCAGGAGGGCGTGGAACCGTGGCCATTGCGCGGCGCCACCCGCGTTGCCCGGGTTGCCGCCGGCCAGCAGCAGGTGGGCGGCGTGCCGCATCTCTTCCTGTTCGTCCATCGACAACTGGTCGATCACCACGTTACGCACCAGACGGTGGAGCTGGATGGTCTGCTCGCGATAGTCGGTGCGGGCCAGCCCGTACCGCTCGATCTGGCGGAAGGCGAGGTTCAAACGGCTCGGGTTCTGCAGGGTCGCATCCATCTCCGGCGAGATGTTGAAGTTGCGCGGGGTGAGGAACAGCTCGAGCGAGATCGGCTCCGGAGCCATGAACGAGCAGGCCTGCAGCAGCTGCAGTGCGACCGGGTTCTCGTGGTGGAGCCGCTCGAGCGCGACCGTCCAGGCCGCGGCCACGGCGACCTCGTAGTCCTCGCGGTGGGTCAGCTCACCGAGCTCCCGGCGCTTGCGTAGCAGCAGGGTCATGTACTCGGCCACCGGCATCTCGGTGGTGGCCAGCCAGGACGCCGCCTGGCCGATCGCCAGCGGCAGGTCGTCGAGCACCTCGGCCAGCCGGCTCGCGTCCTCGACGCTCATGGCGGGGTTCCGCTTGAGCAGCAGCGCGATGCTCTCGTCCCGTTCGAAGACGCCGATCTTGAGTGGGTGGGCGACATCGGTCCAGTCCTCGTTGCGGGACGTGATGAGAACCTTGCCGGTGCCGTCCTGCGGAAGATAGGGCCGTACGGTGTCGATGGTCTCGGCGTTGTCGAAGATCAGCAGCCAGTTCGGATAGGGCGAGCCCGCCTTGAGCGCCGCCTTCACCGCACGGATCGCGGTGCCGCTGTCCGCCCCCAGATCGAGACCCAGCTTGCCGCCGAGATCGGTGAGCGCTCGCAGGATCTGACTGGGCTGCTCGGACGGCACGAACCACACCACGGAGAAGTCGGATCGGTGCCGGTACGCGTACTCGGTCGCGATCTGGGACTTGCCGACGCCACCCATCCCGTGCAGCGCCTGCGGTAGCACGGCCGCGACCCGCCGGCGCTGAAGCTGGAGGTCAAGGGCCTCGAGCAGGCTTTCACGGCCGGTGAAGTCGCCGTTCCGTGGTGGAACGTTCCCCCAGATCACCGCGTCGGTCTCGGGTCGGAGCAGGGAGTTGATCGAGGTGGCGATGGCGGTCGGGCCCGATGGCGCGGCCGGGCGCTCCCAGGGACCCGATTCGGGCGGGCCGGGTGTGGACGGCACGTCAATCACCTCCGGTGCCTGCGCGGCAGGGTACTGATCGATCACCTGCTTGAGCCGGCCCGCACGGGCCGCGTACGGCCCGGCGAGTGCCCGCAACACCGCGAGTTCGACCTGGGCGTACGGCAGGTTCTCAGCGCTGACTTCAGTCTCCGGCCGTTCGCCGGGTTCCGCCAGCACCTGGAGCAACCGGGTCGCGGCCGGTTGCCGGTCGCCGAAGAAGCCGGCCACGATCTCGACCACATGGACGGTCTCGTCCCGGCCGGCGAAAGCAAGCAACGCCTCACGTACGCCGGGGCGGAAGGCCAGCTCGGCATCGGGCCCCGACTGCACGAGCAGCGGGCTGGTGACCACTTCGGCGAGGTGCACCGGATGCGACGCCGGCAGCAGCACGCCCTGCACCACCCGCAGCGCCTCCAGGTCGAGCGGGGCCGACGCGATCAGGGTGGCCAGCCGGAAAGCCTGTGACGAAGCCTCGGCCCGGAACCGGCCCACCAGATCCTCCGGGCCGATGCCCGACAACGGCTCGGCCGACGAGCCGCTCCGGTCCGGCCCGGGTGAGCGTTCCGGATCGGCCACATACGCGACGGCGTCGAACCAGCGCTGCGGGGCGCCGGCGATGAGCGTGGCCCACCAGTCCAGCCAGCGCGGACTCAGTTCGAGCAGGGGCACCGCTATCGCCGACCGGTGCAGCGGCTGGTCGAACAGGTTCATCCACTCGGCCGGCTCCCGGATGCTGAGCTCGGCGTTGGTGGCCATGGCCCGGGTCGCGGACAGCCGGAGCAGTCGCGGTGCGAGATTCGTGCGGTGCCAGCGTTCCTGGGGGTACGGGTTGACGATGGCGACGGGGGCGGCCCGGCCCCACGCCTGCAACAGCACTCCGGCCTCGCGCTGAGCCCAGAACGCGTCCAGCCCGTCGGTCAGCACGATGATGAGTTGCCCATCGGGCAGCGTGGAGCGGCCCGGCCCGCGGAAACCCGTGAGGTCGTGGGCGTTGACGTCGGTGAAGATGGTCGCGGCCAGCTCGTGGAAGGCATCGACCGTGGGCTGCCACACCCGCATCGACGGGCTGTCGTCCACCACCAGCGCCAGGCTGGGCGCGTGCTCGACGAAGCGCCGCAGCCCGGCCGCCAGGTCGTCGCTGTTCGGCAGCGCCGTCACCGGCTGACCGCCGAAGCCGTGCCCGTCGGTCATGGCCCACCGCCCCGGTCACCGACCACCCGGTTCGGATCGTCCCAGAGCAGTGCTACCGACCGCGCGTAGTGGTGCGGCTGGGCCACCGCGTGCTGTGCGGCCTCGACCCGCGCTGTCCTCAGGTGCGCGGGCAGGTCGGCCGGGTCCTGAGTGAGCTCGCCCAGCCTGTTCCGGGTGACGGCCGGCACCTGGGGGGACCGCTGATCCCACAGGATCGCCGGCACCCCGGCCTTGAGCGCGGCGCGCAGTTCCCGGGCGCCGACCTCGTCATCCGGCGGCGCGCTCAGCACCACCACCACGTAGCTGCTGTCGCCGCTCAGCTCGTGCGACCACGACTCCACAGTGGCCTGCGGCGAGTTGTAGCGGATGCCCCACCGGACCCGGCCCGCGAACGGCTGCTGATCCAGCCGTTCCCAGCGGTTGACCCATTCGCGGCGGACGCTGTGCGCCCGCATGCGTTCCTGGCTGCGGACGGCTACCTCGTAGAGGACGCAGATCGGTTCGGGATCGTCCATCCGCAGCGCCCGGTACCACTGGACCGGGGAGTTGATCATTTTCGTCGGGAGCACGAACTCGATGCCGGCCTGCCCCGTGGTCTGCAGTTCGGCCCAGGTGCGCTCGGCGCCGTCGATGTGCCGGCTGACCGCCGCCTCGATCTGCTGCTCGGTGACGTCCTCCACGGTCAGCTCGCGGGGACGCCATGGTCCGGCATGTTCCTGAATGTACGAGGTGACTCGAAACCTTTCCCGGTCGATGCCGTCCACGGCCAGTTCGATGACCAGTGCGGGTCCGGCGCCGGGAGCGACCGGCCGGGCGCCGGACCCGGGTTGCAGGCGTGCGCGCAGAGCCTCGCCCACGCTCGCGTCGGGGGTGTAGTCGGTGATCCAGGCATCGAGCCGGTCGGCCAGGCCGGCGTCGGTCGGGCGGATGACCTCGGCCAGCTGGGCCAGGAAGACGATCGCCGGGCTCAGGCCCGACGCGCCGGCGTTGCGGCTGGCCAGGCTGTGGAACGCCTCGGCCGGCGCGTGCGGCGGCTCGGCCGCGGACGGCCCGGGACCGGACGTCACGTGGGACTGCATCGTCTCGTTCCAGACGGGCTCGATGTCGAGGTCGGCCGGCACCTTCCGCAGGATCGCGTCGAGGGCCTGCTGACTGGCGTCGTCGACCAGCGGCAGCGGGGAGGCCTTCTGCGGCGCCGGGCCGGCCTTGGCGGGCTCCGCCGCCCCGAGGAGCGCGCGGACGTACGCCGCGGCCACATAGGAGGCGTACGGCTGCCAGTGGTCGTTCTTGCCGGTGCGCTCGCAGTAGTCGGCGACGCTGCGCACCATGAACCAGCTCTTGCCGATCAGGCTGGTTCCGGCCGCGACGCCGACGCCCTCCATCTCGACCGCGTACATGCTGGGGTACTCGTCGGCCAGCTGGTCGCGGAGGATCTCGTCGGCCATCAGGGTGTCGGCCGACCCGATGACTCCGTAGTGGACCCGGGGCAGGTGATCGGGCGTGTCGCTCGCGGGGCGCGGCGGATGCGGGGTGGGATACCCGCGTGCGTACAGCACGTCCGACTCCGGGCCGGGCCGGGGAAACTGAGCGGCCTTGGGTGATCGGCCGGGATCGAGCCAGCGCTCCCAGCGCCGCTCGCCACTGTGAGCCGCCACCCGCAGTTCGTTCATCGCCTGCACCAGCTGGAGCGAGATCGAACCGGCTCCCTGCGGACCGCGCAGGCTGGTCGTGCCGTCCTCGCGGCGGACGTTGCCGTAGTTCACGATTCCCTCGTGGGCGACCACGATGTCGCCCAGCCGCACATGCTTGTCGGGCCGGCGGGGCCGGGGGATGCCGCCCGCTATGCCGGTCATGATGACCGCCTGGATGTTCGGGAACGTCCGGAGCATGTGGGCGCAACACGTCGCCGCGAGTTGGGTGCCGTCGCGTGGCGGGATCAGCAGAACGACCGAGTGTGATCGGCCGGGGGTGCTGCTGGGGACGCGGCCGAGGCGGTAGTCGTTGGGGTCGTCGTCGTCCTTGTACTTCCGGACGTCGTCCACCAGCTCGATGAGGGCGCTCAGTTCGACCGGCAGAGCGGCCATGATGCCGAACGTGACCTCATGCGGCTGCACGGCCGGCGGTTCGACGTCTTCCCTCTTCGGCACACCCCGCTCCGTCCCGCCGCATGATCAAAGGCGACTGACATCACGAGTGCGGGAAATCCGCCTCGGAAAATCAGTATCACCGACACCATTGGCGGCGTACAGATACGCGGTCACACGTGAATCGGGTTCACGGCGCAATGATCATTGTGGATGGCGAATGGGTTATGCGGGAAGAAGGGCGCCCACCAGGCCGGCCACGGCGATCGGCGAATGGGTCGCGTCGCTCTCGCGGTGGACGGCCATCACCAGTTCGGGTCTCCGCAGCAGGGCGGTCGCGGCCCGCGGATCGTCCCCGGTGGCGCCGAGCGCCAGGCCCAGGCCGGTCCAGGCGTCGGCCGACTCCGGGTCCTTCGCGATCTCGTCGCAGAAGGCCGTGACTGCCGTCCGGTGCTCACCGGCGAAGAGCGCGAGATCGGCGTCGGTCAGCGCGGCCCCCCAGTCCTCGTCCCGCGCCTCGGCCTGCCGTTCCGGGGCGATCAGGTGCCGCCGGGCCAAGCCGAGCCGGGCCGCTGACCAGTGCCGCATGCCGGGGTCGGGCTGCACCTCGGACGGCCCGACGGTGACCTTGCCGGTGGCTGAGCCCCGGAGGGCGCCGGTCATGGCGGCGACGTCGGCCGGGCGGGGGCGGCAGTGCCGGATCCGCCAGCCGGCCCGGTGCGCGTCGGCCACCAGCCGGGCCAGGGCGTGGGCCCGCGGGTCGACGTCGTCCGGCCAGTCCCGCATCGCCTCGCCGATGCCCTCGGCGAAGGCGCGGCCCCGCTCGGTGAGGTTGCCGTCCCGCAAGGCGATGTCCAGCGCCTCGGCGGTCTGAGCGTGCGCATAGGCGTACTCGAAGTCGGTAATGACATCGTCGGATCTCGATGGCTGCCGGCGCCAGAAATCCGAGATCGCCATGAAGGCGTAAATGCCTTGGAGCAGTCCGCCGGCCGGGCGCGGGTCGTCCCGCCAGGGCGCGTACAGGCATGGATGTCCCGGGCCCTCGGTAAGGGTGTGCAGATGCATCAGCCCACCGAGTTTGATGTGCGTGAATTCGTGCGCCAGGGAGACGGCGAGGGTGACCGCGTCCGGCGGGGGTGAGCACATGATCGCGCCGAAAGCGTCGCCGGTGGAGGCGCTACGCGTTCCCCAGCCGTCACCGACCGGCAGCGGCACCAGAGACGTGACGCCGGCCGCGATTGCCTCGGCCATCGGGCGGTGGTCGGCCACCAGGATGGTCCAGGCGTCCCGGAGCAGGTTCGCCCACCACTGAAACTCGGCCGGGGCCAGCCGCCGCGGGGGCACCGGGTCGGCGAGGTCCCGCATGGGGTCCACGTCGTCGAGCCAGACCGTGAGGCGCACGTCGTCGCCGACGGTCAGCCGGCGCAGCGGCCACCATCCGTTCCCCTCGGCCGCGCCGGGCGGGACGTCGACGAGCTGATCGCCGTGGCGCAGCCAGATGTGGCCGTCCTCGGTGCCGGCCTCGGCCACGTCCCAGCGCGGGCAACCCGTGAACGACGCCATGCCGAACTGGGGGATCAGGGCGCGGCCGTCGGTCAGCGGGACGGTCGCGCGGTAGGCCTGCCCGGTCGCGGCCGAGGCGGCGATCGCCACCGCGTGCAGCTGGGCGAAGTCGTGGTCGGGGGGTGCGGCGCTCGTCGCGCCGCCGTGGTGGCGTCGCAGGGCGTACGAGAGCCAGGCGCCCACCTGCGGGTGCATGAGGATGGTGGCTACCGCGTAGGGATCGTGCTTCTCGGCCCGCTCCAGCGCTGCCCACGCCTCGCCGACCGGTGCGACGTCGACGGCCGCGTCGAGCAGGGCACGCAGCATGATCAGGCGGCGGCTGTGTTCCGCCTTGCGAAGCTTGCCGACGACCTCGGGGGAGCCGCCGCCGGACGCCAAGGCCCGGAAGTCGTCGGCGGGCAGAGTGATGTGGTGCGGATGGCCTTCGATCTGCGCGGGGGACACGGCGATCGGACGCTCCTCGGTCTTCGTCGGTCGAGGTCGGTGCGGGGCTCAGTCGGCGCGGCCGGGCGGCCCGGCTCCGCCCAGGTTCGCCCGGGGGCGCGCCACCTGGCGCAGCACCACCTGAACGGCCTCGGCCAGCTCCCGGCTCGGGTCGTTCCGCAGATCGCCGAGGCTCCAACCGTCCAAAGAGATCATCTCGGTCTGCGTTTCGGCAGCACTGGTGCGTTTGAACATGAGGCGGCCTCGATCTGCAGGGACTAGTCGGGTGCAACCTATTGCACCTGAGCAAGTCCCTCTACGTTCCGTAGGAGGGTTCAGCCCTAGTTCAGCGCGAAAAATTCGCCAAGGGGCGATATCTCGCGTTTCGGGTGCGTGCGGCGGGAACCCGGGTATCATCCACTGCGCAGCCGGTGCTTGGAAAGTACCGCCACGCCCAGAAGTTGTCGCCGTGCGGTTCTTAGCCGGCTCCCCCGTTCGTCGCCGATGTGGACGGAAGATCCCCGCGCCGCCGTCCTGGGTCTCGACCGGTTCCGATTCCTTTGATCGTCCTTTCGTCCCTCGCGCGGTCCGGCCAGGGGGTTTACCCTGTGGCCCGGGCAGCACCGCGATCTTTCTCATCCGTGGCGGTGACGAGCCGATGGGATCGATGTGGAGAGGAATCGTGGCATGGCGGCGGCGATGGTTCCGCCGTTCCGCCTGACCCGTACGGTCGTCGTGGCGGCCGTGGTGCTCGTCCTCGCTTGCCTGTGGTTCGCCGTGGGGTTGCTGCACAAGACCCCGACCCTCCTCGGCTGGCTGCCGTTGCTCGTCGCGGTGCCACTGGCCGCCCGGGCCTCGTGGCGGGCGTCGGGCGAGGGTCGCAGCTATTGGCGGTACGCCTCGGCGGGCATCGTGCTGATCGGTCTGGGTGCGGGTTCCAACGCGTACGACTATCTGACCGGCGCCCAGCAGGGGCAGCACATCAGCGGCGTCACCGCGGCCGTGTACGTGACCGGCCTGGCCGTGTTCCTGCTGGGGCTGCTGCGGATTCCCGGCGCCCGGCGCTCGGGCATCGAGTGGACCCGGTTCGGCCTGGACATCGCGACCGTGCTGGTCACCGTCCTGACGTTCACCTGGCACCTCGCGTACCCGCGCTGGGAAAGTTGGCTGGGCGGTGGTTTCGCCGACTCGGCGTCGGTGCTGATCGTCCTGGCCGCGGGCGTGATCTGCATCTTCGCGTTCGTCAAGGTGGCCTTCACCGGCACCGGGCCGATCGACCGCCGGGCCCTGCACCTGCTGGCGCTGACCGGCGCGATCGGGGCCGGCGGCGGAGCGTTCGCGCCGCTGCTGGCCGACAAGCCGTACCTGAACACCGCGCACGTGCTGCTGCCGGCCTGCTGCCTGTGCCTCAGCCTGGCGGCCGACCGCCAGATCCGGGCGACCCAGGTCGGCCGTCCGCTGCCGCGCCCGCCTATGCGCCGGCTCAGCCACATGCCGTACGCGGCCGTGCTGGCCACCGGCGCGCTGCTGCTCTCGAGCGCGGTCGAGCGCTCGGCCGACCAGCTCGCGATCGCGATCGGCTCGGTCACCGTGACCCTGCTCGTCGCGACCCGGCAACTGGTCGCCCTGCGCGACAACAGCCGGCTGCTCGACGACCTGGACGCCCGGCAGCGCGAACTGGTCCATCAGGCCGGCCACGACGCCCTGACCGGGCTGGCCAACCGCACCGTGCTCACCCGGGAGATCACCGCGGCGCTGGCCGACGACCCGGCCGACGTGAGCGTCGCCCTGATCGACCTGGACGACTTCAAGGCGATCAACGACGACCTCGGCCACGCGGTCGGCGACGAACTGCTCACGGCCGTCGCGGCCACGATCGAGAACGAGCTCCCGGCCGGCGGCGTGGCGGCCCGGCTGGGCGGCGACGAGTACGCGCTGCTGCTGCGCGGCGACGCCGCCCGTACCCTGGGCGCCATCGCCTGCCGCCTGCGGCGCCCGGTGCGCGCGGGCGACCACGAGCTGGTCGTCGAGGCGAGCATCGGCCTGGCCCCGGCCCGCGAGGGCGACAGCGCCGACGAGATGCTGCGCCGCGCCGACGTGGCCATGTACGAGGCCAAGGGCCAGGGCAAGGGCCGCCAGGTCACGTACGCGACCGCGATGGACCAGCGCACCGCCGAGCAGTCCCGCCTCGCCGCCGACCTGCGGACCGCCCTCGACACCGAACAGCTCACGCTGCTCTACCAGCCGATCGTGACGATGCCGGGCGGCGAGTTGTTCGGCGTCGAGGCCCTGCTGCGCTGGCGGCACCCCGAACGCGGCCCGATCGGCCCCGACCTGTTCATCCCGGCCGCCGAACGCACCGGCCTGATCGTTCCGCTGGGCGCCTGGGTCCTCGAGGAGGCCTGCCGCCAGGCGGTGACCTGGCGCAGCGAGATGGGAGCGGCCGCCCCGACAACCGTCACGGTGAACGTGTCGGCCCGGCAGCTGCGCGAGGCCGGCTTCGCCGACGACGTGGCCGCGGTGCTGTGCCGCACCGGCCTGCCGCCCGAGGTGCTGACCGTGGAGGTCACCGAGACGGCGGTCTTCGACGGCGGCACCGCGCTGACCGAGCTGCGGGCGATCGCCGCGCTGGGCGTGAAGATCGCCCTGGACGACTTCGGCACCGGCCACTCGTCACTGGGCCTGCTGCGCACCTGCCCCGCCGACGTCCTGAAGGTCGACAAGTCGTTCGTCGACGACGTCACCGCCGGCGGCCCGCAGGCGGTGGTGGTGGCCGCGCTGATCGGCATCTGCGAGGGCCTCGGCCTGCGGGCGGTGGCCGAGGGCGTCGAGACCGCCGAGCAGGCAGCCGAGCTGCAGCGGCTGGGCTACCGCTACGCCCAGGGTTTCCACTACGGCCGGCCGATGCCGGCGGCGGCGGTGGCCGACTACCGACCGGCCGCAGCGGGGCGGCGGGTGGCGGCCTAGGCTTGGATCACCGGCCGGATCTGGAGCTCGTTGACGATCACGTGGGCCGGGCGGCTCACCAGGTGCACGATCGACGCGGCGACGTCAGCGCTGTCGAGGTTGCGCTGCCCGGCCATGACGCCCTCGAGGTTGGCCTGCAGCCCGGTGTCGCCGATGCTCCCGAACAACTCCGTCTCGGTGTAGCCGGGCTCGACGACGCTCACCCGTACTCCGTTCGCGCCCACCTCCTTCCGCAGCGCTCCGGAGAAGCCGTACACACCGAACTTCGTGGCGTTGTAGACGGCCGCGCCGGGAAAGGTCTCCCGCCCGCCGATCGACGAGATGTTGACGATGTCGCCCGCGCCGGCCTCGACGAGGTGCGGCAGCGCCGCGTGGGTGACCAGCATCAGCCCGAGCAGGTTGGTGTCCAGCGCCCGCCGCCAGACGGCGACGTCCGCCTCCAGCACCGGGCCCAGCGGCATGATGCCGGCCGCGTTGACCACCAGGTCGAGCCGGCCGAACTCGGCGACCGCGGCCGCCACGGCCGAGCGGACCGACCCCTCGTCGGTCACGTCGAGCGGGAGGGCGAGGTCGGCGTCGAGGCGGTCGGTGCGGCGGGCGCCGGCAGCGACCCGGACGCCCGCGTCGCGCAGGGCCCGTACCGTGGCCGCGCCGATGCCCGAGGAGGCGCCCGTGACCAGGGCGCGACGGTTCTTCATATTCATGACTCCGAGGCTGGGCCGGGTGCGGCATTTTCCCCAGGCCCGGTGGTTCCTGGGGGTCGCGGGGCCAGTTTTTCGCACGCCGCCCGGCCTATCGTGGTGTGATGACCGGTGATCTGGCGGAGTTCCTGCGAGCGCGACGCGCCCTGGTCGGGCCGGCGGCTGTGGGGCTGGTCGCGGGCGGCCGGCGGCACGTGCGCGGGCTGCGGCGCGAAGAGCTGGCCCTGGTCGCCGGCATCAGCGTCGACTACTACGTCCGGCTGGAACAGGGCCGCGACCGCAACCCGTCGCCCGAGGTGGTGGGCGCCCTGGCGCGGGCGCTGCAGCTCGACGGCGACGCCACCACGCACCTGCACCGGCTGGCCTCCGCGCCGGTGGCCCCACCGGTCGCCGGGTCCGGTGTCCGGCCCGCCGTGGCCCGCATCGTCGACGCCTCGCCGTGGCCCACCGTGCTGCTCGACCACACACTCACCGTCCTGCGCGCCAACGAGTTCGCGTGCCTGCTCAATCCCGGGCTGGCCGAGGGGCGCAACCTGGTCCGCGACGCTTTCCTCGACCCGGCGACGACCGGGTTGCACGTCGAGGACGAGGTGGTGAAGGCCGAGTGCGTGGCCGCGCTCCGGTCGGTGGCCGGGATCTTCCCGCACGACGAGGCCCTGCAACGCCTCGTCGGGGAGCTGTCGGTGCGCAGCGAGGAGTTCCGGGGGCTGTGGGCGCGGGCCGACGTCACCTATTGCCGCACCGGGCGCAAGCTCATGGACCACCCGGCCGTCGGCCGGCTGAGCCTCGACTACGAGACCCTCGACGTGGGCGACTCGAGCGGGCAGCGACTGCTGATCCACTCGGCCGAACCGGGCACGCCCGACGGCGACAAGCTCGCCCTGATCAGGCCAGGCCTCCCAGCACCGGGTCGCTGATACTTGCCCGGCCGTCCTCGAGGTGCCCGGCGAAGCGACGTTCGAGGCCCTCGGCGGCCACCGTGAGGTCGTACCAGCCGTGGGTCCTGGCGGTCGGACGCTTCTCGGTGTGCGTGGCTCCGGGCCGGACGGCCACGGTCGTGACCCGGCCGGTGTAGCGGTCGGTCACCTTGACCAGGGCACGGGCCGGGCCGGCGTTGCTGATCTCGAGCACGTCGTTCCGTACGCTCGCCTCGACCGTGGGCCGACCGGCACGTCCCGTGAACTGACGGTAGAAACCGTTGGGACCGCGGACCTCCAGGTCGTACGCCTGGGTGGTCGGCCACATGCCGGTCAGGCGCTTGCCGGGCTCGACCGTGTACGTGCGCGGCTCGTGGGCCGGGTCGGCTGAGTGCGCCTGGAACACCGCGGCGGCCCGGCCGGTGTTGCTGAACTCGACGGTGAAGCCGGCGGCCGACGCCTTGCCGTCGGCGTGCAACTCGTACGGCAGGGCCCGTGCCGGTCGTACGCCTCGCTCCTGTTTCGGAAGGCGGGCATCGGCCGGCGGCACCGGCACGTCGTCGGGCTGCCGGGTCAGGTCGGCCGGCTTGTACGGGGCCGTGCCGGGCAGGTCGGCGCGGCGACGGTTCGGGTTCTTGAAGTCGAACGCGCTCGTCAGGTCGCCCGCGACGGCCCGCCGCCACGGCGTGATGTTCGGTTCCCGGGTGCCGAAACGCCGCTCCAGGAAGCGGATCAGCGAGGTGTGGTCGAACAGTTCGGAGTTGACCCAGCCACCCCGCGTCCAGGGCGAGACCACGATCGTCGGCACACGCACCCCGAACCCGTACGGGCCGCCGGGATGGTTGGCGCTGCCGGGGAAAATCTCATTCGTGATCGGCACGGTCGAGCGGCCCGGGTCGGGGGTCGGCGGCACCAGGTGGTCGAAGAATCCACCCTCTTCGTCGTACGTGATGAAGAGCGCCATCCTGCTCCAGACCTCCGGGTTGGCGGCCAGGATGTCGATGACCTGCGAGACGTACCACTCGCCGTAGTGCGGGCCCCAGTTCGGGTGCTCGGTGTAGGCCTCGGGCGCGACGATCCAGCTGACCGCGGGCAGCCGCCCGTTCTCCACGTCCGCGCGGAAGTCCGTGAGCAGCTTCTGCGGGTCGCGGCCGAGCTGCGCGATCTCGGTGCCCCGCTTGGCCCGGTCGGCCAGCGGCGTGCCGGGCTGGGCGTTCTGGTACTGGTGGAAGTAGAGCAGTGAGTTGTCGCCGTAGTTGCCGATGAACGGGTCGCTGGTCCAGCCCCAGGATCCGGCGGCGGTCAGACCGATGCCGGTGTCCTGATAGATCTTCCACGGGACGCCGGCGCGCTCGAGCCGCTCCGGGTACGTCGTCCAGTCGTAGCCGGCCTCCGCGTTGTCGACGACCGGGCCGCCACCCCGGCCGTCGTTGCCGGCCCAGCCCGTCCACATGTGATACCGGTTGGGGTCGGTCGAGCCCATCAACGAGCAGAAGTAGTTGTCGCAGACCGTGAACGCATCGGCCAGGGCGAAGTGATACGGCAGGTCGGCCCGGGTGTGGTGGGTCATCGTCGGCACACCCTTGTTGGGCACCCACCGGTCGTACCGGCCGCCGTTCCACGCGTCGTGCGTGTCGTTCCAGCCGTGCGGCGGGTCGGGCAGGAATGTGTCGCCCATGTCCGGCACCTCGGGCCGGAACGGCAGCAGCTCGCCGTCGCCGTGGGGCTGATGCCAGACGCTGCGGCCCGACCTCAGGCGTACGGGATGAGGGTCGGCGAAGCCGCGGACGCCGCGCATCGTGCCGAAGTAGTGGTCGAACGACCGGTTCTCCTGCATCAGGAAGATGACGTGCTCGACGTCCTGGATGCTGCCGGTGCGGTTGTGTGCCGGGATGGCGAGCGCCTTGTCCAGGCTCGCGGGCATGGCCGACGCGACCGCCGGCATGCCCAGCATCTGCAGAAAGGTCCGGCGATCCAGCTCGGCCATCTCTCGCACCACCCATCGCTCACCGGTCGAAGACCTGCGGAACGCTAGCCAGGCGAGGTGACCCGGACATATACAGAAGCCGATTATCTATCGACGCCCGGCTGACGAGGTCGCCGGAGATCGGCCCGGTAGAACTTCGGTCTGGCGAATAAAAAGATCTCGATGGCTTGACTAAAGCTTCCGTTCTCCGAGGATGGTGCGATGGGACTCTTCCACCGAGTTGTCCTCGCTTCCACCGCGGTCCTCGCCGTCGTGTTCGCTGTGCCGTCGCCGGCCTCCGCGCACGGCACGCTCGCCATGTCGAACCCGGTCAGCGGTTCGACAGTGAGCTCGCCGCTCATGAGCGTGGAGCTGTTCTTCACCGAGAAGGTGCCGGACAACGCGTACTTCACCGTCACCGCACCCAACGGCGGCCGCGTCGACAACGGGTGGGAGCACGCCGGCCCGCGACCGCTGGACAAGCCGGTCACCGAGTACTTCATGGAGGGTGGGAAGTTCGAGCCCCGGCAGTACACGACCGGCTTCCCGGCCCGGGTGCGCATCGCCCACCTGCCGGTGACCGGGGAGTACAAGGTCGACTATCAGTCGAAGGCGTCGGACGGCGACAACGTGCACGGGACCGTGAACTTCAAGTACACCGGGCCGGTCACGCCGGCCCCGGCCGGGTGGACGCCACCGACCGATCAGGCTGATCCGGCGCTGACCGGCGGCGCCGCTTCTGTCGCGTCCAGCCCAGCGGCTGCTGCTCCACCGGCGGCGGCGCCGACGGAAGAGGATGGCGGCACCAACTGGCTCGGGTGGATCGGCGGGGTGGCGGCCTCCGTGGCCGCGGTGGCCGCGGTGGCCGGGGTTGTCGCCTGGCGCCGGCGTACGTCTGCCGGCGCCCCGCGAAAGGGCGGCGGGGCCAAGGGCGGTGCTGCGAAGGGCAGCACGGCGAAGAGTGGTGCTGCAAAGGCTCCCGGTTCGGTTCCCGTGGTGCCGATCGCGGTCGGCGCTGTCGTTGTGGCGCTGATCGGGGGTTACGCGCTGGGTCGCTCGACCGCCGCACCGCAGCCGACCGCGGCCGCGCCGAAGCCGGTGGCCCCCGCGGCTCAGCCCATGGGGGGACACCAGCACAGCGGCGGCGACGGTGGACCGGCCACAGTGGAGGCCGCCGGAACCACGGTCAGTGCGGGTGGCTACACCCTCCAGCCGGTGCGGCGCTCGCAGCCCGCGGGCCGCGCGGTCGACTACGCCTTCCGCATCGTCGGCGCCGACCGTCAGCCGGCCACCCGCTTCGCCGTCGTGCACGACAAGCCGCTGCACATGGTCGTCGCCGGCCGCGACCTGGCCGGCTTCCAGCACCTGCACCCCACGATGTCACCCGACGGCCTGTGGTCGGTGCCGCTGGCGCTGCCCCGCTCGGGCGCCTACCGCATCTTCGCCGACTTCACCGTGGCCACCGCCGACGGCGCCACCACCACCCCGCTGGTGCTGGGGGTCGACCATCACGTGCCCGGCGCCACCACCGAGACCGCATTGCCGCCCGCTGCGACCCAGGCCGAGGCCGGTCCGTTCACGGTCACCATGGAGGGCGCCCCCAAGGCCGGTTCGACCGTCCCGATCTCGTTCCGGGTCGCCCGCTCGGGCGCACCCGGCCCGGCGACGCTCGAACGCTATCTGGGCGCCTACGGGCATCTGGTCGTGCTGCGCGAGGGCGACCTCGGCTACGTCCACGTGCACCCCGACCCCGAACTGGCCGACGGCGCGATCCGCTTCAACGTCTCGGTGCCCGGCGCCGGCCGCTACCGCGCGTTCCTCGAGTTCCAGGTGGGGGGCAAGGTCGACCGGGCCGAGTTCACGCTGGATCTGACCTGACGGCGGCGGCCAGCCGCGGATCAGTCAGCAGCGTGACGTGGTTGGCCTCGATGCGCTCGCTGGTCAGCCGGGGCAGCGATGCCGCCGCCCGTTCCAGCGCCGCGTCGCTGAGAAAGGCCGCAGCTCCGTCGTGGGCTCCGTGGCTCGCCGCCAGCAGATGCACAGGCACGCTCATGTCCCGTACGGCCGGAAGGGTCGCCGCCCCGGTCAGGCTGTCGACCGCATCGGCGACCAGCCGCCGCCGGTCGAGCCGGGCCCGCCCGTTGCCGTCGAGCAGATAGGCGACCCACTCCCGCACCACCGGCCGCAGCTCGGGCCGTCCCCGCACGGCCTTGCCCTCGGCGACCGCCATGAACGCCTCCGCGCTCCGCCACCGCCGTCGCAGCAACAGCCCCTGCACAGTGAAGATCGCCCGCACGACCGGCCGTGACAGCAGGGGCGACGGATCGGGCGGCACGCCCCCGTCGGCCAGCACCACCTTGCGGACCCGTTCCCCCAGTCCCGCCGCCACCAGGGGCGCCAGAAACGCCCCCATCGAGTGCCCCACGAGGGTGACATCGCTCAGCCCGAGGTCGTCCGCGAGCGCCACCACCGCCGCGGCGTGCCCGGCCAAACCCGCCCCGGCGGAGGTGTGCAACGAGCTGCCCCGCCCGGGCAGATCCGGAGCCACCACCCGGTAGCACGGCACAGCCCCGGCGAGCGCCGCCCAGACCTGCGAGGTGCCGGTCAGCCCGTGCAGGGCCAGCACGGTCGCCGCCGCCCCCGGATGCCACTCGGCACAACTCAGCCCGGCCACCACCCGCCGTGCCGCGTGCTCGGTCATAGAGTGATCATCGCATCACTGCGCGTGAATCTCCCGTCCCCGGCCGGCAAGCTCCTGACGGTCAGTTGGCCCGGTCGACGGCGGCAGTGGCCAGGTCAACGAGGGCGGTTCGGACGAAGGGCGGAAGCGGGGCCGATTCCAGGGCGGTCATGGCGGTGTCGGCTCGGACCCGGATCATCTGTTCTATCTGGTCGAGGGCTCCCGTCTCGACGATGATGGCGCGCAGTTGTTCGGCGCCGGCGGCGTCCAGGTCGGGGTTGCCGAAGAGGGTGGCCAGCCGGGCCGCCTGGTCGCGGGAGGCGGCGGCGCGGGCCAGGGCCATCATCACCGTCGGCTTGCCCTCGCGCAGGTCGTCCAGGGTGGACTTGCCGGTGACGGTGGGGTCGCCGAAGACGCCCAGGACGTCGTCGCGCAGCTGGAACGCGTCGCCCAGGGGGTCGCCGAAGTCGGTGAACGCCGCGTACAACGGGCGGGGCGCGCCGGCCAGCCAGGCGCCGATCTGCAACGGCCGGGTCACCGTGTAGCGGGCCGACTTCATCCGGATCACGGTCAGCGCACTCGCCACCGAGCCGTCGCCCACCCCGGACACCAGGTCGAGGTACTGGCCGGCGATCACCTCGGTCCGCATGAGAGCGAACGCCGCGTAGCCCTGGTGGATCTGTTTCGGGGGCAGGCCGCACTCGTGGAACATCTGCTCGGCCCACGCCGCGCACAGGTCGCCGCAGAGCAGGGCCGTGTTGCGGCCGAAGGCCAGCGAGTCGCCGCGCCACGAACGCCGGTGGTGCACGGTGGCGAAGAAGCGGTGCATCGACGGCTGGCCGCGGCGCCGGTCGCTGCCGTCGATGATGTCGTCGTGGATGAGCGCGAACGCGTGGAACAGCTCCAGCGCCGCCGCCGCGTTGACGACCTCGTCGCAGTCCTCGCCGCCGCCGCCGCGCCAGCCCCAATAGCAGAACGTCGGCCGCAGCCTCTTGCCGCCGGCCAGCACGAACCGGCGCAGGCTGTCGAGCGCGCCGCGAGGGGCGCCGTCGGGCCAGGCCGGGTCCTGCCGGTCGATGAAGGACGCGAGCGCGGTGTCGAAGCGCTGCCGCAGGTCGGCGGCGGCCGGCGGGCGGGTCGCCTCGAGTGTCATGACAAACCCGCCAGACCGAGCAACAGGGCCTTGACCTCGGTGGCCTCAATCCTCATCCGTACGGCGGAAGGGTCGGAGCACAGCAGCACCGGAGCGTCCGCCGCGTCGTCGGGCAGCCGCCCGTGCGAGCCGCGGATGGCCCGCGCTCCCGCGTCGAGGCCGACCGGGTTCATCACGTAGCGCAGCCCCAGCTTCTTGCGGGCCACGGCCGTGATCGCCCGGCGCTTGGCCGCCGCCGGGTCCGCCGGGTCGAAGAGCAGCTCGGCCGGGTCGTACCCGGGCTTTCGATGGATCTCGACCGAGCGCGCGAAGTCCGGCGCCCGCGCGTCGTCCAGCCAGTAGTAGTAGGTGAACCAGGCGTCCGGATCGGCGACGAGCACGAGTTCCCCGGCCCGGTCGTGGTTCAGGCCGTACTCGGTCTTGCCGGTCTCGTCCAGCACCTCGGCCACGCCCGGCAGCGCCTCGCACAACTTGGTCACGGCGGCCACATCGGCCGGGTCGCGGACGTAGACGTGGGCCACCTGGTGGTCGGCCACAGCGAAGGCCCGCGACACCCAAGGGTCGAGGTATTCCATCCCGTCCTGGGTGTAGACCTCGAGGAGGCCCTCGGCCCGCAGCATCCGGTTGATGTCGACCGGCTTGCTGACGTCGGTGATCCCGTACTCGGACAGCGCGACCACCGTGACATCCGTCCGGTCGAGCAGCGGCGCCAGCACCTCGTCGAGGGCCGCGGCCGCCGCGGCCGCCTGGGGCGACGACGGCCCGTACCGCTGAAGGTCGTAGTCGAGGTGCGGGATGTAGACCAGGGTGAGGTCGGGCCGGCGGGTGTCGAGCAGGTGCAGGGACGCGTTCACGATCCACTGCGAAGAGGGCATGCCAGCGCCCGGCCCCCAGTAGGTGAAGAGCGGAAACGTCGGCAGCTCGTCGTGCAGCTCGGGCGGGTACGTGTAGCAGTCCGGCTCCTTCCGGCCGTCCGCCCGGTAGATCGGGCGTGGGGTGATGGTCCAGTCGACCTGCGCGCCCATCGCGTACCACCAGCAGACGTTGGCCACGGTGTAGCCGGGCGCGACCTTGCGGGCCGCGTCCCAGATCTTCTCGCCGCCGACCAGCGCGTTGTGCTGCCGCCAGAGGAACACCTCGCCCAGCTCGCGGAAGTACCAGCCGTTGCCGACGATCCCGTGCCCGGACGGCAGATCGCCGGTGAGGAAGGTGGACTGCGCGGAGCAGGTGACCGCCGGCAGCACCGTGCCGAGCTGAGCCTGGAAGCCGCGGGACGCCAGCGCCCGCAGGCGGGGCATGTGTTCGAGGAGCCGCGGCGTGAGCCCGACGACGTCCAGCACCAGCAACTGTGTCATCGCGCGCTCACCTCCGCCGCCAGCAGGTCGCGGGCGAAGGCCAGCTCGGCCGCGATCCCGTCCACCAGCCCCGCTGCATCGGTCGGTCGCTGGGACACCGGCAACACCCCCCAGGTGTACGTTTCGACGTCGTAGTGCTCGCAGTCGGTGCGGGCGAGCAGTTCGTGGATGGCGTTGCGCAGCACCGGAACCGTCGAGCTCAACGGCGGTTCGGGCAGCGCGTGCAGCGGTACGTGGTAATGGATGCGCCACGGCCCGGGCAGCTGCTCCCGCAGCGCCAGGTCGAGGTCGTCGGTCGCCCCGCCGAGCGAGGTGCGCGTCTGGTGCAGGAAGCGCGGTTCCACGTACGCCCGCAGCACCTCGGACGCGGCCACCGGATCATCCGCCTGCAGAGCCGCCGACACCTGCACCTTCACCACCGGCACCCCGGCCGCCGCCAGCCGGTCGAGCGCCTGCGCCGGCTGCTCCCACGCGCACGCCAGGTGGGCCAGGTCGAGGCAGACGCCCAGCCACCGGGTGTCCACATTCTTCAGCAGATCGGCGGCCTGGGTGGTGTTCTCGATGACGCAGCCCGGCTCCGGCTCGAAGCCGACCCGGATCGTCCGCCCGGTCTCCCCGGCGATCTTCTCGAGCCCGTGCGCGAGCTCGTCGAGGTGCTGCCGGGCGACCGACTCACGGGACTCCTCCCAGGGGGTGCGCCAGGCCAGCGGCAGCGTCGAGATCGATCCGTACGCCGCCGTCTCCGGCATCAGATCGCTGAGCACCCGGGCCAGGTCGAGCGTGTAGTCGAGGCGGTCGCGCGAGGTCCAGTCCGGGTAGTAGACCGCGTGCTTGACCACCGGCGCCTGGAACGCCTCGTACGGGAATCCGTTGAGGGTGACCACCTCCAGCCCGCGCGCGTCGAGTTCGGCCCGCAGGCCCCGGCGCAGCGCCGGGTCGTCGGCCAGGGCGGCGGCGACCGGTGCGGCCAGCCACAGCCCGAGCCCGAGAACGTCGGCCCCGAGCCGTTGCCGGATCGGCCCGGCGTACGTGTCGAGCTGCTCGACGATCCCGGCCAGGTCCTCGGCCGGGTGCACGTTGGTGCAGTAGCTCAGATGCATCAGCTGCCTCCGCGCAGGATCGAGTTGCCGGCGAACGTGGCCCCGGTCTCGGCGAGGTCCGTGAGGTCGAGCCGCCCCGACTGCCCGTAGAACTCGACCGGGTTGCGCCACAGCACCCGGTCGACGTCGTCCTTGTCGAAGCCGCCGGCCAGCATCGCCTCGGCCGTGCGCACGGTGAGCAGCGGATCCGACTTGCCCCAGTCGGCCGCCGAGTTGACCAGCACGCGCTCGACGCCGTACTCGCGCAGGATCGCCACCATCCGGTCCGGTGACATCTTCGTGTCGGGATAGATGGAGAAACCGGCCCACAGCCCCGCTTCCAGGGCGGCGGCCACGGTCACCTCGTTGAGGTGGTCGAGCAGCACCCGGCCCGGGTCGATGCCCGACTCCTGCACCACGTCGATGCTGCGCCTGGTGCCGCGCGCCTTGTCCCGGTGCGGGGTGTGCACCAGCGCCGGCAGCTCGTGATCGAGGGCCAGGGCCAGCTGCGCCGCGAACACCTCGTCCTCGGCCGGCGTCATCGAGTCGTACCCGATCTCGCCCACCGCCACCACGCCGTCCTTGGCCAGATAGCGCGGCAGCAGGTCGAGCACCGGACGGCAGCGCGGATCGTTGGCCTCCTTGGGGTTCAGCGCGATCGTGGCGTGGTGCCGGATGCCGAACTGCGAGGCGCGGAACGGCTCCCAGCCGATCAGCGAGTCGAAGTAGTCGGTGAACGAGCCCGGGTTGGTGCGCGGCTGGCCGAGCCAGAACGCCGGCTCCACCACGGCCCGCACCCCGGCCTCGGCCATCCGCTGGTAGTCGTCGGTGGTGCGCGACGTCATGTGGATGTGCGGATCGAAGATGCGCATCAGTCCTCCTGGAGCCGATCGAGCAGGGCGGTCGCGTCGGGCGGCATGTCGCGGCCCGCGGCGTGACGTTCGTGGGCGAAGGCGCGCAGCATCGCGCCCAGTTCGGAGTCGGCGCGCTCGTGCAGCCGGTGCACGCTGCTCAGCGGTACGCCCATGAACACGCACTTGAGCACGGCCTGGCGCCACGCCTCTTGGCTGAGCCGGTCCGCGTACGGTCCCAGCGCCGCCGCCACCAGCCGGGTGTCGTTGGTGCGCAGCGCGTCCTCGAGCAGCGGAACGGCGCTGTCACCGATCGGCAGCAGCGGCAGCGCCTTCAGCACGGCCAGTTTCTCGGCCGTGTCCCCGTACCGGTAGATCTCGTGGATCTCGGCCGGCGGCACCGCAGCCAGCATCAGCGCCCGGGCCGCCTCGTCGGTCGCCCACCCCTCGGTGAGCGGCTCACGTCCGTAGCGACGGACCGCCGCCGGGAACAGGGCCGGCACGTCGGCCGGCTGGAAATCGTCGACCTTCAGGAAGGTGCGTAGCTCGTCCAAGGTGGTCATCCACGATCTCCTGCCTCTTTGGCCGCGTTACGCAGGAAGTCCAGGGACTGCGCGGCGATCGTCGGCGCCGCGTGCGAGTGGCGGGGTAGTTCGACCGAGACGAGCCCGTGGTAATTCGCTTCGAGCGCCGCGAGCACGGGCGGGAAGTCGATCTCACCGGCGCCGAACTCGAGATGCTCGTGCACCCCGCGCCGCATGTCGTCGATCTGCACGTTGACGAGGTGATCGGCCACCGCCATCACACAGTTGGCCACCGACAGATCTTCGAGGCAGCGACAGTGTCCGATGTCGAGGGTGATGCCGAAGTTGGCCGGCTTCTGGAGGTCGTCGTACAGCCGGCGCCAGTCCGCGATGTCGTTGACGAGCATGCCCGGCTCCGGCTCGAAGCCCAGCGTGACCTGGTTGGCGGCGGCGAAATCGACGATCTGCCGCGTCCCGTCGACAAGCCGCTCCCAACGCTCCGGCGCCCCGATCCCAGCCCAGAAGGAGACGGCCTCGGCGCCCAGGTCAGCTCCCACCCGCACCGCCCGGCGCAGGTATTCGAGACGCTTCTCCGGGTCGTCGTCCATCAGGGTGGGGGAGTGCTTGCGCCACGGGTCGAGCAGGTAGCGGGCGCCGGTCTCGATGACCACGGCCAGGTTTCGCCGGCTGAGCTCGGCCGCGACCTCGGCGGTGCGGCGGGCCAGGTCGTGGCCGAACGGATCGAGGTGGTTGGTGTCGAGGGTGAGCGCGACGCCGTCGTAGCCGAGGTCGGCGATGACGGCGAAGGCCTCGGACAGGCGGTGGTTGGTGAAACCGTTCGTGCCGTAACCGAATCTCATGTGGGCGACACCTTTCGCGCCAGGCGCCGGGCGAGCGGCGCGACGAGAGCGAGTCCGAGGCCGTACGCGGCGGAGCCGGACTTGGCGGTCAGAGCGCCCTGCAGTTGCGGCAGGTCGGTGATGCCCGCGCCTACTGCCGCCCGGATGCGGCCCGCGGAGGGGTCGGCGGCCGCGCGGAGCTGGGCGCGGCCGTATCCGGCGAGGTACCAGGCGGCCAGCGCCCCGGTGGCGAGGGCTCGGGCGTTATCCACAGTTCGGCGTTGTCCACAGGGGGCTGCGCGAAACCGACCGTTCTCGGGCGATAATGGCTGAGGGGGCTCCCCCTTGGGAGGGTGGGCTCCGTGGTGGGCTCGACTGTGATCAACTTTGGTCCGACCGGCGCGTGACGCCGCCACAGTGACAACGGCGGCCAGGCTTGCCGTGCCGGCGAGCGTGCTCAACGGCAGCGCAGGCGTGGCCCCCGACACCTCGTGCCGCGACAGCGCGGTCACCGTGTAGGTGTGAGCCGCCACCGTGAGCGCCGAAGGCAACGCCCGCCTCACGTCGCCGCCGGTCGCCCCGAGCAGCACGTCCAGCCCCCGGCAGACTGCCATCATCGGCGGCCCGGCGGCCGTGTTCTTCGCCCAGAGGTCGTACACCCACACCGCACCAGCCAGTGGCACGGCGACCGCTGCGGCCCGTTTTCCACCGGCCAGCGCCGCTATCCCGACACCGGCCGCGGTCAGCCCGGCCGCCGCGAGCAGGGCCTGTGCCGGCTTCACCCGGCCGGACGGGATCGGCCGCTGGGGCCGTTCCAGGGCGTCCAGCTCACGGTCGGCCCAGTCGTTGGCGGCCATCCCACCCCAGTAGAGACACACTGACGCCGCTGCCAGCCCCGGCGTCGACCGGCGCATCCCGCCGGCCGCAGCCGCCCCAGCCACCGTGTCGCCGGGGACGGACAGGGCGGCCGGCGCCCGGACCAGCTCGGCCAGGTCACGCAGGCGCATGGAGCCCCCGTACGAAGCCGACCAGCGCCGCCCACTGCTCGGCCAGCGCGTGCGGCACCTCGCCGATCGGATCCTTGAAGAAGAACGCCAGGTCGGTCAGCGCACCGCCCCGGCCGGCGGCGTGCGCGGCCGCGGTGAGCCGGGCCAGGTCGAGCACCAGCGGCGCGGCCAGGGCCGAGTCGCAGCCGTGCCACGAGAACTCCATCCGCATCTGGGTGCCGAGGAAGCCGCTGAACGTGATCAGGTCCCATGCGGTCTTGAAGTCGCCGATGTCGTCGACGTACTCGATGTGGCTGGTGCCCTGCGGCTGGTAGCCGAGGGTCTCGGCCAGCACCCGCTGCTTGCTGGTGGCCTTGGCGGCGTTGGCGGCCGGGTCGGCCAGGTTGGCGCCGTCGCCGCCGCCCAGCAAGTTCGTGCCGGACCAGGTGCGTACGCGCAGATGCCGCATCGCGAACATGGGCGCCAGCACCGATTTGACCAGGGTCTCGCCGGTCTTGCCGTCGTGACCCGCGTACGGCAGCCCTTCCCGGTCGGCCAGCTCGCGCAGGGCCGGCAGCCGGGCGCCGGTCGAGGGCGTGAAGTCCACGTAGGAGCAGCCCGCGGTGAAGGCGGCGTAGGCGTAGAGCGAGCTCGGCGGCAGCACCTGCCCGCCGGTCGCCAGGGCCGTCTCGAGCGCGGCCAGCGTCTCGTGCTCCGGCCCGGCCGGGAAGATCGGCTCAGTGGACGAGACGTTGACGACCACGACCCGTTCCAGGCCGCGCCGCCGCCGGAAGTCGTCGATGTCCTGGGCGATCAGCCGTGCGACCTCGAGCTGGGTCTCGGCCGACGGGACGGGCCGCAGCTCGCGCTGCAGCCCGGCCAGCTGGTCGGCCACGGCCGCCGCCGGGCGTGCGGGAAGCACGCCGGCGGCGACCAGGTTCTCGACCTTCTTCTCGAGGGTGATGTCGCTGATGTCGTGCCCGCCGAAGGCCAGCTCGGCCAGGCCCGGCAGGGCCGGGCCGGCCAGCTCCGGCAGTTCGGTGACGCAACCGAGCGGCTCGGCGAGCCCGGCGCGTAGTGCGGTGGCCCCGACCATGCTGGTCACTGCCACAGATCCTCGTGCTCCGATCAACCACACGCCGGTCGTCATCCGAACCCCTTTCGGTTGGTGCTAGTTGCCGTAGACCTCGAAGGTGAAAAGGGAGTAACCCCACTGGGTGGCCCGGGTGGTGCCGAGCACCCTGACGTACCGGGCCTGTGCGTTGAGCCCGGTGAGATCGTCCTCGCCGCCGTTGCCCCCGGTCACCGACCGCGCGGTGGTCCAGGTGCTGCCGTTGGCCGAGGTCTGGATCTGGTACGCCGACCCGTAGGCGGCCTCCCAGAGAAGGCGTACGCGGGAGATGTTGTAGGTCGCGCCCAGGTCGACCTGGACCCACTGCGGGTCGCCGAACGCGCTCGACCAGCGGGTGCTCGTCGAAGCGTCCACCGCGTTGGCGGCCGGGTAGCCGGCATTCTCGACACTGGAGGCCGTGGCTGCCTTGCCCTGGGCCAGGTTCGTCACCGGCGGCTGCCCGGTGAGCTCCTTGACCCGGATGTTGCGGAACGCTGCCTGGTCGCCGGCGCCGTGGTTCTGGATGCCGATGTAGCCGTCCAGGTTGCGCGCCGGGTCGGTGTTGGTGAAGTCGTTGACCAGCTTGCCGTTCAGGTAGACCCGGATGCGCTGACCCTCGACGAGCAGCTCGTAGCTGTTCCACTCGCCGGCCGGGTTGAGCGCGGCGTCGCGGGCGGCGACGTCGGCCGACTTGAACGTGTAGATGGCGCCGGTGGTGCGGTCGACCGCGTCGGTGGCGTCGATCTGCACCTCGTAGCCCTGGTTGACGGCCACCCACGGGTCGTTGTTCGGGTTGGGGAAGCCGACGAAGATGCCCGAGTTGCTGTCGCCGGTGAGCCGCCAGTCGGCCTTCAGCGAGTACGACGTGAACTGCTTGGCCGAGTACCAGTAGAGACCCATGCCGCCGGTCGAGCTCAGCGTGGCGTCGCTGTTGGTGAAGCTGCCCGGCCCGGCCTGCGTCCAGCCGGTGGTGCTGCCGTTGTAGATCGCGGTGTAGCCGGTCTCGGGCCGGCAGTCGGCCTTGGCCCGGTTGGCCGCGTAGCGGATGCCGCCCAGCAGGTGGCTGCGGAAGTTCGCTTCGGCGTACGAGGCCTGGGTGTGCCCGAAGCCGGTGTACCAGGACCGTCCGCTGTCGACGGTCTTGCACCACGAGATCGGGTGGTCGGCGCCCATGTTGCCGCCGGAGTACGTCGACTCGTCCAGCGTGGCCAGCACGGCGGCGCCGCTGCGGGGGTTGGTCCGGTAGTTGTAGAGCTCGTCGCTGCGCGTCCACGACTGGGGCAGGTGCGCGCTGCTCGGGTGCGCCCGGTTCTGCACCCGGGCGGTGACCGTCTGGATCGCCGGGTGCGAGTCGAAGTACGCGCCGACGAGGTTGCCGTAGAAGGGCCAGTCGTACTCGGTGTCGGCTGCCGCGTGCACCCCGGCATACCCTCCGCCACCCCGCACGTACGACTCGAAGGCCGTTTGCTGCGTGGCGTTGAGCACGTCGCCGGTGGTGTTGAGGAAGACCACCGTCTCGTACTGGGCCAGGTTGGCCGTCGTGAACGCGCCGGCGTCCTCGGTGGCGGTGACCGTGAAGTTGTTGGCCGCGCCCAGATCCCGGATCGTCTGGATGCCGACCGGAATCGCGTCGTGCCGGAATCCGGCTGTCTTGGAGAAGACCAATACGTCGTACGGGGCGTCCGCGGCGGCTGCCGGGGACGCGGTGAACGTGCAGGCGGCGAGGGCGACCAGGGTCGCCGTGCCGGCTATCAGCTTGCGCATGAAACCTCCTGTGCTCGGGGAGAGTGGGCGCCCGCTTGGGGGAACGGGCGCCCACTCCTAACGGGGAAGGATCAGCTGCCGTACACCTCGAAATTGAAGAGGGAGTAGCCCCACGCCGTGGCCCGGGCGGTGCCGTTGATGCGGACATGTCTGGCCTGTGCGCTCAGACCCGTGTTGTCGTCCTCGCCGCCGTTGCCGCCGGTGACCGACCGGGCGGTGGTCCACGTGGTGCCGTTGGTGGAGGTCTGGATCTGGTACGCCGACCCGTAGGCGGCCTCCCACTGCAGGCGTACGCGGGAGATGTTGTACGTCGCGCCGAGGTCGACCTGGATCCACTGCGGATCCGAGTGCGCACTCGACCAGCGGGTCGTCGCGCTCGTGTCGACCGCCGCCGACGCCGGGTAGCTGGCGTTCTCGACGCTCGAGGCCGTGGCCGTCTTGTTGAGCGAGAGCAGGTTCTGTGCCGCGCCGGTGGCGAACGAGAAGCTGTCCAGGTCGAACAGCGCGCCCGTGGCCCCGCCGGCGAACGTCAGGTAGAGCGACGTGGTGCCGGCCGGCGCCCCGCTGATCGCCCCGGTGACGTTGACGAACGTGTCCCACGACCCGGTCGGGGCGACCGTGGCCGACCCGATGACCGTGCCGGTCGCCGAGCCCGTACGCAGCTGGAGCGTGCCGCCGATGCCGGCCGAGGACACCCGGGCGGTGAAGGACGTCGCGTTGTTCAGCTTGTACGGGTCGAACTGGATCCAGTCGCCGTTGTTGATGTCGCCGACGGTCTGCCCGCCCTCGGCCGTCGTCTTGGACATCTTGGCGATGCCCTGCGACGTCTTGTAGTGCTCGGCCTGGCGCTTGCGGGGGGCCAGGATGTGCTGGGCGTTGCCGACCAGCCCACCCTTGTCGGTGTAGGAGGCGTCGAAGATCGGGAAGATGTTCGCGGCGTCGTCGTGCTCCCCGTCGGTGGGGATGGTGATCGTGCCCGAGCAGCCGGTCTGGGCCGTGATCTGGTGACCGTGCTGGTCGTGGCCGAGCACGTACGCCATGGTCACCTTCGAGCAGTCGATCGTGCCGTCCTCGGGGTCGGTGACCGTGACGCTCCAGGGGATGCTGTCGCCGAACGAGGCGAGCTGGCCCGCGGCCGGGGCGTTGATGGTGACCCTGGGCGCGGTGTTGCCGACCGTGACGGTCACGCTCGACGTGCCGGTCGCGCCCTGCGGGTCACGAACGGTCAAGGTCGCCGTGTACGAGCCGTTGGCGCTGTACGTCTTGGCCGGGTTGGCCGCCGTGGACGTGGTGCCGTCGCCGAACGCCCACGAGTAGGTCAGCGCCCCGCCCTCGGGGTCGCTGCTTCCGGCCGACGAGAACGCGACCGTCAGCGGCGCGGAGCCGGAGGTCGGCGTCGCGCTCGCCTGGGCCGTCGGCGCGCGGTTGCCGCCGGCCACGTAGTCGTAGCGGTAGAGCGCCGAGTTGGCGTCCCCGTTGAAGTAGCCGGTGCCGTAGTCGAGGACGTAGAGGGCGCCGTCGGGGCCGAACGCCATGTCCATGACCTGCTTGCCGTTCCACGGGAACGTGTCGATCGCGCCGCGTGTGCCGTTGGCGTTGACCACGATCGGCTTGATCCAGCCCCGGCCGAGCTCGCCGGCGAAGAAGTTGCCGTCGAAGACCTGCGGGAACTTGGTGGTGGAGGGGTTGCTCGCGCTGTAGCGGTAGACCGGACCGCCCATCGGCGACTCGGAGCCGCCGCCGAACTCCGGCGGGGTGCCGGCGTCGCCCGCGTAGCGGATCCAGGCCGGCTGGGCCGGCGGCAGGGTGCTCAGGCCGGTGTTGCGGAACGAGTTGTTGGTCGGGCCGCCGGCGCAGTTGTACTTGGGGCCGGTCGCGTTGGTCGCGAAGTTCCACTCGTTGTACGTCTCGGTGCTGGTGTTGGTGCCCGTGCAGTAGGGCCAGCCGAAGTTGCCGGGCGCGGTGACCCGGTTGAACTCGACCTGCCCGGACGGGCCGCGGGTGGACGACGTGGTGCCCGCGTCCGGCCCGTAGTCGCCGACGTAGACGACGCCGGTGGCCTTGTCGACGCTGATCCGGAACGGGTTGCGGAAGCCCATCGCGTAGATCTCGGGCCTGGTTTTCGCCGTGCCCGGGGCGAACAGGTTGCCGGCGGGGATCGAGTACGTCCCGTTGGCGTTCACCTTGATCCGCAGCAGCTTGCCGCGCAGATCGTTGGTGTTGCCCGCGCTGCGCTGAGCGTCGTAGACCGGGTTGCGGTCGGTGCGCTCGTCGATCGGGGAGTAGCCGGCCGAGTCGAACGGGTTGGAGTCGTCGCCGGTCGAGATGTAGAGGTTGCCGGCCGCGTCGAAGTCCATGTCGCCGCCGACGTGGCAGCACTGGCCGCGGTCGGTCGGGACGTCGAGCACGTTGACCTGGCTGCCCATGTTGACCGAGAAGTCGGCGTTGAGGGTGAACCGCGACAGCCGGTTGACGCCGGCCCAGGTGGCCCAGGTGGCCGCCGAGCCGGTGGCCGGGGCGTCGCCGGCCGGGGTGCTCAGCGGCGGCGCGTAGAAGAGGTAGATCTGCCGGTTCGTGGCGAAGCCGGGGTCGGCCGCGACGCCCTGCAGGCCCTCTTCGTCGTGGGTGTAGACGGGGATGTTGGCGATGACCGCGGTGTTGCCCGCGGCGTCGGTGCGCCGCAGCGTGCCGTTGCGGGCGGTGTGCAGCACCGACCGGTCGGGCAGCACGGCCAGGCTCATCGGCTCGCCGGTCTCGGCGACACCCTTGGCCAGGGTGACCTGCTGGAAGTCGGCCGGATTGATCACCGCGGCGGCCGGGGTGGCCGGGGCTAGTGCCACCGTGAGGACGGAGGAGAGCAGAAGAGCAGCCGTGCCCATCGCTGTTCTTCGATGGTTGTGGGTCCTGTGGTTCACGTGGTCCCTTCCTGACTCGAGTCGCCAGGCAAGGCGCGTGCCGCCGCGCCGCAGCCGGGGTTGCTGTGGCTTGCGGGCGTGCTCCGACGGCGCGACGGTGGGGGCCGTCACGTGCCGGAAACAATCCCGTAGTGGGCTTCACGTTATGAAGTAAGGAAGTGTCCTGTCCAGACTTTTTGATCGACCGACATAACTTTTGCGTCATCAGTCGAAAGCAGCGCGGGGATCTTTCCGTCCCGCCTCAGGACAGTGGGAACCGCACCGTGAACGTCGTGCCCAGGTGGGGACGGCTGACCACCTCGATGCGGCCACCGTGGTCGGTGACGATCCGCTGAGCGATGGTCAGGCCGAGGCCGCTGCCGCCGGTGGCACGCTGCCGGGCCGGATCGGCCCGCCAGAACCGCTCGAAGACGTGCGGCACGTCGCCGGCCGCGATGCCCACGCCGGTGTCCTCGACCGACAGCACCGCCTCGCCCGCCTCGGCCCGGGTCCGGACGACGACCCGCCCGCCGCGGTCGGTGTAGCGGATCGCGTTGGTCAGCAGGTTGCCCAGCACCTGGCGCATCCTGTCCTGGTCGGCCGAGACCCAGACCGGCGCGGCCGCCTCCACCTCGAGCGTGACCCCGGCCGTGGCGGCCACCGCCAGCTGCGCGGTCACCCCGGCCGCGGCCAGTTCGGCCAGGTCGGTCGGCGTACGGGTGTAGCCCAGGTCGCCCGCCTCGGCCAGGGCCAGCACCTGCAGGTCGTCCAGGATCCGGCGCTGGAGCATGGTCTCCTCGTGCAGCGAGACGAACAGCTCCCGGCTGGGCTCGATCACGCCGTCGGCCAGGCCCTCGAGATAGCCGCGCAGGTTGGACAGCGGCGTCCGCATCTCGTGGGCCACGTCTGCCACCAGCCGGCGCTGCCGCTCCTCGCTCTCCTGCACCGCCCGGGCCATGGCGTTGAACGACCGGGACAGCTGGGCCAGCTCGCCGTGGCCCTCGTCGCGCACCCGGACGTCGTGCTGGCCCGCGGCGAGCAGGATGGAGGCGCCCGTGAGCCGGCGCACCGGGCGGCTGACCTGCCGGGCGATCAGGAACGTGCCGGCCAGCGCCACGATCAGCAGACCGGCCGCGCCGAGCAGGGCCGGGCGCCCGAAGTCGGCCACCTCGACCGTGTTGCGACCGCCGAGATACAGCAACAGCGGCACGGCCGCACTGGTGACCACGGTGTCGTTGAAGGCGCCCCGCAGGCAGGCCGTGTTCGTCAGGTCGACGTCCATGCCCTCGCCCGGCTTGAGCCGCTCGCACCGCACCAGGTAGTCCCAGTAGCCCTGGAACCAGTACCGGTCGCCGACCACCTTCTCGGTGGCCTTGCGCAGGCACTCGGGCGACTGCGTGAGCTGCTGCTCAGTCACGTAGGGGGCTGCGTCGAGCCCCAGCGCGGGCTCGGCTCCCGTGACGTCAGCCAGGCAGCGCACCAGCACCAGGCCCGCCCGGTACTGCGCGGCCTGTCGCAGGGTGAGCGTCGCCGGGCCGTCGCGCACCGCGTCAGCCGGCCCGAACACGTTTTTCGGAATGTAGTTGGTCCTTGCCAGGTCGGGCGGCCGCAACCCCCGGTGCGCCGTCGGCGAGAACCGCGGCACCGGGAGCGGGTCGATGTCGTACGCCACCGGCTGGACCGGCCCCGACGGGCGGTTGGCCTGGATGTCCGAGTCGACCAGCACCTCGCCCTCGGCCGTCTGCAGCTGAATGTGCAGACCGGTGCGCTCCGACAGGTCGCCGACCACACGGTCCACCCCGGGCCACCGGCCGTGCCGCAACCCGTACCGCTGGATCTCCGCGATGATGTCGGTCCGGTGCCGGTTCTGCGCCTCCAGCGCCTGGCTGACCTCGCGCGAGCTCAGCTTGAGGGTGAGCCAGGCCGTCGCGCCGATCGCGGTCGACGCCACCAGCAGCACCAGCACGAAGATGCGCAGGCGGAAACTCACTGCTCGGCCATCCGGTAACCCCGGCCGTAGACGGTCTGCACGTAGCGCGGCTCGGCCGGATTGTCCTCGATCTTGCGGCGCAGGTTGACCACGTGCGCGTCGACCGTGCGGGCCGAGACGTCGTGCTCGAAGCCGAACGTCTTGTCGATGATCTGGCCCCGGGTGAAGACCCGGCCCGGCTCGCGGGCCAGCAGCTCCAGGATGCCGAACTCCTTGGCGGTGAGCGTCACCGCGGCGCCGCGCACCCGCGCCTCGAACCGTCCCGCGTCCACCTCCAGCTCGCCCACCCGCAGGATCGACGACGGACCGTCGGCCGTGCCCGTGCGGCGCAGCAGCGCCCGCACCCGGGCCGTCAGCTCGCGCGGGCTCACCGGCTTGGGCAGGTAGTCGTCGGCGCCGATGTCGAGCCCGAGCAGCATGTCGTTCTCCGACGAGCGGGCGGTGACCATGATGATCGCCACCGACGACTCGGCGCGCAGGATGCGGCACACGTCCAGGCCGTCCACCAGCGGCATCATCACATCGAGCACAACCAGGTCGGGCTTGCGGGCCCGGGCGACGTCGAGCGCAGAACGGCCGTCACCCACGGTGATGACTTGGTGCCCCTCCTTCTCGAGGTAGAGGCGGATGAGCTGGGCGTGCTTCGGGTCGTCGTCGGCCACGAGGATACGTGCGGTCACGCCGCGATTGTGACCGTGCCGCGCCACCCCCACCAACGAATGTGAGATTCCGATGAAGAACTGAACCGATACCGATGGCCCCACAAGTTCTTCACAGATTCCGGCCTAACTTCCCGGTCAACCGACAGGGGAGGAACACCATGTGTGGGCTGAACGTCTTCGTGAGCAGCCGCCCGGGCGCGGGCACGCCGGACCGGGCGACCGCTGACGCGTTCTCCGCCGCGCTGGAGACCATGCACCACCGCGGCCCGGACGACACGCGTGTGGAGTTCACCGACGGCGCCGCGTTCGGTTTCAAGCGGCTCGCGATCATCGACCGCGAGGAGGCCGCCCAGCCCGTGCACTACCGCGACCGGTGGACCGTCGTCTTCAACGGCGAGATCTACAACTACCGGGAGCTGCGGGCCGAGCTGATCAACGAGCACGGCGCCACCTTCGCCACGGAGGGTGACAGCGAGGTGCTGGCCGCGGCGTTCCACTTCTGGGGACCGGGCGCGCTGCCCCGGCTGCGCGGCATGTTCGCCTTCGTCGCCTACGACCAGTGGACCGGCACCCTGCACGCGGCCCGCGACCCCTTCGGCATCAAGCCGCTGTACCTGCTGGAGACCGTCGACGGCCTCTTCCTGGCCAGCGAGCGCAAGGCCCTGCTGGCGTTCGCCGGCGGCTCCGGCCCGTCCATCGACACCGACGCCCTCGCGCACTACTTCACCTTCCAGTACGTGCCCGACCCGCTCACCCTCCACCGCCAGATCCGCCGCCTGCCGCCCGGGCACCGGCTGACCTGGACGGCCGGCGGCGGCGTACGCACCGAGCGTTACTTCCGCCCCAAGCTGCGGCCCCTGCACAGCACCCCCGAGGACGCCCAGGCGGCCATCCGCGACGCGCTGCGCGACAGCGTGCACAAGCACCTGCACGCCGACGTGCCGGTCGGGGCCTTCCTGTCCAGCGGCGTCGACTCGTCGGCCGTCGTCGCCCTGGCCCGCGAGGTCAAGCCCGACCTGCACGTCTTCACGGCCGGGTTCGCGGCCGACGGCTACTCCGAGATCGAGATCGCCCAGGACACCGCGGCCCAGCTGGGTCTGCGCATCACCCCGACCGTGGTCACCGAGGACGACGTGATCCGCGAACTGCCCCGCATCGTCCACCTGCTGGACGACCCGGTGGCCGACCCGTCGCTGGTCCCGCTCTACTTCCTGGCCCAGACGGCGTCGCGCTACGTCACGGTCACGCTCTCCGGCGAGGGCTCCGACGAACTGTTCGGCGGCTACACCATCTACCGCGAGCCGTCGTCCCTGTCGTCCATCGAGCGGCTGCCCAACGGCATGAAGCGCGGCCTGCGCGGCCTGGCCCACGCCATCCCCGAGGGGATGCGCGGCCGCAGCTTCCTGGAACGCGGCACCACCCCGATCGAGGAGCGCTACTACGGCAACGCCCGCATCTTCAGCCCCGAGGAGAAGGCCCAGCTGCTGCGCTTCACGGCCGACTCGCACACGGCCATCACCAGCCACCTGTACGCGGAGACAGCCGACGTCGACGACGTGGCCTCCATGCAGTACGTCGACCTGCACACCTGGCTGCCCGGCGACATCCTCTGCAAGGCCGACCGCATGTCCATGGCCCACTCGCTCGAACTGCGCGTGCCGTTCCTCGACCCGGCCGTCTACGCCGCCGCGGCCGGCCTGCCGACCGAGATGAAACTCCCCCCGCACAGCACCACCACCAAGCACGCGCTGCGCGAGGCGATGCGGGGCATCGTCCCCGAGTCGGTGCGCGAACGCCGCAAGCTCGGCTTCCCGACCCCGACCCGGCTGTGGCTCAAGGGCGGCATCGGCGACTGGATCGGCGGCCTCATCTCCGGGTCCGCCCCCCGCCACCTGATCGACGTCGACTACGCGCTGCGCCTGCTCACCGAACACCGTGCCGGCCACGCCGACAACTCCCGCAAGGTGTGGACGGTCGCCATGTTCTGCCTGTGGTGGGCCATCTTCGTCGACCGGACGATCCGCCCGGCGCCGCTCTCAGTCAGCCTCACCCCGCCGGCCCGCTCTTACGCGAACGACCGAATCACGACAGTCCTGACTGGTCAGTAACAACCGGGACTACCATCGGTCGCGCCGAACTCGACCGAGGGGGTACCCGAGCCATGGCGACACCCGCCGACTCACCGCTGGCCCGTCCCGAGCAGATCCAGGGCAACATCCTGCGTCCGTTCGGCGGCGGGCACCAGGCCTTCCTGGCCCTGTCGTTCGCCAACGACCAGGCCGGCGCCCGCCGCTGGCTGGCCGGCGTGACGGCCCGCGTCACCGGTACCATCGACGTACCGCCGCGGGCGCCTCGGGGCGAGACACGGCTCGTCCCCGGCCACACCCTGCTCAACGTCGGCCTCACCGCGCCTGGCCTGGTCGTCCTGCATCCCGAGACCGCAGGCCGGCTGGCCGCCTACGAGGCCTTCTGGGCCGGGCCGCTGGGCCCCCGCCTCGACGAGGCCAATCGGCTCACCACCACGCCGGCGCTGCTCGGCGACACCGGCGGAAGCGACCCGCTGCACTGGGTCGTCGGCGGCGTCGGGCCCTCGGTCGACGCCCTGCTCACGATCGCCGCCGGCGACGAGCAGACGATCGCCGACGCGGTGCGGCGCGAGCTGGCCGACGCTACCGGCGCCGGCCTCAAGGAGCTCTACACTCAGTTCGGCGTCGTGCATCGCGACGAGGCCGACGGCCACCGCATCGAGCACTTCGGCTTCGCCGACGGCATCTCTCAACCGGCCGTTCAAGGCTTCCCCGATCCCGGCGCGCACTTCGGCTCCCCGGTCATCGCGGCCGGCGAGTTCATCCTCGGCTGCCCCGGCGAGCGCCGCCCACCGACGTGGAAGCAGCGCCCCGTCCCGGCGAGGTGGATGCAGGGCGGCTCGTTCCAGGTGTTCCGCCGGCTGGTGCAGGACGTACCCGGCTGGTGGAACCGGATGGCCGAGCTGGCGGCCCCCGGCCAGACCCCGCAGGAGGCGGCAGCCCGGGCTCTCGGTCGGCGCCTCGACGGCAAACCGCTGGCAAGGCCGGACGCCAAGCCGGGCGAGGAGAACGACTTCACGTTCGCCGACGATCCCGACGGCGAGAAGACCCCGTTCTACGCCCACATCCGCAAGATGAATCCGAGGGACGACGAGGTCTTCCGCGACCGAGGCCGCAAGATGCTGCGCCGAGGCCTGCCCTTCGGCCCGGTCTACGACAGCGAGCACCCGGACAACGAGCCACGCGGCATCGCCTTCAACTCCTACCTGAGCAGCATCGAGGACCAGTACGAGTTCATCCAGCGCAGCTGGGCCCAGGCCCCCGGCTTTCCGACGAGCTCGCTGGTCGCCTACGGCCGGTCCGCCGCCGAGGAACCACCCCGCATCGACGGCCTCGACCCCGTGCTGGGCGACAAGCACGAAGACGCGGCCAGGCGTCTACCAGCCGCCGTCGTCAACAAGATCCCCAAGCCCGCGTACGGCGGCTTCGTCACGACGACGGGCGCGGTCTACGCGTTCGCGCCCTCCCTGCCGGCCCTGCACCGCCTCGCCGGCAGCGAAAGCCTCGACAGCTAGGACGCGGCGGCCCGCCCCGAGGTGCGTTCGATCCGGTCGAGCAGAACCTCGAGGCCGGGCCCGGTGTTCGCAACGATCCACTCCGGCAGATCCGGCAGCGGGTTGCCGGGCGACAGGCGCACGCCGGTGAGCCGCTCGTAGGCGCGGCGGTATTCAAGAGTGGGCGCCCGCCCGTAGAGCGTCCGGTAGATGTCAGCGGCAGTCCGCCGAGCATCGTCGTCGTTCGGATCTGCGCGCCAGGCCGCGTCGAGTAGCGCCGCGACCTCGTGCGGCGCCGTCCACCGCTCGGCGGCCTTGCGCAGCGCGCCGGCCGCGAAGCCCAACGTGATGTCGCCGCGGTCGACCCGTAGCCGCACTGCCAGGATGAAGGCATCGAGCTGCGTGTCCCTCTCGCCGTGCTCCTCGGCGACGCGCAGCGCCTCGGAATTCAGTCGCTCGGCCACGGGCAGCCGGCCCGCGTTGAGGTGAAGCCGGGCCAGCCGGTGCAACGAGTCGCAGAGGTAGTGTGGCGCATCCAGCTCGCGCGCCAGCGGAATGGCGCGTTCCAGCAAGCGTTGCGCTTCGTCGGGCCGACCCTCGGCCTCGTCGATCGCGGCTAGACCACTCATCTGGTCGACGACGCAGATCCAGTCCCGCAGCTCGACAGCTACGCGCAGCGAATAGATGGCGCACGCGCGGGCCCGGACGAAGTCACCTTCCTCCCGGTAGATTCCACTCATGTTGCCGACGGTGAGGCCCTCGGTCGGCCGAGCGCCGATATCGCGGGCGACGGCCAGCGCCCGCATGTAGAGCGCGACGGCTTGGTTGTGATCAGCGTTGCGGTGGAACGCCACCCCCAAGTTGTTGGCGCCGTGCAGCATCCATTGCCGGTCGCCCGCCTGTTCCGCCGTCTTCAGCGACCGGCTCAGGTGTTCGAGTGCCTCGTCGACGTTGCCCAGATGGAATTGGCACATGCCGAGGTGGATGAGCGCCGCACACATCGCCGGCAGATCGCCGGCCTCGGTCGCCATGGCGAGGTGCCGTTGCGCCATGGCGACCGCCTCGCCGTATTCGCCCTGACGATGCAGTGCGAACGTCATTCGGTCCATGGTGCGTGACAGGCCGGCCGCGTCACCCAGCCTCTCGAAGCCGGCCAGGGCGCGCTCCAGCCAGCTCACGGCTTCGGCCTGCGACCCGGTGTAGGTGAGCAGGTCACCGAGCTGCCGCTGACTGGCGGCGACGATGTCGCGGCGTCCGGTCGACTCCGCGGCCCGCAACGCCAGACGGTAATGACGCTCGGCCTCGGTCCACTGTCCGATGAGGTGGTGCACGGTGCCGATCTCGATGTGCAACGCGGCCTGGTCGGCTTCGGGCAGCAAGGGAAGCAACCGGCCGTAATAGTGGGTGGCCGCCTTGTTGGCGTAGAGCGCCTTAGCCCTGTCGCCGGCTGCGCGGAACCAGATCATCTGCTTATCGAGACGGTCGGTACGCGCGTAGTGGTGGGCGAGCAGATCGACGTACTGGATGAGGCGGTCGGCGAACGAATCCTCGATGAACAGGGCGGCCCGCTCGTGCAGGGAGGCACGAGTGTCATAGGCGATGCTCTGGTAGGCCGTCTCCTGGGTGATCGGGTGCTTGAACTCGTACTCCGGTTCGGGCAATGCCGCGATCTGCGGGGTGAGCTCCAACATGTCCAGCCGGACGAGATGGGCGGCAACCTCGGAGGCCGACCCGGCCGCCGGATAGACCGAGGCGATCCACGGTGGCTGGAACCGGCGCCCGATCACGCTGGCCACCTTGATGGCGGCCTTCTCATCATCGGTCAACTGGTCGATGCGTGCCATCACCAGCCGCTGGAGACTGCCGGGGACCTGCAGCGCGGCGAGCCCGGCCGGATCCGACGGGTCGATGCCGTTGCCGTGCAGATAGGCGACGAGCTCCTCGATGTAGAACGCGTTGCCGCCGGCTTGGTCGTAGATCTGGTCGATCAACTCGGCGGCGATGAACGCGTCCGGCCCATAGCGGTCGTGCAGGCGTCGAGTGGCCAGTCGCCGGGCGTCCGGACCGGTCATCTGAAGCAGCCTCAGACCTGTGACGTGCTCCGTCTCGACGAGCGAGTCGGGAGCGGACTCCCGTGACGTGGCCAGCAGCAGGACGGGAAGCTCGGCGAGCCGGCTGGTGATGAGCTCGAGCAGGCTCAGCGAGGCCGGGTCGATCCAGTGACAGTCCTCGAGCACGAGGACCAGCGGCCCCTGCTTGGCTCGCTCGCGCAGGCAGGCCAGCAACGTCGAGCGCAGCAGCACGTCTCGGCCGGTGCGGTCGAGCTGGGCGGTGAGATCATTGTCCGGCATCGGCAGATCGATCACGGCGGCGACCAGCGGCGCCCGCTGCCCCGTGCCGTCATAGCGGGCGACCCGCGCGGTCAGCGCCTCCCGTTGCTCATCAAGATCAAGCTCCGGGTCGATCTCGAGCAGCTCCCG
Source organism: Paractinoplanes polyasparticus (assembly GCF_019710575.1). GTDB lineage: Bacteria > Actinomycetota > Actinomycetes > Mycobacteriales > Micromonosporaceae > Actinoplanes > Actinoplanes polyasparticus. The sequence continues at coordinate 18,167 of NZ_JAHWFK010000050.1, read as the reverse complement.
CCAGATGGAGTGCCACACCAGGTAGCTGGAACTGGTCTGGTGGGACCGGCAACTGCCGCTGTAGCCCGTGAAGCCGACCGTCGCGGCCATCCGGCACATCTCTCCGGCCAACCGCGTCTTGCCGACGCCCGCCTCGCCGTACAGCCAGATCACCCGCCCCCGGCCGACGCTCACCTCGAGCACCAGTTCGCGCAACTGGGCCATCTCGACCGCACGACCGACCAGCGCACCGGACACGGGGGACGGCAGAGGACTCTTCGCTACGGTGTCCCGCAACCCAGCGACGACCCAACCCGGAACCGGCTCGGTCTTACCCTTGGCGAGCACCTCGATCGGCCCGTTGGTAACGACCAGATCGCGTACCCGCTCAAAAGTGGCGGTGTCCAGTAGCAGGTGTCCCGGTGGAGCTGCTTGCATGAGGCGCGAGGCCAGGATGACCGAATCACCGACAACGGCGTACTCCCGGCGGACGTCCGACCCGACCTCACCGCAGAAGACCGGACCGGTGGTAACCCCGCCTCGGTCGGCTCCGCCAGGCAGGGCCAGCAGCTCGAGGCAGCACCGCAGTGCCCGTTCCTCGTCGTCCTCGTGACTAACCGGCGTGCCGAACACGGCCACCAGCACGGTTCCTTTGTCGTCGGCCATGAGGTGGCGAAGATGTCCGCCGTACCGGTCGATGACCTTGACTCCGGCGGCCAGATAGGACTGCAACGCCTCAACTGTCGTCGGGTCGTCGATCGACAGGTCGGGTAGCTGCACGAAAGCGGTGGTGACCTTGCGATGCTCGTTGACCAACTCGTGGCGCCCGAATCGAAGTCTCGTACGGATGGCCGGATGCAGGAAGGGCTCGATCAGCCGCTCGAGCTCGGCCGGCGGCGGCGCCGGCGGAGCGTAAGGCGGCGCGGGCGATGCGAGGGGGCCGGCGACCCGCTGGAGCACCTCGTCGACGACGATGCCGCCCCGGTCGGCTCGGTGCAGCGCGTCGATCGCACTCGCGAGCGCCGGACCGGCGATCAGGTGCTGTAGCCGGGTTTCGGGGTCGCCCAGGAGCATCAGAAGAACAGGGCCGGATGCTATGCCGACTCGGATCGTCAAGGAGCGCGCGCCATCCGGCGTCGGCACCGGCGGCACCTCGGCGGTGGCCTCGCGAATGAGCTCGGCGCACCGGATCGCCCGACGAGCCACGGCGGCCGCGGTCTCGGGCGTGTAGTCGAACATGCCGACCAGCGCGTCGCCCGCGAAGTCGACCACGCTCCCACCGGACGCGGCGATGGCGTCGGCGGTGACGGCGAACCAGTTGTTGATGATGCGGGTGAGCTGCTCGGTGCCATAGCTGCCCGAGCCGGCAAAGCTCCCGGCCAGAGCCGTGAAGCCGACCACATCGGCGTAGAGGACGACCGCCTCGGCCCGCTGGGTTACTGGCGGGTTACTGACACTTTCGGCGGTCAGGAGCAGCCGCACCGTATGTTCGGGCAGGTAGGACCGCCAGGTCGCGGCCAGCTCACTCACGATCTGTGACGATGGTGTCGTCGACGGCTGCTGCGCCACGCCTTGTGCGGCCACCCTTCGAATCGTACTGACGGGGACCAATCATTACTCTCAGCGCGCCTGTCGCAAAGGGGAGCAGACCATGACTGTCTGGAGCAGCGACGCTACGTTCCAGTTGACCGGAGCGTGTATCCACTCGCTGCGGTTCGCCTTCGGCGCTCCGGTGGGCTATCCGCAAGGTGTCCCGCTGACGGATGAAGCCGGTGGCCCGCCTGCGCTCTTCCGCCGCATCCAGGCGGCATCGCCGCCGCCGACTCGGGGTGGCGCGACGTGGCAGACCGGGATGATTCTGGCCAAGCAGCCGTTCGACCCCGAGACCGGGGCCGGCAAGCTCGCCGACGTCTCGTGCGAAGAGGGCATCCCGGCGTTGGACGCGCCCGAACTCGGCACGGTCGTGCTCGACCAGTGGTTTCGCGTCGAGAAGCGGCAGCATGTCGTCGACTTCCCGGGCGACGATCAAGGCAACTGCATGATCTCGATCAAGTATTGGGACCCGCGCCCGAAGGGCCAGTTGAAAACGAAGGCGACTGTCGCTTACTACGACGACAAGTACGTGATGAAATGGTCCCGTCCGGTCAAGGCTGGGGACTGGGTCGCCGTCAGCTTCGACGCGTTCTACCCGCCCGAGCGCGACAGCGCCGACATAATCTTCCCGATCGGCAGCTGCGACGACCGCTGCCCGAGCTGAACCCTGCGGTCAGGGTGCCGGTGGCGGTGCCCTGACCGCGCTGCGGTCAGATGGTGGGGCAGAGCTCCGCACCCCGACTCGCCTGGCCGGCCTTCTCGTGCTGGTCAACCCCGGCCCGGTGACACCTGAGCTCGAGGTGAGCCGAATTCTGACCGGGGTGCAACTGCCTACCGTCTATCTCAAAACATGAGCAAAGGGCAGCGCTGACGACAAGGTCGCGGGGAACACGACAGTAATATGGCGGATGCACGGAAGCGCTCGGGTCGGCAGGCTCTAACCAAGAAATTGGGGGGAGCAGACCGATGATGACCGAGCGAAATCCCGTCCTGCTGGAACCGACCGTTCAGAGCGACGCCGCCCTGCGCCGCAGCCGCCTGCTGTTGCACGCCAGCGAAGCGCTGGCTGCCACGTCGACCACGGCTGACGTCCTGGCGACCGTGCCGGCCCTGTTGCGCGACTCGCTGTCCGCTACGCACGCCGCCGTGGTTCTGGCCGGCATCACTCCCAATCCGCGCGGGGGTGCGGCGAAGGCCGTTTCCGACACGCTGACCGGCACGGCTATCCGCGACCGGCGCTCGCAGTACCACGAGAGCCCGATGGACCTCATGATCGTCCACCCGGGACTGGCCGAGGCGCTCGACGAGCTCGGCTGGCAGGCCGCGGTCTGCGCCCCGCTGCCCGATCAGGCCGGCGCCGTGCTGATCGCCTGGGACGAGCCGCAGACGTTCTACGTCTTCGACCGGGCCGTCATCGCCACGCTCGCCCTCTACATCGGTCAGGCGCTCGACCGGGCGGTCAAGCACGACGCCCGCGCCGCGGTCACCGAGACCCTGCAGCGGGCGATGCTGTCGCAGCTGCCCGACGTCGACGACTACGACCTGGCCGCCTACTACCGGGCGGCGGCGGCCCAGCGGGTCGGCGGCGACTGGTACGACGTGATCCCCGGCTCCAACGACCGGCTGGCCCTGGTCATCGGCGACGTGGTCGGCCACGACACGGCCGCCGCGGCCAAGATGGGCCAGCTGCGCAACATGCTGCGGGCCTACCTGGTCGACCGCCGTGAACCGCCGTCGGCCGTGCTGCGCCGTCTCGACGCGGCCAACCACGCGCTGGGGGAGCCGACCATGGCCACGGCGGTGGTCGCGTTCATCGACCGCGCGCCCAACGGCGGCCACCGTCTGCGCTGGTCGAACGCCGGGCACCCGCCGCCCGTGGTGATCCAGCCCGACGGCCAGGTGCGCCCGCTGACCGGCAACGACATGCTGCTCGGCGCCCGCCTCGGCACCCCTCGTCACACCTACACGGCGCCGCTGCCGGCCGGCTCGACGGTGCTGCTGCACACCGATGGCCTGGTCGAGAACCGGGCGCACACCATCGACGAGAGCTTCGCCCGTTTCTACCGCCGCCTGTCCATCCGCAACTTCGGCATGCCGCGTGACCTGCTCACCCGCCTGGCCGCCGAGTTGCCCGGCGACCGCGCCGACGACATCGCCATGCTCGCCGTCCGCATTCCCGGCCGCTTATAGGCCGGGCAGCTCGCGCCCGCCGGCCGGGCTCGAGGTCAGCCGGCCGGCCAGAGTGCGGACGAGCGGCAGGGCCGCCACGCGGGTGCCCCAGCGCAGCGCCTGTACGCCGGCCCAGCTTTCCGGGGCGGCGATCCGGGGGACGCCGGGCGGCAGGTGCTGGGCGTCGTCGACGAGCGGGCGCATCCATTGCTCGTAGCGGGCGAAGGCCTGCCCGTGATCACCCTCCGAGAGGAAGGCAGCCAGCACGTACGCGCCGGTGAGGGCCAGCGACGTGCCGCCGCCCCCGATCGGGGTGACGCACCAGGCCGCGTCGCCGAGCAGCACGACACGGCCGCGATGCCAGGTGGCGGCCTGGACCTGCCGCAGCCATTCGACGTACAGGTCATCGGCGATCTCGAAGCCGTCCAGGATGCGCGGCACCTCCCAGCCCAGGTCGGCGAACTTCTTGCACAGCTCGCGCCGGATCTCGTACGCGCTCAGACCCGCCAGCACCGGGGTGTCGGCACGGAAGTTGAGCATCGCCCGCATGGTGCCGACGTCGTCCGGCCGCAGCGAGACCTGCCGGGCCTCCGGCACGACCAGGAACTTCCACCAGTTGTCGTCCTGAGGTTCGCGCTCGATCGTGCCGTAGGTGACGTACATGCCCAGCGCGCGTTCCCGCGGCTCGTCGGAGAAGACCAGCTCTCGCGTACGCGAGCCGGCGCCCTCGGCGATCACGACCAGGTCGAAGCGTTCCCGCCCGCCGCAGGCGAAGGTCACCGCGGCGCCCCGCTCGTCCTGGTCGACGGCGGTGATCTCGTCGCCGAACCGCCACTGCACGCTCCCCGGGCACGCCTCGGCCAGCAGCCGCGACAACGCGCCGCGCAGGATCTCGAGTTCCGCGGTCGGTCCGTCGTCCCCGCCCACCGGGAACTCGGAGATCACCGCGCCCGCCTCGTTGACGAACCGGGTGCCCAGCTCGCCGGTGTTACGCCCGCGCACCGCCTCCTCGAGGCCCATGCGCCGGATGACCTCGCGCCCGGTGGCCCGTACGTCGATGTTCTGCCCACCCTCGCGCAGTGCCCCCGCGCGTTCGAGCACCGTGACGTCGAAACCGGCCTCGGCCAGCCAGTATGCCGCCGCCGGACCCGCGATGCTCGCTCCCGTGACCAGAACCCGTGCGCTCAAGAGGCCTCCTCGATAGTTCCACCATCAAACTATCAAGCGCTGATACGGTTTGGCCATGGCAGGTTCCGTGTCCGACGCCCAGCGAGCCCGCCTGCTCGAGGCCCTGCACGACCACGGCCTGGCGTACGGCGAACTCGGCCGCCGTTTCGGCAGCGCGATCGGCCTGCACGTCACCGACGCCACCGCGCTGGTCGAGATCCTCGGCGCGCAGGACAGGGGCGCCCCGCTCACCCAGACCCAGCTCGGCCGGCGCGTCGGCCTGACCCCCGGCGCCACGTCCACCCTGCTCAACCGCCTGGAAACGGCCGGCCACATCCGCCGCGTCCGCGACACCCGGGACCGCCGGGTGATCACCCTGATCGCCGCCGACAGCGTCGAGACCCTGCTGCACCGCTTCGTCGACCCGTTGGCCGACCGGATGGCCACCGTGATGAGCCGCTACCCACCCGAGGTGCTGGCCCAGTTCGAGACCCTGCTCACCGCCGTGAGCGCCGCGATGAACGACTACGCCGACGAGGCCAACCGCCGCGGAACTGCACAAACGTGAGGTCAGCCGCGTCCAAGCAGATGTGTGCGACCACGAGGAACGGCTCCGCTACGCGATGGAGGAGCACGAGTACCTGGCTCCCGACCAGGCCACGGTCTGGGCCAGGATTGAACTGCTCGCGCAGATCTACCGCCGCCGCAGCCTGATCCTGCGCTCGGCCGGCAGCGTCGTGCTCAGCGCGGGCCTGGTCGCCGGCCTGGTCCAGATGCACACCTTCATCCAGGGCGGCGTGGCAGCCCTGCCCCCAGCCGCGACTCCCAGCGCCGCCGTTCCCTCATCCCCAGCACCCACCATCCGGCCGGACGCTCCCAGAACCGCCCCCACGAAAAGTCCCCCGCCCGCCCCGGGCGAGCTCGAGATGAATGCCTACTTCGAGGCCGGCTACGGCTGGACGGAGGCCGAGATACTGGCCCGGCTGTGGCACTTCCGAGACCCCACCGACGCCAAGGTCGAAGGCGGCCGCCGCCTCCTGGCCGGCGAACGCCTCCCCGTCCGGCCGACGAGCTGAGCTGAGCTATTTGCGGAGGGCCTCGATGAGCTGGTCCTTCGTCATGGTGCTGCGGCCGGGGATCTTTTTGCGCTGGGCCTCGGCGTAAAGGTCCTTCTTGGGGGCCTGGGTGCGGGGTTTGTCGGACGAGCGCCGGGCCTTGGCGGGCTTGCCGAGCTCTCGCCAGCTGTCTTCGGTCATGTCGACGCCGAACTTGGCGGCGGCGCGTTTGATGCGTTGGAACGCCTCGTCGCGTTCGTGGTCGGTGACGTCGCGCACCTGGTCGAAGCGGGCGAGCGCGTTGCGCACGTGGCGGGCGTCGTTGAGGGGCTCCTTGCGGACGCGGGGGAAGGCGAAAGCACTGTCCGGCATCGCGTTCCGGTCCTCGGCGTCCAGGGGTTCTCCGGTGGCCATGGTCTACCGGATACCCCGCAGGTAGGCCGCAATCACCTCGTCCGCGTTCTCCACCCGGGAGCCGGCCACACGGTCGAAGAGCAGGCCGTCGACCAGGGCGATCAGGGCGGGAGCGTGGCGGGCGGGGTCGGCCACGCCGGCCTGGGCCAGGGTGGTTTCGGCGGCGGCCAGGAACTGGGCTCGGGCCGGCGAGGCGGTGGTCAGCAGCGGATGCAACTCGGCGTCGTCCGCCAGGTCGACCAGCAGGGCGTACCGGACGCGGTGGTCGGCGGCCCGCGCGGCGAGCCGGTCGAGCAGGGAGGCCGGGCCGGGAGCCATGTCGGCCACGGTGCGGTTGGCCAGGCGGTGGACCATCAGCTCGATCAGCTGGCGGCGGGTGCGGGCGTAGTACGACGTCGAGCCGGCCGGCAGGTCGAGGGCCCGGTCGATCGCCCGGTGCGTCAGCGACCGCAGGCCCTCGGCTGCCACCAGGGAGATGGCCGCGTCGGCGATTGCCTCGCGACGGTCTGTGTTCGGGGACACCTTCACACGGCAACTCTACACGCGTAGAGTCCTCTACATGAGTAGAGTTGCGATCATCGGGGCCGGCATCGGCGGCCTCGCCACTGCCGTCGGCCTTCAGCGGCACGGGTGGGATGTCTCCGTCTTCGAGCGTTCGGCCCCGGATTCGCAGGTCGGGGCGGGCCTCTCGCTGTTCGCCAACGGATTCCGGGCGCTCGACGCCATCGGCCTGGGCGACGCCGTCCGCGCCATTGCCGGGCCCGAGCAGGCGCTGACCGCGGGGTCGCGCCGGCGTGACGGGCGCTGGCTGGCCACCACGCCGCCGGGGGCCGTCCGCGAGCTGCGCGTCGTGCACCGGGCCGACCTGCACCGCGTGCTCACCGACGCGCTCGGGCCGGGCACCATCGCGTACGGGAAAAATGTCGTCGAGCCTTTGACCGGCTACGACGTGGTGGTCGCGGCCGACGGATTGCGGTCGCCCACGCGGGGCACGGAGATCCGTTACAGCGGCTACACGAGCTGGCGCGGTGTCACCTTGCGACCGGTCGACCTGCTGGGCGGGGCCGGCGAGTCGCTCGGCCGGGGTGAGCGCTTCGGCCTCGCGCCGCTGCCCGACGGACGCGTCTACTGGTTCGGGGTGGCGTCGATGCCGGCCGGCACGGCCTTCCCGGACGAGTTCGCCGAGGTCCGCCGCCGCTTCGGGGGCTGGCACGCGCCGATCGCCGAGGTTCTCGACGCCACCGGCCCGGCCGCCGTCGTGCGCACCGACATCCACGACCTCGCGAAGCCGCTCGCGTCCTATGTGCTCGGCACCACCGTGCTGCTCGGCGACGCCGCTCACGCCATGACCCCCGACCTCGGCCAGGGCGCCAACATGGCCCTGGAGGACGCGGCCACCCTCAGTCGTCTGCTGTGCACTCGGCCCATCGGGGAGGCCCTCACCGCGTACGACAAAAACCGCCGGCCCCGCACCCAGGCCATCGCCCGCCGGGCCCGCCTGATGGGACGTCTGCTGCAGAGCCGCAACCCGCTACGTGACACGCTGCTGCGCCTGACCCCGGCGTCCGCGGTCGCCCGACAGCTGGCCGCCGTCCAGGACTGGTCACAGCCGGGGGCGCTGTCCGGTCGTAGCTGACATGACCGTCAACCACTGTCTCAGCCTCGTCCGGGCTGTCGACCGGCCGACCGGCGCGGCGCGGTACGGCCGCATGTTCGACGGCCTGGAGCCGCTCGGCGCCGATCCCGAGCTGCTGATGCGGGCCGGCGACAGCGGCGGTGTGTGCGACGCCGCCGCCGTCCTCGACCAGCTCGCGCCGGGCGGCGACGACGCCGCCGGCGCCGCGGGATGGCCGTTCTTCGGCCAGCTCATCGCCCACGACATCACCGCCGACCGGTCGGCCCTGATGGGTGGCACCGCGACCGACGCGCTCAAGAACGCCCGCGCGCCGATGCTCGACCTCGAGATGCTGTACTCCGACGGCCCGGTCGGCTCGCCGTTCCTGTTCGACGTCCGGGAACCCGCGAAGTTCCTGGTCGGCGACGACGTGCCCCGTAACTCTCAGGGCGTCGCCCTGATCGGCGACCCGCGCAACGACTCGCACCGCTTCGCCCTCGCCCTCCACGTAGCCCTCCTCAAAGCGCACAACCGCCTCGTTGATCTTGTAGGCGACGCGGCCCGCGTCACCCTCACGTGGCACTACCAATGGGTGATCGTGAACGACTTCCTGCCCCGCCTGGTCGGTGCCGAGCTGACCAAGGAAGTGCTGGCCGAGGGCGGCCGCTGGTTCCGGCCGGCGAAGGGTGAGGCTTTCATCCCGCTCGAGTTCGCCGACGCCGCCTTCCGCTACGGACACGGCCAGATCCGGCACACCTACCGGCTGGTCGAGGGCGGACCCGAGGTGCCGCTCTTCCCCGACCTGGTCGGTTTCGGCCCGCTCGACCCGGCCCAGCGCATCGACCTCGCCCAGATCTTCGACGTGCCCGGCCGCCCGCCGGCCCAGCGGGCCAAGCGCCTGGACGGCCGCCTGGCGCGCAGCCTGATCGGCCTGCCCGAGCAGGTCACCGGCGTCGTCGATACCAGCGCCTACCGCTCGCTGGCCGTCCGCGACCTGCTGCGCGGCGAGACCACCCGGCTGCCCAGCGGCGAAGCCGTGGCCCGGCTGATGGGATTGGAGCCTCTTGATGTGACGGAGGACTGGCCGCACGGCACGCCGCTCTGGTTCTACATCTTGAAAGAGGCCGAGCACGGTGACCGGCTCGGCCCGGTCGGGGGCCGGATCGTGGCCGAGGTGCTGCTGGGGCTGCTGCGGGCCGATCCGGCGAGCTACCTGAGTCTGGAACCGGACTGGCAGCCGGTGCTGCGTGCCCGCGGCGATTCGTTCGACCTGGCAGACTTGCTCATTCCCTGATCAGGAATCGAGAAGCAGAGTGTCGTACCACCTGCCTAGAGTTCCCGGGGAAGCCGACGAACGAGGGAGCCGGGGATGCACGACGCCGACAGCCACGACATGATCCGCGTGCACGGCGCACGCGTGAACAACCTCAAGGACGTCAGCGTCGAGATCCCGAAACGGCGTCTCACGGTGTTCACCGGTGTCTCCGGCTCGGGCAAGAGCTCGCTGGTCTTCGGCACGATCGCCGCCGAGTCGCAGCGGCTGATCAACGAGACCTACAGCGCCTTCCTGCAGAATTTCATGCCGTCCATGGCGCGGCCCGACGTCGACGTGCTCGACGGTCTGACCACGGCCATCCTGGTCGACCAGGAGCGGATGGGCGGTGACGTCCGCTCCACCGTTGGCACGGCCACCGACGCCAACGCCATGCTGCGCATCTTGTTCAGCCGGCTCGGGAAGCCGTACATCGGCTCGCCCCAGGCCTTCTCGTTCAACATCGCCTCGGTCAGCGGCGCGGGCGCGGTCACCCTGCAGAAGGGCGGCCGCGAGGTCAAGGAGAAGCGCACCTTCAGCCTGCTGGGCGGCATGTGCCCACGCTGCGAGGGGCGCGGCTCGGTCAACGACATCGACCTGTCCCAGCTGTACGACGAGGAGAAGTCGCTCAACGAGGGCGCCATCACGATCCCGGGCTACAGCATGGAGGGCTGGTACGGCCGCATCTTCCGCGGCGTCGGCTACTTCGACCCCGACAAGCCGATCAAGAAGTTCACCAAGAAGGAAATGGACGACCTGCTCTACCGCGAGGCGACCAAGGTCAAGATCGAGGGCATCAATCTGACGTACGCGGGTCTGATCCCCTCCATCCAGAAATCCTTCCTGTCCAAGGACCTCGACGCCGTTCAACCCCACGTGCGCGCTTTCGTGGAACGGGTGGCCATCTTCAAGACCTGCCCCGAGTGCGACGGATCGCGGCTGAGCGAAGCCGCCCGCTCCTCCAAGATCAAGGGGATCAGCATCGCCGACTGCTGCGCGATGCAGATCAGCGACCTCGCCGAGTGGGTGCGTGACCTCCAGGAGCCGTCGGTCGCGCCGCTGCTCACGGCGCTGGGCGAGACCCTCGACTCGTTCGTCGAGATCGGGCTCGGCTACCTCTCGCTCGACCGTCCGTCCGGCACGCTGTCGGGCGGCGAGGCCCAGCGTACGAAGATGATCCGGCATCTCGGCTCGGCGCTCACCGACGTCACGTACGTCTTCGACGAACCCACCATCGGCCTGCACCCGCACGACATCCAGCGGATGAACAACCTGCTCGTCCAGCTGCGCGACAAGGGCAACACGGTGCTGGTCGTCGAGCACAAGCCCGAGGCCATCGCGATCGCCGACCACATCGTCGACCTGGGCCCGGGCGCCGGCAGCGGGGGCGGCCAGGTCGTCTACGAGGGCAGCCTCGACGGGTTGCGGGCCAGCGACACGCTCACCGGCCGCCACCTGGAATACCGCGCCTCGCTCAAGGACAAGGTGCGCGAGCCGTCGGGCACGCTCGAGGTGCGCGGCGCGAACAGCCACAACCTGCGCGACGTCGACGTGGACATCCCGCTCGGCGTGCTGACGGTCGTCACCGGCGTGGCCGGCTCGGGCAAGAGCTCGCTGATCCACGGCTCGGTCGCGCCGCGCGAGGGCGTGGTGGCCGTCGACCAGGGGGCGATCCGCGGCTCGCGGCGGAGCAGCCCGGCCACGTACACGGGCCTGCTGGAACCGATCCGCAAGGCCTTCGCCAAGGTCAACGGCGTCAAGCCGGCGCTCTTCAGCGCCAACAGCGAGGGCGCCTGCCCCAACTGCAACGGCGCCGGCGTCATCTACACCGACCTCGGCGTCATGGCGAGCATGGCCACCACCTGCGAGGTGTGCGAGGGCAGGCGGTTCGACGCGTCGGTGCTCGAATACAAGTTCGGCGGCAAGGACATCAGCGAGGTGCTCGAGATGCCGGTCAGCGAGGCCGTCGAGTTCTTCGCCGCCGGCGACGCGAAGATCCCGGCCGCGCACGCCATCCTGGTGCGGCTGGCCGACGTCGGCCTCGGCTACCTCAAGCTGGGTCAGCCGCTGACCACGCTGTCGGGCGGCGAGCGGCAGCGGCTCAAGCTGGCCACCCGCATGGCCGAGAAAGGCGGCGTCTACATCCTCGACGAGCCGACCACCGGTCTTCACCTGGCCGATGTGGAGAATCTGCTGGGGCTTCTCGACCGCCTGGTCGAATCGGGCAAGTCGGTGATCGTCATCGAGCACCACCAGGCGGTCATGGCCCACGCCGACTGGATCATCGACCTGGGCCCCGGCGCCGGCCACGACGGCGGCAGGATCGTCTTCGAGGGCACCCCGGCCGACCTGGTCGCGGCCCGCTCCACCCTCACCGGCGAACACCTGGCGGACTACGTAGGATCCTGAGCCACGATGGAGAGCATCACCAAGAACCGGCAGTCGCTCGACACGCTGCGAGCGATGGTGGCGCGCGCCTACGGCAAAGATCAGGTTCCTTCCGGTACGGCCGACTGGGTGCACGAACTGGGCCACGGCTGGTTCAACGTCGCCTACCGCCTGCGCCTGCGCGACGGCTACCAGGCCGTCCTCAAGGTCGCGCCGCCCGCCGGGGTCGAGGTGATGACGTACGAACGCCGGGCGATGGCCACTGAGCTGGCGGCGCTCGCCCTCCTGGCCGGAACGGATGTGCCGGTGCCCACGGTCGACTTCGCGGACAGCTCCCGCGAGCTGGTCGACGCCGACTGGTTCGTCATGCCCTACGTCGACGCCGACAACTACGGAGTGATCCGCTCGTCGTTGTCAGCCTGCGAGCAGGACAAGCTGGACGTGGCCGTGGGCGCGGCGACCCGCTCCCTGAACGCCCTGACCGGCCCGGCCTTCGGCCCGCTCGACGGTCCCGGCGTCGCCACCTGGCGGCAGTGCTTCCTCGGCATGGTCTCCGATGTCCTGCACGACGGCGAGCGGCGCGCGGTCGAACTCGACTACGCCGGTCTGCGCGCGCTCGTCGCTGCCCACGCCGACTGCCTCGACGAGGTCACAGGTCCGCGTTTCGTGGCCTGGGACCTGTGGTCGAGCAACGTCCTGGTGCGCGACGGCCGGATCGTCTGCGTCATCGACCACGAGCGGGCGTTCTACGGCGACCCGCTCATCGAGGCCGGGTTCGTCGCCACCGAGCAACCGTCCTTCGGCAATCCCACCGCCTTCGTCCGGGGCTACGGCAAGGCCGCTTTCACAGCGAACGAACGCGCCCGGCGCCGCCTCTACAACCTCTATCTGACCGCCACGATGGTCATCGAGTCGGCCTACCGGGGCCGGGCCGGCTCCCCGCAGCAGCAGTGGGCCCGGGCCCGCCTCTCCGAGGCTGTCGCCGCCCTCTGAGACGACGGACGGGCGGCAACCTTTCGCGGTTGCCGCCCGTCCCCTCACCGACTGATCGACGTGTGGTGCTCATGGCCTCCGGTCAGTCCAGGAGGTCGTCGAATTCGCCCTTCTTGGCCCCGTCCAGGAACGCCGCGAATTCCGGTTGGGTATAAAGAACCATCTCGCCTTCCGGACGCTTCGAGTTACGCACCGCAATGAGGTCCCGCGTTCGGGCGATCTCCACACAATTACCACCGGCGCTGCGCTCGGCAATGCGCCAGGCAAGCGCTTCACGGTCGATGTTCATCAGGCTCATGATGTCGTTTCCCTGATTTCTAGGATAGGTCGCGGATACGTTCGTCGATCAATTTCAGTGAGCGTCTGGCATCGAGGGCGAGGTCGGTCAGCGTACCGAAAGCCCGCCGGATACGTTCGACTTCTTCCGGTTCGTCCTCGAAAATTTGGCCCAGCTGGCCCTCCGTGTAGATCACGGGCGGCAGCAGGTCCTCGGCGAATTCGAGAACCGAGAACGGGCCGTCCAGCCCCGGGTTCACGCCGGCGGAGAACGGCAGGATCTGAACGGAGACATGCGGTAGATCGGTCGCGAGCTGTCTTATATGAATCAGCTGTTCCCGCAGCACGGCAGCACTGCCCACGACCCGGTGCACAATTGTCTCGTCGATCACCGCGCGGAACTGCAGAGGGCTGTCGCCGGTCAGGATCCGCTGACGCTGGATCCTGGACTCCACCGTCTCGGCCAGTTGATCGGCCGAGAAATGCAGCCGGAGCGGGGCGATCACCTCTCGGGCGTAGTCGTGCGTCTGCAGAAGGCCGGGTGCGACCGACGCCTCGAAGTTGTCGATGGAAACGGCGGCGGTCTCCAGGTCCAGGTAGGTCGCCGTCGGTGACTCGAGGTCGTAGCGCTGCCACCAGCCCGGCTGGGAGCCTTCCCTGGCCAGCTGGACGAGCCGCTCGGTGGTGCGATCGTCGAGCCCGTAGTAGCTGCAGAGCGCGCGGACATTCGGCGCCCCGGAGCGCGGTGACGCCCGGGAGGCGGTTTCGAGCCGGCTGATCGCGGCGGGGGACAGGCCCACGTCTTTCGCGACCTGAGCAGCGGTGAGGTTTTTGGCCTCGCGGTACCGCCGGAGGAGCGCACCGAGTTCACGGTTGCGCACCGTTGGGCTGCTCCGCCTAGTCACCCGTCAACTCCTACCACTGCGCCGTGATCATTGTCAAGGCGTCAGATGGCAACGGCGCCGCCGGAAAAACATAGTGTGTCAACCTGAGTTTTGGCAATTGCCAACTCGGCGTGTTGCCACGCAAACTGAACGTAGGCCCAGAGGCCCGAACGGAACGAGCACCCCCGGCTGCCACCGGAGGTGCTCACTTGTCCAACTGTCCCGCCAAGCCGGTCACACGGATCGAAAGGACGAGCCGGTGAAAAGTCTAGTACTCGTGCTGTCCGCACAACAGCCGCCGCCCGAACACGACGCCTCAATAGTTATGGTCGTCGGCGCGGCCATCCTCATCATGCTCGCGCTCCGGCTGATCGCACGGTCGCTGCGGCCGGTGGCGGAGGTGCTCAAATCGGCGGCCGCCATGGGGCTGGCGGTCGTGCTCGCTGTCATCGCCCTTTTGCTGGTGATTCTGTCATTGTTCGCCTGAGCTCAGGCCCACGCTGTCAGAAGCGGAACGGCCAGGCCGGACAAGACGTCGAAGCGTTCACGATGAGCGCGGACCTCTTCCGGCCCGGCCCGCACGACGTCACCTTTCGCGTCCTCCAGATAAAGCAGGTCCGGCTGCTCGAGAATGACGAACGGGCCTTTGATTCCCTCGTGGAGACCGGCTCGATAGGGCACCACCCGGATGTCCAGGCCCGGGTGCGCCGCGAGCTGCCGCAGGCGGTCCATCTGGGCCCGCATGATCCGCGGCCCGTCACCGGCGGCCCCCTCCCAGCAGTGCAGCGCGGACTCGTCGATCACGAAGCGCATCGCCGGACCGTCGTCGCGAGCGAGAAGCACCTGCCGGGCCAGGCGGGCCTGCACCAAGGGCTCGAGAGTCCCGGCGGTGGCGAAGAAACTGAGCGCTGCCTCGGCGTACTCCCTGGTCTGCAGCAGCCCCGGGATCACGTACGGCTCGAAGGTGCGGATGCTGGAAGCTTCCTGCTCGTAGGTGGCGAGCAACCGGACTTCCCGGCTCAGCACGTCCTCCCCGAGGCCGGACGCCGGGATCCGCTGGTCGGCCAGGCCGTAGTGGTCGAGCAAGGCTGACAGCCGGCCGTCGTCGATGCCGCCGGCGACCGCTTCGACCGCGAGGAAATCGACGAGCGACCATCCCAGGGCCGCGGCCAGTTGCTGCGGGCTCGCGCCGGAGTCCGTCCGTGCTCCTCTGAGCCGGTTCCGCAAGGTGGGGCGGGGATCCATGCGATCAGCTCCTCAGGGCTTGGCGAAACGGATCGGCGTGGTGGCGGCCTCTTCTCGTCGGCTCAAGATCGGCAACTACTGGCAGCACCATGCTACCTATCGACTTGCCGGATTCAGCAATACCGGGACGCGTGGAGTACGGGGAATCTCGGCAACGGCATTGACCGGAGTGCGTGCCGACATTTCGGAGTTCCGGTCGCCGGAGAAATCCCGTATAATCGCGCAGGTCGCCTGAAATTCCGTCCTTTCAGCGCCGATCCCGCGACCTCGAGCGCCCTTCCGTGTGACGCCTCGGAAACGCGAGCGTCCAGCTTGCGGAATTTGTCTCTTCGGGGAAATTCGAGTGTTCTTCCCAGGATCAACAAGCGCGTCCGCCGCGGTCGCCTCAGGCGAGGCCGGACTGATAGGCGAAGACGACCAGTTGGGCACGGTCGCGGGCGCCGAGCTTGGTCATGGCCCGGCTCACATGGGTGCGGGCGGTGGCGGGGCTGACGGTCAGGTGGGCGGCGATCTCGTGGTTGTTCAGGCCCCGGGCGACCAGCGCGACGATCTCGCGTTCGCGGTCGGTCAGGCGGGTCAGGTCGGGGTGCGGGGTGAGCGGGCGGGGCGCCGCGGCCGTGAACTCGCGGATCAACGTGCGGGTCACCGAGGGGGCCAGGAGGGCGCCGCCGTCGGCGATGGTGCGGACGGCGTCGAGCAGGGCGGGCGGGCTCGTGTTCTTCAGCAGGAAGCCGCTCGCGCCGGACCGCAGGGCCGTGAAGACGTACTCGTCGTGTTCGAAAGTGGTCAGCACCAGGACGCGGGTGGTGGCGAGGGCGGGGTCGGCGACTATGCGACGGGTGGCCTCGAGGCCGTCGATGCCGGGCATGCGGATGTCCATGAGGACGACGTCGGGGCGGGTGCGCCGGGCCTCGGCCACCGCGGCCAGGCCGTCGGCGGCCTCGGCGACCACCGCGAAACCGTCGGAGGACTCGAACAGGGCGCGCAGGCCCAGGCGTACGAGTTGCTGGTCGTCGGCCGGCAGGACGGTGATCATCGAGGGCTCCGGGGGATGACGGCGTGGACGGCGAAGGTGCCGGCCCGCGCATCGGTGGTCAGGGAGCCGCCGGCCTGCTCGACGCGGCGGCGCATGCCGGTGAGGCCGAAGCCGTCGGCGTGGCCGGTGGCCCGTACGGGATTGGAGATGCGCAGGTCGACGCTCTCCGGCCGGTGCTCGATGGTCACCCGGACGCGGGGGTCGGCGGCGTGCTTGACCACGTTGGTGAGCGCTTCGCGCAGCACCCGGTAAGCGGCCGGCGGCAGCGGGGCCGGCGCGCCGTCGACGACCAGGTCCACGTCGACGCCGGCCCGTCGGACGCGGGCGCACAACTCCTCGGCCTGGGCCGGGCCCGGGGTCTCGGCCAGCCCGGCCAGGGTTGCGCGCAGTTCCTCGAGCGCCTCCGAGCTGGCGGCGCTGATCGCGGTCAGCGCCTCGACGGCCATCTCGGGGCGGGTGTCACGCAGGTGCAGCGCGATGTCGGCCTGCATCTGGATCGCGGCCAGCCCGTGGCCGACCACGTCATGCACCTCGTGGGCGACACGCAGCCGTTCGGCGTCGGCGATGTGACGTTCGGCCTCGGCACGCTCGCGGGCCTGCGCGTCGACGACCTGGCGGCGGGCGACGCCGATCGTGAACGGGACCACCACCCACGCGGTGCCCGGAGCGAGACCCGACAGCGGATCTTCGAACAGGTGCAGCAACAGCACGAACAGTGCGGGCACGGACCAGGCGGCGGCCTGCCGGACCGGCCGGGCGCGGGCGACACCGTAGACACAGACGGCGAAGGCCAGCAGGATCGGCCCGTACGGGAAACCGGTTATCAGGTACGCCGAGGTGGTCGCGGCCGCCGCGAGCAGGGCGGGCCCGGGCCAGCGGTGACGCACCGCGGTCAGCGCCGCGGTGGCGACCACCAGCGCGAAAGCGACGGCGTTGACCGGGCGGTCGGTGGCCGACAGGTCGTCGAGCACGGGCAGCGTGGCCAGGCCGACCGCCGCCAGAGCGACAGGGAGGGCCAGGTCGCGTGCGCGCATGGGGTTACCGTGCCATGCGGGCGGCCGGTATGCGTACGTCAGTGGGCGTACGTCCCTGCCCCGACGCGCACGCCGCCGCCGGCGAGCACCCTGGGCGCATGGTGCCCGTTTACCGCAAGTTCTGGCTCGTGCTGCACATCGTGTCGGCGAGCGCGTGGATCGGCGTCGACGTGATGGTGGCGGTGCTGGTCGGCGTGGGCGCCCTCAGCGACGACAGCGCGCGGCGAGGCCTGGCCTATCAGGCACTGGGCTCGTTCCTGGTGTGGCCGATGCTCGTCTCCGGGCTGGTCTGCCTGGTCACCGGCCTGGTGCTGGGGCTGGGCACGAAGTGGGGGCTGGTCCGCTACTGGTGGGTCGCCGTCAAGCTGGTGCTGAATGTGGCGCTCTGCACCCTGATCCTGCTGCTGCTCCGGCCCAGCATGCCGGAGGTCGCGGCGTACGGGAGAAGCTTGTCGGCCGGCGAGGCCGTGACCTTCGACGTGAGCAGCCTGGTCATGCCGCCCGTGGTCTCGCTGACGCTGCTCAGCGTGGCCACCGTCCTGTCCGTCTACAAGCCGTGGGGCCGCATCCGGCAGCTCGGCGGCCCAGGTGGGCGGGCAGCTCAGCGGGCCAGGCAGGCGACGGCGAAGAGCGCGGCCAGGACGCCGTAGAGGTGCACGGTGTGCAGCCGCTCCCGCAGCAGTGAGCGGTTGAGCAGCAGCGTGACCGCCGGATAGAGCGAAGCGATCACAGCAGCCGGGGCCAGACTCGCCGAGGCCGCCGCGATGAAGGCCCCATCCGCGACAGCGTCGGTGGCGCCGATCAGAAAGACCGAGACCGCGACACCCAGACTCAGGCGCGGCCGCATCAGCAACCCGCCCTGTGGACGAAAGGCGACCTGTGGACAAGACGATTTGTCCGCCGATTGTCGAGTAGCTTCGGCCACGTCCCTGGGATGCTCCTATGGATTTCAAGTGGCGGGTTTTGGGTGCTCTGAGGTGATGAGTTGGTAGATCTCGCGGGCGACG
>NZ_JAHWFK010000005.1 GCF_019710575.1 Paractinoplanes polyasparticus | reverse complement strand
CCGGCGGCGATCGCGGCGCCGAAGTAGCGGCCGGACTGGGCGGCCGATGCGCCCAGGGTGCTCGCGGCCTCGGCCGGACCGACCACGGCGAGGCCGGCGGCGGCGACGACACCCGCGGTCGCTGCCGAGAGCAGCCACGAGCGTCGTCGTGCGGATGCGGATCGGGGCTTCATCAGGGGATGTGCCTTCCTGTGGGGAATCGCGGCTGGGAGCGCTCCCAATTCGTCGCATATTGCCAGGATGTTTCTCCGTCCTCAAGGCGATGTGAACGTGACTCATTGGAGCCGTCCGGCATAACAGCTTTCGCCGATCCGGATTTTGTGCGTTCTGAGAGAGTGGCTGTTGCAGGCGGACAACAGCATCGCGAGCAATCAACCGTAAGATCATCCAGCGTCGCTGTTATCGCTCACATGACTGATGATTGGAGCCGGTGCGGCGCGCTCAGCCCGTCGTGCCGCCGGTGGGCTCGGTCGGCGAGGCCGCTCCGTCGTGCCGCATCCGCGCAATCTGCCGAGCCGACCGTCGTCCCTTGCCGGCTCGTCCGTGTCCTTGCCGGTCAGCCGCTTGACCGCCACTCCGCTGCCGGCTGGCTGTCGCCTGGTCGCAGTCCGGCTGCGGCCCGGCCCCGGTCTGGTCGCCGGCCGGCCGCCGAGGATGCGGCCGGCGTGGTGCTTGTCGGCCCGAATGAGCGATCGTGCGGCTCGAAGTCTTGACGCCGGTCGATGCCAGGCATGAAATGTTACCGGGAGGTAACACCATGATCTGGAGTCGTGCCGCCGCCGGGCTCGGGCTGATCGTCGCGCTCGCCGTCGCGTCCACGCCGGCTGTCGCCGCACCGGCCGCCGCACCGGCCGCCGCGCCGGTCTGCACCGCGCCCACGCCCAGCACGACCCAGCCCGGCTACCTGGTCGCCGACCCGGACTGCGCGCTCGACGGCACACCGTTCACCGCGCTACCGGGCGCCAAGGTCCACACCGGAATCGCCGGCGGTGCGGCGTATCGCATCGAGGTTCCCGGCGCGTGGAACGGCGGACTCGTCGTCTACGCCCACGGGTATCGCGGCACCGGCACGACCGTCTACGTCGACGATCCGGCCCTGCGGCAGCACTACGTGGCGCGGGGCTATGCGTGGGCGGCCTCCAGCTACGCCACCAACGGATACGACGTCGGGCAGGGCGTCCGCGACTCGGTGGCCCTGATCGACGTGTTCCGGCGGGTCACCGGCGTCCGCGCCCGGTCGGTGATCATGTCCGGGGCGTCGATGGGCGGGCACGTCACCGCGGTGGCGATCAAGGAACACCCCCGGGCCTTCGCGGGGGCGATGCCCTATTGCGGGGTGCTGGGCGACACCGCCCTGTACGACTACTTCCTCGACGCGAACGTCACGGCAGCCGCCCTGACCGGTGTGAGGATCGAGTTCCCGCGGGAACCAGCGGCGGACTACCAGCAGCGGTGGCGGGAGCAGGTCGGCCGGATCGTACCCGCGCTCGGCCTGCCGTCCGGCTCCACGCCGGCCGGGCGCACGTGGTCGGCCGTCGTGGAACGGCGCAGCGGCGGCGACCGGCCGGGCTTCGACAGCGCGTTCGCGTACTGGAACTCCGCACCCTCCCTGCCTCCGCTGGCCGACCTGCCGTTCCTGTTCGGCCTCTACCCCGGTCTGCAGGGCGGCACCGCGGGCATCGCCGAGGGCAACGTCGCCGGCAACCGGCACACGGTCTACCGCAGCACCGACCGGCTGTGGCCGACCGCTGCGGAATGGCGCCTCAACCGGGACGTGCTGCGGGTGAAGCGGGCCGTCCCCGCCGATCCTGGCCTGTCCGGCATTCCCCGCGTGGACGGCCGGCCGTCGATCCCGGTCCTGTCCCTGCACGACATCGGCGACCTGTTCGTGCCGTTCTCGATGGAGCAGGAGTACGCGGCCCGAGCGGCCCGCAACGGCCGATCCGCCCTGTTCGTGTCCCGGGCGATCCGCGGCGTCGGCCATTGCGACTTCACCCCGGCCGAGTTGACGCAGGCCTTCGACGACCTGACAACCTGGCTCCGTACGGGCCATCGAGCCGCCGGCGACGCGGTGCTCAACCGCCGGGCCGTTGCCGATCCGGCCTTCGGCTGCCGGTGGACGCGGGGCACGCACCGCGGTTTCGTCGCCCCACCCTGCCCGGCCAACGGTTGAACCCGCCGGGCAGACGGCGTCTCTGCAAGCGGCGCGTCCCGCCCGGCCAACGGTTGAACCCGCCGGCAGACGGCGTCTCTGGACGCGCCGCGTCCCGCCCGGCTGACGGCTGGGCCCGCCGGTAGTCGGCGCCACCGCCGGCGTGCGGGCCGCAGCCGACCCGATTGGCAGCCGGCTTCGCAGGTAGCGACGTCACCGCGGGGCGTGCGGTCCCCGCCGGCCGACAGTGTCACCGTCGGCGCGGGGCCAGCAGGCCGCGGGGTGGGACCGAGAACACCTGCACCGGACGCACCCCGTGCCGGCGCAGGATCGCGTTGGCGGCCATGGCCGCCGAGGCGGCCGAACGCTCCATCAGCGCGCACGGGAACGGCATGCGGACCCAGTCGCCGGCCACGAACAGCCCGTCGGCGTCGGTGGTCACGCCGGGCCGGGTGGCGTCGCTGCCCACGTCGAAGGCCGGGGCGTCGTAGCCGATCCGGCTGTCGACGTCGACCGCCCGCAGCCCGCCCGCCTCCGGCCAGATCCCGGCGAGCTCCGACCACATGTCGCGGGCTGCCGCGTCCGCTTCGACATCCGTGTCGGCGGCATAGGCGTGCAGTTCCACGACGGCGCCACCGGTGCGCCGGGCCCATCGCGCCGAGCCGCGTTCGACGCGGTGGAACAGGCTCACCGAGTCCAGCAGCGGCTCACGGGCGACACCGTTGAAGACGGCGCGGTCGCCGGCGACGTCACGGTCGGTCCAGAATCGGCTCACCGCGTACGGGGCCGTGGTCTCGACCGTCTTCATCGCGGTCGTGAGGCGCAGGGGCAGGCCGGGGGAGGCGGCGGCGATGCTCCGCGCGGACGCCGGGTCGGTGGCCAGGATGACCTGGTCGGCCGGGATCCGGGCGCCGCCGGTGAGAGTGACGGTCCACCCGGGTTCGATGCTGTCCACGCCGGCGCCGGTGCGGATGTCCGCTCCGAGCGCCAGCAGCCGCTCGCTCAACGGCCCCCAGATGGCGGTCTGGTAGTCGTCGTCGGGCGCGTCGAAGTCCAGGCCCTCGGGGTTGCGCAGGAAATAGAAGTGGAACTGCATGATCATCTCGGCCGCTGACATGTCGGCCGCGCGGTTGAAGAACGAGTGGGCGAACACGTCGAACAGCAACGTGCGGGCCCGGTCCGGCATGGCCAGGCGATCCAGGAACTCCGCAGCCGACATCGCATCGAACTCGCGGTACGTCTCGGCCCGCGAATACCGCAGCAGCGCCAGCGAGGTGGGGCCGTCGACGTCGCGCATCTCGCGCGTCCGCAGGCTGGGGGAGCGGGCCATCAGGGCGAACAGGCTCCACGGCGGTCCGCCCGGCAGACCGCCGAAGTCCTCCTCCGGCCAGTCCCGCGAGATCACGGGATAGCGCTCGGCCGGGCGCAGGAACGACAACGACGGGTCGACACGGCGAAGGATGTTCCGCCAGTTGTAGTACTGCCGGAAGAAGGCGTGGAATCCGTGGCCGACCATCTGGACGGATCCGTCGGCCAGCTTGCGGGGCCAGGCGGAGAGCCGGCCGCCCAGCCGCTCGTCGCGTTCCAGCAGAGTCACCGTCACGCCGCGCTCGGCAAGCAGCAGCGCGGCGGTCATTCCGGCGATGCCACCCCCGACCACCACTGTGCGCACCGGGTGTTCCACCGTGCGGGGTAGGGACCGATCGACGCGTACGAGGCGGTGGGCCCGGTGAGTGGTGCCGGCGGCTGCCCGGAAGGGGATCATGTCAGCAAGGTTCCCGCCGGCCGGTCGTCCAATCCTGACCGTGCCCGGCGCGAGGACACCGGCGCCGCGAGGGCGCGGCGCCGGCAGGAAGTCACCGCCAGACCGTGTAGCGGACCGACTGCGGCGCCGGCTCGATGTAGTCGACCTGGTAGAGCACGCGGAACTGGGTTCCGGCCGGCACCCCGGTGGCGAGGACCGTCCGCGTCCGGGGTGTGGGCGAGCATGCCCGCACCGGTTCGGTGTAGGTGGGATCGCGCCCGTCGGTGGAGAGCAGGGCCACCAGGAACGTCTGGCACCTGTCCCACGGCCGGCCCACGTCCCGGATGCCCGAGACCGAGATGGTGGTGCACTTCGCGTTGCGGTCGTTGATCGGAGCGGAGGCGATGCGCCCGCCGGCATAGAAGTCCGCTGCGGGCCGGGCCGGCGTGCAGCGTTGCGCGCCGGCGGTGGTGTGAGTGGCGGTGGAGTGGGCGGCGGCGGGCGTGGCTGCGACCACGCCCATGGCCGCCGCGGCAGTGATGACACAGGCTAGTTTCTTCATGGGCCCACCGTCTCCCGGTGGCCACGGAGAGTGCCGGGATGATGAACGCAGTGGCACGATGCCGGGAGACGGCCCTCAGATGGTGCGGCTCCGCTGCTTGATGCCGAGCGGGCCGTACGGGTAGTCGTTCGGCCGGGGGTCGCTGGCCTGATCGAGGGCGTCGGTCTCGTCGGCGGTGAGGTGCAGGCCGGCCGCCTTGAGGTTGGCGTCCAGCTGGTCGAGCGTGCGGGCGCCCAGGATCGTCGAGGTCACGCCGGGGCGGTCGGTCACCCAGGCCAGCGCCACCTCGGCCATCGACACGCCGCGGGCCTCGGCGATGCGCTGCACGGCCTCGATCACGTCCCAGGTGCGCGCGCTGTTGCGCCGGTCGTAGGCCTCCATGCCCCGCTCCGGGTTGTCGCCGAGGCGGGTGTCGCCGGTGGGCCGCTGGTCGCGCTGGTACTTGCCGGTCAGCCAGCCGCCGCCGAGCGGGCTCCACGGCAGCAGGCCGAGGCCGGCGTCGAGCGAGGCCGGGACGATCTCGTACTCGATCTCGCGGACCAGCAGGTTGTACTGGGGCTGGAGGCTGACCGGGCCGGTCAGCCCGAGCTCGCGGGCCAGCGACACCGTCTTGGTGAGCTGCCAGCCGGTGAAGTTCGAGAACCCGTAGTAGCGGATCTTGCCGGCCCGGACGAACCCGTCCAGGGTACGCAGGGTCTCTTCGAGCGGGGTGAACTCGTCCCACGCGTGGGCCTGGTAGAGGTCGACCGCCTCGACGCCGAGCCGGGTCAGCGACGCGTCGAGCGCGCGGGTGAGGTGGCGGGCCGACAGCCCGGCGCCGTTGGGGTCGGCCGCCATCGGGAACCGGCCCTTGGTGGCGAGCACGACCGCCTCGGTGACGTCGGCCGGCCGTGCGGCCAGCCAGCGGCCGATGATCCGTTCCGACTCGCCCGCCGAGTACACGTCCGCGGTGTCCACGAACGTGCCGCCGGCCTCGAGGAACCGGTCGAGCTGGGCGTGCGACACCTTCTCGTCGGACTCGTCGCCGAAGGTCATCGTGCCCAGACAGAGCGAGGAGACGGCGCATCCGCTGCGCCCGAGCGTGCGATATTCCATGATCTCAACCTAACGGTGTACGGGGTTCCGGCTTGCCGACACAGCACCAGTACCTTGCCGGTGGCCCCTCAAACACCCGCGGCGGGGAACTGGCCCTCGTGTCATCGGCGCCGGCCGGTGCTGAATCATCAACGACATGGCTGTGATGGTGGAGATCCACTTCCCGGCGACCGGGGAGGACGAATGGGTCGATGATGTCGGTGACTTCCTGATCGACCTGGAGGAGGAGTTCGGCCTCGAGGAGTACGAGGACGGCGAGCAGGTCGGCGACGACTACGTCTTCTTCATCGCCGGGGCGAGCGAGCGGGCACTGCTGAAGGCGGCTTCCCGGGTGGCGGTGCGCAAGGGCGTGCCGGCGGGGGCGTACGCGATGGTGACCGACACCGCGGCGGCCGAGGTCGGCCTGGGCCGGCGGGTGACCCTGCCGGTGCGATGACCGTCCCGTTGTAGCTCCGGCACAGCCGCGTCATCGGCTGCTCTCCCGGTCTGCCCCCATCAGCGGGGCCGGCGTTGACAGCCTGTCCTGCTACCTGCAAAGATCTTGTAGCAGGTGCCAAGGCGGGGAGGCTGATGACGTCGTCCGAACGGACCGGCGACGAGCTGGTTCAAGTGCTGTCCACGCTCAGCAACCCGCACCGGATCCGGATCGTCGCGGCCCTGCTGGACGGCCGCGAGTACGTGAGCCGGCTGGCCCGTCGGCTGCAGATCAGCCGTGCGCTGCTGCAGGTGCACCTCCGCAAACTGGAGGCGGCGGGGCTGGTGGAGGCGACTCTCGAGCTGTCGCCCGACGGCAAGGCCATGAAGTACTACACGATTCGTCAGTTCGCCATCGAGTTGACGCCGCAGGCGCTTGCCGCGGCCGCGGCGACCTTGACGTACGAGGAGGCGCGTCTCCGCGACGACGCGCAGGGGCAGGGGTGACACGGAGATGGAGCCGGCAGTGAACGACTACGCATTCCTGGATCTCGGCTACGCGGCGGTCCTGCTGCTGTTCGGGGTGTTGCTGGTCTGGACGGCGCGCTACGTCTGGCAGGCGAGGGCGGCCACCAGCAAGGAGAAGGAGTTCCGCGGGTTGGCCGAGGAATCGGTCGCCCGCCAGGCCGCCACGAGCGCCCAGGTCACGAGCCTGGAGTCGGAGGTCGCCGGCCTGCAGCGCCGGGTGCGGGCGATGGAGAAGCTGTTGCGGGACACGGAATAGGCGCTCGCGCCGCTGTCACGGGGGAGGGGTCCGCAAGTGATGCTGAAGGTGGAGGGTTCGAGGAGCCGGGTACGCGGGGCGGGCCTGGCCGTGATCGTCGCGGCCGCGCTGGCCGGGTGCGGCACGGGTGGCGGCAGGTCAAGCGCATCGTCGTCGTACGAGGTCGCCGAGACGGTCACGGCGCTGCGGGTCGACGGGCACGGCGGCGACATCAGGATCGTCACCGGCAGCGGACCCATCAAGGTCACCGAGACGATGCAGTACGGCGACAAGAAGCCGGTCAGCCGGCACAGCGTCCGCGACGGCAAGCTCCTGCTGCAGTCCGACCGCTGCGACGTCGACGGCATCTGCAACGTCGACTACGAGATACGGATCCCGGGGACGCTCACCGCGAAGCTGTCCAGCGGCGGCGGCACGGTCGAGGTCACCGGCGTGGGCGCCCCGGTCGACATCGATTCGGGCGGCGGCAAGGTGGTCGTCGGCAAGCTGTCGGCCAGCCTGACCGTCAAGTCCGGCGGCGGCGCGGTCGAGGCCGGCCTGAGCGCGGAGCCGGAATCGGTCACCGTCGACACCGCCGGCGGCGGCGCCCGGATCACGCTGCCCGGCGGGCCGTACGCGGTCGAGGCCGACAGCGGCGGCGGCCCGCGCGACGTCTCGGTCGACACCGACGACACCTCGGTCCACAAGGTGACCGTCAAGACCAGCGGCGGAGACATCACCATCCGGGCCGCCTGACGACCACCATCGGTGTCCTACGTGGCGCTGCTGGGGAAGCGTACCGCTCGGGCCGTGCCGTGCATGTCGTGCGGGAGGTCCGCGTAGGCCCACTGATGCGAGCGTGTGTGCAGGCAAGCGGCCTCCACGTCGCCGGATTCGAGGACGCTCAGAAGCTCGGCGTGCTCGTCGGCCACATGTCCGAGGTCGGGTTCGGTCACCATCAGGGTGATCGCCGTGCGGGCCTCGATCTGCAGCCCCTCCCAGGCTCGCTCCAGCAGGAAGTTGTCGCCGGCCAGCACCACCCGGCGGTGAAAGCGGGTGCTGGCCAGGCCGATACCGCGGACGTCGCCGGCGGCCCCGCACCGGCGCATGTCGGCGACATCGTCGCCCATCGCCTCCAGGGGCAGCTTCCCGTTGAGCATCGCCAGCCGGGTCGCCGTCTCCTCCAGGGCCGCGCGAACCACGTACGCCTCCCGCAGGGTCTGTTCGACGAACGGCAGCACGTGGCGGCCGCGTCGGGGGCGGCTCTCGACCAGGCCGAGCCCTTCGAGTTCGCGCAGGGCTTCCCGGACGGGAGCCTGGCTGGTTCCGAAGTCGGCCGCGATCCGGGTCTCGATCAGCCTCTCGCCGGTCTTGAGCCGGCCCGACACGATCATCTCGACCAGGCCGTCCCGGATGCCTTCACTCAGCGTCGGCCTCGACGTGGTCACCCTGGTCCTTCCCTCGTCGCCATGATCGCGGAGCGTCAACCGGCGACCGCGTTCTGTTGACCAGCATAGTGAGATCCCGTTACGTTGAATTATCGATATCGATAAAAGGATCTCGCATGTTGACTGAGGTTCATGTCCCCGAGGACGTGCCCGCGGCTGTGGGTCTGATCGTCTCGGGCGCCACCGTCCTCGGCGGCGGCACCAGCCTGATGCCGGCGCTCAACGACTACGGATCACCGCCGACGGAACTGGTCAGCCTGCGCCGCACCGGACTGTCCGGCATCACCGTCACCGGCTCCACAGTGACCATCGGCGCGACGACGACCCTGTCGCAGATCGAGCACGATTCCCGGCTCCAGATCCTCAATCCCGTCGTCCGCTCGATCGCCTCGGTGCCGGTGCGCAACCTGGCCACCGTCGGCGGCAACCTGTTCGTCCCGCAGCCCTACGGGGACCTCGCCGTCGCCCTGGTCGCGCTGAACGCCCGGGCCGTGCCGGCCGGCGGGAGCGGCCCGGCCGAGCTGCCCCTGGAACGGCCGGCTCTCGTCACCGCCGTGACCTTCGAGCTGCCCGCGCCCGGGGTCTTCAAGTACGTCAAGGCGGCCCGCCGCCGGTGGAACTCCGCCTCGCTGGTCACGGTCGCGGCCACGATCGTCGAACTCGACGGGCTCGTGTCCGGGGCCCGCGTCGCCCTCGGCGGCGTCAGCGACCACATCGTCCGCGCGGCGGCCGTCGAGGAGGCGCTGCTCGGCCGGCCGCTGACCGAGGAGACCGTGGCGGCCGCCGCACGGGCCGGCCTGGGTGAGCTGTCGCCGGCCGACGACGCGTACGCCTCGGCCTGGTATCGCACGCGGGTCTTTCCTGTCCACCTGCGGCGAGCGCTGCTCGGCCGCTGACGGAACGAGGTCGCCGGTGAAGATCGTGAGCCTCCGGGTCAACGGGGCCGGTCAGGCGTTCATCGCCCGGCCCGGGACGACGCTGCTGCTCGCATTGCGCGAGCAACTCGGCCTGACCGGCGCCAAGCGGGGCTGCGCTCAGGGCGCCTGTGGCTCGTGCACCGTGCTGCTGGACGGGCAGCCCGTGGTGTCCTGCCTGGTGCCCGCGGTGACGGTCGACGGCGCCGAGATCGCCACGATCGAGGGGCTCGCCGACGGTCAGGTGCTGAGCGACGTGCAGCAGGCCTTCCTCGACGGGTTCGCCACCCAGTGCGGCTTCTGCACGCCCGGCATGATCATGTCGGCCGAGGCGCTGCTCGACCGCAACCCGGACCCGACCCGCGACGAGGTCAACGAGGCGATCAGCGGCAACGTCTGCCGATGCACCGGCTACGAGCCGATAGTCAGCGCCGTCCTCGACGCCGCCGCGCGCCGGCGGTCGCGCGCCGGCGAGGGGGCGAAGCTCTGATGCCGCGCGTCAACCCGATCGACACCGAGTACTTCAAGGACGAGCGCAAGGCCGGCGACTTCACCGTCATCGGCACCACGGTGCAGCGCTCGGACGCGCTGGGGCACGTCACCGGGCGTACGGAATTCTTCGAGGACCGGACCTTCCCGGACCTCGCGCACGTCAAGATCCACCGCTCCGCGCACCATCACGCGCGGATCGACAGCGTCGACTGTTCGGAGGCGCTGAAGGTCCCCGGCGTGCTGCGGGTCATCACCCATCGGGACGTGCCGTCGAACTGGTACGTCGTGCTGCGGCTGATCGGCATCGAGCCCAACGACGAGCCGGTGCTGGCCGAGGACCGGGTGCTCTACAAGGGCGAGCCCATCGTCGCGGTGGTGGCCGACTCGGAGGCGGCCGCGATCGAGGGCGCCGCGCGGGTCAGGGTCGGCTACACCGAGCTGCCGGCGGTGTTCGACGTCGAGGAGGCGCTGGCCCCGGACGCGCCCGTCATCAAGCAGGCCGGCACGAACTACTTCGTCTACGAGGGGCACCACGCGCGCCGGCTCCGGTTCGGCGACGTCGAGCGGGGCTTCGCGCAGTCCGACCGCATCTTCGAGTGGCGCTACAGCTCGGCCCCCATCGAGCACGCGCCGACCGAGACGACCGGCTGCATCGTCGTACCGCAGAGCAGCGGCCGCCTCCTCATCCACAGCAACACCCAGGCCGCGTTCTTCACGCTCGACAACACGGCCCTGATCCTCGACCGGCCGTTCACCGACCTGCAGGTGAAGGGCGGCACCGTCGGCGGCGGCTTCGGCGGCAAGGTGGACGTCATGGTCGAGCCGCTGGCCTGCATCGCGGCGACGCTCACGAACCGGCCGGTCAAGTTCGTCTACACCCGCGAGGAGGAGATGCAGGTCTCCTCGCCCCGGGCGGCCGAGCGCATCTACATCAAGGACGGCGTCACGAACGACGGGCGCATCCTCGCCCGCAAGGTCATGCTCTACGTCGACGCCGGCGCCTATTCGCGGCACTCGCCCTACGGCACGACCAAGGCGTGTGCCCATCTGCCCGGCCCGTACACGATTCCGAACGTCTACGCCGACTGCCATTGCGTCTACACCAACCGCACGCCGTCGAGCGCGATGCGCGGCTTCGGCGTCACCATCGCCGACTTCGCCCTGGAGTCCCAGATGGACCGGATCGCCCGGGCCCTCGACCTCGACCCGCTGCAGTTCCGGCTGCGCAACGCCTACCGCGACGGCGACCTCAAGGCCCACCGCAAGGTCGCCGAGGGCACCGCCCTGATCGAGGTCATCCAGCGCGCGGCCGCCCTGGTCGGCCACGAGCTGCCCGACGAATA
Source organism: Paractinoplanes polyasparticus (assembly GCF_019710575.1). Lineage (GTDB taxonomy): Bacteria > Actinomycetota > Actinomycetes > Mycobacteriales > Micromonosporaceae > Actinoplanes > Actinoplanes polyasparticus. Next base: position 322,847 of record NZ_JAHWFK010000005.1, on the reverse strand, counting down.
CCTGGCCCTGACCTCGACCACGCCGAGAGGAGAAAAGGCATGACGCTGTTGCGCGGCCGCGGGTACGCGTCGGTCAACTACCCCACCGGCATGAACCTGGGCGGCGACCCGTCCCAGGCGCTCATCCACGCGACGACCATGGGCGGCTTCGTGATCAGCCTGTCGTCGGTCGACCTCGGTCAGGGGCTCAAGACCGTCGTCGCCCAGTGCGCGGCCGAGACGCTGGGCATGCCGATGGCCAACGTCATCGTCGACACCGCCGACACCGACACCGGCCCGCACTGCATGGGCACCTTCGCCAGCCGGGGCACGCACCGCATCGGCAACGCGGTCATCATGGCCGCCCGCGAGGCGCGGGACGTGATGCTCGCGGTGGCGGCGGAGGAGCTGGAGGCGGACGCGGACGACCTGGAGACCGACGGCACGGGCTTCGTCCGGCTCAAGGGCAGCCCGGAGACGAAGATCCACATCCAGGACGTCACGCTGGCCGCCCACTTCAAGCAGGGCCGGACGATCTCGGGGCGGGGCATCTATCTCAAGGAGCGCAACTATCCGGTCCCCGAGACCGGTGAGATGGACCCGGACTCGTGCCAGGCCCACGCGTGCACCGTGGCCGAGGTCGAGGTGGACGACGAGACCGGCGTGGCCACCGTCCTGAGCCTGCACAACGCGTACGAGGTGGGCCGGGCCCTCAACCCCGCGATGGCCGCCCAGCAGGTGGAGGGCGGTGGCTGGATGGGCGTCTCGCACGCCGTGTTCGAGTCGACCGAGCCGTATTACCCGGCCTCGCGCGACCACGGGCCGGTGGACTTCTGTGAATACCTGATGCCCGGCCCGGCCGAGATCCCCGTGCAGTCGAGCGTGATCCTCGAGCGCCCGGCCTCGAACGGGCCGTTCGGCGCCAAAGGCATCGGCGAGATGACGGCCAACGCTCCCATCCCGGCGATCGCCAACGCCATCTTCGACGCGTGCGGCGTGCGGTTGACGACGATGCCGTTCACCCCGGAGTCGATCCTGCGCGGCCTCGACGCCCTTCGCGCATGAGGGCGCCGGATCGCGACACCCTCAACCGGCACCTGGAACAGCGGCGCTACTTCGCCGATGAAGGCCTCCTGACGGCCGTGCGGCTGGCGATCGCGCTCGGCCGGCCGTTGCTGCTCGAGGGGGAGCCCGGCGTCGGCAAGACGCAGATCTCGCACGTGCTGGCCGACGCCCTCGGTCGCGACCTCATCCGGCTGCAGTGCTACGAAGGCATCGACGTCTCGCAGGTCCTGTACGAGTGGGACTACCCGAAGCAACTGCTGAGCCTGCGCACCGCCGAGGTGCGGGGCACCCCGGTGGCCGACCTCTACGCGAGCGAGTTCCTGCTCGAACGACCCCTGCTGCGCGCGTTGCGCAGCCGGGCCGGCGCCGTGCTGCTGCTCGACGAGATCGACCGCGCCGACAGCGAGTTCGAGGCGTTCCTGCTCGAGTTCCTCGACGGTTTCCAGATCTCGATCCCGGAGCTCGGCACGATCACGGCCGCCGTGCCGCCGCTGGTGGTGCTCACCTCCAACCGCACCCGGGAGCTGCACGACGCCCTCAAACGGCGCTGCCTCTACCACTGGATCCCGTTCCCCGACCCGGAACGCGAGCGCACGATCATCGAGGCGCAGGCGCCCGGGCTCGGCGCGCGCAGTGCCGCCCGGCTGGTGCGCTCGGTCAACGTCATCCGGTCGCTGGGCCCGTTGAAGCGACCGGGCATCGCCGAGGCCATCGCGTGGGCGCAGGGCTCGCGGACGCTGATGGACGACGGAGCGGGCGAGAACGACGCTCTGCGGGCCTCGCTCGGCCTGGTTCTGAAGAATGAAGAGGACGTCGCCCTGGTTCTGGCCCACGCCACCGAGGTCTTCGGCGATGACCCCGCCTGAGGAGGACCGGCGGCTGGTGTCGCGCGTCGAGGACCACCTCCACGCCTTCCTGCGGCAGCTGCACGCCCGGGGGATCGGCGTTCCGGCCACCAAGCGGGTCGACTTCTTCGCTGCCGTGCAGCTGATGCCGCCCGCAACCACCGGGCAGCTGTACTGGATCGGCGCCGCCACCCTCACCACCGCCGAAGCCGACCGACCCGTCTACGACGAGGTGTTCCAGCAGTTCTTCGGCACGGCCGCCGATGCCCTCGTGCTCGTCGATCCGCCCGAGCGACCACCGGAGGACGACAACGAACCGACGGGTGTCCCGGGTGACCGCGAAGCCGGCGACGCCGTTCTCGAGGACGGCGGCCGGTCCGGTCTCGCCGCCGGCCGGTTCAGTCCCGAGTCCCCGGTCCGGTTCGCCGCCACCGTACCCGGCGCCCGCGAGGTCCTGCGGCAGATCTGTCGCGAGCTGCCCCGGGCGGTGCCCACGATCCGGTCGCGGCGTAACCGGCCCGGTGGCCGCCGGCAACGCGTGGACCTGCGCGCCACGTTCCACGACTCCCGTCGTACGCAGGGCGAGATCGTGCGGCTGCACTGGCGGCACCGCCCGCCCCGGGAGCGCCGCGTGCTGGTGCTCGTCGACGTGTCCGGCTCGATGAAGCAGTACAGCGCCGACTACCTGCGCTTCGCCCACGCCGTGGTCGCCGCCTGCGACCGGGCCGAGGTCTTCACCTTCGGCACCCGGCTCACCCGGGTCACGTCCGCGTTGCGTACCCCCGAGACCGACGCCGCCCTCGCCGCCCTGACCCCGCTGGTGCTGGACGCCGAGGGCGGCACCCGGATCGGCGAGAGCCTGCGGACGTTTCTCGGCAGCGCGCGCTTCGTGACCATGTCCCGCGGCTCTCTCGTCCTCGTCCTCTCCGACGGGCTCGAACGCGGCGACTGCACGGCGATGGTCGAGGCCACGCGCCGGCTGTCGAAGCTGGCCCACCGGTTGCGCTGGTGGTCGCCGCTCGCCTGCGAGCCGGACTACCGGCCGCTGACCCGCGCGATGGCGGCGGTGCGGGCCGACCTCGACTCGCTGACCGGGGTCCGCGACCTCGGAACCGCGCTCACCGCCGTTCGGGAAGGGCTCGCCCATGTACGAAGGTGACATCGTCGACTGCCACCACCACGTCTGGCGCCAGGCCGACATGCCGTGGCTGTCCGGGCCGATGGTCCCGCGGATCTTCGGTCCGTACGAACCGATCCGGCGGGACTACCCGATCGAGGAGTACGTGGACGACGCGCGCTCGGCCGGCATCGACGCCTCGGTGTACGTACAGCCGAACTGGCCCCTGGACAGGGTGGTCGACGAGGTTCGCTGGGTCGCCGGTCTGCACGAGCGGACGGGCTGGCCGATGGCCGTGGTGGGCAGCGCCGACCTGTTCGCCGGGAACGCCGTCGAGGTGATGCGGCAGCAGCAGGCCATCAGCCCGCTCGTGGTCGGCACCCGCCTGCAGCTGCACTGGCACGAGCGTCCGGAGTTCCGCTTCGCCGACGGGCCCGACCGGATGAAGGACCCGGTGTTCCGGCGCAACATCGCCGCCCTGCGCGATCTCGGCTGGCTCTTCGAGCTGCAGGTGTTCGCCGGGCAGATGCACGACGCCGCGGCCCTGGTGGCGGATCATCCCGGCGTGACGTTCGTCCTCGTGCACGCCGGGATGCTCACCGATCACACCGACCCCGCCGTCGTCGCCGAGTGGCGGGCCGGCCTGCGGGAACTGGCGGCCCGGCCCAACGTCGTCGTCAAACTGACCGGCCAGGGAACCTTCGTCCACCGCGTCGACCCCGAGCTGATCCGTCTCGTCGCCGACGAGGTCCTCGACCAGTTCGGCTCGGCCCGCGCCATGTTCGGCACCAACCTGCCCATCGAAACACTGTGGACAAACGCCGCCGAGCTGACCGGCGCGTGGAGACAGGCCCTGCGGCAGCGCACCGACGAAGAACAGGCCGACGTCTTCTCCCGTACGGCCCGCCGGGTCTACGGCCTCACCACCGCGGAAAGGACAGGACAATGAGCCACTTCATCCTCACCTACGGATACAACGACACCCCGGAGCGCGCCGAGCGGCGTCCCGAGCACCTGGAACACCTGGCCAAGTTGCAGGCGGAGGGTTCGCTGCTGCTGGCCGGGCCGCTGGCCGACCTCAGCGGCGGCATCATCGTGCTGACCGCGGCCGACGCCGAGGCCGCCCAGGCCCTGGTCGAGCGGGACCCGTACACCCGGCACGGCGTGACCAGGGACCGCGAGCTGAAGGAATGGAAGATCACCGTCGGCTTGTGAGCAGGCCGTCGCCGGGCTCGCAGGCCAGGATCGCCCGGCGGACGGCGGCGACCCGCGCGGCCGCTTCCCGCTCGTCCAGCTTCGTCAGCCGCTGCCGGAGCGACCGGGCTTCCGGCTGCTCCGGTTCGGTGCCGAGCAGCCAGGCGGACGCGGCCTCGACCACGGCCCGGTCTGTCCCGGGCGCCTCGTCGGGGCAGACGAACGGGACCACACCCAGGTTGCGGACCATGTATCCCTCGAGCTTCCCGGCATCCAGCGCGTGGCCGTCGTCGCCGATGGACAGGGGGATCAGCACGACGTCGGCCGACTGGTCGACGACCCTGTCCTCGCGGTCGAGGTACTCCACCGCCCGGCTCGGAGCGTACGGCAGCCGGGCCAGCCGCGCCAGCGCCGCGCGGGCCGGGGGCGTCACCTCGTCGAGCACGCCGCTGTGCATCCGGGCCACGCAGACCTGCGGGGCGTCCGCAGTGCAGACCAGCTCGCGGGCGTCCGGGTCGATCGGGTTCCTGACGAAGGCCGATCCGCCCTGCAGCACCAGCACCGCGGTGGCGGCGCCGAGGAGCGGGGGCAGCAGGGCCACCAGCCGGGCGCGCCAACGGGCGGCGGCGAACAACAGCGCGGCGCCGGCGGCCAGACCGGTCAGGTAGAGCAGCTGGGCGAGGCTGAACCGGCCGGGCATGGTGTCGAACTCGGAGCCGCCGCCCAGGCCGTACGAGGGGAACAGGAGCGTGCTCAGCCACTCCCGGCCACCGGTGATCCCACGGGCAACCAGCGGCGAGGCGAACGAGGCGATCGCGAGGAGCGGAGCGGTCACGAGGTACGGCAGCAGCCGGCCGGCCGCCAGGCCGAACCAGGCCGCGGCCACCATCGCCACCGCGCCGACAGCCACCACGCCGGCGAAGGCCCCAGCCCGCAGATACTCCGCGGTGCCGGCGAGGCGGAGGGCGGCGAGGCCGGTGGCGCCGGCATACGCGGCAGCGACCGTCGAGCCGTACACCAGAAGGAGGGGAGCAGCCTGCTGGAGGCGCGGGCGTGCCACACCGGCGAACATCTCGGTGACCCGGGACCGGTGATCCCGGCGTCCCTGCGCGGCCCCGGTCGCCATGGCGAGCCCGAGGAAGACCGAGAGGTACCACCGCTGGTCCAGCGCCAGGATCATGTAGCCGGAGGTCCATCGCTCGGGGGCGTTGTACAGCAACCCGGTTCCCGCGGCCAGTAGCGCCAGCGCCGACCAGAGGGCCGGGGTGCGGCGCAGTTCGATGAACAGGATTCGGCTCACAACACCTAAGACGCCGGCCATCGGCTGACGGATCTCCGATCGCTGTGGCGTGCGTCACCTCGTACCGGCTAGCCGGTACGAGGGTTGGGTGCCTGCCGTGACGACAGGAGGTCCGGCAGCCGGGATCGTCAAGGCATGACAGTTGTTGCGTACGTGCCGGAGCGTCAGGCGCTCCGAGGCCGCACGATGGCCGACGCGATCCGTGCGGAAGGGCGGCTGCCGGTGGGCCAGGTGCGCCGGATCGGCCTGCAACTGCTGGACGCCCTCGAAGCGGCCCACGCGACCGGCGTCGTCCACGGCAACGTGCAGCCGGGCGCCGTCCAACTGTTCGCCGACGACCGCGCGGTCCTGCTGCTCACCGCCGAGGGCGGCGCCGCCGAACCGACCCGCACGGGCGACCTGCTCTCGCTGGGCGCCACCCTGTTCGCGGCGGTGGCCGGGCGGCCCGGCCCGCTGCGCCCGGCCATCGACGCCCTCATGAACCCGCCCGACCAGGGCGGCTTCGACCAGGTCCGGGCCGCCCTGCACCAGGCCGCGTGAGGCGACAGACGATGACGGTGTCCGGCTACTGCGTGGGCAGGTCGGTTCGGGTGGGGATGAGTTCGTTGTCCACGGCCGGCGCGGCGTCGGCGCCGGGGCGGACCAGTTCGGCACGGACCTCGTGCGGGGTCAGCTCGCCGCTGTGGATCTGTTCGGCGAAGTGGCAGGCCACGCGCTGACCGGAGTCGTCGAAGACGCGTAGTACCGGGCGTTCCTCGGCGCAGCGGGTCTGGGACCAGGGGCAGCGGGTGCGGAAGCGGCAGCCGCTCGGCGGATCGGCCGGGGACGGCAGGTCGCCGACCAGCAGCATGCGCTCGCGTCTGTCCTCCACCCGCGGGTCGGGGATGGGCACGGCCGAGAGCAGGGCCCGGGTGTACGGGTGCAGGGGACGCTCGTACAGCTGATCGGCGTCCGCCTCCTCGACCAGCGAACCCAGATACATCACGCCGATGGTGTCGGAGATGTGCCGGATGACGGCCAGGTCGTGCGCGATCACCAAGTAGGTCAGCCCGAGCGAGTCCTGCAGGTCGCCGAGCAGGTTGACCACCTGGGCCTGGATCGACACGTCGAGGGCGGACACCGGCTCGTCGGCCACGATCAGCTCGGGCCCGAGCACCAGGGCCCGGGCGATGCCGATCCGCTGGCGCTGGCCGCCCGAGAACTCGTGGGGATACTTCGTCAGCGCCGACGCGGGCAGGCCGACCGAATCCAGTGTGGACCGCAGCCGCTTCTGCGCCTCGGCCTTGTTCCGGTGCAGGTCTTGCGCCTTGAGACCCTCGACGAGCAGCGACTCCACCGACTGCCGCGGGTCGAGGCTGGACATCGGGTCCTGGAACACCATCTGGATGCGCCGGCGGAACAGGCGCATCCGCTCGCCGCTGAGGGCCCGGACGTCCGTGCCGTCGAAGGTGATCCTGCCGCTGGTCGGCTCGACCAGGCGCAGCAGGCCCCGGCCCAATGTCGACTTGCCGCAGCCGGACTCGCCGACCAGGCCGTAGGTCTCGCCCCGGCTGATCTTCAGGGACACGCCGTCGACGGCGTAGACGTACCCGACCGTACGGTCGAAAAGCAGTCCGCTCTTGATCGGGAAGTGGACCTTGAGATCGTCGATCTCGACCAGGGCGTCGCTCATACCGGCACTTCCTTCGGTACGGGGTTCGTGCACCGCAGCGCGCCGGCGCGGTAGGTGGGTTCGAGGGGCACCGTGTCGCCGATGCAGTCGTCGATCACCCGGTCGCACCGCGGCGCGAAGGCGCAGCCCTCCGACCAGGGGATGTTGTCGCTGACCGAGCCCCGGATCTGGTGCAGCCGCTCGCCGCGGTCGGCGTCCAGGCGGGGCACGGACTGCAGCAGACCATGGGTGTACGGATGCCGGGGCTCCGCGAACAGGTCGTGGCGGTGGGCCCGCTCGACCACCTTGCCCGCGTACAGCACGTTGACCGTGTCGCACAGCCCGGCCACCACCCCCAGGTCGTGAGTGATCATCACCAGCGCCGTGCCGGAGTCGTCGACCAGTTCCTTGAGCAGCGTGAGGATCTGCGCCTGGATGGTCACGTCGAGGGCCGTGGTCGGCTCGTCGGCGATCAGCAGGCGCGGCTTGCAGGCCAGGGCGATCGCGATCAGCGCCCGCTGCCGCATGCCTCCCGAGAGCTGGTGCGGGAACTCCTTGAGCCGCCGCGCCGGGTCCGGGATGCCGACCGCGTCGAGCAGCCCGCGCGCCTGTTTCAGCGCCGCCTGCCGGGTGCGGCCCTGATGGCGTTCCAGCACCTCGGCCACCTGCACGCCGAGCGGGATCACGGGGTTCAGCGAGGACAGCGGGTCCTGGAAGATCATGCCGATGTCCCGGCCGCGCCAGTCCCGCAGGTCGCGCGGGCGCAGCTTGAGCAGGTCGGTGTCGGAGAAGAGCACCTCACCGGTGACCTTGTTGCCGCGACGGGGGAGCAGGCCCATGATCGCCAGGCTGGTCACCGATTTGCCGCAGCCGGACTCGCCCACCAGCCCGACCGTCTGGCCGGGTTCCACCGTGAAGCTCACGCCGTCCACCGCCCGGACCGGTGCGGTGCCCTTGCGCTGGAAGACGACCGACAAATCACGTACGTCGAGCAGAGGCATGTCTGATCACCGCCGGTTCTTCGGGTCGAGCGCCTCACGGATGCTCTCACCGAGCAGCGTGAAGCCGAGGGCCACGACGATGATCGCCAGGGCCGGGTAGTAGGCCAGTTCCGGGCGTACCTCGAAATAGCGCACGCCGTCCACACCCAGCATCAGACCCCACTCGGCCCGGTTGATGTCCGGGTCGCCGAGGCCCAGGAACGACAGCGCGGCCGCGTCCAGGATGGCCACCGCGAAGGTCAGGGTGGCCTGCACGATGACCGCGGTGAGCGAGTTCGGCAGCATGTGCCGCAGCACGATGTCCCGCCGCTTCACGCCCAGCGCGCGGGCGGCCAGCACGTGATCGCTCTCGCGTTGCGCCAGCATCGACCCGCGCAGCAGCCGGGCGAAGATGGGCACGTTGACCACCGCGACCGCGATGATCACCGTCCACTGGGTGGATCGGCTGGCCAGCGCGACCAGGGTGATCGCCAGCAGCAGGCTGGGCAGGGCCAGCATGACGTCGGTCAGCCGCATGACCAGCGCGTCGACCCAGCCGCCGAACGCTCCGGCCAGGGCGCCGAACAGCACGCCGAGCAGCAGGCCGATGAGCGTGGCGAGGACGCCGACGAACAACGTCTGCCGGGCGCCGTAGATCATCCGGGACGCGAAGTCGCGGCCGAGCGGATCGCTGCCCAGCGGGTGCCCGGCGGTGGCGCCCGGGATGCTGTCGACGGTCAGGTCCCTGGTCAGCTCGGGAAACCGCTGCACCGGGTCGTGCGGCGCCACCAGCGGCGCGAAGATCGCGATGATCAGGAACAGCAGGATGATGACGGCGCCGACGATCGCGGTCGGATTGCGCAGCAGGCGGCGGCCGGCGTCCCGGATCAGGCTGACCCCGCCCGGCTCGGCCGTGCGGGCGATCAGTTCGTCGATCCGCCGCCGCTTGTGGTCGGCGAGGGTGGAGATTCCTCCGGGCCTACTCATCGCACACGCACCCTCGGGTCGATGACCGCGTACGAGAGGTCGACCACCAGGTTGACCACGACGAAGACGGCCGCGGCGAGCAGGATCAGAGCCTGGAGCACGGGGTAGTCGCGGCCGCCGCTGATCGAGTCGGTGATCAGCGTGCCGAGGCCGCCCCAGTTGTAGACCTTCTCGGTCAGCACCGCGCCGGCCAGCAGCGCGCCGGTCTGCAGGCCGATGATGGTGACCACCGGCAGCAGGGCGTTGCGCAGCACGTGCCGCTTGCGGATCGTGGGGCTGCGCAGGCCCTTGGCGTCGGCGGTGCGGATGTAGTCCTCGTCCAGGACGTCGAGCACGCTGGCCCGGGTGATCCGGATGATGATCGCCAGCGGGATCGTGGCCAGGGTCAGGGCCGGCAGCACCAGATGCCAGAGGGCGTCGGCCGAGGCGTCGAGCTCCCGGGTCAGCAGTCCGTCCAGCACGAAGAAGCCGGTCACGTCGGTGTTGTCGAGGCCCGTGCTGATCCGGCCCGAGGGCGGGAAGACGTGCACGCCCTGGGTCAGCCAGTCCTTGAGCAGGTAGCCCAGGAAGAAGATCGGGATCGAGATGCCGATCAGGGTGACGATGATGGTCGCGTTGTCGAGCAGCCGCCCGCGGTGCCGGGCCGCGAGATAGCCCAGCGGGACGCCCAGCCCGATCGCGATGATGATCGCCGCCAGGGCCAGTTCCACGGTGGCCGGGAAGGCCCGGCTGATCACGTCGGTCACCGGCTCGCCGGTGCGGATGGAGTTGCCGAAGTTACCGGTCACGACGTTCTTGAGGAACCGGCCGTACTGCACCCAGATCGGCTGGTCGTAACCGAGGGCCCGGGTCAGCAACTCGCGGGTCTGCGGGGTCGCGCGTTCGCCCAGCAGCGCGTCGACCGGTCCGCCGGGCAGGCTGCGCAGCCAGAAGAAGACCAGCGTCATCAGGGCCAGCAACGTGACGACCAGCTGGATCAGACGGCGCGAGATGATTCTCACCATGAGGAAGTCCTTCGCATGTCCGCGCCGGAGGCCCGGACCTGACGAGGTCCGGGCCGGCGGCTGCGCCCGCTGTTACTTGGTCAGCGAGACGGTGTTGAACTCCTCAGCGGTGAGCGGACTCGGCACCAGGCCCTCGACGTTCTTGGTGGTGACCAGGGCCGGCGGGGCGTGCCAGATCGGCACGGCGGGCAGCCACTTGGCCGCCAGGTCGCGGTTGACCTGCTCGAACGCGGTCTTCTTGGCCGCCTGGTCGACGGTCGCGTCGGCCTTGCCGATGGCGTCGAACATCTCGGTCATCGCGTCGTCGCCGAACTCGGCCTTGGCCCGGCCGAAGAACGTGCCGACGAAGTTGCCGGGGTCGTTGTAGTCGCCGGTCCAGCCCAGGATGTGCAGGTCCTGCTTGCCGAACTGCTGCACGTCGTCCTTGAAGCCGCCGTTCCACGGCCGCGGGACGCCGTTGACCTTGATTCCGGCCGCCTGCAGGTCGTTGGCGAGCACGGTGAAGATCTCCTGCGGGTTCGGCATGTAGGGCCGGGACACCTCGGTCGGATAGTAGAAGTTCAGCGTCAGGCCGGTCGCACCCGCCTCGGACAGCAACTGCTTGGCCTTCTCGACGTTGTACTCGTACTTCTGCACGTCCGGGGCGTAGCCGGAGACCGTGCTGGGCAGGAACTCGTCGGCCACCACGGAACCGCCCGGGCCCTTGGTCTGCACGAGCTGGGCCCGGTTCAGGGCGTACGCGATCGCCTGGCGTACGCGCAGGTCCTTGAGCTTCGGGTTCTTCTGGTTGATGCCCAGGTAGAGGATGTTGAAGGCGGGCCGGTCGAGCACCTTGTAACCCTCGCCGGCCAGCGCCTTGCGGTCGGCCGGGGCCGGGAAGTCGATCGCCTGCACCGTGCCCGCGCGTAGCTCCTGCTTCCTGGTGTTCTCATCCTTGATGATCTTGATGATCATCTTGTCGACCTTGGCCTTGTCGCCCCAGTAGTCGGGGTTCTTGTTCAGCGTGATCTCGCCGGTGGCCTTGTTCCAGCCGCCGAACGTGAACGCGCCGGTGCCGGTCGGGTGCTCGTTGGCGAACGCGCTGTACGAGAACGAGTCGCCGTTCTGCGTCACCGTGTCGGAGCCGTGCTTCTTCATCGCCTCGGGGCTGGCGATGGAGAACGCGGTGAGCGTGAACGCGCCCGGGAACGCGCCCTTGTACCGCTTCATCGTCACGACCGCGGTGCCGGCGTCCTGCGCCTTGCAGTTGTCGTACAGGGCGTCCGGGCTCCCGGCGAAGCCGCCGAAGATGTCGGTGTAATAGATCATCTGGGACTGGGCGGCCTCGCCCTTCATGTTGTACCAGCGGTCGAAGTTCGCGCAGACGGCCGCGGCGTCCAGCGCGGTGCCGTCGTGGAACTTGACCCCCTGGCGCAGCTTGAACGTCCAGACCTTGCCGGTCGGGTCGTTCTCCCAGCTCTCGGCCAGACCGCCGACCAGCTCGGCGGTGCCGGGCTTGTGGGTGATGAGGGTGTCGTACATCTGCCGGATCGGCCGGAACGACTCACCGTCGTCGTTGAAGATCGGGTCGAAGTTCTTCGGGTCCCCGGCTCCCGCGAAGATGAAGGTGCCACCGGCGGCGGACGTGCCGCCGTCCCCGCCGCCGTCGCGGTCACTTTCCGCACAGCCGGCCGCGCCGATCGTCAGCGCCGCGATGGCGCCGGCGGCGATGACCGCCCGGAGCCTTCCTGATGCACGCATCCTGTCCACCTCGTCCTATGGGTACGGACCAAAGCCGTGTCCTGTGGGTACGGACAAACCCGGTGACGACTGGCCACCGTTGGCGAGACCCTAACCATTCACGATGATCACTTTGTTACTTGGTATCGGATCGTGTCCTTCGCGTTCGGCCGGAGCCGGGTAAGCGGTCCGCGGGGTGGCGGCGTCAGTCCTGGTTGCGGCGGCCGCCGAACGTCCACGGGTGGATCTCGATCCGGTCGTAGGCGCCGGTGGCGGCGAACAGGTCCCTGACGGCCTCCGGCGCCGGAAACTCTCCGATCACGGCCGTACCCTCCCAGTCCTCGCCGTTGTCGGAGAGCAGTCGTCCGAAGGCGACGAGCCGTTCGCGGTCGAGGACGGGCTCGGTCCGGTCGGCTCCGGGCCAGTCCATCAGCGGCCGGGCGTGCGCGAGGATCAGATGGTGCCGCCCGCTCCCGTCGCGGCGGCCGGGGTAGTCCCACATCGTCCGTCCCAGCAGGTCGACGAACCGCCGGACCAGCACGTGGCGGTAGACCCCGGCGCGGTAGTTGGGCTCCTCGAACGCGAACTCCCGCACGGTCTCAGCGTCGGGCAGATCGGCGATGTGCACGCTGCCGGTCGCGTCCTCGAGGTCGTCGGTGAGCGTCGGTCCGCGCGCGATCATCTCGTCGGCGAACCGGTCCATGAACGTCCAGTGCTCCTCGAGGATCCGCTGCCGCAGCTGCCCGGTGTCGCTCCGGTCGCGCCCGTAGAAGAAGTAGTCCACCCGCAGAGTATGGGCGGGGCAGCGCGAAGATCGAGTTCGGCCTATGCTGCGTCGGCTCCAAAGCGAAGCATTTTCACGGGAGGCCCCCTTCATGTACCGCTCTCTCGGCCGGCGCCTGTTCTTCGGCGCTGTGGCCGCCGCCGCAACCGCGGCTTTCGCCTTCGCGGCGCCCGCCCAGGCCGCCGCGCCCACCATCGATGTTGTCCTGCCCGACGTCACCGTCGCGGCCGGGGCGAGCATCCAGGTCGCGCCGATCATGTTCGCGAACCAGGCGACGGTGCTCCACAACACCGCGATGACGTTCGAGCTCTCGGGCGACCTGCCCGGCGTCGCGTTCAAGGTCGAGGAGTTCGACGACTGCGAGGCCGTCGGCGCCACGAAGCTCACCTGTTCCCTGCCGTACGAGTTCGACCTCGGGCCGGACGGGGCAGTCGGCTACTACCAGGCCGAGCTCGCCGCGCCCGCGGCCGCCCTCGGCAAGACCGGCAAGATCACCACCACCTTCCGCGCCGACGGCGTGGACCCGGTCACCACCACGGCCGACGTGACCGTCGCGTCCGGCGTCGACCTGGCGGCCGGCCCGGACTCGAAGCTCAGCGTCAAGGTCGGCGCCGGCTTCGACGCCAAGCTCCAGGTGCGCAACAACAGCAAAGAGGTCGTGAAGGGCGCGGCGATCGTCTTCCACACCGACTACGCGTTCGCCTCGGCCAAGCAGTTCTCGAACTGCTGGTACGGCGACGGCCAGGTCAACGCCTGCACCTTCGGCCAGGACCTGCAGCCGGGCGCGACCTACCAGACCAGCCTTCCGTACAAGGTGCGGCCCGGCACGGCCGCGCCGGGTGGCGCGTACGGCGAGTTCCAGTGGCTGACCGGCGACGACTACCGGGACTACCTCGAGTACCTGGAGAAGGCCGGTTACGACGGACCCGGCGCCCCGGGCAAGGGCGGCAAGCTGGGTCTGACCTCGCAGGCGACCGCCCGCGCGGCCCAGACCGACACCGACCCCGACAACAACTGGCAGAACATCGAGATCAAGGTGCTCGGCAAGCTGGGCACCGACTTCGCCGCGGTCGGCGCCGCCGCCAAGGGGGCCGAGGGCGACACCCTGACCCTGCCGGTCGGCGCCCGCAACAACGGCCCGGCCACCGTGGACGCCAGCCGGTCCGGCTCGGCCGCCGCGACGGTCATCGTCACCATCCCGGCCAAGACCAAGGTCGTCACCGTTCCCGAGGGCTGCTCCAAGGCCGAGGACGACAGCGTCAAGACGAACCCCAAGGCGCTGCAGTACGTCTGCTACAGCTCCCCGCTGTTCCCGGCCAAGACGACGGTGCTGTGGAAGTTCGGCGTCGAGCTCACCGGCGACATCACCAACGGCAAGGGCCTCGTCGAGGTCAACCCGCCGTGCGAGTGCGAGCGGTTCTCGCGCGACATCAACAAGAAGAACGACACCGCGGCGATCGTGATCAACGAGGTCCCCGGCGCGGCCGGCGAGGGCAGCGGCGGTCAAGGCGGCGGCAGCCTGGCGATCACCGGGACGCAGACCGCCTTCGTCGGCGGGGCCGGCGCGGTCCTGGTGGCCGGCGGCGTCCTCGGCTTCGTCCTGGCGCGGCGCCGCCGCACCCGCTTCGAGGCCTGACGACCCGGGCGGTGACCTCCCGGACCGAGAGGTCACCGCCCGGTCGATGCCGGCGGTGCTGGTGAGCCGGTGCTCAGGCGCGGGCCCAGCGTCGCAGGGCCAGCGCGACGTCGGCGTCGTACGTGGCGATCGTGCCCAGCACCTCCTCCTGGCATCGGACGGGACCTCGCAGCAGCTCGACGAGCCCCTGCACCGCCTTGCTCCCGGCCGAGTGCCAGAGCCGGCGGGCCAGCTGCTGGAGGCCGAACTCGAACCACAGATAGTTGGTCCAGTCGCCGTCCAGCGTGTCGGCCATCCGGTCCAGGTCACGCACCGGCCACAGCCGGCGCGGCGTGTCCCGGACGACGTCGAACAGGGTCTCCAGGCTGGGCATCCACCAAGGCTCGACCTGTTCGACGTAGCCGTGCAGGATCACGTTCGAGGCGAGCTCGTCGAGCCAGAGACCGGCCGGCTCGCCCGCCCACGACTCGCCGTGCGTCACGTGGCCCAGCTCGTGCACCACGAGCAGGTCGACGAACGGGCGCAGGTCCGGCGGGTCGCCGTAGACGTCGGTCAGCCGCTCCCAGGCCCCAGCCGGAACGTGCGGGGCGCACCGGCTCAGCAGCGCCTCCCACAACGGGCCCCCGTCCAGCCCGGCGACGATCCGGTCGTCACCGACGTGCGGAATGCCGTACGGCACGCCCATCGAGACCCGCGGCCAGTCCTCCGGCCCGACGACGAACAACGACGGCGCCCAGGGCAGGCCGACCTGCTGGTCGATCCAGGCCGCGGCCTGCCGCATGCGCCCCGCCAGCGCCTCCGCCTGCGTTTCGCCGTCCGGGCTGAAGCTGACCTCGAAACCGAAGCCGCCCATCATGGCCAGCTCAGACACGTGTTTCTCCGGATGGCCCCGGCGGCGTAGCGGTCGACGACCGCCGTCGCGCTGTCTGGCCACGGACGTTTCCTGGCGTCATCAAAGTCTCCCTGTCCGATGTCCGGCAGGCGCCGGGCTCGCGTCCTGGTGAGATCATCAGAGCCGTCCGGAGGGGAGTCCGGCCAGCCGCCCGGACGGTTCCGGCCGGATCCGGACGGGGTGCCCGGACGGGGTGCCCGGACGGGGTGCCCGGACGGGGTGCCCACACTGGGCGCTCGGCAGACCAACGGAGGTCTCATGGCGACGACCGGACAGGAGCGGGGCTTTCCCGTGCCCGCCGGGACGACGGATCTCGCCGGGTTCGTCCGGGCGTTGCGCGACATCAAGGTGTGGGCCGGCAACCCCTCGCTCGAGACCCTGCGCCGGCGCACCGGGGTGGCCACCAGCACGCTGTCCGACGCGTTCAGCGTGCAGCGCCGCCGCCTGCCGTCGCTCGAGATCGTGCGCGCGATCGTGCTGGCCTGCGGGGCCGACCGGTCGGAAGCCCTGCGGTGGGAGCAGGCGTGGCGGGCCCTGGCTGAGCGCCTGGACGCTGTGGCCGCGCCGCCCCCTCGTCCGGCTTCGCTTCCGCCGGCTTCGCTTTCGCCGACGGAGCAGCGCGAGTGGATTCCCCGGCAGCTGCCGTCGGACGTCGTCGGGTTTTCGGGCCGCCGCGAGGCCCTCGACGCCCTGCACGCTGCGTCCGGGCAGGCCACGGCGACAGTCATCACCGGCACCGTGGGTGTGGGCAAGACCGCCCTCGCCGTGCACTGGGCGCACCGCATCGCTGAGCGCTACCCCGACGGTCAGCTCTATCTCGACCTGCGCGGGCACTCCGGCGATCCGACGATCAGCCCGGTCGAGGCGTTGCCGTTGCTGTTGCAGTCCCTCGGCGTCCCCAGCGAACGGATCCCGGCCGACCTGCCGCTGCAGACCGGGCTCTACCGCTCGGTTCTGGCCGACCGCCGGTGCCTGGTCGTGCTGGACAACGTCGTCGACTCCGCCCACGTCCGCCCGCTGCTGCCCAGCGGTCCCGGCTGCCACGCGCTGATCACCAGCCGGGACGCGCTGACCGGCCTGGTCGTCCGCGAGGGCGCGGCCCGGATCACCCTCGACACCCTGGACGAGACCGAGTCGGTGGGTCTGCTCACCACCCACCTCGGCGCGGCCCGGGTGCAGGCCGATCCCGCGGCGGCGACCGAACTGGTCGCCCTGTGCGCGCGGCTGCCGCTCGCCCTGCGCATCGTCGCCGCCAAGCTCGCCGCGCGGCCCCGGCACACCTTGGCCGACGCGATCCGCGAGCTGCGCGGCACCGACCTGCTGGGCCGCCTGCAGGTGGTCGGCGATCCGGAGAGCGCCGTCGCCGCCGCCTTCGACATCTCGTACGGCACCCTGCCGGCCGAGACCCAGCGGTTGTTCCGCCGGCTCGGCGTGGTGCCCGGCCCCGAGATCAGCCGGGAGGCGGCCGCGGTGCTGCTCGACCGGGACCTCGGCGACGACGTGCCCGAACTGGACGGGCTGGTCGCCGCGCACCTGGTGTCGGAGTACGCGCCGGACCGTTTCCGCAGCCACGACCTGCTGTCGCTCTACGCTCGCCGGCAGGCCACCCGGGAATCCGAGAGCGTGCGCCGCGAGGCCCTGCACCGGCTGCTCTCGTACTACCTGCTCAGCGCCGACGCGGCCCGCGAGACCCTCGTGCCCGGCCGTTCCATCAACGACATCGGCGCGCTGGCCCCGGCCGGCGTCCCGCACACGTTCGACGACCCGCGGGACGCGGTTGTCTGGCTCGAGACCGAATGGGCCAACCTGGCCGCGGCCATCGCGTACACGGCCGACCGCGACGAGGCGCCGTTCAGCTGGCATCTGGTCTACACGGTCAGCGTCTTTCTCTTCGGTCAGGGCTCGGGGGTCGCCCAGTTGACCACCGCCCGTGCGGCCCTGCGGGCTGCCGAGGCGGCCGACAACGCCCTCGGCCGGGCCTACTGTCACAACGCGCTGGGCATGGCCAACATCAACCTGCACCGGCTGACCGCCGCGAGCAGCGAGTTCGCCGCCGCCCGCGAGCAGTACCTGCGGGCCGGCGAGGTGCGAGGGGCCCGGATGGCCGCGAGCAACCTGGGCGACGTCTCCATCCGCACCGGCGACATCGCCCGGGCCGTGGAACTGTTCGAGGACGCCCGCACCGACGGCACGATCAGCACCGCCAACGAGGGGCTCAACGTCAGCAACCTCGCCATGGTGGAACGGATCCGCGGCAACCACGCCGAGGCCCTGCGGCTCGACGACCTGGCGCACGCGTTCGGCGTCCGCACCGGCGACCTCCTGCTCACCGTGACGGCCGAGGTCGGCATGGCCATGACCCACCTCGAGAGCGGCGATCCGGCATCGGCCGAGCCGCTGCTGGTCACGGCCCATGCGGCGGCCGTCGAGGCGGGCAGTGAGATCGATCTGTACGACGCGCTGGCCGCCCTGGTGCTGGTCTGCGCGCGCACCGGGCGCCACGCCGAGGCCGAGTTGTGGGCGGCGCCGCTGCGCAACCTCATCGATCGCGGCACGAGCAGCTTCACCGGCGACGACTGGGGACACGCCGCGATCGCCGAGGCCCACCTGACCGCCGGCCACCCGGAACGTGCCCTGGCCGAGGGGCTGCCCGCGCTGGACGATCAGGAGCGGGCGGGCTACCGGCACACCGCGATGCGGCTGCGGATCCTGCTCGGCCGGGCCCACCGCGAATGCGACGACCCGGCGGCGGCCCGTGCTCTGTGGACGGTCGCGCTCGAGTACGCGATCGAGCAGGACCTGCCGGACCGCTCGCGGATCGCGGCCCTGCTCGACCAGGGCTGCCCGGTCTGAGACCTGCTCAGAGGCTCGAGGGCTGCCCGGTCCGGGATCTGTTGCGGAGTGACAGGGCTGTGCCTGCCAGGGCCAGCGCCGCGGCGCCGGCCGAGCACCACATGACGGCGGGCAGGGTGTGCGGGACCAGCCATTCGGCGGTCGCCACCAGCACCGCCGCGGCGGCCCACAACGGCGCTGACGGCCAGCGTGCGCCCGCCGCCACCTGGGCGTTGACCAACACGAAGACCAGTGCGTAGAACGCGCCGGTGGTGGCGAAGACCGGCGCGTACCGGCCCAGGCCGGTGTAGTCGGCGCCACCGGCCAGGCTGAAGGCCAGGCCGCCGGCCAGCGCGGACGCCGCGACGAGCAGGGCGCCGCAGGCGGCGACCAGCCCGACGGCGATCAGCAGCGCGCGCCGGCTGCCCTGGGCGAGCCGGGGCAGGGCCAGCACGGTGACCACCTGGGGGGCCCACATCGCGCCCTTGGTCAGCACGGCTCCCACGGCGTAGGCGCCGGACGCGTCGGCCGGCAGCACGTGGCGGGCCAGGATCACGTCGGCGTACGAGACGGCCAGCATGGCCAGGGTCGCCGAGCCGGCGGTGAAGACCTGCTTCGCGGTGAGGCCGTGATCGTTCGGCGCGGCGCCGGGGGTGCGGGCCATGAGAGCGAGCACGGGCGGTACGCCCAGCGCCAGCACGGTGCCGAGCAGCACGGAGCCGGTCAGGCCGAGACCGAGCAGCAGGCCCGCGACGAGCCCGCCGTACCGGCCGGCGGCCAGCACGGACATGCCCAGGGCCAGGCGCAGGAAGCGCTCGTCACCCTGGAGCTCGCCCAGTGGGCGGCCACTGAGGACGATCGCGAAGGTGTAGACGGCCAGCAGGGGAGTGAGCGCGGGCGGCAGGTCGAGCAGCGGGCCCGCGACCGGCGCCAGCGCCAGCACCGCGCCGCCGCAGGCCAGCGCGGTGACCGTGGCGACGCGGCCGGCGGTGGCGCCCGGGTGGCGGGCCCGGCGTACCGCCATCGCGATCTGCAGGCCGGTGCCGGGCACCGAGGCGATCGCGACGATCGCCAGCACGGTGGCGAGCGCGCCGAGGTCGCCCGCGCTCAGCCGGCGGGCGCCGAGGACCGGCACGAC
Organism: Paractinoplanes polyasparticus; assembly: GCF_019710575.1. Lineage (GTDB taxonomy): Bacteria > Actinomycetota > Actinomycetes > Mycobacteriales > Micromonosporaceae > Actinoplanes > Actinoplanes polyasparticus. Next base: position 303,724 of record NZ_JAHWFK010000005.1, on the reverse strand, counting down.
ATAGCCGAAGGCGTTGGTGATCGCGCCGGCGATCGTCACGGCGGCGCCGGAGAGACCGATGCTGCGCCGGGACGGTGCGCTCAGAGCCGGCCCTCCGCGACCGCTCGGGTGATCCACGGGATCACCTCGTCGAGCATGGCGTCGAGCGTGGTCGCGGCGGTGAAGCCGAGCACCTCGCGGGCCTTCGTCACGTCCGGCACCCGCATCGCCACGTCGTGGGCGAACGGCTCGTCGCTGACGTGGCGGAACGGCACGTCCGGTCCCTTGACCTTGCGCCAGATCAGTTCGGCCAGCTCGAGCACCGTCGTGGACTGCGCGGTGGAGAGGTTGAAGTCCTCGTTGCGGGCGGCCTCGTGCTCCATCGCGGTGACGATGCCGCGGGCCAGGTCGCCGCCGTACGTGTAATGCCGCACCTGCTCGCCGCTGCCGAGGACGTGCAACGGGTCCTGCCCCTTGAGGACCTTCTGCACGAGATCGGGGACGACGTGCGACATCGCGAGCTTGACGTTGCCCGAAAGCACCTCGGCGTTGCCCAGGGCCCGGCCCTCGCCGACGCCGACGCAGTTGAACGGGCGGACGATCGTGTACGGCAGCTGGTACTGATCCCAGGCGGCCCGGGCGTAGTACTCCACGGCCAGCTTCTGGAAGCCGTACGAGGAACGCGGCGGCGGCACTGCCTTCTCGTCGCCCTCCCTGCTGGGCCACCGGTCGGTCGATTCGTACACCATGGACGACGAGATGTACGTGACCTTCTTCAGCCGGCCGTCGCGGTGCGCCGCGATCGCCGCGTCGCACGAGGACGCCATGATCCGCTCGTTGGTGGCGAGCAGGTCGTACGCGTACGTGTGGAAGTAGGAGATGCCACCGATCATTGCGGCGCCCGCTATGAAGTGGTCGCAGCCGTCGAGCAACTCGCCGACGAGGCGCGGGTCGCGGGCGTCGCCCTCCACGAACCGGAAGTTCGGGTGGTCGTCGTAGGCGTGCGCCACCTTGCCGTACTTGGAGTAGTCGTCGAGGCCCACCACCTCGTGCCCGCGGCCGAGCAGCTCCTCGACGAGGTAGCCGCCGATGAATCCGGCCGAGCCGGTGACCAGAACCTTCGTCACTGCGGGGTGCTCTCCTTGTCACGATCGGGTTCGACGGCGTCGCGATCGGGTTCGATGGCGTCGCGTCCGGGTTCGACGGCGTCCGGCTTGCGGGCCGCCCAGCGGTCGGCGAGCTGCTCCCCGGTCAGCCGGGGGCCGAACGCGAACAGATACCAGCGCAGATAGCTCGGCACGAACCGGCCCACGTCGAAGTTGGACTCGCCGAGCTGCCGGTCGAGCCAGATGGTCGGGATCTCGGCCACCGGGCGGCGCATCCGGGTCGCCTTCGCGGTGAGCTCGATGCCGATCTCGAAGCCGGTCCGCGATTCGATGCCCACCTCGCGGACGAACCCGGTGTCGTACGCCTTGAAGCTGTTCGTCGCGTCCCGGGTGCCCACCCGGGCCAGCCACCACAGCGTGCGCCCGGCCCAGCGCGAGGCCATCCGCTTGAACCTCGGACCGCCCACCTGCTGCCCGCCGGGCATGTAGCGCGACGCCGCGGCGACCACGACCCCCCGGTCGACCAGCCGGGCCAGGTCGTCGATCTGCCGCGGGTCGTCGCAGCCGTCGGCCATGGTGACCACGGCGACCGGCGCCGCGGCGGCGTCGATGCCGAACCGGATCGCGTTGGCTGGTCCCCGCCCGTACGTGTTGAGCACCGTCCGGACCCGGGGGTCGTGCTCGGCGATCCTCTGCGCGTACGGCACCGTCGTGTCCTCGGGCATGTCGTGCACAACGAGGATCTCGGCCGGCAGCAACACCTCGCGCAGGATCCGTTCCAGGTGCCGCACCACGTCGGCGCCCTCGTTGTAGACCGGGATGACCACCGAGACCCGGGGCGTCACACCAGCACCCCGGTCCCGGTCAGGCCCCACATGTCGATCAGCGGCGTGTCGGTCTCGAGGTCGGCGTACTGCGGGTGGGGCGCCGCGATGATCAGCAGGTCGGCCCGTTTCAGCACCTCGTCGAGCGGCAGGAAGCGGTCGTCGCGCACGAACGGATCGGTGCAGAGCGTCTCGCGGGCCTTGAGCGTCAGGATCTTGCGCAGCTTGTAGGCCAGGCTGTCGCGCGAGTCGTCGCTGCCGCCCTTGAACGCCATGCCGAGGATGCCGACGGTGAGCTCGCTCAGATCGAACCGGTCCTCCAGCCGGGAGACCAGGTAGAGCGGGAGCCCCTCGTTGATCAGCATTGCCGAGTGGCCGAGCACGAAGTTGTTCCGGTTGAACGCGGCCAGCTGCATCGTGTCCTTGAGCAGGCACGGCCCGGCGGCGAAGCCCGGCATCGGCAGGTCGTCGGCGCGCGGGTAGTCGAAGGTGACCGCGTGCCGGATCCGGGCGAAGTCGAGGCCGAAGTCGTTGGCCATCATCCAGAACTGGTTGGCCGCCGCGAATTTCAGGTAGCGCCAGGTGTTGGTGAACAGCTTGGCCAGCTCGGCCTCCTCCGGCTCGAGCCGGACGATCGAGTCGGTCAGGGTGCGGAACAGCTTCTCGGCCCGTTCCAAAGCCTGCGGCGTACGGGCGGCGACGATCTGCGGCAGCTCGAAGAGCTCGGTCATCGCCTTGCCCTCGGCGATCCGCTCCGGACAGAAGGCGACGTCCACGTCGAGGCCGCGGCCGCTCAGCAGCCGCTCGGTGAGCGCGGTGACACCCGGGTAGACCGTGCTGCGCAGCACGATGAGCTGGCCGTCGCGCAGGTACTCGGCGCCGCGTTCGATCGCCCGCGGCACCGCGCCGAGGTCGGGGTTGAGATGCTCGTCGACCGGGGTGCCGACGACGACGATCAGCGCGTCGGCCCGGCCCACACTCGACGGCTCGGTCGTGGCCACCAGGCGGCCCGCCGCGACCGCCTCGGCCAGCAGCTCGGCCGCGCCGTGTTCAGCGAAGGGCATCACTGCCGCGTTGACCGTATCGACCGCGGTCGCATCGATGTCGTACAGCACGACGGAGAGGCCGCGCGAGGCCAGCGCGATGCCCAGGGGCAGGCCGACACGGCCGCAACCACCCACGACGCAGACGTCCACACACGGCTCCCTTCACTTCGGTGCCTGGAGGTTACTCGTGAGTCAACTTCGGGTCTACCCATGTGCGAGACAGGCACTATGGTTCGTCACCATGGCCGGCACGTTGACCACCCGAATGAGCTCGCGCATCGCCGCGGCACTACCGTCGAACGCCGTCGCGGCGGCGGTGCGATTCGCCTATCCGCGGGTCGAGCCGGAGCTCGCCCGGCTCCCCTCGTACGCGCCCAGGGGCGGCACGGCCGTCGATGTCGGCGCCTGGTACGGACCGTGGACGCGCGGCCTGCGCCGGATCGCCGACCGGGTGGTCTCGGTCGAGCCGACGGCCGAATTGGCCCGGTGCGTCGCCACCGCGTTCCCCGACGTGCGGGTGGTCGAGGCGGTCGCTTCCGACCATGCCGGCACGGCCGAGCTCCACCTGCCGTCGGGCGGTCCGGGCACCGGCACCTCGTCGCTCGAGCAGCCGACCGGGCGCGCGGTCACGGTCGAGCGGATCACCATCGACGAGCTGGCGCTGACCGACGTCCGGTTCCTGAAGATCGACGTCGAGGGGCACGAGATGCCCGCGCTGCGCGGCGCCGAGAAGACGCTGCGCCGCGACCGGCCCCTGCTGATCGTCGAGCTGGAGGAGCGGATCCAGCCCGTCGAGCCGGTGCTCGGCCTGCTCGGCGGGTGGGGCTACCAGCCGTACGTGATGCCCGCCGGCCGCTGGATCCCGCTGTCCGAATTCGATCTGATCGGCCATCAGCGCGGCGCCCTGGCCCGGGTCGAGCAGAGCTTCGCCCGCCGGGTGGTCTGGCCGCGGCCGCGCTACGTCAACATGGTCCTGTTCCGGCCGGAGCGGCGGTCGTGACCGCCGCGGCTGTGCCGGCCGTGCGCGTCCGGGTCGATCCGGTGGACGCGGTCGCCGGTGTCCTCATCGTGCTCAGCGTGGCCTGGCGGGCGGTCGTGTCGCGGCGCGGCTTCCTGGCCATCGACGACTTCCCGATCGTGTCCCAGGCCGACGCGTACGGGCTCGACCCCGGGCACCTGTTCGGGCTCTACAACAACCACTTCATGCCGGCCGGCCGGCTGGTCACCCTGGCCGTCGAGCGGCTCGCCGGGTACGACTACGTCCCGTTGCTGGTGCTGATGCTGCTGGCCCAGCTCGCCGTCGGCATCGCCTTCTACCGGTTGCTCAAGCTGATGCTGCCGGCGGGCTGGGGCCTGCTGCTGCCCCTCTGCCTGCTCGTGTTCAACCCGCTGACCCTGGAGCTCACCGCGTGGTGGGCGGTCGGCGTCAACCTGCTGCCCATGCAGCTCGCGATGATCGTCGCGATCGGCGCGCTCGTCCGCTACCTGCGCACAGGCGACAACCACCACCTGGTCTCGCTGGCCGCGGCGGTGCTCGTCGGGCTCCTCTTCTTCGAGAAGGTGCTGTTCGCGGCGCCGCTGGTGTTCCTGGTCGCGCTCTGCCTCTACGCGCCCGGCGGACCGGTCCGCGCGGTCGTCACCACGGTCCGGCGCTGGTGGCCGGCCTGGGCCCTGCTGACCGTGATCGTGCTGGTCTACCTCGGCGCCTACCTCGGGATGTCGACCGCCTCCACGATCCGCGAGCCGTCGTCGGCAGGCGAGGTGGGCACGTTCCTGGGCCAGTACTTCGGCGAGTCGCTGGCCCCCGGGCTGATCGGCGGGCCGTGGAGCTGGCTGGCAGCGGGGGACGGCACCGCGGTCGTGGCGCCGACCGCGGCCGCCCGGTGGGTCTCCTGGGTTCTCATCGGGGCGCTCGTGGCCGGCACGATCTGGTGGCGGCGCTGGGTGGCGGTGCGGGCCTGGACCCTGCTGCTGCTCTTCGCCCTGCTGGCCGGCGGCCTGATCGCGGCCACCCGGCTCGGCTCGGCGCTCAGCGGGGTCGCCGGTCTGGTGCCGCGCTACCTCGGCGACGTGATGCCGGTCGCGGCCCTCTGCGTGGGGATCGCCGTGTGCGGCTTGCGGAAGCTGGACGGCACTGTGGACGAGGTGAAGCCGCCGGCGCGCCTCACGGCCGCGGTGGTGGCGGCGGCCGTCTTCATCGCCAGCAGCCTTTGGAGCAGCGTCGACTTCGCCTCGGACTGGTCGCAGAAGGCCGGGCGGGACTACCTGCGCACCGCGCAGGCCGACCTGGCCGTGGCCGGGGCCGGCACGGTGTTCATGGACCAGCCGGTGCCCGAGGAGGTGGTGCCGAGCATGTCGAGCCCGTGGAACATGCAGTCCCGGTTCTTCGGACCGGTCGAGAACGGGCCGACCTTCGTCACCGAGGCTCAGCGGCTCTCCGTCTTCGACGAGTCCGGGCACATCCGGCCGGCCTGGGTCGACGGCGTACGGGCCGAGCCCGGTCCGGTGAAGGGCTGCGGGTACCAGGTGACCCGCGGCCGCACGGTGCGGATCCCGCTGCGGGCCGAGGTCGTCGACTACTGGCAGGTGCTGCGGATCGGCTACCTCAGCGACAAGGACACCACGGCGACGGTGCGGGCCGGCGACCATCCGGCGCGCTCGTTCGCGGTGCGCCGCGGCCTCAACGCCATGTTCATCCTGCTGCTGGCCGGCGGCGACGAGGTGACGCTGAAGGTGGCCGACGCCTCGGCCAACCTCTGCACCGACGAGATCGAGATCGGCTCGCTCGTGCCCCAGCCGGCCGGGTGAAGGCGCTGCACGGTGTGGCCGCCGCGGTCACCGTGGTGGTCCTCGCGCCCCTGGCCCGGCCCGGCTACGTGCTGCGCTACGACATGGTGTTCGTGCCCCGGCAGCCGCTGAACTGGGAGATGCTCGCCCCGGCGGACTCGCTCCCGCGGGCGGTGCCGCTGGACGCGCTGGTGTCGCTGGCCAACGTGGCCGTGCCGGGCTGGCTGCTGCAACGGACAGCGCTGGTGGCTGTCGTCTATCTGGCCGCGCTGGGCGCCGCGCGGCTCATGCCGGCCGAGCGCACCGGCCCCCGGGTGGTGGCGGCGCTGGCGTACGCCTGGACGCCGTTCCTCGCCGAACGCCTGCTGCTCGGGCAGTGGGCGCTGCTGCTCGCCTACGCCGCGCTGCCCTGGCTGGTGGCGGCGGCCCGGGATCTGCTGGCAGGCCGTCCCGGCGCCCTGCCCCGGCTGGTGCTCGCGGCCGCTCCGGCCGCCGTCACCCCCACCGGCGGGCTGATCGCGCTGGCCGCCGTCCTGGTGTTGCTGCCCTTGCGGTCACGGACCACCGCGTTCGCCGCCGCTTCGGTGCTCGGGCTCAATCTGCCGTGGCTGGTCGCCGCGCTGACCGCTTCGGCCGGTGGCGTCTCGGACCCCGAGGGCGTGCCCGCCTTCGCCGCCCGGGCCGAGAACTGGGCGGGCGCCTGGTGGTCGCTCGCCGGCACCGGTGGCATCTGGAACTCCCAGACCGTGCCGGACAGCCGGGGCTCGGCGCTGACACCCCTGGTGACCCTGCTGCTGCTCGGGGTCGCGGGGGCCGGTCTGCCCGTCCTGCGCCGCGGCCTGCCCGGCGTCGCGGACCGGTTGCTCGTGCTGGCCGCAGGCGGGTTCCTGCTCGCCGCGGCGGGCGCCGGGCCGGCTGGGCCCGTGCTCGAGTGGGTGGTCGGCCAGGTGCCGGGCGGCGGCCTGCTGCGCGACGGGCAGAAGTTCCTCATCCCGTACGCGCTGGCTCTGGCCCTGGCCTTCGCGGCCGGCGCCGGGCGTATGGCAAGCACGCTGGCCCGCCGCTTCGAGCCGTCGGCGGGCCGGATGGTGCTGATCGGGGCCGCGCTGTTGCCGGTCGCCGTCCTGCCCGATCTCGCCTTCGGCGGCCTCGGCGCCCTGCGGCCGGTCAACTATCCGGCGGACTGGAACGTGGTCGCCGACCGGGTCGGCGCGGCGCCCGGCGAGGTGCTCTCCCTGCCGTTCGAGGGCTACCAGCGCTATCCGTGGACGGACGGCGTCGTGGTGCGCGACCCGGCGCCCCGCTACCTGAACGCCCCGGTGCTGATCAACGACGCCCTGCGGGTGGGGCCGGTGACCGTCGACGGGGAGAGCCCGCGCGCCCGCGCCGTGCGGCAGCACCTGGCAGCCGGCCGGCCCGCCGCCGAGCTCGGTTTCCGCTGGGTGCTGGTGCGGCTGGGCGCCGGGGACGAGCCGCCGGCGGCCGTCCTGACCGGACTCCGGCTCGCCTATGCGGGATCGAGTCTGCAGCTGTGGGAGAACGCGTCCGCGCCGCCCGCCCCGGCCGCGGACGTCGGCGGGCGCGTCCTCGCCGTGGCGGCCCACGGAGCCGCAGCCGCAATCGTGATCTTCTATGGGCTCACGCTGCTGCGGCGGCGGGTTACTCCGTGGTAATGTCCGCCAATTCGAACCGGGGAGGGAGAAAAGCATGGCCAAGCTGGCAACCTACGTTGTAGCCCTGGTCGCCGGGGGTGTCCTCGGCGCGGTGGGCATCATGGCCATGATGGGCGCGGTCAACCCGTCCGCCGATCATGTCGCCCAGACGACCGAGATCGTCGACGCCTCGACGAGCGTCTACGGCACCCGCTGATCCGACTTCCCCGGCTGCGCCGCGGGAAGGTGCCCGGCGACCACCTGGGCGAAGGCCTCGCCGGCCTGCGCCCAGGTGAACCGCCGGGCGTAGCACGCCGCGGCCGCGCCCATGCTCGATCGGCGCTGAGCGTCCAGCAGCAACTCGCGTGTCGCCCGGAAGAACTCGAACTCGTCCTCGACCAGCATGCCGGTCTCGCCGTCGGCCATCGCGTCGACGACGCCGCCCGCGGAGCGGAACGCCACCGACGGCGTGCCCCGCGCGCCGGCCTCCACGATGGTCAGACCCCAGCCCTCCTTGATCGAGGGCTGCAGCATCAGCCAGGAGCCGCAGAGCAGCTCGTGCTTGTGCGCCTCGCTGACGTACCCGGCGAACCGCACGTGCTTCTCGATGTCCAGGTCGGCCGCGAGCTGCCGCAGCGGCTCGTCCCACCACCCCTGCCCGGCCACCACCAGCTCCACGTCGGGCATCTCGGTGGCCAGCAGCGCGGTCGCGCGCATGGCCAGCTCGACCCGCTTGTGCGGCACGAGGCGGCCGAGAACGATCAGGCTGGGGAAGGCCGTGCGAGGCACCGGCGGACCCACCACCGCGGTGGTTCCGTTGTGGATGACGGTGATCCGCTGCGGGTCGACGCCCAGCCCGGACAGCTCGCCCAGGGTCGACGCCGAGACCGTGACGTACCGGCACCGGCGGTAGACCCGGACGGCCAGCCGGGACTCGATCCACCAGCCGATCCGGGCCATCCGCGGCCCGAACAGCACCGGCCACTGCTCCCGGTGCACGTGGTGCACCAGCGCTATCACCGGCCGCCGGGACCAGAGCCGGCTCAGGAACGGGATGCCGTTGCCGACGTCGACGATCACGTCCGGGCGGCCCAGGCGGCGCCGCGACAGGGGACCGATTCCGAATACCCCGGCGAGGTAGATCATCGCCGCGAAGAGGTATACGGTGTGCCGGCCGCCGCGGCGGACGATCCGGAGGCCGTCCGGGTTCGTCTCCTCGGCCGGCGCGACGCCGTAGGCCTGACAGACGAGGGTCGCGCGGTAGCCCCGGGAAACCATTTCGGCGGCCACCCGCTCGAGGAAGACCTCCGAACCGCCCCCCTCCGGGTGGGCAGTGTCCCGCCAGTTCAGGAACAGTACGTGGGCGCCGAAGACATCGGTCATGGTCTACTCGTTCACACCCCTACTGGCGAGTACGATTCACGATCGCGTCACATTAGGGCAGCGTGCCGAGAAACCGCAACGGTGCATCGATGGAAGGAAGAAGCCAGTGGCCGACGGGAGCCTCCGCGCGCGACCGGAGTTCTGGCCGGTCACGTTGCTGAGCGTCGCCCTGGTCACCGTGCTCGGCGGATGGAGCGCCGTCACCTATCTCGAACGCACCCGCAGCGACCCCGGCTGCGCCGAGCGGATCACGCTGCGGGTCGCCGCGACGCCGAGCATCGCCGGCGCGGCCCGGACGGTCGCCGAGCGGCTGGCCGCCCGCGAGACCTGTCTGACCGTCCTCGTCGACGCCCGGGATTCGGCCGACGTCCTGCGTGACCTGTCCCGGGACACGTCCCCGTCAGCGGCGTCGCCGTCTTCCTCGGCGCCGGCCGTGTCGCCGGCGCCCGACGTGTGGCTGCCCGAATCGACGCTCTGGTTGCGACGGGCCCGCGCGGCCGGCGCGTTCCAGGTTCCGGCCGAGGGCGTCTCGGTAGCCACCACCCCGGTCGTGCTGGCCCTGGACAGCGCCTCGGCCACCCGGCTGAGCCGCAGCGGCGACCTGAGCTGGGTCAAGCTGGTCGGTGGGACCAAGGCGCCGGTGCCGGTCGCGCTGCCCGACCCGGCGACCAGCCCGCTCGGCTTCGCGGCGCTGGTCGGCATCCGGGCTCTGGCCGCGAAGACGCAGCCGGCCGATGCCGCCGCCGGCGCGGCGGCCATCATGCGCCGCCTCGCCCCGAACACCCTGTCGGTCACCGGGGAGAGCCCGGCTGCTCCACCCGGGTCGCGCGCGATGATCAGCACCGAGTTGTCCGTACTGGGCGGCGTCGGCCAGGTCGCGCTCTACCCGCCGGCCGCGCTGCCCGGCCCCGACTATCCGTACGCGGTGCTCGGCTCCGGCGACGAGCAGACGGGCGCCACGGCCTTCCTGCGCGCGCTGCTCGCCGCCGAGGGCGCACGGACGTTGACCGAAAGCGGACTGCGCACGCCGTCCGGAGCGGCCCCGGCCGGCATTCCGGCCGCCACCCGGATCCGTAAGGTGGTCTACCCGCCCGCGCGGCTGCCCGACGAAGCCGCCGCGACCGACCTGCTCAACGCCTGGGGAGGAGTGCACATCAGCGCCCGGATGCTCGCCGTCTTCGACATCTCCGGCTCGATGGCCGCGCAGGTGCCCGGCTCCACGGCGACGCGGCTGTCGGCCACAGTGGAGGCCGCCCAGGGCGGCGCCCAGCTGCTGCTGGGCACCACCGAGATCGGCATCTGGGAGTTCTCGACCAACCTCGAGGCCGGGCGCGACTACCGCGAGATGGTGCCGGTCGGGCCGGTCGGCCCGCGACGCGCGCAGATCGTCGCGGAACTGGGCCGGATGCGGGTCAAAGCGAACGGCGGGACCGGGCTCTACGACACCACCCTGGCCGCCTATCGCGACGCCACCCGCAACTGGACCCCGGGCCGGATCAACATGGTCCTGATTCTCACCGACGGGCGCGACGACGACCCGCGCGGCATCAAGCGCGCCGTGCTGCTGCGCGAGCTGGGCGAGCTGGCCGACCGCAAGCGCCCGGTGCCGATCCTGTTCATCGGCGTCGGCCCCGAGATCGACAAGGACGAGCTGCAGCAGATCGCGGGCGCCACCGGCGGCCGGGTGGCGCTGACCAAGGAGCCGTCCGGCATCCGCCAGATCTTCTTCACCGCGCTGGCCGAGTTCAGCTGCCTGCCGCCGAAGTGCCGCCGATGACGGCGGCCGTCGACCGGCGGCGGCCCCTGGCCGTCAGCGCCGGCGCCCTGCTCCTGGTGGTTCTCGCGTTCCTGCAGCGCCCGGGCCGCACCACTTTCGACACCAAGCTCGACCTGGCCGAGAACCCGATCGGGTTCATGGCCCGCTCGCTGCACCTGTGGAACCCGTGGGCCACCTCGGGCGAGCTTCAGCAGCAGGCGTACGGCTACCTGTTCCCGATGGGCCCGTTCTTCGCGGCCGGCGACCTGCTCGGCGTCCCGCCCTGGATCACCCAGCGGGTCTGGTGCGCGTTGCTGTTCTGCGCCGCCTACTTCGGCGTGCTCCTGCTGGCCCGGGCCATGGGGATCGGCTCGGACGCGGGCCGGATCGTCGGCGCCCTGGCGTACGCGCTGGCGCCGCGGATGCTGACCGAGATCGGGCCGCTGTCCTCGGAGATGCTGCCGGTCGTCGTCCTGCCCTGGGTGATGCTGCCGCTGGTGTCCGTGCACCGGATCGGATCCGCGCGGCGGGCAGCCGCGCTCTCCGCCCTGGCCGTGGTCTTCATGGGCGGCATCAACGCCGCCGCCGTGGTGATGGCCCTCGTCCTGCCCGGCGTCTATCTGCTCACCCGGCCCTGGAACCGGCGCCTGTTCGCGCTGATCGGCTGGTGGGCGCTGTTCGTCACGCTGGCCAGCCTGTGGTGGATCATCCCGCTGTTCCTGTTCGGCCAGTACAGCTTGCCTTTCCTCGACTACATCGAGTCGTCCGCCACCACCACGGCGATCACGTCGCTGTTCCAGGCGATCCGCGGCACCAACCAGTGGAGCGGCTACATCGTCCAGGGCGAGCCGTGGTGGCCGGCCGGCTGGATGCTGGTCGACCGGCCGGTGCTGATGGCCGCGACAGCCGTGGTCGCCGCGGTCGGCCTCCTCGGCCTGGCGTTGCGCGGCCTGCCCGAGCGGCGCTTCCTGGTGCTGGGCACACTGACCGGCCTGACCCTGCTGACCATGGGCTACGTCGGCACGATGGACAGCCCGTTCGCGCCGCTGATGCGCGACCTGCTCGACGGCCCGCTCGCCCCGCTGCGCAACGTCCACAAGTTCGAGCCGGTGCTGCGGCTGCCGATCGTGCTCGGCCTGGCCTACGCGGCGAGCCGGGTGCTCGCCCTGCCCCGCCTGCGTCTGCGGTTGCCGGCCGCTCCGGTGGTGGCCGCGCTGCTGCTGGCCGCGATCGCCCCGGCCTGGCTGTTCGTGCTCCGCCCGGGGCCGGGCTGGACCGAGGTCCCCGGCTACTGGAATCAGGCCACCACGTGGCTGCACGAGCAGGACGCCCAGGCCCGCACCCTGGTCGTGCCCGGATCCGGGTTCGCCCAGCACTCCTGGGGCCGCACGGTCGACGAGCCGATCCAGCCGCTGGCCGAGGCCCCCTGGTCGACCCGGCACCAGATCCCGCTCGGCTCCGAGGGCAACATCCGGGTCATGGACACCGTCGAGCAGGTGCTCGCGCAGGGCCGCGGCTCGCCCGCCCTGGCCGACTTCCTGGCCCGCTCCGGCTACCGCTACCTGCTCGTCCGCCACGACCTCGACCGCGCGGCCTCCGGCGCCCCGCCCATCGCCGTGGTGCGCCGGGCGGTCACCGGCTCACCCGGCCTCGTTCCGGCGGCCACGTTCGGGCCTCCGGTCGGCGCGGCCGGCCCGGCGCCCAGTCCGGTGGACGCCGGCCTCTCGGCGCCGGCCATCGAGATCTTCCAGGTGGACCGCCCGGTGTCCACCGTGTCGGCCACCGCGGTCAAGGACGTGCCGACGGTCAGCGGTGGGCCGGAATCGCTGCTCGGCGTGCTCGAACAGGGCCTGATCAGCGGCGACCGGCCGGCCGTGCTGGCCGGCGACTCCGCGGCCGCCGGCTTCGACGGGCCGCGGATCGTCACGGACGGCCTGCGGCGGCGCGAGCTCAACATCGGCCGGATGCGCGACAACGTCAGCCAGACCCTGACCGCGGACGAGAAGACCCGGCAGGGGCGGGTGCGCAGCGACCTGTTGCCGTTCGACGCCGAGGGCCACCAGACGGTCGCGGCCTACCAGGGTGTCCGCTCGGTCCGGGCGTCCAGCAGCGAGAGCTTCGCGGACTCGTTCGGCCCCAGCGACCCGTCCGGGCTGCCGTTCGCGGCCCTCGACGGCGACCGGTCGACGGCGTGGCGTTCCGACGCGTACCAACGGCCTGTGGGGCAGTGGCTCGAAGTGGTGCTGGAGACGCCGCAGCGGGTCACCGAGGTGACCGTCGACTTCGCCGACGACCTGCGGATCGCGGCCCCGGTCGCGGCGGTGCGGCTGACCACCGACCAGGGCGTGGTGGACCGCCTCGTGCCGGCCGGCCCGGGCGCTCACAAGCTCTCGACGCTGCCCGGTCTCACCACGACCGTGCGGGTCACCGTGCTGGCTCTGCAGCCGGGGTACGAGGGCGCCGTGGCTCTGCGCGAGCTGGGTCTGCCCGGCCTGGCCGCCCAGCGTGGCCTGCGGGTACCGTCCGACGTCCCGGCCGGCGCGGCGGCGGTCTACGCGTTCGAGCGGTCGCCGCAGCAGCGGGGCTCCTGCTATCCCGCCGGCGGCGCCGTCCGCTGTGACCAGTTCCTGGCCCGCTCCGGCGAGGAGCCGCTCGGCATCGACCGGTTCTTCACGACCACCGCCAACGGCGCCTACGACCTGCGCCTGACCGCCCGTCCGCGGCCCGGCGGCACCCTGCCGCTGAACCGCAAGGTTTCCGCTTCGGCGTCGTCCGTGCTGACCGGCGACGTCACGGTCGGCGCGCACGCGGCGGTCGACGGCGACCCGGCCACGGCCTGGCTCGCCGAGCCCACCGACGACACCCCGGTACTGCGGCTGTCCTGGGGCGCGGCCCGCCGGCTGGACCGGGTCCGGCTCGTCGTCCCGGCCGTCCCGGCCGCCGCCCGGCCCACCCAGGTGCTGATCACCACGCCGGGCCGGGACACGGTGGCCGGCGTCGGCGCCGACGGCTGGGTGCGCTTCCCGGCCGTCACCACGAAGCAGCTACGCATCACGATCACCGGCACCCAGGGGGTCGTGGCCGACACCCGCGGCAACAGCTGGCCCGCGCCGGCCGGGCTGGCGGAGGTCGAGGCGCCGGCCCTGAGCGGCCTGATGCCCCCGGCCACCGACGGCACCCCGCTGCTCGCCCGGTGCGGCAGCGGACCGGGCGTCGAGATCGACGGGGTGGCGTACCCGACGTCGGTCGCCGGCACGCTGGGCGACGTCCGGGCCGGACGCGCCCTGAAGGTCACGGTGTGCGACGACTTCGTGAGCGAGTCCGTGCCGCTCGCGGCGGGGGAGCACCGCCTGCGGACGGTGCCGTCGGCGGCGTACGTGGTGGACACGGCGACCCTGGCCCGGGGCCGGACCACGCCCGTGACCACGCGGCCGGTCGAAGCGACCCGGTGGCAGCCGACCGAGCGGAACGTCACGGTCGGCGGCGGCGCGGAGTCGCTGCTGCTCGTGCACGAGAACTTCAACGCGGGCTGGACGGCCACGTTGGACGGGCAGCAGCTGCGCGCCGTCCGGGTCGACGGCTGGCAGCAGGCGTTCGTGGTCCCGGCCGGCAACGGCGGCGCGGTGGCGCTCGAGTTCACGCCGGACCGCCCGTACCGCCTCGGCCTCGCCGCCGGCGCCGCCTGCATCCTGCTCGTTCTGCTGATGGCGCTGTTGCCGGTGCGCAAGCGGCGGCCCGGGCCCGCCGGGTCGCCGCCGGCCTGGATGTTCTGCGGCGTGCCGGGCAGGGGCGGATGGATCGTCGTGCCGCTCATGCTGCTGGTCGTCGTGCTGGGCGGAGTGGCCGGCGCGGCCCTGCTGCTGGCCGCGCTGATCGTGCGCCAGCTGCGCCCGGGCGCGTTGCCCGGCCTCGCCTTCGCCGCCGCGGGCGCGGGCCTCGCGGTCGCCGTCGGTGGTCGCCTGCTCGGGCACGGGCAGGAATGGGCGTACGGCGCCTGGGTGCAGGTCGCGATGCTGGCAGCGGTCTGCGCGGTGGCGGCGACCACCGCCCCGACGACCCACCGGACGATCCGGGCGGCAGCGGCACCAGCAGCGACCACGGCACCGGACGAGGACTCGGAGGAACCAGGTGGCAGTGCGCAGAGCAACGGTGGATCGGACGACCCCGCACGGGACGACCCCGCACCGGGCGACGATGAGCCGGTCGATCTCTCTGTTCCGCGCGTTCCTGGTGGAGCAGTCCGACCCTGACCGTTTCTACTCGGAGCTCGCCGTCGACTCGGTGCGCCAGCTCGGGTCCTATGTCGACCTCGACGGCGCCCGGGTGCTCGACGTGGGCGGCGGGCCGGGGTACTTCGGCAACGAGTTCGACAAGGCCGGGGCGACCTACCACGGCATCGACCCGGCGGTCGGCGACTTCGCGGCGGCCGGGGCCGAGGTGCGCGGCATGGTCCGCGGCAGCGGCACGGCCCTGCCGATCCGGACCGGCGCGGTCGACGTCTGCTACTCGTCCAACGTCCTCGAGCACGTCCCCACCCCGGAGGCGATGCTGGACGAGATGGTGCGGGTGACCCGTCCCGGCGGCACCATCTTCGTGTCGTACACGCCGTGGCTGTCCCCGCACGGCGGCCACGAGACCGGACCGTGGCACCTGTTGCTCGGCGGCGCGGGCGCCCGTCGCCGCTACCTGCGCCGCAACGGCCGGGAGCCCAAGAACCGCATCGGCGAGACACTCTTCGCGATCAGCGCGGCGCGCAGCATGCGCTGGGCGCGGGCGGCCCGGCGCGCCGGGGACGTGACCGTCGTCGATGTGCTGCCCCGGTATCATCCGCGCGGGATGTGCTGGGTGGCCCGCGTGCCGCTCCTGCGCGAGGTGCTGACCTGGAACTTCACCGTCGTTCTGCGACGCACCGGACCGGCCGAATAATTTGTGCTCAGGAAGTTGCCCGCCAGGGGTCGCTTCCGGATGTGACTCAGTAGTAACCTTCCGCCAACTCCGATGTGACTCAGCAGTAACTTTCTCCCCACACCCATCCCTCACCACCTCTCGTGGAGGCACTATGAGGTCCCGCGTCCTCGGCGCCGCGCTCTTCGGTCTCGGCGTCCTGGCGTTGGTTTTCGCCGGCGGCCTGGCCTTCGTCGTGGCGCCCACAGTGGAGCAACTGCCCTACGACCTGAAGCCCACCCAGTCGGTCGCCGTGGCCCCCAACGCGCGCTTCCTGCAGATCACCGCCGGCAAGGCCGAAGTCGTCGAGGGCGTCGAACTGCGCTCGACGATCACCGTGACCCCGGACGCGAAGGCCACCTCGGCCCTCAGCGACCCGCTCGACGGTGAGGCCGTGGTCTGGCTCGTCGGCCAGCAGGTCGTGCGGACCGACACCAACGCCCTGATCAGCGCGTACAGCACGTCCTTGGCCCTCGACCGGCAGACCGCGGCGGCCCAGCCGTGGGACAAGGCGTGGCTCGACACCGGCAACAACCAGGAGTCGATCGCGTACTCCGGCCAGATCTACAAGTTCCCCTTCGGCACCGAGAAGAAGGACTACGAGATCTACGACCGGGACATCCTCAAGACCGTGCCGGCCAAGTTCGTCAAGACCCAGCAGATCGAGGGCCTGGAGACGTACCAGTTCACCCAGGAGATCCGCGACGAGATCCAGGAGCTCCCGGCCGACCGGCTCACCGTGCTGACCTCGCAGCTGCTCAAGGGTGGCGCGACCGGCAAGGTCCACTACAACAACACCCGTACGGTCTGGGTCGAGCCCGCCACCGGCCAGTACCTCAAGGTCGAGGAGAAGCAGAGCAAGAGCCTGGTCAGCGACGACGGCCAGTCCGTCTCGATCCTCGACGCGACCTTCACCTACACCGACGACACGATCAAGAACGCGGCCGAGACCTCCGGCGACAACCGCCAGAAGCTCCAGCTCGTCGGCGTCTGGGCCCCGATCGGCCTGGCCGTCCTCGGCGCCGTCCTGATCATCGCCGCGCTCTTCCTGCTCAACCGCCGCCAGACTGCTCCCGCAGCCCCGGCCCCGAAGCACAACCCGCGCCACTCGGCGTCCGGCGCCGCCGACGACACCACCGCCGAGGTCGACACCAACGACGACACCACCGTCGACACCAGCAAGACCTCCGCCCAGAAGGCGGAGTAGCGACGCGTTCCACGACGCTCCGGTCCCCGCTCTGGTGGACCGGAGCGTTCTGCGTAGATCGCGAGCCGTACTGTATGCGGGTCCAGGTCCGCGATCTTCGATGGGTTGAGCTGATGAAGAGCCCGCTGCGCCCGGGCGACCCGGCGTCGCTGGGCGGCTACCGACTGCTGGCCCGGCTCGGCGAGGGCGGCATGGGGTCGGTGTTCCTCGGCCGGCGGGACGACGGGCCGCTGGTCGCCATCAAGATGATCAAGCCTGAGTACGCTCACGACGAGGAGTTCCGCGGCCGGTTCCGCAGCGAGGTGAAGCGCGCGTGGCAGGTGCCGCCGTTCTGCACCGCCGCGGTTGTCGACGCCGACCCCGACTACCGGACGCCGTACCTGGTCGTGGAGTACGTCGACGGTCCCAGCCTGGACGAGGTGGTCAGCCACGAGGGTCCGCTGGCCGACAGCCGCCTGCACGGTGTGGCCGTCGGGGTGGCCACGGCGCTGACCGCGATCCACGGGGCCGGCGTGATCCACCGGGATCTCAAGCCGCAGAACGTGTTGTTCGCGCTGGGCACGCCGAAGGTGATCGACTTCGGGATCGCCCGCGCGCTCGAGGTGACCAGTCAGCACACGCATCCCGATCAGATGGTCGGCACGGTCGCGTACATGGCGCCGGAACGGTTCGACGGCGATCACCGGGACATCACGCCGGCGGCTGACGTGTTCGCGTGGGGCGCGGTCATCGCGTACGCCGGCACCGGGCGCACCCCCTTCCGGGCCGACTCACCGGTCGCCACCGCCGCTCGGATCCTGACCCAGCCGCCGGATCTGACCGGTCTCACCGGGCCGCTGGCCGATCTGGTGGCGCTCGCGCTGTCCAAGGCCCCGGAGGATCGGCCGACCGCGCACGAATTGCTCAACCTGCTGCTCGCCCAGAACACCGGCTCCGGCGCGATCGGCCGTCCGCTGCGGGAAGCCGCCGAAGCGGCCCAGCTTTCCGGCCGCCATGTCTCCGGCGCCGGCCTGCGCCCCGAACGGCGGGGCGGCCGCCGCCGCACCTGGGCGATCATCGCCGCCGCCACCGCGGTGACCCTGCTCGCGGCCGGCGTCGGCCTGTTCAGCCGCCAGGACCTCGAGCCCGCGGCTCAGCCGCCGCCGGCGCTGACCACCATGCCGGTGCCGGGGGCGGTGCGGGGCCCGTGGGTGGTCGACGCTCTCGACCGGCCGGGGCAGTGGCGGGCCTCCACCGACGACTACGGTGGCCGCTGCTCGTTCAAGAACGGCCTGGCCATGACCACCCCCAGTTTCGCGATGGTGTGCCCGGGCACGACCCGGAGCTTCGCCGGTGACCAGTCGATCTCCGTCGACGTCAGTCTCGACAACGCCCGGTCCTGTGCCGAGGTCCAGTTCCGCTCCGCGGGCGACAGTTCCTACTGGCTCGACCTCTGCCCGCGGGTCATCCGGATCCGTCACGAGGGCGCCGTCCGGAACACCATGGTCGGCTCGGCCGAACAAGCCCTGTTCGCCCCCGGTAAGCGGCGCGCCGTGGTGCTGAGCCTTCGCGACGAGGTCGCGTCGGTCTCGGTCGACGGCGCTGTCGTGCTCGAGCGGAAGCTGACCGATCCGAGCCTGCCGGCCGGCAAGGTGGCCTTCGGCGTGGGCCCGACCGACGAGGCGAAGGACCAGGACGCCCTGGCCGGCGCCCACGTCACCCGGGCCGAGATCAGGCCGATCGAGGCTGCGGTCCCGTCGTCCGCCGGGACGGTGCCCCCCTTCACCGACGTCCGGCGGGGAAACACCAAGTCGATCGTCAAGGTGCACGGGTACTACCCGAAGGCGAGATCCGTCGTGGTGGAGCCGGTGCTGTTCATGACCGGTGACGAGTACTGCGACACCTTCAAGGTCAAGTCCACGTCGGACGCCCCCTGCGAGCAGGCCTGGCTGACCGAGGACAGCCGCATGGTCGTGACCCTGCCGACCGCGGCCCGCCCCGGACTCACCAGCACGTTCGACGACCCGGGGCGCTGCGCGGAAGACCCGGTCACCGTCGGCACCTGCGCCATCGCCCCCGAGAAGCTGGCCCAGCGGCTCGGTGACAACGGCCTGGTCGAGGTGACCACGAC
The DNA here is from genome assembly GCF_019710575.1 of Paractinoplanes polyasparticus. Classification (GTDB taxonomy): domain Bacteria; phylum Actinomycetota; class Actinomycetes; order Mycobacteriales; family Micromonosporaceae; genus Actinoplanes; species Actinoplanes polyasparticus. Next base: position 284,930 of record NZ_JAHWFK010000005.1, on the reverse strand, counting down.
CAACGGCACCGTCACCGCGATGGCCGAAGTCTACGTCCCCTGACCCCTCACCTCAGGCCACGCCGGCGAAGGTGAGCAGGTCCGTCATCGTGAACGTACTGTCCGCGGGGCCGTCGCGGCGGGGAAGGTCCGGCGCCCATCCGCCCTCGACGTTAGGCGATCCGGTGCTGCAGGTGCCGCTCGAGGTTGCGACCGGCCAGCGACCGCAGGCTGTCGTCGGGACCGACGAGGCCGGGACCCACCGGCAGGTCGAACAGCGGTGACGAGAGGAACGTGTCGATCCGCTTGTTCCTCCGGACCTTGTCGATGACCTTCCCGCTGTCGGCCTCGACGATTTTGGTGCCGAAGTCGAAGAACGTGTCCCACTCGACGAACCGGCGCGCGGACCGGCGTCCGCCACGCAGGTCGTTCGGGTCCGCCTCGCGCGCGTCGACCCGGGGTCGAAGGTCAGGTCGTGGTCGATGAACGTGAACCCGACCGTCATGTCAGCGTTGGTGTTGTCCGGGTTGCGGAAGGGCGGCCGGGTGCGGGGTGTCTCCTCGTCGTTGGCGGCCAGCGGGTTGACGACGGTGACGCGAGGGTCGCATCGGTGCCATCCGGAGATCAGCGTACGGTCGGCCCGGCCGCGCCGATACCGATGCGGCCGGGAGTCGGAAAGGCGGCTCGACGCCGGCCGTCTCAGGGCTGCAGGAGGGCTCTGATCTCGTCGGCCTCGGGAATGCCGAGGGCGGTGAACAGGGTCAGGGCCTGCTGGTAGTGCTCGCGCGCCCGCTCGTGGTCGCCGAGGGCGCGGTGGGCGTGGCCCAGTCCCGCGTGGGCGACGCCCTGCTCGTCGGGCATGTCGACGTCGATCGCCGTGGTCAGGGCCTCGGCGTGGTGGGCGAGCGCGTCGGCCGTGCGCCCGGCGGCCAGGGCGGCCTCGCCGAGACCGTTGAGCGACCCGATCTCGCCGCCCTTGTTGCCGAGCTCGCGGAAGAGGGCCAGCGCCGGCTCGAAGTAGCTGATGGCCTGGGCGGGCTGACGGAGGCGGTTGTACAGCAGGCCGAGGCTGTCGAGCGCCCCGGCCTCGTTGTTGCGGTTGCCGAGCTGCCGGAACAGGACCAGCGCCTGCTGCAGGTGGTCGGCGGCGGCTTCGTGCCGGCCCGCCCGCGTCTCGACGTCGCCGAGAATGTTGAGCGCCTGGGCCTGGCCGTGCCGGTTTCCGGTCTGCCGGTCGAGCGCCAGGGCCTGCTCGCAATGGTCGATCGCCTCGGGCAGGCGGCCCATCCGCTCCAGCACGAGGGCGAGGCCGCTGAGCATGGTGGCCTCGCCGTAGCGGTCGCCGGCCGCCCGGTACATCGCGAGCGCCTGCTGCTTGTAGTCGAGGGCGTCGGGGTAGCGGCCCACCCACTGCATGACCGTGGCCAGATCGTAGAGAGCGGCCGCCTGGCCGGCGTCGTCCCCGGTCCGGCGGAACAGCTCCAGGGACTCCTCGAGGTCGTCGGTGGCCCGCTTCGGCGAGCCCAGCCGCCGGTGGGCGACGCCGAGGCCGTTGAGGGCATGCGCCTGGCCGGTGAGATCGCCGGCGGCCCGGGCGGCCCGCAGCGCGTGGCCGTGCACGGTCAGGGCATCGCCGTGGTGGCCGCCCTTCAGGTAGCGCGACAGGGTCCGCGCCAGGCGGACGGCATGGGCCGGCGAATCGTGCGTGACCGCGACCAGGGTCGGCCGCTCGGTGTCCAACCAGGCCAGAGCCGTGCCGGGATCATCCAGGACGGGCCCCGGGGCGGCGGTCGGAGGCAGGGGCGGCCGCTGGTCGGCCTCGGCCGGGTGCAGCGTGTTCATGGCCGCCCCGGCGGTGGCCAGGTAGAAGTCGAACAACCGGGTCAGGGCCGCGCGCCGGGCGGCCGGCGAGTCCTCGTCGTGCGCGCGGTCGGCGGCGTAGGCGCGGACCAGGTCGTGGAAGGTGTAGCGCCCCGGGCCGCTCGGCTGCAGCAGGTGGTCGTCGAGGAGCTGGTCGAGCCGGATGGCCGCGGCGGCCGGGTCGGTGCCGGTCAGGGCGCCCACGGCGTACGCGTCGAAATCCTGCCCCGGATGCAGCGCCGCCAGCCGCAGCAGGTGCTGCCGGTCGGCCGGCTGATCCTGATAGGACAGGTCGAGCGCCAGCTCGACCCCGGACTCCAGGCGGCGGTCCCGGTGGCGGTCGTCCAGCCGGTCGGCGTGGTCGGACGACGTCCAGTCCGGGAAGGCGCGGATATGACCGGCGACCAGGCTCAACGCCAGCGGCAGGTGCCCGCAGCGGGCGGCGATGCGGCTCAGCGCCTCCGCGTCCGTGCCCACGCCCGAGCCCCGCAGGAAGGTCTCGGCCTCCTCGGGAGTGAACACGTCGACGGTGAGCGCGGTGGCGGACGGCAGCCCGGACAGGGTCCGCCGGCTCGTGATGAGCGCCAGACAGCCCGCGGTGTCCGGCAGCAACGGCCTGACCTGCTCGACCGTGGCCGCGTTGTCCAGCACCACCAACGTACGGGTGCCGGCCAGCAGGCCGCGGTAGGCCGAGGCGCGGGCGTCCAGCCCGTACGGAATCCTGTGGCCCGACACGCCGAGCACCCGCAGGAAGCCGTCGAGCACCGCCGCCGGGTCGGCCGGTGGCTGTGCCGGGCCGGGGTGGAAGCCGCGGAGATTGACGAACAACACCCGGTCGAACCGTTCGTCCCGGAGCAGCAGATGGCCGGCGTGCACGGCGAGCTGGGTCTTGCCGACACCGGCCATCCCGGCGATGGCCGAGATCACCACCGCGCCGCCGTCCTGCCGGGCCTCCTCCAGCGCGCGGCGCAGCCGGTCCAGCTCGTACGTGCGGCCGGTGAACTCGGCCAGGTCCTGCGGCAGGGCGTCCTGCACGCGGACCTGCGACCCGGCGTCGATCTCGGCGTCGACCGCCCGCAGCGCCTGCCGCCATTGATCCACGTACCCCCGGTCCGGGTGCAACGCCTCGACGACGGCCACGACGAGGGCGGTGTTCAGTCGCCGCCGCCCGGCCCGGAAGCAGTCGGCCACGGTGGATTTGCTGGTCAGCTCGCTTGCCGGCCGGCCCGCCGCGGTCCGGGCCGCGTTCACCCGGTTCTTGATCGTGTCGTAGGACGGGTCGCCGGCCCAAACCTTGAGCAGCCGCAGCCGTTCGGCCACGTCGTCGAGGCTGCCGGCCTGAGCCGGATCGGGCAGCGCGGCGAACGCCTCGTGCGGCATCGATCACCTCATTGACATGTCCGAATCTCCAGCCGCCTCGACCCTAGCTCGCCAGCGCCTCGGTCGGGGTCAGGCGGGCCGCCCGCACCGCCGGGTAGAGACCCGCGACCACGCCGACCAGGACGGTCGCGGCCAGGCCGCCGGCTGGAGCCCAGAGCGGCAGCGCCACCGGCCAGGCGCGCCACCATGACCAGGCCGCCGTGACGAGGGCTCCGACGGCCGCCCCGGCCAGGCCGCCGGCCGTGGCCAGCAGCAGCGACTCCGTCAGGAACTGCTGGCACACGTGCCATCCGGTGGCACCGAGAGCGCGGCGCAGACCGATCTCGCCGCGACGTTCCAGCACCGAGATGACCATCGTGTTGGCCACGCCCACCCCGCCGACCAGCAGGGCCACGGCGCCCAGCCCGAGCAGCAGGCCGTTGAGCGCGGCGTCGGTGGCCCGGGCCGCGGCCAGCGCGTCGGACGGACGGGACACCTTGACCTCGTTGGGCGCGGCCGGGTTGACCGTGGCGCCGAGCACGCGCCGCACCTGCTCGACGGCCGCCTCGTCGGATCTCGTGTAGACCGTGGTCGGGTGGCCGTCGAAGCCCAGCAACGACGTGGCCGTGGTCCAGTCGACCAGGGCCGCCGAGTCGATCTCGGGCGCCAGCGGTGACGACGTCAGCATTCCCACCACCGAGAACCACTGCCCTCCCAGCCACACCCGTCCGCCCGGGGCCCGGACGCCGAGCCGGTCGGCCGCGCCGGCGCCGAGGACAACCGTGGGGGCGCCCGGCCTGGTGGCGGTGAGCCACCGTCCCCGGGCCGTGCCGATCCCGAGCGCCGGCAGCAGATCGGGCCGGGCGGCCAGCACGCTGATGCTGCCGTGCTCGGCGACCGGGACGAACTCGTTGCGGTAGACGCGCGCGGTCAGCTTCGCGGTGGCGCTGACTGTCCGGACCGCGGCGATGCGCCGGACCATGGCGAGCGACTCCGGGGGCAGGGACGCCTGTTCGCCGGTCAGGGTCTGGCCGGGCGCGGCGGTGAGCAGGTTGGTGCCGAGCGCGGCCAGCGCCCGGTCCAGGCCGGCCCGGCTGGACGCCGAGAGACCGACCACGGCCAGCATCGCCGCGATGCCGATGGCTATCCCGGCTGCCGACAGCACCATCCGCAGCGGCCGTGCGCGCAGGCCCGCCGCCCCGAGCCGCAACACATCGGAGCCGGCCAGCCGGGCCGGACGCAGGCGGGCCGTCATGCGGCGACCAGCCTTCCGTCGCGCAGGGCCACCCGGCGGGGGAGGGCGGCGGCGATGTCGCGGTCGTGGGTGATGACGACCGTGGTCGTGCCGGCCCGGTGCAGATCGTGCAGCAGGTCCATGACCACCGCGCCCGACGCCGAGTCGAGGTTGCCGGTCGGCTCGTCGGCCAGCAGCAGCGCGGGACCGGCCACCACCGCGCGGGCGATCGCCACCCGTTGCCGCTCGCCGCCGGACATCTCGTGCGGCCGGTGGTGGGCGCGGTGGATCAGGCCGACCCGCTCCAGGGCGGCAGCCGCGCGGGAGCGGCGCTCGCGGCGCCGCACGCCCGCATAGAGCAGGCCGTCGGCCACGTTGTCCAGAGCGGACACCCCGGCCGCCAGGTGGAACTGCTGGAACACGAAGCCGACGGTGCGGGCCCGCAGCGCGCTCAGCGACCGGTCGGGCAGGGCGTCGACGTCGTGGCCGGCGATCCGCACGGTGCCGGCGGACGGACGGTCGAGCGCCCCGAGCAGGTGCAGCATCGTCGACTTGCCGGACCCGGACGGTCCGACCACGGCCAGCAACTCGCCCGGTGACACCGACAGCGACACGTCGTCCAGGGCGGTCACCCCGCCCGGATAGACCTTGCGGACGTTGCTCATCGTGATCACGTGGGCATCCCGACTGTCGTGCCCGCGGCCAGCCCGTCGCCGCGCACCTCGACCTTGCCCCCGGCGAACAACCCCACTTCGACCGGTACGAACCTCCGCGCGCCGCCCTCGACCACCTCCACGCCGTAGCCGCCCTCGGCCAGCGCGACCAGCGCGGCGACCGGGACGGTGAGCACGTTCCGGCGTTGCTCGCTGACGTAGGTCGCGGTGACCGGCCCCTCGCGCAGCTTCCCCAGCGCGGCCGCGGAGGTCAGCGCCACCGTCACCGGGATCGTGGGCTCATCGCCGGACTCCGGCGGTGAGGCCTTGGCGCCGATGGATGCCACGGCGCCGGGAGTCCGCCTGCCGTCGGGCAGCGTGATCGTGACCTTGACGCCGGGCCGCGCCCACCCCGCCCCGCCGGCCTCGACGTCGACCGTGACCACTGATTCCGCCCCCGTGTACTCGAGCACCTCGCCGGTCGCCGCCGCGCCCGGCCGGACCGGGAGCGCGGCCACCCGGATCGCGCCGTCCGCGACGACAGCCACGACGGGTCCACCATGCCGGTCTCCTCCCGTCCCAGGTGCTTCTGCCAGCGGCGGACGGCCCGGGCAGTCAGCCCGGTGTATTCGTCGTCGACCGTGAAACCGGCGTACCCGAGGTCGCGCAGGTTGCGCTCCAGCAGGGCGACGTCCGGGCCCTCGGCGCCGGGCCGCAGCTCCCGGTACATCGGCAACACTCCGTGGAGCAGAACGACGGGCAGGTTGTCGGCACGCAACACGGGCTCGCCCCGCTCGATCGTGTCGCCGACCCGGGGCAGCCACGTGACCGTGCCGGGCGCCTTGGCGATGATCGGCACCTGTTCGCCGTACCCGAGCTCGCCGTCGACCGTGACCGATCCGGACAGGGTCTCGCGGCGGACCGTGGCCGTCGCACCGGCCGCCGGGGGAGCGGAGTCGGCCGGGCCGCCCCTGCTCCGGAACGCGACCACCGGAGCCACGGCCAGCACCGCCACGGCCGCGGTGGCGCCGGCGATGATCCGGCGTCGCATCACCGGGCCCTCGTCAGGGGGACTACGCCGCCGCACTTCTCGCCCGCCGCGGCCATCTTCTTCACATCGACGGTCTCCTCGGAGAGCGCCACCGCGCCCGTTTCCGGATCCGGGTCGGGAAAGTCCGGCATTCCGTTCTCCCGCATGCATTTCGACAGCGCTCGCGCCCTCTCCAGGTCCTCGGCCGAGACCTTCTGCGGTTCGCCGCCGGCGCCGCCCGGAATCAGGTCACGGCATTTCTCGATCGCCGCATCCATCTTCTTCAGCTCGGGCGAGCCGGCCTTCATGGCCGGGACGCCCAGCGCCCCGTCACCGTTCGGGTCGGGCATGTCGACCCCGTTCGCGCGCATGCATTTCGCGTACGCCCGCAATTGGCTCTTCTCATCGGCCGGCGAGGCCGACGGAACCGGCGCCGCGTCCCTCCCGGGCAGGGAACAGCCGGCCAGGGCAAGGCTCAGCACCGTCAGGGGCACGAGGATTCGTCTCATGCGGCCCAGCACACCGAGGCGCTCGTAAGATCATCATCAGCGCGGACGCTTACAGAATTCTTATAGCCGGACCGGTAACCATGTCCGGATGCGTGTGCTGATCGCCGAGGACGAGATCATGATGGCGGAGGCGATCGCCGAGGGGCTGCGGCTCCAGGCGCTCGCCGTGGACACCGTGCACGACGGTGGCGCGGCCCTCCAGCGGCTCTCGGTCAACGAGTACGACGTCCTGGTGCTCGACCGGGATCTGCCCGGCGTGCACGGCGACGACGTGTGCCGGGCGGTCGCGGGCGGCGACGTCCGCATCCTGATGCTCACGGCCGCCGGCGAGCTCGCCGACCGGGTCGGCGGGCTGGGCCTGGGCGCGGACGACTACCTGGCCAAGCCGTTCGCCTTCGCCGAGCTGGTGGCCCGGGTACGCGCGCTGGGCCGCCGGGCCCGGCCCGCGGCGCCGCCGGTGCTGGAACGTTCCGGCCTGCGCCTGGACACCGCCCACCACGAGGTGTTCCGGGACGGCCGGGTGGTCGGGCTCTCCCGCAAGGAGTTCGCGGTGCTCGAGGAGTTGCTGCGGGCCGACGGCGCCGTGGTCAGCGCCGAGCAGTTGCTGGAACGGGCCTGGGACGAGCACACCGACCCGTTCACCAACGTCGTGCGGGTGACCATGATGACGCTGCGCCGCAAACTCGGCCCGCCTACGGTGGTCGAGACCGTCACCGGCGTCGGGTACCAGATCCGATGAGCCACCGCTGGACCGTCCGCCTGCGCCTGACCGTCCTCTACGGTGGCCTCTTCGTGCTGGCCGGGGCGGCTCTGCTGACCATCACCTACCTGCTGCTGGGGCAAGCGCTCAACCGGCAGCCGGTCAGCGCGTCGGCCGTGCTGGCGATCGCCCACGCGCCGGCGGGCACGTCGTCAGTCGCGGCGCAGCTCACCGCCCCGGTGTCCGGGCAGATCGACCTGGCGCGGAGCACCGAGGTGGCGCGCGACCTCCAGTCGGACTTCCGGGCGGCCACCCTGACGTCGCTGCTCCAGCAGGGCGGCCTGGCCCTGGCCGGGGTGGCGGTCGCCGGCGTGGCGGCGGCCTGGTTCGCGGCCGGGCGGACGCTACGCCCGATCGCCGAGATCACCGCGACCGCGCGCCGGGTCGCCGGCCGCAGCCTGCACGAGCGGATCGGCCTGACCGGGCCCCGCGACGAACTGCGCCGGCTCGCCGACACGTTCGACGACATGCTCGCGCGGCTGGACACGGCGTTCGCGTCGCAACGCCGGTTCGCCGCCAACGCGTCGCACGAGCTGCGGACCCCGCTGGCCATCAACCGCACCCTGATCGAGGTCGCGCTGTCGCACCCCGATGCCTCGCCCGACGTGCGCCGGCTCGGCGAGACGCTGCTCGTCGTCAACGCCCGGCACGAACGGCTGATCGACGGCCTGCTGCTGCTGGCCCGGGGCGACCAGGAACTGGCCGACCCGATTCCGGTCGACCTCGCGGCCGTCACCGAGCACGTGGTCACCCTGGTCCCGGCCGGTCCGGTGACGATGACCGTCACCACCGCGCCGTCGCCCATGACGGGCGACCCGGTGCTGCTGGAGCGCCTGGTGCAGAACCTGGTCGAGAACGCGGTCGCCTACAACGTCGCCGGCGGCTCGGTCACCGTGAGCTGCGCGCCGGGCGAGCTGACCGTGACCAACACCGGCCCGGTGATCGCCGCCTTCGAGATCCCGCGCCTGTTCGAGCCGTTCCAGCGCCTGACCGATCGGGTCGGCTCGGCCACCGGCACGGGCCTGGGCCTGTCGATCGTCCGAGCGGTGGCTCGCGCCCACGGCGGCACGGCGACCGCGGCTCCCGGCCCGTCGGGTGGGCTGACGGTGCGCGTCACCTTCGACTGAGCCGGCCGTCGATCTTGTGGCTGTGCCGTGCCTCCGCTGCGGCCCGGCTGCCGGCGGCCTGGCGTTCAGGTCCCCGGCTCACGCTTTTCGCCGCCGGGTGGCGAGGTACCGCCTTACGCCGCCGGTTCGCGTTCGCGCTGCTAGGTGACGAGGTACCGCCTCACGCCGCCGGTTCGCGTTCGCGCTGCTAGGTGACGAGATACTGCCTCAGGCTGCCGGTTCGCGTTCGCGCTGGCGGGTGACGAGGTAGCCGAAGGCGGCGGCGGTGAAGAACATGACGATGCCGTACACGGCGGCCGGTACGGCCATCTCGGTGTTGTTCAGCAAAGCGGGGCTGATCGCGATCGTGATGGCCAGGGTGCTGTTGTGGATGCCGATCTCCATGCCGACGGCGATCGACTCGCGGCGGCCGACGCCGGCCAGGCGGGGCGCGCCGTACCCGATGACCAGGCTGACCACGTTGAAGATGAGGACCGCCACGCCCACGGCCACGAAGTAGTCCGCGATGTTGTCGCGCTCCCGCAGCACCGTGCCGGCGATGACCGCGACCAGCACGACGACGGACACGATCTTCACGGGCCGGGCCAGGCGGTCGGCCAGGCCGGGGAACCTCGCGCGCAGTGCCATGCCCAGGGCAACCGGCAGCAGCACGATCGCGAAGACCTGGAGCACCTTGTCGAACTGGAGGCCCAGGGACGCGGCGTCGCCGAGAAAGTGTGCCGCCGAGAGGTTCACGATGATCGGCAGCGTGACGACCGCCAGCACCGAGTTGACGGCGGTGAGGGTCACGTTGAGGGCGACGTGCCCGCCGAACAGGTGACTGTAGAGGTTGGCCGTGGTGCCGCCGGGCGAAGCCGCGAGCAGCATCATGCCGACGGCCGGAGCGGGCGGCAGGTCGAGCGCGACCACCAGGGCGAAGCAGAGCGCGGGCAGCAGCAGCACCTGGCAGCCGAGCGCGATCAGGGCGGCCCGGGGGTAGCTCACCACGCGCCGGAAGTCGGCCACCGTGAGCCCGAGGCCCAGGCCGAGCATGATGATGCCGAGCGCGACGGGCAGCCCGACGGTGGTCAATGGCGAGTCCATGGCGGTGCATTCTGCCGCAGCGCGCGCCGGGCTCCCATTGCCCGAACGGGCATCGACATTCGTTCATATTTGACAACGCCGCGTAACGCGCTCGAAACTTTGTGAGAGCGCTCCATCCCCCGCTCACCAGCGTGCGAAGCCCTAGCAGAAGGGCCTGTCCCATGACTGTCCGCACCCGTCTCCTGGCCGTCGCGACCGCGACTGTCGCCCTCATCGGCTCGGCCGCGATGGCTGTCTCCGCCAGCGCCGCCCTGCCCCCGCCGCCGAGCGGCTGGACCCAGGTCTGGGCCGACGACTTCACCGGCGGCGCCGGCACCCTGCCCAACGGCGCCAATTGGATCATCGACACCGGCACCAGCTACCCCGGCGGTCCGCCGCAGTGGGGCACCGGTGAGATCCAGACGTACACCAACAGCACCAGCAACGTCGCCCACGACGGCTCCGGCAACCTGCGCATCACGCCGCTGCGCAACGGTTCCGGTCAGTGGACGTCAGCGCGGATCGAGACGCAGCGCACCGACTTCAAGGCGCCGGCCAACGGGGTGCTGCGCATGGAGGGCCGCATCCAGATGCCGAACGTCACCGGCAACGCGGCGCTCGGCTACTGGCCCGCGTTCTGGGCGCTCGGCGCGCCCTACCGGGCCGACCGGTACAGCTGGCCGGCGATCGGCGAGTTCGACGTCATGGAGAACGTCAACGGCATCAACTCCGTCTGGGGCGTGCTGCACTGCGGCGTCAACCCGGGCGGGCCGTGCAACGAGACCAACGGCATCGGCGCCAGCCGGGCCTGCCCCGGCTCGACCTGCCAGGGCAACTTCCACACGTACGCCTTCGAATGGGACCGTAGCGTGTCGCCGAACCAGCTGCGGTGGTACGTGGACGGCCAGCAGTTCCACGCGGTGAACCAGAACCAGATCGGCGAGCCGCACTGGACCAACATGACCAGCCACGCCGGCTACCACATCCTGCTCAACGTCGCGATGGGTGGCGGCTTCCCGAACGGTGTGGCCGGCTTCGGCACGCCGACCGCAGCCACCGTGCCGGGTCACCCGATGCTGGTCGACTACGTCGCGGTCTACACCCGGGGCGGGGGCGGCACCACGCCGCCGACCACACCCCCGACGACGCCGCCGCCCGGGGGAGTCCGGGACGCGTACGCGCAAATTCAGGCCGAGTCGTTCAACGCCCAGTCCGGCGTGATCGTGGAAACGGCGAGTGAGGGCGGGCAGAACATCGGCGCGATCCGCTCCGGCGACTGGGTGCAGTTCAACAACGTCGAGTTCGGCTCGGGTGGCGTCCGGGACTTCGTGGCCCGGGTGGCCTCGGGGGCCGCGGCCGGCATCAGCGGCCTGGTCGAGGTGCGCGTCGACAGCCGCAGCAACGCGCCGATCGGCAGCTTCGCGCTCGGCAACACCGGCGGCTGGCAGAGCTGGCGGTCCGTGCCGGGCAACGTGTCGAACGTGTCCGGCCGGCAGACGGTGTTCCTGACCTTCACCAGCGGGCAGCCCAACGACTTCGTCAACGTGAACTGGATCCAGTTCCGCCGGTGACCCGTCGTTCGGTCGTCGTCCGCCGGTGACTTGTCGTTCGGCTCGTCGCCCGCCGGTGACGCTTGGGAGCCGCGCCCGGATCGGGCGCGGCTCCCTCGGCGAACTCAGAGTTGGGCGAGCAGGGCCAGAAGGAAGTTGAGGACCGCGGCCAGCGCGCCGGCGCTGGGAAGCGGGTCGAGCAGGCCGGCGATCGCGCAGAGCAGGTTGCCGAGCAGGTTGCCGGCTCCGGGCACGGCGTTGATCACCAGGTGCACCTGGTTCAGATCCACCACGAGCCCGAGCAGATCGAGGTGCAGCGGGCCGAGAGTGAGGTCCAGAATGCGGCACGTCGCCTGGGCGATCGCGGCCGGCGCGCTGACGGATTGGCTGACCGTCCCGACGGCGTCACCGGTCGAGTCGGTGAGGGTGCCGGTCAGCGTGCCGACGGCCACGAGCTGTCCGCTCGGCGCGGCGAACCGGGTCGGAGTGAAGCTCCCGGCGAAGGAGCCGGTTCCGCCGGCGGCGTCCGTGAAGCTGCCGGTGACCGGAGTGCTCGGGACGGCGGCGGTTGCGGGCGCCCGGGTGACCGGGGCGGCGGTGGCCGCGTTCGCACCCACGGACGCGAGCCCCAGCGCCGTGAGCACAGTGACGACGATCATCGAGAGCCGTTGCCGAGGTGTCATCGTTCCTCCTGCTGATCGGATCTGTTTGCTGACACCGACAAGCCTCGATGTCCGCGGGCCCTCACCCCAGTGAGCACTGTCATCGGCTGACGGTGAGAGGAGTGAGGAACGCGCGCTGACAAAAGTCACCTCCGGCCCGATCAGTGCAGCCAGCCCGCATGCTCGGCGACACGGACCGCCTCGAGCCGGTTGCGGGCGCCCGTCTTGCGCAGAATCACCGAGATGTAATTGCGGACGGTGCCGGCCGTCAGGTGCAGCTCGGCGGCGACCTCGGCCGCCGGCACCCCGGACGCGGCGACGCTCAGCACGTGCAGTTCCCGGTCCGACAGCGGGCTGCGCGGCGCGGCGACCATGGCCACGGCCAGGCCGGCGTCGATGACACGCTCGCCCCGGGCCAGCCGGCGGATGCCCCGCACCAGCTCGCCCGGCCCGGCCTGGGTGCCGATGACGCCGCGGACGTGCACGTCCAGCGCGCGGTTGAGCTGCCCGGAAGCCTCCGGGCCGGCCAGCAGCAGCGTGGCGCAGCCGGACTGTTCGGCGCTGAACCGGGTGAACACCTGCAGACCGTCCCCGGTCAGCAGCTCGACGTTGACGACCGCCACGTCCGGCGGCACGGCACGGGCCATGTCCACCGCCCCGCCGAGACAGGCCAGTTCGGCGACGACGGAGAAGTCCTCTTCCTGGGACAGCGTCGCGGCCAGGGCGCCGCGCAGCAGGTTCATGGGTTCGACGAGCAGGATGCGGATCACGATGGCCTCCCAGCCAAGGTTGAGCTTCGCGGTGGGAAAGCCGGCGTTCCTCGGTGGCCGAGGGCCGGCTGGTGGCCGTCGCCGGGTCGCTGCACCGGCGTGGGCCCGATTCCGGACCGCGTGATTCAGCTGGGAGGGCCGCTGTACCGGACGGTTCGTCCGGGGGCGTTCGAGTTCGGTGGTGAGGCGGTGGCGGTGGCCGTGAACTCCGGCCGCCAGGACGACGGGACTGTGCCGGTCAGGGGAGAGGCGCCGCCACCGGAGTCTCGGAGGTGGTTACCGGCGCCTGAGCGCTCGCCCGGCGACCGCGGCGAAGTGGGCAGCGGTGGTGAAGAGGGCAGCGGCGGAGGTGTGGGCGTGAGACTGATGTCTGTGCCCGATTCATACGCCGGGGCGGGACGGACCTGTGCGGTCGGCCCCATGGAGACGCCCAGCGGCGCCAGCGCTTGTCGTCCGAACAGGTGAGCAGGCGGTGGCGCGACGGGGTGTGTGGGCGCTGACGTCGGCCGGACCGACGAGCCGGGGGAGGGAGCCGGCGCCGGATCGATCCGCTCGGTCGGGGACAGGGGGAGGGGCGCATCTGCCGGCTCCGGGAGCGTGGGGAGGGGCGCGTCTGCCGGCTCCGGGAACCTGGGGAGGGGCACGCCTGCCAGTTCGGGGGAGCGGGACGGCACGCGAGCGGTGATCGCTTCGCGGGCGGCCGGGAGTCCCAGGACCTCGGCTCGGCTGGTCGCCCTGACGGCCGCCCGTACTCCTTGCTGTGTCGACGTCCTGGCGGCGTCGGCGGCCTCCCACGCGATGGCCGGTGACGCCGGGATTCGGTCCGCGCCGGTCTCCAGGGTGGAGACAATCCGCGTCTTGACCGGGGGAGCCGCGAGCCGCAGCCGTCCGGCCTCGAGGACAACCACCTTCGGTCGCTCCACCTGCTCGGGCGCGGTCGTGTGTCGTCGGGCCGCCAGCTTGTCGGTTTTCGGTTGCTTCCGATGCCCGGGCGCCGCCGTGTGTCGTCCGGCTGGCTGGTTGTTGGCTTTCGGTTGCTCGGGTTGACGGGTAACGGTCGTGTGTCGTCCGGGCCGTAGCTTGCCGGTCTTCTGTCGCTCCGACTTCACCGGGGACGGCTGGTGCCGCAGCGCCTTGCGCGGCAGTGTGGCCCTGTGCCGCGCCGGCTTCGAGGAAACGGACTGACGTGCAGACGCAGCCCCTGCTCCGGCCTTCGCCGCTGAGCTTGCCCGCTGCTCGCCGGTCGGAGCCGGAGTTGCGGCGTCGGTCAGCTTCTGTGCCGATGAGCCCCCGTCGGCTCGCGCTGCGTGATCGAGGAGGCTCAGGGCGAAGTACGCGGCCGCCGCCAATCCGAGCATGAGAAACAGGCGAACGGTGCGCTGGAGCGCGGCCGCCGCTGTTTCTCGCCGGTGAACTCGTCGAGCCATCGATGATTGCCTACCCGTCAGCATCGGGCTGACACCGGTCCGGTGTGCCGGAGTTGTCCATCGCGTGTGGACACGCGCTCCTGAGATCGTGCCAATCCCCTGTTTCGTCTGCGGCCGGGCCGTCCAGCCTCCGTAACGTCGGCCGTACCTGAACAACGGAAGGGGAACGAAAGTGCAGTCGAACAGAATTCGTCGACGGTCGGTGCTGGCCGCCGTGGCCGGGATCGTGGCCGCGTCGTCCGCCGCGGGACCGGCGTTCGCCGACGACCCGACGGGCAGCCTCGCCGGCGTCGTCCGTGACACGCGCGGGGCGGCCGTGCCGGGCGCCGTGATCGGTGTCTTCGCCGATCCGTCCAGCGATGCCGTGCAGGAGTTGCAGGCCGACAGCCGTGGCCGGTTCACGGTCTCGGGCCTGGAGGCCGGCGCGTACCAGGTGCGCATCGGCCTCGGTGGCTGGTCGGAGTGGGCGCCGGGCCGGATCAGCGACCCGGCCCAGGCCCGCACCTACCGTGTGCGGCCGGATCGGACCACAACCGCGAACAGCGTCGTCACCGCGGCCGGAATCATCGCCGGCCGGTTCTTCGGCCCGGACGGCAAGCCGGCTGCCCGGGCGGCGGTCAACGTGACCAACGTGGACAACGCCTCCGAGCACGGCGGTGTCACTGCGGCCGACGGCACGTTCCGGATCCGGGTCCGGCCCGATCAGACGTTCATCGTCAACTACGCGGTCGGCCCGCTCGGCCAGTACGTGCCGCACACCTTCGACCCGGCCCGGGCCACGAGATTCTTCGTGCGATCGGGGCAGACCGTCCGCGTGACCGACCGGGCCGTCGCCCTGTCCGGGATCTCCGGCCGCCTGACCGACGCCGCGGGGGCGCCGGCCGGGGGCGTGAACGTCAGCTTCATCAACATCGACACCGTCAACCAGTCGGACACGACCACCGGGCCCGACGGCGCCTACGACTTCAGCGGCCTGCTCGAGCCGGGCCGCTACAAGGTGCGGTTCAGCTCCGAGGGTGGCTCCCAGTACGCGCATCAGAAGCCCGACTACGGCTCGGCCGACATCATCACCGTGGCGTCGGGTGAGACAGCCGTCGTCGACGACCAGCTGCTGTGGGTGGTCGCGCCGCAATAGCTCGGCGTCGCTCCGCAACGGAAGGACAGTGAGCCGCCCCGGCCGCCGGCTGGGGCGGCTCGTGCTCGGCCCGTGCGGGCGGCACGCGAAGCTGAGAAGACTCGCCGAGAAAAACTCGGCCGGGTTGCTAGATTTTCTTGGCGGGTTCCGCTAACGTTTCTTTCGTTGACAGCGAGATCCAAGGAAGACGCGGACGAAACAGACCGAGCGTCAAGCAGGGCCTGGAAGATCTCGGGCTCGCTCGGCTGAGCGGTGGACCCATGTTCATCGCACGTTGCAAGGATTTATTGCACTTTGCAAGGAAAGGCCCCGCAGTTTGGGGGCAGCACGAAGCTCGTCGCACGTGTACGGGGCCATGAAGTCGCGTGGGGCTCTGTCACCGGCGGGTAGCACGACAGCAACAGGAATCGAAAGCGGAGGAAAGGGAGGGCTCGACACCGTTGGATCGCCCGCAATCCGGACGCAGTTGGTCCTGGGCGCGGACACCGCAGTTTCCATCGAACGAGAGGTGGTCTTCGGTCACGCTTACGCGGTCCTCACACCCGATGTCGCTGATGGCGGCAGGTGTGGATATGAAAATCCGACGAACCTGTCGGTAGATGGTGTTTGTAACCCGCAACCCCGGGCCCCGGCGCTACTGCGCCGGGGCCCTCGTCACGGAGGTGTTCATGGCCCAACCCGACGACATGTTCGGCGACGACGACTATCCCGCCTACACGATGGGGCGTGCCGCGGAGATCACCGGCGCCTCGCCGGACTTCCTGCGCCGCATCGGGGAGGCGAAGCTGATCACCCCCTTGCGATCGGCCGGCGGGCACCGCCGCTACTCCCGCTACCAGCTTCGCCTGGCCGTGCGAGCGAAAGAGATGGTCGAGCAGGGCACCGCCCTCGAGGCCGCCTGCCGCATCATCATCCTCGAGGACCAGCTCGAGGAAGCCCTGCGACAGAACGAAATGCGTGAGCGCCGCCAGGAGAGCGGCTCCGCCTGACCTCGATCCTCCGCGAACCGCCGGCCACGACCGGCGTACGGCGCAGCGTGAGCAGGTCCTCCGCCCGCTGCCTTCCCCCACCCGGCCCGCCGGGTGGGCTTTCCACCTTCCCCCTGGTGCCCGGCGCCGTCAGCTGTCGTCGCCGGGCCGGTCGGAGTGCCGGCGAGCCTACGACCGCGGCGACCCACCGGTATGTCACCCAACTGACAACGGCCTGTCCGATCCTCGCGACAGGGCGTTCGTGGCGTTGCTCGAAGCCAGCAGCCCAACGTGACAGGGACGTCATGGCGTTTACCGGAAGCCGGAAGCCCAACGTGACCGGGACGTTCATGGCGTTGCCGGAAGCCGGGAGCTCAAGGCGACGGAAGCGTTCGTGGGGTTGCTCGAAGCCAGTAGCGCGGGGCCACGGGCGTTGCCGGAACCAGAGGCACACGGTGAAGTAGGCGCGCGATGAAACTGGGGAACGGCACCCCGGTGCGGTTGAGCGGCGGCGGCCTTCGCCGGCTGACGCGGCGCGGTGTTCGCGGGCGTGAGGTGTGCGACTGAGGGGCAGGACGGCCAGCGCCACGAGCGGGCCGACCTGGTCTTCGCTCATCGCCATGATCATCCAATTGACGTGGAGCGCGAAGACCGCCCAGCGCCGGGGAACGGTGACATCAACACGAAGATCGGACGGCTTGTACAACGAGATCTGCTCGCAGCGGCAGCCGGCGTGCGCATCCAGACTGTCGGCCCATCATGCGCGGCGCGGGCCGGTCAGCCAGTCGCTGCAGCCTGGGTAAGGACATTGGCCGGGGCGCCGAGCTGCTGGTCGATCCGGAACGCGGGGACGTGCGGCTGGTGCAGATGGAGCACGGCGGACTCTTCGGGGTTGGTGCCGGGTCGCTGTACGTTTCGGTCGATCGTGTAGAAAGTGCGACAGCCTACGGGTCGGGGTGGAGTGCAGACGGGCGCGGGCCGCGGGGGGATCCGCGTATGACGCCGAGCCGGTCGACTGGGACGGGGGCTTCGTCGATCTGTCCGAGTACTACGGAATCGCCCCACGGAGAGCTGGATCGCTTGCCCTGGAACGCCTGATTGTTTCGTGGAAGTTCAGCTGGTGCGGTGGGCGACACAGTTTGTTGTCGGGGGGCACGGGTATGCTGCGATCGATCATGGTCACGCCGGCGATGCCGGGCGGCCATCGGGGGAGGTCGCGGTGCAAAAACTTGCGGGGCGTTATCGGGTCGGGGAAGTCCTCGGTCAGGGTGGCAGCGCTGTGGTCCGGTACGGGTTCGACAGCGTTCTCAAGCGTCCCGTTGCCATCAAGATGTTCGATGTGTCGGCAACCGGGGTGTTGGCCGAGGCCCGCACGGCGGCGGGGCTCAGCCATCCGAACATCGCGCAGATCTACGACTACGGCGAGATTGTCGACGGCGACGACCGTACGCCGTATCTCGTCATGGAGTTCGTCGGCGGCGAGACCCTGGCCGACCTGATCGCCCGCACGGGGCCCCTCCGGTGGCGCCGGGCGGCCGAGATCTGCGGCGAGGCCGCGTCCGCGCTGGCCGTCGCGCACGCCCAGAACCTGGTTCACCGCGACGTCAACCCGCGCAACATCATGCTCACCCCCGACGGTGTGAAGGTCCTCGATTTCGGGATCGCCGCCGTGGCCGGGCAGAACGGCATCGACGCCAACGGCGCGTTGTGGGGCAGCCCGGCTTATCTGGCGCCTGAGCAACTGCGCGGCGAACCGAGCTTCCCCGCCGCCGACGTGTACGGCGTAGGGCTGCTGCTCTTCGAATGCCTGACCGGATCGAGGGCGTGGCCGGGTGAGGCGATCGGCGCCGTTCTGGCCGCCCGGCACGGTCGACCGGCGCCGCGCCTGCCGCGCCTGAGCGGTCTGCCGCGCGAGGTCGTCCGGCTCTACGAGGCGTGCACGACCGAAGACCCCGAGGGGCGGCCGACAGCGGCCGACGTCGCCGCCAACTTCCTGCGGGTCAGCCGGCCGGCGCCGCTGACCCGGCAGGTGCGGCCGGTCGCGCCGGTGCGGTCGGCTCCGCACACCGCCGACCGGGCGACCGTTGTCGTCCCGGTTGCGCCCACGTCGCGGCAACGGTCGCGGCGGCGGGCCCTGGTGATGGGATCGGCCGCGGTCGTCGCGGCGATCGTGAGCGTCGTCGGGGTGCAGTTGGCCAACGGCACGGTCACGCCGGGTGGTCGCGAGGCCGAGGCTGCCGTCGAGGGGCCGCGCCCGGTGGCGACCTCGCCGCAGACCAGCAGCAGCCCGACGCCGTCACCGTCGGCCTCGGTGCGGACCCGCCAGACGAACGGGTCGACCACGGTGCACGTCCGGAAGAAGACGACGGCGCCGCGCACGACTCGGGCGACCACTCCCGCCACGACTGCGCCGACCACCCCGCCGGCCAAGCCGAGCAGCCCGCCGGCGAGCACTCCGCCGCCGCAGAAGCCGACGCCGACGCCGACCCCGGACGAGACCACGCCGCCCGCCGAGCCGACCGTCGAACCGACCGACCCG
This sequence comes from Paractinoplanes polyasparticus, assembly GCF_019710575.1. Lineage (GTDB taxonomy): Bacteria > Actinomycetota > Actinomycetes > Mycobacteriales > Micromonosporaceae > Actinoplanes > Actinoplanes polyasparticus. The sequence goes on along the minus strand of NZ_JAHWFK010000005.1, from coordinate 266,306 downwards.
GCCACGACCACGCCCCCGGAACCCGATCCGCCCGCCTCCACCGGCCCCGAGACGCCGGCCGACAACCAGCGCGGCCTGGTCTGAGAAAGACAGTTCCACCCTCGGCGGCAGCGGGGTGGGACAGCTGACTCGCCGTGGACGCTCAGTCGTTCGACGGCGGCGCGTTTGAAATCCGCGATGCGCCGCCTCGGCTTGCGACACCCGGAGAAGCGGCGCCGGGCGACAACCGGCGCGGCCTGGCCCGAGAGAGACAGTTCCACCCTCGGCGGCAGCGGGGTGGGACAGCTGACTCGCCGTGGACGCTCAGTCGTTCGACGGCGGCGAGTCTGAAAGGGTCGATGCGCCGCGGCGGCTTGCGACGCCTGGGCAAAGCGGCGTTTGGCGAGAGCCGGCGTGGCCAGGTCTGAGAGTCGGTCCCACTCTCGGCTGCAGCCGGCCGGGGTCAGTTGCTCTCCAAGCACGTTCAGTGATTCCGGGAAAGGGGCGTTGGGCGGCAATCAGCCGCAGTCTCGTCCGGGAGCGACGGCCGGCTGCGGGGGCCGCGGCGGGCGTCGCTCTCGTGTGTGCGGTGGGATTCGCTTCGTGACGGCCCCGGCTCAGGGTGGAGCGGGGTGGGACGGCTGCGTCTGTGCGGGTGGTCAGTCGTTGCCGGAGAAGGCGCCGAGACGTTCGATCGCCCAGGACAGGACTATGTCGCGGAGGGCGGCCGCGTCGTCATCGCCGTACAGGTCGGTGTTTCTGGCCTGCGCGAAACGGTGGTTGAGGGCGTCGCCGACCTCGACCGGCACGGCGGCCGGGCGCAGCGGCAGGTGCGGGAAGGCGGCCATGTAGCCGGGATCGCGTCGTAGCGGCCGGGCGCCGGCGATCTCGCGGGGGCGCGGCAAGCCCAGAACGACGGCCCGGTCGTACGCGGCCCGGGCGCGTTCGGCGTCGGCCGGGCGTCCCTGTTCGATGGTGACCCGTACCGGGCGCAGGCCGAAGTTGCTGCAGTTGGACAGGTCGTCGCCGCAGACGTTGGGGACTACCAGCAGGTCGATCAGCGGGACGAACTCGATGTGGTCGCCCGGCCGGGCCCGGTTGCGGCGGATCACCGCTTCGCCGCCGGGGTCGGTCGCGGTGTTCATGAACAGGTTGAGCGACTCGTGGATGTCCCACGGACCGAGGCCGTACTCGCGCTGGGCCTCGTTCTGGATCTCCTGGCAGTTCGTGCGGTCGTGCAGGCCGAAGAAGGCGCTGTAGATGAGGCGGCTGCAGAACGGGAACTGGGTGTCGGTGGTGGCCGTGCCGCCGACTATCGCCATGATCGGGCGCTCCCAGGGCGCGTTGGACCACAGCACGTCGCCGGGGCCCGGGTGCGGTCCCTGCATGCCGCGGGTGCGGCCGACGTGCAGCCGCTCGCGGGCGTCGTGCCGGGCGAAGGCGTTGAGATCGACGCACTGGTGGCCCTCGATCTGCTCGATCCGGACGACCTGGCCCGCGGCCACCTCGAACGCTTTGCCGGTGCCCGGCTCGAGGATGTGCTCCTTCTCCGCCGTACGCGGGGAAGGGGTTGACCTGCCGTGCGGAGTGGCCGGGGCGGGCTGGTGGGCGGGGGCGTCGCTCAGCGCGGCGCGCACGAGGTCGCCGACGTTGCCGAGGTGGACGTCCCGGTCGACGACCGTCTGCAGGAAGTCGTGCTGCTGGTGGTTGAGCCGCAGCGTGATCACCGGCGGGCCAGCCGGGGGCGCAGGCCGTAGTTCACCGCGGCGTTGAGCAGGATCAGCAGCACCGCGCCGAACATCATCGGAGTGGTGACCAGCGCCCGTACCCAGTCCGGCATGGTCGTGACGAACGCCTCGGGCAGCCATTGGCCGCCGAGCGCGAGGATGAAGGCGGTGCCGGCGACCGTGAGGTTCAGGTCGTCCCACCGGACGGCGCTCATCATCTGGACGCCGCTCATCGCGATGATGCCGAACAGCACCGTGGACGCGGCGGCCAGCACCGCGCCCGGCAGGCCGGCCACGAACGTGCTGAACACGGGCAGGAAGGCCAGGGCGATGGCGATGAACCCGGCTGCCATCGTGACGAACCGGCTGCCGATGCGGGTGACGCGGACGATGCCGGCGTTCTCCGGGTAGGTGGCGGTGCCGATCCCGCCGAACAGGGCGCCGGCGACCGATCCCGCGTACTCGGTGAACAGGCCGCGGTTGATGCGCTCGCGGGTCAGTTCGGCGCCGCCCCAGCGTGAGACGAGCGTGTACATGCCGACCGCCTCGGCGCTCGACTCGAGGAAGGCGAGCAGCATCAGCAGGACGGCCGGCCACGCCACGGCGAACCCGAACGGCAGCAGCGAGGGCGGTCCGACGAAGGCGACGCCCGACAGGTCCGGCATGCTCCACAGCCCGGTCACGGCGGCGAGCACCGACCCGACCAGCATGCCGATGATCACGGCGGCCCGCCGGATCAGGGTCGAGCCGCCGAACAGCAGGCAGGCCACCACGGTGAGCAGGGTGACCAGGCCGATCCAGAACAGGTCCCAGCCGTACCCGGGCTGACCCTCGGCGCCGAACCAGCCCGGCAGGCCGAGCGTCGCCAGCTGCGCGCCGATGATCAGGCACATCGTGCCGTAGACCAGGGGGTCGGTGGCGAAGCGCAGAAAGTGGATCAGCACCCCGAACCGCCCGATCGGGATCGTCAGCACCATGAAGATCAGCCCGGCCACGACCATCGACCCGAACGCGGCGTCGAGACCGTACGCCGCCCCGGCCGCGAGCACGGCCGCGAAGAAGGCGGCGGTCGGCCCCTGCACGATCGGCAGGCGCACGATCCGGCTCGACTGCAGGACGGTGACGATGCCGGCCAGCAGGAAGGAGGCCTGGATCATGGGAGTGACGTCGCCGGTGGCGAGGCCCAGGGTGATGCCGATCAGCACCGGGAAGACCCAGATCGCGGACAGGGTCAGCAGGTGCTGAACGGCGAAGAGCAGAAGCTTGGGCGGCTGGACGCGTTCGTCGAACCCGACGTCCAGAACGGGCCTGTCGTCCGTCTCGGTATCCACAATCATGAATGCTAGGGCGTTCGAGGGCCGGCGAGAACACCTTGCCGTACACCCGCGTCCTCAGTGGACGCGACGGTCAGGCGACCTCCCCGTCGATCACCCGGGCGTCGGTGACCCGAGGTTTCGGCTTGGTGAGGTCGAGGCTCGCGAGATGCTTCTTCAGGCGGGTGGCCATCGGAAGATAGGTCGCCAGGGTGAGTCCGCCCGACACCACCGCCCCCACGACGGGGATCGCCTTGGCGACGGTTTTGGCGAATGTCTGCTTCGTCATCTGAACGCCGAGGTATCCGGCGACCTTTTTCACGACGGGATAGACCACGCCGTGGGTGAGCGCCTTCTGCGGCAGTTTCCTGGCCACGGTTTTCGAGATCTCGCCGGCGACTTTCCCCACGGCGGCATTGGCCGATCGGGTCCCGAACATCACGCCGACAAAAAGCGTGAGCACTCCCTTGGTCGCGTCGTCGAGCTCGTCGCCGTCGTCGGACAGCAGATCCGGCCAACTGTACAAATAGGCGAGCTTCTGCGCTATGCGGAGCAGGTGGCCGAAATACTGGGCCATGTCGGCGGGCACGGTGGCCGGCAGGAAGAGCAGGCCGGGAATGCCGGCCGCGGCCGAGAGGGCGCTGACCTTGGCCGTTTCGTACCGGATCGACTCGTTGGCCGCCCGGTCGAGAATTTCGGGCGAAATGTTGGCCACGGCCGGAGTGCCGTCGATGGCCCGACGGATGTCGTCCTCGGTGCAATAGCGACTCAGCGCGCTTCTGAGATAGGCATCCCGATCGATGCGAACGCCCGGCAGCCGGGCCGCGCCGACCAGCAGAGCGGTAAAGCGCGACTCCGGACTCTCACCCATTTCTTTCGCGGTCACGGCAAGAAGGTACATCACTCACGGGATCAGCCGAGCCGGCCGCGCAGGAAGGCCAGGGCCCGCTCCTCGTCGAGGATTCCGCCGCCCTCGTGCCCGTTGTACGGCCAGACCTCGATCTCCTTCTCGCCGCCGTATTCGTGGAAGGCGCCGTACACGGTGGACGGCGGGCAGACGGTGTCGCGCAGTGCGGCCGAGAACAGCGCAGGCGCCGTCGCGCGTGACGCGAAGTTGACCCCGTCGAAGAACTGGAGGGTCCGGTGCGCCGGCTCCACCTCGGTGCGGTGGACCATCAGGTAGTCGATGATCTCCTTGTACGGGTACGACTCGGTCACCGCCAGCGCGCGGGGGAAGTCGCACAGGAACGGCACGAAGGCCACCGCCGCGGCCAGGTCGGAGCGCAGCCCGGCGACCGCGATCGCGTTGCCGCCGCCCTGGCTGCCGCCGAGGACGGCGACCCGGCTGTTGTCGACCACGTCGAGGCTGCGGGCGGCGTCGACGGCCCGGACGGCATCGGTGAACATCCGCCGGTAGTAATAGGTGGCCGGGTCGAGGATGCCGCGGGTCATCACCCCCGGCACCTGCGGTGACGACGGCGCCTGATCGGGCGTGACGCCGAGGCTCCACCCCGCGCCCTGCCCGCGCGTGTCCATCTGCAGGTGGGCGAACCCCGCCGAGGCCCACAACAGGTTCTGCAGGGCGTGGCCACGTCCGCCGCCGTACCCGACGTACTGCACGACAGTGGGCAGCGGACCGGTGGTGTGGGCGGGCACCCGCAGCCAGGCCCGCACGTCCTGCCCCGCGTAGCCGCGGAACGTCACGTCGTACGTGGAGATGGTTCGCAGGCCGGTCGGGACCTCGCTCAGCCGCACCTCGATGTCGTGTTCCGCGGCCTCGGCCAGGGTTTCGGCCCAGAAGTCGTCGAAGCCGGCGGGCGCGGTCTGCGTGCTGCGGTAGGTGGCGAGCTGGTCGGGAGAGAGGTCGGTCAGCAAGTCATCGTTCCTTCGTCGTCATCCCGGGAGGACCCCGTTCTTCATGATCCTGACACGGGCGGCCGCGGCCCTCGGCCACGGGCGGCAAGAATTGATCTTCGACGGCGATTCTCGCCATCCGAAATGGTGAACAAAAGGTTCCGGGCCGGCTCGGCCGTATTCCTTTGCCGCCGGCGCGCGGGCTCGCCCGGCGGGACGAAGAGGGGTGGCGGGGCGGAGTCCAGGTGTCTACGGTCTGCTCAGGTTTCAGGTTTATCGAGACGTTCGACCGTGGCTCCGCGGCGTTCTTGCCCTGTTCGTGCCCCCGGCCGGGGTGCCAGTGGCGTCTCACGGGGGAGGTAGGCATGCGGTATCACATTCTCGGTCCGCTGCTGGTGGAGCACGAGCAGCAGACCCGGCCGGTGACCGGGGGCAAGGTCCGCACCGTGCTGGCCGCGCTGCTGTTGCACGCCAACCAGCAGCTCTCGGTGGCTCAGCTGGCCCAGCGGATGTGGCCCGGCGACGCCCCGCACTCGCTGCGCCGGGTGGTGCAGACCAACATCGTGCGGCTGCGTCACGAACTGCCCTGGCCGGGCTCGATCGTCACCGGTCCGGCCGGCTACTCGCTGACCGTCGGGCCCGGCGAGCTCGACCTGCACGAGTTCGACCGGCTCGTCGCCGAGGCCGGGACGGCCACCAGTCTGGACGCTCAGGCCCGCCTGCTGCGTGCGGCGCTCGGGCTGTGGCGCGGCCCCGCCTGCGCCGACGTGGTCTCGCCGTGGCTGCACGAAATGGACCTGCCGGCGCTGAACGAGCGCCGCCTGCTCGCGCTGGAGCGGCGCATCGAGGCCGACCTGCTGCTGCACCGCACCGAGGGCATCGTCCCCGAGCTGCGGCGGCTGACCGTCGAGCACCCGTTCCGGGAAAGGTTCTGGGTGCAGCTCATGGCCACCCTGTTCCGGCAGGGACGGCAGGCCGAGGCGCTCAGCGCCTACCGCACGGTGTCGCAGCGGTTCATGGCCGAACTGGGGGTCGAACCGGGCGCCGAGCTGCGCGAGGTCCACCAGCAGATCCTGCGCGGGTCCGGCCCGCATCCGCTGCTGGCGGTCGCGGCGGCTGTGGTTCCGGCCACGACCACGCCGGACGCGGTGCCGCAGACACTGCCGGCGGGTGCCCTGCACTTCGTCGGGCGGGCCGAGGAGTTCGCCACGCTCGACTGGCATCGGGACGAGGCGGCGGCGGTGATCGTGCTGGACGGGCCGGCCGGCATCGGCAAGTCGGCCCTGGCGCTGCGGTGGCTGCACGACAACGCGGCCGACTATCCCGACGGCCGGTTCTGTCTGGACCTGCGGGGGTACGCCGACGAGCCGCCCCTGGCGACGTCCGAGGCGCTGGCCGCGCTGCTCGAGGCGCTCGGCGTCACCGCGGCCGAGGTGCCACCCGGGGTGGCGGCCCGGGCCCAGCTCTTCCGCACGCTCACCGCCAACCGCCGGCTGGCCGTCCTGCTCGACAACGCGCTCGACGCCGACCAGGTGCGCCCCCTGCTGCCCGGGGCCGTCGCCACCGCGGTGGTCACCAGCCGCAATCAGCTGCGGGGCCTGGTGGTGCACGACGGCGCGGTACGCCTGACCGTGCCCCGCCTCGAGCCGGCGGAAGCGTCGGCCCTGCTCGGCCTGAACCCCCGCGCCGAAGAGGCGATCCGGCTGGCCGAGCTGTGCGACCGTACGCCCCTGGCCCTGCGCGTCCTCGCCGAGCGGATGGCCCGGCTGCCGCACGTGTCACCGTCGTCGTGGATCGCCCAGCTGGTCGACGAGGCCGACCGGCTGGCCGCGCTCGACGCCGGTGACGACGCCGGTTCGCTGCCACGCTCGTTGTCCTGGTCGTACCGGGGGCTCGATCCCGACGCGGCCGAGTTGATGCGCCAGGTGTCGGTGCACACCGCCAAGGCGTTCACGACCGGGCAGGCGGCCGAGGTCGCCCTGCTGCCCGTCCCGGTGGTACGCCGGCACCTCGACCGCCTCGTCGGGGTGCACCTCGTCGAACAGCTCAACCACGACCGCTACCGGGTGAGCCCGCTGGCCGGGTTGTACAGCCGGCACGCCACCTCGATCGAACAGGGCCGCCCGGCTTCACTTCGGCTTCAATGAGGTTTCACGGCGCGATAATCGCCAGAATCGTCCGCTCCGGCCGTTGTGCCCGGGGCGGCGGGGCCAGAAGCTTCACTGCGTGCAACGGGGGAGCCGAATCCGGCTTCGTTGCTTCGGTGAAAACATGGTCAGCAACCGGGTGAGGAATCAATGTCCAAAGATCTTACCGTCGATGTGAACGCATTCTGGGAAAACGGTTACCAGATCATCCGCAATGCCTACTCGCGCGACGAGATCAAGAATTTCCGGGAGGCGGCCATGGCCTCGCGCGGCCGCGGTCCCGGCGATCTGCTGTCCAACCCGAAGATGCGAAGCGTGCTGGTCGACGGTCGTTTTGTCAGTGTCGCCCGGCAGCTCCTGGGCAGCGACGAGATCTGGTACTCCGGTGACAGCTCCTACACGATCAATTCCGGCCAGCGCGGCTTCCACAAGGACAACGTGGACCGCAAGGACGGAAAGGGTCCGGACTGGAACGGGCGCTACACCCTGCTGCGGTTCGGGATCTATCTGCAGGACCACTGGTCCCACACGGGCGGTCTGAACCTGCGCGCGAAATCGCACAATACGGCCGACCACTCGTACGGAAAGAACGTTTATGTCCGTACCCGCGTGGGTGATCTCGCCGTGTGGAGCATGCGTACCACCCACAGCGGCAACGGCGTTCTGTACAAATTCCCGAAGTGGGTGCACCCGGAGCCCAAGGACATTCCGAACATTCCGAAGTGGCGCATCGCCAAGGCCGACGGCGACCGGCTCGCGATCTTCGCCGCGCTCGGGCTCGACGACGCGCACCACGACCGCTACGTCGAGTACATGAAGACCCGGACGTACATGGTCAACTCGTTCCGGGCCTCGCACTACGACGACGAGACCCTGCTCGAGGCCAAGAACGCCGGCCTCAACGTCCGGCGTGTCGCGGCTGAGATCGAGGGTGACGACACGGTCGGCAAGAACGCCGCGTGGGAACCGATCCCGTACGAAGTCGGCGCGGCCAAGCGCCAGCAGCAGTAGGCAGCGACAGAAGCGGGTGCGGACTCATGGAGAGTCCGCACCCGCGTCCGTTCGACAGCGTCAGCCGCTGCGGCGGTTGCCGTACTGGCGAGGGCTCTGCACAGAGCCCCGGCCGGCCGGGCGCTGACCCTTGCTGAAGACCTCGGGCTTCGCCGTGCTCTTGCCCTTGGCGCGCCGCGCCGCCCGGTTGGTGAAGACCTCGGCCTCCGGAGCGGGCTCGGTCTCTTCGACCGGCTCGTTCTCGTCGGCCGGGGTTCCGGCGGTGGCGTTGGATTCGGTCATCGTGGATCTCCTGACATCGGTCCCGCGCTCACGCTATCGCAGCCGGACCCCGGTCAGGAGCAGGTGGCACTCCCGCCCAGCCTTTCGGTGCTGTGCCGTTGGTAGCCGAGTTCGGCCCCGCCGCGCAGCGTGATGCTGTTGCAGCGGTGGCTGGCCGGCGCCGAGTGGGCCACGAAGCTCGCCGTGCTGACCTTGTTGCCGTCGAACGTCACGGTGCTCAGGTCGCCGTCGAGGATGGGCGGATCCTGGGCGCCGGTGCTCGAGATCGTGTTGCCGGTGATGGCGATCCGGGCGTGGGCGATGGCGAAGTTGTTGTCGGTGTGCAGCACCAGGCCGCCGTGCGAGTTCCGGAACGAGTTGTCGCGCAGCTTGATGCCGCGGGCCGAGGAGTCGGGCTGGTCGGCGCCGATCTCGAGGATGCCCTGGGTGTTGGTCCCGGTGTTGTCGTGCACGTCGAGGTTGTCGGCGTAGTTCCACACCTCGACGAAGCCGCCGTCGTGCCCGTAGTCGTTGCTGGGGGCGCGGCAGTTGGTGCAGCTGCTGCGGCCGATCTCGACGTCGTGGGCCTCGACCAGGAAGCCGACCGCGCCGTAGTCGTCGTCGCCGCCCGGGGTGTCGCGCACCATGTTGAGGTCGCGGACCGTTACCCGGTCGGCCCAGCTGCCGGGAGCGCGGAACTGCACGCCGACGCCGGCGTTGTCGACGGTGGCCGACCGTACGCCGCTGTTCGCCCCCATGATCTGGACGCCGTTGGCGGTGGCGTTGGTGACCCGGACGTTCTCGAGGATCTGGTACGCGCCGCTGAGCAGCACGACGCTGTCGTCGTTGCCGGACCGGCCGTCGATGACCGGCAGCGCCCCGGCGCCGTACGACGTGAGCCGGACGGGCTTGTTCCTGGTGCCGTCGCCGCGCAGCTGCACCGTCGTCTGCCAGGTGCAGCCCCGCGCCAGCCCGATCGCCTCACCCGGGTCGAGCGCCCGGGCCGTGGCGGCCCGGATGCTGCGCAGCGGCTTGGACAGCGTGCCCTGGTTGCCGTCGTCGCCCTTCTCGCAGTCGACGTGGATGCCCTTGAAGGGGGCGGCCTTCGGCTTCCGGGGAGGCGGAGAGGTGATGGACAGGGCCGACCCCAGCTTCGGAGCGACGCTCACTGTGGCCGCCGGGGAGGGGGTCGAGGGCCGGGCCGACGGCGAGGTGAGCGCGGCGGGCGTGGTGTCCGTGTTGGTGTCCGGATCCGCGGCGGAGTACCCGGCGACGGCCAGGGCGCCACCGAGCGTAATCGCCGCGGCGGTCACCGCGAGCGGAAGGCGAAGGCGTCTCGGCATCGCGCCACCCTATCTGACCTGCCCGGCCGCTCGATGAACGCGTGCTCGATCAACAGCTGCGGTGCCGCGGTCATCGCCTTAGAGTGATGACTGTCGATAGATTCCCGGTTCGGGCGATTGCCGTGGGAGAGCGGTTGTTGGCATGATCTCGGCCATGTCGTTGACTCGCCGCCACGTCCTGGGCGCCGGAGCCGCCGCTCTCACCGCTGCCGTCGCCGGCTGCGGCCGCGAGCGGAGCGGCTGGATCGCCGGGCAGAACACCGGCGGCACGGGTGGCGGTGCGGCCGCCGCCGCAGCGGCGCCGGCCTACGTCGCCCCGCTCAAGGCGGTGCTGACCAAATACCTGAAGCCCACCGCGGCCAACCCGAAGCACCCGACCTACGCCGGGGCCGCGCTGGTCGTGATGGTGAACAACTCGACCACGGCGAACATCGCGGTCGGGCACGCGCTGCGTTACGGCGCCGGCCCGGTCGAGCTGGCCGCGGCCAAGCGCGTCGCCATGCGTACGGACTCGATCTTCGATCTGGCCTCGCTGACCAAGGTGTACGTGTCGATCGCGCTGCTCCAGCAGGTCGACCGGGGCCAGGTCGACCTGGACGCCCCGGTCGCCCGCTATCTGCCCGGCTTCACCGGCACGGGCAAGAACAGGGTCACCGTACGGATGCTGCTGACCCACACGAGCGGGCTGCCGGTCGGCGTGACCGGCGTGAAGGGCCTCGCGGCCGCCGCCCAGCGAGCCAAGGTGCTCACCACCCCGCTGGTCAGCGGCGCAACACCCGGCAAGACGTTCCGCTACTCGAGCGCCGGGCTGATGGTGGCCGGTCAGATCGTCGAGAAGGTCACCGGCGCCACCCTCGACGCGGCCGTCCGGACCGGGATCACCGCACCGCTGGGCGCGCGGTACATGGGGTTCAACCCCCGCAAATGGCTCACCGCGGCCGACCAGGCGGCCCGCCTGGCCGCCACCGACGCCCGCACGGCCCGGGGCCTGCTGCGCGGCACCGTGCACGACGACATCGCGGCCCAGATGGGCGGCGTGATCGGCAGCGCCGGCCTGTTCGGCACGGCCCGCGATGTCGCCCTGACCGGTCAGATGCTGCTGGCCGGGGGCGTCTACGGCGGCAAGCGCATCCTGTCGGCCGGGATCGTCGAGGAGATGCTCACCAACCACAACGCCGGCCTGCCCGCGGTCGACCCGGAGCGACCGGGCCGCCCTTCCGACCACGGTCTCGGGGTGACGCTGCGCCAGCCGTGGTTCATGGGCGCCCTCTCCGCGCCCACCACGTTCGGGCACACCGGGTTCACCGGCACCTCGCTGCTGGTCGACCCCCGCCGCAAGCTGGTGCTGTCGCTGATGACCAACCGGGCCCACCCCAACTGGAGCTGGGCCAACCCCGACCCGATGCGGGCCGAGATCGCCACCACCCTCGCCCGGTACCTCTGATCCGTTACGGAACGGCCACGGTGGTGGTGAGGCGGGCACGCAGGTCGGCGGCGGGCATGGGGCGGGCGAAGTGGAAGCCCTGGGCCTTCTCGTAGCCCAGGCGGGTCAGGCGGGTCGCCTGTTCCGCCGTCTCCACCCCCTCGGCCACCGCTTCCAGGCCGAACGCGCGGGCCATCTGAGCCACCGCGTCCGCGATCGCGTCGGGGCGGCCGTCGGGCACGAACGAGCGGTCCAGCTTGATCTGATGCACCGGGCAGGTGGCGAGCAGGGTCAGGGTGGACGCGCCGGTGCCGAAGTCGTCGAGGGACAGGCGTACGCCGAGATCGCGCAGCCCCCGCAGGTTCTCCATCGTCGCGCCGCCGCCGACCGCGACCGATTCGGTGATCTCCACGGTCAGGCGGCGGGCCGGCAGACCGCTCTCGGTCAGCGCCGCGGCCACCAGGGACGGGAAGCCGGGCTCGCGCAGCTGCCGGGCCGACACGTTCACCGAGACCGACTGCTCGCCGGGCCAGGTCGCCGCCTCGCGGGTCGCGGCGCGCAGCACCCAGGCGCCGAGCGGGACGATCAGCCCGGTCTGTTCGGCGGCCTCGATGAAGGCGCCCGGGCCGAGCAGGCCCTCGGTCGGGTGCTGCCAGCGCACCAGGGCCTCGGCGCCGGTGATCCGGCCGCCGGGCAGGGTCACCACCGGCTGGAAGTGCACCACCAGCTGGTCCTCCAGCAGGGCAACGCGCAGTGCGGCGGCCCGGCGGCTGTTCTCGGCGCCGCGGGCCTCCATGCCCGGCCTGTACCGCTCGTAGCCGCCGTCGCCGCGGTCCTTGGCCTCGTACATCGCGATGTCGGCCTGGCGCAGCAGGTCGCCGGCGTCGTCGCCGCCGCGGCCGTCGACCACGCCGAAGCTGGCCCTGACGGTCATCGGCTCGCCGTCGACCAGGGCCGGTTCGACCAGGGCGGCCGCGATCCGGGTGAGCGCCAGCTCGACGTCGGCGCCGTCGACGCCCTCGAAGAGGATGGCGAACTCGTCGCCGCCGAGCCGGGCGACGGTGTCGGCCGACCGGACGGCCTCCCGCATCCGCTCGGCCACGTGCACCAGCAGCGCGTCGCCGGTGGCGTGCCCGAGCGTGTCGTTGACCAGCTTGAAGTCGTCCAGGTCGATGAGCACGATGCTGATCAGCGTGTCGGGGCGGGCTGCGGACACGGCGGCGGTGACCCGCTCGGTGAAGAGCGAGCGGTTGGCCAGGCCGGTCAGCATGTCGTGGGTGGCCTCGTAACGGAACCGCTTCTCCTGCAGGCCGATCCGCGCGAGCAGGGCGTCGTTCTGCCGGAAGGCGATCAGCTGACGGATGACCACGATCGTCGTCAGCACGACCGCGACAGCGTCGATGAGCAGGCCGTTCCCGGCGCCCCAGATGTTGTCGTAGGCCACCATGGCGTCGACCGTCCCGATCGCCACGTACGGCATCAGGCTGTAACCACGCGGCGCCCGCTGCGGCCGGGCCCCGGCCGCGGTGTCCACCACCTGCATCCGGGCGCCGAGCGCGGCCGCGTAGGCGGCGCACGGCAGCACCAGCACCAGCAGGTTGCCGTCCGGCTGGTGCGGGTGCAGGAAGCTGATCGCCGAGCCCAGCCCGCCGATCAGCGCCGACGCGCCGATCCAGTGCAGCCCGCGCCGGGTGAACGAGTCGACCCCGGCCAATACCACCTTGGCGGCCAGATAGACCCCGTTGAGACCGGCGCCCATGATGACAGCCGCCGCCAGCACCCGGGGCCCGGTGACCCGGCCGTCGGCGAACTGCCCGGACGCGACGAAGTGCCAGATCAGCAGGCCGGCGGCCGAGGTCAGGGTGCCCAGATCGAGCCAGACACCCACCTTGCGGGCGCGGCTGCGGGCGCTGAACGGCAGGCCGACCAGCGGGCCCGTGAGCACGATGCCGCCCAGAAGGTGCAGCACGACGGAAACGGGTAGCAACCAGGCGCCGGCCCCGACCTCGAACAGGATGCGCAGCCCGGCCACGACGACGAACAGCGATGTGCCGATCCTGACCGTGAGCCAGTAGCGGCGCACCACGGGAGTCGAGGCCGGGTCGGTCTGCACCCGGCGGCAGAGCACCAGGGTGGGGATGATGACCGCGACCACCAGCAGCCAGTTCACCGCGTCCGGCCACAGCCGGCCGAGGTGCTCCTGGAGCGCGAACGCCGAGACATTGACGATCAGCAACGCCGTTACGGCCGAGAATGCCCGATCGGCGAAGAGCGGCAGACGGCCGGGCGTGTCGGGCACGCCTCCCTATCGGCACCGCCGCCACCGAGGTGAGCTGCCGGAAGGTGCGAGTTCACAGGCGGCCGAAGCCGGCCGTCATCCGCTCCGGGGCCGACCGGCGTGCCGGTGGCCGGGCCCGGGCGCCGGCCGCCAGCTCGTGCAGGTGCCCGCGCTCGCCGCCGGTCGCCGTACCCGGCCGGACCCACATCGGCCGGCCGCACCTGCGATCGGCGAGTCGCCAGGAACTCACCGAGCTGTCGTCTGCTGTCTCGAATCGAGTATCAGCAGCTCCGGCCGGTCCAGCCACACCCTGTCAGGGTCAGCCGGGGCTTTCAGCGCCGGGCTTTCAGTGCCGGGCTTCTCAGCGGCGCGTGGACAGGGCGACCAGGAACTGGCCGCCGCCGGCGTCGACGGTTGCGGTCACCGGCAGGCCCGGCGCCAGCCGGGAGAACCGGTCGACCAGCCAGTCCGCCGCCTCCTGGGCGTCCTTGCGGCTCGGGCACCGGGCCACCAGCTCGCGGCCGCCCTTGCGTTCGAGACGCTCGGCCACCGCGATCAACGGCGCCGGCTCGATCACGTGCAGGCGGTCGGGCCAGGCGATGACCACCTTGGCCGCGCCCTTGCGCGTGTTGCAGGCGCGGTGTGCGAGCCGCTCGGTGATCTTGGCCTTCCGGTCGGCGGTGCGGCTGTCGACGCTGGGACCGCGAGGGTCGTTCACCGACATGTCGGCGTCGACCGGCTCGTCGCACACCCAGCACCGCCAGCCGTCCCGCTCGGCCACGTCATCAAGAAGACTCATGCCAGCAAGGTAGTCCTGCGCTTCAGCGGCGCAGCGCCCGCCCGGCGCCGGCCACCACGGTCGTGGCCAGGATCCAGCCGGCCGCCATCACGGTCAGGGTCACCGCCTTGTCCGCGCCCACCGGGTCCCAGGCCTTGTCGTGGCCGAGGTCGACCAGCGGAACGAGCACGTCGATCGTGTAGAGGAACGGGTCCCAGGTCGGCGCCTCGTCCGGTTTGACCGCGGCCAGCGGGCCGGACCATGCGAACCAGCCGGTGCCGGCGGCGACAACGACGAGCAACCAGAGCAGTGCCCGCAGGGGCCGGTAACCGAAGCCGATCGCCACGTTCTGGACAGCGCCCCAGAGTCCGCCGAGCACGCCCATGGCGTGGTGCCGGCGGCGCTCCCGCACGACCAGCACCTGCCGCGCCTCCTGTTCCCGGCCGTCCCGGGTCAGGGCGGCCGCGAGCTGGTCGTACGGGCCGGGGGAGAACCCCGTGGCGTAGGCGGCCATCCAGTCCAGGCGTTGCCGGGCGGTCCACGCCTCGACGTCCTCGGAGCGGCGGGTCAGGCGGTCGTAGGCGAGCCCGTCGAGCTCGATGCGGCACGCGGCCGGCCAGTTGACCGGGTCGTCGACGAACCGCCCGAAGCGGGCGTCGCGCAGGCTGACGGTGCCGGCCGACCCGCCGGTGAGGCGCAGCGTCAGCACGCGGGCCGAGGCCTCGATCAGCAGCAGGCAGTAGGCGTCCGGGCTGTGCAAGGTGCTGCCTTGGAACGACAGGGAGCCGGTCACCTGGGCGCCGATCAGGTGGACGGGCCCGTCGGCGACGAGGTCGTGGGCCAGCAACGCCCCGCCGACAGTCATGCCCCAGCCGCTGACCGCAGTGCCGTTGTCCGGGGCCGGCCCGAAGTGGGCCCGCTCCAGAACGACATCGCCTCCGATCCGCGAGCCGGAGAGCTTGATCCCACCGGCGATCCGGACGCCCCGCAGGTGGACCCCGCCGCCGATGTCGGAGCGTTGCAGGAACAGGGTCCCGTGCACGGTGCTGCGGTCGAGTTCGACCATTCCCTGCACATGGGCCGGGAGCAGCCAGATGTCGCCGGCCACGATGGCGTCTTGGACGCCGAAGACACCCGCCACCCGGATGCCCTCCGCCGTGATGCCGGGCAGCGTGCTTCCGTCGAGATTGACCGAGACCAGTTCGGCGTGGTCGAGCAGCAGCTTCCCGTCGAAGACGCAGCGCCGCAGCCGCAGCTGGGTCTCGATCCGGGCGCTGGTCAGGTCGAGCACGCCGGTGATGCGGGCGTTCTCCAGATCCAGCCGGGCGACCCGTCCGGAGGCCCCGCCGTCCGCGCCGAGCAGCAACTCGGCCAGGAAGCCGGCCTCGACCGCCGCGCCGCCGAGGTCGAGCCGGGTTCCGCTCCGGTAGGCGCGGCGTACCCGCCGTTTCGTCGATCCGAGCATCAATCCGGCACTATAGCGACGGCCGCCGATGCCGGCGCCGGCGCTTCCGGCCCGGGCCGGCGGCCGAGGTAGGGTCGCGGCCATGGCTGAGCCGGGTTCGTTCGACGCTGTGCTGTTCGACTGTGACGGGGTCCTGGTCGACTCCGAGAGCATCACCAACGGGGTGCTGCGGTCGATGCTGCACGAACTGGGCTGGGCCGTCAGCGAACAGGACTGCTTCCGGCTCTTCGTCGGGCGGGCCCTGCGGGACGAGACCGCCGTCATCACCGCCCACACCGGGTTCGTGGTCACCGACGACTGGCTGCTCGAGTTCCGTGAGCGGCGCAACGCGGCCCTGTCGGCCCGGCTCGAACCGATTCCCGGAGCGGTGGCCGCGGTCCACCGGATCGACGCCCTGATGGGTGGCCGGATCGCCTGCGCCAGCGGGGCCGACCTGGGCAAGGTGCAGTTGCAGCTGGGCAAGGTGGGGCTCGGCCCGGTGTTCGCGGGCAAGATGTTCAGCGGCATGGATCAGCCGCACAGCAAGCCGGCGCCGGACGTCTATCTGGCCGCGGCGGCGTTCCTGGGCGTCGATCCGGCGCGGGCCGCCGTCGTCGAGGACACGGTGCCGGGCGTGACCGCCGGGGTGGCCGCGGGCGCCACGGTCTTCGGCTACTGCCCGCCGGACAGCCCCGCCCACCACCCGCCGAAGGCGCTGCTGGACGCGGGGGCGGCCCACATCTTCACGGCCATGGCCGACCTTCCGGCGCTGGTGGGCCGCCCGGTCCGAGCCGCCTAGACAAACCGGCGAACCCCTTCCAGCCCCGCGCGTGAAGTCATAGTCTTCGATCGAAGGCCCGGTACGCACGCGAAGAAGCTGAGGAGGGGTCATGCGGCATCTGGTCAGGTTCATGGCGGCGATAGTGGTGGCGGCGGGGCTCGCCGTCCCGGCCGCACCGGCGGCGGCGTCCGGGCATGCCCGGTTCAGCGCTCTGGTCTTCTCGAAGACCGCGGCCTTCCGGCACGATTCGATCCCGGCCGGCGTGACCGCGATCCGGCAACTCGGGGCGCGGCACCACTTCAAGGTGGACGCGACCGAGGACGCGGCCGCGTTCACCGACGCCAACCTGGCCCGCTACGACGTCGTGGTGTGGCTGAGCACCACTGGCGACGTGCTCGACGACGCCCAGCAGGCCGCCTTCGAGCGCTACATCCGGGCCGGCGGCGGGTACGCGGGCATCCACGCCGCCTCCGACACCGAGTACGACTGGGCCTGGTACGGCGGCCTGGTCGGCGCGTACTTCCGGGACCACCCGGGCTCGGTGAACGCGCAATACCAGGTGGCCACGGTCAAGGTTCTCGGCCGTGACACGGCCGCCACCCGCCCGCTGCCGCGGCGCTGGGTGCGCGAGGAGGAGTGGTACAACTTCCGCACCAACCCGCGCCACACCGTCCGGGTGCTGGCCGAGGTGGACGAGCGGACGTACGACCCGCGCGGCTACAGCGTGCCCGGCGGCTCGCCCGGCATGGGGCGGCACCACCCGATCTCGTGGTGCCAGCCCTACGACGGCGGCCGGGCCTTCTACACCGCACTGGGCCACAAGGCCGAGTACTGGACCGAACCGCTGCTGCTGGCCCACGTGCTGGGCGGCCTGCGGATGGCGGCCGGCGTCGTGCCGTTCCACTGCGGCCGGGAGGACTGAGCGGCCGGGCGGCAACTTTTCCGGCGAGGAGTGTCGGATCGGCCGGACGCCGTTCGTAGCGTGGTGGGACGGACAGCGGGTCCGGCCGAGCAGAAGGAGCGACCATGACCCAGTACCTGATCTACTTCAACCAGCAGTGGGTGGGTGACCACACGGAGGAGTGGTTCCGCAGCCGCGGACCCCTCGCCGCGGCGGTGGTTGACGAGATCAAGGCGGCCGGAGCGTACGTCTTCGCCGGTGGTCTGGAAGAGGACGGCCCGATTTTCAGCGCCGACGCCACGAGCGGCACGGTGCTGTTCTCCGACGGGCCCTACGTCGAGACCAAGGAGTTCCTGGGCGGACTCACCATCGTCGACGTGCCCGACGAGGAGACGGCCAGGATGTGGGCCGGCAAGATCGCGGAAGGCTGTGGCTGGCCGCAGGAGGTGCGCGTCATCAAGTAGGAGCGTGGCGCCGGCTGAGACACGCGGGCTGGTCCGGACCAGCCCGCGTGCTGTGCTTCCTACTCGGCGCGCAGCGGCTTGGCGTGGATCTGCTGTGTCGGCGCGAACTCGGCGCGCAGCGGCTTGGCGTCGAGCGCGGCCGCCGCGGCGACGATGCCGCCGCTGCTCACCACCAGCGCCGCGGCCACGGCCAGAGCGCTGAGTGTGCGATGGACGTTCAATGTCATGTGTGGTGCCCCCGTTTCGTCGTCTGGACTGGTTCCGAACCTGCCGGAGGGCCCTTCGACGTGCCGCACATTACAACCGCGGGCGCATGATCGGGGGAGATTGTCCTCGATCTGTCCAGGGTGCTCAGTGGCGGCCGGCTCGCCATTCGCCGGGCGGCATCCCGTGGGCGGCGCGGAAGGCGCGGTTGAAATGAGCGTCGCTCCGGAAGCCCCATCGCGCTGCTATCAGCCGTACGGGACGGGCTCGCTGAAGGGGATCGGCCAGATCCTCGCGGCACCGTTCGAGCCGGCGGGTGCGGATCCAGTCCGACACGGTGATCCCGGCCTCTTCGAAGAGCTTGTGCAGCAGGCGTACGGAGATGTGGTGGGCCGCGGCGACAGTCGCCGGACCCAGTTCCGGGTCGTCGAGGTGGGCCTCGATGAAATGCTGGGCCCGGGTCACCATGGAGCTGCGCCAGGCCCCGGTCGTGGGGGGCGGGTCGCGGTCGAGCTCATGGGCCAGGGCGACCCCGATCAGGTCGACGGCGGACCGGGCGAGCCGGGCCCGGTCGGCGGGCGTGCAGTCGCGGCTCTCGCGGGCCAGGCGCCGGACGAAATCGGCCACCACCGCGCCGACGCCGTGCCCACCGTCGAGCCGCGCCCCCAGGAGGTCGGCCGCCGTCCGGTGGGGCACGGGAAGGCGGGCGCGCGGAAACGTGATCATGGCGAAGGCGGCCGGCAGCGCCTGCGCCGCCCGGGCGACCTCGAACGGCTGGGAGGTGTCGTACAGGCCCATGTCGGAGGTCTCGAAGGCGCCGCCGCGACCGCAGTGGGTCGCGTCGGCCCGGCCGTGGAGCACGAGAAGGAGCCGGTACGCCTCCGGATCGGACCGGCGCACCATCGCCGGCGTGCGGCGTGCCACCATGCGGCAGCCGCGGATGGCGTTGAGGGACAGCTCGACGTCGGTGTCGAGAGCGACCGTCCGCACCTCGGACTGGAAATTGCCGGCCGGATCGCCGCTCACGTCGACCGCGACGGGCAGGCGGGCCATGCGTTGCCGATATTCG
This sequence comes from Paractinoplanes polyasparticus, assembly GCF_019710575.1. Classification (GTDB taxonomy): domain Bacteria; phylum Actinomycetota; class Actinomycetes; order Mycobacteriales; family Micromonosporaceae; genus Actinoplanes; species Actinoplanes polyasparticus. The sequence goes on along the minus strand of NZ_JAHWFK010000005.1, from coordinate 247,329 downwards.
GCGAAGCGTTCCGGCGCAGACATGACCCCATTGGAGTCACTCGAGCCCGGCCGGTCAAGCCGGGAAAGGCAAGGCCCGTGCGCCGCCGGTCAATGCGCCGGCCCGGGAGACCCGCCATCCTCGTCATAGCCAGTGACGGCGGGGGAGGATGGCCCTCCGGGCGTGATGCTCGGAGGGCATTCCTGCCTACGCCTTGAGGGTGAGCAGGTGCAACGACGCCACGTCCCGGACGTCGACGTAGCCGGTGGCGAACTTCAGCAGCGCCGGCAACGACCCGTCGAGCATGCCGGCGATGCTGCTGAGCGACGGGGAGTAGTCCGGACCGAGAACCGGGCCGAGCACCGCCGTCGGGTTGACCGTGGCCAGTTCCAGCCCGCGGCCCTCGCCGGCCACGAAATCCCAGGCCGCGCGCTCGGCCAGGGTCTTCGATCGCTGGTACGGCGCGATGTCGGCCGCCACGTTCGTCCAGTCCTGTTCGGTGAACGGGGTGTCGCGCGGCTCGTGGCCGTAGGCGATCGCCGGCCCGCTGGGCGATCTGGTTCATCGAGGTGTTGCCGTCCTCGGCGAACGCCTGCCGGGCGGCCGCCAGGATGCGGGCGCGATTCTCACGGGCGTCGGCGCGGACCATGACCCTGTCCTCTGTCGGAGACGTCTGGCGAAACGATAGCGGGGCCACGCCGTAGCGTGACCCCGCGTTCCGTCCGGCTCAGGCTTGCCGGGCCCGGGCGCGCTGGGCGCCCAGATCGGTGTTCGACAGCCAGCAGGCGTCCCCGAGCGGCACCCAGTCGAACGACTCGCACTTCTCGATCACGCGACGGGCCATGGCCGGTGGGGGATCGGTCCACGGCTCGAAGCCCGTGGTCCCGATGTCGCCCGCCACCATCAGCCCGTTCCGGATCAGGTACTCGATCGCCGCGGCCGCCGGCGGCCGGAAGTCGCCGCCGGTGCCCTTGACCGCTTCATGGGCGACGGCGATCAGCGTGTCGACCAGCACCCAGTCGTCGAGGCCCTCGGTCAGGACCTCGTCGGCGATCCACTCGACCGTGCTCATCCGAGGTGCACCTTCTCCTGCCTGGCCCCGGGGCGGACGATGTCGATCGTCTCCCCGCCGGAGGCGGAGGTCAGGCGCCATTGGATGACGGTACCGTCCTCGAGTTTGTAGACCTCGGGGATCTTCTCGCCGCGCGCCGGAAGTTGCTCGGCGCCTTCCTTCCACTTGTCGAACAGAGCCCGCAGTTCGGTCGCGTTCGACACCACCTTCACGCCCCGGCTGTTGCCGTTGGCCAGGTTGTCGAAGTCGGAGCGCAGGCAGTTGTGCGTCAGCACCGACGCCTTGCCGGCGCCCACGTAGTACGTGTGGAAGTCGGCAACGGTCAGGTTGTAGACCGTTGCCCGCTCGGTGCGGCGCTCGACCTTCTCGACCTCGAGCCGCGCGCCGTCCCCGCCGCGCACCGCCATGCCCGCGGCCAGCGTGGTGGCCTCGACCCAGCCGCGCTGCCGCGCCGACCAGAACAGGTGGTGGGCGGTCGTGGTCAGCTTGGCCGTGGCCGTGCCGGCGTCACCGTCGGTGTCCAGGGTGAGGTCGACCAGATTTTTGTCGCCGGTGCCCTGGATGGTGGCGGTCACGACCTTGGTCGCGGTGCGCCACGAGCCGGGCTGGGTCGACAGGATCCGGTCGCCGACCCGTACCCGCTCGATCGGCTTGCGCGTGCCGTCGGCCATCAGCACCGGGGTGCCCCGGCCGAAGCTGTTCTTCTTGTCGCACGCGGTGGCCAGATTCTCGAAGATCTTCAGGGCTTCGCGCATCTTGTCGCTCATCTTGACGCCCTTGAGAGCGGTCGCTCCCATGCCGATGAGCGGGATGGTCGCGAGGCCGCTGAGCGCGGCGCCCACGTAGTCGCCGCGAGCCAGCGAGACCCCGGCGTCGATCACGTCGCACGCCTCGCCCGCGCCCGGCACCAGACCGCAGGCCATCAGGACGAACTGCAGGGTGTCCAGCAGCAGGTCGGGATTCTGCTCGATGAACGACTTGATGTCGTTGAACATCAGGCAGCCGGTGCTGCCCCGGTTGGCCGTCGTGCCGCACTCGTTCGGGTGCATGAGCGCGTCGGCGAAGGAGGTGAAGACCTTGACGCACTCGGTCGACATCTGGTCCGGGATGAGGCAGCTCCACGTCTTGTGGTCCTCGTTCGCCGTTCCCGTGCCGTCGCTGCCGCTGCCGGCCTCGTCGCTGCGCCGCTGCTTCTCGTACGCCGCCAGCTTCTGGTTGTAGATGGCGACGGCCTGGTTCGCGGCTTCCTGGGCCAGGAGAGCATCCTTGCCCGCGGCCTCGGCCGAAGCCTTGGCCGCCGCGGCCGCGTTCCGGGCGCCCGCGGCATCCGTGGCGGCCCGGCTGGCGGCGGCGGTGGCCACCGAAGCGGACCGCGCCGCCTTGGTGGCGCTGGCGCGGGCCTGGTCCGCCGCTGCCCGGGCGGTTTCCGCGGACCGGGCGGCCTGGTTTGCGCTGTTCTGCGCCGCGGTGGCCGACGCGGCCGCCGACTTCGCGAAATCGGCGGCCTTGCCCCGCGAGATCTCCGCCTGCTTGGCGTAACCGTCGGCTTCGGCGGACGCCTTCCGGGCCAGGGCCGCGGTCTGCAACGCCTCGTTGGAGTCGGTGACCGCGGTCTGGGCGTACTGCTGGGCCTCGGCGATCAGCTTCTGCACGGCTGCCACGTGAGTGGCCTGCTCGTAGTCGAGCTGGGCCGCCTTGAAGCGCGCGGCGGTGAGGAAGTAGGTCAGACCCGACGCCGGACCGGCCAGGGCCACCTGCCCGGCCGCCTTGACCTCGGGGCCGCCGGTCTCCATCAGCTGGTAGACCTGGAACCGCTCGTCGGCTGCCGCGGCCGCGTACTGACCGGTCCGCAGGAACTGGTGAACGTCGGCGGTGGTGCCGCCCAGCGCCCGCTCGGCCGCGGCCTTGAGGTTGCCCCAGTTCGGGTGGGCGTCGATGATCCGGTAGACCTCGGTCCGGTCCTTGGCCGCTTTGCCGGCGTAGTTCCGCGTACGCAGGAAGGTCTGCACAGCGGCGTCGGTGCCGTTCACCGCGTTCTGCGCCGCGGTCCGCTCGGCCCCGGCCGGCAGCTTGTCGATCAGCGACCAGACCCGGGCCCGGTTGTCCTGCCCGACCGCGACCTGGCGGCCGCTGGTCAGCCACGCGCGCAGCGCCACATCGGTGCCCGCGACCGCGTCCTGCGCGGCCGTCCGGGTCCACTCGCCACCGGTCTTCATCAGCGCGAGCGCGGCCCGGCGGCCCCGGTCGTGGACCACCGCGTCGGACGCGCCGGCCGCCGTCGCCTCGTTCAGCAGGGCCCGGGTCGTCGAGTTGACCCGGTCCTCCTCCTCGGTGTCCCAGAGCAGGTCCCGGTTCCAGGCCACCAGCTCGCCGCCGGCCGCGGCCTGGGCCTGCTGGGTCGCGAGGGCCGCCTGGGCGTCCTCGATGCCCTGGTCGGTGGCCTCGGTCAGGCGCAGAGCGTCTTGTTCACGGGCGAGCTTCTCGAGCTCGACCGCCTGATTCGCGGCCCGCACGGCCAGGCCGGCCGCCGTGACCGCGGCCTGGGCGTGCTTGGTGGACTCGGCGGCTGCCTTCGCCGCGTCGCCCGCGTGGTCGGCCGCGTCGATGGCCGCCGCGGCCGCCGCGTAGGCGTGGGCGGCGGCGTCCTTGGCGAACTGGAACGCCTCGTCCGAGGCCTTGGCCGCCGCCTGGGCGAACCTCATGGCCCGTTCGGCCGCGCGGGCCGCAGCCGCGGCCTCGCGGCGGGCCTGGGCGGCCGCGTTGCGGGCGCGCTGGGCCTGCTCGGCCGAGACGCCGGCCTGGGCGCCGGCCTCGTCGGCGGCGTTCGCGGCCGCGGTCGCGTTCCCGCTCGCGTTCTGCGAGGCGGTCAGGGCCTCCTTGGCCTGGGACAGCGCCCGGTCCCGCTCGGCGCGCACCTTCTCCAGCTCGACGGCCTTGTCGGCCGCGTCCCTGGCGGCCTGGGCGGCCTGCCGGGCGGCTGATGCCTTGCCGGCGTTGGTCCGCGCGGCCGCAGCGGCGTTCTGCGCCCGGGACGCGGCCTGCGCGGTGAGCGCGGCGGCGGAGGTGGCGCGGCGTGCCGCGTCCTCAGCGATCGAGGCCGCCCGCATCGCGGCGGCGGCAGCGCCCTTGGCCTCCTTGGCAGCCTTGGCCGCGCCGGCGGCGGCATCCGCGGCGCGTCCGGCGGCGGCCGACGCCTTCTTGGCCGCACCGCCGGCGGCCTTGGTCTCGGCCGCGGCTTCCTCGGCCGACTTCTTGGCCGCCTGGGCCGCGCTCAGCGCCCGCCTCGAGGCATCGGAGGCGGCCAGCGCCTCCCGCGCGGTGGTCTCGCCGGCCTCCTTGGCCTGCTGGGTCAGGCTGGTGATGGATGCCAGCTCCTTGTCCCGGGCCCGGGCCACGAACTGACCGCTGACCAGGAAGTCCCGCAGGTCGTCGGCGTTCCCGGCCAGCGCCGCGGCGGCGGCCGTGTTCAGAATCGGGCCGGTGTTGTTCACCCCGCCGGTCAGCATCCGGGTCGCGGCCAGCCGGTCGTCGGCGTTCTCGGCCTTCTCGCGCTTGGTGCTGAGGAACTCGGTGATGTCGGCCGCTGTGCCGTCCAGCGCCGCCTGCGCAGCGGTCTTGGTGGTGGGGCCGCCGGCCTCCAGCACCCGGAACACCCGGAGCCGCTCGTCGGTGACCCAGGCCGGCTCGAAGCCGCCGTTGACGAAGTCCTCGATCTTCTGTTGCGAACCGGCCAGGGCCGTCTCGGCCGCTGTCCTGGTGGCCGGGCCGTCCACGGAGGCCAGAGCCTCGGCGGCCGCCCGGGCGTCGGCGGCGAAGGCCTCGTCGGCGCCGCCGCCCTCGGCCGCGAAGGCCTCGATGTCCGCGTCCGAGCCGAGCAGCGCCTCGGCCGCGGCCCGGGCGATCGACGGGGTGCCGTCGACCACCAGAGTGGCCGCCCACCAGCGGGCGAGCGAGGCGTCGTACGGCGCCTCCTCGGCCCGGGCCGGTGCGGCGGGCGCCAGCGCGCCCAGGAGGGCGAGTGTCAGCCCAGCCGCGATCCGCCGCGCATGACGCGGCCTTGTTCTTGAAAAATGCACTACATTCCCCCGAGAAATAGACAATCCGCTAGAAGATAGCGAGATCGTCGATCTTCCTCAATGAGACATGTGCATCTTTCTATGTCATCATCCGGCCGGTTGGAATGCGCGGCCGGGCCGGGCTGCCGTCAGCCGCGTTCCCAGACGGCGACGGCCTCCTCGCCGTACTGCGGGACCCAGCCCAGGGCGACCGGCCGGGCCGGGGTGCCGGTGAAGGTCAGGGTGAGCGAGCCGGTACCGCGCTCGAACCGCACCGTCCCGGTCTGCGTGGGGTCGTTCTCCCAGCCCTCGACGTCGTACAAGGTGAACATCGCCGGGTCGACCACGAACGGGCGCGCGGCCGCGACCGACAGCACGATCCGGGCCGAGTTCTTGCCGTAGTCGGCCGAGGTCAGCGTGACGGTGGCAACCTTGGCCGCCTTCTTCGTGACGGTGACGACCCGGCCGTCCTGCTGGTACTTCAGCGCCGGGTCGCGATCGTCGACGGCGGTCGCCGGTGCGGCGGCAGCGGTGGTGGTGGCAGCGGGGGCCGGCGCGGCCGGGGCGACCTGCACGTCCGCCGCGGCCACCCCGGCGCAGGCGGCCGTCGTGGCGGCCGCGACAACGATGCCGATGGAGCTGATGACGGCGGACATTCTCAAGGCGATCTCTCCCGGTCGGTTGTGGTGGAACCTCGGACAGTGAAACGCGGAGAGCGCCACCATGGTTGTGTGCCGGTCGGGCCATCTTACTGGCCGGACCAAATCGCCGCTGTGCCCCGGACGGGTGCCGCGGTCGTCACGACCCTGCCCGACGGCCGGACGATGCTGGCGGTCGGGCGTCGCGACGGAAGCCTGTCGGTGACGACGCGAGCGGCACTCTGAACCGGTCGCGAAGTCAGGCCGGGGCGCTCCATTCCGGATCGCGGCCGATGAAGCCCAGCAGCCTGGTCTGAGCGTCGGCGTCATCCTTCACCGGAACGCGGGGGCCGTACTGCCCGGAGGATCGGATCACCTGCTCCATGGGCTCCATGCCGGTCACCAGGCGGGCGCAGAATTCCGGGTCGAGCCGATCGTCCTGGCCGGTGGCCCGGGCGAGGTCCCACGTGTGCATGAAGACGTCGGCCGTGTAGAACTGGTCGATCGCGTGGTCCAGCGGCAGCTCGCCGAGGTGCGGGTTGGTGAGCTTGCGGCCGGCCGTGGCCGGATCGTCCAGCAGCGCCTGCACAGCGTCGTATTGTGCCCGCCACGCCCCGGCCGGGTCGTCGGCGACCGGCGGTCCCGGCGGCAGTTCGATGCCGGAGCCGGCGCGCAGGAACGGCGGGAACCACGTCACGAGATGGCCGACCACGTCGCGGGCGGTCCACGCCGCGACCGGAGTCGGCACATCCCACGAACGCGTGCCCAGGACGCGGTCGGTGAAGACCCCGCCGATCTCATGGTGCCGCTCGGCGGGGTGGTCAGACAGCGTCATGGGTGATCAGCTCCTCCAACTTGGCGTAACCCTGGTCGACTCCGGTCTCCATGCCGCTCCGGAGCCACCCGTCGCGGGCCTCGAAGCTCTCCACCAGGGACTGCGTCCGGAGCCGGGCGCGTCCGTGGCCGAGGTCGTCGAACCACAGCGTGTTCAGGGCCACGCCGTCGGGATCGCCCTCGTAGGTGAACGTCTGCACGATGCGATCGGGCCGGATCTCGTGGAAGCAGCCGCGGAAGGCGAACTCCTCGCCCTCGCGGGAGGACACATAGCGGAAGGTGCCGCCGGTGCGGGCGTCCCATTGGTCGATGCGCGTTTCCAGCGAACTCGGGCCGATCCACAGGGCGAACAACCGGGGATCCGTGTGCGCTCGGAACAATTGCTCGGGTGTGCCCGCGAACTCGCGGGCCAGACGAATGATCGGCACCGTCGGGTCGGCTTCGATCGTGGTCTCGGTCTTGACGGTCACGCCACGCCTTCCTCTTCGTTCATGGCCGCCAGGACAGCGTCGAGGCGGCGGTGCCGCTCCTCGGCCCGGCGCCGATAGCGTTCGATCCACTTGTCCATCAGGTCGAAGACCTCCGCTTCGAGGCGCACCGCCCGTGGTTGCGGGCCCGGCGGCCGGCTGACCACGCCGGCCCCCTCGAGCACCTTGAGGTGCTTGTAGACCGCTTGGAGCGTCATCGGGTAGGGCTCCGCGAGCTGAGTGACCGTGGCGTCGCCGGCAGCCAGCCGGCTCACCATGTCGAGCCGGGTGGGATCCGCCAGCGCCGCGAACACCTGGGACAGCACATCGGGGGCCATGGCCGCTCCATCTTTCAACCGACGAGTTGAAAGTGACCCTAGTCGGTGCCCGACAAGGCGTCAACCATCTGGTTGAAAGTCCCGGCAGGGCACGAATTCGCTACTGATCGAGCTCCTGGAACAGCGTGATGTGCAGGTCGCCCGGGGCCTCCAGCCGCGAGTTCACCGACCGCCACGGCGTCTCGGTGGGCGGGGCGACGACCTCAGCGCCGGCTTCGGCCGCTTCGGCCGTACGGGCGGTCGCGTCGGTCACCTCGAACGCCAGGCGGAACCGTGGCGCCACCGGGCGGCCCACCTCCACGTCGTCGACGAAGCGGTGGTGGGCCGGGTTGGCCAGTTCGAGCGTGGCCCGGCCGGCCTCGAGGATCATGACGCGTTCGTCGCCGTCGCCGCTGAAGGCTGCTTCCTCGCCCAGCCCCAGCGTGTCGCGGAAGAACGACACGGCGGCGTCGAAGTCCTCGACCTCGACGATCAGCCGCATCTGGCGCACCTCGCCGGTCATCGCTTCGCCGCCTGCTCGTGGAGCTCCCGCATCTGCTCGTCGAACGGCGCGACCGGGCCGGTGACGGTCAGCCCGGGAACGATCCTCGTGATCGGCAGCACGGCGACCGGCGACGCCGGCTGCCCCCAGCCGGCTCGCCAGGCGGCGAGTTGCGCGGCCGAACCGGCGTACACGATGGGGCCGAGCCCGGCCCAGCCGTGCGCGGCCGCGCACATCGGGCAGTGCTCGCCCGACGTGTAGACCGTGCTGGCCGCCCGCTCCGCGGGGGAGAGGTTGGTGACGGCCCACCGGGCCAGCGCCAGTTCGGGATGCGCCGTCGGGTCGGCGTCGGTGACCTCACGGTTGCGGTCCTCGGCCAGCACCGCGCCCGCCGGCCCGGCCAGCACCGAACCGAACGGGTAGTCGCCGGCTTCCAGCGCCTCGGCCGCCAGCTCCACACAGCGCTGCAGGTGTTCGTCTGTCATGTCATCACCGGGTAGTCCACGTAGGCGAAGCGTCGGGAGTCGGGGGACCAGCTGTTGACGTTGATGGTGCCCTGGCCGCCGTCCAGGGCGACGACCGTACGCGGGGAACCCCAGTCGTCCCGTCGGACCAGCCGTAGCTCGACCGGCTGGTCGGCCGGGTGCCCCTCGGTGCCCGGCGGATAGCTGAGGTAGACCGCGTGCTCACCGTCCGGGGCGAGGTGCGGGAACCAGTTGACCCGGTCGTCGAAGGTCAGTTGCTCGGGATCGCCGCCGCCGGGCCGGATGCGGGCTATCTGGGCATGGCCGGGCGCGGTCGAGAAGCGCTCGGTGTTGAAGTAGATCCAGGCGCCGTCGGGCGTGTATTCCGGCCCGTCGTCGGGGCCGCCGCCGACGGTGAGCGGCCCGTCGCCGGCGCCGTCGGCGCCGATGGTCCACAGGCTCGCCGTCGTCCAGTCGCCCGGCTCGACGCCGACGTAGGCGAGGGTGGCGCCGTCCGGGCTGATTCCGTGCAGGAAGTGCCGGCGCTCGGCGTGGGTCACCCGGCGCACCGGGCCACCGCTCAGGGATCCGGTGTAGGTGTGCCCGTCATCGGCGGACAGGTGGACCGTCTTGCCGTCGGGCGCCAGGACGTGGTCGTTGTTCAGTTCCGGGATGCCCTCGAGCGGGACCGGGCGGGGCGCGCCCGAGCCGTCGGCGGCCAGGGTCCACAGCAGACCGTCGCCGTTGAGCACGAGGGTTCCGTCGGCGGCCCAGTTGGGCGCCTCGAAAAGAACCGTCGAACTGGCGTGCACGAGCGTGCCGGCGCCCGTGGCGATGTCGTGAATGTGGATGCGGCAGGACTGGCCGTCAGCCAGCTTGCGGGCGTACGCCATGAAGAGGCTCCAACCGCCGGTGGGCGTGGGGATCCGAACCTATCATCGACCGGATTCCGATCGGCGCGCCGCCTTCCGATAGCCGTAATGAATCGGCGCTTGCGCTTCTTCGGTCGATATAGAACCATGTCAGTGGCACATCGTTCGAGCCTTGCTGTGGCGGCGGCTTGCGATACCACAAGGACTGAAAACTGCATGCCTGAATGACTCCATGGCCTGGTCGGAGGCCATGATCGCTGCGAAACGGCGCCGCTCCGAATGGGATCGGCACGGCCCGGTCGTCACTGTAATGACAGTTAAGTCAATTGTTCGCACACCCGCGCGCCGCGTATTTCGCGATTGCGTGTGTGCCCACCTGCGTTCTCCGAAATTGGCCGCCGGACGGTGCTGCGCAATACGTCTTGGCCGCACAGGCGGCGGGGTGCTCCGCGGCCGCCACCGAGGAGCACCCCGTCCTGGCCTGGGAGCAGCCCGGTGAAGACCTCTCCGTACGGGGCGATCGCGTTCCGTCCCGACGCGCGCCGGCTCACGGCCAGCGCCCCCAGCGGCGAGCTGACGCTGTGGGACACCTCGGATCCGGCGCGTCCGCGACCGGCCGGTCGCCTGCGGACGGGCCGGGGCATCGTCGCGGCGGCGTGGAGCCCGTCCGCCACCGACCTGCTGGCCACGGTCTCGAACGACGGGTCGGGCGCCCTCTGGCGGCTGCGGGACGACTCCGCGCCGGAAGGCGTCGCGCGCTGGGCCGCGTTGCCGGACAGGCCGCGGCACGTCGGCTGGGTGGCCGGCGGTTCCTGGGTGTTCAGCATGACCGGAACCGGCCGTGCCTCGGCGTGGGACATCGGCAGCGGAGCCTGCGTCGGCCGGGCCGATCTGACTGGCGGGCGACCAGTTGTGGGCGCGCACTACCGCGGCAGCGAGGTCGTGGCGGTCACGGACAGCGGATGGGCCCGGCTCTGGCGTCCCGGGCGGCGTCCCGGCGAGTGGGTCCGGCTGACCGACCGGCCGGTCAGCGCCTGCACCTGGTCGAGCACGGTGCTGGTGGTGGGCGGCCTCGACGGGCAGGCAACCTGTTTCGACGCCGAGTTCCGGCCGGTGCACACCCTGCGGGTCGCGCGGGAGCGCCCGCGCGCGCTGGCCTGCGCGGACGACGGCCGGCTGGTCGCCTCCGCCGGCGACAACCAGGCGGTCGCGGTCGGCCGCGACGGCTCCGTCCAGTGGGAGACATATCTACGCCCGCCGGGCGCGCAGTCGATGACGATCGCCGGAGATCTGGTCGCGCTGAGCGCCGGCCGTCCCCGCCCGACGCTGCTCGCGCTGGCGACCGGCGCCGATCTCGCCGGTGGGCGGAGCTGACCGGCGGTCGATCCGAACGGCCGATTTCAGCCCCACCGGGGGCGGGATCGACGCTACCGTGAACGAACGTCTGTATCGGGTGTGTGAACGCTTGTGAACTCTTCCGACGCTGGTCATCGGCTGTTCGGGCGAGTCTCCTGCCGAGTCGTTGCGGCCTGCTCCAGCTCGGTGGCAGCGTGGCGCTGCATTCTGCGTCTACGCCCTGGCCTCCGTGCTGCCCCTCCTCGCGGCCAAGCAGCGCGACCTGCCGGCCGGCGACCGGCTCGCCCAGGACTCGCACTTCATCTGCCCCGACCCCGAGGAGCGGCTGGTCATGAAGGTCGAGCGCACCGGCCGGCGCACGATGAACTCCGAGGACCTGACCTGATGCGCACGGAGATCGGGCTCGGCCTGCAGAGCGACAAACCCGCGGGCACGTGCGCCCGGCTGGCGCGCTCGGCCGAGGCGGCCGGCTTCGACGTGCTGACCGTGTTCGGCGACCTGATGTACCAGCCGCCGATCTTTCCGCTGCTCGAGATGGCCGGCGCCACCAGCCGCGTGCGGCTCGGGCCGGCCTGCCCCAGCCGCACCGCTGACCGCCCTGGCCGAGGCGGCGTCGGTCGTCGCGCGCCTGCTGCGGGGCGACCGATCGGGGTGGTCCGGCCGCGTTTTCGAAGTGGCGCCGGACTCTGTGCTGCGATACGAGCGGCAGCGCCCCGTCGGTTCCGATGCTGCTCGGCGTCGAGTTCGGCACCCCGCACGGCCTCACCGACGACCGCGGTGTAGAACTGCTCGGCGCCGAAGTCCTGCCCCTGCTGTCCCGTTAGGAGCTCACCGATGGATGTCCTGCTGGTGCTCGGCTCGCAGCTGGTCGCCGACCGCGGCCTGCTCACCTCCCTGGCCGGCAACACGGCCTGGGACCTGGATGTGGGCCTGCGGGTGGTGTCCGCCGCAACCGCCGAGGAGCTGGCCGCTCACGACGGCCCGGCCGTGGTGGCGCCGGCCGATCCGGCGTTGCTGGCCGCCGCGCCCGCCAACACCGTCTTCTACGACCTGACCGTCGCCGCCGAACCCGCGTCGCCCCAGCATCTGCACGGCCGGGGCGTGTGGGGTCTGGCCTGGGCGATCAAGCATGCCGTGCACCGGCTGCGCGAGCCCGCCGCCCGGGTCGCCTACGGCGACCACCCGGAGCAGTGGGCCGATGAACGGGTCCCGACCGGCGCGCCGGACGCCCCCTCCGGGGCGCCGGTCGGGATTCTCCTCCACGGCGGGTTCTGGCGGTCGAACTGGGCCGCCGACCTGATGGACGCGCTCGCCATCGACCTGACCGCCCGCGGCTGGATCAGCTGGAACCTCGAATACCGCCGCCCCGACCGCCACGGCTGGGCGGCCACCACGGCCGACGTCGCCGCGGGCCTGGTGAAGGCCCGGCAACGCCACCCGGGCGCCCCAATCGTGCTGTTCGGTCACTCGGCGGGCGGCCAGCTCGCTCTGCGCCTGGCCGCCGACGACCCGGACCTCGCGCTGGCTGTCTCGCTGGCCGGGGTGATCGACCTGGGCGAGGGGCAGCGGCGGTTCCTGGGTGAGGGCGCGATCACGACCGCGCTGGGCGGCGGGCCGGACGACGTGCCCGACGTCTACGCGGCGAGCGACCCGATGGCCCGGCTGCCGCTGGCCTCGCCGGCGTTGCTCGTGCAGGGCAGCGGCGACGGTCTCGACCTGGTCGACATCAACCGGCGATTCGCCGCCGCGTCCGGGATCACGCTGCTGGAGCAGGCGGGCGACCACTTCGACGTGATCGCGCCCGGTTCGCCGATCTGGGCCGCCACCATGGCCGAGGTGGAGCGCCAAATTTCACGTAGGTGAACAGGGCCCTCAGAACAATCGTGGGGTGACCACCGAGACGATGTGCACCACCATGGGCTCGAGCACCAGGCCGGCCCCGCGATCGGACAGCATGCGGTAGGTCTGCTGGCCGGAGACGTACTGCACGGCCGCGTTCTCGCCCCGGGTGAGCGTGAAGTGCCGGGGCATCGGCACCACGACCGGATCGGCCGCGCCCGCCGCCGGTGTGTCGAAGAAGTCGGCCACCGAGTGGCCGAGCGCGCTCGCCACGCTGCCCAGCGCGGTCAGCCCGATCGACGAGATGCCCCGCTCGACCTGCGACAGGAACCCGATCGACAACCCGGCCCGGGCAGCCAGGCTGCGCAGGGTGAGACCGCGCTGCTTGCGGAACTCGCGGATGCGCGGACCGACCTGGGCCGAGGCAGTTGTCCCCTCGATCGGCTCCGACACGTCGATCTCCCCGTCAACCCACGACCATTGTTCGATCGTACCTACAAGTCGAGGGGCGGCGCGATCGGCTGCCAGGTCAGCGGAGTGGACAGAATCATCGTGCTGGACGGCGCTCCGTAGCCACCCAACCGGTCGATGACCTCCTCGAACGCCTCCATCGAGGCGGTCGCGACCTTGAGCACGGAACACGTGTCGCCGGTCACCCGGTTGATCTCCAGCACCTCGGGCCAGGTGGGCACTTTGTCGTCGCGCAGCACGCAGGTCGGGCCGTAACACGACATCCGGATCAGGGCGAGCACCTCGCGCCCGGTCTTGGCCAGGTCGACGTGGGCGTGGTAGCCCGTGATCACACCGGTCTCCTCCAGTCGTCGCACCCGCTCGGCCACGGCCGGCGGCGACAGGTGCACCCGCCGCGAGAGCTCGCTGTAGGACAGGCGCGCGTCGTCCTGCAGCTCGCGCAGCAGCGCCCAGTCCATGGCGTCCATCCGGCCACCTTCGCAATCGTTAAGTGATTCCGCAAATCTAGCCAACGATCACCGGTAGCCGGAGGTCAGCGCCGTTAATCCGGCATTCCGACGGAGGCCCTCGCAGCGAAATCATGGACCGGTCAAGGGCGAGGAGAAGACAGTGAAATCCGTGAACACGGCGGCCGTGCGGCCCACCAACGCCGCCGAGCGTGACGCGCGTCGATCCCGCAACGACGGAGCACCCACCCTGGAGTTCGGGCAGCGGGTGCCCTACGACGCGTACGTCCACGCCAGCACCCTGCACACCCTGCAGCGCACGCTCAGCGGCGACCCGGGCGAGATGTCGTTCCTCGTGGTCAGCCAGATCATGGAGCTGTACTTCAACCTCCTCCGCCACGAGCTCGCGCAGGCCCGCGACCACCTGCGCTCCGACCAGATCGGGCCGGCGCTGGCCCCGCTGAAGCGGGCCGCCCTGCACCTCGAGGGTCTGAACGCGGCCTGGCAGACCCTGCGCTGGATGACCCCGGCCGACTTCAACCGGTTCCGCGACCTGCTGGGCGAGGGCTCCGGCTTCCAGTCGGCCATGTATCGCCAGGTCGAGTTCCTGCTCGGGCTGCGCACCCGGTCGCTGATCCGCCCGTTCAAGGGCACCCCGGAGTACGACGAGCTGACCGCGGCCCTCCACCGGCCGAGCCTGTGGGACGAGGTGATCGCGTTGCTCGCCCGGCACGGCCACGACCTCAAGCCCGAGCTGCTGGACCGCGATGTGGCCGACGAGCACGAGGCCGACCCGTCCGTCGCCGACGCGTGGGTGCGCATCTATCGTGACCCGGGCCCGGACAACCACCTTAGGCTGCTGGGGGAGGCGCTGACCGAGGTCGCCGACCGGTTCGGCGACTGGCGCTATCTGCACCTCAAGGCGGTGCAGCGGACAATGGGGGCCAAGAGCGGCTCGGGCGGGTCGAACGGCTTGGCCTTCCTGCAGCGCAGCATGGCCCGCCCGGTCTTCCCGGAGCTGTGGACCTCGCGGACGGAGATGTGATGGAGCGCGATCAGCAGGATCCGGGTCACCGGCACCTGTTCCATGTCCCGCCGGCCGAGGGCGGTGATCATCCGGAGGTGGCGTACTTCGCCGGCAACTCGCTCGGGCTCCAGCCCCGGGCGACCCGGGCCGAGCTCAACGAGGACCTCGACGACTGGGCCCGGCTCGGGGTCGAGGGGCACCTGGACGCGGCCCGGCCCTGGCTGCCGTACCACGAGCTGCTCACCCAGCCCGCGGCCCGGCTCGTCGGCGCGCTGCCGTCCGAGGTCGTGGTGATGAACTCGCTCACCGTCGACCTGCACCTGCTGATGGTGTCGTTCTACCGCCCGGCCGGCGACCGCACCCGGATCGTCATCGAGGACGCCGCGTTCCCGTCGGACAGCTACGCCGTCCGCAGCCAGGCCCGGTTCCACGGCCTCGACCCGGACACCGCGGTCGTGCGGCTGCGGCCGCGCGACGGCGAGGACACGCTGCGCACCGAGGACATCGTCGCGTTCCTCGAGGCGGAGGGCGAAACGGTGGCCCTGCTGATGCTGGGCGGCGTCAACTACCTCACCGGCGAGGTCATGGACATGCCGGTGATCACCGCGGCGGGCCGGAAGGTGGGCGCGGTCGTCGGCTGGGATCTCGCCCATGCGGCCGGCAACGTGCCGCTGGCCCTGCACGAATGGGGCGCCGACTTCGCCGCCTGGTGCTCGTACAAATATCTGAACTCGGGCCCGGGCGCGCTGGCCGGCGTGTTCATCCACGAGCGCCACCACGGTTCCGCTCTCCCCAGATTCGAGGGCTGGTGGAGCACCGAGGCCGCCACCCGGTTCGAGATGACTCCCGAGTCGCGGCCGCCGCGCAGCGCCGACGCCTGGCAGGTCTCCAATCCGCCCATCTTCGCGATGGGCCCGGTCCGTACGTCGTTGCGCATCTTCGACGAGATCGGGATGCCCGCCCTGCGCGAGCGCAGTTTGCGCCTGACCACCTACCTGCGCGAGTTGCTGGACGAGGTGGTCGCCACCCGGCCGCTGTCGGTGATCACGCCGCGGGAACCGGAACGGCACGGCTGCCAGCTCTCGATCCGCCTGCACGAGGGCAACGCGGGCGCGCTCACCAAGCGGCTCCGCTTCGAGTACGGCGTGATCGCCGACGCGCGCCAGCCGGATGTCGTGCGGTTCGCGCCGGTGCCGCTCTATTCGACCTATGCGGACTGCCGGCGGGCCGCCGAGGCGCTGGCCGCCTGTGTGGAGGAGGCCAAGTGACTCGGATCGCGGTCGTGGGCGCCGGGCTGTGCGGCAGCCTGCTCGCTTGTTACCTGGGCCGGCGGGGCTACACGGTCGACCTGTACGAGCGCCGCCCCGACCCGCGGGTGACCGGGGCCGAGCGCGGCCGCTCGATCAACCTGGCGCTCTCCGAGCGGGGCATCGACGCGCTGCGGCGGATCGGCCTCGACGAGCAGGTGCTCGCGGACGCGCTGCCGATGCGCGGTCGCATGGTGCATCCGCTGGGCGGCGAGACCAACTTCCAGCCGTACAGCGTCTCGGCCGACCGGGCGATCAACTCGATCGGCCGGGGCGCGCTCAACGACGCGCTGCTCGACGCCGCGAGCGCCACCGCGGGCGTGACCCTCCACTTCGACCACCCGCTGACCGCGCTCGACCCCGAGACGGGCACGCTCGGCTTCGCCGACGGCAGCCACGCCAAGGCCGACATCGTGCTGGGGGCCGACGGCGCCGGCTCGGCGACGCGGGGACTGCTCAAGGCGTACGCGGGGGACGGCTTCACCGAGACGGTGAGCTTCCTCGACTACGGCTACAAGGAGCTGACCATCCCGGCCCGCGACGGCGAGTACGCCCTCGATCCGGGCGCGTTGCACATCTGGCCGCGCGGCACCTCGATGATGATCGCGCTGCCCAACCCCGACCGCTCGTTCACCGGCACGCTGTTCTGGCCCAACGCCGGCGCCGGCAGCTTCGCCTCGCTGGGCAGCCCGGCCGCGGTCGAGCGGCACTTCCGTTCGCAGTACCCCGACCTGCTCGAGCTGATCCCGAACCTGGTCGACGACTACCGGCACAACCCGGTCGGCGTGCTCGGCACGGTCAAGTGCGCGCCCTGGCAGATGCTGGGCCGGGTGGCGCTCATCGGCGACGCCGCCCACGCCATCGTCCCGTTCTACGGCCAGGGCGCCAACGCCTCGTTCGAGGACGTGGTCGAGCTCGACCGCTGCCTCGACGCCACCGGCGACGACTGGGCCGCGGCCCTGCCCCGCTACGAGCGGGGCCGCCGCGAGAACTCGGAGGCGATCGCCGAGATGGCTCTGGCCAACTTCGTCGAGATGCGCGACAAGGTGGCCGACCCGTTCTTCAAGCTGGGCAAGAACGTCGAGCACACGCTGGAGCGATGGCTGCCCGGCCGGTACGTCTCGCGCTACGAGCTGGTGTCCTTCTCGACCACGCCGTACGCCGAGGTCCGCCGGCGCGTCCGGCGGCAGCACCAGGCCGTCGGCGCGGTCGCCGGCACGCTGGTCGCCCTGGCCGCGGCCGCGCTGATCCGGCGGGTGGGGCGATGAACTGGGACCCGACGCTGGTCACCGGCCGCCCGGCCGGCGATCCGCCGCTGCTGCGCAACTTCGTCGCGGGGGAGTTCCGCGCGGCCACCGCCACGTTCGCCAAGGCGTCGCCGGTCACCGGTGAGACCGTCTTCTCGGTCACCGAGTCCGACCGGTCCACGGTGGACGACGCGGTCGCCGCCGCCCGGGCCGCCGTCCGCGGTCCGTGGGGCCGCACGACCGAGCAGGAACGCGCCACAGTGCTCCGCCGCATCGCCGACGAGCTCGAGCGCCGCTTCGACGACCTGGTCACGGCCGAGGTCGCCGACACCGGCAAGACCCTGACCCAGGCCCGTACGCTCGACATCCCGCGCGGCGCGGCCAACTTCCGGGCCTTCGCCGACGTCGTGGCCGCGACCGGCACCGAGTCGTTCACCACGGCCACCGCCGGCGGCGGGCGCGCGCTCAACTACGCCGTCCGCAAGCCGATGGGCGTCGTCGCGATCATCGTGCCCTGGAACCTGCCCCTGCTGCTGCTCACCTGGAAGGTGGCACCCGCGCTGGCGTGCGGCAACGCGGTCATCGTGAAGCCCAGCGAGGAGACTCCGGCCTCGGCCACCGTGCTGGCCGAGGTGATGGCCGCGGCCGGCGTGCCCGAGGGCGTGTTCAACCTCGTGCACGGCCACGGCCCCGACGCGGCCGGCGAGTGGCTCACCACCCACCCCGGCGTGGACGCGATCACCTTCACCGGCGAGTCGGCCACCGGCGCGGCCATCATGCGCGCGGCCGCTCCGGGCGTGAAGCCGGTGTCGTTCGAGCTCGGCGGCAAGAACGCCGGCCTGGTCTTCGCCGACGCCGACCTCGACGCGGCGGTGGCGGGCAGCGTGCGGTCCAGCTTCACCAACGGCGGGCAGGTCTGCCTGTGCACCGAACGGCTGTACGTGCACCGGTCGATCTTCGACGAATTCGCCGAGCGGCTGGCCGCCCGGGCTCGCGAGCTGACCTACGGCTGGCCGTCCGACGAGACCACCGGCACCATGCCGCTGATCTCCAAGGCCCACCGGGACAAGGTGCTGGGCTACTACGACCTGGCCCGCTCCGAGGGCGCGACGGTGCTGGCCGGCGGCGGCGTGCCGCACTTCGGTGACGAGCGCGACGGCGGCTCCTACATCGAGCCGACCGTGATCACCGGCCTCGGTCAGGACGCCCGCACCGTACGGGAAGAGATCTTCGGGCCGATCTGCCACCTCGCGCCGTTCGACGACGAGGACGAGGCCTTCGCGCTGGCCAACGACAGCGCGTACGGGCTGGCCGGAACGGTCTGGACCCGCGACGTGGGCCGGGCGCTGCGAGCCGGCGCGCAACTCGACGTCGGCCTGGTCTGGATCAACACCTGGTTCCTGCGCGACCTGCGCACGCCGTTCGGCGGCATGCGGGCCTCGGGCGTGGGCCGCGAGGGCGGCCGCCACTCGCTCGACTTCTACTCCGAGTACACCAACGTCTGCGTGGACATGTCATGACACCGCTCGCTCTTGCCCTCGACAACGCCCTCACCTCGGCCACCGAGCTCCCCGGGGGCGGGCACGAGATCGCCGACCCGTACGCGGTGCAGCGCGAGGTGGTCGACCTGCGGCTGGCCCGCGGCGAGACGTGCGTGGGCGTCAAGCTCGGCCTCACCAGCAAGGCCAAGATGCGGCAGATGGGCGTCGACTCGGTCATCTGGGGCCGGCTGACCGACGCCATGCGGATCGAGGACGGCGGCCTGCTCGACCTCGGCCCGCGCATCCACCCCAAGGTCGAGCCCGAGGTGGCGTTCCTGGTGCGCGACGGGGCGATCGCGGCCGTCGCGCCGGCCCTCGAGGTGATCGACTCGCGCTGGCTCGACTTCAAGTTCACCCTGGACGAGGTGATCGCCGACAACACGTCGGCCGCCGGGTTCGTGGTCGGCCCGTGGCAGCCCGTTCCGCCGGCCGTCGATGATCTCGACGTGCGCCTGCTGGTCGACGACGAGGTGGTCGAAAGCGGCTCCACGGCAGCGATCCTGGGCGACCCGCGGGAGGCGTTCGCCGAGGCGCTGCGGCTGGCCGGCACGCTCGAGGACGACTGGATCGTCCTGGCCGGCGCGGCCACCGCGGCCGTGCCGGTGGGGCCGGGCCAGAGCGTACGAGTGGAAGTCGAGGGTCTGGGATCAGCCTCGCTGAGGGCCTCGTCGTGACCGGGAAGCTGGTGGACGGCAAGGCCACCCCGCGGGGCCGGTTCCCGCACGTCAAGGTGGCCAACGGGTTCGCCTTCGTGAGCGGCACCAGCAGCCGGTTGCCGGACAACACCATCGCCGGCGCCTCGGCCGACGCCCTGGGCACCACCTCGCTCGACATCGCCGTGCAGACGCGCGCGGTGATCACCAACATCGCCGACATCCTGGCCTCGGTCGGCGCCACGCTGGACGACGTCGTGCAGATCACGACGTATCTGGTGAACATGAACGACTTCGGCGGCTACAACGCCGTCTATGCCGAGTTCTTCGACGTCGACGGTCCGTCGCGGACGACGGTGGCCGTGCACCAGCTGCCCCACCCGCACCTTCTGATCGAGATCCAAGCTGTCGCTGTGTTGCCGTCCAAGGAGGCGTCATGACCGACCCGATCAACTTCCCGGGCTGGATCGAGGACAACAAGCACCTGCTCAAGCCGCCGGTCGGCAACAAGCAGATGTTCCCGACCGGCGACGACTTCATCGTCATGGTGGTCGGCGGCCCGAACTCGCGGACCGACTTCCACGTCGATCCCTACGAGGAGTTCTTCTATCAGGTCAAGGGCAACATGCACGTCAAGACCATGACGCCCGAGGGCCCGAAGGACGTGCACATCCGCGAGGGCGAGATGTGGGTGCTGCCGGGCAACACGCCGCACTCGCCGCAGCGCCCCGAGCCGGGCTCGATCGGCCTGGTCGTCGAGCGGGTGCGCGAGGAGGGCACGCTGGAGAAGTTCCAGTGGTACTGCTTCGAGTGCGATCACCTGGTGCACGAGGTCGAGCTCCAGGTGCGCGACATCGTGGCGGACCTGCCGCCCGTGTTCACCGCGTTCTACGCGGACGAGAAGGCGCGCACGTGCGAGAACTGCGGCGCGCTGCACCCCGGAAAGGGCTGAGGCTTGACTATCGACGTGCACACCCACGTCGTGCCCAAGGGCTGGCCGGACCTCGACGTGGAGTGCGGCGGCGCCGGCTGGCCCTGGCTCAAGATCTCCTCCGAGCGCGAAGCGATCATCATGGTGCGCGACACCGAGTTCCGCCGGATCGAATCGTCGTGCTGGGATCGGGACGTACGGCGGGCGGACATGGATCTCGACGGGGTGGACCGGCAGGTCGTGTCGCCGACGCCGGTCTTCTTCGGCTACGACCGCACCCCGGCCCAGGCGGCGGCGCTGTCCCGCATCTTCAACGACCTGACCCTGTCCGTGACGGGCGGCGACCCGCGGTTCATCCCGTTCTGCCAGGTGCCCCTGCAGGATCCGGAGGCCGCCTGCGCCGAGCTCGACCGGTCGATGGCCAACGGGCACGTCGGGGTCGAGATCGGCAACCACGTCGGCGACCAGGACCTCGACGCCGCCGGCATCGTCGAGTTCCTGCAGCACTGCGCGGCCGTGGGCGCGCCGGTCTTCGTGCACCCGTGGGACATGCCGGACGGGCCGCGTCTCGACCGCTGGATGGCGCGCTGGCTCACCGGGATGCCGGCCGAGACCCACCTGTCGGCCCTGGCCCTGATCCTGGGCGGCGTGCTCGACCGGGTGCCGCCGTCGCTGCGGCTCTGCTTCGCCCACGGTGGCGGCAGCTTCCCGTACTGGCTGGGCCGGGCCGACAACGCCTGGCACCGGCGCGGCGACCTCGTGCGGGGGCGCTCCACCCGGCCGCCCAGCGAGTACACCGACCGCCTCTACGTCGACTCGGTGGTCTTCAGCGAGCCGGCGCTGCGCCTGCTGGTCGACACCATGGGCGAGGACCGCGTCGTGGTGGGCAGCGACTACCCGTACCCGCTGGGCGAGCGCCCGGCCGGGAACGTCGTCCGCACCGCCTCGTTCCTCACCCCGGACCAGCAGCGGAAGCTCCTCGTCGACAACGCGTCCCGTTACCTGTTCGGCTGATCCCGACGAATCGCGGCACAGCCACCGCGCGACCGCTGTCACACCGGTTCCGGCGGGTGGCTGAGTATTTCGACGGACGACGGTTCCCCGGGCCCTGACGACGATGAACATGTTCATCTGCTCAGTTCCGCGAAGGGAATCGACATGTCCTCAACCATCGTCCTGGTGCACGGCGCGTTCGCCGACTCGGCGTCCTGGGCGCCGGTCACCCGGCTGCTGCTCGACCGGGGGCACACCGTGTTCGTGCCCCCGGTCTACAACCGCAGCCTGGCCGAGGACGCCGCGTCCGTGAAGGCGTTCGTCGAGTCGATCGACGGCCCGGTGGTGCTGGCCGGGCACTCGTACGGCGGCGCCGTCATCACCGTGGCCGGTGTGGCGGACAACGTTTCCGCGCTGGTCTACGTGTCCGGCTACGCGCTCGAGGTCGGCGAGAGCCTGGGCCAGCTGCAGGGCGGCTTCCCCGACTCCGACCTGGCCGCCAACCTGGTCTACACGCCGTACCCGGTTGCCGGCGGCGAGCCCGGCACCGACGTCTCGGTCGTCGTCGAGGCCTTCCCGCGGGTGTTCGCGGCCGGCGTCGACCCGCGAGTGGCCGAGGTGCTGGCGGTGTCGCAGCGCCCGTTGTCGGCGGCCGCGTTCGGCGAACCGGCGGCGGTCACGGCGTGGAAGACCAAGCCCGCGTGGGGCATCGTCTCGTCGGCCGACCACACCATCAACCCGGACGTCGAGCGGTTCGGCTACAAGCGGGCCGGGCTGCGCGAGGTCGTCGAGATCGACGCGCCCCACCTGGTCATGCACCACAGCCCGGAGCAGGTCGCCGACGTGATCGAGACCGCCGCCCGCGCCACGGCCTGACTCTCGCGCCTGTCATCAGGGGTCGACCACTGATCGGAGCTGGCTGCGGCGGGTGACTCCCAGGACGGGGAACGCCCGGGACAGATGTGTGGCGACGGTCCGTGGCGACAGGGCCAGCCGGGTGGCGATCTGCTGGTTGGTGAGACCCTGCGCCGCCAGCCGGACCACCTGGTGCTGCTGCGGCGTGAGCCGGGCGCCGAGTTCCCGACGGGCCGGGGCGGTGGCCGCGGCCAGTTCGCTGCCGGCCCGCGCCTGCCAGGCCGGCAGCCGGGCTGCGGCGAAGACGTCCCGGGCCTCCTCGAGCAGGGCCCGGGACGCGGCCGGGCGGCGGCGCCGGCGAAGCCAGCGGGCGTAGTCGACACCGGCCGCGGCCCGTTCGAGGGGCCACTGCCCGGTGCCGGGGTCGGCCAGCGAGAGTTCGTAGTGCGCCTCCGCCTCGGCGTCCGGCCCGGCGAGCAGGGCGCGGGCCCGCTGCCAGATGGCGGTGAGCCGGACCGATCGCAAGGCGAGGACCCGCGACTCGGCCCCGGCCACGATCGCGGCAACGTCGCCGGGCCGGTCGAGCGCGACCGCCACACTCACCAGGTCGGCCAGGCCGAGATCGGAGACGCGGTAGTGGATCGGCCGGCCGTCGTCGCCGTAGAGCCGTCGCAGCCGGCGGTAGGCCAGGTCGAACTCGCCGGCGACGGCGTCGGCCTGTCCCCGGGCCCGGATCAGGCGCTGCTCGTGCGCCGGCGCGGCGGGCACCGGTCCGTCGAGGACGTCCCGCAGCCGCTCCGCGCGGTCGTCCCGGTCGCGCAGCAGGGCCACCGCGGCGCGTACGGTGGCGGCGCCCACCCGCACGGCGGCGGTCACGTCATCGGCCGCCTCCGCGTGGTGCAACGCCGCCACCGCGATGTCGTCCGCCCGGTCCAGGTCGCCGGCGTCGAACTCGGCCCAGGCCAGCGCGGTCAGCGCGATCGGACGCTGGTCGCCCTCGTCCGGGCTCAGGTCCGCCGCCCGGCGCAGGTGCCGCCGGGCCCGCCCGGTCTCGTGCCGGGCCAGCGCCATCACTCCGGAGAAGGTCCACTGCTGGGCCGGCGTGACTCCCGCCAGGGCCACGGGGGGCCCGTCCTCGAGCAGGGCCCGCGCGATCCGGCCCTCGGCGTCGGCGTCGTCGACGATCGCCGCGGCCCAGGCCGGCAGGGCGCCCTCCTCGTCGTCCGGTCCGGACGTCAGGGCCGCGCGCAGGCCGTCCCGGGCTGCGTCGTCACCCCGCAGCCAGGCCCACCCGACGAGGTCGACGATCGTGGTCGCGGCGGCGGCGTCGGCCCCGGCGAGCTGCTCGGCCCACGCCACCTCCCCGGCCGACCGGGCACAGTGGACGGCCTGGTTGCGGCGTTCCCGTGCCGGGCCGCACGGTGGCGTGTGCTCGGCCGCCATCGCCAGCGCGTACGCCGCCGGGCGCAGTCGGCCGGTCGCCGCGAGCCGGAACCCGGCCCGCTCGAGGGCTGCCGTGTGCCTGTCGCTCAGCGGGCGGCCGCCACGGGCGAGGTGCCACGCGCGAGCGGGGCTGTCCGGGGCGAGTCGCGCTGCGAGTTGCCGCCGGGCGGCCTGCTCCACCGCGAGACCGGCCCGCTCCAGCACTGCCGCCCGGACGATCGGATGGGTGAGGCGGTGGCGCCGGCCCGGCCGCACGATGCCGGCGCCGGCGAGGTGATCCCAGACCGCCGGGGCGATGAGGTCGTTCAGCGCGCCGGTCATCCCGGGCGCCGGTGTCTCGGCGGCGACGGCGGCCAGCACCGCGGCGGCCGACGCGTCCGGGCCGAGACCGGCGACCCCGGAGGCGAGAGCGTCGCGGAGTCGAGCCGGCACCGGCAGCTCGGTGGCTGTGGCCGGCGCCGCCGACGGGTGAGGGAGCGTCCGCGCCAGCTCCGTCAGCGCCAGCGGATTGCCCCCGGCCTGAGCCGACACGATGTGGGCGGCCGGGTGCGCCGAGACGCCGGGAAGAGCGGCAAGCAGCTCGCCCGAGGCGCTCCGGCTGAGCGGCGGCAGGGTGACGACGGTCCAGCCGGAACGGGACGCCGGCGCGGGCGTGGTCGCGACGACCGGGATGCCGGGCGCCGAGGCGATCGCCGAGGCTGACGACGGGTCGCACCGGTGCAGGTCGTCCACGCACCACAGCCAGCGGCCGTCCGCCGTCAGCGCCGCGGCCAGGTCGGCCACGGCGCCGGCCAGCGCCTCGGCCGACGGCACGGGTCCGTGTTCCGGGCCGGCGGTGCCGAACAGACTGTCCAGCGTGCGGCGGGCCGGCGGCGGCAGCCGATGAACCAGGTCGCGGACGGGCGCCAGCAGTCGTTGCAGCACGGCCAGGGGCACCTCGCCGTCCCCGGCCAGCACCCGCGTGGCCAGCACCGATCCGCCCGCGGCGGTGAAGCGGCGGGCCGCCTCGGCCAGAACGGTGGTGCGGCCGGCGCCCCGTTCCCCGCCGACCAGCACCGACCGGCCGGCCGACACAGCCTCGGCGATCGTGGCGAGCGGTCCCTCGCGCCCGATCACGTGCGCGTGTCCACGGTCGCCAGCAGGTCGCTGAGCTGGGTCCGGTTGGTCAGGCCGAGGAGGGGGAAGATCCGGTAGAGGTGCGAGGCGACGGTTCGCGAGGAGAGGAACAACCGCTCACCGATCTGCTTGTTGGTCAGGCCCTCGGCGGCCAGCCGGGCGATCTGCTCCTGCTGGGCGGTCAGCGCGGCGAGCACATCGGTACGCCCGGCCGGCGCCCGCCGGCGCAGATCCGACTCGACGTGGGCGATCCAGGCGGTGGCGCGGACACGGTCGAAGGCCTCCAGGGCGTCGAGGAGCGTCGTACGGGCCTGGGCCGCCCGATGGGCCCGGCGCAAGCGGTCGGCGACCTCGACGGCGAGCACCGCCTGTTCGAACGGCCACGAGCCGGGCCCGGCCTCGGGCGCTTCGCCGGCCAGCAGGGCCCGAGCCGCGCCCAGCCGTCCGGCCCGGCGCTCGGTCAGCCAGTCGCCTCGAGCGGCGATGTCGTCGACCACCGCGGCCGCCTCGTCGGCCTCACCGACCCGCATCGCCGCGGTCACCAGATCGGGAAGCACGAGGACCTGCCAGCCGTGCCGTACGCCGTCCGCGTCCGCCGCCGAGCGCAGCAGCCGATACGCCAGGTCCCACTCCCCGGCCACCATGGCCGCCTGGGCCCGCGCCCAGCGCAGCCGGATCGCGAACGCCGGCACCGCGTACGCGTCCAGCTGCCGCCCGGCCTGGGCCAGCAGCTCGGCCGCGGCCTCGGGCCGGCCCCGGCCGTAGGCGATCACCGCCAGCTGCGCGTACGCCCCGGTCCGGATCACCGGCGCTTCGGCGGCCACCGGAGAGGACAGCAACGGGACGGCGATCCGCTCGGCCTCGGCCCACCGCCCGAGGTCGATCAGCGCCCACCCGGCCACGCCGGGCGCGGTCAGATGGACCGCTCCCGCGGTGCCGTCCAGCACCGCCTGAACGCCCGGCCGCACCAACCGCAGGCTGTCACCGGGCAGATCGAGCAGCATGGCCGCGCCGCCGATCGCGACGCCCGGCACGACGTCGTCCGGCCCCAACGGATCCGGGGTCGCCCGCACCGCCTCCACCACGGCCGGGCCGGGGGTCACCAGCGCCTGCGGCATCAGCGTGTTCCCGCTGGTCGCCGAGGGCAGCGCGCGCAGGCCGTCGAGAACGCTGCGGTCCAGGCCGGGCGAGCCGAGCAGGAAGGCCGGGAAGCCGGCCGTGACGACGACCAGCGTCAGCGCCGGAACGCTGAGGGCGCCGGCGGTGCCGATGGCCCGGCGCAACAGCTCGGCGCCGGCGTCCGGGCGCCCCCGCACGGTCTCCAGCCAGCTCGACAGGGCCAGCACATCGGCGTACAGGTCGGGCTGGGTCTGCGGGTCGACGACAGCCCGCGCGCTGTCGAGCAGACAGGCGGCCCAGGTCACCCGGCCGATCGCCGCGGCGCGCCCGGACGCCGTCAGCAGGACGGGCGCCCGCTCGGCGGCGGGCAGCCGCTCGGCCGCCAGCTCGAGCAGCCGCAGGCCGGTCGCCGGGTCGGCAGCTCGTTCCTGGGCCGCCGACAGCAGCTCCCGGGCCAGCTCCGGGTCGTCGCCGGAGGTGGCCGACGCGCGGTGCCACAGCGTCCGATACCGGTCGGTCACGACGTCGGCGAGCCGGCGGTGGACGTCCCGTTCGGCGTCGCCGCCGGCGTTGAGCAACGCGGCGTGCTCGACGAGCGGGTGCCGGAACCGGACCCAGCCGTCGAGAACCTCGATCAGCCCCGCCTCCGCCGCGTCCTGCCACTGACGGGCCGTGATGCCGGGATCGGCCGCGGCGATCACCGAGATGCGGCTCTCCCCGGCGGCGGCGAACGTCAGTGCCCGCTGGGCACGCGCCGGGAGGGCCCGGATCGCCTCGACGAAGAGCCGCACCGAGCCCGCCGGAAGGTCGCGGCGCCGGCCGAGCTCGATCAGGGCCAGCGGGTTGCCGGCCGCGCGCTGCAACAACCGGTGCCGATCGGCGACCCCGTCCGCCCCGGCGACGGTGTCCAGCAGCCGCTCGGCCTGCTGGTCGGACAGGGCGGGCACCGTGATGACCCGGACCAGGCCGGCCAGTTCCAGGGGTGTCTGTTCGTCGCGGCAGGCGAACAGCGCGATCACCGGCAGCTGATTCCAGAAGACGGTGGCCGTGACGCTCAGCAGCAGGTCGAAGCTGGGGGAGTCGATGCGGTCCACGTCGTCCACCACGAGCACCGGTGGCAGGTCGCCACCGAGCGACTCGACGGCCGCGGACACCCCCAGCCGCAGCGTCAGCAGGTCGGCGTGCTCGGCCGTGCCGTCGAGAGCGGCCCGTACGGCCTCCCGTTGCCGTTCCGGCAGTGCTGCGACCTGCTCCGGATCCGGCAACAGCTCCCGCAGGGCCGCGTACGGGGCGGCGACCATGCCCGGCCGGCCCCGGGTCCGCACGACGGCGTGCCCGGCCGTGCGGGCGGCGGCGACGAACTGCTCCACCAGGGCCGTCTTGCCGATCCCGGCCGGCCCGGTCAGCAGGATCGCCGTGCCGCCGGCCGCCGCGCCGCCGAGCAGAGCGGCCAGCTCGGCCCAGAGCGTCCCCCGCCCCACGAGCCCGGGGGCGTCCCCCGCGTCGCGACGATCATCCACCGCTTCAGTCTGCCCGCCGCTGCAGCCGGCCCGGCGCCGCAGCCCACCTGCGGAGACGGTGCTCACTCGGGCCTTCGTGCAACGCCCCGGTTGCCCCCGGCGGGAGGAACAACGCGCCGGCTGGGGCGCGAGCTTGCCGGGCGGGACGAGGCCGGGAAGCCTAGGCTTCGATCATGACTTCCAGGCCCGTCCGGATCGGGCTGCAGCTTCAGCCGCAGCACGCCGACTACCAGACCATCCGCCGTACCGCCGCCCAGGCCGAGGAGCTGGGCGTCGACATCCTGTTCAACTGGGACCACTTCTATCCGCTCTACGGCGAGCCCGAGGGCCTGCATTTCGAGTGCTGGACGATGCTGGCCGCCTGGGCCGAGCAGACCAGCCGGGTCGAGATCGGCGCCCTGGTCACCTGCAACAGCTACCGCAACCCGGAGCTGCTGGCCGACATGGCCCGCACCGTCGACCACATCAGCGACGGCCGGCTGATCCTCGGCATCGGCTCGGGCTGGTTCGAGAAGGACTACCAGGAGTACGGCTACGACTTCGGCACGGCCGGCGGTCGCCTCGACGACCTGGCCGAGGCGCTGCCCCGCATCGAGTCCCGGTTCGCCAAGCTGAACCCGGCGCCCACCCGCAAGGTCCCGGTGCTGATCGGCGGCGGTGGCGAGAAGAAGACGCTGCGCCTGGTGGCCAAGCACGCCGACATCTGGCACAGCTTCGGCGACGCCGAGACGATCGGGCGCAAGGCGGGCATCCTGCGGCAGCACTGCGCCGACGTGGGCCGCGACCCGGCTGAGATCGAGATCTCCACCGCGGTGAGCGGCAAGCCGGCCGACTCCGCCCCGGCGCTGCGGGAGCTGGGCGTCTCTCTGTTCACGGTGAGCGCGAGCGGCCCCGACTACGACCTCAGCGATCTGCGCGCGTGGATCGACTGGCGCGACGAGACCAACGGCTGACCCCGGCTCTTACTTCCGGCTGATATTCACGGTCGTCGCAACCTGTCCGGTGGCCGACGCGCGGCCCGCCCATGATCAACGAGGCTGCTCGGCATGGTTACTCGTCGGGGGATGCTGCGTGGGGGACTGCTCACCGCGGTCGGTGCGGCTACCGCACTTGCCGGGTCCGGTCAGGTGAAGCACTGGTTCGGCTGGGACCGGCCGCCGCTGGGCGGGGGTTACGCCGCGGCGGCCGACGACCTCGGCGCGGTGGCGCACGGCGGCGTGCAGATCCACTACTTCCGGGCCACCACCGAGAAGCTGGTCGCGCTCACCTTCGATGACGGCCCGCTGCCCGAATACACGCCGCGGTTCCTCGACGTGCTCGACGAGGCCCGGGCGCCGGCCACGTTCTTCATGGTCGGACGGCACCTGGAGGAGCACGCCGGCCTGGTGCGCCGCCGGCTGGGCCGGCACGAGGTGGGCAACCACTCGTGGTCGCACGACGACCTGGCCACGCTCGACCTGGCCGGCGCCCGCCGCGAGCTGGAGCGCACCCACGAGGCCATCAAGCGGCACACCGGCCGCGAGGCGACGCTGCTGCGGCCGCCGTACGGGCACCTCGGCGGCTCGACCGTGCTCGCCGCCGATTCGATGGGCTACGACATCGCTCTGTGGTCGCACCAGATGCGCGAGCGCAGGTACGCCGGCGATCCCACGGGCCAGGCCCAGGACCTGATAGACATGATGCGCCCGGGCTCGATCGTGCTCGCCCACGACGCCGGCGACAAGCGCCGCCTGGTCGCGCTGAACGCCCTGCCCGCGATGATCGCCGCTCTGCAGGAGCGCGGCTACCGCTTCGTCACCGTCTCCGAACTCCTGGCGGGCAGACCCGCCGACGCCAGCAGCGCGAGCTTGTCGGCATCGCTGGAGCCGGCGTCCGGGTGAAGCACGATGAGCATCAGGCTCTCGGCCCCGGCGATGCTCAGTCGTTCGCGGTTGAGCGTCAGCTCCCCCAGCTGCGGATGGTTGATCCGGATCGGCGTACCGTGCTGGCCGCGGACCTCGTGCCGGGCCCAGAGCCGGCGGAACCGGGGGCTGGCCAGGGACAGCTCGCCGGTCAGCTCGATGAACCGCGGGTCGTCGGTGTCGGTGCCGACGGCCTGCCGCAGGTTGGCCACGAAGCACTCCGTCACGGACTGCCATTCCGGGTACAGAATCTGTTCGGACGGGTCGAGGAACAGGTCGCGCAGCTGGTTGCCGCCCGCGGCGATGCGCGGGGACAGGGCCCGGGCCAGGTCGTTCGAGGCCAGAATGTCGAAGTAGCGGTCCTCGATGAAGGCCGGCTGGATCAGTGAGTCCAGCAGCTTGAGCGCGCCCGGCGGCGGCGTCTCGCGGCGGCGGGGCCGGCGCCGGTGCGGCCTGGAGGCCGCACCGACCAGCGACAGCAGGTGAGCCAGGTGGTCGTCGTCGAGGTGCAGCACCCGGGCGATCGACTCGAGCACCTGCACGGACGGGTTGCGGTCGCGCCCGCGCTCCAGCCGCAGGTAGTAGTCGGCGCTGATGCCGGCGAGCATGGCGACCTCCTCGCGCCGCAACCCGGGCACCCGCCGCACCCCCACCTCGGGAATGCCGGCCTGCTCGGGCGTCACCAGCTCGCGCCGGGCCCGCAGGAACGCCCCCAGGGCGTTGGTCGTCTCACTCACCCCATAAGCCTAGGCCGGGCTTGCGCGGACAGAGGGGGCCCTGCGACACCCCAGGCTGAAGGGGACTCTGGCTCCGGGCTGCGTCCGGGGAGAACCTCGGAGGCATGACCATCACACTGATCACCGGGGCCAACAAGGGCATCGGGTACGAGACCGCCAAGCAGCTCGTCGAGCAGGGCCACACCGTCTATGTCGGGGCACGCGACACCGTACGAGGTGAGAAGGCCGCGGCCGACCTGGGCGCCCGCTTCGTCCAGCTCGACGTGACCGACGACGCCTCGGTGCGCGAGGCGCTGGCGACCATCGGGGCCGCCGAGGGCCGGCTCGACGTCCTGGTGCACAACGCCGGCATCCTCGCCGCCGGCGACATCGACGGGCCGGGAGCCCTGCGGGCGTTCGACACCAACGCGGTCGGCATCGTGCGGGTCACCGAGGCCGCGTTGCCCCTGCTGCGCGAGTCCTCGAACCCCACGGTGGTCACCGTGTCGAGCAGCATGGGGTCGTTCTGGGCGGTGACCAACCCCGAGCGGCCGGAGTCGGGCCTGCCGCTGGCGCTGTACGCGGCGTCCAAGGCGGCCGCCACGATGCTCACCGTCCAGTACGCCAAGGCCCACCCGGGCATCAGGTTCAACGCGGTCGAGCCCGGCGCCACCGCCACCGACATGACCGCCGCCTTCGGCATCGGCCGGCCGGCGGAGGAGAGCGCCCGCGTCGTCGTCCGCCTGGCCACCCTGGGTCCGGACGCCCCGACCGGCACCCTGCAGGACGAGAACGGCCTGCTGCGCTGGTGAAAGCCCGGGGCGCGTAACGTCCCGGGGCATGACGGACGGAAACCAGCGGTCGGTGGAGATCGAGCGGACCAGTGCCGGTGAGTACGACGTGCGGAACGTACGGGGCGGGGTCATCCCGCTGGGGTCGGGCGACGACGAGCGGTTCACGCCGGTCGAGTTGCTGCTGGCCGCCCTGGGTGGGTGCTCGGGGATCGACGTCGACCTGGTGACCAGCCGGAAGGGCGAGCCGACGCGGTTCCTCATCCGCGTACGGGGAGACAAGGTGAAGACCGAGGGCGGCGAGAACCGGCTGGAGAACCTCGAGGTCGAGTTCGACGTCGCGTTCCCGGCCGGGGAGCAGGGCGACCGCGCGCGGGCGATCGTGCCCCGGCTGATCCGGCAGTCGCACGACAAGCTGTGCACCGTCACCCGCACCGTCGAGGCCGGCACGCCGGTGTCGACCTTCGAGGCCGGCGCCGTCACCTCGCCGCAGTAGGCTCCCGACCGGGGGTGACGGGAATCTTGGACGGGCGACGCACCTGGGAACCGCCGCGGCCGGTCGTGCGCGGCCGCGCCGACCACACGGCGATCGTGGGCTGCGAGCTGTACGTCGACGGGGCGGCCGTCGAGAGCCCCGGCCCAGCCGCGGATCTGGCGGTGCTCTACGAGAAGGCGTGCGCGCAGGAGGGCGCCTTCATCTGGCTGGGCCTGCACGAGCCCACGGAGGCGGCCCTCACCCACGTCGCCGACGTGTTCGGTCTGCACCCGCTCGCGGTCGAGGACATCCTGCACCGCGAACAGCGGGTGAAGATCGAGCAGTACGAAGATGTCTTCTTCCTCGTCGTCCGGGCCGCCCAGTACGTCGAGCACGAGCGGGTCACCGCCACCAGCGAGATCGTCAGCACCGGTTTCGTCCGGCTCTTCGTCGGCCCGCGCTTCGTGATCACCGTCCGGCAGGGCACGGTCATGGAGCTCAGCTCGCTGCGCGCCGACCTCAGCAGCGACGCGCGGGCGCTGTCCCAGGGCCCGTGGTCGGTGGTGCACGCGATCCTGGACCGCCTGGTCGACGGGTACGTCGACATCGCGGCCGCCCTGCAGACCGACATCGAGCTGACCGAGGCGGCCGTCTTCGCCCCCGGCACCCCGGTCACCGTCGAACAGGTCTACCAGCTCAAACGCCAGCTGATGAAGTTCAAGGCGGCCGTGCTGCCGTTGCAGCGCCCGCTGGCCGCCCTGACCGGCAAGCAGTTCGCCGACCTGCCCAAGGAGATCCGCCGCTACTTCAGCGACGTCGCGGACCACCACGCCGCCGCGGTGGACCAGGTCGTCGGGTTCGACGACGTGCTCAACACCCTGCTGCAGGCCCGTCTGGCCCAGCTGACGGTCGAGCAGAACAACGACCTCCGCAAGATCGCCTCCTGGGCCGCCATCGCCGCCCTGCCGACCGCCATCGCCGGCGTCTACGGCATGAACTTCACCCACATGCCCGAGCTGACCTCCCGCTACGGCTACCCCACGGTTCTACTGCTCGTGCTGGTCAGCGCGACCGTCCTCCACCGCGTGCTGCGCCGCGCCGGCTGGCTGTAGGCAGGCCGTGGTGGCTGACCCGCCCCCGGCGGAACACTCGACGGTCACCGTGGTCTCGACCGGCCCTGGGTCCACCAGCAGGATGGCGCCGTACACGGCCTGGCCGTCGAACGTCGCGGTGCAGGGGGGCCCCACACCGCCCGGTGGGTCGGCGCGTGCCGCAGCTCGGCCACTCCCCGCAGCTGCTGGCGGGCGGTGTGCACCTCGACCCGGTCGAGCGTCACGACGCCGGCTCTCCCTCACCCTGCAGACGGCGGGCCCGAAGGTCGGCAACGTCCAGTCCTTCGAGCTGGCCATCACCGGGAGCCCGCTGGGGACCTGGAGCGACTACTGAGTCCCCCGGCCGCGGAGGGCCTGGATGAGGAACCAGACGCCGCCGAGGCCGGCCGGGAGGGCGATCAGGTAGGCGGCCCACCAGACGCCGTCCTGCTGCCAGCCGATGAAGGCCTGCACCGCGATGCCGATCCCGACGAGCAGGCTGACGATCTGGGCCGGGCGGGTGCGCCAGAACGGGTTCCGGCGCACGGGCTCGGCCTCCTGCACCCGGCGGGCGTACTCCTCGACCGGGCCGAACTCTTCTTCGGCTGTGCGGCCCGATTCGGTCACCCTCGCCCGGGCCGCCCGGGTGAGTTCGGCGGCGCGGTCCGGGCGCAGGTCGTACCGCCCGACCAGCAGACCGGCGAGGCGCTCGAACCACGCCTCGGTCGTCGGCGGAGCCTCGATGCGGGACGGCGGCCCGGACGGCTTGGGCTCGCGCAGCTGCAACGCCACGGCGAGGGCCGCGACCGCCACGACGGCCACGACCGGAATGCCGAACAGGCGCTCGCGCGGGAGCGTCGTGAACGCCATGGCGGCGGCCACGATGAGCACGGGCGTGGCGGCCCAGGCGTACTTGACGAGGTCGGGGCGGCCGGAGGCGCGCACCGCCTGCGGCACCCCACCGGTCCAGAACAGCGTTGCCGCCAGCAGCACAATGCCGGTGAGGCCGGCGGCTGTCGCCGGGAACGTCCACGTGCGACCGATCGCGGCGAACAGCACCACCGCCGGGATGACCAGCACCGACAGCACGAACAGCTGGCCGCCGAGGTAGTCGCGCGCGGTCATGCCCTCGCGGTCGACCATCTCCAGCAGCCCCGGCGGTTGTTCCGCGGCCGTCCGCGCGGCGAACTCGCGGGGTTCGCCGAAGGCCTCGAAGGGGCTTTCCCCGGTACGCCGGCAGTGGTCCCGGACGTCCTCAATGATGGGGTTGGCCGCGTGGTATCCGATCCCTTGGTCGCTGAGCGCGATCCGGGCCGGCAGTTCCCAGGTCTCGAAGGTCGTCGTCATGGAAAAAGTGTGGCTGCGGACGGGTTCCGGGAGCGTCTGCCGACCGGCGGAACCGGCCTCGCACTAAAGTTGTGCGAGCAGTCCGGTGCGCTGGGCGAGCATGGCCGCCTGCACCCGGTTCTCGCAGCCGAGCTTGGCGAACACGTGGTAGACGTGCGTCTTGACGGTGCCCTCGGAGACGAACAGCCGCTGGCCGATCTCGGCATTGGACAGGCCCTGGGCCAGCAGGATCAGCACCTCGCGCTCCCGTTCGCTGAGCGTGTCCACCTTGACCTGATCCTCGGTGGGCCGGGTGGGCGCGGGCGGCAGCCGGTCGAGCACCTGGCGGGTGATCTTCGGTGAGAGGTACGCGTTGCCGGCCGCGGCGGCGCGGATCGCGTACTCGAGCTCGTCCGCCGCCGACTCCTTGAGCAGGAAGCCGGCCGCGCCGTGGGTCAGTGCCTGGGCGACGTACTCGTCCTGGCCGAACGTGGTCAGCACGACGATCCGCACCTCGGGCACCAGGCGGCGGATCTCGCGCAGCGCGGCCAGCCCGTCGAGGACCGGCATCTGGATGTCGAGCAGCGCCACGTCCGGCCGGTGGCGCAGGGCCAGGTCGACCGCGGCCCGGCCGTCGGCGGCCTGCGCGATCAGCTCGATGCCGGCGGCCGGCCGCAGGATCGCGTCGATCGCGGTCCGGATCAGCGAGTCGTCGTCGGCCAGCAGCACCCGCAGGGGTTCGGTCATGACGTCGGCTCCCGGATGATCTGTTTGTCGACCAGCATGCCGTCCCGGAAGCAGAACCGGTAACTCAGCTCGCCGGTCTCGTCGCGTACCTGATCGAAAATCGATGCCTGGTAGTCCACGCAGCCGCCGCCGGCGGTGGTGCCGGCCTCCGGATCCGGTAGGACCTCGCGCACCGAAGGCTCGGGCGCGCCGATCCGGGCCGCGTCGTACGTCTCGCGGTCGACGGTCGCGAAGGCCGAGACCAGCCAGAGCCCGGTGCCGCACAGAGCCAGGAAAACGGCGATGGACAGCACGGTGGCGACGAGGACGAACCGGTTCCGGCGGCGGTGCCGTTCGATCACGTCCGCGAAGTCCGGCCCGGTCGGCGGCGGGTGGCTCTCGACGGGGGCCGGGGCGGCGCCCTCGCCCAGGTGGGGCAGGGTGGCGGCCACCCGGAAGCCGCCGTCCGGCGTCGGCCCGTGATAAAGCATGCCGCCCGCGACCCGGACCCGTTCGGCCAGCCCCAGCAGCCCCTGCCCGCTGGTCGTCCGCACGACGCGGTGCCCGGCAGTGTTGGTCACGGCGGCGATGAGCGCGTCGGGCTCGTATCGCAGCAGCAGTGTGATCGCTCCGCCCTGAGCGTGCCGCAACGCGTTCGTCAGGCCCTCCTGGATCACCCGGTAGGCCGCGTGCTCGGTCAGCGACGCCTCCGGCCGGGGCTCGCCCTCGCGGACCAGCTCGACCCGGGCGCCCGAGGACCGGGCCTGCTCGGCCAGCTCGTCCAGGCCGGTCAGTGGGCGTACCAAAGACTGGGGGTCGTCCTGCCCGAGCAGGCCGAGGATCTGGCGCAACTCGGTCATCGCGGCCGACGACGTCTGGCGGACCAGGTCGGCCGTCCCGTCGCGCTGGTCCTCGTCGGCGGTGCGCATCATCGAGGAGTACAGCGAGATCAGGGTGAGCTTGTGCCCGAGCGAATCGTGCATGTCGCGGGCGATGCGCGCTCGTTCCCGGGCCTGCGCCTGCCGGGCGATCTCGTTCTGCTGGCTGTGCAGTTGCACGTTGCGCCCGTGCATCGCCGCCAGCAGCATCCGCCGCCGCCGGACCAGCCGGGCCACCCCGGCGGGCAGCACCGCCAGCACCGCGAACAGCAGCGTGCCGAACAGGGCCCACTCCACGGTCAGCGCCTGTTCCCAAGCGAGGGAAAGCACGTAGCAGACCCAGGCTGCCGCCAGCCCGGCCACGACCTGCCACCACCGCGCGAGGCGGTAGGCGAGGGCGGCGCTCAGCACCACCAGCAGCATGCTGCTGGGCCCGCCGGTGCCCAGGCCGACCAGCGCCGCGGCCAGGTAGGCGACGAGCGGGTGGGTCAGCCGCAGCAGCATCAGCGCCGGGGTGGTCACCCCGACCAGCCACGGGGCCGCCGGATACCAGCCGACCGCGGCCGACGGGACCACCGCCGCCACCGTCACCAGCGCCACCAGGACGACCTCGTAGGCCAGCCGCCATCGCTCGGTGAGGCCGGCCTGCTCGCGCCACCGGGCCAGTCTTGTCCGCATGCCCCCAGCCTGCCGAGCTTCGGCGCCGGACGCGTCGGCGGTTCGGGAGATGTCGATCGCCCTGTCCTCCCACGAAAGTCTGACAATCGCTCGACAATCTACTGACGGCACGCCGACGACCGCTCGGCATCGTGGCCGCCGTGCGACGAATGATCCTGCTCCTCGCCGCCGCCGGATGGACTCGCCTGCCGGGCGCCGCCCGACTGCAGGCGGCCGGGTGAACACGTACGGAAAATCTGACAGTCCCTCGACAACTCCGGCGCGGCCGGAGCGTGTCGTCCACCACGACAAGAGGACCGTCCCCATGTTGTCGGCAGCGCCAAAGACAAGGGGGTCGCGTCCTCGGCAGTCTTTCGTGACATGCAGCACGTGGAGGCACGATGAAGACTTGGCGAGGCGCGGCCGCGCTGGGGGCTGCAGTGCTCCTGGCAGCTTGCGGCAATGACGGCGGCGGTGGCGCGAGCGGGCGCCAGGCGGTCGATGGCAAGACGTTCACGATGGCTGTCGCGGGCGACCCCGGCAACCTCGATCCCCATTTCACCTCTCTGTCGGTCACCGGCCAGGTTGACCGGTTCCTCTACGACTCCCTGCTCGGGTTCGCGCCGGACGGCAAGACGCTGCCCGGGCTGGCCGAGAAGTGGCAATCGACCAGTACGACCGCCGAGTTCACCCTGCGCAAGGGCATCACGTGCGCCGACGGCACCCCGCTGACGGCGGCCACGGTGGCGAAGAACATCTCGTTCGTGGGCGACGTCAAGAACGCCTCGACCCGGATCGGCCTGTACGTGCCGGCCGGAGCCAAGGCCACGGCCGACGAGGCGGCCGGCGTGGTCAAGGTGACCTCGCCCAGCCCGGACGCGTTCCTCGAGCGCAACCTGGGCGGCCTGCCGATCGTCTGCGACAAGGGGATGGCCGACCGGACGAAGCTCAAGCAGGCCTCGGACGGCACCGGCATGTACACGGTGACCGAGGCCGTGCCCGACGACCACTACACGCTGACCCGGCGCAAGGAGTACGCGTGGGGGCCGGGCGACTTCAAGGCCGACACCGTGGGGCGGCCCGACAAGGTCGTGATCCGGGTCATCACCAACGAGACCACCACGGCCAACCTGGTGCTCTCGGGCGAGGTCAACGCGGCCCGGTTCACGGGCCCGGACAGCCAGCGCCTGCAGGGCGACCAGTTCCTCAAGCGGGACGTGCTGGCCCCGACCGGCGAGATCTGGTTCAACCAGAAGGCCGGACTGCCCACCGCCGACCTGGCCGTGCGCAAGGCGCTGATCCAGTCGGTCGACCTGACCCAGATGCAGCAGGTCTTCACCAGCGGCCGCGGCACCGCCGCGACCGGCCTGGTCGCCCCGGCCATGACGCCCTGCAAGGGCGACACAGTCACCGGGAACCTGCCCGCCTTCGACGCCGCCGCGGGCAAGGCGGCGCTGGCCACGGCCGGTGCGGCGGGCAAGAAGCT
Organism: Paractinoplanes polyasparticus; assembly: GCF_019710575.1. Classification (GTDB taxonomy): domain Bacteria; phylum Actinomycetota; class Actinomycetes; order Mycobacteriales; family Micromonosporaceae; genus Actinoplanes; species Actinoplanes polyasparticus. Next base: position 210,218 of record NZ_JAHWFK010000005.1, on the reverse strand, counting down.
CGTCGTGGCCTGGGGTTCCACCGGCAACCCGGGCGCTCAGGCCGCAGCCGAGCTGTTGCAACAGCAGTGGCAGGCCGCCGGGGTGCAGGTCGAGCTGAAGTCGGTGACGACGACGCAGGTCGGCCAGATCGCAGCTGGTCAGCTCTCGTGGGACGTGGCGATGTTCCCCATCGGGGTGACGCTGCCCAGCCAGCTGGTGCCGTTCCTGTCCGGGCCGACCCCGCCCGACGGCGCCAACTTCGCCGCCTTCGACAACAAGGACTACGTCGCGGCGGTGACCGAGGCCCAGAAGCTCACCGGTGAGACCGGGTGCCCGCAGTGGGCCGCGGCCGAGAAGGCGGTGGTGCAGAACCTGGATCTGGTGCCGTTCGCCAACTCCAACGCCCCGTCCATCGTGAACGGGGCCGAGCTGAACCTGTCCGAGGGCGACATCGACCCGTCGTCGATCCGGATGCTGGGCTGACATGTCGGTGGCGGCGGAGATCCCGAGGCTGACGGGCCTGACCGGCAACCCGTGGGTGCGGTTCGGGTTCCGCCGGGCCGGGCGGCTGGTGCTCAGCGTCTGGGTGCTGGTGACCGCCGCGTTCCTGATGATCCACGTGCTGCCCGGCGATCCCGTCCGGGCGGCGCTGGGCCCCACCGCCCCGCTGGCGCTGGTCGCGGAGCGGCGGGAGCAACTGGGACTCGACGACCCGCTGTGGCAGCAGTATCTGAGCTACCTCGGCCACCTCCTGACCGGCGATCTGGGCGTCTCTATGACCTCCGGCCTGCCGGTCAGCGAGGTGATCTCGGCGCGGCTCGGGTCCACGGTCGAGATGGCCCTGCTGGCCTTCGCGGTGGCGGTGGTCGTCTCGGTGCCGCTGGGTCTGTTCATGGCCGTGCTGGCCCGCGACAGCCGCCGCCGCGGCGGGGACTGGGCCCTCACCTCGGCCGGCGTCGTGGTCGCGACCATCCCTGAGTTCCTCATGGCGGTCGGCCTGGTGTTCGTGTTCGGCGTCCAGCTCGGATGGCTGCCGGTCGCCGGGCGTTCCGGTCCCTCGTCGTACGTGCTGCCGGTGCTCTCGCTCGCGATCGGGCCCGCCTTCATGCTGGCCCGAATCGTGCGGGTGGAGCTGCTGACCGTCCTGCAGACCGACTACATCCGTACGGCCCGGGCCAAACGCCTGCGGGCCGGCACCGTCTACCTGCGGCACGCGCTGCCCAACGCCCTGACCGCCACCCTGACCATCGGTGGCCTGCTGCTCGGCGGGCTGGTCGCGGGCACCGTGCTGATCGAGAACATCTTCGCCTGGCCGGGCCTGGGCAGCACGATCGTCGGCTCGATCCTGGCCAAGGACTATCCGACCGTGCAGGGCGTGGTGCTCGTCTACGGCATCGGGGTCCTGCTGATCAATCTGGTGGTGGACGTGGCGCTGGCCGTGCTCGATCCCCGCTCGGCGATCCGGGAGAGCTGATGACGCTGGTGGTGGACGCGGCGGCCGTGCTCGATCTGCGCTCGGCGATCCGGGAGGGCGTATGACGGCGGCGACGAACAGTGATCCGGGCGAGTTGATGGCCGCCGCGACGAAGGCTATATCGGCGGGCGGGGCCGGCAAACGGTGGACGGGTGCGCTGCGCAGTCCGCTCGGGATCACGGCCGCCGTGCTGCTGGCCGGGGTGCTGCTGCTCGCGGTGGTGGCCCCGCTGATCTGGCAGGGCCGCGCCGAAGCCGTCCAGTCGGCCGAGATCCTGCAGGGTCCCTCGTCGGCCCATCCGGTCGGCACCGACCTGCTGGGCCGCGACATCCTGGCCCGGGTGCTGGTCGCCACCCGCCTGTCGGTGGGGCTGGCCCTGCTGGCCACCGCGATCGGGGTGACCGCCGGGCTGCTGCTCGGCACCGCGCCCGTGCTGCTCGGCCGCCGTGCCGGCCGCTGGATCGGCGCCTTCATCAACATCGCCGTGGCTTTCCCGTCGTTGCTGCTCGCCCTCTTCTTCGCCGTCATCTTCGGCGTCGGCGCCAAGGGTGCCGTGCTGGCAATCGGTTTCGCGACTGCGCCCGCCTTCGCCCGGCTCACCCAGACGATGGCCGCGACGATCTCCGGGCGGGACTTCATCGCTGCCGCCCGCGTCGCCGGGATCGGCCGCCTGCGGATCCTGGTGCGGCATGTGTTGCCGAACATCGCCGAGCCCCTGGTGGTCTCGGCGACGATGTCGGCCGGCGCTGCGCTGCTCTCGTTCGCGAGCCTGTCGTTCCTGGGGCTGGGCGTGCAGGCCCCGAGCTACGACTGGGGGCGCCTGCTCGGCGAGGGACTGGCCCAGATCTACGTGCACCCGGCCGGCGCCCTGGCCGCCGGGGTCGCCGTTGTGCTGGCCGCGATGGCGTTCAACCTAGCCGGCGAGGCCGTCGCCCGCGCGATCGGCCTGCGCTCGGCTCAGACTCACCAGCGGACTCAGAAAGCACCCGATCACGAGGAGCCGCGGGCCGAACCGGAGCCGGAGGGGCCCGAGAAGCCGCTGCTGGCCGTCGAGAACCTGCATGTGAGCTTCGGCGCCGTGACCCCGGTGCGGGGCGTGAGCCTGACCGTGCGAAAGGGCGAGGCCATCGGCATCGTCGGCGAGAGCGGCTCGGGCAAGAGCCTGACCGCCCTCGCCATCGCCCAGCTGATCGAGCGCCCGGGCCGCGTGCGCGCTGACCGCCTTGAGTTCCTCGGCACGGACTTGCGCGAACGCTCAACCGCTCACGAGCGGACAGACCTGCGTGAACGCTCAGAGGCGAGTGAGCGTTCGGACACCGATGACCACTCGAACACGCGTGAACGCTCAAAGGCGATGGAGCGTGCCGACATGCCTGAGCGTTCTGACGTGCATGAGCGGTCCGACGTGCGTGAGCGTTCAGGCAAGGGTGAGCGCTCAAGCGCGCGCGATGGCAGTGAGCTGAACAAGAACGAGCTGCGGCGGTTGCTCGGCACGTCGCTCTCGATGGTGTTTCAGGACCCGATGACTTCGCTCAACCCCGCCCAGCGGGTCGGGCGGCAACTGGCCGAGGTGGTCCGCGAGCACCAGGGCGCGGATCGGCGCACGGCCTGGCGGCGGGCAGTCGACCGGTTGGCTGCTGTGCGCATCCCGGGCGCCGAGCGGCGTGCCCGGCAACTGCCGCATGAGTTCTCCGGCGGCATGCGCCAGCGGGCCATGATCGGCATGGGGGTGATGGCCAACCCGGCGCTGATCATCGCCGATGAGCCGACCACCGCCCTCGACGTGACGGTGCAGCGCCAGGTGTTGCAGCTGATCGCGAACATCCGTGCCGCCGAGCGGGTCGGGCTGCTGTTCATCAGCCACGACGTGACCGTGGTGGGCCAGGTCTGCGACCGGGTGCTGGTGATGTACGCCGGCCGCATCGTCGAGGACCTGCCGACGGACGCGTTGCTGCACGACGCGCGGCACCCGTACACCCGGGCGCTCGTCGCCGCCGTGCCGGACATGACGACCGACCGGACCAAGCCGCTGGCGGTCATCCCGGGCCGGCCGCCGGACCCGCACGACGTGCCCGCGGGCTGCCCGTACGCCCCGCGCTGCCCGTTGGCTACCGACCAGTGCCGTCGGCAGGACCCGGCTCTGACGACGTACGCCGCCGGCCGCCGAGTCGCCTGCTGGCACGCCGACCTCGCCCCGGCCGCGGTGCCGGATAACCGAGCTGCGACTACTGGGGGCGAGGGCGTGGTGCCGGATAGCCGGGCTGCGGTCAATGGCGGGCAGGGCGCGGGTCCGGATAACCGGGCCGCGGCCACTGACGGCCGGCCTGCGGCCTCGGATGATGACAAGACGGACGACCAGATCGCCGCACCCCTGGGAGGGGACAGAGCATGACCATCGACACCGCACAGTGGACCCGGCGTCTGGCCGAGCTGGCCGAGCGGCACGACGTGCCCGGCGCGACCCTGGGCATCCTGCACGAGGGCGAGATCGGCGAGGCGGCGTACGGGGTGCTGAACCTGCGCACCGGCGTCGAGACCACCACCGACTCGCTGTTCCAGATCGGCTCGATCACCAAGGTGTGGACCACCACGCTGGTGATGCAGCTGGTGGACGAGGGCAAGATCCAGCTGGACGCGCCCCTGATCGAGGTGCTGCCCGAGCTGCGGCTCAGCGACCCCGGCGTCACGGCCAAGGTGACCATGCGGCACCTGCTGACCCACACCAGCGGCATCGACGGCGACGTCTTCACCGACACCGGCCGCGGCGACGACTGCCTCGAGAAGTACACGGCCGTGCTGGCCGACGCGGCCCAGAACCATCCGCTCGAGGCCACCTGGTCGTACTGCAACTCGGGCTTCTCGCTGGCCGGCCGGGTCGTCGAGAAGTTGACCGGCGGCACCTGGGACGCCGCCGTACGGGATCGGATCGTCACCCCGCTCGGGCTGACCCGGACGGTGACCCTGCCCGAGGAGGCGCTGCTGCACCGCGCCGCCGCCGGGCATGTGACCCACGACGGTAAACAGAGCGTGGCCCCCGTCTGGGGCATCCCCCGCTCGGCGGGGCCGGCCGGGTCGATCATCTCGACCGTGGCCGACCTGCTGACGTTCGCGAAGATGCACCTGGACGGCGGCGGGGAGGTGCTGAGCGCGGCGAGCGCCGCCGCGATGGCCGAGTTCCAGGTCGAGCTGCCCGACAAGCACCTGCTGGGCGACTCGTGGGGCCTGGGCTGGGAGCGGGCGGGCTGGGACGGGCACCGGCTGATCGGTCACGACGGCAACACCATCGGGCAGGCCGCTTTCCTGCGCCTTCTTCCGGAGAAGGGCTTCGCGGTCGCGTTGCTGACCAACGGGGGCAACGGCGCCAAGCTGTACGAGGAGCTGTACCGCGAGATCTTCGCCGAGCTGGCCCAGGTGCCCGTCCCGCACCCGCTCGGGCCGCCCGCCATCCCGGTCGACGTCGATCCCGCCCCCTACCTCGGCGCCTACGAGCGTGCCAGCATCCGTCAGGAGATCAGCGTCGGCGAGAACGGCCCGGTCATGCGGGTCAGCGTCACCGGCGCGATGGCCGAGCTGCTGCAGGAGGAGCCGGTCGACTACCCGATGGTCGCGGTCGCGCCCGACCTGTTCGTCTGCCAGGACCCGGAGACCGGCAACTGGATCCCGGCCACCTTCTACCAGCTGCCCACCGGCGAGAAGTACGTGCACTTCGGCGCTCGGGCCACGCCGCGATGCGCGAGCTGACGTTCGAGGACGTGACCGTCCGCTTCGGCTCGCGCCGGCGCGGCACGGTCGCGGTCGACGGGGTGAACCTGGTCGTGCCGGCCGGGCAGATCGTGGGCCTGGTCGGCGAGTCCGGATCGGGCAAGTCGACGCTGGCCCGTGCCGCGGTCGGCCTGGTCCCGCTGGCGGCCGGGCAGATCCTGCTGGACGGGCGCCCGGTCGCCCAGTACAAGACGCGCCCGCTGCAGATGATCTTCCAGGATCCGTATTCGGCCCTCGACCCGCGGATGAGCATCGGCGCGTCGATCGCGGAGGCAATGCCGCGCGGCGCGGCCGACCGCCGGGCCGAGGTGGGCCGGCTGCTGGAACTGGTCGGCCTGGCTGCCGAGCGGGCCGGCGCCCGCCCGGACGAGCTCTCGGGCGGCCAGCGGCAGCGGGTAGCGCTGGCCCGCGCCCTGGCCGGCCGGCCCGAGGTGATCGTGGCCGACGAGATCACCTCGGCTCTGGACGTCTCGATCCAGGGCGCGGTGCTCAACGCCGTGCGGGACCTGCAACGCCAGATGCGGCTGACCATGCTGTTCATCTCGCACAATCTGGCCGTCGTGCGCTACGTCAGCGACATCGTCGCGGTGATGCGCCACGGCCGGATCGTCGAGTACGGCCCGGTCGAACAGGTGCTGCTCGACCCCCGGCACGAGTACACCCGCGAACTGCTCGATGCCGTGCCGCGTCCCGGCGTACCGCTCGGAACCTGATCTATGGCACTAGGCTCCGGTGGCATGAGCCAGCAGCCGCGCGGCAGCCTCGGGCGGGTCCTCGACGACCTCGGGGCCACGTTGCTGGACCTGGTGCACGGCGAGGTGATCTCGGCCGAGCCGATCGCCGGCATCGCCATCCACGACCCGTTCGACGAGCCGCACCTGCCCCGGCCCGCGCTCGTGCTCGGTGTGGGGCTGCGCGAGCCGGCCGAGATCGCCGGTCTGCTGCGTGCCCTCGGCCCGCACGGCGCGGCCGGCCTGATCGTGCGGGCTCCCGTGCCGGCCGGCGACGAGCTCCGGGCCGCGGCGCACGAGTCCGGGGTGGCGTTGCTGGCGCTGACCCGGGGCGCCTCGTGGGCCCAGCTGGCCGCGCTGCTGCGCTCGATGCTGAGCCAGGGCGACGTCGGCGACGCCGGCCCCGAGATGCTCGGCGGGCTGCCCTCGGGCGACCTGTTCGCGCTGGCCAACGCCGTCGCCGCGCTGGTCGACGCCCCGGTCACGATCGAGGACCCGGACTCGCGCGTGCTCGCCTTCTCGGGCCGCCAGGAGGAGGCCGACGAGTCGCGGGTCGAGACGATCCTGGGCCGCCAGGTGCCGGAGCGGTTCGCCCGCGTCCTCTCCCGCGCGGGTGTGCTGCGCGACCTGCACCACAGCGCCGACCCGGTGTTCATCGCGCCGCCGCCGACCGCGCCCGGCGAGTTCTCGGTGCCGCGGGTCGCGGTGGCGGTGCGGGCCGGCGACGAGTTCCTCGGCTCGATCTGGGCCGCCGTGCACGAGCCGCTGACCCCCGACCGGTCCCGCGCCTTCAGCGACGCCGCCAAGCTGGTGGCGCTGCACATGTTGCGGCTGCGCGCGGGGGCCGATGTCGAACGCCGATTGCGTACGGAACTGGTGGGCACCGCACTGGAGGGCAGCGCCGGCGCCCGGGAGTCGCTGGCCCGCCTCGGCCTGGCCGACCAGCCGCTGGTGGTGCTGGCGCTGGCCCCGGCCGAACCGGAGGGCGCGGCCGACCGGTCCGGGCTGGCCGCCGACCGGCAACGGCTGGCCGACGCGCTGGCCATGCAGCTGAGCGCGGTGCACGCCGGAAGCGCGGTGGCCCTGCTGGGTGACGTCGCCTACGGGCTGCTGCCGGTGGCCACGGCGGAACGGGCCGTGCGGGTGGCCGGCGAGTTTCTCGATCGGGTCGGGGAGCGGGTGCCGGCCCTGGTCGGAGTGGGCCCACCGGCCTCGTCGGTGGCCGGGCTGGCCGCCGCGCGGGCCAGCGCCGACCGGGCGCTGCGGGTGCTTCGGTCGGGCTGCGGTCTGCGCGTCGCGCGCCTCGAGGACGTCTACACCAAGGCGATGGTGCTGGAACTGCGTGACCTGGTGGCGGCCCGGGGCGACGTCCCGACCGGGCCGCTGGCCCGGCTGCTCGCCTACGACGCCGAGCACAACGCCAACCTGGTCGAGACGTTCGCCGCCTGGCTCGACGCGTTCGGCGACGCGGTGGCGGCCGCGGCCGCCCTGCACGTGCACCCCAACACCTTCCGCTATCGCTTGCGCCGGTTGGCCGAGGTGGGCGAGGTCGACCTCGCGGACCCCGAGGCCCGGTTCGGCGCGATGCTGCAACTCCGCGTCTTCCGTGGTCTGGCGTAGCCGACGATTCGAGGGCCTCCGACTCGTTGTGGCGCACCATGACACGGGCCCCCCACGGCGGGCAGGCTTCGCGCTGAGACCCGTGAAACGAGGGGGAAACAGTGGCACGTCGTGCGCAGATCGAGGACCTGGTGTCGGTGGCGACGCCCGAGCAGCCCGCCCTGGGCCCGGACGGCCGCCGGATCGCGTACGTGCTGCGTGCGGCCGACCGGGCGGCGGACCGGGTGACCCGGGGCATCTGGTGCGCCGGGGACGGCGGCGCACGCCGGTTGACCCGTGGGCCGGCCGACACGTCCCCGGCCTGGTCGCCCGACGGCGGGCGGCTGGCGTTCCTGCGCGGTGGCGACGGCCCGGCCCAGCTGTGGCTGCTGCCGGCCGACGGCGGCGAGGCCGAACCGGTCACCGAGCTGCCGCTGGGCGCGGGTGCACCGGTGTGGAGTCCCGACGGCACGAGGATCGCCTTCTCGGCGCCGGTCGCGGTGACCGGCGCCGACAAGGGCGCTCCCATCGTCACCGAGCGCCTCGACTATCAGGCCGACGGCAGCGGGTGGCTGCGCGACGTCCGCAAGCACCTGTTCGTGCTCGACCTCGAGACCCGCAAGGCCCGGCAGGTGACCGAGGGGGACTGGCACGCGGGCGACCCGGCCTGGTCGCCGGATTCGGCCCGGCTGGCCTTCGCGGCGGCCACCGCCCCCGACGCCGATCTGGTGCTGCGGGCGCCGGTGCACGTCGTGGACGTCACCGACCCCAAGGCGCGGCCGCACGTCGTGGGGCTGGCCGGCGGCGTCGCCGGGCCGGCCGTGTGGACGCCGCGGGGCGACGCGCTCGTGGTCGTCGGGTACGAGGGTGAGCCGGTCGGGCACGCGGGGCTGCTCTACGTGCCGCTCGACGGCAGCCCGGTGCGCGACCTCGCGAAGAGCCTCGATCGCAACGTGATGCCGGGCGGGCCGGCCTATCCGGGCGCGGTGCCACGGTTCGCGGCCGACGGGCGGACGGTGCTTTTCTGCGTACGGGACCGGGGTTGTTCGCATCTCTACGCGGTGTCCGTGGACGGCGGCACACCCCGGCCGGTGCTCGCCGGAGCGGGACGCGTGGTCGCCGGACTGTCCGTGGTGGGTGACACCGCCGCTGTCGTTCTCGCTACCCCCGGTTCGTACGGAGAAATTGTCACCGTCGACGTGGTGAGCGGCGCCGAGACCGTGCGCACTTCGCATGGCGAGGTTTTCGCGGACGTCGAGCTGTTTCCCCGGGTCGAGCGGGAGTTCACCATCTCGGACGGCACCGTGGTGCACGGCTGGCTGATCCGCGACCCCGCGGTGAGCGGCCCGGCGCCGTTGCTGCTCGACATCCACGGCGGCCCGCACAACGCCTGGAACGGCGCCGCCGACGACGTCCACCTCTACCACCAGGAGCTGGCGGCCGACGGCTGGAACGTGCTGCTGCTCAACCCCCGGGCCAGCGACGGCTACGGCGAGCAGTTCTTCACCGGCGCCCTCGGCGCGTGGGGTGAGGCCGACGCCCGCGACTTCCTCGAGCCGCTCGACCAACTGGTCGCCGACGGCACCGCCGACCCCGCGAAGCTCGCTGTGGCCGGTTACAGCTACGGCGGTTACATGACCTGCTACCTCACCGCCACCGACGGCCGGTTCGCCGCCGCGGTCACCGGCGGCGTGGTCAGCGACCTGACCAGCATGGCCGGCGCCTCGGACGACGGGCATCTGCTGGCCGAGATCGAGCTCGGCGGCCGCCCGTGGGAGGCGCCGGAACGGTACGCGGCGATGTCCCCGCTGACCCGGGTGGCCGACGTGAGCACCCCGACGCTGATCATCCAGGGCGACGCCGACCTGCGGTGCCCGGTCGGCCAGGCCCAGCAGTGGCACACCGCGCTGCGCGAACGCGGCGTCCCGGCCGAGCTCGTGCTCTATCCGGGCGGGTCGCACCTGCTGATCGTCGAGGGGCCGCCCTCGCAGCGCCTCGACTTCAACACCCGGATCGCCGAGTGGGTGCGCCGGCACACCGGCAGCGGGCGCAAGCCGCTGGACGCCGGGCACTGGCAGCGGAGGCTCGACGTGCTCGCCGCCCGGCACGGGGTGCCCGGCGCGGTCCTGGGGATTCTGCGCGACGAGGATCTGGTCGAAGCCGCCTACGGCGTGGTCAACGTGGACACCGGCGTCGAGACCAGCACCGACTCGGTGTTCCAGATCGGCTCGATCAGCAAGGTGTGGACCGCCACGCTGGTGCAGCAGCTCGTCGACGAGGGCAAGCTCGAACTGGACGCGCCGATCGCCGACGTGCTGCCCGAGCTGACGCTGGCCGATCCCGGCGTCGCGGCCAAGGTGACCATGCGGCATCTGCTCACCCACACCAGCGGCATCGACGGCGACGTCTTCACCGACACCGGCCGCGGCGACGACTGCCTCGAGAAGTACGTCGACGGCCTGCGCGACGTGGCCCAGAACCACCCGCTCGGCGCCACCTGGTCGTACTGCAACTCGGGCTTCTCGCTGGCCGGCCGGGTCGTCGAGAAGCTCACCGGCGGCACCTGGGACGCGGCCGTCCGCGACCGGATCAGCAAGCCGCTGGGCCTGCGCCGCACCGGCACCCTGCCCGAGGAGGCTCTGCTGCACCGGGCAGCCACCGGCCACCTGCCCGGCCCCCAGGTGGCTCCGGTGTGGACACTGCCGCGCGCGCTCGGCCCGGCCGGGCTGATCAACTCGACCGCGGCCGACCTGCTGACGTTCGCGAAGATGCACCTGGACGGCGGCGGGGACGTGCTGAGCCCGGCCGGCGCCGCCGCCATGGCCGAGCACCAGGTCGAGCTGCCCGAGAAGTACACGCTGGGCGACTCGTGGGGGCTGGGCTGGATCCGCTTCGACTGGGACGGCCACCGGCTCATCGGCCACGACGGCAACACCATCGGCCAGTCGGCGTTCCTGCGGTTGCTGCCGTCCCAGGGGCTGGCCGTCACCCTGCTGACCAACGGCGAGGGGGCACGCGACCTCTATCAGGACCTGTTCACCGAGATCTTCGCCGAGGTGGCCGGGCTGACGATGCCGCAGCCGCTCAGCCCGCCGTCGCCGCCGGTCGAGGTGGACGTCACCGGGCACCTGGGCACGTACGAGCGGGCCAGCGTCCGGCTCGAGGTGCTCGAGGGCGCCGTGCTGCGGATGACCCAGACCGGACCGCTGGCCGAGCTCAGCCCCGAGCCGGTGCACGAGCTGCCGATGGTCGGGGTGAAGGACGACCTCTTCCTGGTCCGCATGCCGCAGAGCGACATGTGGTTCCCGGTGTACTTCTATCGGCTGCCCACCGGCGAGCGCTATCTGCACCTGGGTGTGCGGGCGACCCCGAAGGTGGCCTGAGCGATGGACCTGCCGCAGATGCTGGCCGACGTGCGGGCGCTGGTGACCTGCGAATCGCCCTCGGACGACCGGGCCGCCGTGGCCCGCAGCGCCGAGGTCGTCGCCGGGATCGGGCACCGGCTGCTCGGCGCGCACGCGCAACTGATCGTGATCGACGGCCGTACCCACCTGCGGTGGCGTTTCGGCGACGGGCCACCCCGGGTGCTGCTGCTGGGTCACCATGACACGGTGTGGCCGATCGGTTCGCTCGCGCACACCCCGTACGGGATCGACGGGGAGATCCTGCGCGGACCGGGTTGCTTCGACATGAAGGCCGGCGTGGTGCAGGGCCTGCACGCGGTCGCGTCGCTGCCCGACCGCCGCGGGGTGACCGTGCTGATCACCGGCGACGAGGAGCTGGGCTCGCCGACGTCGCGCGAGCTGATCGAGAAGGAGGCCGTCGGCTGCGCGGCCGCCCTGGTGCTGGAGGGCTCGGCCGACGGGGGCGCGCTCAAGACCGAGCGCAAGGGCGTTTCGCTGTACCGCGTACGGGTCACCGGCCGTGCCGCCCACGCGGGCCTGGAACCCGAGACCGGCGTCAACTCCACTGTGGAGCTGGCCCACCAGGTGCTGGCCGTGCAGGCGTTGGCCGATCCGGCGCTCGGAACGACGGCGGTGCCGACCCGCATGACCGCGGGCACCACCACCAACACCGTCCCGGCGCTCGGGGAGTTCGCCGTCGACGTCCGCGCCCGGACAGCTCTTGAACAGGAGCGCGTGGACGCTGCCCTCCGAGCGCTCGCACCGGTGCTGCCGGGCGCCCGGATCGAGATCGAGGGCGGCCTCAACCGCCCGCCGCTCGAGGCGACCGCCTCCGACGCGCTCTACCTGCGGGCCGTGGCGATCGACGGCGAGCTGGGCCGGGCCGCGGTCGGCGGCGCCTCGGACGGCAACTTCACCGCCGGTGTCGGCACGCCCACGCTGGACGGGCTGGGCGCAGTCGGCGGCGGGGCCCACGCGGCCGGGGAACACGTTGTGGTGGCCGAGATACCGCGCCGGGCGGCCCTGGTCGCGGCGCTCACGGCCGAGCTGCTCGCGGGATCGGCGGTCCACCCATGAGCGACCACACCGGCCTGCTGAGTCCGGCGTCAGCCGCGGCCGATCTGGCGGCCGCGGCGGCCGGCGTCCAGGTCCGGATCATCACCGATCTGCCCGAACTGCACGAGGTGTTCTGGCTGTTCGACAGCATCTGGCACTCCGATCCGGCGCACGCGCCGGTGACCCGGGAACTGTTGCGCGCCATGAGCAAGGCCGGCAACTATGTGGCCGGCGCGTTCGACGACACCGGCCTGGTCGGCGCCTGCGCGGGCTTCTTCGCCGCACCGGACCGCCGCGAGATCCACAGCCACATCGCCGGGGTCACGCGGGCCGCCCGGGGCCGCAACGTCGGCTGGGCCATCAAGCTGCACCAGCGGGCGTGGGCGCTGAGCCACGGCCTGACGAGGATCAGCTGGACCTACGATCCGCTGGTCAGCCGGAACGCCTACTTCAACCTGGTCAAGCTGGGCGGGGCGCCCGTGCAGTACCTGCCCGACTTCTACGGCCCGATGGGCGACGCCATCAACGGCAACGACGCCACCGACCGGCTGCTGCTGCACTGGGACCTGACCGCCCCGGACGTCGACCGGGTGGCCCGCGGCGACCGTCCGCACCGGTGGGACGCCGACGCGCTGCGCGCGGCCGGAGCGGTGACGGCCCTCGGCCGTACGGCCGGAGGGGAACCCGCACCCGGCCGCGCCGACGGCCGGATCGTGCTGGTGGCGGTGCCGTCCGACATCGAATCGCTGCGCCGCACCGACCCGGCCTGTGCCCGGCGGTGGCGTGTGGCGGTGCGCGACGTGCTGGGCCCGCTGATCGACGGCGGCGCCCGGGTGACTGGCTTCGACCGGGCCGGCTGGTACGTGGTGGACAGGGAGAAACGATGAAACTGACCGGGATCGAGCTGCGCCGGATCCGGATGCCTCTGGTGTCACCGTTCCGCACGTCGTTCGGCACCGCGACCGAACGCGACGTGCTGCTGCTGCGGGCAGTCACCGACGAGGCCGAGGGCTGGGGCGAATGCGTCGCCATGAGCGACCCCCTCTACTCCAGCGAGTACGTGGAGGCGGCGGCCGACGTGCTGCGGCGCTACCTGGTGCCGGCGCTCGCCGCCCGCCCGCCGGAGTCGGCCGTTGCCGTCGCTGGAACCCTGCACCGGTTCAAGGGCCACCGGATGGCCAAGGCGGCCTTGGAGACCGCGGTGCTGGACGCCGAGCTGCGTGCCTCGGGCCGCAGCTTCGGCCGCGAGCTGGGCGCCACCCGCGAGCGCGTGGCGTGCGGGGTGTCGGTCGGCATCATGGACTCGGTGCCCGAACTGCTGGACGCCGTCGACGGTTACCTGGCCCAGGGCTACGTCCGGATCAAGCTGAAGATCGAGCCCGGCTGGGACGTGGCGCCGGTGCGGGCCGTCCGCGAACGCTTCGGGGACGACGTGCTGCTGCAGGTCGACGCCAACACGGCGTACACGGTGGGGGAGGCCCCGCTGCTGGCCGCGCTCGACCCCTTCGGGCTGCTGCTGATCGAGCAGCCGCTCGACGAGGAGGACGTGCTCGGCCACGTGGAGCTGGCCCGCCGCGTGCGGACCCCGATCTGCCTGGACGAGTCGATCGTGTCGGCCCGGGCCGCGGCCGACGCCATCCGCCTCGGCGCCTGCAGCATCGTGAACGTCAAGCCGGGCCGGGTCGGCGGCTACCTGGAGGCCCGCCGCATCCACGACGTGTGCGTGGCCAACGGGATCCCAGTGTGGTGCGGCGGCATGCTGGAGACGGGCCTGGGCCGGGCCGCGAACGTCGCGCTGGCCGCCCTGCCCGGCTTCACGCTGCCCGGGGACACGTCGGCCTCGGACCGCTACTTCCGCACCGACGTCACCGAGCCGTTCGTGCTCCAGGACGGTCACCTGCCCGTGCCGACCGGTCCCGGCCTCGGCGTGGAGCCGCTGCCCGAGGTCCTGGCCGACATCACCACAGCCACGGAATGGCTCCCGTTGTAGGCCGTGGTTCGACCCGCCGCGTCTCCGGGTGACCTGCTTCTCTTCATGAGGCCGGATCGAACCGGAACGCGGGCGCGGCCCGTACCTCCTGGCGACGCATCCGGCCGCAGCGAGGAGACAGCGATGGACGGACTCGACGAGCCGACCGAGACCTACCCGCTGCTGTCCGGGGCGGCCGGCTTCGCCTTCCAGAACCAGCCTGCGGCATCCCCGTCGCCGGACGAGGCGGCTGCTCCGGTCCCCTTCTCCTTCCGGAGCGAGCCGGACCGGGCGCCTGTGGACGATGAGCCGCCGACCGAAGAGTTCGCTCCGGTCCCACCGCGCCGCTCGCGCCCGAAAGTTGTCGTGGCACTGGTCGGCGTCGCGGTCCTGCTCGGCGTGACCGCCCTGATCGTCACCACCACGTCGTCTTCGCCGACCACGCCGGTGGCCGGGGCCGCTCCTGCGTTCACCGCCGGCACCTTCGACCTGGTCAGCAACGTGACCGAGCTGAACCTCACCCTGGGCCGCCCGGCCGGCGGCCCGATCCGGGCCAGCACCCCACCCGGCAGCGGCATCACTCCCGCGACCAGCGTCGACGGCACCGAGGTACGGCTGACCGCCCGCCCGACCGGGGCTCCCGGCCCGGGCCGCCTGGACGTGCTGCTGGACGAGCGGATCACTTGGACCATCCGCATGAACGGTGGCGTGCACGCAGCCACGTTCGTGCTGACCGGCGGCATGGTCCGTGCGGTCGACCTGACCGGCGGCGCCGACACGGTGTACCTGGCCCTGCCCGACGCGGCGCGGGCACTCCCGATCCGCATGTCCGGCGGCGTCCGCGAGTGGAGCATCCAGACCGAGGGCGAGGTACCCGTGCGGGTGCAGGCCCGCTCCGGGGCGGGGGTGGTGAGCCTCTACGGCAGGCGCGAGAGCGGCATCGCCCGCAACACCACTCTGACCGCCGGCGACGGCTCCGGCCTGGAGGTCACCGCCGCCGCCGGTTTCGGCTCCCTGGCCGTCAGCTCTCGCTGAGTGCCGGCTCGGCCGCGCTGTCAGCGGCGAGACCGGGCGTCTGTGCGGTGGCCGGCGCGTGCGGGCCGTCGTGGTCGGCCGGCGTAGTGCGTCGGCCGGCCCACCTTGAGAACACCCTAGAGCCAGTCGGGTGGTTCCGCGGGGTGCAGGGCGGGGTCGTCGACCGGGAAGGTGCGCACCGGGCCCGGGGGAGTGCCCGGCCCCTCGAAGCGGACCGTGACCCGGCCCCGGCCGCTGCCCCACACCCAGCCGGGGCCGTGGTCGTCGTGCCGCACGTCCTGGCCGGGGCGCCAGTCGAGGGTTGCGGCGGGACGCTCGACCACCGCCGGCGAAGGCTCAAGGGGCTCGGGCTCGGCCGTCGTGGCGCCGAACAGGTCGTCCTGCACGAAGTCGGCCAGGGTGGTGGCGCCGACGCCGAGCAGGCGGATGCCGGCCGACGTGTCGATGTCGGACAGCAGGCGGCGGGCGAACTGGGCGACCAGCCGCGGGTCGTCGGTGGGCTGGGCGCGGGTGGCCGAGCGGGTGATCGTGGTGAAGTCGTGGTGGCGGACCTTGATGGTGACCGTGCGGGCCGACAGGCCGCCGGCCCGCAGGCGGCCGCCGACGCGGGTGGCCAGCAGGTCGATCTCGGTGTTGAGGCGGGCCCGGTCGGTGAGGTCGACGTCGAACGTCTCCTCGGCCGAGACGGACTTGGCCTCGCGCTCGCCGACGACCGGGCGGTCGTCGTGGGCGCGGGCCAGGCGGTGCAGGCTCGCGCCGTGGGCCTGGCCGAACCAGTCGATCAGGTCGGCCGGCTCGACGCGGGCCAGGTCGCCGATGGTGTGCAGGCCCGCGCGGCGCAGCCGTTCGGCGGTGGCCGGGCCGACGCCCTGCAGCCGCGTGATCGGCAGCGGGCGTAGCAGCGCCTGTTCGCCGCCGGGCGCGACGACCGTCAACCCGTTCGGTTTGTGCAGGTCGGAGCCGATCTTGGCGACGAGTTTGGACGTGCCGACGCCGATCGAAGCGGTCACCCCGCCGGTGGCGGCCGCGATGGTGCTCCTGATCTGTTCGGCGAGCGCGGTGACCCCGGCCACGGAGAGATCGTGGCGGCCGGCGGCGGCCAGATCGACGTACGCCTCGTCGATCGACACCTGCTCGATCAGGGGCGACATCCCGGCCAGCACCGCCATCACGACCTCGCTGGTCTTGCGGTACGCGGAGAAGCGCGGCGCCAGGAACGCCGTGCCGCTCGGGCAGCGGCGGCGGGCCTCAGCCGTGGGCATGGCCGACCGGGCGCCGTACTGCCGGGCCTCGTACGACGCGGTGGCGACGACACCCCGCCCGGCCACCCCGCCGACGATGACCGGGCGGCCGCGCAGCGACACCTTGTCGCGCTGCTCGACCGCCGCGAACATCGCGTCGAGGTCGACGTGGGCGATGCTCGCCTCCCGCCTTCGTCCACCGTTCACCTGCCCAGTGTCCGTCAGGGGTACGACAGAAACGGCTCAGCCGTGCAGCGTGGGGCGGTAGACGAGCTCCTGGGTGCGGCCGTCGAGCGTACGGGTCTCGACCAGCTCGAGGTCGAAGTCGGCCGCCCCCTGGAAGATGGGGTCGAGGCCGGTCCGGCCGGTGATCACCGGGAAGACCGTGACCTGCACGAAGTCGACCAGGCCGGCGGCCATCAGGGCCCGGTTCATCGACAGGCTGCCGTGCGAGCGCAGCGGCACCTCGGACTCCTGCTTGAGCCGGGTCACGACGTCGACCGCGTCCCCGCTCGCGACGGTTCCGTCCGGCCAGTCGAGGGGGCCGTCCAGCGTGGTCGAGACCACGGTGGCGGGCAGGTTGATCATCTTGGTCACCCAGGGGTCCCGTACGGCCTGTTCGGCGCCCGAGGCGAGCAGCCCCACGAAGGCGCGGTAGGTGTTGGCCCCGAAGACCATGCGCTGCTCCCGGCCGTACTGCGAAAGCCGGTGTTCGAGCAGTTCGGGCCCCTGCTTGCCCCAGTAACCGGTCCAGTCGCCGCCGGCGGCGCCGAAGCCGTCGAGGCTGGCGAAGACGTCGAAGGTGTAGGTAGTAGTCATAGCCAGTTGGACCGGCGGCGGCGCCGAAACTCATCGGCCTTCCGCGTTCGGCGAAAGACAACTACAGTCATCGATGCATGGGAGCGCTCCCATAATCCTCGGAGGTGGTTGTCGTGCGAGGTCGGTCACTGGCGGTGGTGACGGCGGCGTCGGTGCTCGCGGCGGGGTTCGCGGGCGTGCAGGCGGCGTCGGCGGCGCCCGTGTGCACGGTCGGCTGGACGGCGAACCAGTGGGCCACCGGGTTCACGGCCGACGTGCAGGTCACCAACGGCGGGGCGGCGGTGACGTCGTGGACGTTGTCGTGGACCTTCGCCGGCGATCAGCGGGTCACCAACGGCTGGAACGCCACCGTCACGCAGTCCGGCAACGTCGTGACGGCGGCCAGCACCGGCTGGAACGGCCCGCTCGCGACCGGCGCGTCCACCCGCTTCGGCTTCCAGGCGACGTACTCGGGCGCCAACACCGCGCCCACCGACTTCGCCTTCAACGGCGTCCCGTGCGGCGGCGACACCCCGGCCACGCCGACACCGACACCGGCCACGCCGACACCGGCCACGCCGACACCGGCCACGCCGACACCGACACCGACCACCACCCCACCCCCGGCGGAAGGGTGCGTCCCCACCGCGATCTGCGACGGCTTCGAGAACCAGGCCGGCAGCGTCCCGGCCGGCAACTGGGCCGTCACCTACCCCGACTGCTCCGGCGCCGGCAGCGCGGCCATCGACCGTACGGTCGCCCGCAGCGGCTCGGTGTCGCTGCGTATCAACGGCGCCGCCGGCTACTGCAACCACGTCTTCGTCCGCAACACCCAGATCCTCGGCGCCGCGGGCGCGGCCTGGTACGTCCGCTTCTGGGTGCGGCACACCACCGCGCTGCCCAGCGCCCACGTCACCGCCGTCGCCATGCGCGATTCGGCCGACGGCGACCGGGATCTGCGCTTCGGCGGCCAGAACGGCGCTCTCCAGTTCAACCGCGCCTCCGACGACGCCACCCTGCCCGAGCAGAGCCCGGCCGGTGTCGCCCTCTCGGCCCCGCTGCCGGTGAACACCTGGAACTGCGTCGAGTACAAGGTGGACGGCCGCGACGGCACCATCGAGACCTGGCTCAACGGCACGTCGGTGCCCGGACTGCGGGCCGACGGGACGCCCACCCACGACATCGACGGCCAGTGGCTCAACCGCACCTGGCGCCCGGCGCTGACCGACCTGCGCCTCGGCTGGGAGAGCTACGGCGAGGGCGCCGACACCCTCTGGTACGACGACGTCGCTGTCAGCGGCGCACGCAACGGCTGCTGATCCGGGGCGGCGCCACCCTGGCAGCGACGCAGCGCCGAACATGATTGAATGCCCCGGCACGCGACAAAGCACGGGGGAGAACTGATGCGAGAACGACTTCTGTGGCGGCTGGTTCCGGCGTTCCTGGCCGGTGCGGGGTTGCTGCTGGGCTCGGCGGCGCCGGCGCAGGCCGCCGACGAGGAGCCGCTGACCGCCGTGGCCAAGGCCGACGGCACGTCGCGCACGCTGCTGCTGGGCGGCAAGCCGACGGTGGTACGGGGCATCCAGCTGACGGGCGAGGGCGCTCCGGCCGTGCCCGCTTTCTCGCTGTCCTTCGGCCGTACGGCCCTGACCGGTGCGGTCGACTACGCGGACATCGCCTGGGCCGAGGCCGGCAACGACAATCTCTCCGCCGCCCAGTGGGTGATCGAGCACGGCTACCCGTCGGTCGACCGCAGCCGCCTCATCGCCGCCGCCGGCGTGAAGGTGCCGCCGCGCGCCTCCGCCGCGACCGTCAACCTGCTGCTCCGCCTGGGCACGCAGGCCGCCATCTGGAAGCGCACCGACAACGTCTCGCTCGGCGCGTGGCGGGCCGGCGCCGGGCTGGGGGCCGAGAACGAGTACGCCGTCATCAAGAAGGTGTACGACCACCTCACCCGCGCCCGGGAGACCCTGGGCGAGCCGAGCCGCGCAGTGAGCTTCGAGGAGCCCGGCTACAACGACGCTCCCGAGCTGGTCATCAACGGTCCCGGCAGAATGGCGCTGAAGGTCGAGAACGGCTACGCCATCACCGACAGCCGCTACTCCGGCGGCACCTGGCTGATCACCGAGGTCGGGGACGGCGGCGGCGTGGCGTTCGTGCGGTCGATCGACCCGGAACAGATCACCAAGGTCACGGCGACCGCCGATCACGCCGTCGTGCCGGGTGTGGTGTTCCGGGCCGAGGGCAACCCGGCCGGCGCCCCGCTGCTGACGCCGGCCCGTCCGTACGGCGACCCCGTCTCCGGCACGTTCGAGAAGATGTATCCGAAGTTCAACGGCCCGGTTCCGACGCCCAGCCCCTCAGCCGGCGGCACTCCCACCGCGACGCCCAGCGCGTCCCCGACCTCGACGGCCGGCACCACCCCGACCGGCGCCCCGGGTGACGGCGGCGGCGAGGGTGGCGGCCTGCCGGTGACCGGCGCCCCGACGGGCGCTGTCCTGGGCGGTGGCCTGCTGTTGCTCGCCGCGGGCGCGGTCGTTGTGCTGCTGGTGCGACGCCGGCGCCTGCGGTTCTCGGCCTGACCTGCTCCGCCCCGAACTCCCCGGACCGTCGCGGTCCGGGGAGTTCCTCGTTCTCAGCAGGTGGTTCCCGATGCCGATGGGTCGTGAGAGACCACGAGGCGGACGGGGGGACCCATGAGCGGGCGCTCGTCCGTGGCGCGCACGCTGGCGTTCTCGCTCGCCTTCCTGGGCGCGACCTACGCCGGCCGGCTCACCGTCATGGACTCGACGAACCTGAGCCTGGTCTGGCCCGCGGCGGGTGTCTCGGCGGTGTGGTTCCTGGTGCAGTACCGCTCGCGGTGGCGGTCGCTCGACGTGGCCGCGCTGAGCGTGATCACGACCGCGGTGAACATGGCCACGGGTGCCCCAATGGCGCTGGCGGCCTGGTTCGTGGTGGCCAACATCGTTCAGGCCGGGTTGTTCGCCTACCTGGTGCGGCGGTGGTTGCCCCACCTCGTTCACGACCCGCTCACCCGTACGCAGGACCTGTGGCGCCTGATGGCGGCCGCGTTGGTCAGCACCGGCGGCGGGGCGCTGATCGGCCCGACCGGCGTGTGGGCGGTCAGCGGGACGTACTCGTGGCCGGCGACCGCGGTCTGGATGACCCGCAACACCGTGAGCATCCTGGTGCTCGCCGCGGTCTGGTTCACCTGGCGCCACCTCGGGCGTGACATCCCCGGGCGCTGGGCCGCGACGACGCCGCAGCGCCGCTTCGAATACACCGCGGTCGTCGTGCTGTCCGTCGCGGCGTACGCCGCCGTCTTCGGCCTCAACAACGACCTGCCGCTGGCCTTCACGGTGATCGGGCTGACCGTGTGGGCCGGCTCGCGCCTGAACACCGCGTTCGTCGTCCTGCACGGCCTCGTGTTCGGCGCGGTGTCGGTGCTCGGCACGCTGCACGGCAGCGGTACGTTCGCCTACATCGGCTCGCACGCGGCCCAGGCCCTGGTCGCCCAGGCGTTCGTCGGCATGATCGCGGTGGTCGGCCTGGCCCTGGCGCTGGGCCGCGACGAACGGGCCGCCCTGGTGACCCAGCTCCGCACCGAGCGGACCGCCATCGCCGACCAGGCCAAGCTGATGACCGCCATCGTCAACTCGATGGCCGAGGCCCTCACGGTGGTCGACGAACAGGGCCGGCTGCTGGTGCGTAACCCGGCCGTCCGGCGGCTGCTCGGAGGCGTCGTGAGCACCTCCGAGCACATGGCCAAGCCGGAGTTCTACGGCCTGTTCCATCCGGACGGCACCCCGGTGGAGCCGGACGAGATGCCGCACCGGCGGGCCTTGGCGGGCACCGACGTCCGCGGCCTGGACATCCTGGTCCGCAACCCCGGCGTGCCCCAGGGCCGGCTGCTGAGCGTCAGTTCGACCGCCGTGCCGGGAAGTCTGAACGGGGTGCGCTGCGCCGTCACCGTCTTCCACGACGTCACCGCCGAACGCCGGCACCGCGACGAACTGGCCGCGTTCGCCGGTGTCGTCGCCCACGACCTGCTCAACCCGCTCGCCACCGTCGAGGGCTGGACGTCGTGGCTGATCGACGCCCTCGACGAGCCCGGCGCGGCGGACGACCCGCAGGCCCGCGACGGGCTGGGCCGGATCGGCCGGGCCGCCCGCCGGATGCGCGGCATGATCGACGACCTGCTGTCGTACACCACGGCCCGCGACGCCGCCCTCGCCCCGACCCTGGTCGATCTGGGCGAGCTGGTCAACGACATCGCGATCGCCCGCATCGACCAGGCGCAGAGCACCGGCACCCCGGTGCCGGCCTTCGACATCGGCGAGTTGCACGCCGTCTACGCCGACCCGGTGCTCGCCCGGCAGCTGCTGGAGAACCTGATCAGCAACGCCATCAAGTACACCGGCGCCGGTGCGGTCCCGCGGCTGCGCGTCCGCACCGGGCAGGCCGACCACCTCGTCACCGTGACGATCGACGACAACGGCATCGGCGTTCCCGACGGTCAGCACGAGAGCATCTTCGAGTCGTTCCACCGCGCCCACCGATCCGCCGGCTACTCCGGCACCGGGCTCGGCCTGGGCATCTGCAAACGCATCGTCGAACGCCACGGGGGCGCCATCGCCGCCGCGGCCGGGCCCGACGGTCACGGCTCCCGGTTCACGTTCACCCTGCCGGCCGACGCCACCGTCGTGCCGCCGCCCGAGGACACTCCCGCCCCGGCCTCGCCGCCGCCCGTGGCGGCCACCGCACCCGGGCCGGACGAGGACCGGCTCGAGCTCCTCCCGGCGACCGGCTTCGAGCACGCCGCGCACCTGGTCCTCGACTATCTGCACGAGCAGATGCCGCTGGCCTTCTGGGCGGTCACCCGGGTCGAGAGCGGCCGTCAGATCTACCTCTATCTGGACTCGGACAACGGCTACGGGCTGCGCCAGGGCCAGAGCCACCCCTGGGAGGACAGCTTCTGCGTGCACATGGCGGCCGGTGACGCCCCGGCCGTGGCGGTCGACGCCCAGGCCGTGCCCGCGTACGCGAAAGCCGGGGTCAACAAGACGCTGACCATCGGCACGTACGCCGGGGCGGTCATCACCGAGCCCGACGGCACACTGTTCGGCGCGATCTGCGGCCTCGACCCTGGCGCCCGCGTCAACGACCCGCGCCTGACCGACGCCGGACCCCTGCTGGCGTTGCTGGGCCGGCTGCTCACCGCCGCGCTCGCCACCGACCGCCTCCAGGACCTGGCCACCAACGCGCTGCTGCGCGACCACCTCGGCGCCGCGGCCGACGCCCTCACCGGCCTGCCCGACCGGCGGGGCTGGGAGCACATCGTCGAACGCGCCCAGGCCCGCTTCGAGCGCCTTGCCGACCCGACCGTGGTCGTCCTGATCGACCTGGACGGCCTCCGGACGACCAACGACACCCGGGGCCGCGCCACGGGCGACGCCTACCTCAAGGCCGCGGCCGCCGTGGCCCGGCGTGCCACCCGCGACACCGACTTCGTCGCCCGCGCCGGCGACGACGAGTTCGGCCTGATCCTGCCGGGATGCACCCCGTCCGGCGCCGAAGCCGTCATCAACCGGATCAGCGCCGAACTGGAGGCGGCCATGGTGCCCGCCTCGATCGGCTGGGCCGCCACCGACCCGGCCGACGGCGTTCCGGCCGCGCTGGACCGGGCCCGCGCCGCCCTGCGCGCCGCCAAGCACCGAAAGCGCTCCGAACTGCTCTCGTCGCGCTACTGAGAACCTCTCGGCCGGCCCGGCGTCCCACCCGACAGGTCGGAACACCACCCCTCTCCTCAGGAGCGCCCATGACATCGCTGCTGCCTTCGACCGTGCTGATCGCCGAGGACGACGAGGACGTCCGCGACCTGCTGGCGCTCCGCCTGTCCGCGGCCGGCTACCGGACCGTCACGGTCGACAACGGCAACGCCGCCCTCAACGCGGCCAACCTCGAACGCCCCGACCTGGTGGTGCTGGACATCGACATGCCCGGCCTGGACGGCCTCACGGTCTGCCAGCAACTGCAGGGCATGTCGCGCACGTCCCGCATCCCGGTGCTGATCCTCAGCGCCCGCGGCCGCGACCTCGACGCGAGCCAGGGCCGCGCGATGGGCGCCGACGACTACATGGCCAAGCCCTTCGACTCCGCCGACCTGTTGGACCGGGTCTCCCGCCTGCTGGCCGACGCCCGCGGCTGACCGCCGCCGTACATCCACCGGCGAACTTTCATGTGCGATGAGAGTGAGTACGGTTGTCATCGTGACGGGTGTCGGACATCGCGCCTACGGTCACCCCTCAACGCCTGCTGTTCGGGGCGCTTGCCGCTCGGACATCAAAAGGTGCTGAGGCGATCGGCCGTGCATCCTGTGGCACGCGCAAGCAGTGGGGCCGCCGGCAGGCGATACCCCCTGGGAATCTGACAATTAAGGTTTGGTAACTTCCGGACCGTGACGTTCGCATACCGGCACTCGACCCGATGGACGAGCGCAACGACGCTGATCAAGACCAAATAGCCGGCAGGGATCGAAAGAAACCGGGCTGGTTTGACGGCGTCGCGAATGATCTCGTAGACCTGGTGTGAAGCAACCCGAGAAGTCGGCTCAGGCCTTTCCCTGATACAGTGCACTCGACGGTCATCGGGGATCGTATAGAAGTACGTTGCCGACTGACGACTTCTCATATATTCGCTGGTCACTATTCCAGGAGATGGCTTACCGGTTCCTTGCAGTAGGGGGACGTCCGAGTCGACGTTCTGACCTGAGCTTTCTGTGCAGTCGGCGCGGGATCTCAGCTTCACCAGTCATGACTGGTCGGGCTGAGCCGTGCGCGCTTCTCTCGACCAGCGAGTCGAGAGGCGTGGCCAGTGGCGCTCACCTTCTTGGAACCGCTTTTGGCCAATGCGCCCTGGGCGGCCGTATTAATCGTCTGCGTCATACCTGCGGCCATCGTAATCATGTTTCTTTGGGCTTTACTCCTGGTGCCCAAGGACAAGCGCGTCGAGGCGATCGAGGCGATGGCAAAACTGGTGCGAGAGCTTCGGGCAGGCAAGTCGAGACAGCTGCCATAGCCAGGCGACTGGCATCGCGTGTGGCGGGGTGTGGTCACGATTCGTGTCTGCGCCCGGCTGGCGCTTCGGCCGATGAACGTGGCTCTTGTCGAACTTCAGAGCCGCCGCAACCGGGAAGCGACCACCCGGCGCCCGGAGCCCGCAGCAAGATCTACACGCCTCAGGTGGGTACAGCGTTCTGCACACCGTCATCGACGACCACTCCCGCGTCGGCTACGCCGAGATCCACGCCGATGAGAAAGCCGCCACTGCGATCGGCGTATCGCGTAACGCCGTCGCCTGGTTCGCCCACGCGGCCTGGTCCCGGACAACACACCTAGCCCGGGTAGGCGACGACGCGGTCGCGGCCGGTCTGTTTGGCCTCGTAGAGGGCGCGGTCGGCCTGGGCGAGCAGCAGGCGCAGGTCGGGGCGCTCGCCGTGGGAGCAGGCCAGGCCGACGCTGATGGTGACCGGCAGCGAGCCGGCGGCGGTCGGCACCGGGTCGCCCGAGACGACCCAGTGCAGGCGTGACGCCAGCTCCGAGGCGAGGACCGGGAGCTGCGGGGTGACCACAGCGAACTCCTCGCCGCCGTAGCGGCCCAGCACGTCGCCGGGGGCCACGACGCTGCGCAGGCGTTCGGCGACCGTCCGGATCACCTCGTCGCCGACCGGGTGGCCGTACGTGTCGTTGATGCTCTTGAAATGGTCGATGTCGATCATGATGGCAGCCACCGGGTCGCGGCGCAGGCGGCCGGCCTCGGCGAAGAAGTGGTTGCGGTTGTTCAGGCCGGTCAGGCCGTCCACTGTGGCCATACGGCGCACCTGGCTGAACAGGCGGGCGTTCTCGTACGCGGTCATGCCCTGGGCGGCGATGGCCGCGGCTACCTCGGCCTGGGCCTCGGTGATGACGGCCCGGCAGCCCACCAGCAGGACGCCGAACTGCTCGTCGTGCCGGGCCACCGGAATCGCCCACCAGCTGCGCGGCATGCCGAGGAGGGCGTCGAACACGTCCCCCGTGGTGCCGGTGCGCGGGCCGGTCAGGTCGAGCAGCTCTTCCGGTACGGGGTGCACGCGGATCCCGACCTGGGCAGCGGCGCCGTGCGCGGCCGCGACCATCAGCTCCCCGTCGGCCGAGCCGGCCAGCAGCACGGCGGAGTCGGCGTCGAGCGTCCGGGACAGGCTGCTCAGCAGGCGTTGCATCACCTCGTCGGGGTCCAGCGAGGAGCTCTGGTCGGCCATGGCCGCGCGCAGCGTCTCGGCCACGTCGCGCTGGCGGCGGGCGGCCTGCACCGCGACCTCGAGCTGGGCCGCCCGCGCCGTCTCGAGCGACACCGCGATGTGGTTGGTGATGGCCTTGAGGATTGCCACGTCCTCGCCGGTGAACACGCCCTTGGCGACCCGGCTGTCCAGATAGACCACGCCGCGCAGATGACCGTCGAACTGGAGCGGCGCGATCAGGATGCTGCGCAGGCCGTGCACCTGCATGCTGTGCGATCCGAGGGCCTCGCCCTCCTCGCTGCCGGTCACCACGATCGGCTCGGCGGTCTGCCGCACCCGGTCGACCAGGGTCTCGCTGTAGCCGGTCAGCTGCTTCAGGTCGTGACCGCCGCCGTCGCGGCCCACGAGCGGCACCAGCTGGTTGTGGCCGGCGCCGGGCAGGAAGAGCAGCGCCCGTTCGGCGCCCAGGATGCGCAGCGTCTCGTCGAGCGCCACCCGGGCCAGCTCGCGCGGGTCGAGCACGGTCGCCGAGGCCAGGCTGACCTGCTGCAGGGCCTCGAGGCGGCGGCGGAACAGATCGGTCGGGCGGCTGTCGGTGGCGGCCCGGACCGGGCTGGCCGGTTCGGGCCGGCTCGCCGGGAACTCGTCCTCGACCCACCGCACCCGCTGCGGCCACTGCTGTTCGGTGGCGATGGTGTGGGCCGCCTTGGCCTGGAGCGCGGCCGACGCGTTCTGATTCAGGGCGGTCAGCGCCCGGGCCCGGACGCGGGCGGCCTCGTACGCGATGAGCGGCGCGTCCAGCGGCAGCAGCTCCACCTCGATGTCGCTGAGCAGCCGCACCGCCTCCAGCGGCCGGCCGTCGAGCAGCGCGAAGTCGGCCTCGGCGACCCGGTGGAACCCGTGCAGCGGCTTGTCGGTGGCCTTCTCGCCGAGCCGGTCGACCGCGGCCCGGGCGGCCGAGCGCAGGGCCTCGCGGCTGGCCGACAGCCCGGCCCGGCGCCACCGGGCGAGCCGGCCCAGCGCCTCGAACACGTAGAAGACCCGTTGCGCGGGGACCATCGAACCGGGCTTGAGGCCGAGCGCCGCGAACTCGGCCGTGAGCTGGTCGAAGGGCTCACCCAGCTGATCGGTCTCGAACAGGGCGATCATCCGGGCCCCGTACAGGTTGATCAGTTGCATCGGGTTGTCCGGGTTGGCCCGCAGGAACCGGCGCAGCGCCTCGATGTGTGAGGCCGCCTCGTCGGCCCGCCCGAGCTGGGCCGCGATGATCGCCGCCACCGCGCGGAACGCGGCCCCCTCGGCCTCGGCGCCCGGGCCGAGCCGGGCCCGGCCGCGCCGCAGCCAGGCCTCGGCGTCGGCCGTGCGGCCGCGCTTGTAGAACTGCATGCAGACGCCGCCCACGCCGGTCAGGTAGTCGCCCAGCTCGAGCCAGCGTTCGTGCTCGATCAGCACCCGGCCCCAGATCAGCCCGTCCTCGTCCCGGCCGCCGAAGTGGCTGCCGACGCCGCGCTTCCACTCGACGTAGCCGATCAGCTCCGGGTCGCCGATGCGAGCCGCGACGGCGGCGGCCCGGTCGAACAGCCGGTCGGCGAACTTCGGCCGGTTGGCCACGTCGGCGATCACGCCCAGGCCGGCCATGTGCTGGGCGTACTCGCGGCCCGGGCCGAGCCGGTTGATCGGGTACAGCGCCCGCAGGCTCATCACCGCGCGCATGACCCGGTGCATCCGCATGGACAGCGAGTAGGTGGCGATGTCGTACAGGATGGCCTGGAGCCGGAAGCGCTCGCGCTGACGGCCGTCGGCGGTGCCGAAGCCGAGCCGGGTGCGGCCGACGAACAGCCCCAGCAGCAGCGAGAAAAGTGTGGTCACGGCCAGGCCGGGCCGGCTGCGGGGCAGCGGCGAACCCAGCTCGGACAGCCCGCGGCGCACCGCGTCGAACGCCCGGTCCGGGTTCCAGGCGCTGTTGTGCACCACGGCCACCAGCGCCCGGATCTCGGCCCGGCGCAGCTTGTCGGGCTCGCTCCGCAGCGCCTGGTCGAAGTGGCGCAGCGCGTTGGCGAACTGGCCGGTGCGGGCGCAACTGGTGCCGAGCGCGACGTAGAAGCCCGGCTGCGGGGTCAGCTGCGCGGCCTCGGCCGCCCGGGCCGCGATCTCGAGGAACTGGCGGGCCTCGGCCGGCGCGTGCTCGGCCAGGGCCAGCCGGCCGGCGGCGTAACTGCTCAGGTAGACCCGCTCGGGACGGCGCCCGGGTTCGCCGCGCGCGTAGTGGCGCGCGGTGGCGTACACGAAGCTGGGGGTGTCGAGGCGGGCGCCGTCGAGCACCTCGGCGATGCGCTGGTGCAGCCGGCGTTCGGTCTGCCCGTCCAGCTCGGCCAGCAGGGCCTCGCGGATCCGGTCGTGCAGGAAGCGGTAGCCGTCGGGCCCGGCCGCGGTCACCAGCCGCCGCGACTCGGCCTCGGCCAGCAGGGATCGGGCCCGCCGGGGCTCGCTGTCGCAGACGGCCGCCACCAGGTCGACCGGGAAGTACCGCCCGGCCGCGGCCCCGGTGATCAGCAGGTGGCGGCTCTCCAGCCCGAGGCCGTCGATGCGCTGGAGCACCAGGTCGGCGGCGTCGCCGGTGACGTCGATGCGGTCGAGGCCGGTCAGGTCGAGCCGCCAGTCGCCCCAGGACGGGGAGATCAGCCCGGCGTCGATGACCGCCCGCACGTACTCGCCGACCGTGAACGGGTTGCCGCCGGCCCGGACAGCCAGTTCCCGCACCTGCTCGCCCGGCAGCTGGACGGCGCCCAGGTGCTCGTCGACCAGCCGGGCCACCGCGTCCGGCTCCAGCGGGCCGAGCGGGATCCGGGTGTCGAGAGTGGTGTCCATGTCGGCGCCGAACCGGTCGAGCGCCGCCGCGTCGTCGGCGCCGTCCCGGCCGGTCGCGATGATGAGCAGGGGAGTGGCGGTCAGCCGGCTGGTCATCTGTTGCAGCACCCGCCGGGTCGGCCCGTCGAGCCACTGCACGTCGTCGATGTGCACGACGGCGCCCTGGAACTCGTCGGCCAGTCCGATCAGGAAGGCCGAGACGGCGTGCACGAACTGCTCGTGCCGGCTCTGCTCGCCGATGTCGGGCAGCTGCACCAGGTCGGCCAGCAGCGGGGACAGCGTCCGCAGCAGGGGACCGCCGCGCCCCGCGGCCCGGTGCAACCGCCGCACGGCTTGCTCGCGCTCGGACCCCGGCAGTCGTTCCACGGTGCGCAGATACCGTTCGACGGCGCCCCGCAACGGCGCCAGGGGCATCGGGTCGTCGGGCATGCACTTGCCGTACAGCACCAGGTCGCCGTCCACCGCGACGGCGTTGGTCAGCTCCCGGACCAGCCGGGTCTTGCCGGCGCCGGCCGGACCCTCCACGATGGCCGCCCCGCCGGTGCCGTCGCGGGCCTGGAGCCACCGGTTGGCCAACGTGATCATCTCTTGGTCGCGGCCGACCAGCAGGGCCGGGCCGACCGGCTGGATCGCCCGGCGGTCGGTGGCCGCCGGGAACGCCCCGCCCGGCTGCGCGGCCAGCCGGTTGAGGTCGTCGATCAGGCTGCCGCCGCTCTGATAGCGGTCGTCGGGGTCCTTGGCCATCAGCGTCGCGATGATCGTGGCCAGGGTGGGCGACAGGCCCGGGACGCGCTCGCGGACGTCGGGGATCGGCGCGGTGGCGTGCAGCCGGATGAGTTCGCCCGCGTCCGGCGCCTGGTACGGCGGCGCGCCGGTGACACATTCGAAGAGCAGGACACCCAGGGCGTACAGGTCGGACCGGCCGTCGACGGGCCGTTTGAGCATGCCTGTCTGCTCGGGTGGGCTGTACGCGGGGGTGCCGGCGACCCCGCCGTCGTCCGTGCCGTCGCGGACCGCGAGTCCGAAGTCGATCAGGCGGGCGGTGCCGGCCGGCTCCACGATCACGTTGTCCGGCTTGATGTCGCGGTGCACCAGCCCGGCGCCGTGCGCGGCGGCCAGCGGCCCGGCCAGGTCGAGGGCCAGCCGCACGACGTCGGGCTCGTCGAACGGCCCCCGGCGCAGCGCCTGCGCCAGCGAGACACCCTCGACGTACTCCAGGACCAGGTACGGGCCGACGACCGTCTCGCCCACCTCGAAGATCCGCGGCAGCAGCGGGTGCCCGACACAGCCGAGCAGAGCGGACTCCCGGCGTACGGCGGTGAGAGTGTTCCGGTCGGCCGAGGACAGCACTTTCAGCGCGTACTCGTCACCGCGGCGACGCACCCGGTAGACGGCCGTCCCGGCGCCGCGCCCCAACTCCGCGATCACCTCGAAGTCCGAAAGTGATCCGGGCGCCGTCCCAAAGATCGCGGTCAACGTGTCCTTCCCCACCCCAGCGAGCTATCCGGACGGTACGCCTTGGCCAGGTCAGACACCAACCGCCGACCGGATCGGAAGTGGATCCCGGCGAACACCGGGCCCAGCGCCGCGTCGTCATGGTGGCCGCGGTCTTTCTCAGTCGGAGATTCCGGCGTACGTCAGCCAGCGTTCGCGCGGGGAGAGGCGGAGGCGGATCTTGCTGGGGTCGACCCGGCCCAGGGCGGGCAGGCGTTCGCGGATGCGCAGCTGGGCGGCCTCGGTGGCGTCGGTCAGCAGGCGCTGGACGGCGGCGTGGTCGCGGTGTTCCTGGGAGAGCATGACGATCAGCTTGGCGCGGCCGCGGACGACGTCGCCGCGGCACAGGCGGGACTGGGCGTAGGCGATCTCGCAGCGGCGGGCGTGGGGCTGCATCGCCGCCTGCACCTCGGCCAGCAGGGTGGGCGTGTCGACCGTACGGTGGGGAAGTTGCCACCACAGCCAGATGGGGTAGGGGACCCGGCCGGTGAAGGTGGCGCCGGTCTGGCGGCTCGACGGTGGGTACGAGCAGCGCATGGCCGGGCTGATCGCCACCTTCCAGTCGTCGATGAGGCTGTCGTCGGGCTGGTCGGCCCCGTGGCGGCGGTGGCCGGCGGTGGCGCTGAGTCTCGGCAGCGCGTCGAGCCAGCCGCCCGACCACTGCGGGTGGGTCTGCGGGTCGTCGGCGTTCACCGGCAGCACCAGGTTGATGAACGTCGTCTTGCGCATGCTGGAGATCGAGGCGGCCAGCACCCCGATGCCGCGTTCGCGCAGGGCTGCCACGGCCGCCGCTGTCGTTCCGGTGCGGGACGGGCCGACGAGGCTGGCGATGACCGCCCGCTTCGGGGTCAGCACCGGCGCGTCCGGGAAGAGCCGTCCGCGTGCCTGCCGGTAGCGCTCGCGGTCGAAGCCGCGGATCGTGAACCATTCCCCGCGTACGCGGTTGAACCGCTGGTCGTTGAGCTTCAGGCCGAAGCCGTACTCCTCGGCCAGCGCGGCCAGCTCGGTCTCGAAGTCGAGCCGGGCCTCGGACATCTGGGGGTCGACCCCGATCGAGAACCGCAGGCAGGGCGCGATCGCGTCGCGCAGGCGCTCGTTGGACCCGTCGCCGCGCTCGGCCCGGATGCTCAGCGGCACCGGGGCGACCGGCGTGTGCAGGTGCAGCACGGGGGCGTCGCGTTCGGCGGCCAGGCCGGTGAGCTTCTCGATGACCAGCGCCTGCATGAGCGACTCGCGGTAGGTGGGGGACCAGTGGGCCGTGCCCAGGGTGATCAGCACCTCGACCTTGCGGGTGGACTGGTTGAGGAAGCCCGGGTTGGGCACGGCGTGCCCGAAGTACGAGTAGGTGTCGTGCTGCCCGGCCGGGTCGGCCGGGCCGAGCTGCACCCGGCCGCTGAACGCCGACATCGCCGAGGGCCAGGTCGACATCGACATCGACAGGCCGGCCACCGAGAAGTGGCAGAAGTCGGTCGGCCAGCCGTTCGGGTCCTCCTTGTCGGGGTCGATGATCGGCGTGGGCAGCGAGCCGTTGGCCGGGCCGTGGGTCAGCGTGAACTGCACCGACGAGAAATGGGTGCCGGCCGCCTCGGCCGCTATCCGGGCCAGCTCGGACGACTTGGTGGAGTTCGTCGGCCGGGTCACCTCACACCTCACCACGGGCGTCGAAGAAGTCGTCCGGCTCGACGGTGGCCCGGGTTGCCCGCCGGGCGTCGCGCAGCCAGCGCGGCACGCGCGCGGACCGCGGCACCGAACTGCTGCGGTGCTGCCGCCGGGCGTAGAACTCGCTCAGGCAGCAGAGCAGGATGACGATCAGGACGGCCAGCGCGAGCTGGAACAGCCGGGTCATCTCGCGGTCGGAGTCGACCGTGCCGACCACGATGGCCAGGGCCGTGGTCACGACGACCGAGGCGGCGGCCAGCGTCCGCTGGAACTTGTGCAGCTGACCGAGCACCGATTTCGTGCTCGGCAGGTCGAGCCGGGCCAGCAGCAGGCCGGGCACCAGCAGCAGGACGGCGACGACGGCGTCGGCCTGGTCGGGCACGAAGCCCTCGGGTATCTCGGACGAGTACAGCCAGCTGATCCCGCCCGACAGCAGCGTCCCGATCCCCAGCACGACCAGGGCCAGGCCGGCCACCATGCGGGTGATGCTCTCGATCAGAGCCGGCGCCTCGTCGGCCAGGGTCATGAACGCGAAGACCCGCACCGGCTCGGTGGACTGCGGGCTGAGCTCGACCGACGGGCGGCGCCAGTGCGCGTGGGCGCCGTGCTCGCGGGGGTCGTTGTCGCAGGTGACGTCCCGGCCCACCTGCGTGGCCCGCAGCCCGGCGGCGATGTTGCGCAGGGCCGGGCCGGGCAGCCCGCTCTTCGCCAGATGCTGAAGGCCGTCGGCCGCGTAGTGCGCGCAGAACGCGGCCAGCACGTCGAGCGAGCAGTTGCCGGCGCTCAACTCCCGCAGAACCCGCTCGGCGGTCAGCCGCACCGGCGGAGGCGACGAGCCGGGCCCGACCGGGATCGGCAGCCGGGCCAGATAGGCCTCGTAGCCGGCCAGGTCGACCAGGCGCCGGCGGCCCAGCTCGGCCAGCCGTGACGCGATGCCCTGCATCTCGAGTTCGAGCAGCTTGTGGTGGCTGCCCAGCCGGTCGGCCCGCCGGGCCACCGACTCCAGGTCCTGAGCCAGCACCTCGACGAACTCCGCGTCGACGTCGCTGGACATCAGGAACCGGCGGACGCTGATCTCCTGCCGGGTCTCGAGGGTCAGGTGGTACGCCTTGACCGAGCGCGGGATCTCGGTCTCGTACTCGACGACGAACTCGCGGTTCACCGGCAGCACATTCTTGGCCAGGTTCGGCCACCGGGCCGGGTGGCGCTGCGCCGGCAGCAGCGGGGCCTCCCAGGTCAGGAAGCGGCGGGGCCGGTCCAGGCCGAGCTGCGCGACGAGGATGTACTGCCGGACGGCCAGCTGCAGCAGCCGGGCGAACGGCACCAGATCGCCCTCCCCGGTGGGGAAGAGCGCCTCCAGACCGGTCAGGGCCAGGTCGCGTACGGGGTGGGAACCCTGCAGCCCGGCCGCGTGATCCAGCGGGGTGTGCAGCCGCTGCCCGGCCGGCGCCCCCACCATGATCAGCTCGGTGATGGCCGCCTCGATCAGCCAGCGCGACCGCTGGTGGGTGTGCCGCAACTGGTGGATCGGGGTGGCCGGCGCCGAGACGTCGTCGTGCGCGTTGATCAGCATGAACAGCAGCTTCACGAAGGCGGCCGCGGTGACCCGGTTGGCGTCGCGGTGCGAGAGCCGCGGCACGACCTCGCCGTTCGAGTCGCGGATGACCACCGGGGCCAGGTCGGTGCGGCTGTAGCGGGAGACGGGCACCCACAGCGCCGTGTCGCCGGGCACCTGGAGCGTCTCGCGCAGCCGGCCCGAGATGACATCGACGTCGACGTCGACACTGATCGTCCGGCTCATGTGCCCGCGGTCCATCAGCGTCAGGTGCTCCGAGAGCCGGGGCAGGTGGTCGAGCCGGAACGACAGGTCCATCAGGGCCAGGCCGAGCGCCGCCTCCCGGCTCGGGAAGGTCATCGGCGCCGTGGGCACCGGCAGCGCCCGGATCATCGTGCGCAGATGGTCCAGTGGCCCGTCACCTCGCCGCTCGGCGACCGCCGACGGCCCCCGGAGGTGGACAGTCATGCGTTGATCCTCCCCGCCCGGCATCTGCTGACAGCAGATCCGCTTGGCCCGTGGCCCGGCCCGCCCGATGGTGGAAGCCGACTGAAGGAGACTCCCATGCAACTAGCCACTGCGGCGACCCCCTGGAGTGCGGGGTCCATCGACGACCAGGTGGCCGCCCGGCTGCTGCACCAGCGCATCATCGTGCTCGGCGCCGAGGTCGACGACCAGATCGCCAACCGGCTGTGCGGCCAACTGCTGCTCCTGTCGGCCGAGGATCCGCGCGGCGTGATCAGCCTCTACATCAACTCGCCGGGCGGGTCGGTCACCGCCGGCCTGGCCATCTACGACACCATGCGGCTGATCCCCAACGACGTCAGCACGCTGGCTCTCGGGCTCGCCGGCAGCATGGGGCAGTTCCTGCTCACCGCGGGCACGCCGGGCAAGCGATTCGCGCTGCCGCACGCCCAGGTGCTGATGCACCAGGGCTCAGCCGGGTTCGGCGGAACCGCGGCCGACGTCGAGATCTACGCCAACCAGCTCGAGCGGCTCGGCCAGACGTTGCTGCGGCTGACGTCCGAGCACACCGGGCAGCCGATCGAGACGGTCGAACGGGACAGCCGGCGCGACCGCTGGTTCACCGCCGGCGAGGCGCTGGCGTACGGGCTCATCGACCACATCCTCGACAGTGTGGACGACGTGCGCCCCGAGATGGCCCGCCAGCCGATGGGACTGAGCGCATGAGCCAGTACACGATTCCGACCGTGGTCGAGAAGACGCCGAACGGGGAGCGCGCCTTCGACATCTACTCCCGGCTGTTGTCCGACCGGATCATCTTCCTCGGCACCGAGATCGACGACGGTGTGGCCAATGTGGTCATCGCCCAGCTGATCCACCTGGAATCGTCCGGCGAGCAGGAGATCGGGCTCTACATCAACTCACCCGGCGGCTCCTTCAGCGCGCTGACCGCGATCTACGACACCATGCATTTCGTACGCTGTGACATCGCCACCATCTGTGTCGGGCAGGCCGCCTCGGCCGCCGCCGCCCTGCTCGCGGCGGGCACCCCGGGCAAACGCTCGGTGCTGCCGCACGCCCGGGTCACCCTGCACCAGCCGTCCAGCCAGGCCCGGGGCACCCTGCCCGACCTGGCCGTGGAGGCCAAGGAGGTGGCCAAGGTGCGGGCCGAGATGGACCAGATCCTGGCCGAGCACACCGGCCATCCCCTCGCCAAGATCAGGGCCGACACCGACCGCAGCATGGCCCTGCGCGCGTCCGAGGCGGTCGCCTACGGCCTGGCCGACCGGGTGATCACGCGGCGCGAGGCCCGCGCCTATCGGCTGGACGCGGCTTAGGCGGCCAGCAGGAAGACGTCGCCCGAACGTTGAGGGGCCTGCGCGCGGCGCAGGCGGGCCTGGTCGAGGCGGAGGACCGGGGCGTGGTCGACGGCGAGATCACGCCCCACCTCGGCCAGCAGGTCGGCCAGGTCGATCCGCAGCGAGTCGCAGACGACGGCCAGGATCTCGGAGCTCGGCTCCTTGCGGCCGCGCTCGACCTCGGACAGGTATTGCACGGAGACACTGGCCTCGCGGGCCACCTCGGCCAGCGTGCGCCGCTGCTCGAGCCGGCGCCGGCGCAGCACGTCACCGACTAGGGTGCGCAGCAGCGGCCGGGATCGCCGCGGTTTGTCGGCCATGGCCCGACCGTAGAACAAGCCCGGCCCCGGCCGATACCCGTCGGCCGGTGTTCAGCCGCAAGCGTAGCCGCGGGCGCGACCGGCGACGGCCGGCCGCGCCCGCGGGATCACTTCTGGTCCTCGCTGAGGTGGATCCGGTCGTACGAGCCGAACCCCGCCGAGCTGTACGAGCCGACCGGGGCGGCGAAGCCGCCCTGCTCGTTGGCGATCAGCGTGTGCAGGCCGATGCTGCCGTCGGAGTAGCCGTACAACGCGGCCAGGTCGTCGCGGCCGTCGCCGTTGAAGTCGCCCGCGGTGAACCGCGTCCGCTCCCACGAGCCCCACGACGAGGTGGTCGACTTCCACGAGCTGAACGCGTTGTTGAAGCCACCGTCGGCCTTGGCGGTGAACGTCAGCATCGACAGCCGGCCGTCCGCGTAGCCGTAGAAGCCGGCCACGTCGCCCCGGCCGTCGCCGTTGAAGTCGCCGGCCGCGATCGTCATCCGCTTCGGGTCGCCCCAGTACGGCGTGGCCGGCACGTGCCAGCCGCGAACCGGCGCGGCGAAACCGCCGGACGGGTTGGCCGTCCAGCTCAGCAGGCCGACGCTGTTGTCGGCGTACTTGTAGAACGAGCCGATGTCCGTACGGCCGTCGCCGTCGAAGTCGCCGCTGAAGATCTGCATGCGGGCGATCTCGCCCCATACCGGGCTGGCCGCGGTCCGCCAGCTGCCGGTCGGGGTGCCGAAGGTGCCGTCGGCGCGCGCGAGCCAGGTGAACAGCCCGACCGACTTGTCGGCGTAGTTGTAGAAGCTCGCGATGTCCGTACGGCCGTCGCCGTTGAAGTCACCGCTGGTCAGCAGCATCTGGTCGTACGAGCCGAACCTGTTGCTGGTCCACGAGCGCAGCGCGCCGGAGTACGTGCCGCCCGGTCCGGCCAGGAACGTGTCGAGGCTGAGCGTGCCGTCGGCCGCGCTGTTCAGGATGGCCTGGTCGACGATGTCGTCGCCGTTGAAGTCGCCGCGCAGCACCTTCATCCTGGCGACGTTGTAGGCGCCGTCCGCGCTCTTGAAGCCGCCGCGGGCGGTCATCGCGCCGTTGGCCGCCGTGGTGAAGGTGAACGGGCCGGCCGCGCCGGTGGCGTAGCCGTAGACCAGCGTGACGTCGTCGCGGTGG
Source organism: Paractinoplanes polyasparticus (assembly GCF_019710575.1). GTDB lineage: Bacteria > Actinomycetota > Actinomycetes > Mycobacteriales > Micromonosporaceae > Actinoplanes > Actinoplanes polyasparticus. Next base: position 174,023 of record NZ_JAHWFK010000005.1, on the reverse strand, counting down.
TCCTGGGCCAGGCCGCCGGGCGCGACGTCGCGGATCCAGCCGGCCAGGTCGTCGATCCGGGTCTCGGTGGCGCCGCGGCGGGTCTCGTCGGAACCGAAGCAGCCGCCCTGCCACGAGGCGTGGTTGAGGGCGACCAGCTGCACGGTTCCGCCGGACTCGCGCAGGGCGGGCCCGCCGGCGTCGCCCTTGCACAGGCTCGGCTGGCCGGGTTCGACGCCGGTCACGTCGAGCAGCGCGGTGCCGACCGCACCCACCGAGAACTGCGCGGTGTGCAGGCGGTCCGGCACCCAGCGGGTCGCTGTCCGCCCGTAGCCGGCGAGCCGCAGCACTTCGCCCTCGGCGGGCGCGGTGGTGCCGAGGGCGACCGGGGCGATGGTGGTCGGCTGGTTGAGCTTCACCAGCACCACGTCGCGGTCGGGGTGCGGCACGAGCCGGGTCGCGGTGCGCACCTGCCCCGCGGCGCCGGTCAGATCGGCCCGGCTCAGGGTCACCGTGGTGGCCTCGGTCGGCTTGCCCGCAGTGGGCTGCCCGAAGCAGGCGGCCGCCGTGATCACCCACTGCGGGTCGATCAGGGCGCCGGTGCAGGCGCGGCCGACGCCCGGGGCGCCGATCGCCAGGTGCGCGACGAAGCCGTACGTCCCGTCGGCCACCTCCGCGCCGTCGACGACGCCGTACGCCGGAATGCTCCCCGCGAGCACACCGGTCAGCACGGCGGCCGACAACCCGGCCAGAATTGATGTCTTACGCAAGCGGGTCCACCCTCTCATCGACGACCGTCGCGGTCGTGGTCGCCTGGATGATAGATGGATCACGATGCGTCGGCTGCCCCGGGCCGACGTGGGAAGAACAGCGGACTGATCACCGTGGGACGGCCCGGAACCACTCGTCGCGGTCGGCCGGGTCGGGCCCGCGCCGGGGCAGGGTGGGCGGGGCCTCGCCGGTGACCGGCGCGTAGTGGTCGAAGTGGGTGGTCAGGACGGCCTCGCCGCCGGTCAGGTCGGGCAGTGCCGCCACCACCTGCGGGATCCGCGCCGACGGCAGGGTGCCGCTCACCTCGAGGTACTCGCCGGTGGCGGCGGTGTCGTCGATGACCGCCCCGGCCCGGCCGAGCAGGGCCGTCACCGCGTCGAACGTGTGCGGCGGCAGGTTGACGTCGAAGCGTTCGACCGGCTGGCAGACGCGGGTGCCGGCCCGGCGCAGCGCCGCGGTCACCACCACCTGGGCCAGGTGGCGGAAGTCGGCGGCCACGCTCGAGATCGACTTGTCGAACTTCTGGTGCGGCCGGCTCTGCCGCGGCCAGTACTGCGACGACGTCATGGTGACCGTGCAGTCGGTGACCGGCCAGCCGTTGCGGCCCTGCCGGAGGGCGGCCCGCACCCCCTCCTCGGTGGCCGCCACGAAGGCCGGGGGCAGGCGACCGGGTTCGATGCCGGGCCGGAACTCGACGCCGTGCCCGACCGTGGCCGCTTCGAGGCGCAGGCCCACGCCGGCCAGGTAGGGGTTCCCGCGTTCCTTGATGCGGTCCTCGGCCGTGCCGGTGCCGGTCACCCGTTCGATGCAGGCGGTCAGCGTGCCCGAGAAGCGCACCTTCACGCCGTACCGGTCGGCCAGCAGGGCGGCGATCACCTCCTTCTGCACCTCGCCGTGCAGGCGGATCACGGCCTCGCCCTGCTGCTCGTCGAGCCGCAGGTCGACCAGCGGGTCCTCGTCGGCCAGCTGGGCCAGACCGGCGAACAGGGCCAGGCGCTGCGCGGGATCGACGGGTTCGACCAGCGCCTGCCGGGTCGGCGGGGGAAAGCGGTACAGGTCGCGCCGCGGCGGGTCACCCACGTGCTGACCGATCCGGGCCGACACGCCGCGGACGGCGGCGATCTGTCCGGCCGACGCCGACGGGCGCACCAGGACGCCGTCGGGCTCGCTCACGGCGATCTCGGTCACGGTCTGCGGGCGGCCCTCGGCGAACTGCACCTTGTCCCGTACGCGAAGACTCCCCGACCACAGCCGCAGCCAGGCCCGCCGGCCGTGCCCGTCGCGGTCGACGGCGAAGACCGTGCCGGCCGGCGGACCGTCCCGCTCGGCCGAGCGCGGCAGCAGGTCGGACAGGAAGTGGCACAGCTGCGGCACGCCCGCTCCGGTGATAGCGGAGCCGTACACCAGCGGGGTGAGCCCGTTCCTCCGGAGCGAGCGTCGCACGTCGCGGGCGCGCACCGCTTCGCCGGTCAGCCACCGTTCCGCCACGGCGTCGTCGGCGTCGGCCACCGCCGCCACCACCGTTTCGGCGTCGAACCCGAGGGCTCGCACCCGGGCCTCGCGCGTGCCCTGACCGGTGACGGAGGTCAGCACGACCAGCCGGGCGCCGAGCCGCCGGCGCACCTGGCCGACCACCCGCTCCGTATCGGCGCCGCGGCGGTCCACCTTGTTGACGAAGACCATGGTGGGCACGCCGATCCGGCGCAGCGCCCGCCAGATGGCCACGGTCTGCGGCTGCACGCCTTCGACACCCGAGACGACCAGGACGGCGGCGTCGAGCACGGCCAGCGACCGCTCGACCTCCGCGATGAAGTCCGGGTGGCCGGGCGTGTCGAGCAGGTTGACGGTGAGGTCACCGAGGCGCAGGGACGTGACGGCGGCCCGGATGGTGATGCCGCGCTGCCGTTCCAGCTCCATCGAGTCGGTGCGGGTCGTGCCGGCGTCGACACTGCCGGGGCGCGACACCGCCCCGGCCTCGTACAGCAGCCGCTCGGTCAGGCTGGTCTTGCCGGCGTCAACATGGGCGACGATCCCGAGATTCAACAATGCCAAGGCGCAACTCCACGGTGGGACGGAAAAGGGTCCGGAGCGTGGAAGCTGCTCGCATTGCTTACTCCTGTTCGCTGGCCTCTGATACGTCCCTCACCGTGGCACGACAGCCGGGACGCCGCTACTGATTTACGGCGGAATCCATCGGTCGCCGGTACCGTCTGGGTGATGCAGCTGCGGTTCGAGACTCGCGGGTCGGATTCGTCGTGGGTCAGCGAGGTCTGGAGCTGCACCAGTGAGCGGGTCACCGAGATGACCTCGGTGGCCGGGGTCAGCGTGGGCCTGGTGTTCTGGCGGCAGGACGGCCGGGCGTACGCCGGTGTGACCGGCCCCGAGACCGCCGCCGGCACGGCCCCGGTGCCGGAAGGGGCGGCCTTCGTCGGCATCGAGCTGGCCGTGGGCGTCTCGTTGGCCGCCGTGCCCACGCCGTCCCTGGTCGACGCCGGGCTCGAGCTGCCCGGCGCCACCCACCGTTTCTTCCGGCTGGCCGGCGACCGCTGGGAGACCCCCGGCCCCGACGACGCCGAAGCCCTGGTCGACCGCCTGGTCCGGTCCGGCGCCCTGGTCCGCGACCCGCTGGTGGCCGAGGTCCGCCGCGGCGGACGGCCCGAGGTCACCCCGCGCACCCTCGAACGCCGGTTCCGGACGGCGACCGGGCTCGCCCAGGGCGCCGTCCGGCAGATCGAGCGCGCCCGCGAGGCTTCGGCGCTGCTGTCCCGGGGCAAGCCGGTGGCCGATGTCGTGACCGGGCTCGGCTACTTCGACGAGCCGCACCTGGCCCGCGCGCTGCGCCGGTACGTCGGGCGCACGCCGCGGCAACTGCGCGACGGCGCCCCGGGGGCGATCGCCCTGGACCTGGCTCAGCCGACGTCGTAGATCAGCTTGAGAATGCCGTTCGGGTACGCCTCGGAGGCCCGCAGCGTCAGCAGCCGCTTGTCGTTGTCGGCCCGGCTGAACAGGCTCTTGCCCGCCCCGAGCAGCACCGGGTACATCAGCAGGTGGTAGCGGTCGATCAGGCCGGCCTCGGACAGGCGCCGGGCCAGCTCGGCGCTGCCGTGGATGAAGATGGCGCCACCCTCTCCCTTCCTGAGCTCGGCGACCTCGTCGGTCGACCGCAGGATCGTCGTCTCGCCCCAGCCCTCGGTGAGGTCGGCCTCGGCGAGCGTCGTCGAGACCACGTACTTGGGCAGGTCCTTGTAGCCGGCGTGGTCGGCCGAGTCGGGCCAGACCGGCGCGAACGCCTGGTAGCTGGCGCGACCGAACATCAGCGCCGAGGTCTCCTCGAGCTCCTCACCCTTGAGGGCGTACGCCTCGGGCAGGAACTCGATGTCCTGGAACGTCCAGCCGCCGCTGCGGTGTCCCTCGACCGGGCCTCCGGGCGAGTCGACAACGCCGTCGAGCGAGGTGAATGCCGTGTATACGATTTCGCGCATGGCCCCACGCTAGAAGACCGTCACGCCCCCGTCTTGGACAGAAACGACACCCCGGCACCGGGTTAGCATGGCCTCCGATGACCACTTCCGGAATACACCCCGACGATCTTCTGACCGACGAGGAACGAACCGAGGACGCCCTGCGGCTGCTGTCCGGCCCGCCGGTCGGCCTCGACGCCGCCGGCAAGAGACTCAGCCGGGGCAGCGGCGTCTATGCGTGGTGGGCCGCGCCTTCGGTCCTCCCCGATCTGCCCGGACCGCCGAACGCGAACAACCCGGCGCTGCGGCTGCTCTACGTGGGCCGAGCCACCAACCTGCGGGGCCGGATCCTGCGCAACCACCTGAGGCGGTCGGGCAGTTCCACGCTGCGCCGCACGCTGGCCGGCCTGCTCGTCTCCGAGGGCTACCGCACGACCTGGACCGATCGGGTCGTCCTGGTCCCGGCGGACGAGGCCCGGCTCACCGCGTGGATGCACGCCAACCTCCGCTTGACCTGGGCCGAGGACCCGGAGCCGACCCCCGTCGAGGCCGGCCTCGTCCGGCGCCTGCACCCGCCCCTGAACGTCCACGGTGTCGCCCCCGAACACCTCCAGGCAGCCGTGGTCGCGGCCAAGAACAGGTACAACAGCTCCAGCCACCCGCCCGCCTCCGCACCGGCTCCGTAACTACCCGGCCGTCTGTGCGGCATGGGCGTGGTGCGTGGGCTCCGCCTCGATCGGGGACTGCCGGAACCATGACCGGGAACGACGCCCACCTTGGTCGTGGTGCGTCTGGCACGTGGGCAGCTCAGGATGTGGCTGCGTCGCGGGCTCGAGGCCGCTGTCCGGAGTGGCCTGGTCGGATCGGCCAGGCACCGGGGTCAACCATCGATCAGATTAGCTTCTTGACGTGCGGGGTACACGGTTGCCCGGCGGGAGATGCCCGCCGCCGAACGGAGCACAAGTCATGTTGATCGTAGGGCTCATCCTCCTGCTGTTGGGCATCTTCCTGAAGGTGTCGATTCTTTACACGATCGGAATCATTCTCCTCGTGATCGGTGCTGTGCTGTGGATCCTCGGCGCCGTCGGCCGTCCGGTCGGTGGTCGAAAAATCTGGTTCTAGCCTTACCCGGCAGGCAGTGCGGAAAGGGTGTCCCACTTCCGAGTGGGCGCCCTTTCTTGTGCCCGGAGCCGCCCCGCCGACAGCTTCGGCGCTGACGATCGCTGCGTTTCACGGGCGGATGACTCGATCACCTCGTCTCTTGTGTTTCCCGGGGCGCGGCGGTCGTCGGGAGAGTGGTGGGAGTCTTCAAATCGATTTCCGGGCTGCGTAGTTCTGCCCGTGCGACCCGATTGAATTCGCGCTCCGCGTCTCGGCATGCCTGGACGAAGGGTTCGGGAACCTGGCCGGCCTCGTGACCGGCCCTCGCCTCGGAAAGCCTTCCCACCGCAAGCATGAGGGCGGCAGCGGCTTGGACTGTCGCCGTCGTGTGCGCGATCAGGCCGATCTCGGCTCGGTACCGGACGACCTGGGTGCGTGCCGGGCCGCCGTCGGCATGCGGTTGGCGGGAGACCGAGGACGCCGGGATGATTTGCACATCCGGCCCCAGAACCGTCGCTCGCCACTCCCGACAGGCGGCGACGAAGGCGGCGTACGTCGCGCGCCGCTCCCGTATCGACGTCGTGTTCTCCTGGTGCTGCCAAGAAGCGCGCTGTACCCGGGCGTTGAGCAACGAGCCCAGCATCACACCGACCAGAGCGCCAGTCACCGACAGAAATGCGAGGACCACCTGAGTCATGCGTCCAGAGTCACCGAGGGCGTCAACCGCAAGGAAGCGCCGGCCTGGAACTCCGCGACCAGCTGTTCGCGCTGCCGGACGCGCTCGACGCTACCGATCGGCCGGAGCCGGCCGGGTTCCTGCGAGACCACATGAAGCAGGGCCGTGTCAGCGATGAGTTCGGGCCTCGCGCCCGGTCTCTTGTGGTGACACCGGACAGAGGAGAAGACCATGGGCAAGGTCATTGCAGCCATCACCACGTCGGTCGACGGCTATGTCACCGGCCCCGACGACGGGCCGCAGTACGGGCTGGGCCGGGGTGGTGAACGGCTGCACTACTGGGTGATGGGCGGTCCGTGGACGTACGAGGGTGGCCACGACTTCGCCATGCACGGTCCCGACAAGCAGTTCTACGAAGAGATAGTCTCGACGATCGGATCCGGTGTTGTCGGTCGGGGCATGTACGACGCTGCAGGCGCGTGGGGCGGGACCAACCCTTTCCCCGGCCCGCTGTTCGTTCTCACCCACCGGGTCGCGGATCAGCCTGCGGCGGAGTCCGGGTTCCGGTTCGTCCAGGATCTCGACACGGCGCTCAGCCAGGCGGCCGAGGCGGCGAACGGTAGTGATGTCTCCATCGGGGGCGGCGCTGACGTCATCCGGCAGGCGTTGCTGGCGGGGAAGGTCGATGAGCTGGTCATCTCGACGGCGCCGGTGATTCTCGGGGCTGGTAAGCGGCTGTTCGAGGGCTTCGACCGCGACATGGACCTGGAGGTGGTCAAGGTCTACAGCTCGCCGTTCGCCACCCACGCGCGATACAAGGTGCAGAAGTAGCGGCGCAGCCAACCGCGAGATCTTCAGAACGGCCGCGGACGCCCGGGTCTGCTGCTGGCCGCTCGGCCGTTCAGGCGGGGAAGAGGCCGGCCCGGGCCAGCTGGCCCGGCACCTGGTGGCCCAGCAGTTCGCCCAGGCGGGCGCCCAGCGGCAGCAACGGCTCGACGTCGATCCCGGTGTTGAAACCGTTGCGGTGCAACAGATACAGCAGGTCCTCGGTGGCAATGTTGCCGGTCGCGTCGGGCGCGAACGGGCACCCCCCGATACCGCCCGCGCTGCTGTCGAGGGCCACCGGCAGCGAGCCGGTCAGCTCGGCGGCGGCCAGGGCGTTGGCGTAGCCCGTGTTCCGGGTGTTGTGGAAGTGCCAGCGCAGCGGGATGCCGAGGTCGGCCACGGCGTGCAGGGCCCGGACCTGGGCCGGCACGCCGACGCCGATCGTGTCGGCGATGGCCAGTTCGTCGGGGGCGGCGGCGGCGCACTGCTCGATCACCGAGCGCACCCGGGCCTCGGGGACCTCGCCCTCGAACGGGCAGCCGAAGGCGGCCGCGACCGTCACCGTGGTGCGCAGGCCGGCCGCGCGGGCCCGGGTGGCGATGCGGGACCAGGCCGCGATCGCCTCCGCGGTGGGGACGCCCTGGTTGCGCCGGCTGAACGTGTCGGTCGCGACGACCACGACGTTGATCTCGTCCAGGCCGGCGGCTATGGCCCGGTCGAGGCCCTTCTCGTTGAGCACCAGGCCGATCCACGACACGTCGCCGCGGGGGAGGCCGGCCGCGACGGCCTCGGCGTCGGCCATCTGCGGGACGCGTTTCGGGTGGGCGAAGCTGACCGCCTCGATGCGGCGGACGCCGCTGGACACGAGCGTGCCGATCAGTGCCAGCTTGTCGGCCGTGGATACGAGCGCGGCCTCGTTCTGGAGCCCGTCGCGGGGTGAGACTTCGACGATCGAAACGGTCATTGCATACAACCCGACGTTTCCATGGCCTCACTCTTGCGGAAACACCGTGATCATGGCAAGGATTGCATGCAACCGAGCGGTGAGGAGGCCAGGTGCTACCAGCGGCGGAACAGGCGGCGCAGTCCCTGCGGGAGGAGATTCTCTCGGGGGCCATACCGTCCGGCACCCGGCTCGGCGAGGCCGATCTGGCCGGGCGGCTCTCGGTCAGCCGCACGCCGATCCGCGAGGCGCTGTCCCGGCTCGCCGCCGAGGGGCTGGTCGAGATCCAGCCCAACCGGGGGGCGCGGGTCGCGACGTGGTCGGCCGAGCCCCTGCGCGAGATCTTCGAGCTCCGGTTGCGGCTCGAGCCCTACGCCGTACGCCAGGCCGTGCCGAATCTCGGGCCGGAGCAACTGGACGAGCTGGACGATCTCGCGGCCGCGATGCTGCGGACCGGGAAGCCGGGGCGGCACCAGAACCTGGGCGCCATCGTCGAGCTCAACCGGCGGTTCCACGGCCTGTTCATCGACGCCGCCGGATCGCCGCCGCTGGCCGGAGCGCTGCGCGGCGTCACGCACGCGGCCGTGGTCACCCGGAACTTCCACGACTACGCGCCGGACGCGCTGCAGCGCAGCCTGCACCACCACGTCGAGATGGTTGCCGCCGCGCGGGCCGGCGCCGGGGAGTGGGCCGAGGCGATCATGCGGGCCCACCTCTACAACGCCCGCGCCACGATGATCGGGGGACGGGCATGAGCGGGCCGCTGGGTGATCTGCGGGTGGTCGAGTTCGGGCAACTGCTGGCCGGTCCCTTCTGCGGGCAGCTCCTGGGGGACTTCGGGGCCGAGGTGATCAAGGTCGAGGACCCGGGCCGCGGCGATCCGATGCGTCAGTGGGGCCGGGAGAAGCCGCACGGCAAGTCGCTGTGGTGGCCGGTGGTGGCGCGCAACAAGAAGTCGGTCACCTGCGATCTGCGTACGGAGGAAGGCCAGGCCCTGATCCGGCAGCTGATCGACACGGCTGACGTCGTGGTCGAGAACTTCCGGCCGGGCACCCTCGAGCGCTGGGGCATGGCGCCCGAGACGCTGTGGCAGACCAACCCGGGGCTGATCATCACCCGGGTCACCGGCTACGGGCAGAGCGGGCCCTACTCGAGCCGGGCCGGGTTCGGCTCGATCGGCGAGGCCATGGGCGGCATCCGGTACGTGATGGGGGAGCCCGACGGTCCACCGGTACGCGCGGGCATCTCCCTCGGCGACTCGCTCGCCGCCACGTACGCGTGCCTCGGCACCCTCGTCGCCGTGCACGCCCGCACGAACACGGGCCGCGGCCAGGTGGTCGACTCGGCGATCTACGAGGCGGTGCTGGCCATGATGGAATCGCTGCTGCCCGAGTGGGCGGTCGCCGGCTACCAGCGTGAGCGCACCGGCGCCACGCTGCCCAACGTCTCGCCCAGCAACGTCTATCCGACCGGCGACGGCGACCTGGTCCTGATCGCCGCCAACCAGGACACGGTGTTCGGCCGGCTGGCCACCGCGATGGGGAAGCCCGAGCTGGCTCAGGATCCGCGCTACGCCACGCACGGGGCTCGCGGCGCCGCCATGGCCGAGCTGGACACGCTGATCGCCGAATGGACGTCGACCGTCGAGGCCGAGGCGCTGCTGGCCGTGCTGCACGAGAACGGTGTGCCGGCCGGCCGGATCTTCCGTGCCCGCGACATGTTCGACGACCCGCATTTCGCGGCCCGTGAGGCGATCGTGCGAGTGCCCCACCCCGACTTCGGCGAACTGCCGATGCAGAACGCGACCCCGAAGCTGTCCGCCACGCCCGGCTCGGTGCGTACCGCCGGACCGGCGCTGGGCGAGCACAACGACGAGGTGTACGGCGGCCTTCTGGGCCTGGACGAAACGGAGCGCGCGCGCCTGCGCACAGCGAAGATTATCTAGGGAGAGCGATGTCATATCGGCTCGGTGTGGATGTGGGCGGCACGTTCACCGACGTGCTGCTGGTCGACGAGGATTCCGGAGCTACCTGGCGGGCCAAGACCGCCTCGACGCCGAGCGATCAGTCCGTGGGCGTCCTGAACGGTATCGACAAGGTGTGCGCCGAGGCCGGCATCGACCGGGCCGCGGTGGCCAACGTCCTGCACGGCACGACCGTGGCCACGAACGCGATCCTGGAGGGCAAGGGCGCGACGGTCGGCCTGGTCACCACCCAGGGTTTCCGGCAGGTGCTGCAGATCGCCCGCTCGTTCGTGCCGGGCGGGCTGGCCGGGTGGATCATCTGGCCCAAGCCGGAACCGCTGGCGGCGCTGGAGAACACCGTCGAGGTGCCCGAGCGGATGGGCAGCGACGGCACGGTCGTGCGCGAACTGGACGAGGAAGCCACCCGCGCGGCGCTGCGCGAGTTGCGCGCGAACGGCGTCGAGGCGTTGGCCGTATCGCTCATCAACGCGTTCGCCAATGACGCCCACGAGCGGCGCATCGCTCAACTGGCGGCCGAGGAACTGCCCGGCATCGAGGTGTCGCTGTCGAGCGTCGTGCTGCCCGAGATGCGCGAGTACGAGCGAGCGCTCACCACGGTCGCGAACGGATATGTGCAGCCGCAGGTGGCGAAGTATGTCGCGAACCTGTCGGCCCAGCTGACCGCTGAGGGCGTGCCGGCCGAACTGTCCATCCTGCGCAGCGACGGCGGCCTGTCCGGGGCGGCCGCGGCGATCGCGGCACCGGTGACGATGCTGCTGTCCGGGCCGGCCGGGGGAGTAGCCGGCGCGGTGTGGGTGGCCGAGCAGTCCGGCCACACCGAACTGCTCACTTTTGACATGGGCGGAACGTCGACCGACGTCGCCCTCGTGCAGAACGGTCAAGCGCGCATCGGCCGCGAGACGAAAGTCGGCGATCTGAGCGTACGAGCATCGGCGGTCGACGTTCGAACAGTCGGCGCCGGCGGCGGTTCGATCGCGCACGTCCCGCAGCTGACCCGTGCGCTCCGCGTCGGGCCGCAGTCGGCGGGCGCCGAGCCCGGCCCCGCCGCGTACGGCAAAGGCGGCACGGAACCGACAGTCACCGACGCCAACGTGGTGCTCGGCTACCTGCCCAGCACGCTCGCGGGCGGCGAGATCAGCCTGGACCGCGAGGCGTCGCGCGCGGCCGTGCAGACCATCGCCGACGCCATGGGCCTGGAGAGTGCCGAGGCGGCCGCGGCCGGAATCATCGACATCGTCAACGAGAACATGCTCGGCGGCCTCCGCCTGGTCAGCGTGCAGCAGGGTTTCGACCCGCGCGACTTCGCGCTCGTGGCCTTCGGCGGCGCCGGCCCGTTGCACGCCAACGCCCTCGGCAAGCTGACCGGCGCCTGGCCGGTGATAGTGCCGCCGTCGCCTGGGGTGCTGTGCGCGCTCGGCGACGCCACGACGTCGGCCCGCGACGAGTCGGCCCGCACCGTTCTGCGCAAGCTCGGGGACCTGTCCGCCGCCGAGCTCGCGACGATCTTCGGCGAGCTGGCCGAGTCCGCGGCCCAGCGCCTGGCTGATCAAGGCATCGCGAGGGACAGGCAGACGATCACCTACTCGGCTGACGTCCGGTTCGTCGGGCAGGGCAACGAGTTGCCGGTCAGCTTCGAGCTCGCCGACGGCCCGAAGGGACTGGCCGCCAAGTTCGACGCCGAGCACGAGCGACTCTTCTCCTTCACCCTGCCGGTCGATCACGAGCTGGTGAACGCGCGGGCGTCCGTGACCGGGGAACGGCCGAAGGTCGCGCCGGTCCAGCTCGGCCCCGGCGAGGGTGAGCCGGAGAGATCCGGCCGCACCCGGATCTACGTCGGCGGCGAGTTCGTCGAGGCCGACCTGTACGACCGGCTCAAGCTGCGGGCCGGCGACGTGATCAGCGGCCCCGCCATCGTCACCGAGATGGACTCGACGACTCTCGTCCTCCCCGGCCACATCGCCACCACGCACGCCGGCGGCAGCCTGCTCATCACCCCGGCCAAGGGGGCTTGAGATGGCGTTCATCGCGACCCACCCCAGCGGCAGCCTGCTCATCACCCCGGCCAAGGAGGCCTGAGATGGCGACCATCGTGGAGACCACCACCGAGCCCCTGACCACGAAGGACGTCGACCCGGTCACCCTCGACCTGGTCGAGAACGGCTTGCGCAACGCCCGCTACGAGATGGACGAGGTGTTGTTCCGCACGGCGCTCTCGCCCGGCATCCGCGAGCAGCACGACGAGTTCCCGCTGATCGCCGACCCGGCCGGAAAGATGGTGGTGGGCCAGTTCGGCCTCTCCATCCCCGACTTCCTGGCCGGTTTCACCGGCGAGATCGGAGAGGGCGATGTGCTCCTCACCTCCGACCCGTACGCGTGCGGCGCCGCGATCAGCCACGCCAACGACTGGCTGGTGGTGATGCCGATCTTCTTCCGCGGCCGGGTCGTGGGTTGGGCGTCGATGTTCGGGCACATGTCCGACGTCGGCGGCAAGACGCCGTCCTCGATGCCGACCGACGCCAAGACCATCTATGAGGAGGGCGTGGTCATTCCGCCCTTCAAGCTGTACGACGGCGGCAAGCTCAACGAGGACGCGCTGCGCATCATCCTCAACCAGGTGCGCGTGCCCGACTGGAACCGGGCCGACCTCAACGGCCTGGTCGCGGCCTGCCGCACGGCCACCCGCCGGGTGCAGGAGATGTGTGCCCGGTTCGGGGTCGAGACGTACGTGTCGGCGCTCGACGCCCTGCTGCAGCGCAACTACGACGCGATGAAGACGCTGCTGCAGATGGTGTTCGAGGAGGGCCGGACGCTCTCGTTCACCGATTACATCTGCGACGACGGGGTCGGCTACGGCCCGTACGAGCTGAAGTTGTCCCTGACCCGCACCGGCGAACGCGTGCACCTCGACTTCACCGGGTCGTCGCCGCAGGCGATCGGGCCGGTCAACTACTACCTGAACGAGAACCTGGCCCGGATGTTCTTCGGGATCTACATGATCACCGTGGCCGATCCGCAGATCCTCTGGAACGACGGGTTCTATCCGCTGGTCGATGTGACGATCCCGGACGGCTCGTACTGGAAACCGAAGCATCCGGCCGCGCTGAACGCTCGCAACCACGGCATCGGGCGGGTCTTCGACCTGTTCGGCGGGCTGCTCGGGCAGACCAACCCGGCGCTGCTCAACGCGGCCGGCTTCTCGTCGTCGCCGCACTTCATGTACTCCGGCAACTACTCCGGCGGCGACCGCAAGGGGGAGTGGTTCCAGCTGTATTCGATCGGCTTCGGCGGCATCCCGGGGCGGCCGCTCGGTGACGGGCCCGACGGTCACTCCCTGTGGCCGAGCTTCGTGAACATCCCGTGCGAGTTCCTGGAGTCGTACTACCCGCTGCGCATCGAGAAGTGGGAGACGATCGCCGACACCGGCGGCGCCGGCCTGCACCGCGGCGGCAACGGCGTCGACGTGGCCTACCGCTTCCTCGAGCCCGGCACGATCGCCATCCACGACGACCGCTGGCTGATGTACCCGTGGGGCGTCAACGGCGGCGCGCCCGGCGCCCGCGGCACGAAGTGGATCGACCGGGCCGGCGGCGCCCGCGAGGTGCTGCCGAGCAAGTGCCATGACGTGCCGGTGCGACCGGGCGACGTGCTGCACTTCGTCACCTGGGGCGGCGGCGGGTGGGGCGATCCGCTGGAGCGCGACCCCGCGCTGGTGGCCAAGGAGGTTCGGCGCGGGCTGGTCACGGCCGAGGGCGCCCGGGCGTACGGCGTGGTGGTGACGGGCGACGGCGGCGTCGACGAGCCGGCGACCGACGCGTTGCGCAGCTCGATGCGCGAGGCGCGGCCCAGCGAATTGCCGGTCTTCGACATGGGCGGCTCGATGGAGGAGATCCTGGCCCACTGCGAGGAGGAGACCGGCCTGCCCGCCCCGAAGAAGCCGGTGTGGACGTGATTCCGGCTCCGGCTCGGGAACGGTAACCGGTGCGGGCGTGAGCGAGACCCCGTTCGGCGGCGCCCTCGGCTGGGGGCGCCGCCCGGCCCTGCTCCTGATCGACATGATGCGGGCCTACTTCACCCCGGGCAGCCCGTTCGACCTGGGCTCCCGGCAGTCGCTTGACGGGTGCGCCGCCCTGCTCGCAGCCGCCCGCCAAGCCGGCATCCCGGTGCTGCACACCCGCGTCCGGTTCTCGCCCGACCTCAGCGACGGCGGCCTGTTCGTGCGCAAGGTGCCGGCCCTGGCCGCCCTGGTCGACGGCTCACCCGCGGCCGAGTTCGTGCCCGAGCTGACGCCCGCCCCGGGCGAGGTGGTGGTGACCAAGCAGTACGCGTCGGCCTTCTTCGGGACGTCCCTGGCCGCCACCCTGACCGCCCGCGGCGTCGACACCACGATCATCGGCGGCGTCTCGACCTCGGGCTGCGTGCGGGCCAGCGCCACCGACGCGCTGCAGCACGGCTTCCGTCCGGTGGTGGCGGCCGACGCCTGCGGCGACCGCGCCCCCGGGGTGCACCAGGCGAATCTCTTCGACCTGAGCGCCAAGTACGCCGACGTGACCACCGTGGAGCAGGTGGTCGCCCACCTGAGATGAGGCTTTTTCCTGTTTCCGCAGGCTGTAGCGACGAGTAACCGCCGTTCGCCCGACGTCGGGTGATAGATCCATATCGGACGTCACCCACGGTGAGACACGGACGATCCAGGATGCATTTGTGATGTGGATCTCACTCGACTTACCGTGACTGTCCGATCACGATGGGTGGGCAGCGGATCTTCCCCCCAGCCGCGGAACGGAAAACTCCATGCGCCACTTCTCGGTCCTGGAACATCTGGCCGGGCAGCTCAATCCCCTGTGCCGGGTGCTCGACCTCGACCCGGCCGTTCCCCTCGACCTCCTGGCCGGACTGCTCGGGCCGCACGGCGCGCGCTCGCTGGCCGAGCCACCGGCGTGGCCGTCGGACATCGCCGACGACCACTCGCCGGTCGAGTTCTCCGTCGCCTTCAACGAGGCCGAGCCCCCGGCTCTGCGCATCCTGGCCGAGGTGCCGGGCATCACGCCCGGCGTGGGCTCCAACGCCCGGGCCGCCCACGCGTTCCTGGCCGCCAACGCGGCCCGGTTCGGGCTGGCCACCACGCGTCTCGACGCCATCTCGGACCTGTTCACCGCGGCCCGGCCGAGCGGCAGTTTCGCCCTGTGGTGCTCGCTGGTGTTCCGGCACGGCCGCGCCCCCGAGTTCAAGGTCTACTTGAACCCGGAGGTGGCCGGAATCGGTCGCGCGCCGGAGCTCGTCGAGGAGGCGCTGAGCACGATCGGGCTGCGCGACTCGTACCGGACGATGCTGGCCCGTTCGATCCGCCCGGGCGAGCTGGGGCGCCGCGACCGGCTCGCCTTCTTCGCCCTTGATCTGCACGACGGCCCGCAGGCCCGGGTGAAGCTCTACGTCAGCCACTACGACGCCGGCCCGGCCGAGGTGGCCCGGGCCGCTGCCGTCGTGCCGGGTGTGGCGCCGGACGAGGTCGCCGAGTTCTGCCGGGCCGCGGGCGGCCCCGGCCGGTTCGACCGCCGGCCCCTGGTCGGCAGCTACACGCTCGCCGGCGGCGCCGCCCAGCCGGTCGGCTACAGCGTCTACGTGCCGATCCGCGACTACGTCGACGACGACCTGCAGGCTCGCGACCGGGTCGCCGCCCTGATCGCCCGGCACGGGTTCAGCCCGGCGCTGCTGCACCGGTGCGTCGCCGCGGTGTCCCGCCGCCCGCTCGGCGCCGGGGTCGGGCTCATCGCGCACGTGTCCCTGCGTCTGGGCCCGCCGCGGCCGGGCGTCACGGTCTATCTGTCCGCCGAGGCGTACGAGGTCACCCCGCCCCGCTCGGTGTGGGTCCCCGCCGCCTGACCTGTGAGGAGTCACCGTGCCGCTGCCCCCGTACCGGATCAAGGTGGTCGAGCCCATCCCGTTCCTCAGCCCCGCCGAGCGGAACGCTGCCCTCGCCGCCGCCGGCTACAATCCGTTCAACCTGCGGGCCGACCAGATCACCATCGACCTGCTCTCCGACTCCGGCACCGGCGCCACGTCGGCCGCGCAGGAGGCAGCGGCCGCGGTGGGCGACGAGTCGTACGCCGGCGCCCGCTCCTGGTTCCGGTTCCGGGACGAGGTGGCCGACCTGACCGGCTTTCCTCATGTGCTGCCGGTGCATCAGGGCCGGGCCGGTGAGCGCATCCTGTTCTCGACCCTGCTGCGGCCGGGCCAGATCTGCGTGAGCAACACCCACTTCGACACCACGCACGCCAATGTGGAGCTGGCCGGGGCCGAGGCCCGCGACCTGCCCTGCCCCGAGGCGCTCGACCTGGACAGCCACGAGCCGTTCAAGGGCAACATCGACGTGGCCGCGCTCTCCGGCCTGCTGGCCGGGCCCGAGGGCGGGCGGGTCGGCCTGGTGCTGATGACCATCACCAACAACGGACTGGGCGCCCAGCCGGTGTCGATGGCCAATCTGGCCGCCGTCCACGCGCTGTGCCGCGAGCACGGCGTCCCGTTCTTCCTCGACGCCGCACGCTTCGCCGAGAACGCCTGGTACGTGCGCGAGCGCGAGCCCGGCTACGCCGACTGGACGCCGCGCGCGATCGCCCGGCAGGCCTTCGACCTGGCCGACGGGTGCGTGATCAGCCTCAAGAAGGACGGCCTGGCGAGCATCGGCGGGTGCCTCGGCCTGCGGGACGACGGACTGTACGCCCGCTGCGAGGCGCTCCTGATCGCCACTGAGGGCTTCTCGACGTACGGGGGACTGGCCGGTCACGACCTGGAACGGCTGGCCGTCGGGCTGCGCGAGGTGGTCGATCCGGCCTATCTCGGCGCCCGCGCCGCGGCCACCGCCCACCTGGCCCGCAGGATCAACGACGCCGGGGTGGACATCGTGCAGCCGGCCGGCATGCACGCGCTCTATCTCAACGCGGGCCGCCTGTTGCCGCACCTGTCGCCGGCCGAGTTCCCCGGTCACTCGCTGGGCTGTCAGCTCTACCTGGACGGGGGAGTGCGCTGCGCCGAGCTGGGCTCGCTCTATCTCGGCACGATGGACGAGCAGCATCGGCTGGTCACCGCGGCGCCCTTCGAGCTGGTCCGGCTGGCCATTCCCCGCCGTGTCTACAGCCAGGAGCATTTCGAGTACGTGGCGGAGACGCTGGCCGGGATAGCCAAGGACCCGGAGCGGATCACCGGCTACCGGATCGTCTCCACGCCGCCGATCCTGCGGCACTTCAAGGTGCGGCTCGAGCCGATCAGGCCCTGACCCGCAGGCGCGCCATCGCGTGCCGGACCAGTGTGATGAGCGCGAGCTTGCCCGATTCGCGGTCCCGCGCGTCACACCACACGAGCGGCACTCGTTCGTCGAGCTCCAGGGCCCCACGGATCTCGTCCTCGGTGTACGCGCACTCGCCGAAGAACCGGTTGACCGCGGTGATGAACGGGATGCCCCGCCGCTCGAAGTAGTCGACGGCGGGGAAGCTCGAGTCGAGCCGCCGGGTGTCGACCAGCACGATGGCCCCGACCGCGCCCTGGGCCAGCTCGTCCCACATGAACCAGAAGCGGTCCTGCCCCGGCGTGCCGAACAGATAGAGCACCACGTCCGGGCTGATCGTGATGCGCCCGAAGTCCAGGGCCACGGTGGTGGTCGTCTTGCCCTCCACCCCCGTGGTGTCGTCCACCCCGAGACTCGCCTCGGTCAGGATCTCCTCCGTGGTCAGCGGTGGGATCTCACTCACCGAGGCCACCAGCGTCGTCTTGCCGGTGCCGAAGCCGCCGGCCACGACCACCTTGACCGATGTCCGGTCCACGTTGCGTCCCTTCCGTCCTACAGGCGTTCCAGGCCGGCGATCACCTGGTCGAGGAGGTGCTTGTCGATGATCTTCTGTTGGGCCGGGGTGCCCACGGCGAGATAGCCCTGCTCGACCAGCACGTCCACCATCACCTTGGCGATCGCGAGCGGGAGCCGCAGGTAGGCGCCGATCTCGGCCACCGAGATCCAGCCCGAGCACCGCCGCACGATCTCGAGGTACTCCGGTTCCAGCCGGCGGGTGTCCACCGTCAGCGCCACCACCTGGGTGGCCAGGTCGAGCGTGGAGTCGCGCGGGGCGGTGCGGCCGTTCACCAGCACGTACAGGGGCACGAAGCGCCCCGCGGCCGACTCGTCGTCGCCGTCCCAGGTCTCCGAACTCACGAGTCGACCGGCGCCGCGGTTCTCGCTCCGGTGCCCAGGTAGTCACCGATGCGGGTCACGAGCCGGCTCACCTCGTACGCCACCAGGCCCATGTCGACGTCCTGCTCGCACAGCACGGCCAGGCGCGCGTTCTGCCCGGCGGCCGCGATGAACAGGGTGTGCTCGCCGTACTCGATGATGACCTGGTGCACCGGGCCGCTCTTGAAGCGGCGGCCGGTGCCGGCGGCCACGCTGTACATCGAGGACGCGCCCGCGGCCAGGATCTCGGCCAGATCCTGAGCCATGAGCGACGACTTCTGGATGATCAGCCCGTCGGTCGAGAGCACCACGACGGACACGACGTGGGGAACCTCGACGAGGTCGTCCAGCATCCAGGGAAGGTCGGTCGGGGTGGTCGGCTCGGTCACGCGTTCCCGCCTTGCTCAGCGTTGGGGGTGTTCTCGTCGTCGTTGCGGTCCGCCGCCGCGCCCTCGGCCCAGCCCCGCTGGTAGCGGGCGAACCGTTGGCGGGCCTCCTCCGGCGAGCGGACCGGGATGGCCGCCGTGTCCTCTTCCTCGTCGGCGTCCAGCAGCTCCGGTGCGAGATGCTGCTGCGGGCGGCGGTGCGGCAGCGGTGGCTTCCCGGACGCGGGGGGTGCCGCGGACGGCTCCTCCGGCGCCTCGGTCACCGGCTCCAGCACGCCTACGGCGGCCCGGCCGGTCTGCGCCTCCGGCCCGGCCGGTGCGGGGCGAGCCGGTTCGGCCCGTGGGGCCGCGGGCACGATCGGCATGTCGCGGGGGTCGCCCGAGCTGTCGTTGTCGGCGCCGACCAGGATGCGCTCCGGCAGCAGCACGATGGCCAGCAGACCGCCGTACGCCGAACGCCGCAGGCTGATCTGGACGCCCTCCCGCTTGGCGAGCTCGGCCACCACGTGCAGACCGATCTGGGCGCCGTCCCGCAACTCCGTCACGTCCGGCGTCGGAGCGGTCGCGAGCAGGGTGTTGGCCCGGTTGACGGCCTCGGCCGACATGCCCACGCCGGCGTCCTCGATCTCGATCGCCACCCCGTGCTGGACCCGGCTCGACGTCACCCAGACGGTCGTGTCCGGCGGCGAGAACGCCAGCGCGTTGTCGAGCAGCTCGGCCAGCAGGTGGATGACCTCGGCCACCGCGTGCCCGGCGAGCGACACGTCGTCGGCCCGGCGCAGCGTGATCCGCTGGTAGTTGCGGGCCTCGGCGAACGAGGCCAGCAGCACCCGGCGCAGCGCCACCGGCTTGGGGAACCGCCGGCCGATCTGACCGCCGGCCAGGATCACCAGGTTCTCCAGGAAGCGGCGGGTCTGGTTGAGCTGGTGGTGGATGTCGAACAGGTTGGTCAGCAGCTTCTCGTCGCCGACCTGGGCCTGCAGGTCCTCGACCACCTTGAGGCCACGCTGCAGCGGGCGCTGCGGGCGGCGGGCGACGCCCATCAGCATCGCCGTGCCGGCGGCGCGGGCCTTGGCCTCGTCGACCGCGGCCTCAGCGGCTGCCTGCAACGACCGGTTGATGACCCGCGCCACCTGGCCGATCTCGTCGCCGCCGTAGTCCGCCGGGGTGAACTCGGTCGCCAGGTCGACCTGCTCCCGGCGGCGCAGCCGCTCCATGACGGCGGGCAGGCGCTGGTCGACCAGGGTGCCGGCGTCACTGCCGAGCCGCGCCAGCCGGACCGACAGGGCCCGGTCGACCAGCACCCGCGACTGGCGGACGGCCCACAGGATCGCCCCCAGCGCGACGGCGAGCGCCAGCAGCGAGCCGAGCGTGGCCGTGAGCAGCTGGGTGTTGCCGGTGCGCAGGGTGCGGGCGGAGACCTGGTCGGCCTGCCGGACGGTCAGGTCGATCAGGTCGCCCGAGACGGCCGCGGTGAGCTGCGACCAGCGGTCCACGCCGACGCCGAGGCTGGGCGACACCCGCTTGGCCCACGGGCCGCCGGCGGTGATGCCACCCTCGAGCTGGGTCAGCTGCTTCCACTCGGCGCTCGCCTCGATCTCGGCGTACCGGGTCCGGACGGCCGGTTCGAAGTGCGGGGCGTTGCTGGTGAGCGCGAAGTGGTACGCGCCGACGAGCCGGACGTACTCGAGGTGGTCGGCCCGGCTGAGCGGGCCCGAGGCGAGCGCGCCGTCGATGAGCGAGCCGGCCCGCGACATCAGGTCGCTGGCCCGGAACACCTCGGTGGCGGCGATGCCGCCCTGGGTGGCGGTCACGTCGGGCACGACGCGGGCCTGGTTGTCGAACAGGTCGGTGGCCGCGTCGAGCAGGCTGTTGTAGAAGGCGTACGCCTCCCGGCCGGTCATTGTCCGGGCGTCGATGGCGCTGCGGGTGGTGGCCAGCCGGTCGAGGTAGCCGGTCAGCTCGGTCCAGCGGTCCTTGATGGATTGCGGGGCCTGCCCGAGCGCGCCGTCGGCCGCCCGGCGCAGGGTGTCCACCTGCTGGTCGGTCTGCCGGCGGCGGTCGAGCAGTGCGGTCAGGCCGTTCGAGGGGCGGGCCAGGTAGGCCACACTCAGCCGGCGCTCCTGCTGCACCGAGGAGAGCGCGACCACGGCCGGGATGGACACCTGCCGTACCGAGTTGGCCACGGCCCGGTTGTAGAAGCCCTGGAAGACCAGGTAGCCGGAGGCCGCGAACCAGATCAGCAGTGCCACCACACTGGGCACCAGCACGAGCCGGACCACCCGCCGGGCGATGGACTGCTGCCGCGGGTTGACCGCCGCCTGACCAGCCGATGGGGACGTCAAAGTCGATCCAATCCGGGTTGGGAAAGGGTGGCGCGCGGCGCCCCGAGGCCGGCGGAATGTCCGCGCCGGCCCGCCGTCGATCAAGCGGTCCAAACCCTAGCGCCGCATGATCGACGGCACCAGTCGTCAGACGTATCGGCGGTTCCAAAGTAGATCACAATATGATCGACATCCCGGCGACCTGGGACGTTGCGGTCATCGACCTGGGGCCGGACGTAGCGGAAGATGGTTAGCCGTGAGCACCGGGGCCGCCGTGGCCTTCGTCGCCGTCGTGGCGGCGCGGTTCCTGCTGCCGTTGGCGATCCCGTATTTCCCGCTGCCGGCGGTGATCGGCTGTCTGGTGCTCGACGGCGTCGACCAGACGATCTTCCAGGCGTTCGGCTACGACCCGCCGGGTTACCAGTCGTACGACAAGGCCATGGACGTGTATTACCTGGCCATCGCGTATCTGTCGACGCTGCGCAACTGGACCAGCGAAGCCGCGTTCCGGATCTCGCGGTTCCTGTTCTTCTACCGGCTGGCCGGCGCGCTTCTGTTCGAGCTGACCGGGATGCGCTGGCTGCTGCTGGTCTTCCCGAACGTCTTCGAATACTTCTTCATCGCGTACGAGACCGTCCGCTCCCGCTGGTCCCCGCTGACCTTCCTGGTCAGCTGGTGGCTGAGCCTGGCCGGCGTGATCTGGGTGGTCGTGAAGCTGCCGCAGGAGTGGTGGCTGCACGTCGCGCAGCTCGATGTCACCGATCAGCTGGCCCAGCACCAATGGGTGATCGGCTTGCTCGTCGCCCTGGCCGCCGGGCTCGCGGTGCTGTTCCAGCGGGTGGTGCGGCCCCGGCTGCGCCCGGCCGACTGGGACTGGCGTATCAAGCCCGAGCCGCTGCCCGAGCAGATCGACGAGGCGCACGAGCGGGAGGCCTGGCGCGGGAGGTACGACGCCGTCTGGTCGCGCAACACCGGAGAGAAGGTGCTGCTGCTCGGCCTGATCTGCGCCATCTTCGGCGAGATGCTGCCCGACTACACCGGCTCGGTGAGCAACCTGTTCGCCGGTGTCGCTCTCGTTGTCGTCCTCAACACCATGGTGTCGCTGGCCATTGCCCGCCGGGCCTGGACCATCAAGACCATCGCCGCCACGTTCGCCGCCCGGCTGGCGTTGAACATCGCCTTCGCCACCGTCGCCACCTGGATCCTCGACAACCAGATCGACGGCTGGGACACGCTGTTCTTCCTGACCATGATCTCGCTGATCACCACGCTGCACGACCGCTGGCGGCCGATCCACGAGTTCCGTACCCGTGAACCGGCCGCCGGCCGCTTGGCCTAGAACCGTCAGCGCTGCCGGGTCAGCAGGCCGGGACGGTAGGGCAGCAGGCCGTAGTCTCCGCCCGAGCTGGGGGAACGGCCCTGGTAGAGCAGCTGCAGGTTGCACGGGTCGATCGTGTTCGTCTGATCCGCGCTGGTGCGCAGCAGCTCGCCGTGGCTGATGTCGTTGGTCCAGGTGGCCCCGCTGTTGGCCTTGCCCGCGAACGGGTTGTTGTAGGTCGCCGCGTTCGGGGTCCAGGTGCCGCTCAGGCTGGTCGCCGTGAACGAGCGGAAGTAGCGCTCCCAGGAGCTGGTCCTGGCCTCGACGATCATCAGGTACTGGTTGCTGCCCTGCACCTTGTAGACCTGCGGCGCCTCGAACAGGTTCTCCGAGGTGTCGCTCATGATCGTCGTGTAGTTGGAGCCGAAGCTGCCCGGGAAGTTCCCGATCGGCATGATCTGGCGGTAGATCTTGCCGTTGTCACCGGCGAAGAACAGGTACATGTTCTGGTCGTCGCCGATGATCGTCTGGTCGATCACGCCGGTGCTGGAGCCGGTGATCGTCGCGGTCGACAGGGGTTGCGGGGCCGACCAGCCGTTGGCGTTGGCCGGGTTGGTCGACGTGCGGTACGAGAACGACGTCGGGCCCCACTGGTGGGCCAGGACCCAGATGTTCTTCGGCGCGAAGTAGAACAGCGACGGCGCGACGGTGCCCTGGCTCATGGTGTTCTGGCTGGCCGAGCCGAGCTGGCTGAGGTTGTCGACCAGACCGAAGTTCATCGAACCCCAGCCGCCGGTGGCGCTGCTGCTGTGGGTGGTGGCGTACACCAGTTGCTTGCCCTGGTAGGGGGCGATGGTGAAGTCCTTGAGGGACGCCCACCCGGACTTCGGCTGGGCCAGCGGGCCGGTCGACGACCAGCGGTACGACGAGGGCAGGCTGCAGGATCCGCCCGGTGGCGTCGTCGGCGGTGTGGTCGGGGTGCTGCCGACCCGGGCCAGCTGCCACTGCTGGTTCGTCCCGCCCCAGTCGTCGTACTGCACGACGTTGGCGCCGTCGGTGGTGGCGGCGCCCTGCACCTCGACCGCCTTGTTGCTGTGGCGAGCGATCAGGCGGACGTAGCCGCCGTCCGAGTCGGCCAGCCGGAACTGCTGGTTGGTGCCGTTGCCGTCGCTCCACTGGTTGATGGCGGCGCCGTTGGCGGTGGACGCTCCGGCGACGTCGAGGACCTTGCCGCTGAGCCGGGATTTGAGGCGGTAGTAGCCGCCGCCGGAGTCGACGAACTGCCACTGCTGCTGGCTACCGTCGTTGCGGGCCCACTGGGTGATCCGGGCGCCGTCGGTGGTGGCCAGGTTGTAGACGTCGAGAGCCTTTCCGCTGTTGCGGTTGACCAGCACGTACGACGCGCTGGTGTCGACGGTCGCGGCCGAGGCGGCCGGGGCGGTGACGACGGCGGCGACACCGCCGGCGAGGGCGGTGACCGTGACGACCAGCGCCGAGATCAATCGGCGTCGGGGCATGGCGTGCTCCTTCGATTCGGGGGAGGGACATTCTCTGTGAGCGTTAACATTCAGCGCCGACCGGAACGGAAAATAGGTCGAGGGGATGTCGCGAATGCTGCCAGAACATTTCGGCCGGTTCAAGACGCTTTGCCGGGACCAATTACGCCGTACCGGCGTAACACTTTTTCATCTTCTTGAATGCGTCGATCCCCTCTCTTACGATCCGGTCGCGGGTTGGTGAGCGCTCACCCCGCCCCGGCGCAGGAAGGAGGGCACCCGATGGCTGGACCTCGGCCCGTCCGCGACGACGAGGTGGTGCTCGCGGCCCGGGCCGGCGACCGCGAGGCGCTGAACGAGCTCTCCCGTCGCCATCTGCCGCTGGTCTACAACCTCGTCCGCCGGGTGCTGCACGACGACGCGCAGGTCGACGACGTGGTGCAGGACGTCATGGTGCGCGCGCTGCGGCAGCTGGGAGACCTGCGATCGCCGGGCAGCTTCCGGTCGTGGCTCACGGCCATCGCCGTCCACCAGGTCGGCACCCATGTGGCCCGCGAGAACGCGGTGGCCGGCCGGGCCGCCCCGCTGGAGGCGGCGGACGACCGCGAGGACGCCGCCGCCGAGGTGGAAGGGCCGGCCGTCCTGCGGGCGGCGCTGTCCGGTCAGCGCCGTCAGGTGCGGCACGCGACCGCCTGGCTCGGCGCCGAGGAGCGCACGGTCTTTTCGCTGTGGTGGCTCGAGTTGGCCGGCGAGCTCACCCGGGCCGAGGTCGCGGCCGCCCTGAACGTCAGCGTGGCTCACGCCGGCGTACGCATCCAGCGCATGCGCGAACAGCTCGCGACCAGCCGCGGCATCGTCGCGGCGCTCGAGGCCGTGCCCGGCTGCGAGGTGCTCGGCGCGGCCGTGGTCGACTGGGACGGGACGGCGAGCCCGTACTGGCGCAAGCGGCTCGGCCGGCACGTGCGGTCGTGCCCCGTGTGTGCCCGCGCGACCGGCGAGCTGGTCCCGGACGACCGGCTGTTGCTGACCCTCGCGCTGCTCCCCGTGCCGATCGCGCTCACCGGCGCCGCTCTGGTCAATGCCGCCGCGTACGGCGAAGCTGCGACAGCAGCCCTGGCCAAGACGCTGACCGCCGCCTCGTGGGCGGGCCGCGCAGTGCATGCGGCCGCCGCGCATCCGCTGGTGGCCGTGGTGGGCGCGAGTGTCCTGGCCGTCGGCGTCACGGTGCCCGCGACGGGCTGGGCCACCGGGACGCAACCCCCTCCGGGTGCTGCCGTGGGGTCGCCGCAGCCCCGGACGTCCGCGGGACCGCTGGCCCCCGGGCCGGTGTCGCTCGAGTCGGCTGCCGCGCCCGGTCGCTTCGTGGCCGTCTCCGGCGACGAGGGCGTCCTCGAGAAGGTCGGCCCGGCCGACGCCCCCGCCGACCGGCAGCGAGCCACCCTCCAGGTGGTGCCGGGCCTGGCCGACCCGTTGTGCGTGTCGCTGCGCGGTTCCGGCGGCCGGTACCTGCGTCACCAGAACTTCCGCCTGCGGCTGAGCGAGGACGACGGCACTGTCCTGTTCCGGCGCGACGCGACCTTCTGCAGCCAGGCCGGCTACGTCCCGGGCGGCATCTCGCTCGAGTCGTACAACTTCCGCGGCTTCTTCGTCCGCCGGGTCGGCGACAAGCTCGGGATCGACCAGTTCGACGGCAGCGCCGAGTTCCGGGCCGACAGCTCGCTGTTCGTGCGGCCGGGCTTGATCTGACGTTTTCCTTCAGCTCGCCGGATTTCCGGCCGACTTGCAGAGGTCGGAGAGCTGGGTGGGAGGTTCGGGTGAAGTCGCTGCGGCGGGACGCGGTCCTGATGGCGCTGGTGGCCGTGACCGTCACCGGGTTGGTGCTGTTCGCGCTGTTCGAGGGCGACCCGCACCGCCAGTCACAGGTCTTCTGGTGCGCGCAGGTGCCGATGGACGCCGCCCTGGCGTACGGGGCCTGGCGCCTGCGCGCTCTCGTGCCGCACTACCGCAGGTTCTGGACGGCGATCGCCTTCGCCGGTTCCTCGTTCACCGTCGGCGACGGCTTCCAGGCCGGGTACGTCCTGCTGCATCCGGCCACCGCGTCGCCCACCGGAACCGCCGTGCAGTCGGCGTTCTTCATCGTCGGCATGTTGAGCAACGTCCTCGCCTGCCTGCTCTTTCCCCACGGTCTGCGCTCGGCCCGCGAGCGGCTCGTGTTCTGGCTGGACGCGACGACCGTGCTGGTCGGCGGGGGCGCCATGGCCTGGGTCTTCGCGGTCTATCCGGTCACCGCTCCGGCCGACCGGGTCACCGCCAGCATCACGGCCGCCCTGGTCGTGGTGGGTGCCTTCGCAGCGACGAAGGCGGCGCTGGTGCCCCGGCCGCCGATGGCCCGGATCGCGGCCTGGCCGATGGTCGCGGCGCCGGTCGTCCAGGGCCTCGTGGCGTTCCTGCCCGGCCCGTTCCAGGCTCAGGACCGTTCGTACGTCTTCATGGTGCTGCTGCTGCCGTCTCTGCTCATCGCGATCGGCCCCCGCATCCAGGAGGGGGTGGTGCGCGCCGACGGCCCGACGCCGGCGGTCAAGCGCAAGCCCTACAGCCTTCTTCCGTACGGAATGATCGCCGTGACCTTCGCGGTGTTCCTGATATCGCTGCCGGACGGCGTGTCGACCCGCTTCTGGGGCGCCACCACAGGTGTCGTCGTCATCACCGCGCTGGTCGCCGCGCGGCAGCTGATCGCCTTCCAGGACAACGTGCGCCTGATCCGGCGCCTCGACGTCGCGCTCGACCACCTCACCGACCAGGAGGTGTTGCTGCGCGAGCAGGCGTCGACCGACGGGCTCACCGGGCTGGCCAACCGGACCCACTTCACCGACCGGCTCCAGCAGCACCTGGACGCCGGCCGGTCGCCGTCCGTCCTGCTGATCGACCTGGACGACTTCAAGACGGTCAACGACACGATGGGGCACGCCGCCGGCGACGCGCTGCTGGTCGAAGTGGCCGAGCGGCTGCGGGCCACCGTCCGCGCCGACGACCTGGTTTCCCGACTCGGCGGCGACGAGTTCACCATCCTGCTGCCGGGCACCGGGCCCGAGGACGCGCGCCGGATCGCCGATGAGCTCCAGTCGGCACTGGCCGGGCATACCCGGGCCAGCATCGGCGTGGCCTGGGCCCGTCCCGGCGACGAGCCGGCCACCCTGCTCAGCAACGCTGACATCGCGATGTACGAGGCGAAGCGGCGCGGCAAGGGCACGTCGGTCAGCTTCAGCGACGAGATGGGCGCCCGTACGGCGGCCGACGCCGAGATCATCCGGGACCTGGCGACGGCGGTCGACGCCGGTGAGCTCACGCTCGTCTACCAGCCGATCGTGTCGCTCGACGACCTGCGGATGACCGGCGTCGAGGCGCTGATCCGCTGGAACCACCCGACCCGCGGCCCGGTCTCGCCGGTCGAGTTCATCCCGCTCGCCGAACGGTCCGGGCACATCGTGGCGATCGGCGCCTGGGCGCTGCGCGAGGCGTGCCGGCAGGTCGCCCGGTGGCGGGCCGACTTCCCGGGCGCCCGGCACCTGACCGTCGGCGTGAACGTGGCCGGCCGCCAGTTGCGCAGCCCCGGCTTCGTCGACGAGGTGGCCGCGGTACTGCGCGACACCGGCCTGCCTCCGGGCCGGTTGAGCATCGAGGTCACCGAGACCGCGGTGCTCGACGACGAGGAGTCGTCCGCGGCGCTCCTGGGCCTGCGCGCCCTCGGCCTGCGGCTCGCACTGGACGACTTCGGCACCGCCGCGTCCTCGCTCGGCCTGCTGCTGACCGTCCCGGTGACGACCCTGAAGCTGGACCGGTCGTTCGTCGAGTCGATCACCACCGTCGGCCGGCAGGCGGCCGTGGCCAACGCGGTCAGCCAGATGGCGACCGCGCTCGACTTCTCCTCGGTCGCCGAGGGCATCGAGACCGAGGAGCAGCGCGAGCTGATCCGGAGCCTGGGTTACGAGTACGGCCAGGGCTATCTGTTCGGCCGCCCGCTGCCCCCGAGCGAGGTCGTGGCCCGGCTGGAAGCGCTCGACGGCGTAGTGGTGTGAGCGGCGCGCGGCTGGTCACCGCTTCGTGCGGGACTTCGCGCTGGGTTCGCCGGGGAGTGACGTCAGGCCGGTATCCGGTGAAGGCGGGCCCCGCGGTCGTTACGGTGACCACTGTGAAGTCCGCTGACCTGCCCCACGGCACAACCGCCCACGACACCACCCTCGACCGCTGGTACGTCAAGAAACTCGCCGGAATGTTCCCCTGGCGGGCGGCCAACGGAGAGAAGCTGACCGAATACGAGGTTGACAATTTCCTGCGATCTGGTCGAATTGCCGTCATGTTGCCGGACCAAGAGCCCATGACCCGGACCCGCAGCCTCAGGTGATGACCTCTCCTGACCTGCAGGGCCTTCGATCAGGCGACCTCGAGACCCGCGAAGCGCACGTGCATCAGCTGCTCGACCGGGCCCGCGAACACGGCGACGAGTCAGCCGTCGCGGCGCTGCACGCCCTCGTCCGCTACTACCGGGACTATCACCGGTCGCTGTACTCACGGGCGATGAACCAGGCCGCCGTCTTCGCCGACCCCGGTCTGGAAGAACCGTTGCTGGCCGCGCTGGGCGACACCCGCTACAACTGCCAGGCCTGGGCTGCGATGGGTTGCGCCGCCATGGACATCCGAGCCGCGGTACCCCAGCTCATCAAGCTGCTCGACCACCCGCAGTGGATCGTCCGCGACGAGTCGGTGACCGCGCTCGGCCGGCTCGGCGACGCCTCCGCCGTCCCCGCCCTGCAACCGCTGCTGGCCGACGAGGCCGACTGGCTCCGCCAGCGAACCGCCGACGCCCTGGCCCGCATCGGCGGCGACGCGGCGCTGGAGGCGCTCTGGCACGAGTTCGAGCACCGGCGTTTTCCCCGCATCGGCTACCTCGCGAGCACGCTGGCCCTGTTCACCCCGGCGGTGATCCCCCGCCTGCTGACGGCAACCGAGAGCGCCGACCCGGATCAGCGGTACTGGGCCGCCGTCGCCCTCGGCTCATCCGGCGACGACCGCGCCGTACCGACGCTGGAGCGGCTGATGGCCGAGGACCGGGGGACGACGGTGTTCGACGGCGAAGTGCGCGTCGCGGCGAAGAAAGCCTTGCGCACGCTCCGCCGCATCCAGGCGGCAATCGCGGAACGGTCCCGAAGCCGGAGGGTAGATTGACCGACCGTGATCCGGACCCGACCCGATCTTGACCGGATCCGCGCGGCCCGCGAGGTGATCGACCCGGTCTTTCTGGACTCGCCGCTGTACCGGTGTGACGCGCTGGGAAGCCGGCTCGGCTGCGGCGGTGGTGTGCGCCAGCGCCGGCAACCTCGGTCAGGCGCTGGGTTGGTCGGGCCGCTGCCGGGGAGTGGACGTGACGGTGGTGGCACGGCGCCTGGCGCCGGCGGTCAAGCTTGAGAGGATCCGCTCCTTCGGGGCGCACCTGGAGCTGGCGGACGGCGACTTCGAGACGGCCCGCGAACGGGCGGCGACCATCGCCCGTCGGCGGGGCGTCCGGCTGGTCGAGGACAGCCTCGATCTCGAGACCTGCGAGGGCGCGGCGACCATCGGCCTGGAGCTGGTCGTCGAACCGTCGGCCGCCCTCGGCGTCGCCGCCGTCCTGGAAGATCCGGACCGCTTCGCCGGCCGCCACGTGGTCACGATCGTCTGTGGCGGCAACGTCGACCTGGACGCCTACCACCGTTGGGTCGCCCGGTGAGCGCGGACCAGCAGGCCTCGACCCGGCCGCAGCCGGTCTCTAGGATCCTGCGGTAGCCGACCCGGCCCGCGGGAGGCCGGTGAAGGAGATGTCACGGATGTCCGAACAAGACGACCTGGATCCCGGGGCCCGGATCGACCTGCGCACCGATCGCCCGCACCCGGCCCGGGTGTACGACTACCTTCTCGGCGGCAAGGACAACTTCGCGGCCGACCGCGAGGCGGCCCACAAGGGCATGCAGGCCAACCCGGACAGCCGGATCCCACCGCGCGAGAACCGGCTGTTCCTGCGCCGGGCGGTGCGGTTCCTGGCCGAGCAGGGCATCGATCAGTTCCTCGACATCGGGACCGGGATCCCGAGCGCGCCGAACGTCCACCATGTCGCCCAGGCGATCAATGCCCGCGCACGGATCGTCTACGTGGACAACGACCCGATCGTGCTGGCCCACGCCCGTGCGCTGCTGACCAGCCATCCCGACGGCAAGACCGACTACATCGACGCGGACCTGCGCGACGTCGACACGATCCTCGGCTCGAAGACCCTGAGCGACACTCTCGACCTGGACCGCCCGGTCGGCTTGCTCCTCATGGCGATCCTGCATTTCATCGGCGACGAGCACCATCCGGGGGACATCGTCGACCGGCTCCTGGCAGCGTTGCCTGCAGGCAGCTACCTGGCGTTGTCGCACCTGACCGGCGACTTCCGGCCGGAGGCCTGGGAGCACGTGACGGAGGTCTACCGCCGGCAGGGCGTCACCATGAAGGTCCGTTCCAAGGAGCAGATCGGACAGTTCTTCACCGGCCTGGAGATGGTGGAACCCGGACTGCAGATCCTGCCCGCGTGGCGACCGGATCTCGGCGAGGCCACCGATCAACCGCCGCCCTCGGACGGGCAGGTCTCGGTCTACGGGGCGGTGGCCCGCAAGCCCTAGCGCCGATCGTCGACCGCCGGCCGGCGTCAGGTCCGTACCCAGCGGGCGACCAGCGCACCGATCTGCGATTGACCCCGGGCACCGCGGCCGAGGGAGACCGCGCGCAAACGAAGATCAGACGCGTTCGGTGGCCAGCTGGTACATCTCCTTGAGGAAAACATGACTCTCGAACGGCTTGCGGATCAGCGGGGCGTCGGGCGGCAGTTCCTGACCGCCCGGTGCCGGGCCGCTGGTGTAGCCGGACATGAAAAGCACCGGCAAATTTGGCCGGTCTCGTCGTAGCTCTGCGAACAGCTGGGTGCCCGACATGCCGGGCATGATCACGTCGGTGACCAGCACGTCGAAGGCGAGCGCACCGTCGCGGCACATGCGGAGAGCTTCGGCGGGGTGCTGAGCGGCGAAGACCTTGTAGCCCCCTTTCACGAGCAGCCGGCAGACGATGTCGCGGACCGCTTCCTCGTCCTCGACGACCAGGATCCGCTGGCCGTTGCCGGTCAGGGCGGATGCCTCCGGTAAGGCCGGGCTGACGGTGGGCGCGTCCTCATCGCTGGCGGGCAGGCGGACCCGCAGAGTTGTGCCACCGCCCACCTTCGACTCCAGGCTGATCGTGCCGCCCGCTTCGGTGACCACGCCGTACGTGGTGGCCAGCCCCAAGCCGGTGCCGCTGCCGCGGCCCTTGGTCGTGAAGAACGGCTCGAAGGCGCGTGCCAGGACCTCCGGCGTCATGCCGCTGCCGGTGTCGGCCACCGCCAGGCTGACCAGCTTGCCGCCTTCACCGCCGTGTTCGAGGCTGGTGCTGATCGTCAGCCGGCCCCCGGACGTCATCGCGGCACGGGCGTTGAGCACCGCGTTCATCAGGACCTGCTCGAACTTGCTGCGGTCCATGACCACCGGGGGAAGATCCGGGGCCAGCACCGTGGAGAGCTCGATGTCCTCGCCGAGTGTCCGGTCGAGCAGCAACAGCATTTCCGCCGTGACGGTGTTGAGGTCCAGCAGTTCCGCTTTCGACGGTTCGGAGTGGCTGAACAGGAGCAGTTGGCGGGTCAACGCGGTGCCCCGGGCCGCAGCCTGTTTGATACTGGCCGCGTCCGGCCGGCTGGGATGGTCGTCGCCGAGCTCGTCGACGAGCATGTCAGCGTATCCGGAGATCACCGCGAGGATGTTGTTGAAGTCGTGGGCGACTCCGCCGGCGAGTTGCCCGAGGGAGTCGAGCCGTTCCGCTTGGCGCAGCTGTTGTTCGAGTTGGGAGCGTTCCTGTTCGGCGGCCATCCGTTCGGTGACGTCGCGCAGGATGCCCTCGACGGCGACGAGTTCGCCGGCATCATCGGTGACCGCGCTGGCTCGCTGCTCCATCCAGACCACCTCGCCGTCGCGGCGGCGCAGACGGAAGGTGGTGGTCCCGGAACGGGGCGCCTGCCAGGACTGCTCGAACATCCGCCGGTCCTCGGGCTCGATCCGGCTCACGAGCAGCTGGGGATCGGCGTAGTAGTCCTCGGCCGCGAAGCCGGTGATCGCCTCGACGGCTCGGCTCAGGTACTCCATCGCCGGAGCTGAACCCAGCCGGTACCGGAAGATGATGTCCTGGGCGTGTTCAGCGAGCAGGCGGAACCGTTCCTCGCTGTCACGCAGCGCGGCTTCGGCCCGGCTGCGCTCGGTGATGTCGGTGGAGATGCCGGCTACCGCGTACGGAATGCCGTGCTCGTCGATCAGAGGAAACTTGACAGTCAGGTAGGTCCGCACGCCGTCGTCGCCGGGCACGGACTCCTCCCGCTGGATCGGGACCCCTCCGGCCAGCGCCTGCCGATCATTCTCACGAAACGCGTCAGCGACCTCGCGGGGGAACAGGTCGTGGTCGGTGAGCCCCACGATGTCCTCGCGACGCAGGTCGAACAGCCGTTCATACTCCCGGTTCACCAGCAGGTATCGCCCGTCGGACTTCCGCATGTAGATCACCGCCGACGTGTGATCGATCAACGCCATCAACTGGTCGTGGCCGACCTCAGGCGTCGGCTGACGCGCGCTCTGATCTCCTCCGGCTCCTGTCGGTGCTTGCACTCGGCTGCCGTCTCCTTCGTCCGTTGCGCTCATCCGGTCAGCTCCAGCACGACCGGCGCGGCCTCTGCTCGTCGGCGGTCTACTTGCGCGAGGGGCGTCCTTGCCGGGCCATCAGCGGTCAACACCGGGCGGAGCGCGGCCAGGGTGTGCCGCTGGCGGGCGCGGGTAAGGCGCTCCAGGAACGACTCGGTCATGCCCGTGGTGCCGGCTCGGTTGGACACCAGATGCCGGTCACCGAGTCCGGCCCGGTCGCGCAGTCGCTGCGGATGAAAGAGGTAACGCTTGCTCAGCATCAGGTGCGCGCCGGAGACCTGGGCATGCATGGCGAGCAGCCGGTACCAGTCGATCAGCGCCGGATACCGGGCGACGAGCCGCCGTAGCTCCGCGTCGCCGGAAAGTCTCAATGCGGACTCGTCCCACCCGATCTCGCCGAGCAGTCGCTGCGGCAGCGTCGGAGCGGACATCAGGCCGCCGATGTCGGCGCGTTCCTGTTCGAGCAACGCCGGGAACAGCCGCTGGGCCAACCGGTCGTAGCCGGGCTCGGCGATTCCCAGCAGGAAGTCACGTTTCAGCGCTTCCGGGTCCAGAGCGCCGCTGGGTGGGATGTCATCCGGTGTCCAATGCGCGGCGAACTGCCGGAACACGTCCATGAACATCTCGGCGGCCATGGTCTGGTCCGGCGGCGACGCCGCGAAGTCGAGGAGTAAGCGGCGCAAGGCGCCGAGCAGAACTGTGGCTTCCCGGACCCGGTGACGGGCATTCTCGCCGGTCAGGTCGGCGTCGTCGCGCATGAGGGGCAGCAGGGTGCAATTGACCGCGAGCTCGATAGCTTCCCCCTGCTTGACCAGGAGGAAGAAACGGTGCTCACCGGGCGTGCCGGTATAGCTGCGGATATGCCCGTCGTCGAAGACGCCCGGTAGTTCAGCCACGACCTCACCGCTTCGGCGTACCAGCACTGTGCCGACATTCCACCGCACCAGTGAGGCGTAGCTGTCACGTTCGTAGTGACCGGCGCCGGTCTGATCCGCCAGGGCCGCGAAATAGCGCCGGAACGGAAGCCGATCATGGCCGACGGCCAGCCCGGCGAACGCGCGTTCGGGATGCTCCGTGCCACCGGGACTGCGTTCTTGATAGTGACGAGCAACCGAGGCGCCGACAAACCCCAGATGCACCACGAGCCGCTGAGCCTCCACCGGCGTCAGCCGGTTCACATCGGGCAGATGGTGCAGGACGTGCTGGCGTGACTCGGTGACCAGTACCTCGAGCGGCGCGTGATCCTGCAGAATCGCCTCGTTGAGCCGGGGCAGTTCGTGCAGCACCCAGTCCCCGACCTGTTGCGGAACCATCCGGACCATCACCTCCGCGAACACCTCCCCTTTCTGTTCGGCCCGGAACCGTCGGAGCTAAGGCGGTTCAACGACCCTCGGCGTCTGCTGCGGGGAAGTAGTGACCGTTGTCCAGATCGTCGAGCAGGCGGGGCTGAACGGGTTCCCAGCCGAGGGTCCGGCGGGTGATGAGGTTGGACGCCGGATAGCTCTGCGTGACGATGTTCGCGAGGAACCCGAAGTATCCCGGCAGCACCAGTTCGTCGACGGGAACGCTCACGGCGGGCAGGCCCAGCCGGCTGCCGATGGCCTCGGCGATCTCGCGGAACGGGATGCCCCCGTCGTCAATCGCGTGCCAGTATCTGCCGGCCGGCCCCTTCTCCAGCGCCAGGCGGAACAAGGAGGCGAGGTCGCGGGCATGCACGGCGTTCCACCGGTTGGCGCCGTCTGCCGGGTAGCCGATGAAGCCCTTCTCCTTCGCGAGCGCGATCAGCGCCGGGAGGAAGCCGGCACGATCGGTCGTGTCGTGCGCGATGTTGGCGATCCGCACGACCGACGACCGCACTCCCCGCTCGGCGAGGCCGATCACGGTGGATTCCCCGACGTTACGAGCCCGTAGGGTGCCCTTGTGCTCGTCGCTGCTGGGAAGAGCCGGATCCTCCTCGGTGGCCGTCCGGCCCAGGAATCCCTGCCCGGGTGAGCCGATGCTCCGCGCCGCGACCAGCGGCTTTCCGGCGGTAGCGCCATCGCGCACCTCGCCCGCTGGTCGACGACTTCCTCACCGCGGCTCGGGCGACGGCCGAGGCCACGGCCGAATGCGGCAACTATGAGATGTGGCAGGTCGGAGACGGTGCCGCCGCAACCGGTTGAGTGACCCGGAAGCCGTGCATCGCCCAGCGTTCGAGCCGCTGACCGGGCCGCAGGGAGACCGTGTAACGGTCAGGCGGCTCGATGGCGGCCGTAGTCGGCCAGGGCGTGGAAGGCGGCCTTCGGGGTCCATGAACCGTCCGGCTGTACGCGGACGATGCCTCGGGCGGCCAGGTCGTAGTCGTGGTCCGGGTCGTCGGTGGTGGGCAGGTGGCGGTTGGCGAACGTGTAGACGAAGGCCGCTTCCACGCCGCCCGCCTCGTAGTCGCGCACCAGGTTCAGGATGTAGCGGGCCTGGCCCTCCTCGTCGCGCGAAAGGTCGGCGTTGAGCTTCGCTGCACGGCCGTTGTTGTCGTAGCTGACCGGTTCGGCTGCGCCGGCTACTCCGGGTGCGCCGTGGAAGGTGCAGCAGCCGAATTCGGTCACGGCGTACGGCTTGCCCTGGCTCACCGCTGTGGCCAGGGTCTGGGGGAACGTGGCGGCGTTGCTCGCGTCGCGGTAGCCGGCGTCGCTGGCGATGATGTCGAACAACGCCCAGTCGACGTCCTCCAGCGGGATCGAGGCGTAGCTGATCGGGCCGCCGAAGCGTTTCCGCACGGCGGGCACCAGCTCGGCGAAGAAGTCACGTACGGCGGCTCGTGCGGCGGGCACGGCCTCGCGCATGCGCATCGGGTCGGTGAACAGCGCCATGCGTTCGGGTAGGTCCCGTCCCGGCAGGAAGCCGTCGGTGAACAGCGAGATCTCGGAACCCGTCAGGTAGACGACCGAGGCGCCGCCGCGGCGCAGGCGCTCGGCTCGTTCGGCGCCGTCCAGCACGAACGCGCGCAGGCCTTCGCGGTCGAGGCCGTTGGTGAACGGGCAGTACCAGACCTCCAGGCCGGCTTCGGCGGCGTAGCGTGCGGCGAGTTCGATTCTGTCCTGCACGCCGCCGGTGATCCGTACGGCGTCGCAGTGCAGTTCGTCGCGGATGACGTGGAGGTCGCGCCGCACCGTCTCGGCGTCGAACGGCTCGTGGGTCGTGGATCCGGCGCTCACGAAGCCGGTGTCGTAGTTCAAGCCGAAGACGCGCATGGGCCTTCCCTCCTCCATAGGGTACGTCGCGTACCCTATAACGCATGGGCGCGCGACGGCGAGGCGAGGAACTGGAACAGGCGATCCTGCGCGCGGCGGCCGAGGAATTGCGCGAATCCGGTTACGCCGGCCTGACCATGGACAAGGTGGCTGTCCGGGCCGGCACCAACAAGAACGCCATCTACCGCCGGTGGCCGCATCGGGCGGCGCTGGGCATCGCCGCCTACCGCCACCTGACCGACGCCGCCATGCCCGACCCCGACACGGGCACGCTGCGCGGGGACGCCCTCGAGATGTTGCGCGCGGCCAACGAGACGTGGTCCTCCCCGTACGGCGCCGTCCTGCGCAGCCTGCTGGCGGCTGCAGCCGACGAACCGGAATTGCTCGATCTCATGCGCGAACGCTCAGGCGCCGACACGATGGACCGGGCATGGCTGACGATGCTCGAACGAGCAGTCGCACGCGGCGAGGCGCCGGCCGCCGCCGTCCACCCGCTGGTCGCCGCGATGCCGATGATGCTGCTGCGAGCCGAGTACGCGACGCGTGGCATCCCCACCGTCCCCGACCGGACGCTGGTCGACATCGTCGACGAGCTGTTCCTCCCGCTTGTGCGCGGACGCGGGGTGCCGCGGGGCTGATCAGACGGCCGAAGCCGGCGCGGGCCGGCAGGTCAGGGCCAGCATGGTGGGGATGGTCGCGAACCAGCGTTCGTAGTCGGTCCACTCGGATTCGGGCCGGGTGTGGTGGGGCAGCGTCGGCGGCTCGTGCAGGCCGGTGACGACGAACCCGTTGCTGACGAGCAGATCCACGTACCACGAGAGCGGACGGTGGTAGTGCTGATGGCCGCCGAAGGTCGTGATCCAGCGCTGCTCGTGACGCAGGTAGCCGGTGACCTTTCGGTACCGCTCCCCGTCGTCGACCGGCTCCTGGGCGAAGAAGCTCGGGTGCAGGATCGAGAACGTGAAGGATCCCTGCGGAGTCAACGAGTCACGCACGTCGCGGACGAGCTGATCGAGGTCGGGAAGGTCCATCAGCACCATGTGCGCGACCACGGCGTGATACTGCGTCAGCGGACGCGGAAGGCCGGCCGTCAGGTCGTGCGCGACGAAGGTGATGTCCGGAAAGGCGCCGGCGGCCCGTTCGAGCAGCGCCGTGCTGCCGTCGATGCCGGTCACGACGGCGCCCGCCGAGCGGAGCTGCTCGCCGAGCCACCCGTGGCCGCAGCCGAGATCCAGCACGGACCGGCCGCTGACGTCGCCCAAGGCCTGCCACAGGAAGGGGGCGAGCCGCCGATAGAACGAGTCGCTGGTTCCGTTCACGTGCTCGGCGTACTGGCCGGCGGCACTGTTCCAGAGGCGGATATCCCGTCGGCCCGACATGGCGGTCATGCTCGCACATTCAGCGAAGAGCGGCGGCGGACAACGTCCACAGGCGGTCCGCGTTGGCCGGGTCGAGGGAGTAGGCGGCCACGCTCGCCACCAGGTCGGGCACCTCGGCGGGGCGGTGGTCGACCACGGACGCCTCCTGGTTGTCGTTGAAGTAGCGGCCGCCGATGCCCTCGAGCAGGTGCGAAACGGCCACGAGCACCGTGGTCGAGGCGCCCTGCTCGGTGGACTTCCGCAGCTCGATCGGGGTGGCCAGCTTGCCGCCGACGTGCCGTTGCAGCGGGGTGGCGATGGCGCCCGGGTTGACCGCGTTGGCGGTGATGCCGTCGTCGCGCCAGCGATCGGTGGCGGCCACGGTGAACAGGTTGACCGCGGTCTTCGACTGCCCGTACGCCAGCACCGGATCGTACGGGCGGAAGTTGAAGTTGATGTCGTCGAAGACGACCGGTGAGAACAGATGGCCGGACGAGCTCAGCGACACCACGCGGGCCCCGCCGGCCGCCGCCAGCGCCGGGCGCAGACCCACGGTGAGCGCGAAATGTCCCAGGTGGTTGGTGGCGAACTGCGCTTCCCAGCCGTACGGGTCGAGCCGGCGCTCCTGGATGGCCATGACCCCGGCATTGTTGATCAGCAGGTGCAACGGTCCGGTCCAGGCCGCGACGAAGGCGGCGACCGAGGCCCGGTCGGTCAGTTCCAGCGGCCGGACCTCGACCCGCGGGTTGCCGGTGGACGCGACGATCTCGGCCGCGACCAGCTCGCCGCGGGCCCGGTCACGGACCGCGAGGGTGACGGCCGCGCCCCGGCGGGCCAGGGTGCGCGCGGTCTCGACGCCGATGCCGGAGGCGCCGCCGGTGACGATCGCACGTTTGCCGGCGAGGTCGGCGTCCTCGCTGACCTGATCGGCGGTGGCGGAAGCGTCGAAGGGAGTGGTGATGATGTCCATGGCTTGGAGAATGCGACCGTTCGGCGCCGCTTCGGTGCGTCCCGCTGATCCTGGGGTTGCCGGGACCACCTTCCGGCCGCCCTCTCTCCGTACGGTGAAAGGGTGAGCGCTGCTGAAGGTCTGGGCCCGTATCTGCGGGCACGCCGCGAGACGATCCGGCCCGAGGACGTCGGCCTGCCCCCGGGCAGCCGGCGCAAGGTGGCCGGCCTGCGCCGCGAGGAACTGGCGCTGCTGGCCGGGATCAGCGCCGACTATTATCTGCGGCTCGAACAGGGCCGCGACCGGCACCCGTCCCCGCAGGTGCTCAACGCCTTGGCCCGGGCCCTGAAACTGGACGCGGACAGCGCCGCCTACCTGCACGCCCTGGGCGCCCCGACGCCTGCCCGGCGCGCCCGCCGTCCGCAGCGGCTCGCCACCGGCACCCGCCT
This sequence comes from Paractinoplanes polyasparticus, assembly GCF_019710575.1. GTDB lineage: Bacteria > Actinomycetota > Actinomycetes > Mycobacteriales > Micromonosporaceae > Actinoplanes > Actinoplanes polyasparticus. Next base: position 135,775 of record NZ_JAHWFK010000005.1, on the reverse strand, counting down.
GCTGCTCGACCAGCTGCCCATGCCCGCCTTCGTGCAGGACGAGTTCTATCGGGTGCTCGGGGCCAATCTGCTCGGCCGCGCGCTGTCGCCCCACCATCGGCCGGGCGCGAACCTGCTGCGCGCGCTGTTCCTCGACCCGGCCGAGCGGCAGCTACGAGCGGACTGGGACCGTGCCACCCGCGAGGCGGTGGCCGGACTGCGCGCGGTGTCGGTGCGCGACAGCACCGATCCCCGGCTCATGGCGCTGGTCGGCGAGCTGTCGGTGCAGAGCGACCACTTCCGGCAGCTGTGGGCCAAGCATGACGTCCGCCGCCGTACGGGCGGAGTCAGCAAGCTGGTGCATCCCCAGGTCGGGCCGCTCGAACTGCGCCACGAGAAGCTGGCCGTGCTCGGGTCGGAGGGTCAGGTGCTGGTCGTCTATCACGCCGAGCCGGGCAGCCCGTCGTCGCAGGCGCTCGATCTGCTGGGCAGCATCGCGGTCACCTTGGACGAGTGAGGATTTTTCGCCGTACGCTGGCGGCGTGGTCCAGCGTCAGGTACCCAAGCCCGCCGAAATCCTCGAGCTCATGCAGTTCAAGAGGCCCCAGCTCAACGGCCGCAGGCGGCGTCTGGAAGCCGCGCTGACGATCGAGGACCTGCGGCTGATCGCCAAGCGCCGCACGCCCCGGGCCGCTTTCGACTACACCGACGGCGCCGCCGAGGGTGAGCTGTCGCTGGCGCGGGCCCGGCAGGCCTTCCAGGACGTCGAGTTCCACCCGTCGGTGCTGCGGGACGTCGCGAACGTCGACACGTCGACCACCGTGTCCGGCGGTCCCTCGGCGCTGCCGTTCGGCATCGCGCCGACCGGGTTCACCCGCCTCATGCAGACCGAGGGCGAGACGGCCGGCGCCGGCGCGGCGGCCGCCGCGGGCATCCCGTTCTGCCTCTCCACGCTGGGCACCACCAGCATCGAGACGGTCAAGGAGGTGAATCCGGCCGGCCGCAACTGGTTCCAGCTCTACGTGATGAAGCAGCGCGAGATCTCGTACGCCCTGGTCGAGCGGGCCGCCAAGGCCGGCTTCGACACGCTGTTCTTCACGGTCGACACCCCGGTGGCCGGGGCCCGGCTGCGCGACAAGCGCAACGGCTTCTCCATCCCGCCCCAGCTGGGCCTGCGCACCATCGCCAACGCGGTGCCGCGCCCGTGGTGGTGGTACGACTTCCTGACCACCCCGAAGCTCGAGTTCGCCTCGCTGTCGGCCACCGGCGGCACGGTCGGCGAGCTGCTCGACGCGGCCATGGACCCGACCATCAGCTACGAGGACCTGCGGATCATCCGCGAGATGTGGCCCGGCAAGCTGGCGGTCAAGGGCGTGCAGACGGTGGAGGACGCGAAGAAGCTGGCCGGCCTGGGGGTCGACGGCATCGTGCTCTCCAACCACGGCGGCCGCCAGCTCGACCGCGCGCCGATCCCGTTCCACCTGCTGCCCCGGGTCGTGCGCGAGGTCGGCGCCGACGTCGAGATCACCGTCGACACCGGCATCATGAACGGCGCCGACATCGTCGCCTGCATCGCCCTGGGCGCCCGGTTCACCCTGATCGGCCGGGCCTACCTGTACGGCCTGATGGCCGGCGGACGCCCCGGCGTCGACCGGGCCATCCAGATCCTCACCGAGCAGATCGTCCGCACCATGAAGCTGCTCGGCGCCCACAGCCTGCAGGAGCTGACCCCGGCCCACGTCACCCAGCTGGCCCGCCTGGCGCCGATCAGTCGCTGAGCAACCCGCCCGGCGGGGGTGCGGGCCGCGGCGGGCGCCCGGCTCGTGTGACGGCGCATATAAAGGACGCATGCCCACGATCTTCCGGAGCGGACGTCCTCTGGTGGCGCTCGCCCTCGTTCCCGCCTTCCTCTCCGCCTGCAGCGCGGACGAAGCCCCGGAGGGTCCGCCGCCGGCATCGGCTTCGCTGTCGTCCCCTGAGGTCTCCGCATCCAGTTCGCCCACGCCGGTGACGCGGCCGTCGTTTCCGCGTGAGGACTCCGGCCGTACCCTCGCGCATCTCGACGACCGCACCGGTTCGTGGAAGGCGACGCTGGGAAAGGCCGGCGACAAGGGGTCGCTGAGCATCACCGTCATGTGTGTCGGCGGCGGCGTCATCACCGTCAGCTATCGCGGCGCCGGCGGGGGTGCGGCCTCCATGTCACCGCACTGTGACGGCGAGCAGACGGGCATTCAGGACGAGGCTCTGGCGGCCGGAAGAGTGACCGTCTCCGTCGTTCCGGGCGGCCGGCAGCGGTGGGCGCTCGACGTCACCCGCGACCCTCGCGGGGACTGACGGTGATCGCGTAGGCCAGCGGCGGCCCGAGCAGCAGCCCGATCCGGCCGGCCCAGGTCATCGCGTTCAGGCTGACGTGGAACTTGTCGGCGATGATGTCGTTGCCGCCGGAGACGGTGGCGATCAGGAAGAACGTGAGCGCCATGACGCCGAGACCGGTGCGGTGGGGCACGTCGCGCGGTCGCTGCAGCAGGTTGTGCCGCTGATGGTCCCTGGTCCACCGCCTTTCCAGGAACGGGTACGCGGCCGTGAGCGTCAGCATCGCGCCGAAGCCGACCGCGGCCCGCCAGAAGATGGGCGGGATGCTGTAGCCGTCCCGATCGGGATGGTGATCTGCCAGGCCGGCATGAGGCGCACGAGGCCGTCGAGGAACATGACGTACCAGTCGGGCTGGCTGGCCGCGGACACGTCGGCCGGCCGGTACGGGCCTGTTCCAGATCGGGTTGATCTGGAACAGGCCGGCGCTGAGCGCGATGACCGCGGACACCGACAGGAACATGCCGCCCTGTTTCAGGGCGTACCGGGGGGAACATGCGCTCGCCGACCACGTTGTGCTCGGTGCGCCCGGGCCCCGGCCATTGCGTGTGCTTCTGCACGAAGACCAGGCCCACGTGGATGGTGACCAGCGCCAGCAGCACGGCCGGGACGATCAGGACATGCAGGATGAAGAACCGGGCGAGGATGAGTTCGCCGGGGAATTCGCCGCCGAACAGCGCCGCCGAGGCCCAGGTGCCGATGACCGGGACGGACAGGATGATGGCCGACGCGATGCGCAGCCCGGTGCCCGACAGCCCGTCGTCGGGGAGCGAACAACCGGTGAAGCCGGCCAGGAATCCGAACACGAACAGGCCGACGCCGAGCACCCAGTTGGCCTCCCGCGGCCGGCGGCAGCACCGCCCGTCCGGAGGAGAGTCGTCGGTAGACGGTGGACGGTAGGGTGGCCTGCTGTGGCGGACGAGAAGCTTCTGGTGTTTCTGAGCCACACGTCCGAGCTCAGGGCCCATCCGGCGGGGCGCAGCTTCGTCGACGCGGCTGAGTCCGCTGTGCTCAAGGTCGGCTGGCTGCCGGTCGACATGAAGCATTTCGCCGCTCAGGACCAGAATGCCGCCGCGGCGTCCATCGAGGCGGTCGAGAAGGCCGACATCCTGGTCGGGCTGGTCGGCTTCCGGTGGGGCAGCGCGGTCAGCGACGAGCCCGACAAGTCGTACACCGAACTCGAGTTCGACGCGGCCAGCCGCCGCCGGCCGCCGTTGACCCGGCTGATGTTCCTTCTCGCCGGTGACCGGGTGCTGCCGATCCCGTTCGACCAGATGCGCGACGCGAACAGCGCCCGGCAGGAGGCCTTCCGGAAGCGGGTCATGCAGGAAGGTCTGATCGTCAGCACGGTGGCCGGTCCGGACGAGCTCGAAGTGGCGCTCCTCCACGCGCTCACCGAGGAGAAGGCGCGGCGGCGGTCCAAGGCCGAGGCCGAGCGCACCAGAATCGGACCGGCAACTTCCGCCGGCGCCGTGCGGCTGCTCACGCACCCGGCCGACGTCGAGCGGCGGGCGTGGCTGGCCGGCGTGCTCAATCAGGCCGGCTTCATCGTGTCCGCGGGCGACGGCGACGGCCCGCTGGTCGTGGGGGCGACCTACAAGGCGGTGGCGACCGGCCTGCTCGGCGGCTCGCAGCTCGAACCGGGACCGTTCATCATCGTCGAGCTGGACGAGGACCTGGCCATCGCCGCCGATACGACGCGCGTGCGGGCCTATGACGGCACGCCGGAGACGATCGCCGGACGGCTGCGAGAGGCTCTGGCGCCCTTCCTGCCACCGGAACCAGCCGAGCCGATCACACCGGTCGCGGTGTCGTCCGAGCCGGTCACCGGGCCCGACGCCCTCGACCAGCTGACCGACGAGCTGGACTTCGACACCGGGCACATCGCGTCCTTCCGGGCCGACCTGCGGCCGGAACGACTCAGCGCGCTCCCGGCCGTCCTGTCCGATCGGCAGTTCCTCGAGAGCTGCGCCCTGATGAGCGGCGGCCGGCTGACCCGGGCAGGCGTGTTGCTGTTCGGCCGCCAGCCGGAACGTGTGCTGCCCACGGCGCTGGTGCAGTGCACGCACTACTTCGGCACCGAACGGGCGGCCGCCCGCGAGTCCGAGCACATGCACGGGCCGATCGCGCACCAGATCGAACGGGCGCGGCAGTTCGTCGCCGACCGCACGGGCGAGGGCTCGGCAGCCGCCTACCCGATGATCGCGGTGCGTGAGGTGCTCGCCAACGCCCTGGTGCACCGCGATTACGAGGACCGCGAGCGTACCGTCCACGTGCGGCTGTTCGCCGACCGTCTGGAGATCAGCAGCCCCGGCGCCTGGGCCGGGCGCACCCTCCCCGACGAGCAGGCGCAGGATCTGCGTGCGCTGGCGGGCGAGTCACGCAAGCGGAACTTCCGGCTCGCCAGCGCCCTCACCTGGGTCAAACTGGTCGAGGGGGAGGGGAGTGGCATCCCGACCGCTGTCGCCGACTGCGCGGAACTGGACGCTCCGGAGCCGGTTGTCGTGCGGCAGGACGGCTTCGTCAAGGTCGTGTTGCGGCCGAGCCGGAGCGGCGCGCCGGGCGGGCGCTCGGGCCCGGTGTGGAACATCCCCGCCCGTACGGCGAACTTCGTCGGCCGCGACGACCTGCTGGACAAGATCGGGCGGGCGTTCGCCTCGGCCGCCTCGTCGGTCCTGGTGCTGCACGGCGACCAGGGCACCGGCAAGACGACGACGGCCAAGGAGTTCGCGCACCGGCACGCCGGCGACTACGACGTGGCCTGGTGGGTCAGCGCCAACGATCCGGCGCCGGTCGACGACCAGCTGGCCGCGCTGGCCCGGACCATCCGCCCGGAGTCCGCGGAGACCCGCCCCGACCTCGGCGAAGCACTGAGCGGGCAGCGTTCGCTGCTGGTGCTCGACGACATCGAGAATCCGGCCGAGGTGCTGTCGCGGCTGCCGGCCGAGGCGGGGCACGTGCTGATCACCTCACAGCACGGCGGCCGGGTCGGCGCAGCCGCGGCGATCACCGTCGGCCGGTTCGGCCGGGCCGAATCGATCGCCTTGCTGAGGAGCCGCGATCCCGAGCTGACCGTCGGCCAGGCCGATCGGATCGCCGCCGCCAAGGGCGACCTTCCGCGCGAGGTGGAATCGGTGGTCGACTTCCTGGGCTACACCGGGCTCAGCGCCGACGACTACCTCGCCCAGGCCGCGCGCGCCGCCCTCGACGAGATGCCGGGGCCGGGCCAACCCGGCCCGGTAGATTGACCTGCTGTGTCGGACCGTCCCTTGCGGGTCTTCCTGAGCTACGGCCCGGATCTGCTCGAGCACCCGGTCGGCCGGGACCTCGTGTCCGCCGCCGAGGCAGCCGTCCGCCGGGCCGGCTGCGTGTTCACCCACCCGGAGGGCCACGGCGTCCGGCGTACGGCCGATGTGGTCAAGGACGTTCACGGAGCCGACATCTACGTGGGCATCGTGGGCTCCCGCTACGGTCCGGCGGTCCACGACGACCCGAGCCGGTCCTATCCCGACCTGGAGTTCGAGGCCGCCGGCGTGCGGGAGCCGCCGCTCACCCGCCTGGTCTTCCTGCTCACCGGCATCGACCGCGACGCGAGGCAGGCCGATTTCCGGCGGCGACTGCGTCATGCGGGTCTGGTCGTCGCCGAGATCGACGGCTCGCCCCAGCTCGAGACCCGCCTCTTCGAGGCACTGACCGAGGAGCACGATCGGCGCCGGGCCAAGGCCGCGGCCGGGCTCCCCGCGGTGCCGGGCCGGCCGGTCCGGCAACGGGGGGTCCGCCTGCTGGCCCACCCGAAGGACGTCGAGCCGGCCGCCGAGCTGTCCCGCTGGTTGCAGGCGGCCGGGTTCGCGCCGGGAGCCGAGCCGGGGGCGCCCGAGGTGGTGTGCGCGACGTACCGCGCGGTCGCCACCGGGTGGCTCGACGAGTTGCGGCTGGATCCGCGGTCGGTGCTGGTGGAGATGGACGAGGATCTCGACCTCGGGCCGCTCACCGGCCGGCTCAGCGTCCCGGCGTACGGCTTGAGCGGCGAAGGTGCGACGGCGGGCCTCCGTTCCCTGCTCGATCCGTACTTCCCGCCCGAGCCGCCGGGCGAGGAGCCGGCCGCGGTGCTGTCCGATCCCGAGCACGGTGAGCTCGACTATCTGGAGCGGCTGACCGACGCCACCAACTTCGACCTGGACCAGCTCGGGGAGTTCCGCGGGCGGCTGCGGCGGGATGTGCTCGACCGGCTGCCGGAGAGCCTCTCGGCGTGGCAGTTCCTGGAGCGCTGCGGGCTGATGCGCGAGCGTCGGTTGACCAGGGCCGGCGTGCTGCTGTTCGGCCACGATCCGGCTGTTGTGCTGCCGACCGCCGTGGTGCAGTGCGTCCAGTACTTCGGCGACGACCTGACCGCCCACCGTGAGCGGGTCGACCTGTACGGCCCGCTGCCCCGGCAGATCGAGCAGGCGTGGCAGTTCGTCGCCGACCGGGTACGGCAGGGCGAAGCGCCCTCGGCGTCCAGCGCGCGGTCCGAGCCGGTGTACCGCTATCCGATGGTCGCGGTCCGCGAGGTGCTGGCGAACGCGTTGGTGCACCGGAACTACGAGGACCGCGGGCGTTCGGTGCACGTACGGCTCTTTGGCGACCGCCTCGAGATCAGCAGCCCCGGCGACTGGGAGGGCCGTGATCTGCCACCCGGCGCCGAACAGGGCCTGTCGGCGCTGGCCGGGGAGTCCCGGCACCGCAATTTCCGGGTGGCCAGCACCCTCAGCTGGACCGGACTGGTCGAGGGCGAGGGCAGCGGCATCCCCACCACGATTGCCGACTGCCGGCGGCTGGGCGCCCCCGAACCCGTGGTGACGCACGCGGACGGCTTCGTGCGGGTCGTGCTCCGCCCGTCGGGCCAACGGGGTGAGCCGGCGCCGGGGGAGAGGGTGTCGAACATCCCCGCCCGGACAGCGGCCTTCTTCGGCCGCGAGCGTGAGCTGGCCGATCTGGCGCAGGAGCTCGAACGTGGTGGCCCGACAGTGGTCCAGGCGATGGTGGGCATGGGCGGTGTCGGCAAATCGGCGGTCGTCATCGAGTACGTCCACCGCCGTAGCGCCGACTACGACGTCGCCTGGTGGGTGAATGCCGAGGATCCGGCGCTGATCCCTGACCAGCTGGCCGAATTGGCGCGCGCGCTGGGCGTGGTCGACGGGACGGCCCCGCTGGAGAGCGCGGTGGCCCGCCTCGGCGGCACGCTTCGTGACCGCAGCCGCTGGCTGCTGGTGTTCGACAACGCCGAGGATCCGGAGGCGGTGAGCAGGTTTCTGCCCGGCGGCCGCGGCCACGTCATCATCACCTCGCGCACCTCGGACTGGCGGCAGGTGGCACGCACCCAACAGGTTGATGTTTTTTCCCGTGGGGATTCGGCCCGGCTGCTGCGGGCCGTGGTGCCGTCGCTCGGTCAACGCGACGCGGAGCGGGTCGCCGAGGCGCTCGGTGATCTGCCGCTCGCGATCACCCTCAGCGGCGCCTTCCTGGCCGAAACCGGGATCGGGGTCGACGACTACCTTCGCAGCATCACCGCGCACGATTCGCCCGGTCGCCCGCAGAAGCTGGTGCCCGAATCGGTCGCGGCCTCCTCCCGGTTGGCGTTCGACCGGCTGGACGCGCAGAATCCGGCTGCGCTGCAGCTGCTGACGATGCTCGCGTGGCTGGCCCCGGACCCGGTGCCCCGCGCGCTGTTCCCGGACCATGCTGCTGTGCTGCCCGAGCCGCTGGCCGACACGGCACGCCGGCCGTTGGCGTTCGCCGAGGCAGCCGGTCTCCTCAGCAGACTCAGCCTGGCGCGGGTCACGTCCGACACCATTCAGATGCACCGCCTGATGTCCGCCCTCCTGCGTGAGCGATCCGAGGAACGGGACCAGCCGCACGCGTGGCGCCTGCGGACTGCGGGACTTCTCACCGCGGCCACCGACGAGCTGGCCGCGGAGGAACCCCGGAACTGGGTTCAATGGTCGCGGCTGCTTCCCCACGTGCTGGCGGCCGGTGACGCTGTCGGTGATCCCCACCTGCTCGACCGTGCCGCCGGTTACCTTCATGCTCGCGGCGAGGTTCTGGCGGCGTTGCCGCTGCGTGAGCGGATCTACCGGCTCGATCAGGCTCGCCTGGGCGAGGACCACCGCAACACCTTGGTCTCGGGGGCCAATCTGGCCGTGGAGCTGTCGTCGACGGGTCGGGCCCAGGAGGCACGCGACCTGCTCGACCACATTCTCGAACGGCTGCGGCGGAGTCTCGGTGAGGATCATCCGGTCACGTTGACCGCTGCGGACAACCTGGCCAGCATCCTGCGGGTGCTGGATCGGCCGGAGCACGCCCGTGATCTGTCGGAGGACACTTACGCCCGCCGGCATCGGCTTCTGGGCCCCGACCATCCGGCCACGCTCGCCACGGCGAACAACCTGGCCATCAGCCTGCTGGCCCTGGGCGATCTCGGCGGCGCGCACACGTTGTCCGAGGACGTGCTGGAGCGCCGCCGGGCACTTCTCGGCGAGGACCACCCGGACACGCTCACGGCAGCCAGCAACCTGGCCGCTGTGCTGCGAAGGTCGGGGGAGTTCGATGCGGCCATCACTCTCGACGAGGACGTCTTCGAGCGGCGTCAGCGGGTTCTGGGCGAGGACCACCCGGCGACCCTGACGTCGGCCTACAACGTGGCGGTCGACTACGCCAACCTGGGCGATGTCGCGAAGGCACGCCGGCTTGCCGGCAGCCTGGCCGGGCAGTCGTCGCGGGCGGCCGGCGACCTTCCGGCCAAACAACTGGCAATTCTGGGCGCCCTGCTCGAACACAACCTGATCAGCGTGCACGACCTGGACGAGACGTCGGCCCGGCTCGTGCAACAGGCGCGCCTCGAGCACCGCGACGCCGAGGATCCCTCCGCCGAAGATCTCTATCGCCTGGGCATGCGCGAATAGCCGCCGGGGCGGCGCGCCGCCGGGCCGGGAGTCGCGTTCGTCGTTGACATCCCGGCCGTGGTCGGCGGATCGGGTTCGTTCAGGAGACCCCGAGGGACGTACGGGCGGGGGCGGCGATCGAGGTGAGGATGTCGCCCGAGCGGACGGCCGAGGTGGAGAGCAGCGACGCCGTGATGCCGTGCGTGTGCTCGGTGCCGCCCTGCAGATAGACGCCCGCGGTCATGCTGCCGTCGGTGCGGATGCGATAGTCGCGGTCGACCAGCGGGCGGCCGAACTCGTCGCGGGCGCAGCGGTCGGCCACGTCGCCGAGCAGCGGGAACGGGTCGACCGGGGCGTAGCCGGTGGCGCAGATCAGCACGTCGGCGTCGAGGGTGGTCTGCTCGCCGGTGGTGAGCATCTCGACGTTCACCGCCACGCGGTCGCCGTCCTCGTGGGCGCCGGCCAGGCGGGACATGTTGAGCAGGCGCAGGCGGCTGGCCCCGGCCACCCGTTCGCGGTACACCCGGCGGTAGAGGTCTTCGATCAGGTCGTTGTCGACCACCGAGTAGTTCGTGTTGCTGTGATAGTTCATCAGCATCGTCTTGACCTCGGCCGGGGCGTCGAAGTAGTCGTCGACGGCCGCGGGGTCGAAAATGCGGTTGGCGAAAGAACTGTCATCGGCCGGGCTGTAGCCGTAGCGCGAGAAGACTCCGCACACCTCGGCCGTGGGGAACTTCTCATGCAGGTACGCCGTGATCTCCGCCGCGCTCTGGCCGGCTCCGACCACCACGAAGCGGTCCGCCTTCTCCACCCGGCCGACATTCGTCAGCAGGTCACGGCTGTGCCAGACGCGCTCGCCGAGCTGCACCCCGGACGGCAGGATGGGCCGCAGCCCGGTGGCCACCACCAGGTTGCGGGCCCGGCACGAGGTGACCAGGCCGTCGGCGGTGCGCGCGAGCACGTCGAACGCCTCGATCACGCCGTCGCGGACGACCGGGACGACCTCGGTGACCTCGCTGCCGTAGTGCACCACGTCGCCGACCTTGGCCGCCGCCCACTCGAGGTAGTCGTGGAACTCGACCCGCAGCGGGAAGAACGTCTTGTGGTTGATGAAGTCGATCAGCCGGCCGCGGTCCTGCAGGTAGCACAGGAAGCTGTACCGGCTGGCCGGGTTGCGCAGGGTGACCAGGTCCTTGAGGAACGACACCTGCATGGTGGCGTCCTCCAGGAGCATGCCGCGATGCCAGCCGAAAGAGGCCTGCCGCTCGAAGAAGACGGCCGTGACGGGGTTGGCGGGGGCGTCGTCGTTGTGCTCCTGGACAGCGATGGCCAGAGCCAGATTGGACGGACCGAAACCCACTCCCACCAGGTCGTAGACCGGGATATCGCGCTGCGGGCCATTCGGTGACATCGGCAGTCCTCGTGGTCGGTGTCGAGTGTGTCGACACGGCGTCAAGGGGGGTCGGCTTCCCCTCCTTATTCGGCGGAAGCGAGGTTAGACTAACCTAACTTTTGCCGACCTCGATGGGTCAGCCGAAGGGTCAGGAGGAGCCGTGCGGGTTGTCATGTTCGGGTACCAGACGTGGGGTCATCGCACCCTGCAAGCGCTGCTGGACTCGGAGCACGAGGTCACACTCGTCGTCACCCACCCGAAGAGCGATCACGCCTACGAGCGCATCTGGAGCGACTCGGTCGCCGATCTGGCTGCCGAGCACGGCATCCCGGTCGAAACCCGGGACCGGCCCGACGACGACCTGTTGCTGCCGCTCAAGGAGGCCGCGCCGGACGTCATCGTCGCCACCAACTGGCGTACGTGGATCCCGCCCCAGGTCTTCGCCCTGCCCCGGCTGGGCACGCTGAACGTGCACGACTCGCTGCTGCCCAAGTACGCGGGCTTCTCGCCCCTGATCTGGGCGCTCATCAACGGTGAGCGCGAGGTGGGCGTGACCGCTCACATGATGGACGGCGAGCTCGACGCGGGCGACATCGTGCTGCAGCGGTCCGTTCCGGTGGGCCCGCGGGACACCACCACCGACCTGTTCCACAAGACGCTCGAGCTGTTCGGCCCGATCACCGTCGACGGGCTGGCGCTGATCGAATCGGGCCGCACCGACTGGACGCCGCAGGACAGGTCGCAGGCCAGCTTCTTCCACAAGCGGTCGGACGAGGACAACCGGATCGACTGGACGTGGACAGCCGAGGAGCTCGACCGGCTGGTCCGGGCGCAGTCCGACCCGTACCCGAACGCCTATACCTACCACCGGGGGCAGCGCCTGCGGATCGTCGCGGCGCGCGTCTCGAAGGGCATCTACGGCGGCACGCCCGGCCGCATCTTCTATCGCGAGGACGACGCCGTCGTGATCGTCGCGGGCGCCGAGGCCCGCCGCGGCACGAGCCACGGCCTGGCCGTCGAGCGGATCCGTCTGGACGACGGCACCGAGCTCGGCGCCGGCGAGTACTTCCGCTCGATGGGCGGATACCTCACCCGCCACCCCTGACCTCAGATCCACGACAGGCCGGTGGCGGGCGCCACCCGGCCCGCTTTTTCCTGACCGGGAGTGACTCTTCATGCAGATCCTCGGCGAGAACTACACCAGTGGCGGCCCGCTGACCGTCGCGCCGGCCACCTTCCCCGACGTGTTCGCGACCGTCGTGCGCCGCGACCCGGACGCGGTGGCCGTGGTGTTCGAGGACACCGAGGTCAGCTACGCCGAGCTGGACGCGCGGGCCAACCGGCTGGCGCACGCCCTGCAGGCGCGCGGGGTGGGGCCGGACAAGGTGGTCGGCCTCGCGGTGCCGCGTTCGGTCGACATGATCGTGGCCGAGCTGGCCGTCATGAAGGCGGGCGGCGCCTACCTGCCGCTCGACCCGGCCGACCCCGCCGAGCGCCTCGCCTATCTGGTCGGGGACGCTCAGCCGATCTGCCTGGTGACGACAGCCGAGCTGGAGAGCCGGCTGCCGGCGGGGCCGCGGCTGCTGATCGACGAGGCGGCCGATTTCCCGGACACCGACCCGGCGCGGCCGCGGCTCAGGGTGGAGAACGCCGCGTACGTCATCTACACCTCCGGCTCGACCGGGCGTCCCAAGGGCGTGCTGCTCACCCACACCGGCGTGGCCAAGCTGATGTCGACCGGCTACGAGCGCTTCGGGCTCACCCCCGACGTACGCGTCCTGCACTTCGCCTCGCCCAGCTTCGACGTCGCGTTCTTCGACCTGTGCCTGGCCCTGCTCACCGGCGGCCGGCTGGTGATCGTGCCGACGGAGCGGCGGGTCGCCGGCACGGCACTCACCGAGTACGCCATGAAGCACCGCACCAACTTCATGATCCTGCCGCCGGCGCTGCTGGCCGCCCTGCCCGCCGAGTGCGAGCTGCCGCCGGGCATCCTGCTCGCCGGCACCGAGCGCGTCTCGCCCGAGCTGGTCGCGCGCTGGGCCCGTGGCCGGCGCATGTTCAACGCGTACGGCCCGACCGAGGCGACCGTGAACTCGACGCTGGGCGAGTGCGACCCCGAGCGGATCGACGGCGGGTCGGTGCCGATCGGCCTGCCCGACCCGGCGACCGACGCCTACATCCTCGACGACGCGCTGCGGCCGGTCGGCCCGGGCGTCACGGGCGAGCTCTATCTGGCCGGGCCCGGTCTGGCCCGCTGCTACGTCAACCGGCCCGACCTGACCGCCGAGCGGTTCCTGGCCGACCCGTTCGGGCCGGCCGGCGGCCGCATGTACCGCACGGGCGATCTGGCCAGGCGCCGCGAGGACGGCCGGATCGACTTCCTGGGCCGGGTCGACGACCAGGTCAAGGTGCGCGGCTACCGGATCGAGCTCGGCGAGATCGAGTCGGTGCTGGCCCGCCACCCCGGCGTCGGGCAGGTGGCCGTCGTCGTCCGCGACCAGCGTCTGGCCGCGTACGTCGTGCCGGCCACCGACGTCGCGCCCGAGGAGCGGGCCGAGACCCAGGTCGCGGAGTGGAAGGAGCTGCACGAGCTGCTCTACCAGGCCGGCCGGGTGGAACGCTTCGACGAGAACTTCACCGGCTGGAACTCCAGCTACGACGGCTCGCCGATCCCGCTCGACGAGATGCGCGAGTGGCGCGACGGCACGGTCGCCCGGATCCGGGAGCTGGAACCGCGCCGGATCCTCGAGATCGGCGTCGGCAGCGGCCTGCTGCTGTCCCGGCTCGCGCCCGGCGTCGAGAGCTACTGGGGTCTCGACCTCTCCGAGGAGGCCATCGAGACCCTGCGCGGGGCGGTGGCCGGACTGCCGGGGGTCGAGCTGCGCGCGCAGCCGGCCCACGACCTGAGCGGGGTGCCCGACGGCTTCTTCGACACCGTCGTCATCAACTCGGTCGCGCAGTACTTCCCCAGCGCCGACTACCTGGCCGGAGTGCTGCGCTCGGCCGCGGCGAAGCTCGCGCCCGGCGGCCGCGTCTTCGTCGGCGACGTCCGGAATCTGCGGCTGCACCGCCAGTTGCTGGCGGGCATCCACGGGCCCGAGGGTGTCGAGGCGGCCGAGAAGGCCGAGAAGGAGCTGCTGCTCGACCCCGACTTCTTCACGGCGCGGCCCGAGTTCCCCGCGGCCGAGGTGCTGGTCAAGCGGGGCGCCTACGACAACGAGCTCAGCCGTTTCCGGTACGATGTCACGCTGTCCACAGTGGCCCCGGCACCTCCGCCACCCGAACGCTCCGGCGGCCTCGACCTGCTCGCCGAGCGCCCGCGACGGCTCCGCGTGACCGGCGTTCCCCACCGGCGCGAGGACGTCGAGAACTACCACGCCCTCGCCGCCGAGCACGGATACCACGTGGCCGTGACCTATGACGGCGCCTCCGAGCGGGGCGACCTCGACGTCGTGTTCCAGTTGGGCGAGCGGCCCACCGGAGCCTACCGACCGGGCGGTTTCCCGCACGCCAACACCCCGGCGGCGTTCACCGACCCGGCCGCCCTGACCAAGGCGCTGCGCCTGCACGCCGAGTCGTGGCTGCCGGCCTACATGGTGCCCACCGGCTGGGTGCTGCTCGACGCGCTGCCCGTGCTGACCAGCGGCAAGCTCGACCGGGCGGCCCTGCCCGCTCCCGATTTCGCCGCGCTGGCCACCGGAACCGCCGCGCGCACCCCGCGCGAACAGGTGCTGTGCGACCTCTACGCGGACGTGCTGGGCGTGCCCGGCGTCGGCATCGACGACGACTTCTTCGCGCTCGGCGGCGACAGCATCGTCTCGATCCAGCTCGTGCTGCGCGCCCGCGCCGCCGGTCTGGTCTGCACGTCGCGGCTGGTGTTCGAGCACCGTACGCCGGCCGCGCTGGCCGAGGTCGTCACCGAGCTCGACACCGCACCCCGCGAGCAGCCCGACGACGGCGTCGGCGACGTGCCGTTCACGCCGATCCTGCACTGGCTCGACCGGACCGGGGGCGCGATCGAGGCGTTCAGCCAGTCGATCGTGCTCACCACTCCGGCCGGCGCCACCGCCGAACGCCTGCGCTCGGTGCTCGGCCTGCTCGCCGATCGGCACGACCTGTTGCGGTCGCGGTGGGTGCGCGACGAGCGGGTGCTGCGGGTCGCGCCGCGGGGCGAGCACGCCGACTGGCTCACCCTGGCCGCGCCGGGCGCGTCGATCGAGGCCGAGGAGCAGGCCGCGGCGGGGCGCCTCGACCCGTTCGGCGGCGTCATGGCTCAGGCCGTGTGGTTCGAGACCGAGCGCCGGCTGCTGCTCGTGCTGCACCACAGCATCGTGGACGGCGTGTCCTGGCGTGTGCTTCCGGCCGATCTGGCCACGGCCTGGGCATCCGGGGCGCTGGATCGTACGGGCACCTCGTTCCGCCGCTGGGCGCTCGATCTGCACGAGGCGGCCGGGTCGCGTACGGCCGAGGTCCCGCTGTGGGAGGGCATCCTGACCGGGCCCGACCCGGCGCTGTCGGCTCGCCCCCTGCGTCCGGTCGACGACCTGAAATCGGTGGCACGGCACACCGTACGGCTGAAGGCCGCGACCACCGAGCCGGTCATCACCACCGTCCCCGCCGCCTTCCACGCCGGCGTCAACGACGTGCTGCTCACCGCCCTCGCCCTGGCCGTGGCCGAGTGGCGCGAGGGCGACGAGTCCTCGGTGCTGATCGCCCTGGAGGGGCACGGCCGCGAGGAACAGGTTGTTCCCGGCGCCGACCTGAGCGCGGCGCTGGGCTGGTTCACCACCGTCTTCCCGGTGCGCCTCGACCCGGGCGACGCCAACCGCGCCGAGGCTCTCGCGGGCGGACCGGCCGCTGGTCTCGCGCTCAAGCGGGTCAAGGAGCAGCTCCGCGCGATCCCCGATCATGGCATCGGCTACGGCATGCTGCGCTATCTCAACCCGTCCCTGAAGGACTTGGCGGCGCCGCAGATCAGCTTCAACTACCTCGGCCGTTTCACCGCGACCGACGGCTCCGGCGCCGACTGGGCGCCGGTCGCCGGGCACGGCATCCTCGCCGGTGGCTTCGACCTCGGCATGCCGGTCGCCCCGTACACCCTGGAGATCAACGCGTACGTCCAGGACACCGCGGCCGGTCCCGAACTCGGCGTCACGTGGGCCTATCCCCGCGACCTGATCGGCGACGCCGCGGTCGCCCGTCTGGCCGCCGGCTGGTTCGCCGCCCTCGAGGCGTTGGTGGCGCACGCCCGCGGCCCGGCCGCCGGTGGTCTCACCCCGTCCGACCTAACGCTCGCGCTGAGCCAGGACGAGATCGACGAGTTCGAATCCGAATGGGAGCTTCCGTGACCGCGCCCGCCGGGCTCGCCGACGTCCTGCCGCTGACCCCGCTCCAGGAAGGCCTGCTGTTCCACACGCAGCTGGCCGCGGACGGGCCCGACGTCTACACCGGGCAGCTCACGCTCGACCTGCGGGGCCCGCTCGACGCCGGCCGGCTACGCGCGGCCGGGCAGGCGCTGCTCGACCGGCGGCCCAACCTGCGGGTCGCGTTCCGCCGCCGCAAGAACGGCCAGGCCGCCGCGCTCGTGCCCCGTCAGCTCGCGCTGCCCTGGGCCGAGGTGGACCTGACCGAGGCCGAGCTTCAGCGGTTCCTCGACGAGGACCTGCGCCGACGCTTCGATCCGGCCCAGGCGCCGCTGCTGCGGATGACGCTCGTCCGCCTCGGACCCGACCGGCACCGGTTGGTCTTCACCCACCACCACCTGCTGCTCGACGGCTGGTCGGTGCCGCTCGTGCTCGACGAGCTGATCGCCCTGTACCGCGGCGACGAGCTGCCCGAGCCGGCCGACTTCCGCGCGTACCTGGCCTGGACCGCGGCCCAGGACCGCCCGGCCGCCGAGTCGGCCTGGCGCGACGCCCTGGCCGGGTTGGACGGGCCGACGCTGGTCGCGGGGCAGCCGCCGGCCCGGGCCGTGGTGCCCGACCGGATCCTGCGCGACCTGCCCGCCGCCCTGACCGCCCGCCTGGTCGCCCTGGGACGGTCGCGCGGGCTCACCCTGAACACGATCGTGCAGGGCGCCTGGGGAATCGTGGCCGGCGCGTTGACCGGCCGCGACGACGTGGTGGTGGGCGCGACCGTGGCCGGGCGCCCGCCCGACCTGGACGGCTCGCACACGATGATCGGCCTGTTCATCAACACCGTCCCGGTGCGGATGTCGCTCGACCCGGCCCAGCCCGCGGTGGCCGCCCTGCGCCGGCTGCAGGACGGTCAGGCCCGGCTCATGGACCACCAGCACCTCGGGCTGGCCGAGATCCAGCGGCTGGCCGGGCACGGCGAGCTGTTCGACACGCTGACCGTCTTCGAGAACTACCCGCTGGGCGCCGCGCTGCCCGCCGCGGGCGACCTGCGCGTGGCCGGGGCCGAGATCCGGGACTGCGCCCACTATCCGCTCACGCTGACCGCGCGGCCGGGGGAGCGCCTGCACCTCGACCTCGAATACCGGGGCGACCTGTTCTCCTCGGCGGCGGCCGGCACGCTCCTCGACCGGCTGATTACCGTGCTGACCGCGCTGTGCGACGCGCCGGAGGCGCCGCTGGCCACGATCAGCGTGCTCTCGGCGGGCGAGCGGGCGAGAATCCTGCACGGCTGGAACGACACCGCGGGCCCGATCGCGGACACGACGATCAGCGGGGTGCTGGCGGATCTGGCCGCGCGCACGCCCGATGAGGTCGCGCTGGTGACGTCCGGCCGCGCATGGACGTACGGGGAACTGGAGACCTGGGCGGCCGGGCTGGCCGGGGTGCTGCGTTCGGCGGGGGTGGGCCGGGGTGACCGGGTCGCACTGGCCGTGCCGCGGGCGCTGACCGTGCCGGCCGTCTTCGGGGTGCTGCGGGCCGGGGCCGCCTACCTGCCGCTCGACCCGGAACAGCCGGCCGAGCGGATCGCCGGGATGCTGGCCGACGCCGATCCGGCGCTGTTGCTGACCGCGGGCGACGATCCCGCGCCGGGCTGGGCCGGCCGTCGGCTCACCGTCGGCGCGGAAACGCCTGCGGGCACGCCCGTCGAGCGCGAGACGGCCGGGCCGGACGATCCGGCGTACGTCATCTTCACCTCCGGGTCGACCGGGCGCCCCAAGGGTGTCGTCGTGCCGCACCGGGGCATCGTGAACCTGCTCGGCGGCCACCGCGCGCATCTCATGGCCGGTCCGCACCGGAAGGCGGCGCACACCACGTCGTTCACCTTCGACGCGTCGTGGGAGCCGCTGCTCTGGATGCTGGCCGGGCACACGGTGCACGTGCTCGACGCGGACGTCTGCCGCGACGCGACGGGCACGGTCGCCCACCTGCGCGAGCACGGCCTCGACGTGCTCGACGTGACGCCGACCCATCTGCGCGAGCTGGTTGCGGCCGGGGTGCTCGACGTGGGCCTGGCCGTGCTGGTCGTCGGCGGCGAGGCGATCGACCCGCAGTTGTGGGCCCAGGTGTGCGCCGCGCCCGGTCTGACCTGTCACGACCTGTACGGGCCGACCGAGGCCTCGATGGACGCCTACGGCTGGCACGGACCTTCCCGTACGCCGTATCGGCTGACCAACGTCCGGACCTACCTGCTCGACGCGGCCCTGCGGCCTGCGCCTCCCGGGGTGCTCGGCGAGCTGTACGTCGCGGGGGAGGGCCTGGCTCACGGCTACCTCAACCGGGCCGGTCTGACGGCCGAACGCTTCGTGGCCGATCCGTTCGGGCCCGCGGGCGCGCGGATGTACCGGACGGGCGACCTGGCCCGGTGGACCGCCGAGGGCGTGCTGGAGTTCGCGGGGCGCGCGGACGGTCAGGTCAAGGTGCGCGGCTTCCGCATCGAGCTGGGGGAGATCGAGGCCGCGCTGGGCGGCCAGGCTGCCGTCGTTGTGCGCGACGGCCGGCTCGTGGCCTATACCGTGGGCGCGCCGAAGGATGTGCGGGGTGTTCTGCCGGACTACATGGTTCCGGCGGCCTTCGTCGAAGTCGACGCGTTGCCGCGCACGGTGGCCGGGAAGCTCGACGTAGCCGCCCTGCCGGATCCCGACTTCTCCCTGCTGTCGACCGGGCGTGCTGCCCGGAACACCCGTGAACAGCAGCTCTGTGACCTGTTCGCCGAGGTGCTGGGCCTGCCGGCGGTCGGCATCGACGACAACTTCTTCGTCCTCGGCGGGCACTCGCTGCTGGTGATGCGGCTCGCCGGCCGCGTCCGCGCGGTGCTCGGCGTCGACCTGCCGGTGCGCGCGGTCTTCGACACGCCGACGGTGGCGGGGTTGTTGCCGAAGCTGACGGAATCGACCCGGGCGCCGCTGGTCGCTCGGGAGCGGCCGGACCGGTTGCCGCTTTCCTTCGCGCAGCAGCGTCTCTGGTTCCTCTACAAGCTCGAAGGACCGAACCCGACCTACAACATCCCGATCGCCTGGCGGCTGCGCGGCGCCCTCGACCGCGACGCCCTGGTGGCCGCCGTGGGCGACGTGGTCGCCCGTCACGAGACGCTACGTACGGTCCTCGCCGAGGACGACGAGGGCGCTCACCAGCGGATTCTGCCCATCACGCCGCCGGCGGTCCCGGTCGAGGAGATCGCCGGCGAGGAGCTGTCCGGCCGGCTGGCGGCCATCGGGGAATACGGCTTCCGCCTCGACGAGGAGCCACCGTTGCAGGTCCGGCTCTTCCGCCTCGGGCCGGACGAGCACGTGCTTCTGCTGCTGATGCACCACATCGCGGGCGACGAGTGGTCGGACGTGCCGCTGCGCCGCGATCTGGTCGCCGCCTACACGTCGCGCTGCGCGGGTCATGCTCCCGCGCTGGCGCCGCTGCCGGTGCAGTACGCCGATTTCGCGCTGTGGCAACGGGATCTGGTGCTGGACGACCAGGTCGAGGGCTGGCGTGCGGCCCTGGCCGGGCTGCCCGAGGAGCTGGAGCTGCCGGCCGACCGGGCCCGCCCGGCCGAGGCTACCTATCACGGCGACGTGGTCGGCTTCGACCTGCCGGCCGAGGTGACCGCGCGGCTGCGCGACCTGGCCCGGTCGACCGGCACGTCGATGTTCATGGTCGTGCAGGCCGCGGTGGCGGTGCTGCTGACCGGATTGGGCGCCGGCACCGACATTCCGCTCGGCTCGCCGGTGGCGGGGCGGCCTGACGACGCCGTGGACGATCTGGTCGGGTTCTTCGTGAACACGCTGGTGCTGCGGACGGACACGTCGGGCGATCCGTCGTTCCGGGAGCTGCTGGGCCGGGTGCGGGAGACCGATCTGGCGGCGTTCGACCGGCAGGACGTGCCGTTCGAGCACCTGGTCGAGGCGATCAACCCGCGGCGGTCGCTGGGCCGGCACCCGTTGTTCCAGACGATGGTGTCGTACCTCGGCGAGGCCGATCGCGCCTGGCACCTCGGGCGGCTGCGGGTCGAGACCGAGCACGTCCGCCAGCAGGTCGCCATGTTCGACCTGTCCTTCGACTTCTTCGAGACGCGCGACGGGGTGCGGGGCGAGCTCGAGTACGCCACCGACCGCTGGAACCGCGACTCGGCCGAGACACTGGTCGCGCGACTCGCGCGGGTGCTGGCCGCGATGGCCGCCGACCCGAACGCGTCGATCGGGCGTACGGAACTGCTGGATCCGGACGAGCGGGCCCGCCTCCTCGCGTTCGAAGGCGTCGCGCGGCCCGCCGAGACCATCGTCGACCTGTTCGCGGCGCAGGTGGCAGCGACACCGCAGGCCACCGCCCTCGTGTCGGGCGGCCGCTCGTGGACCTTCGCCGAGCTCGACGACTGGACGTCACGGCTGGCCGGCGCGCTCGCCGCCCACGGTGTGGGCGCGGGGCACCTGGTCGCGCTGGCCACCGCGCGGCCGTTCACCGTGCCGGCGCTGCTCGGCGTGCTCAAGGCCGGCGCCGCCTACCTGCCGCTCGACTCGTACCAGCCGCCGGCCCGGATCGCGGCGATGCTCGACGACGCCCGGCCCGCGATGCTCGTGACGACGGCTGGCTCCGACCTGTCGTGGAGCGGGCCGCGGGTGGTGGTCGGCGCGAGCGCTCCGGCCGCCGAACCGTTGCCGCCCCGCACGATCGACCCGCTCGACGCGTCGTACGTCATCTACACCTCCGGCTCGACCGGCCGGCCCAAGGGTGTGGTGGTGCCGCATCAGGGCATCGCCAACCTGTTCGCCAGTCACCGGCGCACGCTCATGCCGGGGCCGAAGCGGCGGGTCGCGCACGTGGCGTCGTTCACCTTCGACGGGTCCTGGGAGCCGCTGATCTGGCTGCTCGACGGGCATGCGCTGCACGTGCTGGACGACGACGAGTACCGCGACGCGGGTGTGCTCGTGCCGCGGCTGCGCGCGCAGCGAGTCGACGTGCTCGACGTGACGCCGACCTATCTGCGGGAGCTGATCCCGGCCGGCGTGCTCGACGTGGGCCTGGCCGTGCTGCTGGTCGGCGGCGAGGCGATCGATCCGCAGTTGTGGGCGCAGGTCTGTGCCGTGCCCGGGCTGACCTGTCACGACCTGTACGGGCCGACCGAGGCCTCGGTGGACGCCTACGGCTGGCACGGGCCGTCCCGTACGCCGTATCGGCTGACCAACGTCCGGACCTACCTGCTGGACGACGCGCTGCAGCCGGTGCCGCCGGGGGTGCTCGGCGAGCTGTACGTGGCCGGGGACGGGCTGGCCCAGGGCTATCTGAACCGGGCCGCGCTGACGGCAGAACGCTTCGTGGCCGACCCTCACGGCCCGGCGGGCAGCCGCATGTACCGCACCGGCGACCTCGCTCGGCGGAACCGTGATGGCGCCCTGGAGTTCGCGGGCCGCGCGGACGGTCAGGTCAAGGTGCGCGGGTTCCGGGTCGAGCTGGGCGAGATCGAGGCCGCCCTGGGCGGGCAGGCGGCCGTGGTCGTGCGCGATGGCCGTCTCGTGGCCTACACGGTGGGCGCGCCGAAGGATGTGCGGGGCGCGCTGCCCGACTACATGGTTCCGGCGGCCTTCGTCCGCGTGGAGTCGCTTCCGAGGACGGTGGCGGGCAAGCTCGATGTCGCCGCCCTGCCCGATCCCGACTTCTCCGGGCTGTCGAGCGGGCGCGCGGCGCGGAACACCCGCGAACAGCAGCTGTGCGACCTGTTCGCCGAGGTGCTCGGGTTGCCGGCGGTCAGCATCGACGACGACTTCTTCGCCCTCGGCGGTCACTCGCTGCTCGTCATGCGGCTGGCGGGTCGCGTCCGCGCGGTGCTCGGTGTCGACCTGCCGGTGCGGGCGGTGTTCGACACCCCCACCGTGGCGACGCTGCTGCCCAAGCTGACCGAGTCGACCCGGGCGCCGCTGGTGCGGCAGGAACGACCGGCCCGGGTGCCGCTTTCCTTTGCCCAGCAGCGGCTCTGGTTCCTCTACAAGCTCGAGGGGCCGAACCCGACCTACAACATCCCGATCGCGTGGCGGCTGCGCGGCGCCCTCGATCGGGACGCCCTGGTCGCGGCCGTCCGCGACGTGGCCACCCGGCACGAGACGCTACGGACCGTCTTCCCCGAGGTGGACGGCACGCCGTACCAGCATCTGCTCGAGCCGTCGGCAGTGCCGGTCGCCTTCCACGACGAACCGTTCGACGACACCGCGGCCGAGCACGCCTTCGAGCTCGACCGGGAGGCGCCGTTGCGGGTCGACGTGTACGCCGTCGCGCCCGGCGAGCACGTCCTGCTCCTGCTGCTGCACCACGTCGCGGGCGACGAGTGGTCGGAGGAGCCGCTGCGGGCCGAGCTGGGCCAGGCCTACGAGTCCCGCCGGGCCGGCCGCGCGCCCCAGTTCCCGCCGCTGCCCGTGCAGTACGCCGACTTCGCGCTGTGGCAACGGGATCTCGAGCTGGACGACCAGGTCGAGGGCTGGCGCACGGCCCTGGCCGGACTGCCCGAGGAGCTGGAGCTGCCGTTCCACCGGCCGCGCCCGGCCGAGGCCAGTCACCGGGGCGAGGTCGTCGCATTCGCCGTGCCCGCCGCGGTTTCCGAGCGGCTGCGCGATCTGTCGCGGAGCACCGGAACGAGCCTGTTCATGGTCGTGCAGGCCGCGGTGGCAGTGCTGCTGACCAAACTCGGCGCGGGCACCGACATCCCGCTCGGCTCGCCGGTCGCGGGCCGTCCCGATACGGCTGTCGACGAGTTGGTCGGGTTCTTCGTCAACACGCTCGTGCTGCGTACCGACACGTCGGGCGACCCGTCGTTCCGGGAGCTGCTGGGCCGGGTGCGGGAGACCGATCTGGCCGCGTTCGACCGGCAGGACGTGCCGTTCGAGCACCTGGTCGAGGCGATCAACCCGCAGCGGTCGCTGGGCCGGCACCCGCTGTTCCAGACCATGGTGTCCTACCTGCCCGGCGGTGGTGACACGTGGCGGCTGGGCGATCTGGACGGGCGGCCGGAGCCGGTCGGGCACCGGGCGGCCATGTTCGACCTGTCCTTCGACTTCACCGACGGGCCCGGCGGCGGTATCGACGGCACCCTCGAGTTCGCCACCGACCTGTTCGACGCCGACACGGCCCGCATCCTCGTGGAGCGCCTCCAACGTGTGCTGGCGGCCGATCCGGCGCTTCCACTCAGTCGCATCGACGTGCTCGCTCCGGACGAGCGGGCCCGGCTGCTCGCCGCCCCGACGGCGGGCGCGTCGCCCGCGACGATCGTGGACGTCTGGCGTGAGCAGGCGAACCGGGACGGACGCGCTCTGGTGTCCGGCGCCCGGGAGTGGACGTTCGCGGAGCTGGACGACTGGTCCGACCGGCTCGCCGCCGTCCTGGCCGGGCGCGGCATCGGCCGGGGTGACCTGGTCGCGCTGGCCACGCCACGTCCGCTCACGGTGCCTTCCCTTCTGGCCGTGCTGAAGACCGGCGCGGCCTACCTGCCCGTGGACGACGCCCACCAGCCACCCGAGCGCATCGCCACGATGTTCGACGACGCCCGGCCCGCGCTCGTGCTGACCACGAGCGACCGCGTGGCGCCGGACGGCCCCGGCCGGTTGTTGCTGGACGCTCCGACGCTGTTCGACGCTCCGGTCGCCGACCCCGCCGGGCCGCGGCCGGACGATCCGGCGTACGTCATCTACACCTCCGGCTCGACCGGCCGCCCCAAGGGCGTGGTGGTGCCCCACCGCGGCCTCGTCAACCTGCTCGCCACCCACCGCCAGCGGTTCCTGAAGGGCAGCAACCGCAACGTCGCCCACGTCGCGTCGTTCACCTTCGACGGCTCGTGGGAGCCGCTGCTCTGGATGCTGGCCGGGCACACGCTGCACGTGCTGGACGACGACGAGTACCGCGACGACGCCGCCCTCGTCGGCTACGTCCGGCGGCACGGCGTGGACGTCCTCGACGTGACGCCGACCTATCTGCGCCAGCTCGTCCCGGCCGGGGTGCTCGACGCCGGTTTGAGCACCCTGCTGGTCGGCGGCGAGGCCATCGATCCGCAGTTGTGGTCCCAGATCTGCGCCGTGCCCGGCCTGGACTGCTACGACCTGTACGGCCCGACCGAGGCCTCGGTCGACGCCTACGGCTGGCACGGCCCTTCCCGTTCGCCGTATCAGCTGACCAACGTCCGGACCTACCTGCTCGATGCCATGCTCCAGCCGGTGCCGCCCGGTGTTGTCGGCGAGCTCTACGTGGCCGGGGAAGGGCTCGCGCACGGCTACCTCAACCGGGCTGCGCTGAGCGCGGAGCGGTTCGTCGCCGACCCCTACGGTCCGGCCGGCAGCCGCATGTACCGGACGGGCGACCTGGCCCGGTGGAACCGGAACCACGTGCTGGAGTTCGCCGGCCGCGCCGACGGCCAGGTCAAGGTGCGCGGCTTCCGCATCGAGCTCGGCGAGATCGAGGCCGCGCTGGGTGGGCAGTCCGCGGTGATCGTGCGCGACGGCCGGCTGGTGGCCTACACCGTGGGGGAACCGCGGGACGTGCGGGGTGTTCTCCCGGACTACATGGTGCCCGCGGCGTTCGTTCGGCTCGACTCGTTGCCGCGGACGGTGGCGGGCAAGCTCGACGTGGCCGCGCTCCCCGACCCGGACTTCTCGGCGCTGAGCACCGGCCGCGAGGCCCGTGACGACCGGGAGCAGCGGCTGTGCGACCTCTTCGCCGAGGTGCTCGGCCTGCCCCGGGTCGGCGCCGACGACGACTTCTTCGCGCTGGGCGGCGACAGCATCGTCTCCATCCAGCTCGTCAGCCGGGCCCGCGCGGCCGGTCTCGCGATCAGGCCCCGGGACGTGTTCCGGCACAAGACCCCGGAGGCGCTGGCCCGCGAGGTCGCCGACGAGCCGGTCGTCGCCGAGGACCCGCGGGAGGCCTGGGGGAGCGCGCCGCTCACCCCGGTCATGCGCCGGCTGTTCGAAGTGGACGGACCGATCCGCGGCTACAGCCAGTCGATGCTGCTGCGCGCCCCCGACGGCCTCACCGCCGCGCGGCTCACCGAGGTGCTCCAGGCCGTCGTCGACCGCCACGATGTGCTGCGCGCCCGCATCACCGCCGACGGCCTCGACATCCCCGAGCCGGGTGCCCCGATCGATGTGGTCACCGAGCAGCCGTACGACGAGAAGGCCCTGCCCGCGATCGCCGCGGCCGCCCGTGACCGGCTCGATCCGGCCGCCGGCGTGCTGCTTCAGGCGGTGCTGCTGCACCCGGGGAAGGTGCTGCTCGTCGTGCACCACCTCGCGGTCGACGGCGTCTCGTGGCGCATCCTGCTGCCCGACCTCGAGACAGCCTGGGCCGGAAAGCCGCTCGAACGTGGCGGCACGTCGTTCCGGCGCTGGGCCCGCGAGCTCAACCGGCTGGCCGGCGATCCGCGGACCACCGCGCAGGCCCCGTACTGGGCCGAGGTGCTCGGCGGGCCCGCGAAGGCCTTCACCGAGCGGCCGCTGGACCCGGCCCGCGATACCGTCGGCACCAGCGAGGAGTTCACGCTGGAGCTGCCGCCCGAGGAGACCGCGCCGCTGCTCACCAGCGTGCCCGTCGCGTTCCACGCCACCGTCAACGACGTGCTGCTGACCGGCCTCGCCCTCGCTCTGCGCGACTGGAACGGCGGCGGGCTCATCATGCTGGAGGGCCACGGCCGCGAGGAGCACCTCGTCGCGGAGGCCGACCTCTCCCGCACGGTCGGCTGGTTCACCACCGAGTACCCGGTGCGGCTCGACCTCGGCGACGAGAACGCGGGCGACGCTCTGAAGACCGTGAAGGAGCGGCTCCGGGCCGTTCCGGACAACGGGATCGGCTTCGGGCTGCTGCGGCCGGACGGCGTACGGGACAAGCAGTTGATCGGCTTCAACTACCTCGGCCGGTTCGCCGCCGGCGACGCCGGGGACGCGCCGTGGCAGCCGGCCGGCGAGGGCTGGGGCGGCGGGGCCGACGACGCGATGCCCGCCGACCACCCGCTCGAGATCAACGCCACCGCCGAGGACCACCCCGACGGTCCCCGGCTCAGCGCGACCTTCACCTGGCCGCGCGGCCTGCTCGGCGGCGAGCGGGTGCACGAGCTGGCCGATCGCTGGCGGGCCGCGCTGCGATTGCTCGCGGCCGACCGGGACGCGGGCGGGCACACCCCGTCCGACCTCGAGCTGGTCTCGCTCAGCCAGGACGACATCGACAGTTTCGAGGCCGAGTTCGCCGACCTCGACGCCGAGTGGGAGACGCAGTGACCGTCAAGAAGTCCGGGCTCGAGGACGTCCTGCCGCTGACGCCGCTCCAGGAGGGCCTGCTGTTCCACGCCCTCTTCGACGCCGACGCGCCCGACGTCTACACCGTCTCGATGACGCTGGAGCTCACCGGCCCGCTCGACCGGGACCGGCTGCGCGAGGCCGGGCAGGCGCTGCTCGACCGGCACGCCAACCTGCGCGCCGGTTTCCGCCGCACGGCCAAGGGCGCCACGGTCGCCGCCATTCCGACCCGGGCCCGGCTGCCGTGGACGGAGCACGAGGCATCGTCGGCGTCGGAGGCGGAGCGGCTCGTCGAGGAGGACCGGCAGCGCCGGTTCGACATGGCCCGGCCGCCGCTGCTGCGCATGATGCTCGTGCGCCTCGGGCCCGACCAGCACCGGCTCACCATCGCCCACCACCACATCCTGCTCGACGGGTGGTCGGCTCCGCTGCTGGTCAAGGAGCTGCTCGACCTGTACGCGCGGCCCGGCTCGCTGCCTCCGGCGACGCCCTACAAGGCGTACCTGGCGTGGCTGTCCAAATGGGACAAGAAGGCGGCCACCGAGGCGTGGCGGCAGGCTCTCGCCGGGCTGGCCGAACCGTCTCGTCTCGCCGAGGCCGGCACGTCCGCCGGGGCTGTGGTGCCCGAGCCGGTCGGGGCCGTGCTCGACGAGAACCTGAGCGCCCGCCTCACCGGCTTGGCCCGCGCGCACGGCCTGACCCTCAACACTCTGGTGCAGGCGGCCTGGGGCCTGCTGCTGGCCCGCACGACCGGCCGCGACGACGTGGTCTTCGGAGCCACCGTCTCGGGCCGCCCGCCGCAGCTGCCCGGCGTCGAGTCGATGATCGGCCTGTTCATCAACACCGTTCCCGTACGGGTCCGGCTGCGCCCCGACGAGGCCGTGTGCGACCTGCTGGCCCGCCTGCAGGACGAGCAGGCCGCCCTCATCGAGCACCAGTACCTGGGCCTGGCCGACATCCAGCGGCTGGCCGGGCACGGCGAGCTGTTCGACACCCTGACCGTCTTCGAGAGCTACCCGGCCGACGACGGCGACCCGGTGCCGGGGCTGCGCGTCACCCAGATCGACGACCAGGACGCCACCCACTACCCGCTCGTGCTGATCGCCGAGCCCGGCGACCGTATCGGCCTCGAGCTGCGCCACCGCGCCGACGTCGTCGCGTCCGGGACCGCGGAGGCGTTGCTGGCCCGGCTGACCCGCATCCTCGAAGCCTTCGCCGCCGATCCGGGCGCCCCGGTCGGCCGGATCAGCCTGCTCGACGACGCCGAACGCGCGACCATTCTGGGCGACTGGGCCGGCACCGTCGACGGCATCCCGCTCACCACGTTCCCGCAGCGCTTCGCCGAGATGGCCGCCAAGTTCCCGGGCAACGCGGCCGTGGTGCTCGGCGACGAGCAGGTCAGCTACGCCGAGCTGGACGCGCGCTCGGCCCGGCTCGCGTCGGCGCTGGCGGCCCGCGGCGTGGGCCCGGGCGACGTCGTGGCGGTCGCCCTGCCTCGCTCGACCGACCTGGTCACCGCGCTGGTCGGCGTGCTGCGGTCGGGCGCGGCCTATCTCGCGCTCGACCTCGACTATCCGGCCGACCGGCTCGCCTACATGATCGACGACGCCCGGCCGGCCTGCGTCGTGACCCGCTCGTCGGTCCCCGGCGGGTTGCCCGTGGTCGACGTGGCTTCCGCGGGCGACGCCATTCCGCGGGAACCGGACCGGCACGACGCCGCGTACGTCATCTACACCTCCGGCTCGACCGGGCGGCCCAAGGGTGTCGTGGTGACCCACGAGGGCGCGGCCAAGCTGCTCGCCACCCAGCAGCGGCGGCTCGGCCTCGACGAGACCACCCGCAGCACGCTGTTCGCCTCGCCCAGCTTCGACCTCGCGTACTGGGAGCTGTGCTGGGCGCTGCTCTCCGGCGGCACGCTGATCGTCGTGCCGGCCGAGCTGCGCGTGCCCGGCGCCCCGCTCGTCGACTACCTGACCAAGCAGGAGATCACCCAGGTGGCGCTGCCGCCGTCGGTGCTCGGCGCGTTGCCGGCCGGGGTGCGGCTGCCGCTCGGCATCACGCTGATCGCCGGCACCGAGGAGGTGCCGGCCCGGCTGGTCGAGCGCTTCGCGGCCGGGCGGCGCATGTTCAACGCGTACGGGCCGACCGAGACCAGCGTCAACGCCACCCTTTACCAGGTGCCGGCCGTCGTCACCGGCACCGTGCCGATCGGCTTCCCCGACCCGGGGCAGACGGCGTACGTGCTCGACAGCGGACTCAACCCGGTGCCGCCGGGCACCGTGGGCGAGCTGTATCTGGGCGGGCTCGGCCTGGCCCGCGGCTATCTCAACCGGCCCGGGCTGACCGCCGAGCGGTTCGTGGCCGACCCGTTCGCGGCGCCCGGCCGCCGGATGTACCGCACGGGCGACCTGGTGCGCTGGAACGACGAGGGCGCGCTGGAATTCGTCGGACGGGCCGACCACCAGGTGAAGATCCGCGGGTTCCGGGTCGAGCTGGGCGAGATCGAGGCGGTCGTGGCCGCACAGCCGGGCGTGCGGCAGGCCGCGGTGGTGCTGCGCACCGACAACGGGGTCAAGCGGATCGTCGCGTACGTCGTGGGGCCGGACGACCTGCGCGCCGGTGTGGCCGCGGTGTTGCCGGACTACATGGTGCCCTCGGCGTTCGTCCGGCTCGACGCGCTGCCGGTGTCGGTCAACGGGAAGCTCGACCGGAACGCCCTGCCGGCACCCGAATTCGGGGCCGGGGCGGGCGGGCGGCAGCCGCGCACACCGCGCGAGAAGCTGCTGTGCGACGTGTTCGCCGACGTGCTCGGCGTGCCCTCGCTCGGGATCGACGACGACTTCTTCGCGCTCGGCGGCGACAGCATCATGTCGATGCAGCTGGTCGGCCGGGCCCGCGCGGCCGGCCTGGTGCTGACGCCGCGGCAGGTGTTCCAGCAGCGCACGCCGGCCCAGCTGGTGGCGGTCGCGGGCACGGTGTCCGGCGCCGAGGCGGTGCCGGCGGCCCTGTCGCTGGTGACGCTGACCGACGCCGACCGGCGCGAGCTCGCCGCGCTGGCCGGGGATGTGCGGGAGGTGCTGCCGCTGTCGCCGCTGCAGAGCGGCCTGCTGTTCCACACGCTGCTCGACGAAGCCGGCCCCGACGTCTACACGGTTCGCATGGTGCTGAACCTCTCCGGCCCCGTCGACGGCCAGCGGCTGCGTGCGGCCGCGCAGGGGCTGCTCGACCGGCACGGCAACCTGGCCGCTTCCTTCCACCACCTCTCCTCCGGTACGGCGGTGAGCGTCGTCCCCACCTCGGCCGCCCTAAACTGGACCGAAGTCGACGCGTCCTCCGGCGCGGCATGGGAGGAGCTGCTCGTCGAGCAGGGACGGCGGTTCGATCCGGCTGCCGGGCCGCTCGTGCGGTTCGCGCTGGCCCGCACCGGGCCCTCGGAGCACCGGCTCGTGATCACCCTGCACCACCTGCTGCTGGACGGCTGGTCGCGCGGACCGCTGATGGCCGAGTTGTCGGCGCTGTACCGCTCGCCGGATGCCGCATCGACGATCCGGCCGTACCGCGACTATCTGGCCTGGCTGACCGGGCAGGACCGCCGGGTTGCCGAGCAGGCCTGGGCGGCCGGGCTGCAGGGCCTCACCGAGCCGACACGGGTCGCGCCGGGGGAGGGGCAGCGCGCGGCGCTCGCGCCCTCGGTCGTCGAGGCCACGCTGAGCGAGGACCGGACGACGGCGCTGACCGCCCTGGCCCGTTCGCGCGGACTCACGCTGAACACGGTGGTGCAGGCCGCGTGGGCGCTGCTGCTGGCCCGGCTGACCGGCCGGGACGACGTGGTGTTCGGGGCGACCGTCTCGGGTCGTCCGGCTCAGCTGCCCGGCGTCGAGGAGATGATCGGACTCTTCATCAACACCGTTCCCGTACGCGTTCGGCTGCGCCCCGACGAGGCGGTGAGCACGCTGCTCGACCGCCTCCAGGACGAGCAGTCCGCGCTCATGGAGCACCAGTACCTGAGCCTGACCGACATCCAGCGGGCCGCGGGCGGCGGCGAGCTCTTCGACACGCTGCTGGTGTTCGAGAACTACCCCGACAACGAGGACACCGCCGACGACGGCGGCCTGCCCATCACCGGCACCGACGGCCACGACGCCACGCACTACCCGCTCACGCTGATCGCCGAGCCCGGCGCCACCCTGCGGCTGGCCCTCGAATACCGTCCCGACCTGTTCGACGCCGGTCACGCCACCCGCCTGGCCGACGCGCTGAGGAACATCGTCGACGCTCTCGCGTCCGGCCTGGACGCGCCGGTCGGCCGGATCGGGCTGCTCCCCGCTCTGCCCGAGGGCGGTCAGGGCGCTTTGCCCGACCTGCCGCCGGCCACATTGCCGGCGTTGCTGACCGCGCAGGCGGCCGCGACACCGAATGCCACCGCGGTGGTCGGGCCGGACAGGATCGCACTGACCTATCGCGAGCTGGACGAGCGCTCCGACCGGCTCGCCCGCGTGCTGGCGGCCTCGGGCGCGGGCCCGGAGACGGTCGTGGCCATCGCCCTGCCGCGCTCGGCCGACCTGGTCGTGGCGATCCACGCCGTGGAAAAGGCCGGCGCTGCCTACCTGCCGCTCGATCTCGACCACCCGCGTGCCCGCCTCGGCTCGATGCTCGCCGACGCGCAGCCGGTCGCCGTGATCGCCGCCGACGCCACCCTCTTCGACGTCCCGGTCATCGACCCGGCCGCCGCCGACGGCTCGGGTCGCGGGCCGACCCCGCCGGGGCCGCGGAACCCCGCGTACGTCATCTACACCTCGGGTTCGACCGGCAAGCCCAAGGGCGTGGCCGTCGAGCACGCAGGCATCGTGAACCGGCTGCGCTGGATGCAGCACGAGTACGGCCTCGCCGCCGGCGACCGAGTGCTCCAGAAGACCCCGGCCGGGTTCGACGTGTCGGTGTGGGAATTCTTCTGGCCGCTGGTCACCGGGGCCTCGCTCGTCGTGGCCCGGCCCGACGGTCACCGCGACCCGGCCTACCTGGCCGACCTCATCCAGCGTGAAGCCGTCACCACCGTCCACTTCGTACCCGCGATGCTCGCCGCCTTCCTGGCCGAGCCGGCCGCCGCCGAGTGCACCTCGCTGCGCCGGGTCATCTGCAGCGGCGAAGCGTTGCCGACAGCACTCGCCGAGCGGTTCCACGAGCTGCTGCCGCAAGCCGGACTGCACAACCTCTACGGCCCCACCGAGGCGTCGGTCGACGTCACCTCCTGGCCCGCCGCGCGCGGCGCCGGCCGCGGCACTGTGCCGATCGGCGGACCGGTCTGGAACACCCGGGTCAGTGTGCTCGACGCGTTCCTGCGCCCGGTTCCCGTCGGCGTGCCCGGCGAGCTCTACCTCTCGGGCGTGCAGCTGGCCCGGGGCTACCGTGGCCGCCCCGACCTGACCGCGGACAGGTTCGTGGCGGATCCGTTCGGTGCGCCCGGGGAGCGGATGTACCGCACGGGCGACCAGGTGCGTTGGATCGAACCGGGCGTGCTGGAGTTCCTCGGGCGCGGCGACGGGCAGGTGAAGATCCGCGGGTTGCGGGTGGAGCTGGGCGAGATCGAGGCGGCCCTGACGGCGCAGCCCGGCGTCGACACCGCGGTGGTGCTGCTGCGGGAGGACCGCCCGGGTGTCGCGCACCTGGTCGCGTACGTCATCGGCAGTGGCCCCGTGGACGAGGACGCGCTCCGCCGGGTGTTGCCCGACCACATGGTGCCGGCCGCGTTCGTGCGTCTCGACGCGCTGCCGGTGTCGGTCAACGGCAAGCTCGACCGGGCCGCGCTGCCTGCCCCCGATTTCGCGGCCGCCTCGACCGGCACGGTCGCCCGCAACCCGCGCGAGCAGCTGCTGTGCGACCTCTTCGGCGAGGTGCTCGGGATGCCCTCGGTCGGGGTCGACGACGACTTCTTCCGGCTCGGCGGGGACAGCATCGTCTCGATCCAGCTCGCCGGCCGGGCCCGCGCGGCCGGGCTGTCGCTCACGCTGCGGCAGATCTTCCAGCTTCGTACGCCCGCCGCGCTGGCCGCCGCGGCCGGCGCCGCCTTCACCACCGCGGCCGGCGGGGGCGCCCTGGTCGAGCTGACCGACGCCGAGACCACCGAGATCGCGGGCCTGGGCCTCGACGTGGCCGAGGTGCTGCCGCTGTCGCCGCTGCAGTCGGGACTGCTGTTCCACGCCGCCTTCGACGACGGCGGGCTCGACCTCTACACCGTGCAGATGGTCTTCGACCTGCCGGCGACGGTCGACCCGGCCCGGCTGCGGGCCGCCGCGCAGGCGTTGCTGCAGCGGCACGCCAACCTGCGGGCGTCGTTCCACCAGCTCGGCTCCGGCCGCCCGGTGGCCGTGGTCGCCCGCGCCGCCGTACTGCCGTGGGCTTCGGCGGATCTGTCCGAACTGGACGGGCCGGAGCTCGAGGAAGCCTGGCAGCTGTGCCTGGCCGAGGAGGGCCGCCGCTTCGACCCGGCGGTCGCGCCGCTGCTGCGGATGATGCTGGTGCGGACCCGCGAGGGCTTCCGCCTCGTGCTCACCCACCAGCACATGCTGCTCGACGGCTGGTCGCGCGGCCCGCTCATGGACGAGCTGGCCGCCCTGTACGCCGGGACTGCCGAGCGGGAGCCGGTTCCCTACCGGGACTTCCTCGCGTGGCTGTCGGCGCAGGACCGCGGCGCCGCCGAGGAAGCCTGGCGCGACGCGCTGGCCGGAGTGGCCGACGCGACCCGGCTCGCCCCGGCCGACCCGCAGCGCGAGCCGGTCGTCCCCGCGCTGATCGAGCACGAGCTGCCGCTCGACGTGACCGCGGCTCTGACTGCCCTGGCCCGATCGCGTGGGCTGACCCTGAACACGTTGGTGCAGGCGGCCTGGAGCATCGTGCTGGGCCGCCTCACCGGCCGCGACGACGTGGTGTTCGGCGCGACCGTCTCGGGTCGCCCGGCGCAGCTGCCCGGCGTCGAACGGATGATCGGGCTGTTCATCAACACCGTTCCCGTACGGGTGCGGATCGACCCCGCCGAGCCGGCGCAGGCGCTGCTCGCCCGGGTCCAGGACGAACAGTCGGCCCTGCTCGACCACCAGTACCTGGGCCTGGCCGACATCCAGCGCCTGGCCGGTGCGGGCGAGCTGTTCGACACGCTGCTGATCGTCGAGAACTACCCGGACCGCGACGAGGACGGGCCCGAAACGCTGCTCAGCGCGGCCGAGGCGGGCGGGCGCGACGCCACCCACTATCCGCTGACCTGGGTCGTCGACCCGGGGGAGCGGCTGCGGATCGGTCTCGAACACCGCACCGACCTGTTCCCGGCCCCGGTCGCCGGCCGGCTCGTGGCGGCGGTGACCGCGGTGCTGACGTCGTTCGCCGGCGACCCGTCGCGCCCGGTGGGCCGGCTCGACCTGGTGGTGGGCGAGGACCGTACGGGCTGGAACCCGCCGCCGCCCGGGGCCGACGGCGACCCGACCGTCGCGCAGATCTTCGAGCGGCAGGCGGCCGAGTCGCCGGACGAGCTCGCGGTCGTCTGCGGCGACGTGCGCTGGACGTTCGCCGAGCTGAACGCCCGCGCCAACCGGCTGGCCCGGCTGCTCGTGGCCCGCGGCGCCGGCCCGGAGGACGTGGTTGCCCTGGCGATGCCCCGCACGGCCGACGCCATCACCGCGATCCTGGCCGTCCTCAAGACGGGAGCCGCCTATCTGCCGATCGATCCCGCGTACCCGAAGGCCCGTCGCCAAGCCATGATCGAGGATGCCCGGCCGCTGCTGGTGGTCGGCGTCGACGGCCTGCGGGTGGACGACGCGGCCGTCACCACCCAGCCCGGCCACAACCTGGGCGACGACGAGCGCGTCCGGCCCGCGCGGGCGCAACACCCGGCGTACGTCATCTACACCTCCGGCTCGACCGGGCGCCCCAAGGGTGTGGTGGTGACCCACCGCAACCTGGTCAACCTGTTCCGCAGCCATCGCGACCAGCTGCACCGGCCCGCCCAGGCCCGCGCCGGCCGCCGCCACCTGCGGGTCGGGCACGCGTGGTCGTTCGCCTTCGACGCCTCCTGGCAGCCGCAGCTGTGGCTGCTCGACGGCCACGCCCTGCACATCGTCACCGAGCAGACGCAGCGCGACCCCGAGCTGCTGGCCCGGCAGATCCGCGACGAGGGCATCGACTTCATCGAGCTCACCCCGTCCCACTTCGCGCAGGTGGCCGACGCGGGACTGATCCGCGACGGCCGCTGCCCGCTGGCCGTGGTCGGCGTCGGCGGCGAGGCGATCCCGCCCGCGCTGTGGGCCCGGCTCGGCAGCCTGCCCGGCACGGACGCGTTCAACCTCTACGGCCCGACCGAGGCCACAGTGGACGCGCTCGCGGCCCGGATCGCCGACGCGCCCGCGCCGGTGATCGGCCGAGCCGTGGCCGGCGCTCGCGCGTACGTGCTCGACAACGCCCTGCGGCACGTGCCGACCGGCATCGCGGGCGAGCTCTACGTGGCCGGCGAGGGCCTGGCCCGCGGCTATCTCGGTCACCCGGGGCAGACCGCCGAACGGTTCGTCCCCGACCCGTACGGCCCGGCCGGCAGCCGCATGTACCGCACCGGCGACCTGGTGCGCTGGACCGAACAGGGCCGGGTCGAATACCTGGGCCGGGTCGACGAGCAGGTGAAGATCCGCGGCTACCGGGTCGAGCTGGGCGAGATCGAATCGGTGCTGGCCGCCCAGCCCGGGGTGGCCGAGGCCGTCGTCCTGGCCCGGGCCGACCGTCCCGGGGTGCACCTGCTGGCCGGCTACGTCGTCGGAGCCGAGAACCTCGACCTGGACGCGTTGCGCACCGCCATCGGTGCGGAGCTGCCCGACTACATGGTGCCCTCGGCGCTGATCCGCCTCGACCGGCTGCCCACCCTGGCCAACGGCAAGAT
Source organism: Paractinoplanes polyasparticus (assembly GCF_019710575.1). Lineage (GTDB taxonomy): Bacteria > Actinomycetota > Actinomycetes > Mycobacteriales > Micromonosporaceae > Actinoplanes > Actinoplanes polyasparticus. Next base: position 100,532 of record NZ_JAHWFK010000005.1, on the reverse strand, counting down.
CAACCGAGCTGCCCTGCCCGCGCCCGCGCTCGCGGCGGCCGGTGAGGGACGCGCGCCCGAGACCGAACGGGAGCGGGCCCTGAGCGAGGTCTTCGCCACCGCGCTGGGCCTGCCGGCGGTCGACGCCGAGACGGACTTCTTCCTGCTCGGCGGGGACAGCATTGTGGCCATGCGGCTGGTCGGGCTGGCCCGCGCGGCCGGGCTGCGGCTCACCCCGCGGCAGATCTTCGCCGAGCGTACGGTCGAACGCCTGGCCGTCGTGGCCACGGCCGCCGTGCCGGCCGAGGACCGGGCGGGCGACGGCGTGGGCGCGTTCCCGCTGACGCCGGTGATGCGCTGGCTCAGCGAGGTCGACGGGCCGACCGCGGGCTTCAACCAGTCAGCGGTGGTGCAGGTGCCGGCCGGCCTGGGCTGGGAGCCGCTGCTGACCGCGCTGCAGGCCCTCGCCGACAAGCACGACATGCTGCGCGCCCGCGTCAACCCGGACTGGACCATCGAGGTGCTCCCGATGGGCTCGTCGCGGGCCGTCGACTGGACGACCCGGGTCGACGTGGCCGGTCGCAACCTCTGGGAGGCCGTCGCCGCGCAGGCGACGATCGCCCAGGCCGCGCTGGATCCGGCCACCGGAACGATGATCCGGGCCGTCTGGCTCGACGCCGGCCCGACCATGCCGGGCCGGTTGCTGCTGCTGGTGCACCACCTGGCCGTCGACGGGGTCTCGTGGCGGGTGCTGCTGCCCGAACTGGGCGCGTTCTGGCGCGACGCGGCGGCCGGGCGCACGCCCGACATCACGCCGACGGCGACCTCGTTCCGCCGCTGGGCGACCGGGCTCGCGACCCAGGCCCTCGATCCGGCCCGGGTGGCCGAGCTGCCGATGTGGACCGAGATCGTGGGTAAGGGACAGCCCCTGCCCGTACGCCGCCCGCTCGATCCCTCGGTCGACGTGGCGGCCACGCTGCTCGACGTCTCGCTGGCGCTGCCCGTCGACGTCACCGAGGCGCTGCTGACCCGGGTGCCCGCGGCCCTGGGCGCGACCATCAACGACGTGCTGCTCGGCGCGCTCGGGGTGGCCGTCACCCGCTGGCGTGGCGGGGACGCCGTGCTCGTGGCCCTGGAAGGACACGGCCGCGAGGAACACCTGGTCGCCGGGGCCGACCTGTCGGGCACGGTCGGCTGGTTCACCAACATCTTCCCGGTCTGCCTGGACACGGCCGGCATCGACGTCGAGGCCGGGGGAGCGGCCGTGGCGGAGGCTGTGGGCCGCGTACGCGAGCATCTGGCGTCGCTGCCGGACAACGGCATGGGGTACGGATTGCTGCGCTACCTCAACCCCTCGACGGCGCCGGAGCTGGCCGCCCTGCCCCACCCGCCGATCCAGTTCAACTACATGGGCCGGTTCGATTTCCCCGAGGCCGCCGACTGGGAGTACGCGCCCGAGGCGGAGGCGGCCGAGAACGGCGCCGACGACGGCATGCCCGAGACGTACGAGCTCGTCGTCAACGCGCAGACCGAGGACCGCGCCGGCGGTCCGCAACTGACTGCCACCTGGGCCTGGCCGTCGGCCGTCCTGACCGCGGAATCGGTCGGGACCCTGGCCCGCGGCTGGTTCGACGCCCTGCAAGCGCTGGCGGCCCACGTCAGCGACAACCACGAGGAGAACCGATGAGCACCAACCCGTTCGACAACGCCGAGGGCACGTTCCTCGTGCTGGTCAACGACGAGAACCAGCACAGCCTGTGGCCGGCCTTCGCCGAGGTCCCGGCCGGCTGGCGCACTGCGCACGGCCCGGCCCCGCGGCCGGAGTGCGTCGACTACGTCAACACCCACTGGATCGACATGCGCCCGCAGAGCCTGATCGACGCCGACCGCTGACGGCGGTCCGTCAGGCCGGGGTCAGCAGGCGGGCGAACTGATTCGCCAGCAGGGCGCCGCTGTGGCCGACGGCCGAGAACGTGCGGTCGTGACCGTCCGCCTGATGCAGGGTGACGGTCACCTCGCCGTTGTCGGCCCGGCTGGCGGCGTTCAGCACGGAGGCCGCCGCGATCGTCCGCACCGGGCCCCGGCCGCGGTCGCTGGCGATCGTGACCAGCCACCAGGCCAGGCCGCCGACCACGCCCACCGCGAAGACCGCGCCGCACACGACCCAGAGCGCGACGTCGAGCCAGGAGGGGCCGCGGTCGGCCGCCGTGGTGGCGACCAGAGCCAGGCCGACCGCCAGCAGCAGCCCGCCGGCGCTCGCCTTCGCGGCCTGCTGGCGGGCCGGCCGCACCTCGTGCACCTCGACCTCGTCCGGGGTGAAGCGCAGAATCACGAGCTGGCCGGTCTCGGTGCGCACGCGCGGAACTCTCACCCGGGAAGCCTAGACCGCGGAAGACGTATAATAGAGTACGCATATAAACATGGGTTGGACGGCGGTTCGGATGGGGCACGACCACGGTGTGCACGACCACGGTGTGACAGCAACCGGCCGGCACCGGGGGATCCTCGCGGCCGTTCTCGGCATCTCGGTGGTCATCTTCGCCGTCGAGGTCGTCGGCGCGATCCGCACCGGCAGCCTCGCGCTGCTGGCCGACGCCGGGCACGTGCTGGCCGACGCGGGCGGGGTCGCGCTGGCGCTGGGCGCCACCCTGCTTGCCGCCCGGCCCGCCTCGGGCCGGCGCACCTTCGGCTGGGCGCGGGCCGAGATCCTGGCCGCCGCGCTCAACGGCCTGATCCTGAGCGGCATCGGCGTCTACGTGTTCATCGAGGGCGTCCGCCGGCTGATCGACCCGGCCGACGTCGAGCCGGGCGGCATGGCCCTGTTCGGCGTGATCGGCCTGGTCGGCAACCTGATCGGGGTGGCGCTGCTCTACCGGGCCCGCGCGGCGAGCCTGAACATGAGGGGCGCCTTCCTCGAGGTCGCCACCGACACCGCGACCTCGGTCGGCGTGCTCCTCGCGGCCGGCGTGATCGCCCTGACCGGGTTCACCCGCGCCGATCCGATCGTCTCGGTGCTGATCGGGATCGTCATCGTGCCGCGGGCCGGGAAACTGCTGCGCGAGTCGCTCAGCATCCTGCTCGAGACAGCGCCGGCCCACGTCGACCTCGACCGGATCCGCGATCACCTCACCGGGCTCGACCACGTGCTCGACGTGCACGACCTGCATGTGCTCACCGTCACCTCGGGCCTGCCGGTGCTCAGCGCGCACGTGGTCGTCGACGACTCCTGCTTCCACGACGGCCACGCCCCGCAGTTGCTCGACGCCATGCAGACCTGCCTGACCGGCCACTTCGACGTCGAGCACTCCACGTTCCAGCTCGAACCGGCCGGTCACGCCGACCACGAACACCCCACCCACCGCTGACCCGGGCCCGCGCACCGGGACGATAAACATCGAAGAAGTCCGCTATGTTGCCTCGACTGACAACGGGGGAACGGGGAATCAGTGGCGGGACGACGCCTTCTGACCGGCGTGGCCGGCATCATCGCGGTGGTCGCCGCGAGCGCCGCGGTCGTGACAACGAATCAACCGGCCGTGGCCGCTCCGGGGCCGACGGTGCCGCCGGCACGGCAACGGGTCGCCACCGACGCCAAGTCGCTGGTCCACCGCGACCCGGCCCTGGTGCGGGGCGGACCGGACGAGAAGTACACGGCCCGCAGCGTGCTGGTGGACGCCGACGGCACGCGACATGTGCGCCTCGACCGCACCTACCGGGGGCTGCCCGTGCTGGGTGGCGACTTCGTCGTGCACTCCCACGCCGACGGCCGTCTCCGCGGCGCCACCGTGGCCCAGAAACAAGCCATCAAGGTGCCGACAAAGCCTGCCGTCTCCGCAGAGAGGGCGGCCACCACCGCGAAGATCCCGGCCGGCAAACGGACCGCTGCTCTCGTCGTCGACGCGACCTCGGGCCGGCCGGCGCTGGCCTGGAGCATCCTGGTCGGCGGCCGCGACGAGAGATACATCGTGGACGCGGCAACCGGCGCCCTGCGGCGCAAGGTCGGCACCGTCCACACGGCCGACGGCACCGGCCACGGACTGCTCGCGGGCCAGGTGCCGCTGAGCACCACCCGGCGCGACGACGGAAACCACGAGCTGGTCGATCCCGGCCGGGGCAACTCCGAGACCCGCGACGGTCAGAACCGAGTCGGTCCCTCGCGCGAGGAGACGGCGCCCTTCGTCGACGCGGACAACGCCTGGGGCGACGGCACGATCGCCGACCCGGCCACCCTGGCGGTCGATGTCCACCACGGCGTCCAGCAGACCTGGGACTACTTCCGGCGCACCTTCGGCCGCAACGGGATCGCCGACGACGGCCGGGGCGCACTGGCCGTCGTCCACGACCGCTCCGCCGACGGCAACGCCAGCTGGAGCGACGCGTGCTTCTGCATGCGGTTCGGCGCCGGCGACAGCTGGAGCAAGGCGCTGACTTCGCAGGACATCGTCGCCCACGAGTGGGCGCACGGGGTCACCGGCGCGACCGCCGACCTCGAGTACTGGGGGCAGTCGGGCGCCCTCAACGAGTCGACGAGCGACATCTTCGGCACCCTGGTCGAGTTCGCCGCGGCCAACCCGGCCGACCCGCCCGACTACCTGATCGGCGAACTGACCGACTTCGGCGGTCCGGGGTTGCCGCTGCGCTACATGGACGACCCGGCCCGCGACGGGGAGTCGGTCGGCTGCTGGGACGGCGACGTGCGCGACGTGCACTACCTCTCGGGCGTACCGAACAAGTTCTTCTACACGCTGGCCGAGGGCAGTGCGAAGTCCGCCTGGGGTGAGTCCGTTCCGTGCGAGGGCGCCGCTGCGGTGACCGGCATCGGCCGCGACAAAGCCGGGGCGATCTGGTACCGCGCGCTCACCCGCTACATGGTCTCCACGACGTCGTTCTCCGACGCGCGCCGTGCCACCCAGAAGGCCGCCGAGGAGCTGTACGGGAAGACCAGCGCCGAATATTCCGCTGTTGTCGCCGCCTGGACCGCCGTCCATGTCGAGCTGGAGCCGCTGCCGCCGGCCTTCCCGACCATCGTGGAGATCGAGGACCGGAAGGACCCCGTCGGGGAGGCCCTGCGCCTGCAGGTCGAGGCCGGCGATCCGGCCGGGGAGCCGTTGCTCTTCACGGCCCAGGGCCTTCCCGCGGGCCTCACCATGAGCGACGACGGCCTCATCACCGGAACGCCGGTCGAGGACAAGCGGACGGTCACGAGTATCCGGGTGACCGATCCGGGCGGATACTCGGACCAGACCACCTTCCTGTGGTCGATCGTGGCCCCGCCGGTCATCGAAAGTCCCGGACCGCAGCAGCACCGGGTCACCGACAGCGTGGAGCTGCGTCTGCGGGCCGAAGACCCCGACAGCCCCTTCACGTGGTCGGTCACCGGATTGCCGGACGGGCTGAACGCCAACGAGTACGGCACCATCAGCGGCTCGCCCACCAAGGAGGGCACGTTCGAGGTCACCGCCACGGTGACCGACTGGGACGGGTCCACCTCGTCGGTGACCTTCACCTGGACGATCACGGAGGCGCCGCCGCCGGCCCCGGTTCTGTGGATGGTCGCCTTCTGGTCCGGCCCGGAGGTGTGGGTCCACTGGTCGTGGCCGGACGACCCCGACCTGATCCAGGCCTACGAGCTCACGGCGCAGCCGGGCGGCGCAACCGTCCTGGTCGAGGACGGGTGGGCCTTGTCGGCAGCGATCGAGGGCCTCGACCCGGCCCAGCAGCACACCGTCTCCATCGTGGCGGTCTACCGCGACGGCCGCCGCAGCGAGCCCAAGACCGTCGAGGTCTGGGAGGAGTAGCCGGGTCAGCCCGGCGGGCCGGTCCAGGCGGTGCCGGCGAGGGTCACCGTGGTGCCCTGGCCGACCTCGGAGCGGACGGTCACCCGGGCGCCGTGAGCGCCGGCGATCGCCTGGACGATGGCGAGGCCCAGGCCCGAGCCGCCGTAGTCCCGGCTGCGACTGGCCTCGGCCCGCCAGAACCGGTCGAACAGGCGCGGCAGGTCGCCGGCCGGGATGCCCGCCCCGTCGTCGGTGACCGCCACCCGCGACTCGTCGCCCGACCGGTCGAGCGTCAGGCGGACCCGGGTGCCGGGCGGGTTGTGCTGCACGGCGTTGCCCACCAGGTTGCGCAGAACCTGCAGGAGCCGGGCGGCGTCGCCCAGCACCGGCAGGCCGGTCGGCGGCGCCGTCAGCGCGATGTCCAGATCGGGATGGATCACCCGGGCGTCCTCGACCACGCTCTCGGCCAGCGCCGCCAGGTCGAGCGGCCGGGTGTCCAGGGGCCGGCCGGTGTCCAGGCGGGCCAGCAGCCCCAGCTCCTCGACCAGCAGCCGGATCCGGCCCACCTCGTCCTCGATCCGTGCCACCGCCTGTTCGAGGTCCTCGCCGCTCAGGCCGCCCTGCCGGTAGAGCTCCAGCCAGCCCGAGATGGTGGCGAGCGGGGTGCGCAGCTCGTGCGAGGCGTCGGCGGCGAACGTCCGGGCGCGGCTCTCGGCGCGGGCCTGGGCGTCGAAGGCCCGGTTCACCGCGGACGCCAGCACGTCGGTCTCGGCATTGCGGTCCGAGACCGGCAGTCTCTCGTCGCGGGAGCCCCCCGCGATGGCGTCGGCCGCCTCGGCCATCCGGGACAGGGGCCGCAGGCCGATCCGGAGCACGACGACGGCCAGGGCGGCCAGGACGACCGCGGAGAGCGCGGCGATCGTGGCCAGGGTGCGGACGAAACCCACCGTCGTGGCCCGGTCGATGGTGGCGTCGTTCACGAGGATCAGGTCGGCGACCTCGTCGGTCTCCCGGTCGAGATACGTCATCCGCATGCCGGGCGTCGGGATCCGCACGGCCACCACCTCGTCCCGCGTCTCGAGAAGCTCGCCGGGGGTGGCGGCCCGGGCCAGCGCGGCCAGCTCGTACTCCCGTCCGGCGCTCGTCCCGATGGCGAACAGGATCCCGCCGTCGCGGCCCAGGCCCATGATGCCCAGCGGCGGGCCGAGCATCGTCTCGAACTGGTCGGCGTTGATGGTCTGCGGGCCCGACCGGACCAGCGCCGCGATCCGGTGCTCGTCGTCGCGCAGCTTGGCCACCGACCGTTCGACGATGTAGTCGTTGACTCCGAAGGCGGTGATCACGCCGCTGGTGGCCAGCGCGAGCACGAGCAGCACCAGGAAGCCGGCCAGGAGCCGGCCCCGGATGCCCGCCCGCCACCGGCTCACTGCTTCGTCCCGGGCCGGTGCCGCAGGGCGTAGCCGAAACCGCGCACGGTGTGGATCAGCGGTTCGTGCCCGTCGTCGACCTTGCGCCGCAGATTCGAGATGAACCGCTCCACGACCACCGAGTCGCCGCCGAAGTCGTACTGCCAGACCGCCTCGAGGATCTGCGCCTTGGACAGAACCTGGCCGGGGTGGGTGATCAGCAGGTGCAGCAGCTTGAACTCGGTCGGCGACAGCGCCACGAGCCGGTCGCCCCGGTGCACCTCGTGCCGCTGGGGGTCGACCGACAGGTCGTGGAAGACCAGGGCCGCATCGGCCGGCACGGCCGCGCCGCGGGAACGGCGTAGCAGCGCCTCGATGCGCGCCCCGATCTCGACCACGCTGAACGGCTTCACGACGTAGTCGTCCCCGCCCAGTTGGAGCCCGCGCACCCTGTCCTCGACGGCGTCGCGCGCGGTCAGGAACAGCACCGGCACCCCGATCGACTTCGACCTCAGGAGTGTGACGACGTCGAACCCGGTGCCGCCCGGCAGCATCACGTCGAGCACGATGACGTCGGGCGAAGCGGTCCGCACCCGTTCCAGCGCCTGCGGGATGTCGGCGGCGACCTCGACCTCGTAGCCGGCGAAGCGCAGGGCGGAGGTCAGCAGACCACGGATTCCGGGATCGTCGTCGACCACGAGGACGCGGTCGGGGCGTCCGGCGCCGGCCATCAGCCGACCAGTTCCGGTTCGCGGCCGGCGGGCCGGTCCACGGTCACGTCGTGGCCTTCGACGTCCACCTTCGGCACGAACCGTTCGAGCCGGCGTGGCAGCCGCCAGGCCCGGTCGCCCAGGAGCTTCAGCACGGCGGGAACCAGGGTCAGGCGGACCAGGAAGGCGTCGACGAGCACGCCGACAGCCAGCGCGAAGGCGATCGGCATGACGTTGGGGTCGCGGGAGAACAGGAAGCTGACGAAGACGGTGACCATGATGACGGCCGCGGCCACGACGACCCGCCCGGCGTTGCGGCTGCCGGCCCGGATCGCCTCGTGCGCGTCACCGTGCCGGGCGTAGTGCTCGCGCATCGCCGAGACCAGGAAGACCTCGTAGTCCATGGCCAGCCCGAACAGGACGGCCATCACGATGATGGGCGCGAAGCTGGGCACCGGACCGACCAGCGGCACCCCCAGCGCGTCGGCCAGCCAGCCCCATTGGAAGACCGCCACCATCGCACCGAAGGCGGCCCCCACCGAGAGCAGGAATCCGGCGGTGGCCTTCAGCGGCACGGTCCATGACCGGAAGGCGACCAGCAGCAGAAGCAGCGAGAGGCCGACCACGACGACAGTGAACGGCACCAGCGCGCCGTTGAGCTTGTCCACGGCGTCGAGGCCGACCACGGTCAGGCCGGTCACGGCGACGTAGTTGCCGGTTCGCGCGCCGATCGGAACGAGGGCGGCCCGCAGGTCGGCGACCAGGGCGCTGGTGGCGCTGTCGCGCGGACCGGTCCGCGGCACGATCTCGATGATCGCCGCCTGCTTGTCGCTGGCGGTCGCCGGGCCGTTGACCTCGGCCACGCCCCGCAGCGGCTCGGCGGCGGCGATCACCGCTGCGGCGGTCGACGCGATCGTGGCGGCATCGCCCTCGACCAGGACGGCCAGTGTGCCGTTGGCGCCGGGACCGAACGCGCCCGCGATCAGGTCGTAGGCCTCCCGGGGTTCCGAGCCGGGTGCGGCGGAGCCGTTGTCGTTCAGGGCCAGTTGCAGCTGTGCGGCCGGGACGGTGACGACGGCGAGACCCAGCACCACGGCCACCACGACCTTGCGCGGATGCCGGATCACGCCGTCCACCCAGCGTGCGGCCAGGCCGCGCTGCGCCGGGTCGAGGACACGACGGGCCGCGCGCGACCCCGGCTTCGGCCGCAGCCGCTCGCCCGCGAGTGCCATCAGCGCCGGCAGGGCGGTCAGGGCGAGGAGGACGGCGACGGTGACCGCCCCGGCCGCGGCCAGCCCCATCGAGGTGAGCATCGGCACGCCGGCCAGGGTCAGCCCGGCCAGGGCGATGACCACGGTCAGGCCGGCGAACAGCACGGAACTGCCCGCGGTGGCGAGGGCCAGCGGGATCGATTCGGCCACGCCCAGGCCCCGGGCGAGCTGGGCCCGGTGCCGCGAGACGATGAGCAGCGCGTAGTCGATCCCGACGGCGAGCCCGAGCATGAGGGCCAGGGTCAGCGCGTTCTGGGAGACGTCGAACACGTTCGCGGCGAGCAGCGTGCCGGCGGCCGAGCCGCCCACGCCGAGTGCCGCGGTGAGCATCGGGATCCCGGCCGCGAGCATGGAGCCGAACGTGACCAGCAGGACGAGCAGGGCCACGCCGAGGCCGATCGTCTCGGGCAGGCCGAACGGCTCGAGCTCCTCCTCGAAGGCGTCACCGCCGAACAGCACCCGGCCGCCCTCGTCGCCGAACCGCTCGCCGTAGGGGCTGCCGGTGGCCCGGACCGCCTCCTGCAGAGCGGGTTCGACCTCGGTGCCGGCCGGCAGGTCGAAGCCCACCTCGGCCACGGCGATCCGGCCGTCGCCGGAGACACGCTCGAGCGGATCGCCCACGTCGGCGACGTGCTCCGCGGCCCGCATCCGGTCGAGGACGGCCCGCATCGGTCCGGTGACTGCTTCGTCGTCGATCCGCGCGCCGTGGGGCGCCACGAACACGACGTCACCCTCGATGCCGTCGGCCCCGGGAAAGTGCTGCTTCACCTTGTCCAGCGCGACCTGGCCGGGGGAACCGGGAATCGCGTGACCGGGCGAGAACGAGCCGGCCGAGCCGAACGCCAGCAGCAGGGCGGCCGCCACGACGGCCAGGGAACTGCCCAGGAAGGCGAGCCGGCGCCGGGCTGCCAGAGCCCCGAGCCGATACAGAAACTTGGCCACAACAGTGCCTTTCGTGACAGGAGTGGAAGACCTCCACAGCCTCACGAGCGACCTTGAGGGTGGGCCCGCGCTGTTCTTGACGACTTCTTGACGGTGTATCTGGACAGTGTGAGTATTGGGCCGCCCGTCACTGCTGTCAACGTGCCAGGATCGGGGTCATGGCCGAGAAACGTCCGCGTGCGCGGGCCACGTACCACCACGGCGACCTGCGTGCCGCCCTGATCGCGGCCGGAATCGACCGGGCCCGCACGGGTGGCCCGCAGGCGGTCGGCCTGCGCGAGGTCACCCGGGCCGTCGGCGTCGCGCCCAACTCGGCGTACGGTCATTTCCCGACCCTGACCGAGCTGAAGCGGGCCGTCGCGCGTGAGGCTCGGGTCGCCATGGCCGAGGCGATGAGCGCCCACCTCGACTCCGTGGCCGTGTCCGGCCACCCGGGGGAGGCGGCCGAGGCGTACCTGCGGGAGGTCGGCCGGGCCTACGTCGGCTACGCCCTGGCGGAGCCCGGTCTGTTCCGCATGGCCATGGGCGGCGACCCGACCGGCATCCGGGTTCCCGCGGCGCCGGGCGGGGACGACGACGACCGGCCCCGGCCGAGGTTCCACCTCGAGCGCGCGCTCGACCGGCTCATCGCCGCCGGCCGGCTGCGACGGGAGGACACGGGCCGGGCCGTGATGGCGAGCTGGGCCACCGTCCACGGGTTGTCGATCATGTTGCTCGATCTGCTGCCCCAGCTCCCCGCGGCCGCGAAGCAGGCGGCCGTCGATGACGCGCTCGACGTGCTTGTAGCCGGTTTGACCAGGTCACGCCCCTGACAAGGGTTGGTCCCGGTTGGTGGCCGATGGGTCGGCTGTCGCAATTACCGGCTGCCTGAATCCCCATCGGACTCCGGCCGCCGGTGTGCGACGTTGTCGCTCATGGGTCGTCTCCGGGTTGTCGCCGCCGTGCTCGTCGTGGCCGGGATCGCGGTGCCCGCGGCGCCCGCGGCAGCCGCGGTCACCCCGCTGGCGAAGGTGAATTTCCAGCCCGCCGGATCCGTCGTGCCGGCCGGATACGCCGCCGACAGCGGCGCCGGATTCGCCGCCGCCCGGGGGTACGGCTGGGTGCAGCGGGGGACGGGCGCCCCCCTCGATCTGACCCGTAACACCCGCGACAGGGCCCGGGCCGGCATCGACGCGCGGCTCAACACCGTGGTGCACCTGCAGTACGGCGACGTCGGCGGGACCAGCGGCGTGCTCACCGAGGGGGCCTGGGAGCACTCCGTGGCCAATGGCACCTATCAGGTGACGGTGTCCGCCGGCGACCAGCCCGCGTACGACAGCCGGCACACCGTACGGGCCGAGGGTGTCACGGCGATCGACGGCTTCGTCTCCACCGCCGCCGCCGAGTTCCGGTCGGCCACCGTGACGGTGACGGTCGGGGACGGCCGGCTGACCCTCGACGCCGCCGGTGGCGTCAACACCAAGCTGAACTACGTCGAGATCAGCCGGGTCACCGCGGACTTCACACCGCTCAAGGTGGACTTCTCGGACGCGGCCACCGCCCCGGCGGCCGGCTATGTCCGCGATTCGGGTGGCGCGTTCACGGCAGCCCTCGGCTACGGCTGGATCGACCTGGGCGAACGCACCCCGGTCGACCTCACCGGCAACGGCCGGAACCGCAATCCGGCCGCCGGACAGGCCGACGCCCGGCTCGCCACGTTCGTCCACGCGCAGCTCCCGGCCGGCTCGGCCGGTGTTTCCACCCCGGGCGCGTGGGAGGCCGCCGTGCCGAACGGGCTCTACACGGTCACTGTCGCGGTCGGGGACGCGGGCGCCGCGATCAACAGCACGCACTGGGTGTCCATCGAGGACCAGAACGCGATCGCCGCCTTCACTCCCACCGCCGCCACGAAGTTCGCCACGGCCACCCGGACCGTGCGGGTCACCGACGGGCGGATCACGGTCAGCCCGGCCGGTGGCGTCAACACCAAGTTCGCGTACGCCGACATCGCCGCCGTCGCGGGCGCCGGGTCCGTGCCGGCCGTGCGCACCAGCACGCCCGCCAACGGCGCGACCGGCGTGCCGCTGACCGCCAGCGTCGTCGAGGATCTGGTGCTGCCCAACGGCGGTGTGCGGGCCGCCTCACTGACCGCGTCGACCGTCACCCTGACCCGGCTGAGCGACGGCGTCCCGGTGGCGGCGACGACCATCACGAGCGGCGGCGGCGACGTCGTCAACCTGTCGCCGACCGCCCCGCTCGCCCCGCTGACGCCCTACCGGTTCACCGTCACCGCGGGCGTCACCGACGTGACCGGGCAGCCGTTCGCGCCGTACTCGATCGTCTTCACCACCGGGAGCGGCAGCACCACCGGCGGCCCGATCGCCTTCGACAAGACGGTCGGCGTGGCCACCGGCGCGCCGTTCACCACGGTGGTCAAGGGCCCCGACAACCGCCTCTACGCGGGCACCCTCGACGGGCGCATCTTCCGGTTCCCGATCACCTCCGGCGGCACGCTCGGCACCCCCACGGTCATCAATTCCGTCCGTACGAACGCTTCCGCCCTCGGTCTGCCCGGCGCCCCCGCCCGCACCGTCATCGGCATGGCGTTCGACCCCGCCTCGACGGCCGCCGCGCCGATCCTGTGGGTCACGGACAACTACGAGTACGTCGGGCCGCTCAACGTGCCCGACTGGTCCGGCCGGATCGGGCGGCTCAGCGGACCCGACCTCGGCGCCTACACGCCGGTGGTCGTCGGCCTGCCCCGGTCGGTGAAGGATCACGAGACGAACTCGCTGGCGTTCGGTCCGGACGGCGCGCTGTACGTGTCGCAGGGCGCCAACAACGCGATGGGCGCCCCCGACTCGACGTGGGGCAACCGGCCGGAGCGGCTGCTGAGCGCGGCCGTGCTGCGCCTCGACCCGGCCCGGTTGCCGGCCACGCTGCCGTTGACCGTGAAGACCGAGGAGGGCGGGGCCTATGACCCGTACGCGGTGGGGGCGCCTCTGACTTTGCACGCGACCGGCGTCCGCAATGCCTTCGATCTGGTCTGGCACCGCAACGGCCATCTGTACGCGCCGACCAACGGTTCGGCCGCGGGCGGCAACACCCCGGCCACCCCGGCGACGCTGCCCGCCTCGTGCGCCCGCCGCGCCTACACCGCCCCGGCCGTGCCCGCGCTGACCAACGTGCCCACGGCCGAGACCGACTACGTCTTCGACGTGCGCCCGGGCCGCTACTACGGGCACCCGAACCCGGTGCGCTGCGAATGGGTGCTGGCCGGCGGCAACCCCACCGCGGCGACCGATCCGTTCCAGGTCGGCGCCTACCCGGTGGGCACAGCTCCCGACCCGAACTTCGACCTGGCCGGCACGTACGACGCGGGCCTGCACGCCTCGGCCAACGGCGCGGTCGAATACCGCGGCGGCCTGCTCGACGGCAAGCTGCTGGTGGTCCGCTACTCGGCCGGACAGGACATCGAGACGTTCGACGTGTCCGCATCGGGCGCACTGTCCAACCGGACGACCGGCATCCCCGGTCTCACCGGCTTCAGCCAGCCCCTCGACGTGACCCAGGATCAGGCCACCGGCTTCCTCTACGTGACCGAACTGGGCGCCTCGCGCATCACGCTGCTGAAGCCCCGGCCCTGAGCGGGTCGCCGTCTCGCAGGGTGTCCGCAGCTTCCGGACAGCACGCTGCCGCCGGCTGTGGGCCGGCGGCAGCGGTGCGGTTCTCAGCGGCGCGGGGCGCCCGCGGCAAGCGCCAGATCCTGCTGCAGCACGTCGTACTGTCCCTTCGGGTTCAGCTGCTCGTCGTAGATCAGAGCAGCGCCTTCCTGCGGGTCGGCGAACACGCCGGGCACCCACGAGTAGGCGTCGCCGAAGCCCCACGGCGTGAACGAGATGCAGGCACGCACGGCCAGGCATGCTTTGAGCGTGCGCGACCAGTAGCTTTCCTGGGCGTACGGGGCGAGCGCGTCGACCGGCTCGTTGACCGCGTCCGCCTTGGTCAGCGTGCGGACGTCCACCTCGGTGAGGGCGACCTTCAGCCCCAGGGCGGCGAAGCGCTCGAGGTTGTTCGTGAGGTCGGGGTAGCCGTACTGGGTGGAGAGGTGACCCTGGAATCCGAGGCCGTGAATCGGCACGCGCTGGGCCTTGAGCGAGCGCACCAGCGCGTACACGGCGTCGCTCTTCACCCCGGTGAACTCGAGGTTGTAGTCGTTGTAGAAGAGCAAGGCCTTGGGGTCGGCCTGATGTGCCCAGCGGAACGCGTCGGCGATGTAGCCGGTGCCGCCCCACGCCTTGTACCAAATCGTCTGGCGGGGCTGGCCGTTGTCGTCGAAGGCCTCGTTGACCACGTCCCATTGCCAGATGTCGCCCTTGAAGTGACGCGCCTGCTCGAAGATGTGCTTCTTCAGGACCGCCTTCACCTCGTCGTTGGACAACGTGGTCGTGTAGCCGTCGGAGGACAGCCACGTGGGCAGCTGGTTGTGCCAGAGGAGCGTGTGGCCGCGTACCAACTGCTTGTTCTTCTTCGCGAAAGCGACGAGCTGGTCGGCCTTCTCCCAGGTGTAGTTGCCACGGGTGGGCTCCACTTCGGCCCATTTCATCACGTTCTCCGCCGTGACCGAGGAGAACTGCTGCGCGGTGATCTGCGTGTACTTCTCGTTGGTGCCGAGCTGGTCCATGTTCACGGCCGTGCCGACGCGCAGGCCCACGCGGGCGGCGAGCGCGCGCAGCGAATCGGCGGGGTAGGCCTGAGGCGGTGACGGTTTCGCAGCGGGCGGCGCGGCTCCCGCCGAGACCGAGCCGACGAAGGCCAGCTGTCCGCCCAGCAGCACTGCGGCGCTGACAGCAGCAAAGGTAAGTCGAAGACGATGCACCGGAACTCCTTGCGATGAGGACGATGGAGACCGAAACTTCCGGAAACCTTCCGGAAGTAATGACAGGAATCTATGCGCCCTTTCTTCGAGCGGTCAAGAGGCTTCCTTCCGGCGCGGCTAGAGTGGACATATCGCAGCGAGCCAGCGACTGCCGGCCGAGGTTCTGACCGATGTGGCCGGCGTGGTCGGAGCAGTGGTCAGTCCTCTCGGTCGTCTACCCGGAGGCGTCAATGGGGGCGCCATGCGCGTCCAGTTGGCCGGAGGGGCAAATGCTGTGCTCAAAGCAGTGCCCTGGGCACATCCCGACCACCTGCACGAGACGCTGCGAGCCCGGAGAGTGGTCGAGCACATGCGTCGGTGCGGCTATCCCACCCCGGCCTGGCTCGGAGTGGGGGCCACAGCCACTCATGTATGGCATCTGATGGATTTCGTTGACGCCGCACCCGTGCCGGAGCTGACCCCGTCCCTCGTCGAGCAGTTGATGGAGATCATCGAGCTCCAGGCCGGCCAAGCCTCCGAACCCTACGACCACTCGTCGTACGCCTGGCGGGTCGCCACCGGTCAGGAAGCGGCGGTCGCTGGGCTCTCGGGGTATTCCTCCGTGGTGTCGGCCTTGGTCGAGCGCCTGCGGCTGGTGTGTGCCGACGTCCCACCACCACGAGAGGCGCCGGACATGGTCCATGCCGATCTGAACCCGAGCAATGTCCTGGTCCGCGACGGAGCGGTGGTGGCGGTCGTGGACATCGAGAACGCAGGTAGCGGCACGCGGGCGACTGATCTCACCACCCTTCAGTGGCACACCTTCCAGGATTCGCTGGACGGTGTCCGAAGGCGGCTGTGGACGAGAATCCTCCGCGTAGTCGGCTGGGAGGGGGCGGCGGTGCTCGCAGCGACACAGATCCTCCTGCAGATCGAGTGGCCCATCCGCCTCGGGCGCCACGATGTCGTTGCCGGGGTGGTCGAGCGCGGTCACCGCGCCCTCGACGAGCTGAACGCGCTTCGCTGACTGTCGCCGGTGGGGATGGACTGATCGTCACGGTTCCGGTGGCGTCGCGAGGGCGTCGCGCACGCTGGGCCAGTTCTGCAGAACGTGGCCTACGTCGGCTCGGCCCTCGGCACGGATGGCGTCCGCGTGCGCCCGGGTGAGGACGGCGTCGATCCGGGCGGGGCGGCCGGTCCTGGCGGACTGCACGGCCGCTTCGACCATTGCCAGGCTCATCACGTTCTCGTGCACCTCGCCGGAGGGCCGCTGTCCGGTCCGCAGGGCCCGCAGGAACACGTCCAGGGCACCGCCGATCCCGGAGTAGTGCGACGTGTCCGGGATCGTGGATTCCGTCGCGGTGTGCAGGGTCGGGTCGTCGTCGCCGTTCCACAGAGCGGTGCCGTTCTGCCCACTGACCCGCCACCGGCCGTTCCACGAGGTTTCCGCGCCCGCGCTGCACCAGCTGCCGTTGTACACGTATCGGGTTCCGGATTCCATCTCGAATACGGCGGTCGCGTTGGCGTGCCCCGCATACCAGCTCCATTCCGGGTTGTAGGACTGGCAGTAGACGGACACCGGCTCGCAGTCGAGCAGGAACCGCACCGCATCGAAGGCGTGGATGGCCATGTCGATGAGTAGCGGCTGGGCCATCTGCTCGCGGAAGCCGCCGAAGTGCGGAGCCCGGAAGAAGTCCGTGGTGATGGTGCCGATGGGTCCGAGTCGCTCGGTCATGGCCCGCAGCCGGGCCAGCTGCGGGTTCCACCGTCGGGACTGGCTGACCATGAACAATTCGCCGGTGATGCGTATCGTCGAAGCGCTTCAACAACTAGGTGCTGCCAGGCTATGGCGGGCGTCACACCGTGCGCATGACATCACCACGCAACACTTTCGAAATCTGCCAACCGG
This sequence comes from Paractinoplanes polyasparticus, assembly GCF_019710575.1. Classification (GTDB taxonomy): domain Bacteria; phylum Actinomycetota; class Actinomycetes; order Mycobacteriales; family Micromonosporaceae; genus Actinoplanes; species Actinoplanes polyasparticus. Next base: position 83,701 of record NZ_JAHWFK010000005.1, on the reverse strand, counting down.
CGGAGCCATCGACACAGAGTGATCTTGGCGGGTCGCGGATCCACGGCCGCCCGCCGCTCGCAGGCCTTCAGCCACGAGCTGGAGTGCTGCGCCTGACAGCCGCCGGCCAGTCCGACAGCGACATCGTCGCGACCCTGGTGATCAGCCAGGAAACCGTGAAGACTTGTTGGTCCGCATCCTCACCGAGCTCGACCTGCGCTATCGGGTGCCGGCCGTGGTGTACGCCTACCGCCACGGTCGCGTGACGTAGGGAGGCGCCGTGCCGCCGTGGCGGGTCTTCGTGTCGCACACGGCCGAGCTGCGTCCGTACTTGACGGCGGTGGAACGCGCGATTTCGGCAGCCGGCCACGCGGTGGTGGAGATGGCCGGGTTCCCCGCCTCGGCCGACACGTCCGCCGATCTGTGCGCCGCACGGGTTCGCGGGTGCGACGTCTACCTCGGCGTGCTCGGCACCCGCTACGGCTCCCCCGTCCGCGACCGCCCCGACGTGTCGTACACCGAGTTGGAGTTCGACACCGCCGGGGAGGCGGGCCTGCCCCGGTTGATGTTCCTGCTCGACACCGAGTCCCAAACCCTCGGCCTGCCGCCTTCTGCGCTCATCGACCACGAGTACGGCGCCCGGCAGGAGGCCTTCCGTCAGCGCGTACGCGGTTCCGGGCTGACCACGCAGACGTTCGGCAGCCCGGCCGAGCTCGGCCAGCTGGTCGAACGTTCGTTGCGGGCGCTGCCGGTCGCGCGGCGTTCCAGCTACCTGGCCCAGGTGCGCGACATCGCACCGGCCGGTGGCCTGATCGGCCGCGAGGCGGAACTGGCGTCGCTGGCCGACGGCACCGAGCCGTACGAGTGGTGGCAGGCTCCGCCGTGGGCCGGTAGGTCGGCGCTGATGGCGTGGTTCGTGCTGCACCCGCCGCCCGGCATGCACGTGGTGTCGTTCTTCATCACCGGCCGGCTGGCCGCCCAGGCCGACGCGACCGCGTTCACCGAGGCCCTGATCGAGCAGTTGGCGGTGCTGCTGGGCGAGCCGGTGCCGTTGTCGCTGAGTCCCGGCCAGGCCGACGCCACCCGCCGCGAGCTGCTCGATCGCGCCGCGGCGGGGCGCCGCCTGGTGCTGGTCGTGGACGGCTTGGACGAGGACACCGGTGGTGTGCCGGGTTCGGGCCTGCCCAGCATCGCGTCGATCCTGCCCAAACACATCCCGGACGGTCTGCGCGTGATCGTCGCCGGCCGGGAGAGCTCCGAACTGCCGTCGGACGTACCGGCCGACCACCCTCTGGCCTTGTGCCCGCTGCGCACGCTCGCCGCGTCCTCGCTGGCGACCGACATGGCCCGCGCGGCCCGCCGCGAACTGGACGAGCGACTGCTCCGCGGCGACCACCGCACCCGCGAGTTGCTGGCCCTGATCACGGCGGCGGGTGGCGGCCTGGCGACGGCCGACCTGGGCGAGCTGACCGGGCTGCTGCCGTACGAGGTGGAGGCTCTGCTACCGGGCCGCCTACTGGCCTCCCGCCGAGGGCTCCACCTCTTCGCCCACGAGACGCTGCGCGAAGAGGCTACCCGTCGCCTCGGCCGCCTGGTCGACGAGCACCGCGAACGGGTGCACGCCTGGGTCGATGGCTACCGGGAGCGCGGCTGGCCCGCGGGCACCCCCGCCTACGCGCTGAGCGGCTACTTCGCGATGCTGACCGAGACCCGCAACGAGGAGCGGGCCGCCGCTGCCGCCGTGGATCCGGTCCGGCACGACCGCATGCGCGCGCACACCGGCGGCGACGCCGCCGGGCTGGCCGAGGTCCGCGCGGTGCAGGCCCGGATCCTGACCTCGCCCGAGCCGGACCTGAGCACGATGGCGCGGTTGATGGCCCATCGCGGCACCCTCACCCGGCGCGGCCACGACGTACCCGTGCTTCTGCCGGCTGTATGGGCACTGCTCGGGCACCGCGACCGCGCGAAGGCGCTCGCCTACGGCCTACCCAGCGGACGCGACATGGACATCGCCGAACTCGCCGACGCGATCGCGGCCTCGGGCGACCCGGACGACGCGGAGAGGGTGGCCCACCGGATCACCGATCCCGAGGCCCGGACACGGGCTTTGGCCGCGATCATCAGGTGGACGGACAGCGAGCGCGCCGAGACCCTGGCAACCGAGGCCGAGTCGACGGCGCCGACCATCACCGATCGGAGGGAACGTCACCTCGCGCTGCATCTGCTGGCCGAGGCGCTGTGTTCGGTCGATGACGCGGAGCGCGCGGTCAAGGTCGCCGCCAGGATCGAGGACCCGGCCGATCACGCGCGAGTTCTCACCGAACTGATCGCGGACCGTGACCCTTCTCGGGCGGTCGCGCTGACGGCCGCCGCCGAGGCGGCAGTGCGGACCATCGAGGATCCGCAGGAGCGGGTGACCGCGGCGTGCTCGCTGCTGATGGCAAGCGGCCGGACCCGGACCACGGAACTCGTGGCGGTGGCGAACGAGGCCGCCGGGCAGATCATTGACCCCGGGGACCGGGGCGTCGCCCTCCGGCGGATCGCGTTCACGCTCGCCCGCAGCGGTGTGACCGACCGGGCCGAGGCACTCGCCGAATTCCTGGAGGCGCGGCCCCGCAATTCGGCCGGTGAGCTTGTCACCGAACTACTCGGCGCCGGGCGGGAGGAGGTCGCGGCGGCCCTGCTCTCGCGGCTCCGGCCCGGGTATGCCCGGCTGGACGCGCTGGCATCGTCGGCGGTAGCGGCGGTAGCGGCCGGCCGGACCGAGAAGGCGGACCGGATCCTCGCCGAGATCGAGGCGGCCTATCGGGACGCCGATCGCGGAATCGGGTTCCTGCCCGACCATCGGCCCCTGATCCGGGCGACGGCGTCGGTGGCCGGCGCGGAGCGGGCAGCCGCCGTGGTCGACGCCGCGGTCACCACGGTCGACAGTGAGACCTATTACCGGTCAACGGACCTGCGCCGTGCACTGGTCGAGGCACTCATCGAGACGGGCGAGTGGGAACGGGCGTCGGAAATGATCGCCGGCCTCGACTTTGCGGAGGACCGGCGGGAGTCCTCGGATCGGCTCATCACCGCCGTGATGCGGACCGGCGACCTGGACCGGGCGTACGCGTACGCGGCCGTGATTCCGGAACTGGACGATCGGGTGACGGCGGTGCACACCGTCCTCATCGGCGCGTCTCGGCGAGGTGACCTCGATCGGGTCGCCCGCATCGTGGCGGGCTCGGTGCCTCTCATCCCTGAGGCGGTCGATACCGTGGGCGTCTACCCGGGGCTGCGCGACCTGGCCGATGCCGCGTACCGGGCCGGTGATCGCGACCGGGGCCGGACCATCGCAACGGCCGCGGGAACGGCCGTACGCGAGTTGGCGGACCCGGCCGCGCGGGCCGCCGCATGGCTCTTCGTGGCCGACACCACGATCGACGGCGACGATCCAGCCCTTGCCGAGACGTTGCTGACCGACTCGCGGAACGCGGCGCGGGAACTGGCTCCGGACATCGAATCGGCCGTTGCCCTTCTACGCCTGGTCGATCCGGCGGCGAAGGCCGGGTTGACCGGCTTCGCCGCCGACGTCATGGCCGAGGTCGAGGCGGCCGTGCCGGCCTTCCCCGACGGGCTACCGAACCGGCCGAGGGACCCCAGTCTCCTCAAGGCCGTCTTCGAGGCCGGCGACCCGGAGCGCGCGATACGCATGGCTCGCGACCGGCTGGATCCATTGCATCGGGCCCATGGCCTGCTCCAACTGGTCTCCGCCGCGATCACCGTCAACGATCGGGAACGGGCGGAGAGCCTGTTCGGCGAGAGCCTGCGCGCGCACGACAACGCGAAACGGGGCGTGGAACACCTGTTCGACGAGGCGTTTGAAGCCGGCCAGCACGAGTTCGCCCAGACCATCTTCCGATTCGTGACCGATTCTGAGACATTACGGTCCGCCTTCGATCGGCTGATCACGGCTCCGGCCGACCTGAGGCGGACCCAGGCACTGGTCCGGACCATCGACGATGCGAACGACCGGGCTTGGTGCCTGCTCAGGCTGATACCCGTGGTGGCGGTGGTGGACGACGAGTGGGCGGAGATCCTCACCGACGAGTTGGTCACCGAGCACATCACGGACCTCGCCACCATCGTGTCCATGATGTGCATGCTGATCCCCGTCGCCGATCCGGAGGAATTGCCCGAGATGCTGGACTCAGCCGGTCTGCTGATCGACCGGCTCGAGAACCCGGCCGACCGTGCGCCGATGCTCCTGGAGCTCATCGGCGCGGCGATCGAGGCGGGCCGGCCCGAGTACGCGCGGTCCCTGTTCATCGACGTGGAGACGAGTGCCGTCGAGCGGGGCGCCGGCCTCGACGGGCTCGAGCTGCTCGCCGGGCTGGCCGCCCGGGCGGTGGCGATCGGCGATTCCCCGTACGCCGAGGCGCTCGCGCTGCGCCAGCCGGACCCCGACGACCAGGCCGCCGTTCTCGCCTCGGCCGCCGCCGCGCTGCCGCCCGACGCTACGCAGGACCACCGCCGGCTGATCGCCCTGGCCCTGAGCCGCGGATCGGCGGAGGAGTGCGACATGCAGCTCGCCCTCCATTATCCGGAGGCACTGTCGGCCGCCGCGGATCAACTCGTGCGCGAGCTGCGAAAGACACCGTCGCGGTCGCCGGGCGGGCCGGGGCAGTACGGCTAGGGACCGGACGCCGCCCGTACGGCTGCCAGATCGCAGTGCCGGCGGCGCCGCCGGGTTTCTGTTCGGCCCGGACGCTGACAGCCGGATCGGTGAGCTGATGGTCAGCGAAGGTGCCCATATCGGCGGCCACCGTCCTGTACGCGAAGTGGGCCGGGGGATCCGGATGTAGTGCGCCGGCCGAAGCGGCCGCGCTCGGCGGGAGCCTTCGGTAGTTATGGCCGCAGGTCGAGTCGAGCACCCGACACGGATGCCTGGGTTCCCCAGGGCTGGGAGAGCTGGGTGAGCCGGTCGGCGATACGTATGAGTTCGTCTGCCGTGGCGGCGTGGGGGATTCCGTGGTCGGGGTGGTGGTGGTTGACGTGGTCGAATACCCAGGCGGCGGCTGAGCAATGAGTGACGTCGCCGCGTTCGTCGACATCACAGAACCCGATCATGGTCTCTCGGCCCGCTTCGCGGGCGAGGTAGTCGTGCCGTCGTGCCCACAGATCGTCCATCGTCGCGTCGGGCGACAGGCCGGTGGCGGTGAATTGCTGTGCGGGTAGTCGCGTCACTTGCCGCAGCTGAAAGATGAGCGAGCCCAGGCCATAGAAGATCACCCTTTTCCGGTAGAACTCGACGCCGCGCAGGCGGTGGGGGCCGTGGCAGGACACGATGCTCGCGCCGGCGTCGATTGCCTCGTGGGCGATCGTGATGAGTGCTGGTGACGGGTTCTGTTCCTGACCGTCGCCTTCGTGGGAATGGATGCTGACCACGACGGGCAGGCCGGTGGCGGCTGCGTCGCTGACAGCGGCACAGATCCGGTCCACGTCGGTCGCATCGGCCTCGGTGCCGGCGCCGGCTGCCCGGCCGCGGCGGATGATGTATCGGCCGAACTCGACTTCGTCGGTTCCATCGTCGCCACCCAGCGCCACAACGATCTCGCGCATGGGTTCGAACAAACGGTCGGGCAGGATCGACCACCAGGGCACGGTGATGCCGTTGACTCCTGGCCGGCTGGCGGATCCGTTGAGTTCGTCGGTGGCGAGGCTGTGAGCGGGGAACGTCGTGGTCCCGGCGACCAGGCTGAGGACGCCGGCAACAGCTGTGGGTGCGGCGGCGTCGCTGAGGTTGAGCCCAGCACCTGCGCCGGGCAGGCCGGCGTCACGCAGTGTGGCCAGCGTTTCGTGGATGGCGCCGGCGCCGTAGTCGCCGAGGTGGTTGTTGGCCAGGGCGACGGCGCTGAATCCGAGTTCCCGGATGGTGGCGCCGGTCGTTCGCGGACCTCGCAGCCAGGTTCCGCCGGATTCGTGGGCGGGTGGGTGCTCATAGTCGTGCAGCGGTGTCTCCAGGTTGGCGACGGCTGCGTCGACGCCGAGCAGGCTGTCGGCGATCGCGGCCAGGCGCGGTACGTCGGCGATTTTGTCGATGCTCCGGGTGAACATGATGTCCCCGGCGACGGCGATGCGGGTCAACGTAGCGGTCCTTTGCAGTCACGAAGGGTGTTTCATGCGGGTTGCCGGTGACCTGATTGCGGCGGTCGAGCCGGTGAGGGTGAGCACGGTGTCGGCAAGGTCTTCGTTGTCCGGCCGGTGCGAGACGACCATCAGGGTGGTACCGACGGCGGACAGCCGGGCCAGCAGATTTCGTTCGAGCGGGGCTTCCAGCGTTGATGTAGCTTCGTCGACCAGCAGTAGGGACGGCTGAACAGCCAGGGCGCGGGCCAGTGCCGTCAGTTGCCGGTCGCGGTGGTCGAGGTCGGTGACTGTCGTGTCCGGGTGGGGAGCTGATCGGCCGGCGATGGCATAGACCTCCTCGAGGGCGCCGAGGGAGTCGTTGAACAGGGTGCCGACGGTGATCGCCATGGCGGGTAGGTCGCTGCCGACCAGCAGTGTGGTTGCCGTTCCGCTGACGCTCTCCACGATGACGTGTCCGGATCGTGGGGGGCGCAGACCGGCGATGGTGTCGAGAAGGGTGCTCTTGCCGATGCCGGACGGCCCGTTGATCCACGTGGTGCTTCCCGGTGGGCAGGTGAGGGTTACTTCTGCGGTCATCCGGCTGTCGCCCACGGTTTCGACGACCACATGCGCCAGCGTCACAGTGGCCGGCCCGGCAGCGGCGGGCGCTGCAATGTCTGCAGCGGCGTGAACGAGTTCGGTGCGGCTCGGGGTCCGCCCGCCGAGCAGTGCGAGAATTCGGCTGACTTGTCGTGAGGCGATTTCACCGGACTGAGCGCGTTCGACGACGGTGACGACTTGCTGGGTGAGCGAGTAGGCGATGTAGAGCAGTACGGCGGGGGAGATGACCGAGGTGGTCAGCGGCGCCGCCCACGCGCTGGCGACGAAGAATCCCGCGCCGACCAGTTCGACCTGAAGCAGCAACCGCAGCCGCACCCATTGCAACCGATGTCCGGCGCCGGCGCGGATCGCCGTCAGTTCGTCGAAGCGGTGGGAGACAGCGGTGCGCACCCGGTCGTTGATGTGGAATCCGAGGTATCCGATCGCGGCGACCGCGAAGTTGACCGACGGTGCGCGCGCAGCCCCGGCCAGTTGTGTCGCGGCCTTGGTCGCCTGCCGGCTGCGGAGATAGGCGGCGCCGAGGCCGGCGCACAGCAGGCCTGAGGGGATCAGCGTGATCGGGTCGCCCGCGGCGACGACCGTGATGCTCAGGGCCAGAGCGGCGACTCCGACTGCGATGAGGGACAGTACCCGTGGCGCCTGGGTTTCCGCGGTGGTGAAGTCCCGCCCGATGCGCCCGCCGATCGCTGCGGGGTCTGTGGTGTCGTCACGGCGCAGGACATGGGCCAGCGCCTTGTGGTGCAGACCGTCGACGGCGGTAACGGATCCGCGGTAGGAGATCAGGTGCCGGACGAGGTACGCGGTGGCAACGGTCGCGGCGACGACGCTGTAGACAGCGGCTGCGTGCGCGGCGGACCTGCCGTTTGCGCCGTTGTTGCTGGCCAGGTACAGCTCACCGAGAACAGCGGCGACGGCGGCCATGATCATCACGGTCGACCACCGCAGGCCGAAGATCATCTGGAACAGCCGCGCGGCGGTGGAGCTGTTCTGCGGTTCGGCTGCGTGGGTGTCCAATGACGCTGTCACGACGGACCGGTCGGTCAAGTCGGCTTGCCGGTACTGCTCGCCGGCCTCAGGCACGGCTCCCGGGGTGATGTTCGGCTCTGCGGCCAGGGCGGCATCAAGCCGGGCTGTGGCGTCGGCGTCGAGGACGGCTTCTGAAGCGGCGCCCGTGGTGATCAGTTCCTGCGGGGTGGTCGCGCGCAGTGTTCCGCCCGTGGCGATGACGACGATGTCGGCGTGACGAAGCAGTTCCGGTCGCGCCGCGCTGAAGATCCACGTCGATGTTCCGCCGTCGAACAGGTTGGTGGCGACCGTGTCGGCGTTGAGCGCGTCCAGCGGCGCGAAAACGTCGTCCAGCAGATAGATGTCGCCTCGCCCGTACAACGCCTGGGCCAGGGCGAGACGAACGGACTGGCCGTCGGACAGGATCCGTCCGCTCGAGGACAGGTTGTCGGCGTCGCCGGAGGGTCGGGCGGCCAGCTCGCGATCGAGTCCCGTTCGCTGCAACGCGAACACGTACCGGCTGTCGTCGGGGTCGGTGTCCCACAGGGTGGTGACGTGCCCGATGGCGCCGTCGAAGGGCCTGTGGTCACGTCCGACCCACTGCGCCGTTCCGGTGTGGCGGCTGCGGAAGCCGTCGGGTGCCGAGTCGGGCACCACGATACTGCGCAGCAACCGTGAGCTGTCGGCACCGATGACGGCGACCCGCTGGCCGGGTCTGACGGTCAGTTCGGTGCTGCCGCGGGCGAGGACCACTGTTCCCGGCAGGGAGCCCGCAACGCTTGCGGACGCGTGAACGCTGGGGGCGTCGCGCAGTAGCGAGTCGATGCCGCGCGCGGCGGCGGTGCCGCTCTGAACGACCCGGATGGTCGCCAGATTCTCGCTGATCGCCCCGACGATCAACCGGCTGGCCACCAGGATGCCGGCGAGTTGCGCGCTGGCCACCAGGCCGCTGTTGATCTGAACCGCGACGATGAGGGCAGCGGCGAACACTACCGGCAGTGCGTCGAGGGCGGCGTCGTACGCCCCGGCGAGGTACGCGCGGCGGCGCAGCACGTGGAGCTGCGGTCGTCGCACCCGCGTAACGGCGGCCAGGAAGGCTGTGGTCAGGGAGTACCGGTGAATTTGCCGCCGTTGCCGGGCCATGTCGTCGACCAGTTGTGAGCGGGCGTGGTCGAGGTCGAGGTAGCGCATGCCGGTGCGCACGGTGGCGACTCCCAGCGGCCGCAACCCGACGGTGATGGCTGCGACCAGCAGCATCACCAGGACACCGACCCACCCGAAGGCGGCAACCAGCTGGACAGCCAGGACCGCAGCGAGGGCGCTGTAGATGACGAACTCGACGGCGAAGACCAGCTGGGAGATCTGGTCGGGCCAGGCCATCAGGTAGGAGCTGGTTGATTTGCCGCTGGCGGCGAGCCACTGGGGATCGACCAGCTGCAGGCGCCGAAACACCAGCCGTTGGGTGAGCAAGGTGGTGTGCAGGACCAGGTGCCGGACCTGCCAGGTCATCAGCCAGCGGACGATGGAGAAGACAACGATCAGCAGCGAGACTGTGGTCAGTGCCCGGAACTGGCCGGGCGCGCTGTCGGTCGTCTGCGTGACCGCGGCGGTGATCGCCGGTGGTACGGCGGCGGCGGTGACGACCAGGACGGCGCCGGTGAGAGCGTACCGAGTGTAGGGTCCGCGGAAGTGGACAGGTAGCGAACGGGCCAGGCCGTACTTCTGCACGAGTGCGGCGAATCGATCGGCCTCCGCGGATACGTCGAGTCCGGCCGCGCGGGCGTCGTCCACGCCGAGTTCGGATGGGTCGACGTGCGCCCGGCGGTAGGCATCCCGCAGGAAGCGGCGCGTCACGACATCTGCTCCGCAACCAGCATCCTGCTCCGCGTGACATCGGCGGCGTCGGGGTAACGACGATGCAGGGCGTCCAGTTCGTCGCGTAGTTGCTCGATCGACAGATCCTCGACGAACGAACGGGCCTCGAGCATCAGGACGGCGAGCGCGGCTTGCACGTCACTGCTCGCCTCGGAGACATCGACCCACGACGCGAGTTCGATGACCCGTGGGTAGTCCTCGGCGGCGGAGGCGGACCGGCACGCATCGACCAGGTGGCTCAGCTGTTGGGGGTCGATCATCAAGGCGTGCAGATACTCGTCGATGGCGTCGCGATGCTGCCCGAGCCGGCCGAACAGATAGGCCCGCAGCGCCGGGATCTCGGCGATGACGCCGGTAAGTGCGTTGGCCGCGGTTGCTTCGCTCAGGGCTTCGTGGAACTGGTTCTGTCCGGTGAGAGCGAGTGCCAGGTCGAGCTTGAATTCGGGATGCCGGGGCTCGATCTCGGTGGCCAGCCGCAGCAGCGGCTCGATCTCCGCCGAACCCGGGTCCGTGCGTGACAGGAGTCGGCCGAGGTTGTTTGCCAGCACCGCATGCGCCTGCGTCCCTTCGGCCGCGCGTGGCAACGTCTGCAACGCGGCGCGCGAGATGGCCAGCGCGTCCGATGCCTGACCGGCGAGAAGCTTGAGGTAGGCCCGGGAGTTGGCGTTCAACGCCTGGTCCAGTGCGGTGTCCACCGTGTCGGCCAGCTGCTCGATCAGCTCGCGTGAGATCGCGAGGTGGTGCTCGGCGCGGTTCAGGTCGCGTAGCGAGGGCGGAAGGTGGCGGGCGTAGAGCATGGCGATGCTATTGGCGGCGCTCACCGCTTCACGTCCACCGGACTCCACGACCAACTGGTAGAAGAACGCCGCACGTTCGGGCATCTCTTGCAGCTGATACACCAGCCCGCAAAGGTCCAGTACGGCGCCGGGCGGGCGTATTGGTTGCTGAAGGGCCTGTTCGAGCAGCCACCGGGCCGTCCACGAGTCTCCGCAACGCAGGTAACGGGCTACCCGCCGGCGCAATTGCGTCCAGTCGCTGCTGCCTACGAGGTTTTCGCGGACCCACTCGGCGTCGGCGTCGGCGGCTGCAGTCTCCTCGTCGGCGACCTGCTGCGGCTCTTCCGAGCCGCTGGTGCCGTGCAGCAGCAGCGTGAGTACGCCCCGGTCGCGCAGCAGACCGAGCAGAGTCACATCGCTCTCGTGAACCGGCCCGCGGAGATTTACCGTCAGATGGCCGGCCCGCGCGGCAAGCCGAGCGGCATAGCCGCGGGCATCCACCAGGGCCCGGGTTGCGTTGCGATAACGCAGTTGGCTTTTGAGCTCACCGGTTTCTTCGGCTGCATCCGGTACGAGGTGCCAGATGAAAGGAAGCTGACCGGCATGGCCATCGGGGTCAAGAGCCGCCAGCACGGGGCGGGTAGCGGCGAACGGGATGTTGCGCGGGATGACGGTAACCGTCTGCACGGGTAGATGATCTCCCTGAGTGGAGCGGTGGCGGTGGTGGCTGAGATGCCACCACCGCCACGTTGCTGGTGCGTTGGTCACTCGGCGCAGTGCTTGTAGGTCTCGATGCGCAGCGCGGCCGGCATCGTCGGCACGGTCGAAACACCCGTCGAAAGCTTCATGTCACCTCCCCGTGATAGCCCGAAAAGAACCCATTCAGGGGGTTCTGCGTGGCCTTTCTGACCATAGATGGATGACGATGGGCTGCGCAATCCTCAACTGAGGGTGAGGGGATGCGGTGGCCTCCCGGCCGTACGCCGTCCTGTACGGCGGACAGGCCACCGGGATGTGATCTAGCTGGGAAGGTATGGATTAAGCGTCGAACTAACGGCGCGTGCCGGTCGCAAGGAAGCGGTCCAAACAGGCATGTGATCTAGGCAACAAGGGGCCCGATGTGTGTCTGGGTATGCCGCCGCTGGAAGGTGCAACTGGGGGTGGGCCCGGAACCCTTCGGTCTGATTCGCCGCACACTTGCTACACGCAGCTGCCGGTAGCAGGGGGTTCATCAGAGTCTTTCGCCGAATTCGCACCAAGAGTCGTCGGCGACTTGCGCGATCTTCCGCACGCGCTCCTGGCGCGAGCCGCGTGACGCAGTCGGGCGAGGCGGCCTTGGACGGTCAGCATCATCCGCCCCGTCGCTCACAGCGACGGGGCGGATTCGCGAACGAAGTCCCGGACGGGCCGGGCTTCGTCGGATCGGTCAGCGGCGGGCCTTGAGCCAGCCCTGGATCTCGGTGATGACCTGCTTGTCGGGCTCGCCGAACTCCGGGGTGAACTTCGGGGTGATGTTCATGGTGTGCGCCATGCCCGGGTAGATGACGATCTTGTGGTCCTTGTTGCCGGCGGCGGCGACGGCGGCGTCGGCCACCAGCGCGGCGCGGGCGGGGGTCTGCAGGTCGTTCTCGCCGTTGAGCATCAGGGTCGGGCCGCCGAACTTCGGCAGCGCCTGCGACACGGTGGGGTAGCGGGCGATGTCGTTGACGTAGTCGATGGTGGGCTGGTCGAGGTCGGGCAGGTTCGGGTAGTCGTCGATGTGGGTGATCTTCCGCAGCGCCGGGCCGGCCTCGGCGTCGATGGCGATCTGACCGTCGCGGTTCTTGTCCGTGCTGCGCAGCACCTTCCGGCCGTCGAGCAGGATGGAACGGTACTGGTCGGCGACCTCCTTCGGCTGCCCGACCAGGCCGTCGGACGCCTCGGCGGCGGTCAGCCGGCCGTCAGCGTTCACGTCGAACTCGTCGTGCATCTGCAGCAGCAGCCGGCCGAAGATCTGCAGGGTCAGCAGCTGCTCGATGGGCAGGCCGACCACGCCCATCTCGACCACCCCGGCCGGCTTCGGGATCCCGAACTTCGCCGGCTGGGCCGCGAGGTTGGCGGCCACGTTGGTGCCCTCGCTGTGACCCAGCAGGAAGATCTTCGACGGGTCCACCTTCGGCGACTTGGCGGCGAACCGCACCACCGAGGCGGCGTCGAGCTGGATCTGGCGGTACGGGTTCTTCGGGTTCAGCTGGGCCGGGTCGGTGGTCTCGACGGGGCCGATGCCGGTCACGCCGCGCTTGTTGAAGCGCAGGGTGGCGAAGTTCTCGCGGCTCGCGGCCTGGGCCAGCGGCACGAACGTCGAGCCCTTGCCCTCCGGCAGCGTCTGGTTCATGTCGTTGTGCCCGCTGCCGTGGAGGAAGACAACCAGCGGCAGGCGGCCGTTGGAACCGGTCGGATAGGTCAGCTCGGCGTCGGTGACCCAGCCCTTGCCGAAGTCGATCCGCACCTGCTCGCGGGTGACGCCGTCCCACCCCGACTGCTGAGCTGCCGCCGCTGCGGTCCCGGTCTCGGGGAGGCCGGCGTTGGCGACCCCCACGCCCGCCGCGAGGACGGCGGTAGCGGTGAGGCCGATCGTCAGTGTGCGGAAATTCTTCGTCGTCGTCATGCCAAGAACGCTATTCACGCCAGCGACCAAGATCGATCCGGCTGACTACCCTCTTCTCGGTACAGCCTGCTGTACCCGACACCGATCTGGCGGCGCCCCAGGCACCCGCTCAGGCACGCAGCTCCGCCAGGGTCGCGCCGGCGACGATGCGTGCGATGTTCCCGTCGTGGTCGCTGGCGGCCAGTCGCCGGGCAAGGTCGTCCAGGTCGGCCAGCTCGCCGTATCGGGCCCGCAGGAGTGCGCGCATCCCGTCGATGTGGCCCCGCTCCAGGCCTTGCTCCAGGCCCTGCTCCCGGTTTCGGCGGGCGATCTCGCGGCCCGACTCGGTTTGCTCGAGAACCTCGTTCATGCCTCTCCTTCGCAGTGCTTCGAGAACCTGGACCGCCAGTGACCCTCCCACGAGCATACCGAGCTCGATCTGGACCAGCTGTTCCTCGAGCGCGCTGGTCGCGGCGATCCGATCGGCGACCCGCTCCGCCAGGTCGTGGGGCGGGTTCAGTGACCACAACGCGAGTGGCGCCAGAGGGCTGGCCAGGAGCATGCCGGGGTCCAGGTCGTCGGGAACGCTGACCGACCGGTAATCGAGGCGGGCCTGATCACGCTCGAAACGGCCCGGATACCCTCCGCCCAGCGGCCAGAGCACCACTTGGTGGATGCGGTGATCCGCGCGGCGGTACTTGAGCGCCAGGGCCGCCCAGTAGGCCACCATCCGCTCCTGGAAGTCGTCGGTGCGCTGGACCTGGACCTCGACGTGGTAAATGTCAGCGGGCACGCCGTTGTTGTGGCGCACCAGGAACACCTTGTCGCGTTGGCGGCTGCGTTGCCGCGGCTGCTCGGTCGGCCCGTCGAGGACCACAGCCCGGCCGTCGAGTCGTGCGCCGCACAGCAGGTGCAGCGCGTCGCGCGGGTGGGCCTCCAGCAGCGCCTTGTACAAGCCGTCGAAGTCGCGGGCCGGCGTCGACGGCGGAGGGACGACATCGGCGGGCACGCTGTCGGTCATGGTTCCTCCTCCGCGCCGACCACCGGCGCGACGCACAGCATGCCGTGCGCATGACTACTAGTCAAGAGACCGGTTGCGCATCGACTAGGGAAGGCGCCACCGTAAACCGTTGGCCCCGCCGCGGCCCGGCGTCGGAGGATGCCGGAATGAGCGAGCCGACGACCGAGATCGTCACCTTCTACGAGGACAGGTACTCCGAGGCCGGGCGGCTGGACGGGCGCCCGCAGGCCCGGCTGGAGCGGACCCGCACTCTCGAGCTGCTCCGCGAGCTGCTTCCGGCGGCGCCGGCCCGGGTGCTCGATGTCGGCGGTGGGCCCGGCGCGTACGCCCGTGAGTTGATGGCGGACGGCCATCAGGTGCGGCTGATCGATCTCGTACCCGCTCATGTCGCTCAAGCGCGGGCCGGGACACCGGCGATCGACGCGGCTGTCGGCGACGCCCGGGATCTGCCCGAGCTGGACGGGGCGTGGGACGCGACCCTGCTGCTCGGGCCGGTCTACCACCTGCAGGACCGGGCCGACCGGGTGCGGGCGATCCGGGAGGCGATCCGGGTGACCCGCCGGGGTGGTCCGGTTGTCGTGGCGGCGATCTCGCGGTTCGCCGGGCCGGTGGACTTCGCGTCCACCGCCCGGTTCGACGATCGCATGCTCGCCGAGTCGCGGCGGTTGATCAGCGATGGCAACAACATCGTCGGCGGTGGCTTCACCCACGCGTACTTTCACCGGGTGCCCGAGCTTCTCGCCGAGTGCGCGGAGGCCGGCCTGGCCGATGTGGCGCTGCACGGTGTCGAGGGCCCGGCCTGGTCCGCGGCCGAGGCGGCCCGCCATGGCCCTTCGGCCTCAGTGGTCTTCGACGCTGCATTGCAGCTCGCCCGTCTCTACAGCGCCGAGCGGGACCTTGCCGCCGCCAGCTGCCATCTGCTTGCCACCGGTATCGCCGGCTGAACGCGGGACCGGGCCGGCGCGTCGGGGGACGCGCCGGCCCGGGCCGGTCTTGGAGCGGGAGAAGCAGTGGGCTGACGGACTAGCAGGTGGGCTCGCCGGACTGAGCCGGCAGGCTGACCGTGTTCCGGGCGGCCTTGACCGCGTTGAACTGGGTGCAGCTGCCCGGGTCAGGTTCTTGGCCGCCTGCAGCGTCCGCACCCGGTACTTCGCGTACGAGGAGCTGGAGGTCTTCAGCAGCATCGCGTTGTACATGATCTTCATGCCGCCCCTTCGAGATGCCGCCCGGGGTCCGGTCGTCGATGCCGTGGCCGAGTTCGTGGCCGACCACGTCGAGCGACGAGATCCAGCGTCCGGCGGTGTTCTTGCCGATCTGCACCTGCGTGCCGTCGTAGTACGCGCTCTGCTGGTTGAGCCCGACGCGGATCGGCCAGGCGCCGCCGCTGCCGTTGGCGCCGTTGCGGCCCAGCCACGACGAGAGCATCGCGTGCTGCTTCTGGGCGACGTAGAGCGCGTCCACGCAGCCCGTCTCCTTGCTGGTGCCGTTCCCGTTGCCCCACACGTTGTCGGAACTGCTGAACGTCGCCCGGGTCGAGGCGTCCTGACAGCTCAAGTTCGTGACCGCCGGGTCCTTGAGCGAATAGGTGGTGCCGGACTGGGTGGTGTTGAGCGGGACCGAGCCGTTGATCCAGCCGGCGCCCGTGCCGGGTCCCCGGTGACGTGCTCCTGGGTGGCCAGCACGGCGCCGGTCGCCGCGTCCACGTCGACGGTCAGGCGGCTGATGCCCTCGGCGCTCGGGCTGCTCTGCGCGACCGACGTGTACCGGGTCTGCCCGGCGTCGTCGGTGACCACCACGAAGTCGCCGCCCTTGACCGGGAGGCCCTTGTAGGTGCGGTCGTAGGCCGCGTACGTGTACGTAATGGGGAAAACCCTCGTCTAGCGCAGAATCTCGACGAATCCGCCGGTGCCGTGCACCCGGATCCGCTGCCCGTCCGCGATCAGCCGGGTGGCCTGCTCGACGCCGACGACGGCGGGCAGGCCGTACTCGCGGGCGATCACCGCGCCGTGGGTCATCAGGCCGCCGACCTCGGTCACCAGTCCCGCGATCGTGACGAACACCGGGGTCCAGCTGGGATCGGTGTACGCGGTGACCAGGATGTCGCCGGGTCCCAGGTCGGCCTCGGCCATGTCCCGGACGACGCGCGCCCGCCCCTCGACGGCGCCGGCCGAGACTCCCAGTCCGGCCAGCGCGCCCGGAGGCAGGTCGTCACGGCCGTACGCGCCGGTGACGACCTCGCCGTCCGACGTGAAGACCCGCGGCGGCGTGAGGGCCAGATAGGACTCGTACGCCTGCTTGCGCTCGCCGATCAGAGGCTTCGCGCTGTCCACGTCGGACAGTTCGTCGAAGCTCAGGTGGAAGATGTCCTCCCGGTCGGCGAGCACGCCCGCCGCCACCAGCCGATCGGCCTCGGCCAGCAGGGCCTGCTTGTAGACGAAGTAGCGGGCGATCATGTGGTACTTCGGGTACTCCCGGTAGCCGCTGAAGGTTCGTACGCGGTCGATCATCCGTTTGGTCTCTTCGGCTTGTTTCTCATCCAGGCGCGCCAGGAGTTCCCGCTCCTTGTCGAGCGCCTGACGACGGCCCTGCGCGAAGAGCCGCTCGTGAGCGCCGGGCTCGAAGTTCCGGACGTTGCCCAGGATCAGCGGCACCAGGGTCGACGGGCGCTCACTCCACCGGGGCCGGGTGATGTCGATCTCGCCGGCGCAGCGCATGCCGTACACGTCGAGGAAACCCCGGACGGCGTCCCGGGCCGGGGCGGGCAACTCGTCGAGGAAGTCGTCGCCCTCAACGCGTTCCAGAAGGGCCACGGCCTCGGGGTACGGGCGAACGGCGTCCGCGACGTCCAGCAGCGCCAGCCCCATCTCCGAGGTGATGTTGTGGGGCACGGACTGGGTGAGCGTGTCGGCCGCGTTCGTTTCGCCGAGCCACTCCCGCATGTGCTCGTTCAGCCACGTGGCCGCGGCCATGCCGGCCATGATCACCTGCATGCTGCGCGGCTCCTGCAGCGTCTTGCGCAGGATCGGCAGGTCGGCCCGGATGAAGTCGAGCAGCGCCGCCCCTTCGAGGGGGCTGATGTCGCGCTTGAGGACCGCCAGCGACTGCTCGGCCAGCTCGATCAGCTCGGTGACGACGGCCGGATCGGTCGCGATCGTCTCGGCCCCGCTGCCGGGCGGCACCCAGGCCGCCTTGCCCTCGTCCGGGCGGTCCGGCAGGAAGCCCTCGCGGGCGACGATGCTGCGCAGGGCGCCGCCGATCAGCGGATCCGACGTGCCCAGGGCATTGATCAGGTTGTCCCGGCTCGAGGGCCGGGCCAGGATTTCGGTGACGTCCACGAACAGCCGGCCGCCGGCCACGGCCATCGGCCGCGGCGTGGTCATCTGCCAGAACGACAGCCCGAGCGGCTTCATCGGGTCGGTCATCATCTGCTGATGGCCGACCGAGACGTACACGTGGTTCTCGTCGTCGCCGGTCCCGGGAACGGGAAACAGGGTGGTGATCGGGCGGCTCTGCACGATCGCGAACCCGTCGTCGTCCCAGCACCACTCGATGTCCTGGGGGCGGCCGAAGTGAGCTTCGATGCGCCTTCCCAGCCGTACGAGGTCAAGAACCTCACCATCGGTCAGAGCGGCCTGCTCCTGGCGCTCCGGCTCGACCGCCCGTTCCTCGATTCCGCCACCCGCCACGGCATGCATCGCGATGCGCTTGGCGGCGACCGTGCGTGCCACGATCGTGTCGTCGCGGACCCGGTAGACGTCCGGGTTCACCAGGCCCGACACCAGCGCCTCACCGACACCGAACCCGGCGTCGACCGAGCTGACCGTACGGTCGGAGGTGACCGGGTCGGCCGTGAACAGGATGCCGGACGCCCGCGGGTTCACCAGGCGCTGCACGACGACGGCCATCCGGACCCGGCGGTGGTCGACGCTGTTGTGCCGGCGATAGCTGATGGCCCGGTCGGTGAACAGCGAGGCCCAGCACCGCCGGAGGTGATCGAGCACGTCCGGGCCGGGCACATTGAGGTACGTGTCGTGCTGGCCGGCGAACGAGGCCGTGGGCAGGTCCTCCGCGGTCGCGCTGGACCGGACGGCGTACGTGGACCGCTCGTCCAGCCGTCGCATGACGGCCGCGGCCAACCCGTCGGGCAGGACGGCGGCCCGCACGGCGTCGCGGAGTCCGGCGCCGACGGCCTGGATCGCTTGCTGGTCATCGATCTGCTGGCTCAATGTGTCGAGCAGGGCGCCGACCGACGGTGTGTCCGCGACGACCCGCTCGAAGGCCTCGGTCGTCACGCAGAACCCGGGCGGCACCCGGACACCGTCGATCCGCGTCAGTTCCCCCAGATTGGCGCCCTTGCCGCCGGCGAGCGCGACGTCGGTCGGGCGGATCTCGGTCAGATCAAGGATGTAGCTGGTCATGGTTCGTCTTCCCCCTCGGCTTCGGGGAGATTGTGCGCGAAACCGGGGGTCTTGCCGCAAGACGGGCACTCCGCTATAACTTTAAGTGGGAGCTGGTGCGCATGTGCGCCGGGCTCCCATTTTCATGCGTACCCGGGAGCCCGGCGCCAACGGTCAGGCGGCGGCGCAGCTGACGGCCGGGGCGGTGTTGGTCCCGGTGGTGGAGGCGGTGAATCCCCACGAGGCGGCGGCGCCGGCCGCGAGGCTGCCGTTGTACGACATGTTCCGCGCAGTAACAGCGCTGCCCGCGGTGGTGACCGTCGCGTTCCAGGTGTTGCTGAACTGCTGGCCGCTCGGCCACGTCCAGGTGACGGTCCAGCCGCGGATCGCGGCCGCGCCCGCGGTGACTGTCACCGCGCCCTGGAAGCCGCTGCCCCACGAGCCGGTCACCGCGTACGTGGCCGTACAGCCGCCCGTCGGGGGAGGGGTGGTGGGCGGTGTCGTCGGCGGCGTGGTGGGTGGCGTGGTCGGCGGGGTGGTCGGGGTCGTCCCGCCGTAGATGGTGGCCTCGCGGGCGGTGGCCTTGATGCCGTTCGCGCCGTTGAAGAGCCGGGTGCCCCACGAGGTCAGCGCGGCCGGGTTGAACCCGGTCACCATGTCGAGGTATTCGACGCCGCCGCCGTTCCCGCTCCACGACCAGCCGAGATAGCCGATGCCGCGGGCCTGGGCGGTGGCCAGGATGGCGTCCTCGTCCGGGTTGCCGTCGGAGTGGTTGTGGCCGAACTCGCCGACCACGAGCGGCAGCCCCGCGCTCTGGAACCGTCCGATGTAGTCGGTGATCTCGGCCGCGGTGTCGAAGACCCCGTACATGTGGATGCTGAAGATCGTGTTGCGCTGGGGGTCGGACGCGAGCACGGAGGCGGCGTTGTCGCGCATGATGAACTGCCAGTCCTGCCCCCAGTTGGGCGCGTCCACCATCAGCGCGTGCGCGAAGCCGGCCGCCCGCAGCCGGCTGATGGCGCTCTTGGTGTCGGCGATCCAGCCGCTGGCGTTGGTGTTGCCGTAGGGCTCGTTGCCGATGTTCAGGACGACGTAGTTCTCCTGCCCGTCCAGCGCGCTCTTGATGCTGATCCAGTAGTCGGCCGCCCGCGCGAGAGTGGTGGCCGCCGCGTCCTCGCCGTACCCGGTGGTGTCATGGGCTTCGAGTACGCAGATCAGCCGCAACCGCTTGCACTCGGCGATCACCCGGCTGACGTCGGCGGCGTCGTTCCTGGTCCATCGGTCCCCGGTGCTGAGCACGACGCGAACGGTGTTGGCACCCATCGCCTTGATGTCAGCCAGCGACGAGAACCGATCGGCGTACCAGGTGTGCGCGTGGTTGACCCCGCGCATGACGAACGGATTGCCGTTGCCTTCGAGGATCTGTGTGCCGCTGACCTTGATCCCGGTCGCCGCGGCCGCGGGCTGGCCGGTGGCGGCCAGCGCCAGCCCGGCCACGACAACCGCAGCGGCCAGCCCACCCAGCCAACTTCTTCGCTTGCTCATGAGATCACCTCTGGTCCGATGGTTTGGGAGCGCTCCCAGATTGCGTGACCGCTGACAGCGTTGTCAACCATTCGGAAACATCGATGTAATGCGGATGGCGGACGCCGGTGTCAGTGCCGCCCGTCGATGCGGTAGCCGACGCTGGGCAGGGTGACGATGGCTGCGGGGTCGCCCAGTTTGCGGCGCAGGCGTCCGACGGTCACGGTGACCGTGTTGGTGAACGGGTCGGCGTTCTCGTCCCAGACCTGCTCCAGCAGGGCCTCGCTGCTCAGGTAGCCGGGCGCGGCCCGCATCAGCGCCTCGAGCACGGCGAACTCCTTCACCGACAGGTTCAAGCCCGCGCCGCGACGGGTGGCGGTGCGGCGGATGGGGTCGAGCTCGAGGTCGCCGACGATGAGCGTGCGGGGTGTCGCGGCGGGGCGGCGGCGGGCCAGGGAGCGCACGCGCAGCACCAGCTCGGGAAAGTGGAAGGGCTTGGCGAGATAATCGTCGGCGCCGAGCGTCAGACCGCGCACGCGGTCGTCGGCCGAGCCGGCGGCGGTCAGCATGAGCACCATCGCCCGCTCGGACCGCCTGGTGATCATCTCGCAGAGTGTGTCGCCGCTCAGGCCGGGCAGGTCACGGTCCAGAACGACCACGTCGTACGCGTTGACGTCGAGCTTCGCCGCGGCGGTCAGGCCGTCGAGCGCCACGTCGACCGCCATCCCCTGGTCCCGCAGCCCTTCGGCCACCACTTCGGCGAGGGCGACCGCGTCCTCCACCACCAGCACCCTCACCGGTCAGCCTCCCGCTCACCATCCGCTTTCGCGTCCAGCGGTCCGCTGTGCTGCTGTTCCGTAGCGCCGGCCGGGGATCTGCTGTCCTGTTGGGCGCGTGGTCCGCTGTGCTGCTGTTCCGTCGCGTCGGCTGGGGATTTGCTGTCGTGTTGGGTGCGCGGGCCGCTGTCTTGCTGTTCCGCCGCGCCGGCCGGGGATCTGCTGTTCCGTTGGGGTGATGGGCTGCCGTTCTTTGGTGGCTGGCTGCTGGGCGGCAGGCGGATCTCCACCCGGAGCCCGCCGGTCGGGCGGGGCTGCAAGCTCAGGGAGCCGCCGTGCGCCGACGCCACCGCGGAGGCTATCGCCAGGCCGAGCCCTGTCCCGGCACCGCCGGTGCGGGACACTCCGAGGCGTCGGAACGGGCGGCCCAGCGTTGCCACCTCGCCGGGGTCGAGGAGCGGGCCGTCGTTCTCGATGAGCAGCGCGCCGGGGGAGAGGGTCACCCGCATCCAGCCGCCGGGACGGCTGTGGCGGGTGGCGTTGTCGACCACGTTGGAGACCATCCGGGCCAGCAGCACCGGGTTGCCGACGGTGAGGAAGTCGTCGCCCTCGACCGGCGTCCCGGGTGGGATCAGCGAGCGCACCGCCATCGGCGTGCGGCCGTCGAGGGCACCGTGCTGGGTGCGGGCCAGCACCAGCAGGCCCTCGAGCAGCCGCTCCAACTGGTCGAGTTCGGTGCGTACGCGGCCGCTCAGCCGCACCACCTCGGGTGGCGGCGCCGGCTTGGCCGAGGCCACGTCGACCGCGGCGCGCATCGTGGCCAGGGGCGTGCGCAGCTCGTGGGAGGCGTCGGCCACGAAGCGGCGCTGGGCCGCGAACGACTCCTCCAAGCGGCCCAGCAGGTCGTCGATGGTGTCGGCCAGGTCCTTGACCTCGTCGGCCGGGCCGGTCACGGCCAGCCGCGAGTGCAGGTTGTCGGCGCTGATGCGGCGGGTGGCGGCCGTGATGGTGCGCAGCGGCCGCAGCACCCGGCCCGCGGCGGCCCGGCCGAGGAGCAGCGACGTCAGGAACATGAAGAGCAGGGCCACTCCCACGCCGACCGCCAGTTGCCGGTTGTGTGCCTGGGCGGCCGCATCGATCTGTTGCAACGCCGCCGGGTCCAGCGGCTCGCCGGCGGGGCGCGACGCCCGTACGGAGAAGGCCGCGACGATCGCCAGCAGCCCGGCCCCCGAGACCAGGAACAGCACGCCGTACAGGAGGGTGAAACGCAGCCGGACGCCCATCCGCACAGCATGCCCGGCCGGACGTGACAGCGGTATGACAGCTTCCGTCGCGCCCGGGTTAGGCGTTGCTGCGTAGAACTTCGCGGCATGACCACCATCGAAGTGAACGGATTGCGCAAGCGGTTCGGACCGTCGGTCGCCCTGGACGGGATGACGTTCGTCGTCCGGCCCGGCCACGTCACCGGCTTCGTCGGGCCCAACGGCGCGGGCAAGTCCACCACGCTGCGCATGATCGTCGGATTGGACCGGCCCGACGCCGGGACCGCGACCCTCGGCGGCCACCGCTACGCCGAGCTCCCATGCCCGATGAGGCACAGCGGTGCGCTGCTCGACCCGCACGCGCTGCACCCGTCCCGCAGTGGCCGCAACCACCTGCGCTGGCTGGCCCGCTCGCAGGACCTGCCGGACAGCCGGGTCGACGAGGTGCTGTCCCAGGCCGGTCTGGCCGCGGCCGGGCGGCGGGCGGCCGGCGGCTACTCGCTGGGCATGCGGCAGCGGCTCGGGGTCGCTGCCGCGTTGCTCGGCGACCCGCCCGTCCTGCTGCTCGACGAGCCGTTCAACGGGCTCGACCCGGCCGGCATCGTCTGGATGCGCGATTTGTTGCGCGGATTGGCCGAGGATGGCCGTTCGGTGCTCGTTTCCAGTCACCTGATGAGCGAATTGCAGGACATGGCGGCGCATGTGATCGTGGTCGCTCAAGGACGGGTGATCGCCGACGCCGGCGTGGACGACCTGATCGGCGAGTACGCGTCGCTCGAGGCGGCCTATCTGGAGCTCACCGCGGGCGTCGGGGGCATCCGATGATCCTGCGGGCCGAATGGCTGAAATTCCGCACCGTACGCGGGTGGGCCGCGGGCCTCGCGGCGGCCGCGCTCATCGTCATCGGGCTGGGCTGCCTGGCCGCGACCAGCGTCACGATGTCGTGCATGGAAGGCACCCGCGAGGTCGACTGTCCGGCGCCGCCGACCGATTCGTCCGGCCGTTCGGTGTCCGACCGGTTCACGTTCGTGCACCGGGCCCTGGACGGCGACGGGTCGATCACCGCCAAGGTCGGCCACCTCGACGGCACCATCACGTATCCGCCGCCCGGCCACGACGAGATCGTGCGCGGCGTGGTGCCGTGGGCCAAGGCCGGCCTGATGGTCAAGGACGGGACGGAACCCGGCGCGGATTACGCGGCCGTGCTGGTGACGGGTTCTCACGGCGTACGCATGCAATCGGGTTTCACCCACGACAAGGCCTCGCTGCCGGTGCGGGAGGCCTGGCTGCGCCTCACCCGCGACGGCGACGACATCACCGGGTACGCGTCGGCCGACGGCGCAACCTGGCAGAAGATCGAGACCGTACGCCTGGACGACCTGCCCCCCACCGTGCAGATCGGCCTGTTCGTGACGTCGCCGAACGGATTGACCGTCGAGGAGAACCCGCAGGGCGGCCATGCCGTGCAAGCCCGCTGGACTCAGGCAACTGCCCAGTTCTCCCGGATCAGCCCGGCCGGCGGGTGGACCAGCAGCCTGGTCGGCTACTCGGACTACCGCACCACCTGGGAGCAGACCCATCCGCCGGGCCACACCGAGGCCGGCGGCGTGATCACGGTGGCCGGCGCGGGCGAGATCGGCCTCGACACCGAGGGTGGCATGGCGGTCGAGCGGGTGCTGACCGGGGTGTTCGCCGGACTGCTGCCGCTGATCGTGGTGGCGGTGCTGTGCGGGACGACCGAGTTCCGGCACCGGATGATCAGCACGACGCTGGCCGCGATGCCGCACCCCGCACGGGTATCGGCGGCCAAGGCCGCGGTGGTGGGCGCGGTGTCGCTGGCGGCCGGCCTGGTGGCGGTCGGGGTGACGCTGCCGGTGGCGACCCGGATGCTGCGGGCGAACGCCGTGGTCATCCTGTCCGTGTCGTGGCCGACCATGCTGCGGGTCGCCCTCGGCACGGCAGTGTTGCTGGCCCTGGCCGGCGTTTTCGCGTACGGCGTGGGTTCCCTGCTGCGCCGGGCCGTGCCCGCCGTCCTGGCGGTGACCGCCCTGCTGGTCGCGCCTCCGATCCTGGCCGTGACCTCGGTGCTGCCCGCCGACGTGGGCGCCTGGCTGCTGCGCCTGACCCCGGCCGCCGCGTTCGCCATCCAGCAGAGCGTCGCCGCCTACCCGCAGCTGTCCCGCCCGCAGACGGTGGCTGACGGCTACTTCCCGCTGCCGCCCTGGGCGGGTCTGACTGTGCTGGCTTTGTGGGCACTGGCTGCCGTGGCCGCCGCGACCTGGCGGCTACGCCGGAGCGCAGCGTGAGGGCGGCCCGCTGTTTGACGGGACGCGCTGTGCTGGTGGCCTCGTGGTTGCGGCGGAGGGCGGCGTGGCGTTTGGCGGGGCGTGCTGTGGCGTCGTGGCCGGCGGGGCGCGCTGTGGTGGCAGTTCGGCGGCTGCCGTGGAGCGCGGCGTGAGGGCGGCGTGGCGGGCTGAGTGGGCCAAGCTGCTCACCGGAGGAGCCGGCTTGGCAGTGCCGCTGGCGCTGGCGGTACTGCTCATTGCCGGAGGCTTGGCGCTCGGCAGCAGCTCGGTCGACCCGGTGCAGTTGCGGCTGTTGGGTGTCCGCCTCGGCCAGGCCGCGGTGGCCGCGGCGGGCGTGCAGATCTTGGCCACCGAGTACGGCAGTGGACTGATCCGGATGACTCTGCTCGCAGTCCCGCGCCGGCTTGACGTGCTCGCAGCCAAGGCGGCTCTACTCACCGCACTGGTGACTCCGGCGGCCGTGCTTGGCGTGGGCGTCGCGGTGCTCGGCCTGAGCCCGGACAGCGGACTGATTCGGGCCGCCTTCGGATCCGTACTGCACCTGATCCTGATCGGTCTGCTCGGCCTCGGCGTGGCCGCCGTCGTGCGCAGTTCGGCCGCGGCCATGGGCATAGTTTTGTCTCTGCTCTATCTGATGCCCATGCTCCTGCGCATGCTCCCCGACCCCGACTGGCAACGGATCCTGTACCGCACGACCCCGGCAACAGCCGTCCAGGCTCTCACCACAACGGTCGACAACGCGATACTGCCCCTGGGCCCGTGGTCAGCACTCGGCGTCGTGGCGGCGTGGTCGGCCGGCGCCCTGGCACTCGGCGCCCTGCTCCTGCACCGTCGTGACGCATAGGCCTGCTCCGCCGCCCGTGTCCGGCGTCGGACCCCAACGGAAGGCGACGGGACGGGGAGTGTCGGCTCGCGTGCCCAGTAGCTGTCGAGGACGCGGGACCGGAAGCAACGCTTGACGACGCGGTTTGAGTGCTCGCTGCTGATCGAAGTCACGGCGTGCCAGAGCCGTCGATCGCGAAGACGGTAGGCCGCAGAGCCATCGCCTCTCGCCACCGCCAAGCGGAGCACCCAGCCACGCGCCGCGCGCCACGTGATGCCCGGCACCGAGCTGCGTGGCGCCCCGCACGCGGCGCGCGGCTCCAGCAGCCGGCAGCCGACACCCGCCGTGCGGCGGTTGCCATTCCGCTGCCCACCCCGCGCCGCGTGGCGGCCGGCACCGGCACGGAGCCGCGTGGAGCCCGGCACGCGGCCCCCGGCAGCGGGCGGCCAGCACCCGCCCTGCCGCGGCCGCCACTCGGCCGCCGAGCGCGCTGCGTGGTGTCCGGCACGCGCCCCAGCAGCCTGTAGCGGGCAGCCGGCACCTGCGATGCGACCGCCGAGCGCGCGCTGCATGGCGCCCCGCACGTGGCGCGCGGCCCCCAGTACCCGGCAGCCGACACCCACCGGCCGCCACCGAACGCGCGTTGCGTGGCACCCCGCCACACGGCACGCGGCAGCTGGCCCAGCACCCGGCAGGGGGCAGCCGACGCCCGCTATGCAGCGCCGCCGGTCAAGCGGCGCGCGCCACCGACGGTGCGCTGCGTGACGCCCGGCACCCCCGACACGCGGCAGCCGGCGCCCAGCACCCGCCATACGCCGGCCTCCGCTCACCATGCGCTGCCACCGCGCTGCACGCGGCGGCGAAGCCAACGCAAATGAACTAGGTTCCTAGGATGCTGTACGGGTGGTGTCGAAGGTGATGGCCGAGCCGAGAAGCATGAGCATCGTCGCCAAGCAGGAAACGCTGCAGGGCGCGTTGTGGGCCGGCAAAGGGAGCTTGTTGGGGGGCGCTGTCACTGGGGTGAGCGGTTTCGCCCGCCGGACAGCAAGACGCAGTAACACCGCCCGCGTGGGCGCTGTCATTCGAAAGCCAGGCGCTGCGGAACGGGCAGGGGAGACGCTGTCACCGGGGAGAAAGGCGCTGAAGCCGGGCTGAGAGCGCCGCGGCTGACGGCCCCCGAGGCGAGTGCCACGGAACGGCCGAGGTCAGCCGTCGTGGTCTGCGTAGGCGCCCGACACGACTCCAAGGGCAGAGATGGGGAAGCACCGAGTCCTTGGTGTCAGCAGTCCGGCGAGCGTCGGCCGGTGGGGCTCGGCGGGCGTGTTCAGGCGGCGTTCAGGGTGGTTGCGGGAGGATGGTGGATCGGCCGTTTTCTGGAGGTGTGTTGATGCGCGTCCTCGTCGTTGATGACGAGCAGCGGCTGGCCCGGTCGTTGCGGATCGGGCTCGAGGCGGAGGGGTTCGCGGTCGACGTCGCCCACAACGGGGTGGACGGGTTGTGGTTCGCGCGCGAGAACTCGTACGACGCCATTGTTCTTGACCTGATGTTGCCTGGTCTCAACGGATATCAGGTGTGTGCGACGCTGCGGGCGGAGCGGGACTGGACGCCGATTCTCATGCTCACGGCCAAGGACGGCGAGTGGGATCAGGTGGAGGGGCTCGATACCGGCGCCGACGATTATCTGACCAAGCCTTGCTCGTTCCCGGTGCTGGTGGCCCGGCTGCGGGCGGTGAGCCGGCGGGGCGCGCGGGAACGTCCGACCGAGTTGGTGGTGGGGGATCTGCGGCTCGATCCGGCCGCGCGGCGAGTGTGGCGGGGCGGTGCCGAGGTCGAGCTGACCACCCGCGAGTTCTCGTTGCTCGCCTTCCTGGCCCGGCATCCGGGGGATGTGGTGTCGAAGCGGCAGATCCTGGACGGGGTGTGGGATGCCGACTTCGAGGGCGACCCGAACATCGTCGAGGTCTACATCCGGCACCTGCGGAACAAGATCGGCCGGGATTCGATCGAGACGTTGCGCGGCGCGGGTTACCGGCTGGGCGGCGACAACGGTGGCTGACGTCCGATGGCGTACGACGGTCGCTGCCGTTCTGGTCGTGTCGGCCGCCCTGCTCGTGGGGGCCTTCGCCCTGGTGCTGATGGTGCGTGGATCGCTGCGGGACGGGTTGGAGGCGACGGCTGAGCAGCGGGCCTCGGCGATCCTGCAGCAGGCTGAGCGGCCGCCACCGGACGACGACCTCCTGTGGCAGCTCACGTCGCCCGACGGCGCCGTCCAACGGTCCGGCGTCCCGCTTCCGGACAGTGCCGCCGACCGGGTGCGCCTGCCCGGCGCCGACGACCAGTACCTCGTGGTCACCGAGAACGAGGACGGCTACCGGGTCTCGGTCGCCGTCTCGCTCGAGGACGTCGACGAATCGACCGACGCCCTGATCACCCCGCTGGCCGTCGGGCTGCCGCTCCTCGTCCTGCTGGTGGGTGGGGTGACCTGGGTGGTGGCGTCGCGGGCGCTGGCCCCGGTGGAGCGCATCCGGCGCGAGGTGGAGGAAATCACGGCGGACCGGCTCGACCGCCGGGTGCCCGAGCCGGAGTCCCGCGACGAGATCGGACGGCTGGCCCGAACCATGAACCAGATGCTGGTACGGCTGGAGGATTCCCGCGACCGGCAGCGCGCCTTCGTGGCCGACGCCTCCCACGAGCTGCGGTCCCCGGTGGCGAGCATCCGGCAGGTGGCCGAGGTCGCCCAGGCCCATCCGGCCGCCCTGCCCGAGGGTGAGCTGGCCGGGACGGTGCTGGAGGAGTCGGCCCGCCTGCAGCGGCTGGTCGACCAGTTGCTGCTGCTCACCCGGGCCGACGACGGTGGGAGCGGCCGCGTGCGCCACGACGTCGACCTCGACGACCTGGCACTGGCCGAGGCGCGGCGGGTCAGCCGTACGGGACTCGCCGTCGACACCAAGGCCGTGGGACCCGGCCGGATTCGTGGGGACGCCTCCGCCCTGGCTCAGGTGGTCCGCAACCTCACCGACAACGCCGCCCGGCACGCCGCCGCCACCATGGCCGTCGGCGTCCGGCAGAGCGGCGGCACGGTCGAGCTCACCGTCGACGACGACGGCCCGGGCATTCCCGAGGACCAGTGGGAGCGGGTCTTCGACCGGTTCGTGCGGCTGGACGAGGCCCGGGCCGCCGACGCCGGTGGCAGCGGGCTCGGCCTGGCCATCGTCCGGGAAATCGTGACCGCGCACGGCGGGACCGTGGCCGTCACCCGTTCGGCGTTGGGCGGCGCTCGATTCACCGTGCGCTTTCAGGCTGGCTTCAGCGAGCCTCCCGCAAGCTCTGGGGCATGAACACAACGAAACTCCGTAGCAAGCGCGTCATTGTCACCACCGCGGCCGTCGCCGCTCTCGCCGTGGGCGGTGGCGTGTGGGCCACCGCGGCCAACGCGGGCCCGGATGTCAGCGGCAGCGATCGCGACCGGGTGGGCAACGCGGCCGTCCAGGCGGTCGGGGGCGGAACCGTCCTCGACGTCGAGGCCAGTGACGACCAGGGCGAGGCGTACGAGGTCGAGGTGCGCAAGCAGGACGGCAGCGAGGTCGACGTGACGCTCGACAAGGACCTCAAGGTGCTCACCCAGCAGGCCGAGGCAGCCGATACCGGTGACGCCGCTCTGCCTGACGCCGAGCGGACGTCGGCCGAGAAGGCTGCGCTGGACGCTGTCGGCGGTGGCACCGTCCTGGATGCCGAGAAGAGCGACGATCAGGGTGTCGCTTACGAGGTCGAGGTGCGGGCGGCCGACAACACCGAATGGAACGTCGAGCTCGACGGGGCCTTCAAGGTGCTCGCCAAGAACGCCGACGACTGACAGGTTCCAGCGGCCTGCGCGCCACCAGGTGGCGCGCAGGCCGTCAGGCACTGACCGGCAGCTGTGCCAGGGGCACGTGGTGCTGGCCGGCGTGGATGTCGCGGTCGCGAAGGCTGCCCTGGGAGACCGGACGCGGGAACGAGATCTTCACGACGTTGAGGGCCGGGATGCGGAAGATCTGAATGGTGGCCGGGTCGACGCCGTAGAGGCGGGCCACAACCGGGGCGTCCAGGAAGGCGATCCGGTCGTAGCCGGCCCGGTCGCGCAGGAACACCTCCATCGTCACCCAGAACGGTCCGGCGTTCTTGGAGCGGACCTCCAGCGCCAGGTCGGCGATCGTGCGGGTCTCAGGCATCGGTGGCCTCCAGCCGATGGATGCGGAACAGGGCGGTGGGGGAGTCCACGTCGACGGCGTGGTTGAGCACGAACTCGTAGGCCGGGCCGCGCTCGGTCTCGGCCGGCGAGGTCGGGAAGGCCAGACTGGGCAGGTAGTTCATGTCCGGCGTGGGCAGGTGCAGCATGAGCGGGTTGACCACCTTGGCCACCGCGGTCGCGGTCTGCTGGTCGGCCGCGTGCACGAGCAGCATCACGCCGACCTCCTTGGGCGGGCTGCGGTCGGGCTCGATGTCGTCGAGGATCGCGTCGTAGCCGTACAGCCGCAGGTCGAAGTCGTAGTCGCCGTCGCCCAGCCCGAGCGTGCGGGCCACCCACTCGCCGATCATCTTGCGCAGCAACGCCGCCCACGTGTCGATCTGTCCGAGGATGTGCGGGTCGCGGATCGCGGTGAACGACATCGTCTCGTACCCGGTGATCCGCGCGCCCTCCAGCTTGATGGTGTGCTGGGCGGCCGGCTCGAAGCGGGACCCTTCCACCCGGACGCGCCGGTCGTCGAGCGCGGTGTAGGTCGCGTCCGACACGACGATGGTGCCGGCCGGCTCCCGCATCGAGTGCGGGTTCACCGTCTCGTAGAGCATGTGCGCGGCCACCGTGTACGGCGTGCAGGAGTTGCCCGGGTCGAGCGGCTCGATCGTGAAGCCGTCCTGGTCGATGGTGGCCAGCACCCCGCCGGCGCGCGGGTTGGTCGTGCACTGGCCGCCGCACTCGACGATTTTCGCCGCGTGCCAGACCGGGCCGGGCGGCAGGCCCTTCATCAGTGGGAGGGCGGCCGCGATGGCGGTGTCGGTGGCCCGCCCGGCCAGCACCACGTCGGCGCCGCCCTCGAGCGCGGCGACGATCGGCTCGTGGCCCATCATGCCGACGATGTGGGTGCAGCTCTCCAGGGTCGCCGGGTCGAGCGGGCCGGACGGCGGCAGCGGTCGGATCCGCTCGATATCGAGGCCGGCCGCCTGCTGTTCGCTGTAGATGACGGCGATGCGCAGGTCGAGGCCCTCGGCAGCGAGGATCTCGCGGGCGATGCCGGCCACCCAGTCCACGCCGGAGTCGGTGCCGCTGGTGCCGCACGAGCCGACGATCAGCGGGATCCGGGCGTTCGCGGCCGCGCGCAGCAGCAGGCGCAGATCCTGGGCGACGGCCGCGGCGGCCGTCTTGGCGGTGCCCGAGCCCAGGTAGTGCGGCCCGGAATCGGTGGAGCCGCCGTCGACCGCGATGACGTCGGCGCCCAGTTCCAGCCCCCGCGTGACGGTCTCGGGCGGGAAGCCCGCCCCGAGCATGCCGGTCGGCGTGAGTACGCGTACTTCCATCGATGTCCTCATTTCGTGAGCGAGCTGAGCGCGCGTGCGACCTGACGGCCGGAAAACAGACAGCCGCCGAGAAAAGTGCCCTCAAGTGCGCGATAACCGTGCATGCCGCCGCCCCCGAACCCGGCCGCTTCGCCCGCCGCGTACAACCCGGGCACCGGTTGGCCGTCGGTGTTCAGAACACGACCGTCCAGGTCGGTGTGCAGGCCGCCCAAGGATTTCCGGGTCAGCACATGCAGCCGTACGGCGATGAGCGGCCCGGCCGCCCGGTCGAGCAGCCGATGCGGCGCGACAGTGCGCATCAAACGGTCACCGCGGTAGTTGCGGAAGTTGCGGATGGCTGCGACCTGCAGATCCTTGCCGAAGCCGTTGTTCAGCTCACGGTCGCGGGCCTCGACCGTCCGCCGCACGTCCGACGGGTCGAGCAGCGGTTCGGCGGTCACCGCGTTCATGCCCTTGACCAGCTCGTCCAGGTCATCGGCGACCACGAAGTCGGCGCCGTTGCGCTTGAACGCCTCCACCGGCGCGGGCGCCCCGGCCCGGATGCGGCCGAGCACCTGGCGCACGCTGCGCCCGGTCAGGTCCGGGTTCTGCTCGGAGCCGGAGAGCGCGAACTCCTTCTCGATGATCCGCTGTGTGAGGAGGAACCAGCTGTGGTCGTGGCCGGTCGTGCGCAGGTGGGCCAGGGTGCCGAGAGTGTCGAAGCCCGGATAGAGCGGCGCCGGCAGGCGCCGGCCGAGCGCGTCCAGCCACAGCGACGACGGGCCGGGCAGGATGCGGATGCCGTGCCGCTCCCAGATCGGGTCCCAGTTCTCGATGCCCTCGACGTAGTGCCACATCCGGTCCGGGTTGATGACGGTCCCGCCGGCGTCTGTGACGATGCCGAGCATCCGCCCGTCCACATGGGCCGGCACACCGCTGATCATGTGCTCGGGCGGCGTCCCGAGACGAGCGGGCCAATGGCGGCGTACGAGGTCATGGTTGCCCCCGATCCCGCCGGAGGTCACGACGACCGCCTGAGCCGTGAACGTGAACTCCCCGGCCTCGCGCCGCGAACTCGCCTGCCCCCGGGCGGCGTCGCTCGGCTCGAGCACCCGCCCGGCGACACCGGTGACCACGCCGCCGCTGGTGATGAGCGAATCGACCCGATGGCGGTGCGCGATGGTGACGCGGTCGCTCGCGAGGGCGGCCGCGATGAACGGTTCGAGGACGCCGGGCCCCGTGCCCCAGGTGATGTGGAAGCGCGGCACCGAGTTGTTGCTGCGCTCGGCCCAGCCCACGATCGGGAAGAGCTTGATGCCTTTCTCCCGCAGCCACGCCCGTTTCCCGCCGGCCGCCCAGTCGACGTAGGCCTCGGCCCAGCGTCGCGGCCACTCGTCCTCGGGCCGGTCGAAGCCCGCGTTGCCCAGCCAGTCCTGCCAGGCCAGCTCCTGCGAGTCGCGGATGCCCATGCGCCGCTGCTCGGGCGAATCCACCAGGAACAGCCCCCCGAACGACCAGAACGCCTGCCCGCCCAGGCTCTGCTCCGGCTCCTGGTCGACCAGCAGAACCGATCGCCCCGCAGCCGCCAGTTCGGCCGTGGCAACGAGCCCGGCCAGGCCGGCCCCCACCACGATGACGTCGGCGTTCATGCACCCTCCACGCTGTTGTACTGCGCTGTCTGCGAGACGAGACGGTCCGTCTCGCCGCCGGCCGAGACGAGACGTCTCGTCTCGCTCGGGCTTGGGACGGGGTGGTTCGGCTTGCCGGCGAGTGCGGCCACCAGTTCCCGGGCGCCGAGCAGTCCGGCGTCGCGGCGGGCCTCGGCCGTCTGGCCGGCCATGTGGGAAAAGACAGTGATGGTGTCGATCCCGCGCAGCACGCTGTCGGCGGGCAACGGCTCGTTGTCCACAACGTCGAGGGCGGCGCCGGCGATCTGTCCCGTTCGGACGGCCTCGGCCAGCGCGGCCTCGTCGACGATCGCCCCGCGAGCGGTGTTGATGAGGTGGGCGGTCGGTTTCATCCGGGCCAGGGCCGCGGCGTCGATCAGATGGCGGGTCTTCTCGGTGAGGGCGGTGTGGATGGTGACGAAGTCGGATTCGCGCAGCAGCTCATCCCATGGTTCTTGGATGACGGTCATACCGAGGGCCTCGGCCAGCGGACGCACCCGCTGGGCGACCGCGCCCCGGCCGATGACACCCAGTGTCTTGCCCCGCAATTCGAAGCCGTCGCCCCGAGGCCACCCACCCCCGGCGACCCCGGTGGCCAGCCCCACCAGATTCCGGGCCTGCACGAGCAGCAGCCCGATCGTGTACTCGGCGACCGCGTTGGCGTTGATGCCCGGCAGGTTGCTGACGCTGATGCCCAGAGCGGCCGCCGCCCCGACGTCGACCGAGTCGTATCCCACGCCCGTACGCACAATCGCGCGCAGCGACGGCGCGCCGCGAAGCACCTCCGCCGTCATCGGCTCATTGGCGATCAGCGCGCCCTCCACGCCGTCGAGCGCCGCGATCAGGCCGGCCGCCGATCGCTTGCCCCGCAACGGATCGTGCCGGGTCGTGAAGCCCAGCCCGGTGAGGTAGGCGTCCACCTCGTCGCCCGGCGTCAGATAGTCGGTGGTGATGAGAATGGTCGGCATGCGGTCCTTCATCTCGGAGTCGGGAGTTCCGTGCGCTTTTCGGGCTCGCACTGCCGAACGGCAACCCGTAGGGCGGTGAGCGGGGTGCTCCTCACTTCAGAATCGGGGCTTCGGTGCGGGCCTGGAGGCGGCCCAGGCGCACCAGGACGAGGATGGCCAGGGCGGCCAGCACGGCGATGTCCAGCAGCATGCTGTTCCAGCCGACCAGGTCGACCACGCCGCCGATCAGCGCGGGCCCGGCGAAACCGCCGAGGTACCAGGTGACCGCGTACAGGCCGGTGTAGGTGCCGAGCACCCGGCTCGACGGCGCCAGGTTCCACAGCACGACGGCCGCGTTGATGAGGAAGGCGGCCGCGCCGACGGCGGCGACGCAGAACACGATGACCGTCGCGGTGGCGGTCTGCACGACCGATCCGGCGGCCAGCGCGGCGGCGAAGACGGCCATGCCCACGCCCATGGTCTTCAGCCGGCCGTAGCGTTCGGCCAGCAGGGCGACCGGGTAGGCGGCGATGACGTAGGCGATGCCGCTGGGCAGCGTCAACCCGCCTGCTTCGCCCCGGGTGAGGCCGAGCGCTTCCATTCCGTACGGCGTGATGAGCGACCGCGACGCGAACCAGGCCCCGCCGAACAGCATGACCGTGAGCAGCAGCAGAACGCGGCGACGGTCCCGGTCGACGACGATGTCTGTGACCACCTGCCGCAGCGGCACCCGAGTCTCGCCCGGGCCGGCTGCTGCGTCTGAAGCCAGCGCCTCCTGATAGCCCGTGGACCGGCTGTCGCGCACCTTCACGACCATGACGACCGTGACGACCAGCAGGATCGCCGACGGGATGGCGAAGGCCGCGTGCGGATGGTCGTCGACGACGAGCAGGCTGATCAGCGAGGCGACGATGATGGTCAGGGCGGCCGCGATCTTCACGACGGCGTTGGCCCGGCTGCGCCGTTCGGGCGGGATGAAGTCGGGCACCAGCGACTCGGCGAGCGGCCGCATGGTGTTGGCGACCAGCGCGTAGCCGACCATCACGGCGATCAGCACGGTGGCCGAGGTGGTCCAGGGCAGGAAGACGAAGAGCACCGCGGCCAGCGGCATGCCCACCGCGAGATACGGCACCCGCCGGCCCCACCGGGTGCGGGTGTTGTCGGAGCGGTTGCCGATCCAGGGCTGGATGAAGATTCCGAGCAGGTTGTCCATGCCCATCAGCGCGCCGACCAGCGCCGCGCTCGTGACGTGCTCGCGCAGCAGCACGGGCACCTGGTTGTCGTAGAAGTTCCAGGTCGACTCCTGCGCGAACAGCGCGAGAGCGATGAAGAACGTGATCTTCCGGTGGTTTCTCACCTCGGCCATGTCGCCTCCTGTGTCCGGCGTCACGTTAAATTGCTATAGCAAAAACGTCAACAGTTGCATCGCTTCTTAAAGATGGCATGCGTTAGAGTGCCGTCATGCCCGCAGCCGAGACGCTTGCCGACCAGGCCTACGGTCACCTCCGCGCCGCCATCGCCACCGGGGAACTCGCCCCGGGCGAGAAGGTGACCGAGCGGGGCGTCGCCGAGCGGCTGGCCATCAGCCCGACCCCGGTGCGCGAGGCCCTGCGCCGGCTGGAGCTCGACGGCCTCATCGAGCGCATCGGCCCGCGTACGGTCCTGGTCGCCACCATCCGCGACGCCGCCATCGACGACCTGGCCGAGGTCGAGGTCGGCCTGCGCGGCCTGGTCGCCCGCTTCGCGGCCCGGCACGCCACCGCGGCTCAGCTGGACGCGCTCGACACGATCCTCGACCGCGCGGACGATCTGCTCATCCTGCTCAAGGAACGCCGCCGGAACGAACAACCCGTTGAGCGACATCTGCACGAACTGCTCGACACGATGCTCGAGTTCAACGACTCCGTGAGCGCCTGCGCGCACAACCCGGTGCTCGTCCGCATGCTCGAGCAGAGCCGCGTGTTCAGCCGCCCCCGCCGCCGGGAACTACTTCTGCGCAGGGTGGCCGAGGACGATACGTTCGGCATGGAGAGGTACACCAGCCACCGCGCTCTGGTCCGTGCCCTGCGCGCCGGCGACTCCGCCGCCGCCGAGCAACTCGCGCTCTCCGACGCCCAGGGCGGACTCGCCGCTTTGAGGGAGGCCCCGTGACGAACCATCGCATCGCCGTGATTCCCGGTGACGGCATCGGAAAAGAGGTCGTGCCGGCCGGTATCGAAGCCTTGCAGGCGACCGCCGGCCGTTTCGGCATCGGGCTCGAGTTCGACACCTTCGACTTCGCCAGCGCCGATTACTGGCAGCGTCACGGCACGATGCTGCCGCCCGACTGGGAAGAGACGCTGCGGGCGTACGACGCGATCTACTTCGGAGCGGTCGGCTGGCCCGAGGTGGTGCCCGACCACATCTCGCTGTGGGGCAGCCTGCTGCAGTTCCGGCGCACCTTCGACCAGTACGTGAATCTGCGCCCCTGCCGCCTGATGCCCGGCGTCCGCAGCCCGCTCGCGGGCCGGGAGGCCGGCGACATCGACTTCGTGGTCGTGCGCGAGAACACCGAGGGCGAGTACTCGAGCATCGGCGGCCGCATCTTCGAGGGCACCGAGCGCGAAACCGTGCTGCAGGAGACGGTGATGACCCGCGTCGGCGTCGACCGCGTGCTCCGCTTCGCCTACGAACAGGCGGCCCGCCGCCCCCGGAACCACTTGACGTCGGCCACCAAGAGCAACGGCATCTCCATCACGATGCCGTACTGGGACGAGCGCGTCGCGGCCATGCAGGAACAGTTCCCCGGCGTACGCGTGGACAAGTTCCACATCGACGCCCTGGTCGCCCTGTTCGTGCTGCACCCCGACCGGTTCGACGTCGTGGTGGCGAGCAATCTGTTCGGCGACATCCTGTCCGACCTCGGCCCGGCCTGCACCGGCACGCTGGGCATTGCCCCCAGCGCCAACATCAACCCGGAACGCGACCACCCCAGCCTCTTCGAGCCCGTCCACGGCTCGGCCCCCGACATCGCGGGCCGGGGCATCGCCAACCCGATCGGCCAGATCTGGTGCGGCTCGATGATGCTCGACCACCTGGGCCACCCCGAGGCCGCGGCGCACCTGCTCGGCGCGATCGAGGACGTTCTGGCGTACGGCCCGGGGGAGGCCCCGCTGACACCCGACCTGCACGGCAAGGGCACCACGGCCGAACTCGGCCACGCCGTCGCCGAGCGCGTCCGCAGCCGCGATCAGGCGACCGGGTAGCCGTTCTCCAGATAGGCCGCCGTGCCCTCGTCACGGGCGCGCCGGGCCGCGACGATCCGGCGGGCCAGCAGCTCCGGCAGCCGTTCGCCCGCCGCCCGCTCGTCGCACCACGCCCAGCTGCGCAGCTCGGCGGCCGGCAACCGGATTCGTGCCGCCTGCTCCGGTGCGAGCACGCCGCCGTCGAACAGCAGCATCACGCCCTCGGTCCGGTCGGGTCGCGGTGGCACCCAGTCGGTCGCCAGCAGCCGCCCCGGCTCGATGGCCAGGCCCAGCTCCTCCTCCAGTTCGCGCACCACCGCCGCGTACGGCGACTCGCCCGCCTCCACGACGCCACCCGGAACTTCCCACGAGTCCTTGTAGGCCGGCTCGACCAGCAGCACCCGGCCCCGGTCGTCGGACAGCAGGGCCCCCGCGCCCATCCGCTTGCGCGGCAGCGTGGCCGTGAAATCGTCGCTCATGTGGCCAAGGTAATGGGCGCCTCAGGCCGGCTTGATGACCACCTCGAGGGCGGAGTGGGCGGTAGCGTCGGCGAAGACGTCGTAGGCCTCGTCCATCTGGTCGAACATGAACGTGTGGGTGCCCATCCTCTCGGCCGGGATGCGGCCGCCAGCACGCCGACCTCGTAGCCGGTGGGCAGGGCGTCGGCCAGGAAGACGGCCCGCTCGTCGGTGATGCCGGCCGGCTGCAGGTCGGTGCCGCAGATCGTGGTGGTGTCGACCCGCACGACCACGTCGGTCGGCTCCACGATCGTCGCGTCGGAAACGTCCTCCCAGGCCTGCGACCGACGCTAGGGGCGGGGAGCCGCCCCGGGCGTCGCAGTATGGGACGGCCGGCGCTGCCAGACGAGGACGGGGATCAGCAGCAGGGCGAGCAGCCCGCCGGCCAGCGACAGGGTGGCGAAGCTGGTGGCGTCGGTGATGACGGCCGAGGCCGCGCCGCCGCCCGCGCCGGACAGGGCGATGAGGACGTCGACCGAGCCCTGGGTCCGGGCGCGGGTCTCGGGTGTGGTGGATTCGACGATGTACGTGGTGCCGCTGATCAGGCCGAAGTTCCAGCCCAGCCCGAGCAGTATCAACGCGATTGTCAGGCCGGCCACCGAGTCGCCGGGCGCGACGGCCGCCACGATGCCGGCGGCGAGCAGGGTGACCGCCGCGGCGACGGCCACCGGACGGCTGCCGAGGCGGTCGACCAGGCGCCCGGTCACCAGCGAGGGCAGGAACATGGCGGCGATGTGCAGGCTGATGACCAGGCCGATCTGCCCGAGGCCGCGGTCGTGATGGCGCATGTGGACCGGCGTCATGGTCATGATCGCGACCATCGCCACCTGGGTCAGCACCATGACGGTGGCGCCGACGACGACGCCCTTGTCGGTCCCGGCCGGGGCCGTGCTCGCGAC
This sequence comes from Paractinoplanes polyasparticus, assembly GCF_019710575.1. Classification (GTDB taxonomy): domain Bacteria; phylum Actinomycetota; class Actinomycetes; order Mycobacteriales; family Micromonosporaceae; genus Actinoplanes; species Actinoplanes polyasparticus. Next base: position 45,812 of record NZ_JAHWFK010000005.1, on the reverse strand, counting down.
GGCGGGCGGGCCCGCCAGGCGCTGGGCGACGAGGTAGGGATCGGGCCGCAGGAAGACGAACAGGACCAGCCCGGCCACCGCGAACGCGACCGCGGCCAGGACGAACGGACCGGTGAGAGCGGGCAGCCCGACGGACACGGCGAATTCGCCCAGCAGGTCGACCGACAGCGGCCCGCCGACCGCTCCGGCCGTCGTGGACACCAGGGCGATCGACACCGCGGTCGCTCGCCGGCCGGGTGGCGCGAGGTCGGTGCCGGCGTAGCGGGCCTGCAGGTTGGTGGCGGTGCCGGCCCCGTAGACGAACAGCGACAGGAACAACAGCACCGGCCGGTCGGCCACGGCCGCCGTCACGATCCCGACCGCGCCCAGCGCACCGGCGGCGAACCCGGCGGCCAGCCCGCCCCGGCGGCCGGTCCGCTGCGTGAGGCGCCCGACGGCGAATGCGGTCAGCGCCGACCCGAGCGTGAAGAGCGCGGTCGGCAACCCGGCCAGGCTGTCGTTGCCGAGCATGTCCTGCGCCAGCAGCGCGCCGACGGTGACGCCGGCGGCCAGGCCCGCGCCGCCGAAGACCTGGGAGACGACGACCACGATCAGCGAGCGGCGGTAGAGCGCGTGCCGGGCTTCGTCGGTGAGGGGTGGATCCGTGGCGGAGGGGGCGGACGGCATGGGTGCTCCTTCCGGGGAACAGCGGCGTGCCGACTCGTACCCTACTTGTATCCCAGTTGGATGTCAGTACGATATGCGGGTGAGCCTCGCCCAGCAGGGAGCCAGCGCGGCGGATCGCGCGCACTCGCACATCCGCGCCGCCATCATGCGCGGCGACCTCACCGTGGGCAGCATGCTCAGCGAGAACGAGCTGGCGGCCACGCTGTCGATGAGCCGCACGCCGGTCCGGGCCGCGCTCACCCGTCTCCAGGACGAGGGGTGGGTCACCATCTATGCCCAGCGCGGCGCCCTCGTCCGCGAACTGACCGCCGACGAGGTGCGGGAATCGGCCGAGACCAGGCACGCTCTGGAGTCCGCGGGGGTCCGGCGGGCCGATCCGGCTCGGCGCGAAGGGCTGGCCGCACGCCTCGCGGACAACCTGGACCGTCAGGAGGGCGCGCTGCTGAGCGGCGACGTCCAGGGGTTCGCCGTCCTGGCCATGCGGTTCCACCGCGCCTTTGTCGAGCTCGCGGCGAACAGCATGATGCTCTCGATCTACGACCGGCTGCAGGACAGGCAGTACCTGTCGATCCTGCGCAGCGCCGACCGCATCTTCCGCGAGCCGCAGCAGGCGATCGCCGCGCACCGGAATCTGCTCGGGCACGCTCAGCGGGGCGATTGGGTCGCCTTCGCCGAGGCGCTCGACGACCATCAGGAACGCAGTCACGGTCTCGACGCGACCTGGTAGGCGGGCGGGCGCCACGGCGATGGGGCGCTGTGTAAGGTGACCTCGGTCAGATCGATGGACGTGACTTCTCGGTCATCCATGGGTCTGGTTGTCGGCGTGGGACGCCGGGCCGCTGTCGCGGCGGCGTCCCCGGAACACGGGGGAACCACATCATGTCTGCATTGTCTGCCTGGAACTCTGTCCGCAAGCGGAAGGCGGCCGCGGCGGCTCTGGTCGCCGCGTCGGTCGGGCTGCTGGTCGTCGGCCCGTCGCCGGCGGCCGAGGCGGTGCCCGCCGCGGAGGCCTACAAGGTTGTCTCCAAGGTCCAGTTCGGGACGCCGGGCGTCGCGGGCAGCACCAGTTGCTCGGCCGTCCTGGTCGCGCCGCGCTGGGTCGTCACCGCCAAGGCCTGTTTCCGGCCGTCCGGCCAGGCCGTGGCCGACGGGCCGCCCAGCCAGAAGACGACGGCCCTGATCGGCTGGTCCAACCTGTCGCAGGCGGCCGGCGGCCAGACCGTGTCCGTGGTCCGCGTCGTGCCGCACCCGGACCGCGACGTCGCCCTCGTCCGGCTCGCCGTGGCCGTCAACGACGTGGCTCCGGTCGCCCTGGCCACGACGGCCCCGGCCGACGGCGAGGTGCTGACGGTCGCGGGCTTCGGGCGTACGGCGTCCGACTGGGTTCCGGACCGGCCGCATCTCGGCACGTTCACCGTCGGCGCCGTGGCTCCGGCCACGCTGGCGCTCACCGCGACCGACTCGGCCCAGGTGGGGCCGTGCAAGGGCGACGCCGGCGGTCCCGGCCTGCGCGAGTCCGGCGCCACCGTGCAGCTCGTGGCGATCACCCATGCCGCCGACGGTCAGGGCGGCTGCCTCGGCGCCGACCAGGACGCGGCCCGCGGCGGCTCACAGACCCGGGTCGACGACCTCGGGTCCTGGTTCGGCCGGTACCTTCCCGAGCGCCAGGTCAGCACGATCCTGAACGACAACAGCAACCTGTGCCTGGCCATCAACGCCGGATCGACCGAGAACGCGGCCCGCGCGATCCAGTGGGGCTGCCAGGGCGGCACCGAGCAGGACTGGCGGCTGCGGCAGCGGCCGAGCGGGGCGTACGAGATCCGCAACGACCACAGCGGTCAGTGCCTGGCCATCGGCGGCGGCTCGACCGAGGAAGGCGCCGAAGTGCTGCAGTGGCCGTGCGCCGGCGACACCCACCTCGAGCAGACCTGGGCCATGGTCCCCGACGGCACCGGCTACGTCGCACTGCAGAACGTCAACAGCAAGCAATGCCTGGCCATGGGCGCCGCCTCGACCACGGCCGGCAAGATCGCGATCCAGTGGCCGTGCCGCGGCGCCGGCAACCGCGAGCAGCAGTGGAAGGTCACGACCCGCAACGTGGGCACGCGCCTGATCAACCAGCACAGCAAGCTCTGCGCGAGCAACAACGGCGTCCTGACCAACGGCGCCGGACTGGTCCAGGCCACCTGCAACGACGCCAACCACGCCGAGTTCCACCTCACCGCGAAGGCCGGCGGCTACGCCCAGATCCGCAACGACCGCAGCGGCTTCTGCCTGGCCATCGGCGGCGGCACGAGCACCGAGGGCCAGCGCTCCCTGCAGTGGACGTGCGGCGACAACACCCACGGCGAGCAGCAGTGGACCATCGACGCCGACCCGGCCGGCTGGACCCGCCTGCGCAACAAGACGACCGGCAAGTGCCTGGACATCGCCGACGGCTCCAAGACGGCCGGCGTCATCCTGACTCAGCAGACCTGCTCGGCCACCGACCCCGGCCAAAGTTGGCAGCTCGTCGACAACTGACTGATGAACACGAAGCGAGGCGAGGTGAGACGGTCCAGGCCGTCTCGCCTCGCGCTTGTCATTTCGTACGACTGATTCATCCACCCGGATCCGCCGAGCACCCCCGTCCTGGCCGCTTCCCGGGTTCGCCGGACCATCCGCCGCACGAGGCCCGATCACTCGCCATCAAGGTCGGCGGCGCATCAGGCCGCGGTACACGGCGGCCGCGGCGGGCACCTGCTCCAGGCTCAGATCCTGGTCGTCGGCGTCCAGCGCGCCCCACCACTTGACGAACAGCGCCGGCGGCATCCCGGCGTAGCCGGCGTCGATCGTGGCCGGGTTGCGGGCGGCCCGGGCGATCCGCCCGACCCACGCGGTGAAGCGCGTGCCGTCGGGGTCCCAGGCCCGCTCGACGCCCTTGCCCTCGCCGTCCTGGACGATGGTGCCGATCTCGCCGACACCCCACGGCAGTCCGAACTCTTTCCAGGCGTCGCGGGCGTACTGGAAGAAGTCGTGCGGGGTGGCGTAGTGGCCCTGCCTGGTCGGCATGCCGGGGAACGAGTAGGTGTCCCACGACAGCACGTCGGCGGGGTCGTTCCGCTCGACGTACCGGCGCCAGTCGCTTTCCGGCTTGGTCTTGACGTGGTGGTACTGCCAGAACCACATCAGGTTCTTCTCGAGGGTCACCCGCCGGTGACCGGGGTGGGCCTGGATGACCGCCTTGTAGGCGCGGTAAGTCGCGCGGTAGACGTCGGGCCGGGCGCCCTGCTGGCCGTACTCGAACCAGTCCGGCTGCGCCTCGTGCCGATAGATGATCGAGAGCCGGAGCTTGCGGGCGTGCGCCCAGTCGAGCAGCCGCCGCAGGCGCGCGTCGTCCCGGGTCTTGTGCGAAACGGTGATCGTCTCTTCCGGATGGTCGTTCGCGGCCCACGCCAGCAGACGACCGGGCCGGTTGTTGTCGGTGGGCAGCGGGGGCGGGCCACCGGAGAAGATGCGGATCCCGATCGGGCCGCCGTAGTTGGCGCGGTGCCGGTCGTACTGCCGGATGTGCTCCTCCGGTGTGTCGGGCGGAGAGCCCTGCGTCGAGGCGATGACACCGAAGACAGGGCCGGGATCGTCGGCTCGGGCCGGGGTGGGGGAGGCCGCCACGACCGCGACGGCCAGCAGCATGCCCCAAGGAGATCGACACTTCATGCCGCAATACTCATATAACGGAACAGCCGGCACCGTCGGGTTCTGTGCGCGTCACCCCAGTCAAGCGGTGCTTTTGTCCACATCCGCTGACCCTCGATGTGGTCGGCGATCCGCTCCGGCCGGTCATGTGCGTGGCGTTCGACCCTCCCCATGAGTTCGCGATCGGCTCCCTGCCGATCTCAGAGTGGCAGGTCTCGCACGCCCACGGCCTCAACTTTGGCGTCCAGCCACTCTCGGATCCCTTCCCACCGCGAATCGCCCGGATCCACCCGCAGCGTGCGGTCGCCGGGCCAGTCCCGTTGCGGCTCACGAGCGCCAACCACGATCTTGTTCGGGGCTGACTCCCAGAGCGGAAGATCTGACTCGGAGTCGCCTACGGCGAGTACCGCGACGCGGCCGGACAGCCTGATGGCACGCGCGACGTTGCGCTTCTCGGCCGCCACGCCCGTGTTGTCGAGGACCTCGCCGGTGAACCGGCCGCGACCGTCCTGGTGCAGTTGCAGCCCGAAGTACTGCTCGATACCGAGCCGGGCGGCGTGGTGCTCTCGGTGGCGGACCGTCCTTCATGTACCGCCCGATCGTTCGGGCGGCGATCGTCACGCTGGTTTCGGCCCGGACACCCTCGATGGCCATCGCGGAGGTAGCGGCCGCGGCCGTGTCGGCCATCGGGGTGCTCTTCGGGGCAGCCCTGCTGACCATCCGCTTCCTGCTGCGGCCGCGCCGGCGGCGGTAGCCATCCGCTGAGCGACTCGTGAACCCTGGTGTCCGCTCAACCTTTCCAGGCTGGTCGACTGCCTCTTTCGGTCAGCGATGCATGATCACAGCACGCTCATCGGCTACAAGCGTGCGTCGGGCTCCTCGACGTGCGCCACGCGTCGCGACGGCTCACCGCCAGCCGTCGCGCGCGCACTCTCATCGGCCGGAACCGTTGAGGCCGGTTCTCTCGCCGGCAGGTCATCCGCGCACGTAATCTCTGCTTCGGCGGGGAGCACCCGGGCGCTGGTAGATGATCTGCTGCGTGCAGGTTCCGGCCGACATGGGCTGAGTCGTTCATGCATTCCACTCCACGCTCATTCGTAGGCGCTATCTACGCTGTGACAACTCGCCTGCTCGGCCCGGAGGCCTGCTGCACACCTTCCAGTGTCACGATATGTGCTGCCACAATTACGATGTGATGTTTAAGTGGTCCCGTCGGGGTAGTCGCGTCGTGACGATTGTCGCTGTCGTGGTCCTCGTGGCCGCCGGTGTGACGCTGCTGGTGCGACGGGGCCTAGCTGATGGCCTCGCCGCTTCCAACTCGCCGGTGTGGCACTGGCTGGAGAGGGGGAGCTGGCTGGCCGGACTGCTGGCCGTGATCGTCACGGTGCTTTCGGCTCGGAAGGCCGGAGAACCCGCGACCCCGCCCGTGACGGCCACGCAGGAGCCTGCTCGGGAGCCGGGATCGCTGCCGTCACTGTGGAACGTCCCCGGCCGGAATATCTCCTTCGTCGGACGCGAGGCGATCCTGGCCCATCTAAGAACACGTCTGGCGTCCGACGGTGCCGCAGTCGTCATGGCGCTGCACGGTTGGGGCGGTGTCGGCAAGACGCAGCTTGCGGCCGAGTACGCACACCGGTATGTCGCCGACTACGACCTGGTGTGGTGGATCGCCGCTGAGCAGACCGAGCTTCTCGGTGAGCAGTTCGGCGCACTGGCGGCAGCTCTGGGACTGGTCAGCGACGATAGTGATGCTGGCGATGCCGAGCGAGAAGCCCGTGCCTATCTGCGACGTCATGGCCGCTGGCTGGTGGTCTTCGACAACGCGGAGGGCCCTGGTGCGTTGTGGCCTGCGGTTCCGGCCGGCCCGGGCCACACGATCATCACCTCGCGTAATCCGGCATGGAGTCAGGTCGCGGCTCCGGTGCCCGTCGACGTCTTCGCCCGGGCCGAGTCGACGGCCTTGCTCAGGAGGCAGGTGCCGGCGCTCTCCGCCACGGCGGCGGACCGGATGGCCGACATGCTCGGCGACCTGCCCCTGGCAATCGCGCAAGCGGGCGGAATGCTCGCCGAGACCGGGATTCCGGCCGAGACCTACCTCGCGGAGCTGGCCGAACGGGCGCACATCCTGATGGGCGAGTCGCCGTCGCCGTCCTACCCGGTGCCGTTGGCGGCTACGTTGCACATATCCCGCGATCGTCTGCTGGCTGACGACATCGCTGCGGTCCAGCTGTTTCATTTGTGCTGCTGGTTCGGCCCGGAACCGATCCCCGTGGCGGTCTTTACCCCGGACCCGAGCCTGCCGGCAGAACTGCGAGAGTCTTTGCAGACGCCCCTGGGACAGCGTCGCCTGCTCGGGAAGTTGTCAAGGTACGGCCTTGGCAAGGTGGACGGCGACACGCTGCAACTACACCGTCTGGTGCAGGCCATTCAGCGCGGTGGCAGCCATGCGGACGACCACGTCGCCGCTAGACGGCTGATTGCCAATCTGCTCTCCAAAGCGCGGCCGGACGACGGTCGCGATCCTCGTAGGTGGTCCGAATGGGCGATGCTGGCACCGCACATCCTCGCCCAGAGTCCGCAAGACTCGCCCGACGCGAACCTCCGGATTCTCGCGACCGACATGATTTGGTATTTCCTGGTCCGCGGAGATACCCGGATTGCCGAATCCCTTGCTCTGCAATGGTTGGCCGCCTGGACACCGAGATTCGGCCCGGACGACGAAGCGGTCCTGCATTGCACCAACCATCTGGGGCAACTGTCGCGCATCAGCGGGGACTACGTGCGGGCGCGACGGTACGACGAGGATGCCCATCGACGTTTCCGGCGCATCTTTGGTGAGAACGACCGGCGCACACTCACCTCGGCCTGCAACCTCGCACAGGACTTGCACCGGCTCGGACATCTGGAGATCGCCCGCGAGATGCACGAGGACATCCTCAAGAGACGACGGGACGTTTTCGGGGACGACTACGAAGGATTCTTCGTCTCGTCCAGCGAGCTGGCGAGCACGCTGCGGGACCTGGGCGAACGAGAAGCCGCCCATGAGCTGCATCGACAAACGTACTCGGGGTACCGCCGAATCCTAGGACGAGATCATCCGGACACCCTCAGCTCCGCCATGAACGTCGCCCTGGACCTGCACGCGCTCGGGCGCTTCGCGGAGGCGAGGAAGCTGCACAGCCAGACCCTCGCTGACTTCGAGAGAATTCTCGGCCGCGATCACCCCGACACCATCAGGTCGGCCGAACATCTGGCCCGGTCGCTCCGCAAGCTCGGGCGACGCCGAGCCGCACGGCGACTGGAAGCTGACATCGCCGCGCGACGAGACAAAGAACACAAGTGAACCCGTCAGCCGGTCGCGGTGACTCTGTGCCAACCGAGCCGGGTGCCAGATTCCGTTCCACGCGCGGCGGTCTGAGAAGGGTTCAACAAGAACATCCTGTCCCGCCCTCTGCGTGACGCCTGTCCGACTGTTCAGATGGTGTCCTCGCCCAAGGTGGCGCGCACCTGCTCGGCCTCGGGCACGCCCAGATCCTCGTACAGGGCAAGGGCCTGCTTGAAATGGAGCAGTGCCTCGGCCTCGTCGCCCAACGCCCGGTGGGCGTGACCCAGTCCGGTCACCGCGCGGGCCTGCTGGTAGCGGTTCTCGATGGTGACGGCGATGGCGTGGGCCTCCCTGTGGCGGGTGAGGGCCTCGGCGGGCCGGCCGGCCGCGAGGGCCACCTCGCCGAGGCCGTTGAGGGAAAAACACTGGCCCTCCTGGCTGCCGATCTCGCGGAAGAGCGCCAGCGCCCGGTCGAAACAGCCGGCCGCCTCGTCGAGGGAACCCCGACGGGTGTGCAGCATGCCGAGGCTGTCCAGCGCGCTGCCCTCGCCGAGGCGGTTGTGGAGCCGGCGTCGCAGCACCAGGCACCGCTCGAGGTGGTCGCGGGCCGGCTCGTACCGGCCCGCCCGCATCTCGATGTTGGCCACCACGTCCAGGGCGTAACCCTCGCCGTGCTCGTGCCCGACCTTGCGGGCCTGGGCCAGCGCCTGCAGGCCGGCCTCCATCGCCTCGTCGATGCGGCCCAGCCGGTCGAGCGCGACGGCCAGGCTGCCCAGGGTCGTGGTCACGTTGGTCTCGTCGCCGGCCTCGCGGTAGCAGGCCAGGCATTCCCGCAGCAGGTCGACGGAGGACTGGAAGCGGCTCGCCCGTTCCTCGATGGCGGCCAGGCTGAACAGCGCGCGGCCCTGGCTGCGGGGATGGCCGATCCGGCGCCAGAGCTCCAGGGACCGCCGCAGGTGGTCGGCGGCCAGGTCGTACTGCTCGGCGTAGAGGTACGAGATGCCGAGGTTGGTCAGGGCGGCCGCCTGCCCGGCAAGGTCCGCGCTGCCGAGGGCGGCGTGATGGGCGTTGGTGTACGCGGTGAGCGCCTCGCTGTGGTGGCCTCCGCCGATCAGGTAACGGAACAGCACGCCGGACAACCGGGTCGTGTGGCTGGGCCAGCCGTGGGTCGCGGTGTGCACGGCCACCGCGACCAGCGTGTGCCGTTCCGCGTCGAGCCAGGCCACGGGCGCGCCGGGGCTGGTCACGTCGGGGACGGGGCTGCCGGACGGCTCGATCGTGGGGTGCAGGTGGGCCTCGGACGGGTGCAGGGCGTTGATGGCTGCCGCGGTGGTGGCCAGATAGTGGTCGAAGAGCCGGGTCAGGGCGGCGCGGCGGGCCGCCGGCGGGTCCTCGTCGCGGGCGCGGGCGTCGGCGTAGGCGCGTACCAGGTCGTGGAAGGTGTACCGGCCGGGCGCCGTCTCCTGCAGCAGGTGGTCGCGGCACAGATGGGCCAGTGACGCCTCGGCGGTGGGCAGGTCGGAGCCGGCCAGCGCGGCCGCGGCGTACGCGTCGAAATCCTGGCCGGGGTGCAGCGAGGCGAGCCGCAGGAGCTGCCGGCGGTCGGCCGGCAGGTGCTGATAGGACAGCCGGAGGGCGAGTTCGACGCCGGAGTCGAGGCGCCGCTCGTCGTGGCGTTCGTCGAGCCGGTCGGCGTGGTCGGTGAGGGTCCAGCTCGGGGTGGCCCGGATGTGCCCGGCGATCAGGCTCAGGGCCAGCGGCAGGTGGCCGCAGCGGCGGGCGATCCGTTCCAGGGCGGTGGGATCCGGGCCCACCGGCGCCTCGGGCAGGGCGCCGGCCAGGAAGGCGACCGCCTCGTCGGGGGTGAACACGTCGACCGCGATGCGGCCGGCGGACGGCAGGTCGAGCAGGCTGCGCCGGCTGGTGATCAGGGTGAGGCAGCCGGGCCGCTCGGCCAGCAGGGGCCGCACCTGCTCGGCGGTGGCGGCGTTGTCCAGCACCACCAGGGCCCGGCGGCCGGCCAGCCGCTCGCGGTAGGCCGCCGTGCGGGCGTCCAGACCGTGCGGCACCTGGTGTCCGGGCAGGCCCAGCAGGCGGAGGAAGCCGTCGAGCACGGCGGCCGGGTCGGCCGGCGGCTGCGCGGGGTCGGGGTGGAAGCCGCGCAGGTTGACGAACAGCACCTGGTCGTACGCGTCGTCCCGGAGCAGCCGGTGTCCGGCGTGGACGGCGAGCTGGGTCTTGCCGACGCCGGCCATGCCCTCGATCGCGGTGATGACGACGGATCCCGTGGCGGCGCGCAGGGCTTCGGCCAGCTCGTCCTCGCGGCCGGTGAATCCGACCAGATCCTGGGGCAACTTGTCCTGCACCCGGGCCTGCGAGACCGCCTCGGCCTCACCCGCGAGCACCCGGAGCGCCTGGCGCCACTGGGCCACGTAGCCGGTGTCGGGACACAGCGCCCGCACCACGGCCAGGACGAGGTCGGTGTTCAGGCGGCGGCGGCCCGGCAGGAAGCAGTTGGCGACGGTCGACTTGATCGTCAGCTCCCCGGCGGGCCGCCCCTCGGCGGTCCAGGTCGCATTGACCCGGCTCTTGATCTTGTCGTACGAGGGGTCGCCCGCCCACACCTTCAGCCGGCGCAGCCGCTCGGCCAGCTCGTCGATGTCCCCGGCCGTGGACGGGTCCGGGAGCGTGTCGAGATCGTGCGGCACAGACATGCACGAAACCCTATAGGTGTCTAGAAGACGCGGACGGCGGCCTCGGCCGGCGCGGCCAGCAGCCCTTCGATCTCGTCGTCCAGGCGGACCAGGGTCAGCGAGGCGCCGGCCATGTCGAGCGACGTGCAGTATTCGTTCACGTAGCTGCGGCCCACGGTGATGCCCCGGTCGGCCAGCCGCTGGTGGGCGCGGCGGAAGAGGATGTAGAGCTCACTGAGCGGGGTGCCGCCGAGGCCGTTGATCATCAGGGCCACGCGGTCGCCCCGGTCGTACGGCAGGTCGGTGACCACGGCCTCGAGCAGGTCGTCGACGATCGCGTCGGCGTCCTTCAACTTGCGGCGTTCGCGGCCCGGTTCGCCGTGGATGCCGACGCCGAACTCCATCTCGTCGGCGCCCAGCTCGAACAGGGGTGAGCCCTTGGCCGGCGGGGTGCAGGCGGTGAGCGCGACCCCCATCGTCCGGGTGACGTCGTTGACCTTCTTCCCGACCCGGATCACCTCGTCGAGCTCGGCGCCCTGCTCGGCGGCGGCGCCCACGGCCTTGATGACGAAGAAGTTGCCGGCCACGCCGCGCCGGCCCACGGTGTAGGTGGAGTCCTGCACCGCGACGTCGTCGTTGACGGTGAGGATCTCGGCCCGGACGCCGTCGGCCTCGGCCATCTCCTTGCCCATGTCGAACGCCATCCGGTCGCCGGTGTAGTTGTTGACCAGCAGCAGCACGCCCTTGGGGGAGGACAGCAGCTTCGCCGTCTCGTAGACGTAATCCATCGGCGGGGCGGCGAACACGTCACCGGGACAGGCCGCGTCGAGCATGCCCTTGCCCACCTCCATCACGTGGGCCGGCTCGTGCCCGGAGCCGGAGCCCTGCACGATGGACACCTTGTTGTCGTTCGGGGCGTCGGACCGCATGATCAGGTTGTAGGCGGGAACGTAGCGCAGGGCGCCGGGGTTGGCCAGCGCGACGCCCTCGAGCATCTCGGCCACGTAGTTCTTGGGGTCGTTGACGAACTTCTTCACGATGCGTCTCCTTGCTTGGGCCAGGTCTCGCTGATCCGTTCGACAAGCACCGCCACCGCCATGGCGCCGGCGTCGACCGAGCCGCGGCTGCGCTCGCCCGTGTACGCCGCCCGGCCGCGCTTGGCGACCATCTCCGCGGTGGCGTCGGCCGCCTCCCGCACCGCGACGGCCGCCGCCGGAAGGCCCCCGGAGGCCAGCGCGTCGGTCATCGGGACCAGCGCGTCGAGCAGCGTCTTGTCGCCGACGTCGGACTGCCCGCGCGCCTTGATGCCCTCGATGGCCGCCCGGAGCATCGCGACCACCTGCACGGCGGTCAGCTCGGCCGCGTCCCCGGCGGCCGCGCCGGCCCGCAGGAATCCGGTGCCCCAGATCGGGCCGGACGTGCCGCCGATGCGTGACGTGATCACGATGCCGCACTTCTTGAGGAACGTTCCCGGGTCGGTGCGGTCAAGGCCGTCCCAGCCCTCGAGCAGCTTCTCGAAGCCGCGGGCCAGCGAATAGCCGAAGTCGCCGTCGCCGACCACCGAGTCCAGGTCGCCGAAGTACTTCTCGTTCTCGATGGCCGTCTCGGCGATCACCCGGACGACGAACTCGGTCTGCCGCATCGTCATGCCGGCCCTCCCAGACAGGCGCGCAGGTCGTCGAGCGTGAGATAGGCCCCGGGCCGCGCCGCGCCCCGGTTGGCCAGCACCTCGACCGGGGGACGGCCGGGGTCGCCCAGTTCCGGGACGACCAGGACCGCCTCGTCGAACTGCTCGTCGCGGGTGTAGTCGTTGACCGTGACCACGCAGGTCAGCCCGGCCCGGGTGGCGGCCAGCAGGCCGTTGCGCGAATCCTCGACGACCAGCGTTTCGGCCGGGTTCAGGCCGAGGTTCCGCACGGTCAGCTGGTAGATGGCCGGGTCGGGTTTCTTGGCCGGCACCACGTCGCCGGCGAAGACTGGGATCTCGGCCGCCGCCGGACCGACCGCGTTCGCCAGCACCGCCCGCACGGACTCCTCGGCCGAGGTGGAGGCGACGGCGACGGTCCAGCCGGCCTCGAGCGCGTCCGTGACGATCCGCTTGATGCCGGGCCGGGCCGGGACCTTCCCGTCCGCCACCAGCTGCTTGAACGCCGCCGTCTTGGCCTTGTGCCAGGCCAGAAGCTTTTCCGTACGATCACCCGGGCCGGCCGCGGCGGCGAACGCCGGGTCGTCGAACAGGCTGGCCATTCGTTCCTTGCCGCCGCCGATCCGCAGCTTCCGGCCGTACTCCTGCTCGCTCCACCGCACCGGCAGCCCGAACTGCTCGAAGGTGGCGTTGAAAGCGGGCAGGTGCCCGTAGCGCTCGGTGTCGGCCAGAACCCCGTCACAGTCGAAGATCAGCGCGGTCACCAGGCCCGCCCCGATCCGCCGAACAGCCGAATGTGCCGCCGGGCCATTTCCAGCACCGCCGTCCGCTGGTGCCGGAACAGTGACGGCGGGTCCCACTTGTCGCGCTCGGCCGTCTCGCGCAGGAATTCCAGGCCGGACTTCATGAACGTCTCTTTGAGCGCGGTGGAGATGTTCACCTTGGCGCAGCCGCGGGCGATCAGGTCGGTGAACTGGTCGTCGGAGAGCCCGGTGCCGCCGTGCAGCGCCATCGGGACGCCGGTCGCCGCGACCAGGTCGGTGATCCGCCGGGCGTCCAGCACGGGCGCCTGCCGGTATTGGCCGTGGGCGTTGCCGATGGCCGGTGCGAAGCAGTCGACCCCCGTACGCTCGATGAAGTCGACCGCGACCTCGAGGCTCTGCACCCGTGGCGCGTCGTCGGAGCCGACGTCGTCCTCGACGCCCTGGATGCCCTCGATCTCGCCCTCGACGTGGGCGCCGGTCTTGCGGGCCTCGGCCACCACCTCGGTGGTCTGCCGCAGGTTCTCGGCGACGTCGAGCTCGTGCGCGTCGAACAGCACGGAGTTCCAGCCGCCGTCGAGGCAGTCCGAGATCACCGTACGGTCGGGACAGTGGTCGAGATGCAGCGTGACCGGCACGTCAGCCTCGCGGACCAGCGCCTCGACGATGTCGTGGAGCTGCCGCCGGCCGTACTGCCGGACGGTCTTGACCGAGGTCTGCAGGATGACCGGCGCCCGTTCCTCGGCGGCGGCCGCGACGACCGCCTCGATGGTGAGGTCGTTGATGATGTTGATGGCGGCGACCCCGTACCGCTCGGCGAGCGCACGGTCCAGGATGTCCTTCAGCGCGACGATGGGCACGGGCCTCAGTCAAGCCGGTGGCGCCGGTCACCGGTATGGGGGAATCCACCCGTTGTCGAGGGCGTGAACCACAGCTGCCGTCCGCCGGGTCGTTCCGGTTTTCCGCAGGACGGCGGCGACGTGCTTCTCGACCGTCTTGGGCGAGACCACCAGGCGCGCGGCGATCTCGCGGTCGGTCAGCCCCTCCCGCAGCAGGGCCAGCACCTCGGCCTCGCGCGGCGAGAAGGGCGGCGGTTCCAGCGCGTACGGGAATTCGGCGCGCACCAGCACACCCCAGCCCGGCACCTCCTCGACCGTGACGCCCTCGCGGCGCAGCTCCCCGTCGGCGCGCAGGCCGCCCTCCTGCTGCACCAGCAGCCGCAGACCGTCCTCGCCGTAGACCAGCGCAACTCGCTGCGACCCGTGCCCGGCGGCGCGCGCCGCAGCGGCGACCAGGTCGGTGGCGATGCGGGCGACCGCAGGCGAGACGGGCCGCACGGCGCCGGCCTCGGTGACCGTGGCGGGCACCCGCCGGGCGATCAGAGCGGCCAGCGACGGGTCGTGCCGCCCCGACACGACGATCGCGGCCGCCGCCGTCTGGGCCAGCGCTTCCAGGTCGTCGACCGCGCCCGCGCTGAAGTCGCCGGCATCCGGCGCGAACACCACGTCGACCGCGATGACGTCGCCCCGCCACCAGATGGGCACGGCTACCGCCGCGCCCCGGCTGGCCGGATCGGTGCCGGCCAGATGCCCCGCGCGCAGCCGCCCGTAGTCGGGGATGACCACCGGCCGCCGCCGGTCGAACGCCCGCCCGGTCGCGCCTTCGTCGAGGGGGAACCGCTGCCCGAGCCGGCACCGCGCCCCGATCTCGGCCGCCTTCACGTACTGCCCGCGGGCCGCGTCGACCAGCGAGATGCTGCCCGCCGCGGAGCCGGTCAGCCGCCCGCTGTGCCGCAGCAGCCGCCGCAGCACAGGCGCCAGCCGCAGGTCGCCGTACACGTCGGCGACCGCCGCATCGAGCCGAAACCCCACTCCGGGCATACCTCGGAGGCTAGGTTCGCGGCCCCCACGAATCAACAGCAGCCGTTTCCGCCGTCCGACCTCCCGGTCGGCGGAGGGCGTCGATGGTCAATGCCTGAAGATGCCGGTCACCGGCAGGTCGCAGGCGCGCTGAGCGGCGCGGGCGTGGCTGTTCACCGAACCGGCGATGGTCAGCAACTCGGTCATGCCACCGCCGCCCGCGATCCGGTCGACCGATCCGGTGCCGGTGGTGGCGAGCACGTCGACGAGCTGGTCGGCGTCGTCGGCGAGACCGTTGACCGCGGAGCGCAGGTCGCCGTCGATGACCAGCATGCGTGCATAGCCGCGCATCTGGTCGGCGCCCTTGCGGACCTGCGTGAACTGGGCCTCGGTGGGAGCCTCGGAACCGGCCGATCCGGTCAGCGAGGAGTCGCCCTCGAGCGCCGCGCAGACCTGGTGCTTGGCGTACGCGTTGACCCCCGCCGTGCCGGCGCCCAGTAACGCCCCGACGGCGATCACACCGACGACGAGGGCCTTCCGTGGAACATTCCGGGCACGCGCGGCCGGCGCCTGCGGGTTGTACTGCACCATCCACGGCGGCGGGGGAGACGGTTGCATGGGGCGTGCCCTTCTTGCCGGTCCTGTGCTGGTCATCTCGTCCATCGGCAGGCAGAAGCCGTGCTTGAGCGAGAAATCGGCGACCGTCGGACCGGTCAAGGTGTCACGCCGGAGACCTCGCGGGACGACGCGAATGGGGCGGCTCGTAAACTGCTGGTCATGGACGAAGACCTGGTCGAGTCCGAGGTTGGCTTCGCGGGATTGGGGCTTCGACCGGAGCTGCTGCGCGCGCTCCTGAGCCTCGGCTATGAAGAGCCCACCCCGATTCAGCGTGAGGCGATCCCGCCCGTGCTGGCCGGGCACGATCTGGTGGGGCAGGCCGCCACCGGCACCGGCAAGACCGCGGCGTTCGCCCTGCCGATCCTGCAGTCGCTCACCGCCGACCGGACGGCCGGGCCGCAGGCGCTTGCCCTCGTGCCGACCCGTGAGCTGGCCGAGCAGGTCTCGCAGGCGGTCCACCGGTACGGGCGCGAGCTGAACGTCCGCGTGCTGCCGGTCTACGGTGGCCAGCCGATCGGACGGCAGCTGCAGGCGCTGCAGCGCGGGGTGCAGGTCGTGGTGGGCACGCCCGGCCGCGTGCTCGACCACATCAGCCGCGGCACCCTCGACCTGAGCGACGTGCGGACCGTGGTGCTCGACGAGGCCGACGAGATGCTCGACATGGGCTTCGCCGAGGACATCGAGGCGATCCTGGCCGAGACCCCGGACGAACGGCAGACCGTGCTGTTCTCGGCCACCATGCCGCCGCGGATCGACGCCATCGCCCGCCGCCACCTGCGCGAGCCGGTCCGGATCCGGATGGGCCGGGAGGACTCGGCGCCGGGCGAGATGCCGCTGGTGCGTCAGAGCGCGTACATCGTGGGCCGTCCGCACAAGGCGGCCGCGCTCGGCCGGATCCTCGACGTCGAGGCGCCCACGGCGGCGATCGTCTTCTGCCGTACCCGCGAAGAGGTCGACCAGGTCACCGAGGCGCTCAACGGGCGTGGTTACCGGGCCGAGGCGCTGCACGGCGGGATGAGCCAGGACCAGCGTGACCGGGTGATGGGCCGGCTGCGCGGCGGCAGCACCGAACTGCTCGTGGCCACCGACGTCGCCGCCCGCGGGCTCGACGTCGAACAGCTCACCCACGTGATCAACTTCAACGTGCCGTCCGCGCCCGAGGCGTACGTGCACCGGATCGGCCGGGTCGGCCGGGCCGGGCGCGAGGGCGTCGCGATCACCCTGGCCGAACCGCGTGAGCAGCGCATGCTCAAGGCCATCGAGCGCCTGATCGGCCGCCGGATCCCGATCGAGCGGCTGCCCACGGTGACCGACCTGCGCGCGCGCCGGCTCGAGCTGACGCGCGCCTCGTTGCAGGCCGCCCTCGAGGACGACGGCCTCGAGCGTTTCCGCGTGGTGATCGACTCGCTGACCGACGACTACGACATCGAGAACGTCGCCCTGGCCGCGGTGAAGCTGCTGCACGAGGCGGCCGGCGGCGACGTCGACGAGCCGGAGATCCCGTCGCCCGCCCCGGCCCGCCGCGACAAGGAGACCCGGCAGCGGCCCACCGACTCCGGGGTGACCCGCCTGTTCGTCGGCCTCGGCCGCCGCGTCGGCCTGCGCCCGCAAGACCTGGTCGGCGCCATCGCCGGCGAGTCCGGGCTGCCCGCCCGCGACATCGGCGCGATCCAGATCACCGACCGCTTCTCGCTGGTCGAGGTGCCCGACTCGGCCGCCGAACGCGTCATCAAGGCGCTGTCCCAGGCGACCATCCGCGGCCGCCGTCCGACGGTCCGCCGGGAGCGTCCCGGCCGCTGACCGGGTGGGCGGTCAGCCCAGGTGCGCCCGGATCTCGTCGGCCTCCGGCATGCCGAGGCCGGTGAACACAGCCAGCGCCTGCTCGTAGTGCTCGCGGGCCCGGGCCGGGTCGCCCAGGGCCCGGTGGGCGTGGCCGAGGCCGGCGTGGGCGCGGGCGCTCTGGTCGAGCGCGCCCGCCGCAACGGCGACCGCCCCGGCCGCGGTGTGCAGCTCGACGGCGGCGGCGCGGCGGCCGGTGGCGTGGGCCGCCTCGCCCAGGCCGTTCAGGGCGCCCGCCTCGCCCAGCCGGTAGCCGCTCTCGCGGCAGATGGTCAGCACCCGCTGATAGCACTCCTCGGCCTGTTCCGGGCGGCCGAGCCGGGTGTGCAGCCGGCCGAGGCTTTCCAAGGTGTCGGCCTCCCCGAGGCGGTTGCCGAGCCGGCGGAACAGGGCCAGGCACTGTTCCAGGTGATCCTGGGCCTGCTCGTAGCGGCCGGAGCGCATGTCGACCTCGCCCAGGCCGTTCAACGCGCCCGCCTCGCCGACGCGGTGGCCGATCTGCCGGGTCAGTGCCAGGGCCTGCGTGAAATGCTCGGTGGCGGCGTCGTAGCGGCCCGACTGCCCCGCCACGTTGCCGAGGTTGCGGAGCGTTCCCGCCTCGCCGGTCCGGTTGCCCACCTGCCGGTGCAGATCCCGGGCCTGCTGGTAGTGGCCGGTGGCGGCCGGGAAGTCGCCGGAGCTCTCCGCGGCCATGCCCAGGTTGTTCTGCGTACGGGCGAGACCGGCCAGGTCGCCGAGCTGCCCGAACAGCTCGGCGGCGCGGTGCAGGTGGTCGCGGGCGGCGTCGTTGCGGCCGAGGTGGATGTGGGTGACCCCGAGGTCGGTCAGGGCGTGTGCGCGTCCGGCAGCGTCGCCGCTGCGGCTCGCCGCCTGCAGGGCGTGGCCGTGCACGGTCAGCCCGTCGGTGTGGTGCCCGCCGTCGAAGTAGCGGAACAGGACCCGCGACATCCGCGTCGTGTGCGACTCCCAGCCGTTGGCCGCCGTGAAGGCCGCGACCGCGATCAGGGTCGGGCGCTCGGTGTCCAGCCACCTCCGGGCGTCGTCGGGGTCGCTCAGGTCGGGCACGTGGTGACCGTCCCGGTCGATCCGCGGCCGCAGGTAGGTCTCGGCCGAGTACAGGACGTCCATGGCGGCCGCCGCGGTGGCCAGGTAGTGGTCGAACAGCTGCGTCAGCGCGTCGCGGCGTTCCGCCGGGCGTTCCTCCTCGGCCGCCATGACAGCGCTGTACGCACGGACGAGGTCGTGGAACGTGTAGCGCTCCTCGCCGGCCGGCTGCAACAGGTGGTCCTGACGCAGGTGGCGCAGACTGACCCGTGCGGTGTCCACATCGGTGCCGGTCAGGGCGGCGGTGGCGTACGGGTCGAAGTCCTGCCCCGGATGCAACGCGAGCAGCCGCAACAGGCGTCGGCGGTCGGCCGGCAGATGCTGGTACGACAGGTCGAGGGCCAGTTCGACGCCGGAGTCGAGCCGCCGCAGGCGGTGGCGCTCGTCGAGGCGTTCGGCGTGGTCGGTCAGCGTCCAGTCCGGGGTGCCGGCGATGTGCCCGGCGACCAGGCCCAGGGCCAGCGGCAGGTAGCCGCACCGGTGGGCGATGCGGGCCGCCGCGCCGGGATCCGCGCCGACCGGCACCCCCGGCACGGCGTGGGCGAGGAAGGCCAGCGCCTCGTCCGGGGTGAACACGTCGACCGCCAGGTGGATGGCCGAGTCCAGACCGGTCAGGCTGCGCCGGCTGGTCACCACGGTCAGGCAGCCCGGGGTGGCCGGCAGCAGCGGCCGGACCTGCTCCACGGTGGCGGCGTTGTCGAGCACCACCAGGGCCCGTACGCCGATGAGCCGTTCCCGGTAGGCGGCGGTGCGGGCCTCCAGACCGTGCGGCACCTGGCCGGACTGGCCGAGCAGGCGCAGGAACCCGTCGAGCACCGCAGCCGGATCGGCCGGCGGCTGGGCCGGGTCGGGATCGAACCCCCGCAGGTTGACGAACAGCACCCGCTCGAACGGCTGCCGCCGGTGCAGCTGGTGCCCGGCGTGGATGGCCAGCTGCGTCTTGCCGACCCCGGCCATCCCCTCGATGGCCGAGATGACGACGGGGCCGGCGCTGCCGGTCGCCTGCTCCAGGGCGTCGTGCAGCCGGTCGAGCTCGTGGTCGCGCCCGGTGAAGCCCATCAGATCCGGCGGCAGCTTGTCGTGCGCCCGCACCTGCGACACGGCCTCGATCTCGCCGCTCACCGACCGCAGCGCCCAGCGCCACCGGCCCACGTATGCCTCGTCGGCATGTAGTGCCCGAACCACCGCAAGCACCAGACCGGTGTCGAACCGCCGCCGCCCCGGCTGAAAGCAGTACGCGACCGTCGATCGGGACACCGGCTCGCCCCCACCGGTGTTCACCCGCTCCTTGATCGTCTCGTACGAGGGATCCCCGGCCCATGCCTTCAACCGCCGCAACCCGTCGGCGAGATCGTCCAGCCCTCGCGCCGCCGCCGGATCGGGTGGCGCCTGCTTCCCCAGCGGCACAGCCGGCCCTCCCCACGTCAGCGGGCGCGAAGTCATCCACACCGGATATCGACGTGGAACAGTATCGATTCTCGAGCACCCGCTAGGAAGACACGCGCAGCACGTCGCCGAGCCTTCGCTTCCTTCGTACGGACGACTCCGTGGCCACCACGGCCGAGAGCACCGCCGTGAACGCCACCAGGGTCACCAGTTCGGCCGTCCACCACGGCACGACCGTCACCGGCACGGCGACCTGGCCGGTGAGCACCCTCAGAGCCAGCGGCTCCACGGTGAGCCGGGCGAGCAACGCCCCCAGCAGCGGCCCGCAGACCACGGCGACCACGGCCACCG
This sequence comes from Paractinoplanes polyasparticus, assembly GCF_019710575.1. Taxonomy (GTDB): domain Bacteria; phylum Actinomycetota; class Actinomycetes; order Mycobacteriales; family Micromonosporaceae; genus Actinoplanes; species Actinoplanes polyasparticus. The sequence continues at coordinate 25,890 of NZ_JAHWFK010000005.1, read as the reverse complement.
GCAGCAGTTCGCCCGCCGCCACCCGGTGCGCGTCGCGCGGCCGCAGCCCCAGCGTGCGCAACCGGGCCAGGGTCTCCCACCGCTCGGGCGCGCTGGCCGCCGCCGCGAGCGCGAAGCCGAGCAGCCCGAGGGCGAGCAGCGCCCCGGCCGCGATCAGCTGCAGCCGGACGAGACCGGCGGTCAGCGGGGCCGTGCGACGCTCTTCGAGCACGCCGGCCCGGGTCGTCAGCCGCCCGTCGGCGCCGGTGGCCCGGATCGCCTCGGCCGCGCCGGGGCCGGTCGCCCACACCGTGTTCGGCGCGGACTCCAGTCCGGCCGCCCGGGCCGTGGCCACGTCCACCACGATCACGTCGTCGCCGTTGCCGACAGCCGGGGCCGCGCCGATCGCGGCCATCGGGATGGCGCTGTTCGTCCGCAGCGGTAGCCGGAACTGCGTGCCGGGCCGCAGGCTGCCGTCGCTCGTGCGTACCAGCGCCGGCACGGTGCCGTCGTTCGTCGCGGCCAGCCCGGCCGGGTCCGGCAACCCGGGCAGGGGAGTGGCCGCCAGCAGCCGCCGGAAGGCCGCGGTGTCGACGACGACCAGGCGGGCCGCGATCGAGGTCTGGTCGGCGATGAACCGCTCGCTCTCGACGACCCGGGCCGTGACGACCGCGCTGACCCCGCGCGCGGCGGCGACCTGTCCGGCGATCGCGACGGTGGAGCCGGCGGCCTCGGAGCCCACGGTGAGCCGGGCGTCGGCGCCGACCGCCTGCCAGGCGCCGTCCGACAGCCCCCGGTCGGTGGTGGCGTGCAGCGTGACCGCGAACGAGGCGAGCGCGATCGCGGCCGTGACGGTGAGCGCGGGCAGCAGCCGGGACGCGGTCGCGGCGGCCCGGGCGGCCGCGAAGAGCACCATGGGGCGCCGGGACCGCAGGGCCAGCCGCAGGGCGCCGCCGGTGCCGCGCGGCAGCAGGCGCATGAGGAGCAGGGCGGCGGCGAGCGCGCCGAGGGTCGGAGCGGCGGCGGGCAGACCGACGTCGCCCTCGTCGGTCGATCCGATGCCCCGCTGCCGCAGCGCGACCAGCGCGCCCACGGCCAGGGCGACCACGGCGACGTCGACGGCGACCCGGCGCAGGAGCGTGGTGCGCGAAGCCCACCGGCGCGCGCTGCGGTTGGCCGGGGAGCGCTTGTCGCGGGTCGCGCGGGCGGCCGCGAGCGTCCCGAAGGCGGGGCCGGCTGCCGCCGTGAGCAGCAGAAACGGCAGGACCCAGGTCACCGAGGCGCTGCCGGCGAGAGCGGCGGCCAGCGCCAGCCCGAGCGCGGCGGCGGGGACGGCCACCGCCACCGACTCGATGGTCAGTTCGGTAGCGATCGCGGGCAGCGAGGCGCCCCGCTCGCGGGCGGTGGTCAGCGACCGCGCGCGGCGCCGGGTCAGCAGGTCGGCGGTCAGGCTCACCACCAGCAGCGCCCCGACCAGCACCGTGAGGAGCAGCACGGTGGCCTGGGCCGAGGCGGTGGCGATCTGGCTCCGCAGGTCGCGCAGGACGCTGTCGAGCTGGGTGGCCCACTTGAGCGAGGTGTCGCGCTCGGCTGACACGGCCGACAGCCCCTTGAGGGTGGCCACCGCGGACGCCAGGGCCTGGGCCGACTCCCACGTCAGCCGGTCCGGGTCGGCGTCGAAGCGGACGCTGCGGCGCAACTGGTCGGACCGGAAGGCGAGCCGCGCGTCGGGCAGCGACTCGTCGGAGAGCAGGCCGCCGAAGCGGGTGCTGCCCAGGCCGTCCCGGTTCGCCGCCGGCCGCAGCAGCCAGGGCGCGAGCCGCCAGGCCGGATCAGCCGGGTCGACCGGCCGGAAGATGCCGCTGACCCGGACGTTGTAAGGGTTTCGGCGGTCGTCCTGGACCGGGATCCTGTCGCCCGGGCGGGCGCCGAGCACGGCCGCGTCGGCCTCGGACAGCCCTATCTGCATCGGCCACGGGGCGCCGTTGAGCGGGATCTCGGCGAACTGGTCGCGGGTCGAGGGCCCCGGGGCGCGCCCGGCGATCCAGGTGACCTCGGGGCCACCGGACTCCGTGCGCAGGTATTCGAGCTGCAGGCGGCGCTGCACACTGCCGTCCGTGACAGCCATCGAGATGCTCGAAACGGTGGCCACCGGAGGCCGCAGCGCGGACCGCAGAGCGGGATCGAGGTCGTTCGCGGCCAGGGAGGACAGGCCGGCGACGTCGTCGGCGAGCCGCGGGGCACGCAGGCGGCCACCGGTCGGCCCGTAGTCGTCCGGCCACTCTGCCTCGACCCGCACGGCGGCGTCGTCGGCGGCCCGGCGTACGGCGTCGCGGGTGGCCTCGTCGGAGGTCGAGCGCAGCATCGGCGGGGTGGCTCCGACGAGCACGGCCACGACGGCGACCACCAGGGCGACCAGCAGCAGCGGGCCGGCGTCGGCGCGGGCCCGGCCCCGGATGCTCGGCCAGTGCAGGCCCGTCATGACGCCACCCGCAGATGCGCGGCGTCGGCCCGGCCGACCTGGATCAGGACCGCTACCCCGGCGGCCAGGGCACAGGCGCCGGCCAGCCCGGCGAGCAGCAGGATCTCGTCCGCCCAGGGCCAGTGCGCGACCGCGGCCGGCACGGCGGCCGCGCCGGTGTCCGAACGGATCAGCAGGGGCGCGACCAGCCAGGTGGTCAGCGCGCCGACGCCGGCCCCGGCCACCAGCAGCGGCAGCACGACCGCAGCCTGCTCGCCCAGCAGCGCAGCCCGGATGCCCCGCCGCGAGACGCCCAGGCCGCGCAGCCGGGCCACCTCGACCGAGCGCAGCTGCATGTCGCAGGTGACCTGCAGCAGGACGCCGCCCAGAAGCAGGACGGCCGCGGCCACGACCAGGACGCGCAGGACAGCCGGGAAGGAGGCGCGCAGCGGGCTGCCGGTCAGCCGCTCGGTCTCGGCTGCGCGGGTGGTGACTGTGCCCAGCCGCAGGTCGCCGACGTCGGTGCGGGCCGGGCGGCCGACCCACCATGCCGTCACCGGCGAGTCCACGTTGCCGCGGACGGCCAGGGCCCGGCTCAGCAGGTCGACATCGGTGAGCAGCGCGGCCGCGCCGGGCGCCGACGGCACCTCGGCCACGATCGCGGCGATGGTGGCGTGCACGGGTGTCTGGTCGACGGCGAAGGTGATCTCGGAGCCGCGCCGGGCGCCGACCTCGGCCGCGAACCGTTCCGAGACGACGACCGGCACCGGCCCGGGATCGGCGAAGGCCGTGGCGACCAGCACCCGGGTCGACGGGGTGGTGTCGGCGAAGCTCGCGACGGCGCTCAGGCGCAGCCGAGGGCCGTCCGCCTCGACCCTCGCATCGCTGAGCTGGTTGGACTCCGGCGCGGCGGACCGGACGGTCCAGGCCGAAGCGGGCGCCTCGGGCAGCGTCACGGTCGCGTCGATCGCGCTCACGTGCTGGATGCCGGACTCGCCCAGGACCGACAGCGTGACGCCGACCAGCCGCAGCCCGGTGACCGGCACGCAGCCGGTCACCGCGTGGGCCCGGCCGTCGAGCGGGACCGGGTCGCCGTCGCATGTCGTCCGCAGGCCGGTGTCGTCCTGGAGCATCAGGTGCGGGGTGACGGCGATCGGCCGGTCGCCGGTGGCCGTGCCGGTGACGGCCGGGGAGCTGCCCCGGGGCAGGGCGACACCGGTCACCGGGGACGGCGGGACGAGCGTACGGGTGACCCCGGCCCACCCGTCCTGCTGCCCGGCCCGGCCGCGCAGCAGCGACCCGGCCTGCCGCGTGTCGATCGCGACGAGCTGGGGCGCGGATTCCGGGCCGCCGAGCCACTGGCCGACCACGATGTTCTGCCGGGCGACCGGGCTGATCACGCCGCCCGTGGCCGCCGCGATCCGGGCGCTCTGGCCGGTGACGGGCGCCGTGGTGAGCGCGATGGCGAGGTCGGTGCCCACCGCGAGGTCGGCCTGCTCGCGCTGTGAGGTCTGCCAGGTCGAGCCGAACGCCGTGCCGAACGTCGCGGCCGCGCAGCCCAGGCAGATCAGCAGCCCGGCGGCCAGAGCCTGCGGTCGGCGGGCGGCTCCGGCGGCGGCCAGCGAGAGCGTGAAGCCGCGGGACCGCCCGGCCAGCCGTTCGGCCCCGCGCAACAGGGGTGGCAGGGCACGCAGCAGCAGCGCCGCCCCGGCGGTCAGGATCAGGGCGGGGGCGAGGATCCGGACGGCGTCGGCGCGCGAACCGGCCGCCGCCGGCTGGGCCCGCAGCTGCCACCAGCCGACCGCCGCCAGCGCCACCAGCAGCAGGTCGAGCCCGGAGCGGGCGAGCAGTTCGCGGTGCCGGCGGCGGTCCCCGGGATCGGCCGCGGGCCGGGTCGACAGCCCGAGGTGCAAGGCGGCCAGGGCCACGGCGCCGGCCGCCACCACCAGCACCTGCGTCCAGGTGACGGTCACGGAGGCGCCGAGCCCCGCGCCGGCCAGCGGAGGCAGGTGGGTCAGCCCGGCGAACAGCAGCGACGACAGGGGGACCGACAGCGCGACGGCGAGCGCCGCGATCGCGCCCGCCTCGGTCGCGGCGACGGCGGTGAACTGCGCCCGGCTCGTGCCCAGGGCGGCCAGCAGATCGAATTCGGTGGTACGCACCCCGGTGGTCAGCCGTCCGGCCAGGGTGAGCGCGATGGCCGTCAGCACCAGGCCGATCAGGGCCAGCGCCAGCACCGCTCCCGACGTGAGCTGCTGCTGGTCGCGGGCGTCGAGCAGCAGCTGGGGGAGCGGCGACGAGACGCGCTGGATCTCGACACGCTCCCCGAGCGTGCCCTCCAGCTTGCGGTTGGCCGCGAGCAGCGAGGCGGTGAGCTCATTGAGGCCACGCTCGGTGGGCGCCGACAGGTCGGGGCGCGCGGTCACCTCGATCCGGCTGAGCGCGTTCCGCCCGGAGAGCAGCGTGTTCAGGTCGACCAGGAACGGCCCGTACGCGTGGATCTGGCGAGCCGAGGTGCTCTCCAGCGGGTCGGGGTCGAACCCGTTGCCGCCCAGGGGATCGCGGTCCCAGCCGGTGTCCGGGAGGGGCCGGACGATGGCGACCACGGTCACCGCGACCGGCCCGTTGGGCGAGCGACCCAGCTCGGGCCCGAGCCGCACCCGGTCGCCGACCTTCAGACCGAGCAGCCGGGCGGTGCTCTGCAGGACCGCGGCCTCCGTGGTCCCGGCTCGCGGCCAGCGGCCGGTGATCAGCGCGGACCGCGCCGGCAGGTCCTCGACCGAGGACAGGTAACCGCCGCCCTCGACGCCGTCCGACTCCCCGTCGGCCAGTGGCAGCCGGCGGAGTGTTCCCGAGGCGCGGGTGGCGGTGGTCGCCGCGAACGGGGCGACCGCCGCGAGCAGCACGTCCCGGGAGTCGGTGGCGACCGAGCGGGCGTTCGCGGCGGCCACAGCACCGACGTACGCGGTGACGGTGACGTCGTCCGGGTCGGCCCGCGCCGCCGAGACCTCCACCGCGCGCTCCGAGGTGCGGGTGACCAGCAGGGTGCTCGTGCCCAGCAGCGTCGCGCCGATGACCAGGATCGTGAGCAGCGAGGCCAGCAGCGGCCAGTGCGCCCGTGCCCGCCGGGCGACCAGCCTCAGCACGCGGGGACTCGGCCGTCGCTGATCTGGATCACCCGGTCGGCCAGCGCCATCATCACCGGGTCGTGCGTGGCCACCACGGCGGTCACGCCCTCGGACTCGACCACCCCGCGCAGCAGCCCCATGACGGCCAGCCCGGTCTCGGCGTCGAGCTGGCCGGTGGGCTCGTCGGCGATCAGCAGCCGGGGCGAGGCGGCCAGGGCGCGGGCGATGGCCACGCGTTGCTGCTGGCCGCCGGACAGCTCGCCGGGTCGCTGCTGGGCGTGATCGGCCAGTCCCACCAGGTCGAGCAGCAGGTTGACGCGGCGCTCCCGCCCGGCCGGCTCGGACCGGGCCAGCCGCAGCGGCACGCCCACGTTCTCGGCCGCCGAGAGCACCGGGATCAGGCCGAACGTCTGGAACACGTACGAGACCCTGTCGCGGCGCAGCTGGGACAGTCCGTCCTCGTCGAGGCCGGTGACCTCGAGCCCGTCGACCACGACCGAGCCCGCGTCGGGCCGGTCGAGCCCGCCGATCACGTTGAGCAGGGTGGTCTTGCCCGATCCGGACCGGCCGACCAGGGCCACCATCGTGCCCGGCTCGACGTCGAACGACACGTCCCGCAAGGCATGCACGGCGCCCGCTCCGGAGCCGAAGGTGCGGTTCACCCCGCGTACGGTCAGCAGCGCGCCCGTCATGAGTCCGACCGGATCGTGATGTGGTCGGGCTCCAGGGCCAGCCGCACCCGCCGGGTCAGGGCGAGCGCCTCGCGGTAGTCACGGGGCACCTGGATGCGCCCGGCCCGGTCCATCACGGCGTACTCCTCGGCTATGACATGCGTGCCGCCGTCGTCGGCGGTCGCCGTGCGGCGCAGCACCTCGCTGCTCGTCCGGCCGTCGCGAATGGACACCGTGCGCTCGACCTGACCGCTGACCGCGGGATCGTGGGTGACCACGACGACGGTGACGCCGAGGTCGCGGTTGACGTCGCGCAGCGCGCCGAACACCTCGGCCGAGGTGGCCGTGTCGAGCTCGCCGGTGGGTTCGTCGGCCAGCAGCACGTGCGGCTGGTTGGCCAGGGCGACCGCGATGGCCACTCGCATCTGCTGCCCGCCCGAGAGCTCACCGGGCCGCCGCCCGGCCAGGGCGCCGACGCCGAGCGCCTCGAGCAGGTCGGCCGAGCGCTGCCGGCGCTCGCGGGCCGGGGTGCGGGCGGCGGTCATCGGCAGGTCGACCATCTGCTGGGCGGTCAGGTACGGGATCAGGTTGCTGGCCGTCTGCTGCCGGACGAACCCGACGGTGTGCCGCCGGTAGCGCACCCGGTCGGCCCGGGACATGGCCAGCAGGTCCCACTGCTCGACCCGGGCCCGCCCCGCGGTCGGCGCGTCGACCCCGGCCAGGATCGACAGCAGCGTCGACTTGCCCGAGCCGGAGGCCCCGACGACGGCGACCATCTCGCCCTTGTCGACCACCAGGTCGAGCCCCTGCAGCGCCTGCACCTCGACCGGTCCGGTCTGGTAGATGCGCACCAGGCTCTCACACACGATGAGCGCCGCGGCGTCCGCCGACATGACTCACCTCCACCCGTTTGGTGATCACTGTTATATCCGATCAGGTGGTTGCCGTGTCGTCCTGCCGACTTCCGGATAACCGCGCGGCGGGCGAGGACTCCACTGACAGGGGACGAGGTCTTCGAACGACCCGACCAGGGAGGACCGCCATGGCCACCAAGATGCTCGTGACACTGCTGGAGCCTCGGGACGCGGCAGCCGTCCGTGCCGCCGGGGTGGAGGTGCTCGCCGAATATCCCGACTCGATGCTCGTCCGGGGCTCCGACGACCAGCTGGCGACGCTGACCGCGGGCGGCGTCGAGGCCACGGCCCTGCCCGACGAGGTCACCCAGGTCGCCGGCTCGCGGTTCGCCTTCGCCGACGCCGTCCGGGCGCAGGACGAGGTGCCGCTCCAACAGCACGCCGGGCGTACGGCGTACTACCTGGTCAAGCTGGCCGGTCCGGCGGCGCCGGAGTGGCTCGGCGTGGTGCAGTCGCTCGGCGGCGCCGTGCTGGACAGCGTCCCCGGGTTCACGCTGCTGATCGGGATGCTGCCCGAGCGCGTGCCGGAGCTGGCCGCCCAGCCCTGGGTGGACGACGTCACCCCGTACCGGCCGGCGATGAAGGTCTCGGCCAAGCTGCGCCGTGACCTGGCGCGTGAGCTGGGCGCCACCCTGCTGACCGCGGTGGCCGCCGAGGACCTGGCCGGGTCGGACGCGCAGCGGATCGAGGTCACGGTCTTCCCGGGCGAGAGCACGGCCGAGGTGTCGGCCCGCATCCGCGCGGCCGGCGGCGTCGTGTTGTCGACCGCCGGGCGTACGGTCGTGGCCGAAGCCGGGCCGGCCGCGATCGCCGAGGTGGCCGGCACGCAGGGGGTGCAGGCCGTGCTGCCGTTCGCCTTCGCCGAGCTGCACAACGACCGCGCGCTCACCGTCATGGGCGTGCCCACCGGGCACACGTTCGCCGGCCGTACGGTGACCGGCCGCGGCCAGCTCGTCGGGATCGCCGACTCCGGGCTGGACACCGGCGATCCCCAGGACATCCACCCCGACCTGCGGGGCCGGGTCCGTCGCATCACCAGCCTACCGGCCGGCCCCGGACTGGCGCCGTTCGTCACCGACCCGCCGAACAGCGACGACGGCCCGGCCGACGAGAAGTCCGGGCACGGCACTCACGTCACCGGTTCGGTGCTCGGCGACGGGGCCGCCGCCAAGGCGACCGGCTCGGCGTTCGTGCCGGCCGGGGCCGCGCCCGAGGCCGAGGTCTGGTTCCAGGCCATCGGCCAGCGCGTGAACTGGAAGACCGCCGCCCAGCTGGCCGCCGAGGGGGTCAATGTGAACCCGGCGGACTGGCCGCCGGCCGCCGACGGCCTGTACGGCCTGCCGGGGGACCTGACCGATCTGTTCGGCCCGGCCCACGCGGACGGCGTGCGCATCCACACCAACTCGTGGGGCGCCGCGAACTCCGGGGTCTACAACGCCGCGGCCCGCACCGTCGACAAGTTCGTGTGGAACAACCCGGACATGCTGATCCTGTTCTCGGCCGGCAACGACGGCAAGGACGTCAACGGCAACGGCGTGGTCGACCCGGACTCGATCGGCACGCCCGCCACCGCCAAGAACTGCCTGACCGTGGGGGCCAGCGAGAACAACCACCCGCGCGGCTCGGTACCGCCACCCGGCCGGGACATCGACTGGAGTCAGACGGTCAAGTTCCCGCGGCTGACCGCGGCCGGCCACGTCTCCGACGACGTCGACGGCATGGCCGCGTTCTCGTCGCGCGGCCCGACCGACGACGGCCGGATCAAGCCGGACGTGGTCGCCCCCGGCACCAACGTGCTGTCGCTGCGGTCGAGGGCGCTCCCACCCGGCGTCGATCCGCTGTGGGGCGGCCTGCCGGCCGGGCACGAACTGCGCGACCTCTACTGCTGGAGCGGCGGGACGAGCATGTCGACGCCGCTCGTGGCGGGCGCGGCCGCGCTGGTCCGCGAACGCCTGGTCGCCGGCGGCGCCACGCCCTCGGCCGCGCTGATCAAGGCGATGCTGATCAACGGCGCGGCCACGATGCGCGGCCAGTTCACCGGCGAGATCACCGCCGGGCCGAACAACGTCTGCGGCTTCGGCCGGGTCGACGTCACGGCCACGCTCGCGCCCGCTCCGGACCAGCAGCTGCGCTACGTGGACGACCCGGGCGCGGCCGTCGGCACCGGCGAGATGCGGCGCTGGACCGTGCCCGCGGCCGGTCCCGAGGTCCCGCTGAAGGCCACCCTGGTCTGGACCGACGCGCCGTCGCTGGAGGGCGTCGGCTCCCTGGTCAACCAGCTCTACCTGCAGGTGCAGGCGCCGGACGGCACCGTGTTGAACGGCGACACGACGCCGTTCCCGACCGCCACCAACAACGTCCAGCAGGTCACGGTGCCCGCTCCGGCGACCGGCACCTGGACCGTGCGGGTGCGCGGCGTCTCGGTCACCGCCGGCCCCCGGCAGCCCTTCGCCCTCGTGGTCTCCGGCGGGACCGGCCTCACGCCGAGGTAGAGCCCTCCGCGACCGCCGCGAGCTGCGTGGTGACGGCGCCCCAGCCGTCGAGGAAGCCCATCTTCTCGTGGCGGTCGCGGGCCGACGGATCGCCGTGACGCACGAGGATGCGGTAGTCGGTGCCGTCCGGGTGGTCGGCGAAGGTGATCTCCGCGGTCAGCGCCACCGGTTCGGGGTTCGTGGGCCGCCAGGCGCTGTCGACCGCGTTGGTGAAGACGATCCGCTCCTCGTCGTCGACCACGAGGAAGAGCGCGTCCATGTGCGGCGCGTAGGTGACGCCGTCCTCGCTCATGCGAGTCACGAGGCCGCCGCCGGGGCGGGCCTCCAAGCGGTCGACACGGCACTTCGTGGGAGCCGGGAGCCACCACTGGGCCAGGCGGGCCGGGTCGGTCCAGGCGCGCCAGACGGCAGCGCGCGGGGCCCGGATGACGCGGTTCAGGGCCAGATCGAGATCGGGATTCACGACGGGTTCTCCTCGGTGACGAAGTGTTCGAGACGGTCGGTGCGCTGCTGCCACAGGTCGCGCTGCTCGGCCAGCCAGTCCTCCACGACGGTCAGGCGGTCGCGGTTGAGCACACAGGTGCGTACCCGGCCGGCCTTCGTGGTGCGGATGAGCCCGGCCGATTCGAGGGTGCGCACGTGCTTCATGAAGGAGGGGAGGGTCATCGGGAAGGCGCCGGCCAGCTCGCCCACGCTGGCCGGGCCCTGACCGAGCCGCCGCACGACACCGCGCCGGGTCGGGTCGGCCAGGGCCACGAACACGTCGTCGAGCTGCGCCGAATACTGTGCCATGCGGCTAAGTATTGACCGGCTCGATACTTAGCGCAAGGGCTAAGTATCGAGGGGCGGATACTGGACGGGTGACTTCGATCAATCTGGGTGGAAAGCCGGTCGAGCGGCTGGGCTACGGCGCGATGCGCATCACCGGCCCGGGCATCTGGGGACCGCCGCGCGACCACGACGAGGCGATCCGGGTGCTGCGCCGGGCGGTCGAGCTCGGCGTGACGTTCATCGACACCGCCGACTCGTACGGCCCCGAGGTGTCGGAAGACCTGATCCGCGAGGCCCTGCACGACGGCCGCGGCTACGGCGACGTCGTCATCGCCACCAAGGGAGGCTTCACCCGCAGCGGGCCCAACCAGTGGGCGGCGGTGGGGCGTCCCGAATATCTGCGCCAGTGTATCCGCATGTCCCTGCGCCGCCTTGGCGTCGACCGGATCGACCTGTGGCAGCTGCACCGCATCGACCCGCTGACTCCGCGCGCGGACCAGTTCGGCGTGCTGCGGGAGTTCCTGGACGAGGGGCTCGCGGCCCAGATCGGGCTGTCCGAGGTGACGGTGGCCGACGTCGAGCAGGCGCAGGCGGCCGGCGTGCCTGTGGCGTCCGTGCAGAACCGCTACAACCTGGGTGACCGCCGCGCCGAGGAGCTTGTCGACTACTGCACCGAGCAGGGCATCGCGTTCATTCCGTGGGCGCCGGTCGACGCGGGCGCGCTCGCCCAGCCGGGCGGCCCGCTCGACGCGGTGGCCCGCTCGCACCCGGGCACGACGACCGGTCAGCTCGCGCTGGCCTGGCTCCTGCGCCGCTCCCCGGTCATGGTGCCCATTCCGGGCACCTCGTCGGTGGCGCACCTCGAGGAGAACTGCGCGGCGGCCGGTGTCGAACTGACCGACGACGAGTACGAGGCCCTGACGAAGGCTGCCTGACCCGTGGCTGTCGTCTTCGGGTACGGGTCCCTGGTGGCGCCGGCCACCATCGCGGCGCTGGGCGGCCGCGACCCGGCCCGGGCCCGGCTCACCGGGTGGTCGCGCACCTGGAACGTGTGCACCGACAACACCGCGAACGGACCGGTCGTCTACGAGGATGTGAGCGACGGGAGCCGGCCGCCGATCCAGGTGCTCTTCCTGACGATCGAGCCGGGCGCCGCGGTGGAGGGCGTGCTCTTCCGCCTGCCCGACGACAAGTTGCCCGCCTTGGACGCCCGGGAGGGCAACTACACGCGGATCGCTGTCGAGCTGGACGGTTCCGGGCCGGCGTGGACGTACGTGGCCCGGCCCCAAAGCGCCGAGCGGGCGCGCCATGGCATCGCAGCCGGCACGGCCCGCATCCGCCGTGACTATCTCGAGACCGTGGTCGCGGCGTTCGGCGCCCACGAGGGCATTCCGGCCCTGGAACCGCTTCCAGCCCCCGTCGTTCCGCTCCGCCGTCTCCGTCGCTGACGGCGGGAGTTGTTCACACCGTGGAAGCATCATTGTAATGGGAGCGCTCCCATGCAACCATGACGGTCAATATCTGATCGGCCTGAGGGACACGCTATGCGCTCACTGGGGACGGCCGCGCTTGTCGGAGCGCTCGGCCTTTCTGTCATCGCTGTGCCGCCCGCGCGGGCCGCGGCCGTCCTGCCCTATCAGGACCCGTCGCTCCCGGTCGCCACACGGGTAGCCGACCTGCTCGGGCGGATGAGCCTCGACGACAAGGCCGGGCAGATGACCCAGTCGGAGCGGGGGGCGACCACCGCCGCCGACATCACCGCGTACCGGGTGGGCTCGGTGCTCTCGGGCGGCGGGTCGGCGCCCGCGAACAACACCCCGGCCGGCTGGGCCGACATGTACGACGGCTACCAGCGGGGCGCCCTGGCTACGCCGCTCCAGATCCCGATTCTGTACGGGATCGACGCGGTGCACGGCAACAACAACGTGCCCGGTTCGACGATCTTCCCGCACAACATCGGGCTCGGCGCGACCCGGGACGCCGCGCTGGTGGAACGGATCGGCAAGGCCACCGCCGAGGAGGTCACGGGAGCGGGTCAGGACTGGACGTTCGCGCCCTGCCTGTGCGTCGCGCGCAACGACCGGTGGGGGCGCACCTACGAGTCGTACGGGGAAAAGCCGGAGCTCGCGACGGCCATGACCACCATCGTGGACGGCCTGCAGGACAACAGGGTGCTCGCCACGGCCAAGCACTACATCGGCGACGGCGGCACCACGGGCGGCGTCGACCAGGGCAACACCGAGATCAGTGAGGCCGAGCTGCGGAGCGTTCACCTGCCGCCGTTCACCGCGGCCATCGAGCGCGGCGTCGGCTCGGTGATGCTCTCGTTCAGCAGCTTCAACGGGACCAAGCTGCACGGACACAAATACCTGATCACCGACCTGCTCAAGGGCGAGCTCGGGTTCACCGGATTCGTCGTCTCGGACTGGGCGGCCATCGACCAGCTCGACGGTCAGCGCGGCTTCACCCAGGCCGAGGTGGTCACCGCCGTCAACGCCGGGCTCGACATGGCGATGGTGCCGACCGACTGGAAGGTCTTCGTCGGCTACCTGAAGGCCGCGGTGCAGGCCGGGCAGATCCCGATGACGCGGATCGACGACGCCAACCGCCGCATCCTGACCAAGAAGTTCGAGCTGGGGCTCTTCGAGAAGCCGTACGCCGACCGCAGTCTCGCCACGACGATCGGCGGCACCGAGCACCGCGCGCTGGCCCGGCAGGCCGTACGCCAGTCGCAGGTGCTGCTGAAGAAGGGGATCCTGCCGCTGGCCAAGACCGGCGGGAAGATCTTCGTGGCCGGCCGGAGCGCCGACGACCTGGGCAACCAGAGCGGCGGCTGGACGCTGAGCTGGCAGGGCGCGAGCGGCAACACGGTGACCGGCACGTCGATCCTGTCCGGCATCCGGGCCGCCGTCGGCGCCGGCACGACGGTGACCTACAACCGCGACGGCACGGGCATCGACAGCTCGTACCGGGCGGCCGTCGCAGTGGTGGGGGAGACGCCGTACGCCGAGGGTGAGGGCGACCGGCCCGGCTCGATGAGCCTGGACGCGACCGACCTGGCCACCCTGTCCCGGCTGCGCGCGGCCGGGGTGCCGGTGATCGTGGTGCTGGTCTCGGGCCGGCCGCTGGACATCGCCGCGGAGGTCGGCAACTGGAACGCGCTGCTCGCGGCGTGGCTCCCGGGCACGGAGGGGGCCGGCGTGGCCGACGTGCTCTTCGGCGACTACGCCCCGACCGGCAAGCTGCCGGTGACGTGGATGCAGTCGGCCGCCCAGCAGCCCATCAACGACGGCGACGGCAAGATACCCCTCTACCCGTACGGCTTCGGGCTGACCTACTCGGACCCGCCGGCCGACACGACGGCGCCGAGTGTGCCGGCCGCCCCCACCGCCACCGGAGTGACGGCGACGGGCCTGACCCTCACCTGGCCGGCGTCGACCGACACCGGCGGCAGCGGCCTGGCCGGTTACGACGTCTATCGGGACGGGGCGCTGATCGGCTCGCCCGCGGTCGCCACCTACCCGGTCAGCGGTTTGAGTCCGGCTACCGGTTACGAGTTCACCGTGGCAGCGCGGGACGCGGCCGGCAACCGCTCGGCCCGCTCGGCGGCGCTCGCGGTGACCACGGCGACCGGCACGCCGGGTGGCTCGTGCCGGGTGCGTTACACCACGAACGACTGGAGCACGGGCTTCACCGGGACGGTCGCGGTGACCAACACCGGGATCACCGCGGTCTCGCCGTGGACGCTGACCTGGACGTTCAGCGGCGGGCAGAGCATCACGCAGGCGTGGTCGGCCCGGGTCACCCAGTCCGGTTCAGTGGTGACTGCGACCGGGGAGGCCTGGAGTGCCGCCCTCGCTCCCGGCGCGACCGTCAGTTTCGGCTTCAACGGCTCACACGGCGGGAGCAATCCGCGGCCCGCTTCGTACAGCTTGAACGGCGCCACCTGCGAGGCCTCGTGACTTTCCCCGCATCGTCGTCTCGTCGACCCGCTCGTCGTCCCGCTCGTCGTCCTGCTCGTCGTCCTGCTCGTCGTCTCCTCATCGTTCCGTTCGTCGTCCCCTCGTCGTCCCCTCGTCGTCGTCCTAGGAGGAGTCCCCACGTGAAGAACAAGATCCGCGCCTTGATGATGGTGATCGGCATGGTGATCGCCGGGGTCGGCGCCCTGGCGGCCCCGGCTGCTGCCGCTCCGGCGCCCTCCGATGTCGCCACCGGGTACGGGCACACCTGCACCATCCGCACCGACGGCAGTCTGTGGTGCTGGGGTGGCAACTACAGCGGCCAGCTGGGGGACGGCACGACCACGAACCGCACCGCGCCCGTGCGGGTGGGGACCGCGACGTCGTGGGCCGGCATCGACGGCGGCACCAGCTACAACTGCGCCGTCCGGACCGACGGGACGCTGTGGTGCTGGGGTAGCAACAACCGGGGCCAGCTGGGCGACGGCACCACCACCCGGCGGACCGCTCCCGTGCAGGTGGGCACCGCTACCACCTGGGCCGGTGTGAGCGCTGGCGACAGCCACACGTGCGCGGTGCGTACCGAAGGAACCTTGTGGTGCTGGGGGTTCAACCGCTTCGGGCAACTCGGTGACGGCGCGGCGGTCTACAGCGCGACCCGCCCGCTGCAGGTCGGCACGGCGACCAACTGGGCGAGCGTGACGGCCGGCTTCGCCCACACCTGCGCGGCGCGCACCGACGGCACCCTGTGGTGCTGGGGCGACAACTCGACCGGGCAGCTCGGCACCGGCGCGCTCGGCTACAAGACCACCCCGACCCAGGTCGGCACCGGAACGTCCTGGTCCGAGGTGACCGCGGGCTACCTGTTCACCTGCGCGACGCGCACCGACGGCAGCCTGTGGTGCTGGGGCGAGAACGGCTACGGCCAGCTCGGCGTCGCCGGCAACTACCAGGCCGCCCCGGTCCAGGTGGGCACGACCACCACCTGGAACGGCGTCAACGCCAGCTTCGACACGGCCTGCGCCACCCGCACCGACGGCAGCCTCTGGTGCTGGGGCAACAACGCCTACGGCCAGCTCGCCGACGGCACCACGACCCACCGCTACGCTCCGACCCGCATCGGCACCGCCACCACCTGGACCTCCGACGCGGCGGCGGGCTATCACAACTGCGCCTTCCGTACGGACGTCAGCCTGTGGTGCTGGGGCAACAACGACAACGCGCAGCTGGGCGACGGCACCACCACCCAGCGGCAGGCCCCGCAGCAGGTTTCCCTGCCGAGCTGAGTTTCTTGCGGGCACGCGCTTCCCTTCCGGGAGGCGCGTGCCCCTCCTTCGGCCGTTCGTTGCGCGCGCTTGTTTGGCTGCGCGTGCCCGTCGACGGCGCCAACTATCATGCGCTCATGGCGATTCGCGTCGCTCGATTCGCGACTGGTCGCAGATCCGCCTTGCGGTCGCTGATGTCCGCGGTGCTGGCCGTTGTGACCACGTTGGCGCTTCCGGGCGCTGCGGGTGGCCCGGCGGCATCGGCCATGGACGCGCTCGCCGGTCGCGCCGCAGCCGCCGACCTGCACGTGATGACGTTCAACCTGCGCTACGCCGGCCCCGGCCTGCCGAACTCGTGGCCCCAGCGCCGCCCGGTGATGCGCAACCTGCTGACGACCGAGCAGCCCGACCTGATCGGCACCCAGGAGGGGCTCAACGACCAGCTGCGCGACCTCGAAGACGACCTGGGCGACCGCTACGACTACGTCGGCACGGGCCGGCTGGGTGGCAATCGCGGCGAGTTCATGGCCATCTTCTACAACAAGGAGCGGCTGACCCGGCAGGCGTACGGTCATTTCTGGCTCTCCGACACCCCCGAGGCCCCCGGCTCGGAAACCTGGGGCGGGTGGTCGGTTCGCATGGTCACCTGGGCCCAGTTCCAGGACCGCAAGACCGGCAGACGCTTCTACGCCGTCAACACCCACCTCGACAACGCCAGCGAACACGCCCGCCGCATGTCCGCCGACCTGATCCGCGCCCGCCTGCAAACGACGGACCCGCCGCTGCCCACCGTCCTGACCGGCGACTTCAACACGCCGGCCCAGCCGGGCAGCTACGTCTACGACATGCTGGTCACCCGGGCCGGCCTCCGCGACATCTGGCCCGCGGCCACCAGGCGCGGCCGCCTCTACGGCACGTTCCACGGCTACAGCCCCCTGGTGCCCGACGGCCCGCGCATCGACTGGGTGCTCACCACGCCCGGCATCACGGCCTCGGCCGCCCTGATCAACGCCTACCACCGGGACAGCCAGTACCCCAGCGACCACCTGCCCGTACAGGTCCGCCTCCGCCTGCCCTGAACGGCCGCTGTCAGGTCAGGACGTGGCTGGCTCATATGGGCGTGACATCGCGGTGATGCGCGCCGGACGCCGCTGACGACCGGCATCTGTTCCCGAGCGGAGCCGACCGGCGTAGAGGAGGCGTGGTCCATGGCCGTTCGTCGGCGAGGGCGAGGCGGTAATCGGTCTATGGCCGTTCGTCGGCGAAGGCGAGGTGGTGCTCGGCCAGTGCGGAGGCCAGGATGGCGACCGCCTTGGGCCCGACCCCGTGCAGGGCCAGCAGGTCGCGGCGGCGGTAGCCCGCGACCTGCACGAGCGTCGTAACGCCCGCCACGAGCAAGGCGCTGTTGGCCGGTCGCCCGATGGGCGGCAGATCACCGATCTGCGCCGGCACATCGCGAGTGCTCACGAGTCCACGATAGTGCGGATCCCGCATCCGGACTTCCTCCCGACGCGGGATCCAGCCATGGCCTGGAGCGGCTCCATCGGTACATCCGCTTCCGGCTGAGCCGACTTACCGTGCGCCGTGATCCGACGGACGCGCCACCACCCGGCCGGCCTCCCAGGCGCCGCCGCGGCGGTCGTTCGACACCGACCGCCGGCGGCTGATGTTTCAGCCACCACCCACGGCCGCAGCGGCCGGGTAGCAGTGACGCCATCGCACCTGCTGGTCAGTAGCGGCGGCGGCCCTGGAGCTTGGTGAACAGCCCGCGCAGCCGGCGCTGATTCTCGGGCTTGGCCAACTGCCGGCGACCCTGGTCGACCATCTGCTGCCCCTTCGGGCTCTGCAGGAAGGCGCGGACACGTTGGGCAAAGCTTGCCATGCGGGTTCCTCCTCGAGTGACGTCCCCTTGACATACCCATTCGCCCGGTGCCGCAAGCGTGGGCAAGCCGGCGGGGACTCGAATCCCCTGATAGGGCGGTCTCGTCGTCGTTCCGGCGCCGTCGTGGCCTGACCGCGGGCCGGCTGACGAAGCGCGCCGCCGGAGCCACGCCGCACGTGGTCGACCGGGCGGCCGTTGCGCCGTGCGTGCGCTGCTCGGGGCTCCGCACGCCCTTCGGTGCTCGAAACCGGTTGTCCCGGCGAAGTCGCCCCGCGAGACTGGCCTGGCTCTCTTCGGTGGGCACCCCGCTCGGGAAGCGCGGCGCCTGGCACAAGCTCAGATCCCCAGCGTCGTGAGGAGCCTTCGCGTGGCAGGAAAGTCGGTGGTGGCGCACTTCGACGGCGTCGCCGATTCGTACGATCAGATCCTGCCGTTCTTCGGCCGTTTCGCCGAGGATGTTGTGCGCCGTATCGATCCGGCGCCCGGAATCCGAGCTCTGGATCTGGCCGCCGGCCGGGGAGCGTTCACGCGCGAGCTTCTGGGCCGTGGCTGTGAGGTCGTTGCGGTCGACGGTTCGCCCCGCATGATCGAGCTTCTCGAGCGCGACTTCCCGGCCGTCGACGCCCGCGTTCTGGACGCCACGCGTCTCGATTTCGAGAGTGGCACCTTCGACCTGATCGTCTGTGGATTCGCCATTCACATCATCGACGACCCCGGCGCCGCCCTGGCCGAGGCCGTCCGAGTGGCGAAGCCCGGCGCGCACCTGACTTTCACTGTTCCCGGCCGGGCCGACGGCGCGCCTGATCCGTGGCCGGACCCGCTCGTCGACCTCTATGCGGAGTACCGCCGATTTCAGGCCGACGGATCCGGGCGGCACGGTAATGACGTCGAGGAGAGCGAACTCTTCGAGCAGTCCAGCCTGATCGATGTCGCGGCGGTGACCCTCGAGGTGGCGCTGCCCGTTCCGGATGGCGAAACCTATTGGCGCTGGAGCCGATCCCACGGTTCCGGCCGTTTCATCGACGGACTCCCCGCGGACAAGCGCGCCGAAATGCACGCTCGCCTGCTGGAGCGTGTGGCCGCGATGCCGGAGTTCGTCCTCCGCCGCTCGGCCACCCTCTGGACCGCCCGCAAACCCGACGGCAGCGTCTGATCACACGCCAGCACGAGCGGATCGCCCGCTGCCGCCGGTGCATGCGTACCGGTTGTTCTATGAAGCCCACAACGACTCGGCGGGCCAACCCACCTTGCGGTCGGACTCGGTCAACGGGCTGTAGTACGCCACGGATCGCGGTTCGCCGGTATCGTCGAAGCCTCTGAACTCGGCAACATCGTCGGGTGACCGGACGAGGCCGGGTAGCGTAACCAGCCCGCCAGGCGGTACGGGCGCAGTGATTTCCTCACCCCCGTACCGGATCTCGACCGTGCTGATCGCCCGGCTGGCGACGACGGTCAGTTCAGCCAGCCAGCTGCCGCCCACGTGGGCCATCTGCGCGCCCAGATTCGTCAGGTCGCTGCTGTGTGAATCCGGTAGAGGTCCGTCATGACGACGGAGCACCCACTCGGGCAGGCCGGAACCCGAGCAACTGTCCGGCGCCAGCCACTGGCCGTCGACGGACCGTTCGACCAGATGGACGTCGGACAGAAGCGCATCGCCGTCCTGCCCGTCACGGCGCAGGGCAACGACCGAGCCGTACCGTCCCCAGACACCAGCCGCCGCAATCACCACCCCACCCGATGGCACCACCAGCGGCAGATCCGGAGCACCGCGGTCCAGAGCACCGAACAGCTGGTCATCCTCCAGAAAGCTGGGCTCGAACACGCTCCCACCTTAGTTCCGGCGGCGATGGCAGGGTGCCTTGCGTGCCGACGGCTGTGGCTGCTTTCGCCAGGTGCCGACGGCCACCGGCTCTCTGGAGCGAGATGGAGCCTTGGGCCACCCGCGGCGGCGGTCAGGTGTTACTCGTGTTCGTCGGCCTGGCCGCCGCCTGTGCGCCTGGTTACCGAGCGTCTTGTGCGGGGGCGATGGGGCTGAACTGGGGGAAGGCCCGGTCCGCGAAGCGTTCGCCCATCACGCGGTGGGTGGCGGCGTCCGGGTGGAGCTGGTCGGGCAGCGGGCGTACGGCGAAGTCGGCCTGGCCGTACAGCTCGCGTCCGTCCAGATAGGACAGGTTCGGGTCGGTCTTGGCGCGTTCGGTGACGATGCGGGTCAGTTCGTCGCGGATGACGGTCAGGGTCAGCTTGCCCGCGGCGCGTTCGGCCGGGTCGCCCGTGGCGATGAAGCCGAGCCGGCCCTCGGCCAGCGCCGCCTGATCGAAGGCTCCGGGGCCGGGTGTCTCCTCGTGGATCGGGCACAGGATCGGCGACACGACCAGCAACGGTGTGGACGGGTGGCCCTCGCGCAGCGTGTCGAGGAAGCCGTGCACGGCGGGGCCGAAGGCACGCAGGCGCATCAGATCGGCGTTGACGATGTTGATCCCGATCTTGACGCTGATCAGGTCGGCCGGCAGGTCGCGCATCGTGCGGGCGGTGAACGGGTCGAGCAGGGCGCTGCCGCTCAGGCCAAGGTTGGTCAGATCGAAGCCGGCCCGGGCGGCCGCGACGGCGGGCCAGGTGGTGCTCGGGCTGTCGGCGTTCGAGCCGTGGCTGATGGAGCTGCCGTGGTGCAGCCACCGCGGGCGGCCGGAGGCGGGTGCGGGCTCGATCGGCTCGTCCGTACGGAGCTCGATCAGCTCGGTCTTCTCGTTGTGGGGCAACCAGATCTCGACCGTCTTGAGCGTGGGGGACAGGCCCTCGAACCGGGCGCGGCCGGGCTCACCGTGCTCGGCTTCCGCCGCCCCGGTGGCGAGGTCGATGGTGATGGTGGTGCCGCCGGTCACGGTCTGCATGCCGGCGGGAACACCGTCGGCGTACAGGTCGTAGACGCCTTCCGGCCGGGGCGGAGCGCCGCGGTAGACGAGCTTGGTCGGTGCGGTGACGAGTTCGATGACTGCCGCTTTGGTGCGGAACACCAGCCGTACGCCGGAAGGTTGCGCCTCGGCCGTAGCCAGTTGCGGGTCGTTGCCCTGGGCCCGCGCCCAGGCGGGCAGCCGGTGCGGCAACAGGCCGTGGGTGGTCTGCTCGAGCTCGACGGCGCCGCGGATCAGGTCGGCCGTGACAGGGGTGGTGATCATTGTCGTCCTTCGTGGGGCCAGTGGTGCAGCAGGGCGTCGAGCGCGTCGAGGATGCGCTCCCACGACTGCTGGGGGCCGGGTTTGCTGTGGTCGAAGCTGCCACCCAACTCCTGGGTGATGTAGCCGTGGAAGACGCTGCCGATGAGCCGGACGGCGTGAGTCTGGTCGGGCTCGGCCAGCTCATAGCCACGCAGGATCGCCCGCGTCATGGCCGAGTGCCGGGGCCCGGCGCTGGCCAGGGCGGTCTCGTGGTCGAGCCGCAGCTGAGCCGCGGCGTACCGGCCGGGATGCTCGCGCGCGTAGTCGCGGTAGGTGGTGGCGAGCGCAACCAGCGCGTCCTTCCCGGCGCGCCCGGCCAACGCCTCAGCCCCCCGGTCGGCCATCTCTTCCAGCGCCAGCAGAGCGATGCGGACACGCAGGTCTTCCGCATTGCGAACGTGCGAATACAGGCTCGCCACCTGCACCCCGAAGTGCCGTGCGACGACCGAGGGCGTCACCTGCTCGAAGCCCAACTCATCAGCCAGTTCGGCGCCGGCCCGGGTAACCCGCTCCGCCGTCAGTCCCGCTCGTGCCATGTGCGCTCCTTCCTAAAGCCATTGTGCACTTGACTAAAGCCTTTAGGCAACTCGATGCGCCGGACGACGAGTGGCTTCAGGCGGCGGCTGAGCGTCCATGGCGGGTCGGCGGGTTGTTACAAGCGCCGGTCATGAGGTTCCGCGGCGAGGCGTCAGCGGCTGGACGCGGCGGCCGCGAGGCTCCGTGGCGGTCGCGAACGTTCTGAAGGCGGCGGTCAGCGGCTGCGGGGACCGCTGGAGTGGCTGGAGGTGGCGGTCAAATAGTTCCCGGCGCGCCAATCTGCGGCCGGCGGGGTGGTTGAGGTCGAGCACCCTAGGCCGGGGCGGGCCGGCACGTATCGCCAACGGCTGTCAGTGCCGCCGCTACTGCTCTGCGCCATGGGTCCACACCTTCAGCGCCACCGACGTCACCATCGAGCAAAGCCGCTCACGGCTGCGCATGCCGGTCCGCCGCGGCCTGTCCTTCGTCTTCAGCGCCCTGGCCGTCGCCGCCGCGCCCCTGGCCACTTGCATCGCGTAGTGACAGGCCTTCGAGTACGACGTTGAGATAGCGGCGGGTCAAGGCCGGGCGCTCGGACGGCGCGGCGTGCACCGTGGCTGCGAACACCACGCCGCACATCAGCCGGATCACGTCGGCCCGCTGCACCTCCGGGCGGATCCGGCCCGCGGCGTGCACCCAGGCCAGCAGTTCGCCGGTCAGCGCGTTGAGGCGGGCCACCAGTTCGGCGGTTTCGGGCAGCTCGTGTGTGGCGGCGGCGACAACCGGTTGGACAGCGGGGTCTGCCAATTGCGCGTTGATGCCGGCGGTCAGGAAGCCGGCGAACGCGGCCCATTCGTCGTCGTCGCCGCGCAAGGAGGCCTCGGCGTCGGCGACCAGCTTCTCCAGGCTGGGGCGGGCGAGCGTTTCGAGCAGCGCCTCGGCTGTGGGGAAGTGGCGGTAGACCGTAGCCACGCCGATCGACGCCTCGCGGGCGACCTCGTTGAGTCGCAGCGGACGGTCCTCGTCGAGGAACGCGCGGCCGGTGTCGACGATGTTCTGCCAATTGCGGGCGGCGTCTCTGCGGGTCACGGTGACCAGGATAACCGGATAGTCCATCCGGATGCTGTTACGCTGAAACGGATAGGTCATCCGCGAACGGCGAGGGGCTTGCCATGCAGATCGACGCGGCGGGGCGCACCCGCAGTTACACCCTGATCGAGCCGGACGGCGGACACGACCGCCTGTTGCTGGTCTTCCACGGCTCGACGCAGAACGCCGCCAAGTTCCGCTCCTTCACCGGTGGGGTGTTCGACGCCATCCCGGGAACGGCTGTGGCCTACCTCGACGGCTTCCGCGGCAACTGGAATGACGCGCGCGTCGCCAGTCGCTTTCCGGCCCGCCTGGCCGGCGTCGACGACGTGGCATTCGCCGAGGCCGTGGTCAAACACCACGCCGACGGGCGCGAGGTCTACGCGGCCGGCTACTCCAACGGCGGCGGGATGGTGGTGCGGCTGCTGCACGAGCGCCCCGACCTGATCGCCGGCGCGACCATCATCGCGGCCCAGCAGCCCGCGCCCTCGAACTTTCTCGTTCCCGGCCTCCCCGTCGTACCGAAACCGGTCTTGATCGTGCATGGCACGGCCGACCGGATCGTGCCCTACGAGGGCGGCGAAATGGCGGCCTGGGCCCGCCTCGCCTTCAAGGTCGGCGGCGAGATGCTTTCCGCGCCCGAGACCGCCGCCTATTTCGCCGCCCGCAACGGCATCACGGCCCCGCCGACGACGGTGGAGATCTCCGCCTCACTCAGCCGCACAGACCACCACCAGGCCGGACACGCACCCGTCCGCCTCTTCACCGCCCGCGGCGCGGGCCATACGGTCCCGGGCCCCCACCCGGCGCCCAGGCTGGTCGGCCGCACCAACCACGACCTCCACACCACCACAGCAATGGCCGAGTTCCTCTGGTCGTGACGCCCGAGACAAACCAGGCCCGATGGAGAGTCACGCGATCGGTCGCGGCGCGTCGGCCGATCCGCCTGTCTCGCACCGCGACAGAGTGAACGGTTGACGGCCCCACACCTCAAGGCCCCGCTGTCGGCCCGCAGGCACGCATCTCGCAATCTGGCGTGGCTGATCGTGGTGGTCGGCTTGTGCCTCCGCGTCTCGAAGGTCTGGTCCCGCAGAACTGGTCGTGGTGGCCGGTTTGAGTGGCAAGCGCCTCTCGTGAGGCTGGTGCAGCCGGCGCGGCACGACCAGCTACATCGTCTCGTGGATTGCGTGGGGCGGCCCGGCCCGGCCTTCCATCTGCTGAGCGGGTGGGAACGGCGAGGCGCGGGAACGGCCGCCGGAGCATGGCGCCCGTTCCAGGTGGCTAGCGTGTTGTGGAGCCGAGGCCGGCCGGGATGTCGACGCCCGCGGCACCGAGTACGGCCTCCTCTTCGGCCTCCAGCGTGGAGATTGGCGCTGGGCGGCGGTGCGGCAGGCCCAGGGCGATCAGGGTTGCTGCGGCCGCGGCGAGTACCGCGCCTGTGACGAAGACGCCGACCAGCTGGCTCTCGTGGGGAAGGGGAGTGCCGGGCACCAGGTTGCGGGTCACCATCGTGACCACGAAGGCGGTGCCCAGGGACATGCCGACCGTGCGGGCGATCGAGTTCACGCTGTTGGCGATGCCGGTCTCGGCGGGCGGCACGTTCTCGATCAGCAGGGCCGGCAGTGCTGCGTAGCCGAAGGTCACGCCCGTGTTGACCAGCAGCGCGCCGACGATCACCTCCCAGGTGGCGTCGTGCAGCGCGGCCAGCATCGCGAAGCCTGCTCCGGCCACTGCGGCTGCCGCGACCAGGGTGGCTTTTGCGCCGAAGCGGGACACCAGCCGGCCGCCCAGCGGGGCTGTGACGATGCCGCTGGCGTTGCCGGGCAGCAGGTAGACCAGGCTGGCGGCCAGGACCGTCGAGCCGAAGCCGTATCCGGCTGCCGTCGGCGGGGTCTGGACCAGGCTCGATACTGCCAGGAAGACCGCGAACATCGAGAAGCCGAGGAACATCCCGGCCAGATTGGCCACCACGATCGGGCGGTGGGTCAGCATGCGGGTGCTGACCAGCGGCTGGCTGATGCGGCGTTCGATCAGCACGAAGGCGGTCAGCACGACGACGGCGGCCACCAGCAGGCCGATCACCTGCGGTGAGCCCCAGCCCCAGCCGTTGCCCTCTTGGAGTGCGAGCAGGAGCAGTACGAGGCCGAGGCCCAGCAGCCCGGCGCCGATCAGGTCGAGGCGGCCGGTGGCGGCGGCGGCGCGGCGGGGGAGGGCGGCCACGCCGGCCAGGCCGATGACGCTGAGGGCCGTGGCCAGCCAGAACAGCTGGTGGTAGTCGCCGCCGTTTCGCATGAGCAGGCCGGTGACGGTGAGGCCGGCGCCCGCGCCGACGGCCAGCATGCCGCTGACCAGAGCCATCGCGCCGGTCAGGCGGGCCGGCGGCAGTTCCTCGCGCAGCACGCCGATGGAGAGCGGGAACAGGCCGAAGCTGGCGGCCTGGGCGACCCGGCCCAGCAGGAGCAGCGGCAGGCTGGTGGTGGTGGCCGCGAGCAGCGAGCCGGCCAGCACCACGACCAGGATGCCGATCATGACGGGGCGCCGGCCGTGCAGGTCTCCGAGCCGGCCGAGCACGGGTGTGAGCACGGCCGCGGCGAGCAGGTTGGCGGTCACCACCCAGCTGGCCGCGGTGGCTGAGACGCCGAGGTCGGCCCGGATGTTGGCGATGACCGGCACGACGAGGGTCTGGAGAGCCGAGACCAGCAGGACGGCGTAGCACGCGACCGGCAGCACGAGCCGGGACGGTGAGATGGACGGCATGACGCGAACGCTAGACGCGTCGGCGACGATTCTCAACACAGTGTCGAAAAAGCGGGATGTGACGTCGATTTCCTTCGACGACGGGGTTGTAGGATCGGCCCGTGCCTGCCATCGGAAGCCGCCGCGGACCCACCAAGGGCGATCAGCGTGAGCGCGCCCTGCTCGCCGCCGCCCGCCTCGTGTTCCGGGAGAAGCCGATCAGCCAGGTGACCATCGACGAGCTGGCCGGAGCGGCGGGCATCGCTCGTTCGGGCTTCTACTTCTACTTCGAGTCCAAGCAGGCTCTGCTGGCCGCGCTGGTCGACCAGGTGATCGGCGAGAACGATCTCGAGATGGCGGAGTGGCTGGCCTCCGACGGCCTCGACCGCAAGGCCCTGCGGCTGGGCCTGAGCCGGGCGCTGGTCCGCTGGAAGATCGACGGCCGCTGGCTGCGTGAGGCTTTCATCAACCCCGACCCCGGCCCCGACGTCATGCAGATCCGCGACCGCCTGGTGGCCGAGGGCTGCACGGCGTTCAGCCGCCGCATCGAACGCGACGCCCGCGCCGGTCTCACCGTCATGGGCCGCCCCGCGCTGCTGGCGACCATGGCTGTCAACCTGCGGAGCGTCACCTTCGCCGAGGCCTACGCCCACCCGGCCGCCTACCCCGACGACGAACTGCTCGACACCTTGACCGACGCGATCCTGCGCCTCGTCTACGGCGTGACGCCGGACCGGTCGTGACGCCGGACCGGTCGTGACGCCGGACCGGTCGTGACGCCGGACCGGTCGTGACGCCGGACCGGTCGTGACGCC